>NZ_CP108081.1:9000000-10200000 GCF_036182465.1 Streptomyces sp. NBC_00258
GGGGAGGCGGGCGCCGCTGAACTCAGCGTGCGGAAACCGGCCTTCATCCCGGAACCGGCGTTCCGGAATGCCGTCGGCGTCAACCCCGGGGGAATTCGCCGCCGTCCACGACGAGATTGCTTCCGGTCAGCCAGCTCGCCCGGTCGGACACGAGGAACAGCACCGCGTCGGCGATGTCGTCGGGCTGGCCCTCGCGCCCCAGCGGCACGGTGGCGTCGTTCTGGCCCTGCGCCGGGTCCAGGCGCGCCCACTGCTCCCGCGTCAGTTCGCCGCCGGGGGTGGCGGTCCTGCCGGGAGTCACGGTGTTGACCCGGATTCCGGACGGCGCCAGCTCCAGGGCCAGCCCTCGGCTGTAGTTCTCCAGTGCCGCCTTCGCCGCCGTGTAGTGCAGGAACGGGGGCGGCGTGGCGGGCACCGCGGCCGAGGAGACGTGCACGATCGTTCCCGAACGCCGTTCCCGCATCCCCGGTACCAGCAGCGCGTCCAGCCGCACCGAGGCCAGGTAGTTGAGGTCCAGCTGGTCCTGCCACTCCTCGTCGGGGATGGCCGAGGTGCTCTCGTACGGCCGTGCCCCACCCGCGTTGTGGACCAGGATGTCCACCCCGCCGAGCACCTCCTGCGCGGTCGCGGCGAGCGTCTCAGCTCCGGCCCGTGTCCGTACGTCGGCCTCCACGAAGGCGGCCCCCTCCGGCACCGTGCTCGTCGCCGACCTGGCGGTCGTGAGCACCTCGGCGCCCGCGTCCAGGAGTTGGCGAACGACGGCCGCTCCTATTCCGCGAGAACCACCTGTGACCAGGGCCCGCTTTCCCTTGAGTTCCAGCGTTCCCGATCCATTTTCTATCGTGGTCATGCCGCCTGCTCTCTCGATTTTTCCAATAAATCTCGGTGAGTACCTCGTCGAGTGGTTTCACCGTACGTTCGGAAAAGAACGAGAGGCAAAGACGCAAAGTCAGCAGGTGCCATAGGGAGTGCCTATGGCAGCCCGGCCACCTCGGGCCCCTCCGGCTCAGGGGCCTTGCGTGAAGGTGATCCGTCCAGTTCGCCGGCCCGGAAAATAATCGTTCGCCCGACCCTCGTTGCGCGTCCTAGAGTGATGAACGTCCAGGTGCGAAGGCAGGACCTACTTCCACTCCTAATGGGGAGGCCGCGGGTTCGAGTCCCGTCACCGGCACAACGCGCCGGTGTAGCTCAGGGGTTAGAGCACCTACGTCGGTTCCGCCGGCCTTGAACTCTGGACACCACAACTTCATGCACCTCCCGGTGCGATGGCGGCGGCTACTTCTCTTCCAAAGAATCCAGGCCGCCGCCGACTTGATCTCGGGAGGTGCAGCAAATGGTGTGTGCCCGGTGCGAAGGCAGCGGTTACTTCAGGGATCAGAGGGTTGCGGGTTCAAATCCCGTCATCGGCTTCGGGCCGGTGTAGCTCAATCCGGTAGAGCATCCGATTAAGTCCGTCGCCGACTCCTGATCTCGGGCACGCTCCATTTGCTGTGCCTCCCTCCGAAACACCACTGAATTCGGGGGAATTCATCATGGCGCGATTCAACACCAAGGCGGCGAAGGCCCAGGGCACTTCGCGGGTCACCTCGACCGGGCGCGTACTGCGCACGTACGAGGGCGGCCGCGGCCGTGAGCGCGACGCGCGTTCCGAGCTCTTTCTGCTGGCGATCTCCAACCTCGTCTCGCAGAACACCTTCTACGAGACCGGCGACGCCCGGGACGACCGGTTCGCCGGGCTCGTGCGCGAGCTGGCCGTCAGCGACCCGTCGTGGACGGCGAGCATGCTGGCCTGGCTGCGTGGCGAGGGCAGCATGCGGACCGCGTCGATCGTCGGCGCCGCCGAGTACGTGAAGGCGCGCCTCGACGCCGGCGCCACGGACGGCCCGGCGAACCGGCAGGTCGTCGCCTCCGTGCTGCGGCGCCCGGACGAGCCCGGCGAGCTGCTCGCGTACTGGACCGCGCTGTACGGCCGCAACATCCCCAAGCCCGTGAAGCGCGGCATCGCCGACGCCGTACGCCGGCTCTACAGCGGCAAGTCGCTGCTGAAGTACGACACCGCGTCCAAGGGCTACCGCTTCGGCGACATCCTCAACCTCGTGCACGCGGCACCCGACCCGGACAAGCCGTGGCAGGGCGAGCTGTTCCAGTACGCGCTGGACCGGCGGCACAACCCGGACACCGCGGTCGTACCCAAGTCGCTGCCCGTTCTGGCGGCCCACCGTGACCTGATGGCACTGCGGCCCGCCAAGCGGCGCAAGGTGGTGACCGGTGCGCACGGCGCACAGCGTCTCGCCGACGCGGGCATCACCTGGGAGGCGCTGGCCGGGTGGCTGCAGGGACCGATGGACAAGGCGGCCTGGGAGGCCGTCATCCCGTCCATGGGTGCGATGGCCCTGGTGCGGAACCTGCGTAACTTCGACGAGGCCGGGGTCTCGGACGAGGTTGCTGCCCAGGTCGCCGCGAAGATCAGTGACCCCGCGGAGGTCGCGCGTTCTCGGCAGTTCCCGTTCCGGTACCTCGCCGCGTACCAGCACGCGCCTTCGCTGCGCTGGGCGTACCCGCTGGAGCAGGCGCTCGGTCACTCGCTGGCCAACGTGCCTGCGCTGGGTGGCAGGACGCTCGTGCTCGTCGACCGGTCCGGGTCGATGTTCTACTCGCGGCTTTCCGAGCGCTCGGAGCTCAACCGGGCCGACGCGGCGGCGATCTTCGGTACGGCGCTCGCGCTGCGGGCGGCGGACGCCGATCTTGTCGAGTTCGGGACGAGCAGCGCGCGGGTGAAGTTCCGTCGGGGTGAGTCGGTGTTGAGGGTGCTGGAGCGTTTCGGCGACCTCGGCGGGACTGATACGACCGAGGCGGTGCGCAAGCACTACAAGCGGCATGATCGTGTGCTGATCGTCACGGACGAGCAGGCCACGTACAGCCACTACGGCGATCCGACCGAGCAGGTTCCTGCGCATGTGCCGGTCTACACCTGGAACCTCGCCGGGTACCGGGCGGGGCACGGGCCGTCGGGAGCGGGGAACCGGCATGTCTTCGGGGGGCTTTCGGATGCCGCGTTTCGGATGGTTCCGCTGCTTGAGGGCGCTCGGGACGCGGACTGGCCGTGGGCTTGTTAGCCCTGTGTGAGTGCGGCCCGTACTTCGGTGCGGGTCGCACTCTTGTGCTGGGCTCGATCTGACATCTAACATTTTAGTCCATGGGAGCGATTCGGCCCGTGCCCCGGACCCTGCTCAGGGACCGCGCGTACGAGGCGATACGGGACGCCATCGTGGCCGGCGACATCGCGCCGGGCGCCGTCGTGCGGGACGCCGAGCTGGCCGAGCGGCTCGGGCTTTCCCGGGCGCCCGTACGGGATGCCTTCTCACGGCTCGTCGACGAAGGCCTGCTGGAGTCCAAGCCGCAGAGCTACACGCGGGTGACCCCTGTGGTGGCCGCCGATGTGCGGGACGCCGCGGCCGTCGTCGGCGCCATGCACGAGCTGGTCACTCGGGCGGCGCTGCCCCGGCTTCGCCCCGGCCACATCGGTGCCATGCGGGAGGCCAACGCGCGTTTCGCCGCGGCCGTGCGCGACGGTGACGTGGCCGCCGCGTTGTGTGCCGACGACGAGCTGCACGACGTACTGGTCCGTGTGAGCGGGAATCGCGCCGCCGCCGCCACCGTCGCCCGCTACACCCCGCTCATCCGGCGCCTGGAGCGGCGCCGGTTCGGCGAGGGCGGCAACTGCCGTTCGGCCGGGCTGCACGACGAGCTGATCGACGCCTGTGCCCTCGGCGACGTGGACGAGGCCGTCCGCGTCACGGCGGAGATCTGGCGTGGCCTCGAAGACCTGGCCGATCTCGATACCTGATCCGTGGAGGATCCATGTCGCTTGCCTCGTACGCCCGTTACCCCCTGCTCTTCGGTCCCTCGCCCGTGCATCCGCTGGAGCGGCTCACGAAGCACCTCGGCGGCGCCTCGCTCTGGGCCAAGCGGGAGGACTGCAACTCCGGGGTTGCTTATGGGGGGAACAAGACTCGCAAGCTGGAGTACCTCGTCGCGGACGCTCTTGCGAAGGGGTGCGACACGCTTGTCTCGATTGGTGGGGTTCAGTCCAATCACACTCGGCAGGTGGCCGCCTGTGCCGCTCGGGCTGGACTCAAGTGCGTTCTTGTGCAGGAGAGTTGGGTGGAGTGGCCCGACTCCGTGTACGACAAGGTCGGCAACATTCTGATCAGCCGGCTTGCGGGGGCCGATGTGCGGCTTGTGCGGGCCGGGTTCGGGATCGGGTTCAAGGAGAGCTGGGAGCAGGCTCTGCGGGAGGTTGAGGAGGGGGGTGGGACGCCCTATGCCATTCCTGCTGGGGCCTCCGATCATCCCCTCGGTGGGCTCGGGTTTGCCGGGTGGGCCTTTGAAGTTGCCGAGCAGGAGCGGGAGTTGAGGGTCTTCTTCGACACCGTGGTCGTTTGCTCGGTGACCGGGTCCACTCAGGCGGGGATGGTTGCCGGGTTCCGGGCACTGGAGGAGGAGGGTGGGCGGGCGCGGCGTGTCATCGGGATCGACGCGTCGGCCGCGCCCGAACGTACCCGTGAGCAGATCGCGCGGATCGCCCACGGGACGGGACAACTCATCGGTGTGGAGAAGGAGTTGACCGAGGCGAACATCGAGCTGGACGGGCGGTATCACGCGGGCACCTATGGGATTCCCGATGAGGCCACCTTGGACGCGATGCGGCTTGCCGCCCGGACCGAGGGGATGGTCACCGATCCTGTGTACGAGGGGAAGTCGATGGCCGGGATGGTCGATCTGGTGGGTCGGGGGGAGGTCGGGCGGGGCTCGACCGTGTTGTACGCCCATCTCGGGGGGCAGCCTGCTTTGAATGCCTACAGCGCGTTGTTCTGAGGGGGCGGCCTGCGCCTGGGGATTGTCTGTGGGTGGGGCGGGGCCGTGCCGGTATGTCACGTTCGCGACTGCCGGGCGTACTGCCCTGGGTTCCATCGGTGGGCGTTTCCCGTGGGAGCCGTACGTCGCGAACGTTGACATACCGGCACGGCCCCGCCCCGCGTGCGTCGGCGGCTGCGGGGTTTTGGGGGTGTTCCCCCGGTGGGTGTGTCGTGGTGGCCGGTTACAGTGCACTTCGTGCGGGGTGATGAGCGGCTGGGGTCGAGTGGCGGGCAGGTCGGCGGGGGGCGTCGGCGGGCCACCATCCATGATGTTGCCCAGTTGGCGGGGGTGTCGCGGCAGACGGTTTCACGGGCTGTCAATGACAAGGGTGAGATCGATCCCGGGACCAAGGAGCGGGTGCTTGAGGCCGCTCGGGCGCTGGACTACCGGCCCAGCCGGTTCGCGCGGGGGCTGGTGCGGAAGGGAACCGTGACGGTGGGTCTGGTGATTCCGGACCTGATGAATCCGTTCTTTCCCGAGGTGGCCGCCGGGGTGCTGGAAGCCGCCGAGCTGCGTGGGTGGCAGGTGGTGGTGTGGGACTCCCGTACCGATGAGGCCCGGGAGCGGGAGGCGCTTGATGTGCTGTCCCATCAGGCCGATGCCGTTGTGGGGTACTTCAAGAACGAGGACGACGTGCTCGCCCGGCGGCTGGGCGGTGTGCCGTTGGTGCTGTTGGAGCGCGGGCCTCAGCAGACCCGGTTCGGGGCCGTCGGTATCGACGTTGCCGCCGGTATGGAGCAGGGCCTTGCTCATTTGGTCCGGGCCGGACATCGCAGGATCGGCATGCTGGACGGGGAGCGGAGTGAGGTTCCCGGTGAGCGCCGGAAGGCGTTTCTGCGCGAGGTGCGGCGGCTTGGGCTGCCCGTCGACGACAGCTGGATCGTGCTGTGTCCTGAGCACAGTGTGGGTGGTGGTGAGGCGGGGGCGGAGCGGTTGCTCGACGCGCGGCCGGAGATCACTGGTGTGGTGGGGTTCAACGATCTGATCGCCGTCGGGGCCATGCGTGCCGCCCGGCGTCGGGGGCTGCGGATTCCGGACGATCTGGCCGTTCTGGGCTTCGACGGGCTTTCCCTGGGTGAACTGGTGGAGCCCGGTCTGACCACACTTCATATCGACAAGCGGCGGTTGGGGCGGCTGGCCGTCGAGCAGGTGGCGCGGCTGCGGGCCGGCGAGGAGCCGCTGAGCGGCGCGGACGCCTGGGTCATTCCCGAGCTGGTGGTGCGGGCCTCCGCCTGAGTCTCTCCGCAGCGACAGATAGCGCTTGCACATGTCTTGACACTCGTTTTCGGCCGCCTCGATACTCGACGGCAACGTTCACGTGAACGTTCACGGAGCCTCCCGACATCGTTGTCCCGACCTTCCTCCTCGGAAAACGGGCCCGCGGCCGCGCCCTTTCCCGGCCGACCGTGCCCGGAAAGTGAGTGCGCGCCGATGGAACACCGAACGATGTCCCGCAGGGGTCTGCTGGGGGCCTCCCTCGGCGGTGCGGGCGCCGCGCTGCTCGGCCTGACGGGATGCGGGGCGGGCAATGGCTCGGCCTCCGCGGGCACCGATCACCTGAGCCTCTGGTACTGGAAGGGCTCGCTGAGCGACAAGCTGCTCGCCACCGCCAGGCGTGCCGTACCCGGTGTGCCGGGGCTGAGGGTGAAGGGGTCCCAGATCCCCGACGGGGACATCGACTCGAAGGTCCGTACGAGTCTTGCCGCCCGTGCCTATGTGCCGGATCTGACGGTCGTGAACTCCGACAACCTCGCCACGTTCTTTCCCGATGAGAACGAGTTTCTTGACTTGCGGACGCTGGGTGCCGAGGGCGTGCGTGGTGAGTATCTCGACTGGAAGTGGAAGGGGTGCTTCGCTCCTTCGGGGCGGATGATCGGCTTCCCGCTCGATGCCGGACCTACCGCGCTCTACTACCGGCGTGATCTCTTCCGGCGGGCCGGGCTGCCCGACGAGCCGCAAGCCGTTGCCGAGGAGCTCTCCACCTGGGAGAAATACCTCGCTGCCGGGCAGGCGCTCCGGAAGGGGCCCGGCAAGCCGTATCTGGTGAGCAACGTCGGCAATGTTTTTCAGCAGGTGTTGCTCCAGAGCCCCAAGCAGTTCGTGGACGCCGACAACCGCTTCATCGGCGACCAGGAACACATCAGGCGCGCCTGGGACCTCTCCGTGGAGATCCTCCGGCAGGGGCTCAGCGCCCGGATCGTGGACGGCACGCCCGACTACAACGCGGCCATGAGCGGGGGACGCGTCGCTTCGATGACCACGGCGGTGTGGGCCATCAACGGACTGAAGGACACCGCGCCGAAGACGTCCGGGGCCTGGCGGCTGACCACCATGCCCGACGGACCCGCCAACTACGGCGGCTCGTACGTCACCCTGACCCGCTACTGCCGCGACCCGGAGGGCGCCTTCGCCTTCGTGAAGTGGCTGCTCGGCCCGGCGAACCAGCTCAAGAGCTACCAGGAGATGGCCCTGTTCCCCACCACTCCGGCCGCCTACGCCGACCCCGCGATGCACAAGCCCGACCCCTTCTTCGGCGGTCAGCGGCCCATCGACGTCTTCGGCCCGGCCGCCCAGAAGGCCCCCGTCGTCTACTTCAGCCCGTACGAGGAGACCGCCAACACCCCGTTCTTCCAGGAGCTGACCAACGTGGAATCGCTCGGCAAGAAACCCGACCGGGCCTGGCGGGACGCCGTGAACACCGCCGAGACCACGCTGTCCCGAATGGGGGTGAGCTGACATGGCCACGGTTCTCGACTCGGCCGGTGCGCCGGAGGCCGACGAACGGCGACCTGCCCGTCGCTCTCGCGCCACCGCCCCGGGCGGGCGACGGCGCCATGGGCCGCCCCTCCTCGCCATCTCGCCGTTCTACGTGCTCTTCGCCGTCTTCGGCGCCTTCCCGGTGGTCTTCTCCCTGTACCTGTCCTTCCAGGACTGGGACGGCATCGGTGACATGCGCTTCGTCGGGCTCAAGCAGTACGGCTGGCTGCTCGAGGACTCGGTGTTCTGGCACTCGGTGCTCAACACCTTCGAGATCTGGTTCCTGTCCACGGTGCCGATGCTGTTCCTGGCCCTGGTGCTCGCGTTCCTGCTGCACTCGCAGGTCCGGTTCACCGGCGCGTACCGGGTGGCGTACTTCATCCCCAACGTCACCTCGATGGTCGCCATGACCGTCGTCTTCGGCTCGGTCTTCGCCCAGACGGGACTCGCCAACTCGGCGCTGAGGGTCGTCGGGATCGACGGCGTCGGCTGGCTGTCCTCCGAGTGGGGGATCAAGGTGTCCCTCTCCATCATGATCATCTGGCGGTGGGTCGGCTACAACGCCCTGATCTTCCTGGCGGGCCTCCAGGCCATTCCGACCGAGCACTTCGAGGCCGCCCGTGTCGACGGGGCGAACAGCTGGCAGACCCTCTTCCGGGTCGTGCTGCCGCAGCTGCGGCCGGTGGTCCTCTTCGCCGCCGTCACGTCCACCATCAACGGCCTGCAGATCTTCACCGAGTCCCAGGTGCTGTTCCAGTCGACCGATGTCGGAACCATCGGCGGACCGGGCCAGGAAGGTATGACCATCGTGCTCTATCTGTGGCAGAAGGCCTTCAAGGACCACCAGTTCGGCTACGGGGCCGCGATGGGCTGGCTCCTCTTCGCGATCATCGCGGTCTTCACCCTCATCAACTGGCGGCTGGTCTCCGGCTCCGACCGCGAGGACCGCGCCGGTATCCGGTCACTGCTGCGACGCAAGGGGGCCGCCCGCAATGGCCGCTGACGACAGGACGACCGGGAGCGCGGGGCTCGCCATCGGCTCCGGCAGCCGGCTCACCCGGATCTGTGTCCGGGGGGTGCTGCTGCTCGGTGTGCTGATCTCGCTGTTCCCCTTCTACTGGCTGGTGGTGATGGCTTCCGGCACCACCGAGGACATCTACAGCTACCCGCCCAAGTTGGTACCGGGACCGCATCTCCTGGACAACATGGGGCGGGTGCTCGACACCGTCGACTTCTTCGGATCGCTGTTCAACACCGTCGTCGTCGCCGTGGTCGGGACCGCGCTGGTGCTGTTCTTCGACTCGCTGGCCGCGTTCGCCTTCGCCAAGTACGAGTTCCCGGGCAAGAAGTTCCTCTTCGGTGGCCTGCTGGTCACGTACATGATCCCCGCGCAGCTCTCCCTGGTGCCGCAGTTCGTCACCATGGCGGAGTTCGGCTGGGCCGGCTCGTTGCAGGCGCTGATCATTCCCGGTGCGGCCAACGCCTTCGGCATCTTCTGGATGCGCCAGTACGCGCAGAACTCGCTGCCCGACGAACTGCTCGACGCCGGGCGGATCGACGGCGCCGGTTTCTTCCGGCTCTACTGGCAGGTCGCGATGCCGTTGTTCCGGCCCGCGCTGGCGTTCCTCGGCATCTTCACCTTCATCAGCATCTGGAACGACTACATCTGGCCGCTGGTCGTGATGATCGACCCCGACAGGGTCACCCTCCAGGTCGCCCTGGCGAACCTCAACGTCCTCTACAACACCGACTACTCCCTGGTGATGGCAGGTGCGTTGATGAGCGTCGTTCCGCTGATCATCGTGTTCCTGATCGGGGCGCGGCACTTCCTCAGGGACCTCGCCGCGGGTGCCACGAAGATGTGACCCGGCCACGAACGTGCGGGGCGCCCCCCGGGATGGGGGGCGCCCCGCACGTTCGTGGTGAGGTGGTGGGCTACAGCGCCTGGGCCGACGGCTTCACCATGCCGCGGACCGTGCGGGACTTGACGAAGTTGCCGAGGGCCGTCATCTCCCACTCGCCGGAGAACTGCTTGATGAGCTTGGCCATCATCACGCCGGTCTGGGGCTCCGCGGTCGTGAGGTCGAAGCGGACCAGCTCCTCGCCCGTGGCGGCGTCCAGGAGGCGGCAGTAGGCCTTGGCGACCTCGGTGAACTTCTGGCCGGAGAAGGAGTTCACCGTGAAGACCAGGCCGGTGACCTCCTGGGGGAGCCGGCCCAGGTCCACGACGATCACCTCGTCGTCTCCGCCGCCCTCGCCCGTGAGGTTGTCGCCGGAGTGCTTGATCGCGCCGTTCACGATCGAGAGCTTGCCGAAGTAGCAGCTGTCGATGTGGTTGCGCTGAGGGCCGTACGCGATGACCGACGCGTCCAGGTCGATGTCCTTGCCGCGGTACGCCGGCTCCCAGCCGAGGCCCATCTTCACCTGGGAGAGGAACGGGCGGCCGCCCTTGACCAGGGACACGGTCTGGTTCTTCTGGAGGCTTACGCGGCCCTTGTCTAGGTTGATCTTCCCGGCGCCCGGGGCGGGGGCGGCAGGTGCCGCCGGGGGCGCGGGCGGTGCCGCGGGCGCGGTGACGGGCGGGGCCGGGGGTGTCACCGGGGTCTGGATCGTGGGGGCCGGCGGGGCGACCGGGGCCGCTGCCTGGGCCGGGGCGGCCGGCTCCTCCACCGTCACGCCGAAGTCCGTGGCGATGCCCGCCAGGCCGTTCGAGTACCCCTGGCCGACCGCTCGGGCCTTCCATGCGCCGTTGCGCAGGTAGACCTCGACGATCACCAGGGCCGTCTCCGAGCCGAGCTGGGGCGGGGTGAAGGAGGCCAGTACGGAGTTGTCGTCGGCGTTGCGGATCGTCGCCGTGGGCTCGACGCCCTGGAAGGTCTGGCCCGCGGCGTCCGGGCTCGCGGTGACGACGATCTTCTCGATGCCCGGGGGCACGGCCGTCGTGTCGACCGTGATCGAGTCGGGGCTGGTGCCGCCGCCGGAGCGGTATGTCACGCCCTGGCCGGTCGGCTGGTTGTAGAAGATGAAGTCGTCGTCGGAGCGCACCTTGCCGTCGGCGGTGAGCAGCAGGCCCGATACGTCGAGCCGCACCGGGGCGGCGACGTCCACCGTCACGCGGGTGACGGGGAGAGGGATGTTCGAGCCGGGGGTCATAGCTGTCATGCCCCGTGAACGACCGGGCCCGCTTTGCCGTTCCCTTACCTGACCGCCAATTGGGTCAGTGCGGGTTTGTGCTGGTCAGGGGTGGTCGGTGGCCGTCAGTGGCGGTTTCTGGGGTGGTTGCGGGCCGTTCGTTCGTTGCCGTGTTTGTAGTTGCCCGTCCAGCGGGCCATGACCAGTTGAGGGTCGCCGGATTCCACTTCCGCGAGGAACTGGGTGGCCCTCGGGCCGCGGAGGGTGGTGGCGGGGCGGGTGCCGTGTGTGATCGTCACGGTGCCGTCTGGGTGGTGGGCGTAGGCGAAGCCGTTGGGGCGGGGCATGGGGGGATGGTAGGTCGGCGGGGTGGGGCTGGCCCAAGGGTTTTTCGCCCCCGCCGCCCCTGCCCATTCCCGTCACTTACTCGGGGGCTTCGCCCCCGAACCCCCAAAAGACTGCGCAGTTCCCCGCGCCCCTTTTAGGGGCGCGGGGAACTGCGCGATCAGCCACAGCCGGACCCGCACTCGTAATCGCACTCCACGGGGTCTGGGGCGGAGCCCCAGGGGATGGGAATGGGCAGGGGCGGCGGGGGCGAGAAAGGTCCTACGGGACCACCACGATCTTTCGGCCGACGCCCGAGGCGAACTGGTCCAGGGCCTGGGGGTACTGGTCCAGGGGCAGTCGGTCGCTGATGAAGATGTCCGGGTCGAGGACACCCGTGGCGAAGAGCTCCGCCGCCCGCTCGAAGCTGTGGAGGACGGCCATGGAGCCGGTGATGGTGATCTCCTGGTTGTAGATGCGGTACGGGTCGATGGTGACCCGGGTCGCGTAGTCCGCCACGCCGAACTGGAGGAACGTGCCGGCCTTGGCCACCCGCTCCAGGCCGTCCTGGATCGCCGCCGCGTTGCCCGTGGCGTCGACGACGAGGTCCCACCCCTGCGGCCGGTCGAGCTCGTCGGCCCCGGTGGCCGTCGCCGAGACACCGAGCCGCTCGGCCGTCGCGAGCCGCTGCGGATTGATGTCCACGACGTCCACGCTCGCCGCACCCGTCCGCTTCGCGAGCTCCAGCATCATCAGGCCCATGGTTCCTGAGCCGTAGATCAGGACGTGGGCGCCCAGGCGGGAGTTCAGCACGTCGTAGCCGCGGACCGCGCAGGAGAGGGGCTCGACCAGGGCCGCGTCCTGGGTGCGGACGTGTTCGGGGAGCTTGACGCAGTTCGCCACGGGGGCCGCGGCGTACTGGGCCGCGCCGCCCGCCGTCGTCACGCCGATGGCCGCCCACCGTTCGCAGAGGTTGTTGTGGCCCGTACGGCAGAACCGGCACTCGTAGCAGTAGAGGGAGGGGTCCACCGCCACCCGGTCGCCGAGCGACAGCTCCGTAACCTGGGTGCCCACCCCGACCACCTCGCCCGCGAACTCGTGGCCCGGCACGATCGGCAGCTTGGGCGCGAACTCGCCCTGGAGGATGTGCAGATCGGTGCCGCACAGGCCGCAGGCGGCGACCTCCACGACGACCTCGCGGGGGCCCGGCGTCGGGTCCGGGACCTCGGCCACGACGGCACGGCCCACGGACTCGATGACTGCGGCCTTCATTTCACGGCTCCCAACGACAGGCCCTGGACGAGTTTGTCCTGGGCGGCGAACCCCGCGGCGAGCACCGGCAGGGAGATGACGAGCGACGCGGCGCACACCTTCGCCAGGAACAGGCCCTGGCTGGTGATGAAGCCGGTGAGGAAGACGGGGGCCGTCTCCGCCACCACGCCCGTGAGCACTCGGGCGAACAGCAGCTCGTTCCAGCTGAAGATGAAGCAGATCAGGGCTGTGGCCGCGATGCCCGGGAGGGCGATGGGGGCCACGACCCGCGCGAGGATCGTGGGCAGTTTCGCGCCGTCTATCTGCGCCGCCTCGATGATCGCCACCGGGACCTCGGAGAGGAACGACTGCATCATCCACACCGCGATCGGCAGGTTCATCGAGGTGTAGAGGATGACCAGGAGCCAGATGTTGTCCAGCATTCCCGTGTTCTTCGCGAAGAGGTAGATGGGCAGGAGGCCCGCGACCACCGGGAGCATCTTCGTGGAGAGGAAGAAGAACAGGACGTCGGTCCACTTCTTCACTGGGCGGATCGAGAGCGCGTATGCCGCGGGGAGGGCCAGCAGGAGGACCAGGAGCGTTGACGCCAGCGATGCCACCGTCGAGTTGATCAGCGACGGCCAGGGGCTCGCGCCGCCGCCCGCGCCGAAGAACTCGCGGTAGCCGTCGAGTGTGAGGGCGGCCCCGAAGGACGGGGGATTGGTCGCCGCGTCCTCCTCGGAGTGGAAGGACGTCAGGGCCATCCAGGCGATGGGCAGGAAGAAGACGATCCCGGCCAGCCAGGCGACCAGGCCGAGGCCCCTTCCCTTGGGGCGGCGGGGACCGGGGTGGCCGGACTCGGCAGTGCGGGGACGTACACGTACAGCGGTGGCGCTCATGCGCGGCCCACCTCCTCGCGGAACAGGGACGAGACCACGCGCAGCGCGAAGGTCGCGATGATGATCGAGCCGATGACGACCAGGACGCCGGCCGCGGAGGCGAGGCCGTTCTCGTGGGCCTGGTAGAAGCTCTGGTAGACGGTGTAGGGCAGGTTCGCGGTGCCCAGGCCGCCGGATGTGATGGTGAAGACCGCGTCGAAGTTCTGGACGATGTAGATCGAGCCCAGCAGGGCGCCCAGTTCGAGGTAGCGGCGCAGGTGGGGCAGGGTCAGATAGCGGAAGACCTGCCAGTCGCTCGCGCCGTCGACCTTCGCGGCCTCGATCTGCTGGTGGTCGCGGCTCTGCAGCCCCGCCAGAAGGATCAGCATCATGAAGGGCGTCCACTGCCAGACGAGGGACATCTCGACGGCGAGCAGCGGGGTGTTGGAGATCCAGTCCGGCTGTGGTCCGCCCACATAGTGCAACAACCCATTGAGCAGGCCGTATTCAGGGTTGTAGAGCACATGCTTCCAGAGCAGGGCCGCCGCCACGGGGACCACCAGGAAGGGTGCGATCAGGAGCGTACGGACCAGGCCGCGGCCCCGGAACTTCCGGTCCAGGAGGAGGGCGAGGCCCAGGCCCAGGACGAGGCTGGCCAGGACGACGGCGACTGTCAGCAGGATGGTCGTCCACACCGACTTGCGCAGGGCCGCGTCGGTGAGGACCTCGGAGTAGTTGCCGAAGCCCGTGAAGCTGCGGGCGTCCGGGTAGAGGGAGTTCCAGTCGAAGAAGGAGATCACCAGCGTGGCCACGAAGGGGAGCTGGGTCACGGCGATCATGAAGATCAGGGCGGGGAGGAGCGGGGCCCGGGTCGCCCAGGCGCGCATGCGGCCCGAGGGACGCTTCTCGGTGTGTACGGATGGTGCGGCTATGGGAGCCGTTGTTGTGGCGGTCATCGTCCCTCGTACTCCTCGGCGATCTCCTCGGCCAGCTTCTGGGACTTGTTCAGGGCCGACTCGACGGACTGGCGTCCGGCGATGGCCGCGCTGATCTCCTGCGAGACCTTGGTGCCGAGATCGGTGAACTCGGGGATGCCGACGAACTGGATGCCGGGCGCGGGCCGCGGCTGTACGCCGGGGTCGGTGGGCCTGGCGCCCTCGATGGCCTCCTTGGTCATCTCCTGGAAGGCGCCGGCCTCCTTGCGGTAGTCGGCGTTGGTGTACGTGGAGGCGCGCTTGCCGGCCGGGACGTTGGACCAGCCGATCTCGTCGCCGACCAGCTGCTCGTACTCCTTGCTGGACGCCCAGGAGACGAACTTCCAGGCCTTGTCGGGGTTCCGGGACGCGTCCTGGATGCCCCAGGCCCAGGTGTAGAGCCAGCCGGAGGACTCGGTCTTCTCGACGGGCGCCGGTACGTAGCCGATCTTGCCCTTGACCGGGGACTTCGCCGACTCCAGGGAACCGGCCGCGGACGTGGCGTCGTACCACATGGCGACCTTGCCCTGGGTCATGTTGTTGAGGCACTCGGCGAAGCCGGCCTGGGGTGCGCCTGCCTCGCCGTGGTCGCGGACGAGGTCCACGTAGAACTTCACCGCCCGTTCCCACTCGGGGGAGTCGAGCCGCGCCTTCCAGCCCTTGTCGAACCACGTGCCGCCGAAGGTGTTCACGACCGTGGTGAGCGGGGCCATGACCTCGCCCCAGCCGGGCAGGCCGCGCAGACAGATGCCCTTCATGCCCGACTCGGCACCGTCGGCCTTGGCCGCGAGGTCGGCCACCTGGGTCCAGGTGGGGCGCTCGGGCATGGTGAGGCCCTTCGCCTCGAACACGTCCTTGCGGTACATCAGGAAGGACGACTCGCCGTAGAAGGGCTGCCCGTAGAGCTTGCCGTCGTCCGCGGTGAGGGACTGGCGCATGGGCTTGAGGACGTCCTGCTCGTCGTACTTCGGGTCCTTCGCGACGTACGAGTCCATCTCGTGCAGCCAGTCGTTCTTGGCGTAGATCGGTATCTCGTAGTTGGACAGGGTGGCGACGTCGTACTGGCCGGCCTGGTTGGCGAAGTCCTGGCTGATCTTGTCGCGGACGTCGTTCTCCGGCAGCACGGTGAAGTTCACCTTGATGCCGGTCTCCTTGGTGAAGTGGGCGGCGGTGAGCTTCTGCAACTCCACCATCTGCGGGTTGTTGACCATGAGGACGTTGATGGAGTTGCCACCGGAGCCCGCTCCGCCCGCTCCGGCCCAGCAACCGGAGAGCAGCGGGGCGAGCAGCGTCCCTGCGGCGGCCGCGACGAGCGTCGCGCGCGGCCTCCGTCGGCTCTGGGTTCGCATGGATCGCTCCTGGATGTATCAGTACATATGGGATGAAACAGGGGAGTGTGATGCCTCTGTAGTGGGTCAGTTGTTTTTTCGAACTCTTTGGGGACTGGGGTGCGGTCTCTGTTTCAGACCCGGATGACCTGAGGGCCCTGCATCGAGTAGCGGTGGGCCTCGGACGTGGGCAGGAGGGTGCTGGTGACGATCGCCTCCAGTGCACTGATCTCCGCGAACCGGCAGAAGCTCACGGCGCCGAACTTGGTGTGCACCCCCGCGAACACCGTGCGCCGGGCGGCCCGGATGGCCTGTGACTTGACCTCGCTGACGGCCGGGTCGGGGGTGGTGAGGCCGTGTTCGCGCGAGATGCCGTTGGCTCCGATGAACGCCAGGTCGATGACGAACCCGGCGAGCATCTTCGTCGTCCAGTGGTCGACGGTCGCGAGGGTGCCGGGCCTGACCCGGCCACCGAGCAGCAGCACCGTCGTGTTGTCGGCCTCGGCCAGCGCTCCCGCGGTGGCCAGGGACGCGGTGACCACGGTCAGCGGCCGGTCCCTGGGCAGTGATTCGGCGATGAGCTGCGGGGTGAACCCCTCGTCGACGAAGACCGTCTCGGCGTCCCCGAGCAGCTCGGCCGCGGCGGCCGCGATCCGGCGCTTCTCGGGCACATGGCTGGTGGCGCGGAAGGCGAGCGTCGTCTCGAAGCCGGCGCTCTCCACCGGATAGGCGCCGCCGTGCGTGCGGCGGACGAGTCCGTGGTCCTCCAGGGCTCGCAGATCCCGTCGTACGGTCTCCTTGGCGACGCCCAGCTCGGCGGCGAGCTCGTTCACATCGACGGCGCCGGTGCGGCGGGCGCTCTTCACGATCTCCCGCTGACGTTCTTCCGCGCTCATGCCCGACACCCGCTCTCCGTGCTCACTGCCCGTTCGGGCCCGGTGGGGCCCATGGGGGAAGTTCTACAGCGGGTACGCGCCACTGACCAGGTCTGTTGCGGGCCCGATGGCGCCCGTATGTGACCGTAACGAGCGACGGCTGCCCGTGCCGGACCTGCGGTGCAGCGGAATTCGGGCAGTGAGCATGCCCGAACTGCGGGGCGGGCGGGCCCGTTCGGTGCCCGTCGGCCCCGTGAGGTGGTCCGTGCGTGGTGGCCGGATGTGCCGGCGGTGGCGGGTGCGACCGAACGGGAGCTCCGGCCCGGACGCGAGCGTCAGTACGGCCAGACCGGCGGGTTGGTCACGAAGTGTCCGCCCAGGCGGGTGTGGTCCGGGTTGTGCGGGTCCAGCTCGCCCTGCTCGGCGATCAGCTTCTCGGCGTACTGCTCCGAGTCGTCCTGCGGCTCGTAGCCGAGCCCCCGGGCGGAGGTCAGGTCCCACCACAGGCGGGTGTTCGCGGAGGAGCCGTGGACGACGGTGTGCTCGACGTCCTCGGCGGTCAGGGCCGCGTGGAAGAGGCGGGCGCCGTCGCCGGGGCTCATCCAGACCGACAGCATGCGCACGCTGGTCGGCTCCATGAAGCAGGAGCCGATCCGCACGGAGACGGTCTCCAGGCCGTGCTTGTCCCAGTACAACTGCGCCAGGTCCTCGCCGAACGACTTCGACAGTCCGTAGAAGGTGTCCGGGCGGCGCGGGGTGTCGATGGGGATGAGTGTGTCCGGGGCGTGGGGTGCCTCGCCCTCGGGGTGCGGGGTGAAGCCGACCGCGTGGTTGGAGGAGGCGAAGACGATGCGCCGGACGCCCTCCTCGCGCGCCGCCTCGTACAGGTTGTACGTGCCCTCGATGTTCGCCTTGAGGATCTTCTCGAAGGTGGACTCCAGGGAGATGCCCGCGAGGTGGATGATCGCGTCCACGCCCCGCACGGCCTCGCGCAGGGCCTCCTTGTCGCCGAGGTCCGCGGTGATCGCGTCCGGCTCGCCCTCGATCGGGAGCAGGTCGAGGAGGCGCAGCTCGTATCCGTAGGCGGGCAGCAGTCCGCGCATCAGGGTGCCGAGACCGCCGGCGGCGCCGGTGAGCAGAACGGTGCGGGGAGCGGGCATCCTCGGGTCTCCTTGAATCAGCAGCCGTCACCGTGTGCGGCATTCACATCCGTGGACACGCTAAGGATCGTCGACGGACCGCGTCAAGTGTCGCGCGGAGTGGTGAAATCCGCTGCCCTTCCGTGCTCTTTCTGCCCCCTTGTTGCTCCCGCAATGCATGTTGGCCCGCTTGACCGCCCCCAAGAGGGCGCCTTAGCGTGGAAGCGTTCAGGGATATGGACATGGATCAGAAACGTGCACGAGTCGGCGTGTGCGTGCATGCTCATGCTCTAGGGAGAGCCCGTGACGTCAGCCCCCCTTGCCGCTCGACTCAGTATCCCGAGCGGGCCGCTGTTCTTCCCCGTCACCGCGTACGACCGCGACGGAGCCGTCGACCTCGACGTCTACCGCGAGCACGTCCGGCGGGGTGTCGAGGCCGGGGCCGCCGCCGTCTTCGCCTGCTGCGGGACCGGGGAGTTCCACGCGCTCACGCCCGAGGAGTTCCAGGACTGCGTACGGGCGGCCGTCGAGGAGACGGCGGGCCGCGTCCCCGTCGTCGCGGGCGCCGGGTACGGGACCGCGCTCGCCGTGCGGTACGCGCGGCTCGCCGAGGAGGCCGGCGCGGACGGGCTGCTCGCCATGCCGCCCTATCTCGTCGTCGCCGGGCAGGAGGGGCTGCTGCGGCACTACTCGGAGCTGGCCGCCGCCACCTCGCTCGACGTCATCGTGTACCAGCGCGACAACGCCGTGTTCACGCCCGACACCGTCGTCTCGCTGGCCCGCGCCGAAGGGATCATCGGCTTCAAGGACGGGCTCGGCGACCTCGACCTGATGCAGCGCATCGTGAGCGCCGTGCGGTCCGAGTACCCGGGCGACTTCCTCTACTTCAACGGGCTGCCGACCGCCGAGCTCACCGGCCTCGCCTACCGCGGCATCGGCATCACGCTGTACTCCTCCGCCATCTTCTGCTTCGCGCCCGAGATCGCCCTCGCCTTCCACCGGGCCCTGGGCTCCGGCGACGACGCCACCGTGAACCGCCTCCTCGACGGCTTCTACCGGCCTCTCGTCGAACTGCGCGCCCAGGGCCGCGGGTACGCTGTCTCGCTGGTCAAGGCGGGCGTACGGCTGCGGGGGCTCGACGTGGGCGAGGTGCGGCCGCCGCTGCACGAGCCGGCCGAGGAGCATGTCAAGCAGCTCGCCCAGCTGATCGAGCGGGGCTACGCGCTTCTGGAGGAGGGCAAGTGAAGGCGTCGACCTTCGTCTATCCGTGGGACGTCAACGGCGACCCCGACGCGGCGGCACGCATCGCCGGGCTCGGCGTACAGCAGGCGACGCTCGCCTCCGCCTACCACTCCACGCGCGCCCTGACTCCCCGCCATCCCCGGCACCGCATCGTCACAGCGCTGCACGCCTCCGCGCTCTACCCGACGGACCCCGCGCGGTGGCAGGGCCGCAGGCTCCGGCCGTACGCCGCCGGGGACTGGGCGTCCGGAGACGCGTACGGGGAGGCCGCGTCGGCTCTCGCGGAGGCGGGGCTCGATGTGCACACCTGGGTGGTGCTCGCGCACAACTCCCGTATGGGCGTGGAGTTTCCGGACACCTCCGTGGTCAACGCCTATGGGGACCGCTACTCGTGGGCTCCCTGCGTCGCGCAGCCCGACACGCGCACGTACCTGGTCGATCTGGCCGTCGAGGCGGCGGTCCGTCCCGGCGCCGCGGGAACGGAGCTGGAGTCCCTCGGCTGGTACGGGCTCCCACATCTGCACGCCCACGACAAGACGGCGGGCGTGGCACTCGGGGACGCCGGCACGTACCTGATGTCGCTGTGCTTCTGCCCGTCGTGCGGGGACGGGTATACGCAACTGGGCCTCGACCCCGAGGAGTTGGCGGCCGCGGTCCGGCGTGCCCTGGAGCCCGTGTGGCGGGGCGAGGCTCCCGTCGAGGGCTGGGAGGACGTGGAGAAGCTGCTCGGCGCCGAACTCGCGACGGCCACGCGCGCGTGGCGTGACTCGGTCGCCCGGTCCCTCCAGACGGAGGCCGTCCTCGCCGTACGCGCGGCCGCGCCCGAGGGGTTCCAGATCCTGCTGCACGCGGACCCGGTCTCCTACCGCGTCGGTGCGAACCCCGGTGTGGGCCCCGGGCACATCCTGTCGGTCGCCGACGGAGTGGTCGTACCGTGCGCCGCGGGGCCCGAGCCGCTGATCCCCTTCGCCGAGCAGGGAGTCGACGGGGCTGTGCTGGCGGCCAACTTCACCGTGGTGAGCGGGATGGGCGGCCGCCCCGCGAAACTCGTCGAGGACGTGACCCGGGCCGTCGAGCTGGGAGCCACCGAAGTGCGGCTGTATCACGCGGGGTTGGCGTCCGACGAGGACCTGACGCTCGTGACGGAGGCGCTCGCCCGGCTGGGAGCGCGGTAGTCAGTCTGCGGGTCCGGTGGGGGCTTGTCGCGCAGTTCCCCGCGCCATTGCCGGAGCGCGGTACCGCAACATGGGCGCGACCGTGACGAGTCGTGCGATCCCGAGAACCGCCAACAGCACGCGGTGGTCGACGAGTTCGACCAGGCCCGCGCCCAGTGCGAGTCCCACCGCGGTCGGGGCGAACAGCAGCGTGTTGGCGGTCGCCGTCGTGCGCCCCAGCAGGGCGTCCGGAGTCTCGCGCTGGACCGCGGTGAGTGCCGCGATCAGTACGCAGGGGAGACCCACGCCGACCGCCGCGGCCGAGGCGAGGACCACCGCGTCGTAGGGGAGCGCGCGAGCCGTCACCGCCACGGCCGTGAGCGCGATCCCGTACCCAGCGAACCGGCGTTCGCCCAGGCGCCGCATGAGCGGGCCCGCGGCCGGCCCGACCGCCACCGAGCCGACGCCCTGGGCGACGTACAGGACACCCACGTACGCGGGCGAGTGGCCGAGGCCCTCCACCACCGCGTAGATGAACGCGCCGTTGAGGCCCGAGAAGAGCATGGTCGTGCCGCCCGCGAGGACGAGCCGGCGCAGGGTCGCGTGGCCCCACAAGTAGCGGGCGCCTTCGGCGGTTTGTGTGCGCCAGTCGGCCAGGGTGGAGGCCGTGAGCGGCTTCGGCTCCTGTACGCGCAGGAGCGTGTAGAGGCCCGCGGCCAGGGCGAAGGTGACCGCGTCCAGGAGCGCGACGCGGGCGCCCCCGTACGCCGCGTACAGGCCCGCTCCGGCGAGCGGGGCCAGGAGTTTCATGCCCTCGTTGGCCGTCATGCGCAGGCCGTTGAAGTCGCCGAGGAGCTGCTTGTCGACGGCCGTGGCCACCAGGGCCGACTCCGCCGCGTCGTGGACGACGCCGGCCGCTCCGTAGACCAGGAGCACGGTGAAGAGGATCCACAGGGTGCCGGGGGAGTCGACGGCGAACAGGGGCAGCAGGAGTGCGGCCAGGCCCAGGTTCGTCCACACCAGCAGGGGCCGGCGGCGGGTGCGGTCCGCGAGGGTGCCCAGGGCCGGGCCGATCAGCGTGGGCGCCCAGAGAGCGAAGACGCAGAGGGCGGCCAGGCCGTCCGAGCCGGTCAGGTCCTTCACCCAGATCCCGGACACCAGCCACATCGCCGACGAGCCGAACCCGGAGACCACGACTCCGCCGAGGTACAGACCCGCGTTGCGGTCTCTGAGGACGCGGGTCACCGCCCACGTCTGTGTCCATGTCGTCATGCCTGGTCATCGTGGGCCTAAGGCCCTGGGCCGGGCATCGGGCAGGTGCCCTACTCGGGGCGTCGGGGAAGGGGCAGCGGGGTCGTCGGGATGAGGAGAGGCCCCGGTGGGCTCCCCGCCCGGTTCGGCTGGTGAGGATGTTCAGACGGTGAGGACGATCTTGCCCCGGGGGTGGCCCTTCTCCAGGTGGCGGATGGCGTCGGCCGCCTCGGCGAGGGGGTAGACGCGGTCGATGGGCGGGGTGAGCTTGTCCTGCTCGGCGAGGTCCTTGAGGGCGAGCAGGTCCTCGCGGCGCGCGACCGAGATGAGGTTGCCGAGGTTCTGGCCGGTGAACGGCGAGAGCATGACGGCCCGCAGGCCGCGGCTCATACCGCCGAAGAAGCTGGTTCCTCCTTCGCCGCCGACGATGACGAGGGTGCCGCGCGGAGTGAGGGCGCGGCGGAGGAGGGGCAGGGGGCGAAGGCCCGCGTTGTCGACGATGACGTCGTAGCGGTGCGGGCCGTCGGTGATGTCCCCGCGGGTGTAGTCGATGACGTGCGAGGCGCCCTGGGAACGTACGAAGTCGGCGCCGGTGGGGCCGCAGACGCCGGTGACCTCGGCGCCGTACATCGCGGCGAGCTGGACGGCGTAGCAGCCGACGCCGCCGGAGGCGCCGATGACGAGGACCTTCTGGCCCGGCTTCGGACGGCCCTTGCCGCTGAGGGCCTGGAGGGCGGTCATGCCGGAGACGGGGAGGGCGACGGCCTGTTCGAAGGTGAGGTTGGCCGGTTTGAGGGCGATCTTCGCGGCCTTGGCGCGCGCGTACTGGGCGAACGAGCCCTCGCAGTTGCCGAAGACCTCGTCGCCCGGCTTGAACTCGATCACCTTCGCCCCGACGGCCTCGACCCGTCCCGCGCCGTCCCAGCCGCGTACCGGGTTCTTGGGCTTACGGAGTCCCAGGGCGACGCGGGCCACATAGGGCCGGCCCGTCATGAGGTGCCACACCTCGGGGCCGACACCGGCCGCGCGCACCTCGACGAGCACCTCGTCGTCGCCGGGAACGGGGCGGTCGATGTCGCGCAGTTCCAGGAGGTCCGCTGATCCGTAGGCATCCTGAACGATCGCCTTCATGGCGTGGCTCCCCTTCGCGGTCCCCGGCACCGGGTATCCCGGTTGCACCGAGCATCTCGGTGGCTCGAACGCCTGACCAGACTCCTGAGCACGATCTTGGGGCGCGGGAGCGATGAGTTTTCGTACGGCCGACGGTCTACCCCCCGAAGACCCCCTGACGAGAGGAGCCCGGCATGGGCGACGGCGGCACCACCCCCACCACCCTTGACCTGGGGCCGCAGGCCCTGATCGTGGCACGCCTCGCGGAGGAGGTGGGCGAGGAGCAGCTGGACGCCGTGACGCCGTGTCCGGAGTACGCCGTACGTCATCTGCTCGGGCATCTGCTCGGGCTGTCCACGGCCTTCCGGGACGCCGGGCGCAAGGACCTCGGGGCCACGACCGACACCGCCCCCACCTCCCGACGGCCGGACGTGGAGCCCGGCTGGCGAGCCGAACTGCCCAAGGTGCTCGGCGAGTTGGCCGAGGCGTGGCGCGATCCGGCCGCCTGGACGGGCGAGACCCGGGCGGGCGGTGTGGACCTGCCCGGTGAGGTCGCGGGTGTCGTCGCCGCCGACGAACTCGTCGTACACGGCTGGGACCTGGCCCGGGCGACCGGCCAGCCGTACGCCCCCGACGCGGCCGCCCTGCACGCGGCGTACGAGATGCTCGCGGCCTCGGTGGACGATCCGTCGCGGGGGACCATCTTCGGGCCGGTCGTGCCCGTGCCGGAGGGGGCGCCCCTGCTGGACCGGGTGATCGGGCTGAGCGGCCGGGACCCGGGGTGGGCGCCCGTCGGCTGACAGAGCACGGTCCCGGCCGGTGTCTTCGCCGGGTTGCAGTGGCACATGGATGTGGCGAGGCTCGTGGTGGGCCGGAGCCTCGTGTGCGGCGGGCTCACCCCCGCAGCGCGCGAGGCCGGCATCCCCTCGGCATCGCGAGGGCGAACGGGTTCGCCTGTCTTCCGAGGGCGCCGGCGCGGCATCGAGCCCCGGCATCGCTCGGCCTTCTTTTCCCAGAAGTCTCGAACTTCTTTTGTCAGAAGCGTTGACGAAACACAGGGGCGCTCCTACTTTCATCGCGTCGTACTTCGTACGTCATATATGAGACGCGATACGTGAGATCAGATACGCGAGCCCTCGATCCCTGAGGACTCCGTTACCCCGAGAGGCGCGCATGACCTCTGTGCCCACGCCGATCCCCTCCCGCACGCAGTTCGTGCTGGAAGGGATCAAACACCGCATCCTCACCGGGCAGTTGACCCCGGGGCAGGCTTTGGTCGAGACCGAGCTCGCCGCACAGTTCGGGGTGTCCAAGACCCCGGTGCGCGAGGCGCTCAAGACCCTGGCCGGCACCGGACTCGTCGTGATGAACCAGTACAAGGGCGTCACGGTGCGCATGGTGGACGCGGACATGGCGCGCGAGGTGTACGACGTGCGGCTGCTCCTGGAGCCGGAGGCGCTGCGGCGCTCCGTCCAGCGCGGCTCCTCCCTCGACACGGCGCGCGAGGCGCTCGAACGCGCCGACGCCGCCACCGACACCGCCCAACGCTCCCTCGCCAACCGGGAGTTCCACCGCTCCCTCTACGTCCGCTGCGGCAACCCGCTGCTCGGCCGGATGCTCGACGAGGTCCGGGACCAGGCCGCCCTGGTCTCCGCGGTCGCCTGGGCCGCCAACCCGTCCTGGGAGCGCGAGGCCACCGAGCACCGGGAGATCCTGCGGCTCGCCCTCGACGGCGACTCGGACGGCGCGGCGCGCGCCCTGCACTCGCACATCGCCTCGTTCGTGCAACGGGCCTTCCCCGAGGCCCAGGGAAAGGGTGAGCAGGAATGACCGCGACCACGACCGCGTTCGAGGCCGGGCGGGCCGCTCTGGCCGACGTGGTGGCGATCCCCGTGACCCCGTTCGCCGAGGACGGCTCGATCGACCAGGAGGTCCACCGGGTCCTGCTGCGCCGGGTGCTCGACGGCGGCGTACGCATCCTCACGCCCAACGGCAACACCGGCGAGTTCTACGCCCTGAGCCCCGAAGAGCGGCGCACCGTAACGGAGTTGACCATCGATGAGGCGGGGGACCGGGCGGCGATCCTGGTCGGTGTCGGGCACGACGTGCCGACCGCCGTCGCCTCCGCCCGCCACGCCCGTGAGCTCGGGGCGCAGATGGTGATGGTCCATCAGCCCGTCCACCCGTACGTCTCGGAGGGCGGCTGGGTCGACTACCACCGGGCGATCGCGGAGGCGGTCCCCGAGCTGGGTGTCGTCCCGTACATCCGCAACCCGGTGCTGGCCGGCGCCCGGCTCGCCGAACTGGCCGACACCTGCCCGAACGTCATCGGCGTGAAGTACGCCGTGCCGGACGCGGCCCGCTTCGCCGCGTTCGCGCGGGACGCCGGGCTGGAACGCTTCGTGTGGGTGGCCGGACTCGCCGAACCGTACGCGCCCTCGTACTTCTCGGCAGGTGCGACGGGCTTCACCTCAGGGCTCGTGAACGTCGCCCCGGCCGTCTCACTGAACATGATCGAAGCGCTTCGATCCGGCGACTACGCGGGCGCCATGAAGGTCTGGGAGCAGATCCGCCGCTTCGAGGAGCTGCGCGCGGCCAACAACTCCGCCAACAACGTGACGGTCGTGAAGGAGGCCCTGGCCTCGCTCGGCCTGTGCCGCCGCGAGGTCCGGCCGCCGAGCAAGCAGCTTCCCGAGTCCGAACGGGCCGAGGTCGCCGCCATCGCCGCGGGGTGGTCCATATGACCGACGCCAAACCGACGACACCGGACGCCGACGGCACCCCGGACGAGGGCCAAGTCCCGGACGCACCGAGGCAGTTGCGCAGCCACCAGTGGTACGGCACCGAGGGCCTGCGCTCCTTCAGCCACCGGGCCCGCACCCGTCAGCTCGGCTACCTGCCCGAGGAGCACCTCGGCAAGCCGGTCATCGCGATCCTCAACACCTGGTCCGACATCAACCCCTGCCACGTCCACCTGAGGGACCGTGCCCAGGCGGTCAAGCGGGGCGTGTGGCAGGCCGGCGGCTTCCCGCTGGAGTTCCCGGTGTCGACGCTGAGCGAGACCTTCCAGAAGCCGACCCCGATGCTCTACCGCAACATGCTCGCGATGGAGACCGAGGAGCTGCTGCGGTCGTACCCGGTGGACGGGGCCGTCCTCATGGGCGGCTGCGACAAGTCGACGCCCGCGCTGCTCATGGGCGCCGCGTCCGTCGACCTGCCGGCGATCTTCGTGCCCGCCGGACCCATGCTGCCCGGCCACTGGCGCAACGAGGTCCTCGGCTCCGGCACCGACATGTGGAAGTACTGGGACGACAAGCGCGCCGGGCTCATCGGCGACTGCGAGATGACCGAGCTGGAGAGCGGCCTCGCGCGCTCGCCCGGGCACTGCATGACCATGGGCACGGCGTCCACGCTGACCGCGGCGGCCGAGGCCCTCGGGGTCACGGTCCCGGGCGCCTCCAGCATCCCCGCGGTCGACTCCGGGCACGACAGGATGGCCGCCGCCTCGGGTCTGCGGATCGTCGAACTCGTCCGGCAGGACCGGAAGTTGTCCGACATCCTCACGGCCGATGCCTTCGAGGACGCGGTGACGACGGTCCTCGGGCTCGGTGGCTCCACCAACGCCGTGATCCACCTCATCGCCATGGCAGGACGCGCCGGGGTCCGGCTCACCCTCGACGACTTCGACCGGATCGCCCGTACGGTGCCGGTCCTGGCGAACGTACGGCCCGGCGGCCGGACGTACCTCATGGAGGACTTCCACTTCGCCGGCGGACTGCCCGGGTTCCTGTCGCGGATCACCGACCTGCTGCACCTCGACCGGCCGACCGTCTCGTACGACAGCCTGCGCGAGCAGCTCGCCTCCGCGCAGGTGCACAACGACGACGTCATCCGCACCCGTCGGAACCCCGTCGCCGCCGAGGGAGGCGTCGCCGTCCTGCGCGGCAACCTCTGCCCCGACGGCGCCGTCATCAAGCACATCGCCGCCGAGCCGCACCTGCTCAAGCACACCGGTCCCGCGGTCGTCTTCGACGACTACCGGACCATGCAACGCACCATCAACGACCCGGAGTTGGGCATCACGGCCGACACCGTGCTGGTACTGCGCAACTCGGGACCCAAGGGCGGTCCCGGCATGCCCGAGTACGGGATGCTGCCGATCCCCGACCATCTGCTGAAGCAGGGCGTGCGGGACATGCTTCGGATCTCCGACGCCCGTATGAGCGGCACGAGTTACGGCGCCTGTGTGCTGCACGTGGCGCCGGAGTCGTACATCGGCGGGCCGCTCGCCCTGGTCCGCACCGGCGACACCATCACGCTCGACGTCGAGTCGCGCGCGCTCCAACTCAACGTGGACGACGAGGAGTTGGCGCGGCGCCGGGCGGAGTGGACCGCGCCGCCCGAGCGCTACGAGCGCGGCTACGGGGCGCTCTACAACGAACAGATCACCCAGGCTGACACCGGCTGCGACTTCGCGTTCCTCGCACGGCCGGGCAAGGTGCAGGACCCGTACGCGGGCTGAGGGCCCGGCTCGTCGGCGCCCTCTTCTGTCCGAGATATCGAACGAAGTGTGCGAAGCGCTTCACCAAGTACTGCCCTGATAGCAAGCGCTTCCATCGAAGCGAAGAAACGAACGGAACGAGCGCACAGCACCACCCGCACACCCCCGAGAACGGAGAACAGTCATGGCCCAAGCCGCAGCCGTGGCGAAAAAGCCCGCGCCACCCCGGCGGCGCCGTGGCTCAGCTACGCCCCGCAGGCTCCCGTACCTGCTGATCGCCCCGGCGGGACTGCTGATGCTGGGCTTCATCGCCTACCCGGTGCTCAGCGTCTTCTACTACAGCCTGCAGAACTACAACCCCACCAAGCCGTGGCGAAACGGCTTCGCGGGCTTCGACAACTTCGTGCACGCCTTCACCGAGGACCCGCAGTTCTGGGACACGCTGGTCTTCAGCGCCAAGTGGGTCGTCGTCGAGGTCGGGCTGCAGCTGCTGTTCGGTCTGGCGCTCGCGCTGATCGTCAACCAGACCTTCGTGGGACGCTCGCTGGGCCGCGCCCTGGTCTTCTCGCCCTGGGCCGTGTCCGGTGTGCTCACCTCCGCGATCTGGGTGCTCCTCTACAACTCCCAGACGGGCATCACCCGTTACCTCGCCGACATGGGCATCGGGGACTACGGCACGAGCTGGCTCTCCGACACCTCGACCGTCTTTCCGGCGGCGGTGGTCGCGGACCTCTGGCGGGGCGTTCCGTTCTTCGCGATCCTCATCCTCGCCGACCTACAGTCCGTCTCGAAGGACCTGTACGAGGCAGCCGAGGTCGACGGAGCCAGCCGCTTCCGGCAGTTCGTGCACATCACGCTGCCGCACCTCAAGGACGCCATCATCCTCTCCACGCTGCTGCGCGCGGTCTGGGAGTTCAACAACGTCGACCTGCTCTACACACTCACCGGCGGCGGACCCGCGGGGGAGACGACGACACTCCCGCTCTACATCGCCAACACCAGCGTCGACGCACACAACTTCGGTTACGCATCGGCCCTGACCACGGTCGCGTTCGTGATTCTGCTCTTCTTCTCGATGGTCTATCTGCGGCTGAGCAAGTTCGGAGGCGGGGACAAGTGATCACCAAGGACATCGACACCGTCGTTCCGGCCGTGCCCGCACCGGTGGCCGACGAGCCGCCGCAGCGCCCGGGGAAGCGCAGGCGCGCCTGGGACGAGGCCCCGCGCTGGCAGATCTACGTCCCGCTCGGCATCTACCTGCTCTTCACGCTCATCCCCTTCTACTGGATCCTGCTCTTCGCCCTGCGCAAGCCCGGCTCGACCTCGCTCGTGCCCTGGCCCATGACCTTCGAGCACTTCGAGAAGGTCTGGAACGAGCGCAGCTTCGGCACGTACTTCGAGAACAGCGTCTACGTCGGCGTCGCCACGCTCTTCATGACCACGCTCGTCGCGCTGGCCGGCGGCTACGCCCTCGCCCGCTTCGACTTCAAGATCAAGCGCGCCTTCATGCTGGCGCTGCTCTGCTCCCAGTTCGTGCCGGGCGCGCTGCTCCTGGTGCCGCTGTTCCAGATCTTCGCCGAGCTCCAGATGATCAACTCGCTGGGCAGCGTCATCATCGCCGAGACGGTCTTCCAGCTGCCGCTGTCGATGATCCTGATCAGCGGCTTCATCCGGAACGTGCCGTACTCGCTGGAAGAGGCCGCCTGGGTCGACGGCTGCAACCGCTTCACGGGCTTCCGGGTCGTCGTCCTGCCGCTGCTGCGGCCCGGGTTGATCGCGGTCGGCTCCTTCGCCTTCGTGCACTCCTGGAACCACTTCCTGTTCGCCCTGATGTTCCTCAGCAACCAGGACAAGCAGACGATCCCCGTCGGCCTCAACAGCCTGATGAGCGCCGACAGCGTCGACCTGGGCGCACTCGCCGCCGGCGGCATCATCGCGGCCGTGCCCGTCGTGATCGTCTTCGCCTTCATCCAGAAGTGGCTGATCACGGGCTTCAGCGCCGGGGCGGTGAAGGGATGAGAGGAGTACGCACCTTCCTGCCGCGCACGACAAGAGGGCGCCGCGTCCTCCAAATCACCCTCGCCTGCGGACTGTTGGCCGCGCTGGGGGCACCGGCGAACGCCGAGTCCCGTGACATCGGCCGCGAGACCCTGCCCGCGAACGACGGCTGGGCCGCCGCCGACGGAGGTACCACGGGGGGTTCCTCCGCAGACGACGCCCACGTCTTCACCGTACGGAACCGGACCGAGCTGGTCCGCGCCCTCGACGGCGGCAGCGCGACCCCGAAGATCATCAAGGTCGCCGGGACGATCGACGCCAACACCGACGACGCGGGGAAGCGGCTGGACTGCGACGACTACGCGACCGACGGCTACAGCCTGAAGAAGTACCTCGCCGCGTACGACCCGCGCACCTGGCGGGCGGCCAAGCCGTCCGGCCCGCAGGAGGAGGCCCGCCAGGCCTCGGCCGCGGCCCAGGCCTCGCGTGTGGAGCTCACCGTCGGCTCCAACACCACCATCGTCGGGCTCGGCGACAGCGCCGTACTCAAGGGCGCGAGCCTCCAGGTCCGCGACGCCGACAACGTCATCGTCCGCAACCTCGAACTCCGGGACGCCTACGACTGCTTCCCCGTCTGGCAGCCCAACACCGGTGGCCTCGGCGACTGGAAGACGGCGTACGACACGCTCTGGCTGCGCGGCGCCACCCATGTGTGGATCGACCACGTCACGGCCTCCGACAAGGGCCACCCCGACGAGGACGAGCCGACCTACTTCGGCCGCAACTACCTGCGCCACGACGGCCTGTTGGACATCACCAACGCCTCCGACCTGGTGACCGTCTCCTGGAGCCGGTTCGCCGACCACGACAAGGCGATGCTGATCGGCAACGGCGACACGGCCACCGGCGACCGCGGCAGGCTGCGCGTCACCCTGCACCACAACGAGTTCGAGTCCGTAGTCCAGCGCGCCCCGCGCGTCCGCTTCGGGCAGGTGCACGTCTACAACAACCGGTACGTCGTCCCGGCCGACGCCCACGACTACCGCTACTCGCTCGGCGTCTCCACCGAGTCGGCGGTCCACGCCGAGAACAACGCGTTCACCACCCCCGGCCACATCGAGGTCGCCGACCTGGTGAAGAGCTGGAACGGCACGGCCCTGCACCAGACCGGGACGCTCTTCAACGGCTTCCCCGTCGACCTGCTCGCCGTCTACAACGCCTACAACTCCGGCAGCGAGCGCGACCTGACCGCCGACGTCGGCTGGACCCCCACGCTGCACGGCACGGTCGACAGCGCCGCGAAGGCCGACCGCGACGTCGAGCGCGGCGCGGGAGCGGGGAGGATCCGATGAGCACCGCCACCGGGCCCGGAACCGCTTCGATAGGGCCCATGAACTCTTCCTCAGGGTCCCTGCCCTCGCACGAGTACCCCCTCCCCGTCGTCCTCGCGGGCGCCCGCGGTCACGGCCACTGGCACCTCGCGAACATCCGCCGCCTCCAGGACAAGGGCCTGGTACGCCTCGCCGGGATCTGCGAGCTGACCCCGCTCACCGAGGCGGAGCTGGGCGCCTTCACCGCGCCCGGCGAACTCCCCGAACAGTCCGCCGACTTCGGCGCCCTGCTCGACTCCACCGGCGCCACGATCGCCGTGATCTGCACGCCGATCCCCACCCACACCGACCTCGCGCTGACAGCCGCCGCCAAGGGCGTACACGTGCTGCTGGAGAAGCCGCCGGCTCCCTCGTACGCCGAGTTCCGCCGGATGGCCGACGGGGTCGCCGCGGCCGGGGTGGTCTGCCAGATCGGCTTCCAGTCGCTGGGCTCGCAGGCCGTGCCCGCGATCCGGGAGCTGGTCGCGCAGGGCACGATCGGCCGGGTGGACGGCATCGGCGGGGCCGGGGCCTGGGCGCGCGCCGAGGAGTACTACCGCCGCGCACCCTGGGCCGGGCGGCGCCGGATGAACGGGGCCGACGTCGTCGACGGGGTGCTGACCAACCCCCTCGCGCACGCCGTCGCCACCGCCCTCGCCCTCGACGGCGCCACCCGCGCCGAGGACGTCACCGGCATCGAGACCGAGCTGCTGCGCGCCAACGACATCGAGTCCGACGACACCTCCTGCGTCCGCGTCACCACCGCGGCCGGCCACCGGATCACCGTCGCCGCGACCCTGTGCGCCGAGCACCCCGACGAGCCGTACGTCCTCGTGCACGGCACCAGCGGCCGGATCACCTTCTGGTACAAGCAGGACCGCGTCCTCGTCCAGCGCTCGGGGCACGGCCCGCAGGAGATCACGTACGGCAGGACCGACCTGCTGGAGAACCTTGTCGAGCACCTCGAAGGCCGGGCCGAACTGCTGGTCGCGCCGGACTCGACGGGCGCCTTCATGAAGGTCGTTGAAGCGATTCGACAGGCGCCGGACCCCGTCGCACTGCCCGCCGACGCCTGGTACCTGAAAGCCGACGAGAACCGCCGGGTCGTGCACGGAGTCGACGGACTCGTCACGGCCGCCGCCGACACCCTCGCCCTCTACTCCGAGCTGGGCGCCTCCTGGGCGCTCCCGAAAGAGGTGAGTACCTGATGAACAACGAGTCGCTGGTCCTGCGTGTCGCGGGCCGCCCGGTCGGCCGTTACATCACCCGGCCCGAGCTGCCGCCGAAGCTGTCGCCGCGCCCGTACTTCCACCCCGTCACCACCCTGGCCGGCACTGCTGTCACCGAGATCGGCCCCGCCGACCACATCCACCACCTCGGCGTCGGTGTCGCCGTTCCCGACGTCGAGGGGTACAACTTCTGGGGCGGTCGCACGTACGTACGCGACCAGGGGCCGACCGAGCTGGACAACCACGGAGCCCAGCGGCACTCCACGTTCCAGCTGTGCGACCCCGACGGCTTCGTGGAGGAGCTGCGCTGGGTCGCGGCGGGGGGTGAGCTGCTTCGCGAGCGGCGTACGGCCGCGGCGACCGAACTCACCGACACCGCCTGGGCGTTGGACTTCACGTTCTCGCTCACCAACACGACCGCCGAGCCCCTGTCGATCGGCAGCCCGGCGACCAACGGCAGGACCGGCGCGGCCTACGGCGGCTTCTTCTGGCGGGCCCGCAAGGAGGCCGAGGCGCCCGAAGTGTTCACGGCCGGCACCGAGGGCGAGGGGGCCGTGCACGGCGCACGGGCCGACTGGCTGGCGCTCGCGGGCGCCAACTGGACGCTGGTGTTCGCCGGGGCCACCGAGCAGACCCGCCGCGACCCGTGGTTCGTGCGCACCGCCGAGTACCCGGGTGTCGGCTCGTCCCTCGCCCACGAGGAACGGCTGCCGATCCCGGCCGGGGAGACCGTCGTTCGCCGGGTCGTCACCGTCGTCGCCGACGGCCGCCTCGACCGGGGCGGGGCCGCCGCCCTCGTCCGCAAGGCGGTGAGCCCATGAGCGGCCAGAGCACACCCGCCTTCACCGCCGACCTCGGCGACGGCACGTACCGCAACCCGGTCCTGAACGCCGACTGGTCCGACCCCGACCTCATCCGCGTCGGCGACGACTACTACCTGACCGCCTCCAGCTTCGGCCGCGTCCCGGGCCTGCCGCTGCTGCACTCCCGGGACCTGGTCAACTGGACGCTCGTCGGCCACGCCTTACAACTCCTCGAACCAGCACGGGAGTTCAGGAAGCCACGCCACGACTGCGGTGTCTGGGCACCGTCGTTGCGCCACCACGACGACCGCTTCTGGATCTTCTGGGGCGACCCCGACCACGGCATCTACCAGGTCAACGCCCCCGAGATACGCGGCCCTTGGACCCGCCCCCACCTCGTCAAGGCGGGCAAGGGACTCATAGACGCCTGCCCGCTGTGGGACGACGACACCGGCGAGGCGTACCTCGTGCACGCCTGGGCCAAGTCACGCTCCGGCGTCAAGAACCGGCTCACCGGCCATCGGATGCGGCCCGACGCCACCGGCCTGCTCGACGACGGCAAGGTGATCGTCGACGGCGACCGCATACCCGGCTGGTTCACGCTCGAAGGGCCGAAGCTGTACCGGCACGACGGCTGGTTCTGGATCTTCGCCCCGGCCGGCGGCGTCGAGACGGGCTGGCAGGGCGCGTTGCGCTCCCGCGACTTCTTCGGACCGTACGAGGAGAGGGTCGTCCTGGAGCAGGGTGACACCGACGTCAACGGCCCCCACCAGGGCGGCTGGGTGACCACCCCGTCCGGCGAGCACTGGTTCGCGCACTTCCAGGAGAAGGGCGCGTACGGGAGGGTCGTCCACCTCCAGCCGATGAGCTGGGGCACGGACGGCTGGCCGGTCCTCGGGGACGAGGGCGCCCCCGTCGCCGTACACCGCAAGCCCGGCCTGCCGCGGCAGCCGCTGTCGGCGCCCGCCACCGACGACGACTTCCCCGGCGGACGGTTCGGGCGGCAGTGGCAGTGGACCGCCAACCCGCAGGACGGCTGGGCCACCCAGCACTCGGGCGACGGGCTGCGGCTGGCCTGCGTACGGACGGTCGACGCGCAGGATCTGCGCAAATTACCGAACGTGCTCACCCAGCGGCTGCCCGGCACCCCGTGCACCGTCGAGGTCGAGCTGCGGCTCGACGCCGAGGAGCCCGGCGCGCGGGCCGGACTCGCCGTCCTGGGCGACGCGTTCAGCTGGATCGGACTCGAACGGGGGGCAGACGGGACGGTCCACCTCGTGCACCGGTTCGCCGAGTCGGTGGCCGAGCGGGAGCGGGACGCCGCGCATCCGCGGGCGGCCCCCGAGGGACGGGCGCGGCTGCGGGTCGAGGCCGGCGCCGGGGCGCGCTGCCGCTTCTCCCACGACCTCGGGTCCGGCTGGGAGTCCTCCGGCCAGGTCTTCGCCGCCACCCCCTGGCGCTGGGTCGGCGCCCTGCTCGGTCTCGTCGCACTCGCACCGACCGGCGGGGGACACGCCGGGGCGGCCACGTTCACGCAGTTCCGCATCACCGCGCCACCTGCCTGACCGCTTCAAGTCATCACCGTTGTAAGCCTGTTGGGAGCCGCAATGACGCACTTCCGTAGCAAGCGCTTGCCGAGACCGGGTTCCGGGCTCGGGCTCGGCCGGATCCTGGTCACGGTCACCGCTCTGGTGGCCTCGCTGGGGCTCGGGGCCGTCACTTCGGCCGAGGCGACCGCCGACGCCATCCCGGTGTCCCCCCGCGGGCCCGACAAGGCGCACGGGTTCGCCTCCCTCGAAGGCGGTACGAGCGGCGGCGCCGGCGGCAAGGTCGTCACCGTGACCACCCAGGCCGGCCTGGAGCGCTACGCGGCCGCCGAGGAGCCGTACGTCATCCGGGTCGCCGGGACGATCAAGGCCGAGCCGTTCGGCGCGAACGTCGTCGTGGCCTCGGACAAGACCATCATCGGCGTCGGCACGGCCGGGGAACTCGTCCAGGGCGAGCTGCACCTCACGCCCGGCACCCACAACGTGATCATCCGCAACCTGACGATCCGCGACTCGTACGTCGAGGGCAACTGGGACTGCAAGGACACCGACTTCGACGGCATCCAGATGGACACCGTCCACCACGTCTGGGTCGACCACAACCGCTTCTCGCGGATCTGCGACGGGCAGCTCGACATCCGCAAGGACAGCGAGTACGTCACCGTCTCCTACAACCGCTTCGAGAACAACAACAAGACCCTCGGCATCGGCTGGACGCCGAACGTGAAGACGCAGATCACCATCGACCACAACTGGTTCCGCGGTACGAAGCAGCGCAACCCGTCGGCCGACAACTGCGCCTACGCACACCTCTACAACAACTACATGACCGCCCAGGCGGACCCTGGCGACCCCGTATGGACGTACGGCAACTGGTCCCGCGGCAAGACCAGGATGGTCATCGAGAACAGCTACTACAAGGACGTCCAGCACCCCTACCAGGCGGACACCACCGCCGAGTTGGTGCAGCGCGGCTCGATCCTGAAGAACACGAGCGGGCGCCAGGAGACGTGGGGCACGGCCTTCGACCCGCGGGACCTCTACGACTACCGGCTCGACCCCGCGGCGGCCGTTCCCGCGCTCGTGTCCAGGTTCTCCGGTCCGCAGAAGGCGCTGCACACCCGCCACTGACACCCACCGGCCCCACATGACTCCCCACAGCCCCACAACTTCACAGCGACACAACCCTCGTTGGATCCAGAAGAAGAGAGCCGATGATGAAGACCAGCATTCACAGGAGCAGCAGAGGCGGGCGCCGTTCGACAGCCGCCGTCGCCCTGAGCGCCGTACTCGCGCTGACCGCCACGGCCTGCGGCGACGACGGCAGCGGGTCGGCCGGTGACAAGGGCGCCGACGGCAGTGGCAAGGGCGAGATCGTCTTCTGGGACAACAACGGCGGTATTCGCACCGACGTCTGGAAGAAGATCATCGCCGACTTCGAGAAGGCGAACCCGGACATCAAGGTCAAGTACGTCGGGATCGCCTCCACCGAGTACCAGTCCAAGGTCGACACCGCCCTCCAGGGCGGCGGGCTGCCGGACGTCGGCGGTGTCGGCGCGGCGATGCTCGCCGGGTTCGCCGCCCAGAACGCGCTGGAGCCGCTGGACGACCGCCTCGGCAAGTCCTCCCTCAACGGCAAGCTCAACGAGGACATGGTCAAGTCGCTGAAGGCCGCCGGTGGCCGGGACGACACGCTGTACTCGATCCCGACCTCCGCCAACAACGGCGTCCTCTACTACCGCACCGACCTGTTCAAGAAGGCGGGCCTGGACGAGCCGAGCACCTGGGACAAGTTCTACGAGGCCGCCGACAAGCTCACCGACAAGGGCAAGAACGAGTTCGGCTACACCATCCGCGGTGGCGCCGGCTCCATAGCCCAGGCGCTCGACGCGATGTACGGGCAGTCCGGCATCACGTCCTTCTGGGACAGCGGCAACGAGAAGACCACGGTCAACGACCCCAAGAACGTGGCGGCCCTGGAGAAGTACGTGGGCCTCTTCAAGAAGGTCACCCCGGCCGCCGACCTCAACAACGACTTCACCAAGATGGTCGCCCAGTGGGACTCCGGCACGATCGGAATGCTGAACCACAACCTGGGCTCGTACCAGGACCATGTGAAGGCGCTCGGCGTCGACAAGTTCCGCGGTATTCCGCAGCCGGTCGGACCCGGTGGCAAGCGGGTCCAGGTGTCCAACCCCGTGGACGGGCTGGGCCTGTTCAAGAGCTCCAAGAACAAGGACGCCGCCTGGAAGTTCATCGACTTCGCGACCTCGAAGGCGGAGAACTCCATGTTCAACGAGTCCGCGGGGCAGGTGCCGTCGAACAACGACGCGGCGAAGGACGCGTGGGTCTCGAAGGCCGAGCCCACGAAGCTCGCCGCCGAGGCGCTGTCCGACGGTTCCACGACCATCGTTCAGCTGCCGTACTACCTGCCCGACTGGAACACCATTTCCAAGACGGACAACGAGCCGGCGTTCCAGAAGGTCATGAACGGGTCGATGAGTGCCAAGGACTTCCTGAACACTCTGGCCGATCAGCTCAATGAGGCTCAGACGGAGTGGAACGAGCAGAAGGGCTAGGCGGGGCCTGCACTTCTCAGGCTGGGGAATTGGACTGACCGTGGGGAACTGCGGGGCCGTTGTGGCTGGTCGCGCAGTTCCCCGCGCCCCTGAAGGGGGGCGAATTCCCCCGGCCTGCCAGGAAGCGCCGAGCCTCCTGCTGCCCGAAACAGCTGAACCCCCTGTGTGAAAGGCGCCACCTCCTGCACCAACCGCAGCTCTCCCATGCCCGAAAGGCACATCGTCGTGTCACTCACCCGCAGACAGGTCACCACCGCGGCGCTTGCCGCCGTTCCCCTCGCCGTCGCGGCGACGGGGCCCGCCACTGCCGCCTCCCCGTCGGGGCGGCCCCGTGGGCGCACGCTCCATATCGCCGGTGATTCCACCGCCGCCCAGAAATACGCCGATGCCGCGCCCGAGACCGGCTGGGGCATGGCGCTTCCGTTCTTTCTGCGAGAGCAGTTGGCTGTCGCCAACCATGCGGTGAACGGGCGTAGTTCGAAGAGTTTCATCGACGAAGGGCGTCTCGACGTCATTCTCGCCGCGATCCGGCCCGGTGATCTCCTTCTCGTTCAGTTCGGGCACAACGACTCCAAGGTCGCCGATCACACCCGGTACACCGAGCCGTGGACGACGTATCAGGACTATCTCCGTCAGTACGTCGACGGGGCGCGGGCGCGGGGTGCCCGGCCCGTGCTGGCCACATCCGTGGAGCGCCGGAAGTTCGACGCCGACGGGAATGCCGTGGGGACCCATGGCGAATATCCCGCGGCCGTTCGGGCCCTCTCCGAGGAGGAGGGGGTGGCGTTGCTCGATATTCAGGCGTCGTCGATCGCCCTCTGGCAGCGGCTCGGTGTCGAGGAGACGAAGAAGTACTTCAACTGGACCGATGCCGAGCAGGACAACACGCATTTCAATCCGCCGGGGGCCATCGCCGTGGCGCGACTGGTCGTCGCTGGCCTGGTGCGGAAGCGGGTGCTTGCACCGCGGGATGTCCGTCGTCTGGACGAGCAGATCCCCGAGTCCTGGATCACCTGGCCCGAGGCGTAGCGGCCGACTTGCCAGGCCGATTCGATGCTGCCGGCCGTCTGCGGCTGGTCGCGCAGTTCCCCGCGCCCCTCGACGGGCGTCCCTGATTCCCTTGTTCTGAAAGGAACCGCATCCATGCGTGCTCGTATCTGGCATGCCCATGCCATCACCGCTGTCGTCGGCTGCACCGCTCTCGTACTCGGGGTGTCCGGGACCGGCATCGCTCACTCGCAGGGGCGCGACCTCGGTCGCGAAGTCCTCGGCGCCGGTGACGGCTGGGGCTCCGAAGGGACCGGTACCACCGGTGGCTCGGCCGCCGACTCCTCGCACGTCCACACCGTCACCACCTGGGCGGAGTTCAAGGCCGCGCTGAAGGCCGGCGGGAACGCCCCGAAGATCATCAAGGTCAAGGGCATGATCGACGCCGTCTCCGAGGGGTGCGAGGCCTTCGTCGCCGGGGGCTACGACCTCCAGCAGTACCTCAAGGACTACGACCCGGCGGTCTGGGGCAACGACGAGGTCGCCAGCGGTCCGCAGGAGGACGCGCGGGTCGCGTCCGCCGCCAACCAGGACTCGGAGATCAAGGCCAACATCCCCAGCAACACCACCATCGTCGGTGTCGGCAAGAACTCCGGCATCCTCGGCGGCAGCCTCCAGATCAAGGGCGTCTCGAACGTCATCATGCGCAACCTCACCATCGAGGCCCCGCTCGACTGCTTCCCGAAGTGGGACCCGACCGACGACAACAGAACGGGCAACTGGAACTCCGAGTACGACGCCGTGGTCGTCTTCGGCACCGATCACGTGTGGATCGACCACAACACGTTCACCGACGGGCGCTACCCCGACAGCGAGCGGCCGGTCTACTTCGGCAAGGTCTTCCAGCAGCACGACGGGCTGACGGACATCGTGCGCGGCGCCAACCACGTGACGGTGTCCTGGAACCGCTTCCAGGACCACGACAAGAACATGCTGATCGGGAACAGCGACAGCACCGCCACCACGGACGCCGGCAAGCTCAAGGTCACCATGCACCACAACCGCTTCGACGGGATCCTTCAGCGCTCTCCGCGTGTGCGGTTCGGACAGGTCGACGTCTACAACAACCACTACGTCGTGGCAGAGAACCAGAAGTCCGACTACTACATCTTCGGCGTCGGCATCTCCTCGCAGCTCTACGCCAGTGACAACGCGATCTCGCTGCCGGCCGGAGCCGCCGTCGGCAAGGTCCTGAAGAAGTGGAACGAGGCGCCCCTCACCGCCGAGAACAACTACGTCAACGGCAAGCGGACGGACCTCATCGCCGTCCACAACGCGGAGATTCCCGAGGAGACCCTCCAGTCCGGCGCCGGCTGGAAGCCCACCCTCCGTACGAAGGTCGACTCGCCGCGGGCCGTGCCGGGCATCGTCAACAGCCGCGCCGGCGCCGGAAAGGTCTGCTGATCATGACCTTGCCGGCATCAGCAGCAGGAGCCACGGCGGCATCAGGCACGTCGGTCGGCAGACGGTCCTTCGTCGTCGCGAGCGTGGGAGCCGCGCTCGCTCTGGGCGTCTCCTCCCAGGCCCACGCGCGCGGGCGGTCCCCCTTCGGGCGGTACGGCTCGCCGTCGGCCCGGTTGAACGAGCGCACCCTGTACGTCCACGCCGGCGGCCTCGGCGACCACACCACCGTCCAGGCTGCCGTGAACGCCGTGAGCGGCAGTGGATACACGCTCGTCATCGCCCCGGGCACGTACCGGGAAACGACCGCCGTGAGCGTCGCCCGTACGGACATGACCTGGATCGGGGCCTCCGGCGAGGCGCGGGACGTCGTGGTCGTGTACGACAACGCGGCCGGTACTCCGAAACCCGGCGGCGGCACGTACGGTACGACCGGGTCGGCGACCACCCTCGTGCAGGCCGACGGCTTCACCGCGCGGGACCTCACCTTCGCCAACGACTGGCTGCGCGCCGACCACCCCGGGATCAGCGGCACCCAGGCCGTCGCCATCAAGGTGCAGGGCGACCGGTCGGCGTTCCTGCGCTGCCGGTTCCTCGGCCACCAGGACACGCTGTACGCCGACTCGATGGCGCTCGGCACATTCGCCCGGCAGTACTACCGGGACTGTTACGTCGAGGGTGACGTGGACTTCGTGTTCGGGCGGGCCACGGCCGTGTACGAGAACTGTCACTTCCGGACGCTGACCAGGAACGATCTGACCGGAGCCCCGTACGGGTTCGTCTTCGCGCCCTCCACCTCGGGCGCCAACCCGCGCGGCTACCTGGTCACCGGTGGCCGGATCTCCAGCGAGGCGCCGGACGCCTACTACAAGCTGGCCCGCCCGTGGGTGCCCAGCTCGGACACCACCGCACGGCCCATGCTCACCGTGCGCGGGACCCGCATGAGCGCCGGCATCGACGCGGTGGCGCCCTACACCAACATGTCGTCGGGTTTCCCGTGGCAGGACCAGCGGTTCGCCGAGTACCGGAACACCGGGCCGGGCGCCGTGGTCTCCGTACCGGAGAACCGGCCCCAGCTCACCGAGGCGGAGGCCGCGTCCGCCACCCGGGCCGAGTACCTCGGTGACTGGACGCCCTGGAAGGGGTGCTGACATGCGCCGGCGCACACTGCTCACCGGGATCGCCGGTGGCCTGGTGGCCGTCGGCACGACCCCCGCCTTCGCGGAGGCCCGCCGCCGCGTCCTGCACGTCCGCCCCGGCGGCTCCGTCCAGGACGCGGTGGACGCCGTGGACGGGGAGGGATGGACGATCGTCGTGCATCCGGGTACGTATCGTGAAGTCGTCGACATCCCTGCCGACAAGGGGGAGTTGACGCTTCGCGGGGCGTCCCGCGATCCACGGGCCGCCGTGGTCGTCTTCGACAACGCCAACGGCACTCCCAGGCCCGAGGGCGGCACCTACGGCACCGCGGGCTCCGCCACCCTCACCTCGGCGGCGCCCGGTCTGACCGTCCGGGACCTCACCCTGGCCAACGACTGGCTGCGCGCCGACCACCCCGACATCACAGGCACACAGGCCGTGGCGGCGTACGTCACCGGGGACCGGTCGCACTTCGAGCGGGTGCGGTTCCTCGGCCACCAGGACACGCTGTTCGCGGACACCACCGCGCTCGACGCATTCGACCGGCAGTACTACCGGGACTGCTATGCCGAGGGTGACGTGGACTTCGTGTTCGGGCGGGCGCGGGCCGTCTTCGAACGGTGCCACTTCCACACCCTCGACCGGGACGTCACGTTCAAGCCCGAGGGCATGGTGTTCGCCCCGGCCACGGCACGCGCGAATCCGTACGGCTTCCTCGCCGTGCGGTGCCGGGTCACCTCGGGTGCCGAGGACGCCGCGTACAGGATCGCCCGGCCGTGGGTGCCGTCGTACGAGACGACCGCCTGGCCTTCGCTCGTCGTGCGGGACACCTGGCTGGGGTCCGGCATCGACGCGGTCGAGCCCTACACCAACATGCGCGAGGCGTATCCGTGGCAGACCATGCGTTTCCGGGAGTACGCCAACTCCGGTCCTGGCGCGGTGATTCCGGTGCCGGAGAACCGGCCGCAGCTCACGGACGCGGAGGCCGCCTCGCACACCCGTGAGACGTATCTCGGGGACTGGAGGCCTTATGAGTGCCGGTCCTGAGCAACACCACCTGGGGAGGCGGACGTTCGTGGCCGGAGCGGGAGCGGCCGGGTTGTTCGCCGGGGCCGGAGTCGGAGCCGGCGTGTCCCCGGCCCGTGCGGCGGACCCGGATGGCGTGGCCGACGCGGACGGCGCGGCCGAAGCGGTCGGCATCGTGGAAGGCAACCTCCCCGACTTCCACCCCCTCCTCAAGGACGAGCTCCGCTTCCCGCTCGCCTGGGGCACCTCCCCGGTCCGGGACTTCCGGGCCTGGCGGCGGGCCGCCCGTGCCAAGGTCGAGGAGCATCTGCTCGTGGAGCGGGACGAAGACACGTCGTACGCCCCGGAGTTCGGCGATCGTGCCGAAGGCGACGGGTACACACGGGAGTCGGTGACCCTCGCCCTCACCCGCTACGAGCGCGTCCGCGGCGCCCTGCTCACCCCGCACGGCCCGGGGCCCTTCCCCGCGGTCCTGCTGCTCCACGACCACGGCTCCAAGTTCGACATCGGAAAGGAGAAGCTGGTCAGGCCCTGGGGTACGGGGGAGGCGCGCCTCGCGTCCGCCCAGGCCTGGGCCGACCGGTACTTCAGCGGACGGTTCGTCGGCGACGAACTGGCCCGGCGCGGATATGTCGTCCTCGCCCTGGACGCGCTCGGCTGGGGCGACCGGGGGCCGATCACCTACGAGCAACAGCAGGCCCTGGCAAGCAACTTCTACAACCTCGGCTCCTCGCTCGCCGGGCTCATGGCCCGCGAGGACGTACGTGCCGCCCGCTTCCTGGCCGGCCTCGACCGTGTGGACCGGCGGCGGGTCACGGCCCTCGGCTTCTCCATGGGCGCCTACCGAGCCTGGCAGACCGCCGCGCTCAGCGACGACATCGCGGCCGCGGCGAGCGTCTCCTGGATGACCGGGCTCAGGGAAATGATGGTGCCCGGCAACAACACGCTGCGCGGGCAGTCGGCGTACTACATGCTCCACCCCGGGCTTGCCCGGCACCTCGACATCCCCGACGTGGCGAGCATCGCCGCACCCAGGCCGATGCTCTTCTTCCACGGTGCACTGGACACGCTGTTCACCGCTGAAGGTGTCCGGGTCGCGCACGAGAAGCTGCACGCCGTCTGGCGCTCACGTCATGCCGAGGAGCAGCTGCGCACCAAGGTCTGGCCCGAGCTGGGCCACGTGTTCACCGCGCCCCAGCAGGACGAGGTCTTCGCATGGCTCGACTCCGCCCTGTGAACGGCAGCTCTCCCCACACCGCTCGACGAAAGGTCCCCACACCCATGTCCCGTCGAACCGCTCTGTCCTTGGGCGCAGTTCTCGCCCTCGGTGCCGGGCTCGCCGTGATCCCCACCCAGGCGCAGGCCGCGACCGTGGTCGTCAGCAACTCCACCGACCTGTCCAACGCCATCAAGAACGCCACCGCGGGCACCGTCATCCAGGTGCGTGCCGGCACCTACTATCCGACGGCCACTCTCCAGTCGACCGCCAACGGCACGTCCTCCAGCCGGATCCACCTCCAGCCCTATGGCTCCGAGGCCGTGAAGATCGACGGCTCGAACCTTCCCGACGGAGACTGGATCTTCAAGCTGACCGCCGACTACTGGACGGTCTCGGGGATCACCTTCCAGAACTCCCCGGACAGCGCGGTCGTCTGCCAGTCCTGCGCCTCGACCGTCTGGGACAACATCAAGACGATCAACGGCGGCGACTCCGGATTCACGCTCACCGGGGACAGCACCACCAACAACACCGTCCGGAACATCGACAGTTACGGCCACTACGACGCCGCCAACCACGGTGAGAACGCGGACGGCATCGCCATCAAGTTCGGTTCGGGCAGCGGCAACCTCGTCACCGGGGCGCGCCTCTACAACAACTCGGACGACGGCCTGGACTTCTGGTCGTTCTCGTCGCCGGTCACCGTCGAGCACACCTGGGCCATGGGCAACGGCAGGAACCGCTGGAGCGACTCGGCCTTCGCAGGCGACGGCAACGGCTACAAGCTGGGCGGCGACGGCGAGGTCGTGGCCCACGTCGTCAACAACTCCGCGGCCTGGGACAACGCGGGCAACGGCTTCACGGAGAACAGCAACAAGGGCGCCATCGTCATCAACCGCACCACCGCCTACGCCAACGCCAAGTGGGGCTACTACTTCGCCACCGGCGCCGCCAGGCTCGGCAAGAACCTGGCGGTGAGCAACAGCGGCGGCTCGGTGAACAAGGGCTCGTCGGTCGTCTCGTCCGGCAACAACTGGGACTCGGGCATCTCGACGCCGGCCTTCCGGTCCACCAGCGCGACGACCACGTACAACGCCCGCCAGTCGAACGGTGCGCTGCCCGTGACCACGTTTCTGACCACGGGCAGCACCACCATCGGCGCGACGATGGACTGAGCCGGTACTACCGGCGCACGGGCCTGATCGACTCCAGGGTCGGCACCACCGGCAGAATCGTGCCGTCGGCCGCGAACTTCATGCGGTCGATGGTCGTCTCCCGGTGCGTGCCGTCCCCGCCCGCCAGACCCGGCCCGTTCAGGCCGAACCGGTGGTAGACCATGTACCAGTCGTCCGTGCCGGGGGCGTTGACCACCGAGTGGTGGCCCGTGGCGAGGATGCCGTACTCCGGGCGCTTGGACAGGATCGTGCCCCGCTTGGTCCACGGGCCGAGCGGGGAGGGACCGGTCGCGTAGGCGACGTGGTAGTTCTCGCTGCGGGTGTCGTCCTCGGACCACATGAAGTAGTACGTGCCCTTGCGCTCGACCACGAAGGCGCCCTCCCGGAAGTTGTCCGGGGTGATGTCCTGCACCTTCGACGCGTCGAACGACACCATGTCGTCGTTCAGCGGGACGACGTAACCGTGGCCGTTGCCCCAGTAGAGGTACGACGTCCCGTCGTCGTCCGTGAAGACCGCCGGGTCGATCATCTGGCCCTGCAGCGAACCGCCCTTCGCCACCAGGGGTTTGCCGAGGGCGTCCTTGAAGGGACCGGCGGGGGAGTCGGCCACCGCCACGCCGATCTGCTGCTCGGCGCAGAAGTAGAAGTAGTACTTGCCGTCGCGCTCGGCGATCGCCGGGGCCCACGCGTTCTTGTCGGCCCAGGACACGTCGGGTCCCAGGTCGAGGATCTCGCCGTGGTCCTTCCAGTGGGCCAGGTCCTTCGACGAGAAGGCCTTGAACTTCGTGCCGCTCCAGCCCGGGAAGCCGTCGGTCGTCGGGTAGATCCAGTAACGGCCGTCCAGGTACTGGATGTCGGGGTCCGCGTACAGCCCCGGCAGGACCGGGCTGCGGGTCGGCACGGCCTCGACGGTCCAGGTGCGGGTCGTGCCGTCGGCCGCCGTCACCTTGTACTTCTGCGGTTTGCGGAAGTCGCGGCGCGTGCCGGACGCCGGGCTCACCGTGGCGCCCTCACCGAGCCAGAGCTTCGGCGCGAGCCGTGAGAGGTTCTCGCCCGGCTTCATCGGCAGCACGACCTTCGAGGCCGCCTCGGTGACGATGGCGTACCCCTTCTGGTCCTTCACCGTCGCGTCCACGACCGAGGTGCCGCTCACCGGATACGCGGCGAGCAGCCGGTCGTACTCCGCCTGCGTGACCGGCATGACCGTGCCGTGCCGCGGGCTGGCGGGCAACTGGTAGTTCTTCGACATCGTCCACTTGCCCGAGTCGAGGTCGGTGGTCTCGAAGGGCACGTAGCCGCGGCCGCCGTACTCGTCGATGAACAGGTACCACTTCTCCTCGGTGTTGGACTTGAAGACCGTCGGGCCCTCACCGCGGTCGATCGAGCCGCTGCCGATGCAGTCCGACACGAAGTCGTACGAGGTGTCCGTGAGCGAGGTCGACTTCTCCGCGGTGATGAACTTCGAGCAGGGACTGGAGGAGGTGGGGTCCCGCTCGTCCTTGGTGTAGCGGTAGTAAGTGCCCTTGTTCTTCACGACGGTCGAGTCGATCACCGAGTAGCCGGGGTCGTCCCAGACCTTCGGCGCGCTGAAGGTGCGGAAGTCCTTCGTCGTCGCGTACATCATCTTGTTGTACGTGGAGCCGGTGTGGTCCGGGTCGTCGTCGGCGTACAGCTTGGACGCCCAGAAGACGACGAACTCACCGAGCTTGTCGTCCCAATAGGCCTCCGGCGCCCAGGTGTTGCCCGCGCTGTCCGGTGAGACCTTCACCAGGCGCTGGTCGGTCCAGTGGACCAGGTCGGTGGACTCCCAGACCATGATGGACTTGCTGCCGTGGCGCTGGACGTCGTCCCAACTGCCGCTGGAGTTCTGGTACATGCGCAGATCGGTCGCGATCATGTAGAACTTGTCGCCCTTGGGGGAGCGGATCACGAACGGGTCGCGCAGGCCCTTCTCGCCGGTCGTGGACGTGAGCACCGGCTTGCCGCCGTTCAGCTCCCGCCAGTGCAGCGGGTCGTTGCCCCGGCTGAGGGCGTAGCGGATCTGCTCGCCGTCCGCCGTGCCCTCGCCGGTGAAGTAGGCGAAGAGGTAGCCGGCGTACTTCTGTTTGCTCACGTGGGGTGCTCCGGGTGGTGCTTCGGGCTGGGCCGCCGGACTCGGTGGGGCGGCGAGCAGGCTCAGGAGGAGGGCGAAGAGGGGGATCAGGAGCGTTCGCACGGTGCGGGGGCGCATGACACATCCTGTGGGGGTCTGGTGGATTCTGTTGGGATGGACTGCTCTGGGAGTGTCACCAGTGGCGGACGGGGCCGTCAATCGGTGGAAGCGGACCTGGGGCGAGCGAAAGTTTCGATTCGTTTCGCGCGGGCCCGGCAACCTTTTCCGGGCAGGCGGCGACCAGGGATCAGAGGCGGGGCCGAGAAAAGAAAGCGGCCCCGGCCCCGCCTCTCCCCCCGTTCCCCAGGAAAGGATCGTCCCCGTGCGTCTCGGCACCGGACGGCACCGCAGGACCGGCACCCTCTCCGTCGCCACGGCGGTGGTCGTCGCCTCCGGGGCGGGAGGCGTCTACCTCGGCCTCTCGCCCGACGGGGCGAGCGCCGCCGGCACGACGGTGACCGTGTCGACCGCGGCGCAGCTGGAGTCCGCCGTCGGGAACGCCGTGGCCGGCACCACCATCCAGGTGCGCGGCGGCACGTACTACCCGACGCGGACCCTCAAGTCGGCCGCGAACGGCACGAGTTCGGCCCGGATCACGCTCCGGGCGCACGACGGCGAGAAGGTACGGATCGACGGTGCGAAGCTGGCCGCCGGATCCTCGCTCGCCGGGATCGACGGCGACCACTGGACCGTCGAGGACATCACCTGGCAGAACTCGCCGGCCCTCGGATTCGTCGCCACCTCGTCCGTCGGAGGCGTCTTCAGGAATCTGGTCACCGCGGACAACGGCGACTCCGGGTTCACGCTGCGCGGGGACGGCACTACGGACAACCTCGTGCAGAACCTGCGCAGTTACGGCAACTACGACGCCGCGGGGCACGGCCGGAACGCGGACGGTATCGGCGTGAAGTTCGGCTCCGGCACGGGCAACAGGATCGTCGGCGCCCGTCTCTACGACAACTCCGACGACGGCCTGGATCTCTGGCAGTTCTCCAGTCCGGTCACCGTCGAGCACTCGTCGGCGTACGGGAACGGGAAGAACCGCTGGAAGGACCGCGCCTTCGAGGGCGGCGGCCACGGGTTCGAACTCGGCGGAGGGGGTGCTTCGGTCGCTCATGTCCTCGACGACAACGAGGCCCACGGCAACAGCTCCGCCGGGTTCTACGTCCCCGGGGCGCGAGACGGGCTCTGAGGTCAGGACAGCAGGTCCATGCAGTCGAAGGACGTGCCCGGACTCAGGAACGCCGAGCCCGTCGAGCCGCTGACCACGTTCAGCTTGAGGATGTTGTACTGACCGGTGTCCGACTTCCAGGCGGTCGCCGGGATGTTGTACGTGAACGTGTGGTTGTTGCCCCGGTAGGAGCCCGTGGTGAGGGACCGTGTCGAGGGCTGTGACGGAGCTGCCGGAATCGCCGACACCCAGTCGTTGACCGTCACGCGCGGGCGGCCGTTGATGTAGGCCGTCGTCACCCCGACGCGCAGGGTGTGTGCGGCAGCTGCCTGCGCGGCCGTCAGCTTGAAATAGACGAGGACGCCGTCGTTGACGTCCTTCCAGATGTAGCAGGGGAAGGCCGCGGCCTCGCCGCCGCTGCCGATGGTGACGTTGCCGGTCCACTTCGAGGCGCGGCCGTCGGACGGATGCGCGTACGTCATCAGGTCGGCGTTCTTGAACTCACCGGGCGTGCCGTCCCAGTCGCCGAGCCGCCAGATGGTGCCCGCGGTGCTCGGGTCACCGCTGATCGTGATGCTGTTGAGGGCCGTCGTGCCGCCCGCGGTGACCGTCACCTCCCGGGTGTGGACGGCGAGTTCGCCCTTGTGGACCGTCAGCGTGTACGTGCCCGGAAGCATCCCAGGACACGAGAAGGCGCCCGTGCCGGAGGCGGCCTTCGCCCAGTACTGGGCGGCGGAGTTGGCGAAGCCCACGGTGTACGCGTAGTCCGCGTCCATGCCCTTGAGGCCGACGCCCGCCACCTTGCCGCGCCCGGACTTGCCCACCCAGCCGGTGATGCCCAGGCCGTCCACCCAGGAGGTGTCGAGGTTGGCGTGGGACAGCGAGGAGGAGGGCGCGCCGCCGTCGGTGAAGCTCAGGACGTACGGGCCCTGCAGCCCGTACCGCTCGGGCTCCGTCTGCGACTGGTTGTAGTGCAGGATCTCGTACAGAGCCGCGCTGGTGGAGTTGGTGTGCCGCAACAGTGAGCGGTAGAACGGGCCGCCGGAGGCCTTCTCGTGGTTGGAACGCACCAGCCACAGCGCGGCCGAACCGGTCGTGAAGCCGATGTGCTCGTAGTCCATGACGCGCTTGCCCGAGTAGTGCTTGGAGTGGGTCGTACCGTCCGAGCGGGAGAAGACGTCCGATGCCTCGATGGTCGTGTCGGACGAAGTCCAGGCGTCGGCACCCGAGTTGGGGAAGATGCCGGGCTTGATACGAACAATGAACCGGGTCGCCGTGAAGGACGAGTCCGCCTTGTCGGTCCACAGGTAGACGTTGTTCTGGCCGCTGCGGGCGGCGATCCACTGGGTGATCGATCCGCGTGCGACCTTCACCAGGATCGTCGTGCCGACCTGCTTGATGGTGACGGTGGACGCGCCGAGCCCCGTCTCGACATGCGAGTGCTTGCCCTCGAAGCCCTCGTACTCCTTGCCCTTGTAGACCAGCGAGTTGAGGTCGCCGGTCGACTTGGAGACCTTGAGGACGAGCGAAGCGCCCGTGTCGATCACGTAGTTGGAGCCGTCGTCCGTGTAGCCGAACGTCGCGGCCGACGCCGGGGAGAGCAGCCCGGTGCCGGTCACGACCGCCGCGCCGGTGCCGGCCACGCCCACGGCGGACGAGGCGAGCAGCCGACGACGGGTGAGGTGCTTCTTGTGCGTGCTCAAGTGCGGAGCTCCTGGTCGTACGTCACTGGTAGGTGAGGTCGGAGGTGGTGTAGTTGCAGTGCGTGCCGTCGGGCCCCGAGCCGTTCGTCGGCGGCTCGGCACCGGTGTTGTTGCCGATGTACTTCTGGCACGGCACGATCTTCTTGCCGCTGTCGCCGATGATCGTGATGCCCCGCAGGGCCGCGGTGTCGCCGTAGTTGGTGTTGATGCCGACCAGCCGTGAACCCGGCGCGGTCACCTCGACGGTGTTGAAGATCGAGGTGCGCTTGTACTGCGTCGAGCAGTTGCCGCACGAGCGGTAGAGGGTCTTGAAGTCCTGGGCGGCGAACTTGGAGACGACGAGCTTGCCGCCGCCGTTGTGCTGGAAGACCTTGTCCGCGGCCTTCTTCGCGCCGCCGCCGTACACGGTGTAGGTGGCCGAGTTGCCGCCCCGGAAGGTGGCCGCGTCCTCGCCGACGTCCTCCCACCACACGTTCTGCAGATTGCAGCTGCCCTGGCAGTGGATGCCGTCGGCGCCCGGCTTGCCGATGATGACGTTCTTCAGCGTCGCGCCGTCGGCGAGCCGGAAGATCGGGTCCTGGCCCTCCTCCTGGCCGTCACCGGCCAGATCGCCGCTGCCGTAGTAGCGCTTCATTCCGCCGTCCCGGGTCCCCGACACGGGGATCGTCGCGGAGACGGCCTCGCTGCCGTTGGCGGTCGGCCAGGTGGTGGCGGCGCTCGCCGACGAGGACATCATCGTGCTGGTGACGATGGCGGCTCCGGTCAGGGCGAACGCGGAGAGCCCGCCTACGACGGCACGCCTCCGGCCGGTCCTGCGACGGTGACGTGCACGGCGTTCCGGTTCCACGCGTGAAGTCATGTCCCGATTCCTTCAGGTGGGGGGAGAGTGACCTTGCGTCTCCTGGTCGCCACCCGGAAGGCGGGGGTTGCCGCCCGTCGGAACTTTTTTACGAGTCGCCGTCGTCGTCCGACGCGTCGCGCCCGAAGTCGCCCGCCACGCCCAGCTTTTCGTCCCCGGCCTGCGCGCCGACCGCGTATGTGTCGTCGCCGGCGTCGCGGCCGCCGCGGTCGTGGTCGTACTGGCCCGCGAACACCCACTCGCCCGGCCACACCGTGCGGCCCGACTTGAGCACCCACGTGTAGACGAGGAAGCCGTCCTTCTCGTCGACGGTCACCGTGAAGTCGTCCTCGGGCGCCGAGCGCCAGGCACCCGTCGAGGTGACCCCGCCGGTCTGCTTGACCTTCAACACGACGGTGAGCGCGGTGAGTTGCTTGCTCGTCTTCAGGGTCACATTGCTCTGCGCCCAGAACTCGTTGCTGTGCGGGTCGACCGAGCCGTCCGACCACAGCGGGCCGTCCTCGTTGTCCGCCTTCGCGGGCGGAGCGACCGGGGCGGACCGCGTCGGCTCCGACGTCGGCGTGCTCGGCGTGTTCGGTTTGTCCGGCGGGGGCGACGGCTTGGCCGGGTCCGGCGGGATCGGAGCACGGCTCGTCGCTTCCGGCGACGGATCGGGGGTGGGCGAGACCGCGACCGTCTGATCGGCCGCCTTGTCGTCCTTCACCGCGGACGCGACCGCGTAGCCGCCCACCGCGAGTACACCGGCGGCGGCAGCCGTGGCGCCGACGACACGGAACCAGCCGAGCGGGGACGACCGGGGGGAGGGGTGCCGGGCACTCTCCGTGTCGGCCATGCCGCGTTCGACACGGGCCAGGATGTGCGCGCGGTCGGGCTGATGCGCCTCGGCCGCGTCCCGCAGCGTGGCGCGCAGCTCCTCGTGCACGTCCTTCATCGTTCCCTCCCTTCGGCTCCGGTGGCACGCAGTACCGCCGCGTGCATCCGCCGCGGGGCCTCCTGGGACCCCAGCAACCGCTGCAGTTCCGCCATCCCCTTCGACGTCTGGCTCTTCACCGTACCGACCGAGATTCCGAGGGCGAGCGCGGTGTCCTTCTCCGAGAGGTCGAAAGCATGCCGCAGAACCACGCACGCCCGCTTGCGGAACGGCAGTCTGCGCAGGGCTCCCTGGACATCGACCATGCCCGGTATGTCGGGATTCTCGGTCTTGTCCTCGCGCTGCGACCAGAACAGCGTGATCCGTCTGCGCTCACGCACCGCACTGCGGATCCGGCTCCTGGCCAGATTGGCGACCACGCCACGCGCGTACGCCACCGGGTGGTCCGCCGCGCGCACCCGGTCCCAGCGGTGCCACAGCGCGAGCAGCGCGTCCGCCGCCAGATCGTCGGCGGCGTCCGACTCGCCGGTCAACAGATGGGCCAGGCGCGCCAGTTCCGCGTAGTGGCGCTCGAAGAAATCGTGGAACTCCACGGAGGCGGCGTCGTCGACGACAGTGCCCACGGGCGAACCTCTCCCTGTCGATTCCTGCGCGGTACGCCTGACGGCTCTCACGGGGTACGTGCGTATACGGCCCCTGCGTTGCGGGTGTGAAGGAACGGTGTCCTGTGGGGCGAGATCCGAGAGAGTATCAGGCGCTCGTACAGCGCTTCGAACATCGTATGGCGGGCCGAACTCGATTCCGTAACACGGGGAAAACCTGAAAACGGTTCAACGAGGGAACAATCCAGCCAGCATCCGCACACTGATCACGCAGGTAACGAGGAGCATCCGCCATGTCCGAAACTCAGAAGGTGGGAGACCGGCCGAGCGCCGGACCACCCCCGGCGAACAGCGTCGACCGGTACTTCAAGATCTCCGCCAGGGGCTCCACCTTCGCCCGTGAGGTACGCGGCGGCTTCGCCACGTTCTTCACGATGGCCTACATCCTTGTCCTGAACCCCATCATCCTGGGCAGCGCCAAGGACAAGTTCGGCGACCAGCTCGACACCGTCCAGCTGGTCACCGCCACCGCACTGGTGGCCGCCGTGATGACGATCATCATGGGCGTCGGCGGCAACCTGCCGCTCGCGCTCGCCGCCGGGCTCGGCCTCAACGCCGTCGTCGCCTTCCAGATCGCCCCGCTGATGAGCTGGGACGACGCGATGGGCCTGATCGTCCTTGAGGGCCTGCTGATCTGCGTCCTGGTGGTGACGGGTCTGCGCGAGGCCGTCATGCACGCGATACCGCAGCCGCTCAAGCAGGCGATCAGCGTCGGCATCGGCCTGTTCATCGCCTTCATCGGCTTCGTCGACGCCGGGTTCGTCACCCGCATCCCGGACGTCGCGAACACGACCGTTCCGGTGCAGCTGGGCGGCACCGGCGCGCTGGCAGGCTGGCCCATCCTGGTCTTCTGCCTCGGTGTGCTGCTGACCATCGGGCTGCTCGCCCGCAAGGTCAAGGGCGCGATCCTGATCAGCATCGTGACCATGACGATCGTCGCGATCATCATCAACGAGATCGCTGACATCAAGAGCTGGGGCCTGACCACACCGAAGATCCCCGACGACATCGTGGCCTCGCCGGACTTCGGGCTGCTCGGCGACTTCAGCCTGTTCGGCGCCTTCGGTGAGGCGAGCGTGATCACCGTTGTACTGCTGGTCTTCACGCTGATCCTGTCGGACTTCTTCGACACCATGGGCACCGTCGTCGGCATCAGCGCCGAGGCCGGGCTCCTGGACGAGGAGGGCAAGGTCCCCAACCTCGGCCGCGTCCTGCTCATCGACGGCGCAGCGGCGGTCGCGGGCGGCGCGGCCTCCGCCTCCTCCTCGACCTCGTACATCGAGTCGGCGGCGGGAGTCGGCGAGGGCGCGCGCACGGGCTTCGCGAACCTGGTCACCGGCGGGCTCTTCGCCCTCGCCCTGTTCATGACCCCGCTGCTGACCATCGTCCCGCTCCAGGCGGCCGCCCCCGCTCTCGTCGCGGTCGGGTTCCTGATGATGACCCAGGTCAAGCACATCGACTGGGACCGCTACGAGATCGCCATCCCGGCGTTCCTGACGATCGCCGTGATGCCCTTCACCTACTCGATCACCAACGGCATCGGGGCGGGCTTCCTGGCCTACGTCCTGATCAAGACGGTCCTCGGCAAGGCGAAGGAGGTCCACTGGCTCCTGTGGGGAACGTCGGTGCTGTTCCTCATCTACTTCGCCATCGACCCGATCGAACAGATCTTGGGCGTGAAGTAACGGTCACCCCTGAAAGACGCGCGGTTCCCCGCGACCCTTGCCGGGCCCGGGGAACCGCAGGCTTTTGAGGGGCGCGGGGAACTGCGCGACCAGCCCTCACCGGCCGGCAGCCAACCAACCGACCGGAACCGTCAGTTCTTCAGCGCGGCCTGCATCATCGCCTTGGCGACCGGCGCAGCCAAACCATTACCGCTGACCTCCGACCGAGCCGCATTCGACTGCTCGACCAGGACGGCCACGGCAACCTCCTTGCCCGAGGAGTCATCCTTCGCGTACGACGTGAACCACGCGTACGGCGTCTTGCTGTTGTTCTCACCGTGCTGCGCCGTACCCGTCTTGCCACCCACCGTCGCCCCGGAGATCTGCGCGTTCGTCCCCGTACCCTCGTCGACGACCGTCTGCATCGCCGACTGCAGCTGCTCGGCCGTGGACGAGCTGACGATCTCCTTCGAGTCCGTCGAGTCGTCGTAGTTCTCCAGCACGTTGCCGTCCGCGTCACTGATCTGCGACACCATGTGCGGCGAGACCAGCTTGCCGCCGTTGGCGATGGCGGCCGACACCATGGCCATCTGCAACGGCGTCGCGGTCACGTCGAACTGCCCGATGCCCGTCAGCGCCGTGGACGACTTCTCCATGTCCGACGGATACACGCTCTCGTACGCCCGCACGGGCACGTCCTGCGACTTGTCGTTGAAGCCGAACTTCTCGGCCATCGCCTTCAGCTTGTCCTGGCCCAGGTCGACGGCCATCTTCGCGAAGACGTTGTTGCACGAGTACTGGAGGGCGACACGGATCGTCGCGTTCTCACAGGGCGCGGACTTGCTCTCGTTCTCCAGGACCCTGGTCGTGCCCGGCAGTGTGTACGGGTTCTCGCTGTCGGTCTTCGTGTCCACCGAGGAGTACAGGCCGTCCTCCAGCGCGGCGGCCGCGACGACCAGCTTGAACGTCGAACCCGGCGGCAGCGGCTGGCGCATCGCCCGGTTCGTCATCGGCTTCTCCGAGTCCTTCGTCAGCTTCGTCCAGGCGTCGGAGTCGCCGGCACTGAGCGCCGAGGGGTCGTACGACGGGGTGGACACGACGCCGAGGATCTTGCCGGTCTTCGGGTCGATCGCGACGGCCGCGCCCTTCTTGTCACCGAGCGCCTCGTACGCCGCCTTCTGCACGTCCGGGTCGATCGTCGTGACCACGTCACCCGGGTCGGCGCGCTTGCCCGTGATCGTGTCGAGGGGGTCCTTCAGACGGGTGTCCGTGCCGTCGAGCAGATCCTTGTAGATGCCCTCCAGCTGCGTCGCCCCGAACACCTGCGAGCTGTAGCCCGTGACCGCCGCGTAGAGGCTGCCGTCGGTGTACGTGCGCTTGTACTTGAGGTCGCCGCCCTTCGTCTGCGCGGAACCGGTGATCGCGTTGCCGGCCACGATGATGTTCCCGAGCGGGTACGCGTACTGCTCGATCGCGTTCCGTCGGTTGTCCTTGCTGTCCGCGAGCGCCTGGCCTTCGTAGAACTGCACCCAGGTCGCCCGGACAAGCAGGGCGAGGACGAGCAGCAGGGTGAAGACGGAGGCGCGCCTGATCGTTTTGTTCATCCCGCTTGGAGGACGACCGGGACGCGCCCGATCGTTCCCGCCCGCCCGGATTTCTCATGTGCCGTTCATCAAACCGGGCCCCTCGGCCGCGCCCCTCAGCCGTCGCCCTCACGAGGCCGTGTCCTTCATGAAGCCCGCCTCGTACGCCGCGATCACCGCCTGTGTACGGTCCCGGGTCGCCGTCTTCGCCAGGACGGCCGCCACATGGGTCTTCACCGTCGCGGGCCCGACACCGATGCGGTCGGCGATCTCGGCGTTGGTGAGCCCGGCGGCCATCAGCCGCAGGACCTCGCTCTCCCGGCCGGTGAGCCTCGCCACCCAGGCCGGCGGTGCGGCCTTCGCCCGGCCGTACTCGGTGGCGAGCGCACGCACCGCCGCGGGGAACAGCAGGCTGTCGCTGTGCGCGACCAGCCGAACCGCCTGGACCAGCGAGTCGGCGTCGGTCCGCTTGAGGAGGAAACCGGACGCTCCGGCGCGCAGCGCCTCGTACACGTACGCGTCGTTCTCGAAGGTGGTCACCACGACGACGCGTGGGGGATCGGGGAGCGTCGCCAGGATCTGCTCGGTGGCGCGGATGCCGTCGATCTCGGGCATACGGACGTCCATGAGGACGACGTCCGGCGTCAGCCCGCGGACGACGGACACGGCTTCGGCACCCGTGGCCGCCTCGCCGACGACCTCCAGATCTGGCTCGGCCGTCAGGATCGCGCGCAGCGCGGTGCGCACCATGCGCTCGTCGTCGGCGAGGACGATCCGGATGGTCATACGGGTCCTTCCAGAGGGAGTCGTACGTGCAGGCGCCACACCCCGTCCACCGGCCCGGACTCCGCGGTGCCGCCCAGGAGCCGGGCCCGGTCGGCGATCCCGCGCAGCCCGTGGCCGCCGCCGGGACGGGGGACCACTGCCGTCGGCGCGGGATTCTCGGCGGTGATGGCCAGCTCCTTGCCGTCGAGGACCACCCTGATCCGGAGCGTCACGGACGTCCCGGGTCCGGCGTGCTTGAGGGCGTTGCTCAGCGCCTCCTGCACGATGCGGTACGCCTCGCGGGAGACGAGCGGGGGCAGCGCCTCGGGGTCCGCCTCCATGGCGACGGCCACGCCGAGGCCGCCCGCACGGGTGCGGCGGAGCAGACCGTCGAGGTCAGCGGCGAGCGTGGGCGAGGGAGCGGGCGTGGAGGCCGAGCCGGGGACGCCCGGCGCGCCGCCGGGGGAGTCGGCATCGCGCAACACGCCCAGTACGGCGTCGAGTTCGCCCACCGTGCGCCGGGTGGTGTCCTCGATCGCGGCCAGCGCCTCGCGCACGAACTCCGGGTCGCTGTCCAGGACCCGGCGGGCCGCGCTCGCCTGGAGCGTGACGGCGCTCAGCGCGTGGCCGACGGAGTCGTGCAGCTCGCGGGCCAGCCGGTTGCGCACGGCGAGGTCGGCGGCGTGGGCCTCGGCGGCGGCGAGCCGGTCCTCGGGGGTGGGCCCGAGCAGATCCGGCGCCCAGCGGGCCAGCAGCGCGCCCGCGCCCGCCGCGGAGCCGGCGAGGGCCGCCAGCATCGCCGCACCCGCGACCGGGGAGAGCGCCAACGCCCAGGTGTGGTCGAAGATTTCGGGCAGATCGAGCCGGGAGTCGCGCAGCGCCACGAAGAGCGGCAGCACGATCAGCACCACCGCGAAGGGCGGCGTCGCGAGGGACATTCCGGCGATCACTCCGCCGAACCCCAGGTGCAGCGTGAACCACACCGCCGTACGTCCCTTCGCCTGGCGGGTGCGCGCGGGCCCGTCGGCGAGGCGGTCGCCGTCGACCCCGCACAGGGCCCGGACCACGGCCACCGACATCGGCCGGGTCAGCGGGAACAGCCCGGTGATCGCGGCGAGCGGCAGCCCGGCACCGAAGGCGAAAAGCTGGTGGGGCAGCGAGCTGAACAGGTTCTCGGAGTTCGTGAACGGGCCGACGATCAGCTCGCCGACGAAGACGTACGGCATGGCGAGCGCGCCGCCGAGGATCAGATGGATCCACCGGCGACGCGTCCGCCTCCCGAACAGGGTCCGGGCGAGTGCGGTCACGTCGACCGCTTCGCCAGGACGGAGGCACCGACGCCCGCCACGAGGGTGCCGACGATCATCTGACCAGCGTAGGTGAGGTTCATCAGCGTCGTCGGCCGCCCGGCGAAATCCCGAGCCGACTCCCGCCCAGCCAGGTGGCTTTGAGCGCGATGTACGGCAGGCAGGCCACGACGGCGACGGCGCACAGCACCCGCCGGACACGACTCGGGCCGAGGGGCGCCGGGGAGGCGGGCGCGGAAGCGGATGAGCCGGGACGGGAGGAGCCGGAACCGGAGGAGAGCATCTGCGTCATGCCACCCACGCTCCCGCCCCACCCCACCGGACCACGTCCTGCGCAACGACGATCCATCTCCGCCGCACGGGGGAGGGTCCTGCCCGCTCAGGCAGGCGGGGCCGCAGGGATCCCGCCCCTTGAGGGGCGCGGGGAACTGCGCGACCCGCCGCACACAACCCGCACCCGGCAACGACCCGCAGCCCCATCGGCGCCCCACCGGCACCCCGGAGGGGCTTCACCCCTCCAGCGTCAGCACAACCTCGTCGATCTCCTCGCCCCGCGCATTCGCGAAACCCCTGTCCCGCCCGGAGACGCGAAACCCGCACTTCTCCAGCACCCGCAACGACCCCGCGTTGTCCGCCGCCGCCCGAGCGAACAACGGACGCTCGGGCACGGCATCGAGCAGCGCCCGCAACGCGCCCGTGGCGATCCCCCGCCCCCAGTACGCCCGGTCGATCCAGTACGTGACTTCGCGCTCGTCCGGCGGGCCGTACACCGCCGCGTTGCCGACCACGTCACCGTCCACGAGGACCGTACGGTTGACGACGTCGGACAGGCTGCGGATCCGCTTCCAGTGGGCGTCGAAGGCGTCCCGGTCCGTCGGGTCCTTCGCGGTGAACGCGGCCATCCGCACCGACTCGGGATCCATCATCTGCCGGAAGAACACCGGCAGATCGCTGTCGTGGATCGCACGGAGCACGACCTTCACTTCGGACATGTCAGAGCCTCCGGGTGGCGAGTGTCAGTCGGTCGCGCGCGTCGAACAGAGCGTCCTTCACCATCTGCTCGTGAGCGGGCGTCAGCCGCGCCACCGGCACCGAGCAGCTGATCGCGTCCCGGGCGGGCGTCCGGTAGGGGATCGCGACGCCGAAGCAGCGCAGCCCGAGCGTGTTCTCCTCGCGGTCCACCGCGAACCCCTGCTCCCGCACCTGGTGCAGCTCCTCGATGAGCTTCTCCCGGTCGGTGATCGTGTGCTCGGTCAGCGCGGGGAGCGTCTCCGGGAGCAGCTTCCGTACCTGCTCGTCGGTGTGCGTGGCGAGGAGCGCCTTGCCGAGCGAGGTGGAGTGCGCCGGCAGCCGGCGGCCCACGCGCGTGAAGGGGCGGAGGTAGTGCTGGGACTGGCGGGTCGCGAGGTACACGACGTTCGTGCCGTCGAGGCGCGCCAGGTGGATCGTCTCCGTCGTGTCGTCGGAGAGCCGGTCCAGCGTCGGCCGCGCGGCCGCCACGACCTCGTCGCCGTCGATGTACGACGTACCGACGAGCAGCGCCCGTACGCCGATGCCGTACCGCGTGCCCGTGGCGTCCGTCTCGACCCAGCCGAGCTCGACAAGCGTGCGCAGCAGCATGTAGAGACTGGACTTGGGGTACCCGACTGCCTCCTGCACGGCGGCCAGGGAGTGCATGCCCGGGCGTCCGGCGAAGTACTCGAGCAATTCAACCGTCCGCACCGCGGACTTGACCTGTGCCCCGCCGCCCGTCTCGACTGCCGACATCGCCTTGACCCCCTAGTTGGCCGGGAAATAGTCTCCACAGCATATTCACCACCAGAGACAGCGTTCAGCATATCGAACGTCGCTGGTGAGTGGCACACGTACTGCGGCATTACATCTGGAGGGACCCGCGGTGGCAGCAGCACCAGTCTGGAGTGTCGACCCCCGAACCGGGAAGCAGCGCGAGCAGGTTGCGGTGGAAGCCACAGCCCAGGAGGTGGACGCGGCCGTCCGCGCGGCCCACGCCGCCCGGGGAGCACTCGCCGACCGCACCGTCCGCGCGGCCTTCCTGCGCTCCGCGGCCGACCAGCTCGAAAGCGCCAAGGACCACCTGGTCGAAGCCGCGGACGCGGAGACCGCGCTCGGCCCGGTCCGGCTCACCGGCGAGCTCGCCCGCACCTGCTACCAGCTGCGGGCCTTCGCGGACATCGTCGACGAGGGCGAGTTCCTCGGGGTCGTGATCAACCACCCCGACGACACCGCGACCCCGCCGATCCCGGACCTGCGCCGATACAAGGTCCCGCTGGGCGTCGTCGCCGTCTACTCGGCCTCGAACTTCCCCTTCGCCTTCTCCGTGCCCGGCGGCGACACCGCGAGCGCGCTCGCCGCGGGCTGCCCGGTCGTCGTCAAGGCACACCCCGACCACCCGGGCCTGTCCGAGCTGGTCGCGTCCGTCCTGCGCCGGGCCGCCGCCCAGCACGACATCCCGGACGGTGTCCTCGGTCTGGTGCACGGCTTCGACGCGGGTGTCGAGCTGGTCAAGCACCCGCTGGTCACGGCCGCCGGATTCACCGGTTCGGTACGCGGTGGACGTGCCCTCTTCGACGCGGCGGCCGCCAGGCCCGCGCCGATCCCCTTCCACGGCGAGCTGGGTTCCCTGAACCCCGTCGTCATCACCGAGGCCGCGGCCGCCGAGCGCGCCGAGGCGATCGGTACGGGGCTGGCGGGCTCCATGACGCTGGGTGTCGGCCAGTTCTGCGTGAAGCCCGGGCTGGTGCTGGCGCCGTCCGGCGCGTCCGGTGACCGCCTGGTCAAGTCGCTCACCGACGCGGTGAGCGACACGGACGCGGGCGTTCTCCTGGACCACCGCATGCGTGACAACTTCGTCGCGGGGGTCGCCGAGCGGGCCGAACTCGCCGACGTGGACGCCCCGGTGACCCCGGGCGCGGGCAGTGAGCACACGGTGAGCCCCGGCTTCCTGACGGTTCCGGCCGAGCGGCTCGCGAGCGAGGGGGAGTACGACCTGCTCCTCGAGGAGTGCTTCGGGCCGGTCACCGTCGTCGCGCGCTACGAGGACGAGGCCGAGGCCAACGCGGTGCTCGCCCGGCTGCCCGGCAACCTCACCGCTACCGTCCACCTCTCCACGGAGGAGACCGCCGGCGAGGGACGCGGTGCGGAGATCCTCGCCGAGCTGACGCCGCTCGCGGGGCGCGTCCTGGTCAACGCGTGGCCGACAGGCGTCGCGGTCGCGCCCGCCCAGCACCATGGGGGGCCGTACCCGGCGACCACGTCCACGTCCACGTCGGTCGGCGGTACGGCGATCGAGCGGTGGCTGCGGCCGGTCGCGTACCAGAACACGCCGGAGGCGCTGCTGCCGGCGGAGCTCCGTGACGACAACCCGTTGGGGCTGCCGCGGCGGTACGACGGGCGTCTGCAGCGGTAGCGCTCCGCGGGGTGCGCCGTCGGGCCCGTGGCCGTTCCGCGGCTGCGGGCCCGCTGTGGCTGATCGCGCAGTTCCCCGTGCCCGTTGAGGGGCGCCCCCTGCGGCGCAGCCGTGCGGTGATACGGCCCCGCGCCCCTTTCTGGGCGTGGGGGTGGACCTGACAGACTCGGGGGATGGACTTGGAACTTCCCGAACTTCCCTTTTCTCTCCGGACGTACGGGCCCGACGGGCACTGGTCGTACGAGGACGGGGTGCTCACCGGGTGGGCGGGGGCGCGGCAGGACCGGTTCGTGCCGCCGACCGACGAGGGGCTGGACCCCGCGTCCGACGCCCCCCGGCTGCTCGGGTCGCCGGAGGGGGACTTCCAGCTCATCGCCCGGGTCACGGTCGGTTTCGCCGGGGCCTTCGACGCGGGCGTGCTGTACGTACACGTGGGTGAGCGGGCCTGGGCCAAGCTCTGCCTGGAGAACTCGCCGGACGTGCCCACCGTCTGCACGGTCGTCACCCGGGGCCACTCCGACGACGCCAACTCCTTCGCGGTGGACGGCAGTTCGGTGTGGCTGAGGATCAGCCGCACAGGCCGCGCCTTCGCCTTCCACGCGTCGAGGGACGGCAAGCGCTGGACCTTCGTCCGCCTCTTCACCCTGGCCGACGAGAAGGAGACCGGCGCCGCCCTGATCGGCTTCATGACCCAGTCCCCGATGGGCGAGGGCTGCGTGGTCACCTACGACCACATCGAATACCGCCCGGACTGGCCGGCGGACCTGAGAGACGGCACCTGAGCCTCGGCCGGCGGGGTCGTAACGGCGGACGCCCGGTGCCATGCTGCCGAGCGTGACCACCGACACGTACCAGACCCTGCCGGACGGCCGCCCCATCCCGCTCATGACCGGAGCGGAGCGGCCCATGCTGGAGAGCCGGCTCGCGTTCCACCGGGCCACCCTGGAGTCGAAGTGTGCGGGGCTGGACGACGGCCAGGTGCGGCTGGCGTCCGCCGCGCCGTCGGAGCTGACGCTGCTCGGGCTGGTGCAGCACCTGGCCGAGGTGGAGCGGAACTGGTTCCAGGCGGTGTTCGCGGGACTCGACGTGCCGACGCTGTACGAGGACGGCGCCGGCGGATACGCCCTCGACCCGGAGCGCGGGCTCGACGACGCGCTGGCGGACTGGCGCCGCGAGGTCGGGCGCGGGCAGGAGCTGTCCGCCGGACGGTCGCTCGACGACCTCGGCCGGATTGTCGAGGGGCCGGTGGCCGGGCTGGAGGTCAGTCTGCGCTGGATCCTTGTCCACCTGATCGAGGAATACGCGCGGCACAACGGTCACGCGGACATCGTCAGGGAGCGGATCGACGGGGTCACAGGCGCCTGACCAGCGGGGCGGTGGGGGATCGGGGAATTCCGGTTCGATTTATCCGGGGGCTATTTCTCGGCACTTTTCGGGGGTCTTATTCAGTGCAGCTCCCCGTATTCTTCTGCCCGCTTTCTCCGAACCTAAACGCTAAGATTTCGCGAACACCAACCTCTTAATTCGGGCAGATCTCGTGGTGATTACACGGCTGTGACGCAACACACAGGACGCCCGTTTTCTCCATTATTTTCAGGATAAAGTGGCGGCTTCCGGCCGGTGGTACGCGGCGTCCGCGCCCGCGTGATAACACATCGGACGCCTTGGCGTAACCCCATCCGGCGATGCAATTTGAACTTTCGCTGGGTAAATTCAATCCGCATGACCGCCGCACAAGCAGACCTGCAAGCGGAATTCCTGGAAATGCCGGAAGGGCTGCGGATCGACCGTCCGCACGTGGTGGACGGAGCCGCGCTCTGGCGCATTGCCAAGGACTCCGGGAACCTCGACCTGAACTCCTCCTACAGCTACCTGCTGTGGTGCCGTGACTTCGCCGGCACCTCCGCGGTGGCGCGCACGGCCGACGGCGAGCCGGTCGCCTTCGTCACCGGCTACATCCGGCCCGAGCGCCCGCAAACGCTTCTCGTGTGGCAGGTGGCCGTCGACGCGGAACAGCGCGGACGCGGCCTCGCCGCCGCGCTCCTCGACGGACTGACCCTGCGGATCGCCCGCACACACGAGCTGACCACCGTCGAGACCACCATCACGCCGGGCAACACCGCCTCCGAGCGGCTGTTCACGTCGTATGCCGCACGCCACGGAGCGACCGTCGAGCGCGAGGTCCTGTTCGACACAGCGCACTTCCCCGACGGACCGCACGACCCAGAGGTGCTGTACCGCATCGGCCCCCTGTCGCACTGACGAACCCCCCACGCCTTGAGGAGCAACTCCGTGAGCATCACCCAGCCCGACCTGAGCGTCTTCGAGACCCTGGAGTCGGAGGTGCGCAGCTACTGCCGCGCCTGGCCCACCGTCTTCGACCGCGCGCAGGGCAGCCGCATGTTCGACGAGGACGGCCATGAGTACCTCGACTTCTTCGCCGGCGCCGGATCACTCAACTACGGCCACAACAACCCCGTACTGAAACGCGCCCTCATCGACTACCTGGAACGCGACGGCGTCACGCACGGTCTCGACATGTCGACGACCGCGAAGCGCGGCTTCCTGGAGTCCTTCCAGAACCTGGTGCTGCGGCCCCGCGACCTGCCGTACAAGGTCATGTTCCCGGGCCCGACCGGCACCAACGCCGTCGAGTCCGCGCTGAAACTGGCCCGGAAGGTCAAGGGGCGGGAGTCGATCGTCTCCTTCACCAACGCCTTCCACGGCATGTCGCTCGGCTCGCTCGCCGTGACCGGCAACGCCTTCAAGCGGGCCGGCGCCGGCATCCCGCTCGTGCACGGCACGCCGATGCCCTTCGACAACTACTTCGAGGGCAAGGTCGAGGACTTCCTCTGGTTCGAGCGGCTCCTGGAGGACCAGGGCTCCGGCCTCAACAAGCCCGCTGCCGTGATCGTCGAGACCGTGCAGGGCGAGGGCGGCATCAACGTCGCACGCCCCGAGTGGCTGCGCGCTCTGTCCGAGCTGTGCGAGCGCCAGGACATGCTGCTGATCGTCGACGACATCCAGATGGGCTGCGGCCGGACCGGGGCGTTCTTCTCCTTCGAGGAGGCGGGCATCACCCCCGACATCGTCACCGTCTCCAAGTCCATCAGCGGCTACGGACTGCCCATGTCCCTCTGCCTGTTCAAGCCCGAGCTGGACATCTGGGAGCCGGGCGAGCACAACGGCACCTTCCGCGGCAACAACCCCGCGTTCGTGACGGCCGCCGCCGCTCTGGAGGCGTACTGGTCCGACGGTCCCGCCATGGAGAAGCAGACCCGCACCCGTGGCGAGCAGGTCGAGGAGGCGTTCATCTCGATCACCGAGGAGAACCTCGCCGACGTCAAGGAGTACCGCGGCCGGGGCCTGGTCTGGGGCATGGAGTTCCACGACAAGGCGCGCGCGGGCCGGATCGCCAAGCGGGCCTTCGAACTCGGCCTGCTCATCGAGACGTCGGGCCCGGAGAGCGAGGTCGTGAAACTCCTCCCGGCGCTCACCATCACCCCCGAGGAGCTGGACGAGGGCCTGCGCACCCTCGCCCGCGCCGTCCGCGAGACGGCCTGAGCCACACCGGCAACACCAACCGCACCAGCCGCACATCAGCCTGAAGGAGGCTTCGCAGCACCGTGATAGTCCGTTCGTTCAAGGAGATCGAAGGCACTGACCGACACGTGAAATCGGCGTCGGGTACCTGGGAGAGCAAGCGCATCGTCCTCGCCAAGGAGAGGGTCGGCTTCTCCGTGCACGAGACGATCCTCTACGCGGGTACGGAGACGTCGATGTGGTACGCGAACCACGTCGAGGCCGTCGTCTGCGTGGAGGGCGAGGCCGAACTCACCGACGACGAGACCGGCGAGAAGTACACGATCACGCCGGGAACCATGTACCTCCTCGACGGGCACGAGAGGCACACGATGCGGATCAAGGAGGACTTCCGCTGCATCTGTGTCTTCAATCCGCCGGTGACCGGACGGGAGGACCATGACGAGAACGGCGTCTACCCCCTGCTGACCGAGCCCGAGGAGGTCTGAACCGATGACGACCATCACCGACCTGTATCCCAGCCGCGGCACCAGCGAGGTGTCCGTGCCCCGGCAGGACCCGGTCGTGTGGAGCGAGCCCGGCACGCCGGGACCGATCCCCGGGGCCGACCTGCAGTCGTACGAGCGTGACGGTTTCCTCGCCGTCGACCAGATCATCGGCGAGGACGAGGTCGCGCTCTACCACGCGGAGCTGGAGCGCCTGGTGACGGACCCGGCGATCCGTGCCGACGAGCGCTCGATCGTGGAGCCGAAGTCGCAGGAGATCCGCTCGGTCTTCGAGGTCCACAAGATCAGTGAGATCTTCGCCCAGCTGGTACGCGACGAGCGCGTGGTCGGCCGTGCCCGGCAGATCCTCGGCTCGGACGTGTACGTCCACCAGTCGCGGATCAACGTCAAGCCCGGCTTCGGTGCGAGCGGCTTCTACTGGCACTCCGACTTCGAGACCTGGCACGCCGAGGACGGTCTGCCGAACATGCGGACGGTGTCCGTCTCGATCGCGCTGACCGAGAACTTCGACACCAACGGCGGCCTCATGATCATGCCGGGGTCGCACAACACGTTCCTCGGCTGTTCCGGAGCCACGCCGAAGGACAACTACAAGAAGTCGCTGCAGATGCAGGACGCGGGCACGCCCTCCGACGAGGCGCTCACCAAGTTCGCGTCCAAGCACGGCATCAAGCTCTTCACGGGCAAGGCCGGCTCGGCGACCTGGTTCGACTGCAACTGCATGCACGGCTCCGGCGACAACATCACGCCGTTCCCGCGCTCGAACGTCTTCATCGTGTTCAACAGCGTGGAGAACGCGGCGGTGGAGCCGTTCTCGGCGCCGGTACGCCGGCCCGATTTCATCGGAGCGCGGGACTTCACCCCGGTGAAGTGACCTACGCCCACGGGTGATTGGCCCGGTGTCCGTCTCGTACGAGACGGACACCGGGCCAACTGCCTTACAGCGCCGGGTAGTCCGTGTAGCCCTTCGCGTCCCCGCCGAAGAACGTGGCCCCGTCGGGGTCGTTGAACGGACCGCCGGTCCGCAGACGGGCCGGCAGGTCCGGGTTGGCCAGGAACAGCTGGCCGTACGCGACGAGATCGGCGACGCCGTCCTCGACGAGGGCCAGGGACTCCGGTCCGGTCGGCCCCTCGGTGGCCGGGTTCAGGACGAGGGCTCCGCTGAACCGCTTGCGCAGTTCGAGAGTCAGCTCACGCATCTCGACCGCCTCGGTGACGTGCAGATACGCGAGGCCCAGCGGCTCCAGCTCGTTCACCAGCGCGGTGTACGTCGGCTCCGGCTCGGGCTCCTGGATGTCGTTGTACGGGTTGCCGGGCGAGAGCCGGATGGCGGTGCGCCCGGCACCGATCTCGGCGGCGACGGCCTTCACGGTCTCGACGGCGAACCGTATGCGGTTCTCGACGGAGCCGCCCCACTCGTCGGTGCGGTGGTTGGAGCCGGGGGCGAGGAACTGATGGATCAGGTAGCCGTTGGCGCCGTGCAGTTCGACCCCGTCGAAGCCCGCCTCGACGGCGCCCCGCGCGGCGGTCACGAACTCGCCGACGGTGGCGCGGACCTCGTCGCCCGTGAGCTCGCGCGGGGCGACGAAGTCGAGGGGGCCCTCGTGCGTGTAGACCTGTCCCTGGGCCGGTACGGGTGACGCGCCGACGTTGACGAGTCCGTCGGGCAGCAGGCTGGGGTGGCCGATCCGCCCCGCGTGCATGAGCTGCGCGAAGATCCGGCCGCCGGCGGCGTGCACGGCGTCGGTCACCCTCCGCCAGGCGGCGATCTGCTCGGCGCTGTGCAGGCCGGGGGTGTCCGGGTAGCCCTGGCCGGTCGCGGACGGCTGGATGCCCTCGGTGATGATCAGCCCCGCGGAGGCGCGCTGCGCGTAGTACTCGACGGTGAGGTCGGTGGGGGCGCCGCCCTCGCCCGCCCTGCTGCGGGTCATCGGCGCCATGGCGATCCGGTTGGCGAGGGATGTGCCGGACAGGTCGATCGGGTCGTATGCGGTGGTCAAAACAGCTCCCGGAGAATATTTACATGGTCGGCCAATCATCTGAACCGTGAGCCACCCTAAACCATTCCTTGGTCGGCCAAGGTAATCTCGATGGAGGAAGGCCGGAAGACGGTCCGGCGCAGGCGCGAGAAGGCGGGCGAGGCGGTGGGACGTACGGTGGACAGCACGTCCGCACGAACCCGGGAGTCGAGATGAGTGCCAGCCAGGAGGCCGCGGCCCCGCAGGCCGACCCCGCCTGTATCGACGAGCTGCCCTCCGCCGCGCGCGGCGGCCCGGTCAGCCACGCCATCTCACGGGTCGCCCGGCTGCACCGCACGGCCGCGGGCAAGCTGCTGCGCGGGGCCGGGCTCTACCCCGGGCAGGAGTTCGTGATGATGCACCTGTGGGACCGGGGCCCGGTGCGTCAGTCGGACCTCATCAAGGCGGTCGACCTCGATCCGTCCACGATCACGAAGATGCTCCAGCGCCTTGAGCAGTCCGGGCATGTGACGCGCAGCCCGGATCCGAAGGACCGGCGCGCGGTACTCGTCGAGGCGACCGACAAGAGCTGTGGACTGCTCGACGAGGTCACACACGCCTGGGCCGACCTCGAGGAGCACACCCTCGCGGGCCTGAGCGCGGCCGAGCGGACCCAGCTCGTCGTTCTCCTCTCCCGGGTCGAGGCGAACCTCTGCACGGAGACGGGGGGCTGCCCGGCCCAGGGCTCGTCGTAGCTCGTAGCTCATAGGGCCAGGGGGCGCTCCCCGGGCCGTAGGAGCCGCGCTACAGCCAGGACAGGGCGGCAGCCCGCTCCAGTACGTCGCGTACGACGGCCTCGTCGCCCGCCGTGCCCCTCGGAACCTCCTCGGGTGTGTACCGGCCGCCCACGAGCAGGCAGAAGTCCACGGCGTCCAGGACGAGTTCGCCCCGGACAGCCTCGTCCTCGGAGCCGAGCACCCACTCGGTGGAGCTCTCGCCGCCGGTCACCGCGAACAGCACCGGCGGTGCCGTGGGCCCCAGTGCCATGCCGAGGATGCGTACGGCGAGCCGGACCAGTCGCCACAGATGGGCGTCCGGGAGCGGCGGCACGGCGAGACCGAGCGCGCGGCCGATGTCGTCCGTGTGGATCCACGTCTCGAAGGCGCGCACGACGAAGTGGTCGGAGACCGGCAGCCGTACACCCATCAACGTCGTCGCGTGCGCGGCCCGTTCGGGATCCCGGGCCTCGGGCGTGGCCAGCAGTGCGGCGGCCCGCGCGGACCAGGCGGCCACCGTCTCTTCGGGGTCGCGCGTCCGCTCGTACGCGATGACGTCGGCGGTCCGCGTGTTCCAGGCCTCCTCCCACGGTGTGTCCTCGGCGGTCCGTGAGGGCGGTGTGTGGGTCTGAAGGCCCAGACGTACGGCCAGTTGCTCGTCGGCGGCGATCAGATGGCCGACGGTGTCGCGGACGTCCCAGTCGTGCACGACGGGCGTGCCCCACGGGCCATGGCCGTCCACCTCCCGCAGCAGTGCGCGCAGTCCGGCGACGGCGGCCGCGTAAGGGGCCGCGTGCGCGGCGACCCGCGGCAGGGCGGGCCTGGAGCGCAGCGCGAGGGCGAGCACACCGTCCGCTCCGGCCGGACCGCCGCCGACGGACGCATCCGCGGAACCGCCCGGGCTTTCGGTGTCCGTCACTCCGGCGGCCGAACCGTTCTGCGAGACCGCGCCGGAACCGTTCCGCGCGGCCGTGGCCGGCGATCCGCTGCCCGTGGACGTCCCCGGTGACACGTCCAGCAGCCGTACGGTCTCGCGGAGCCGTTCCGCCTCCGCCGCGCAGCTCTCGCAGTCGGCCAGATGCGCCGGTACCGCCTTCTCGTCCGCGGGCTGCAGCGCACCGAAGGCCCAGGCGGCCAGCAGCTCGGGCGCACCGTCGTGGTCGTCGGTCACCGGACGCCCCCTTCCCCTGTCGCCATCATGCGCCCCTTTCCCACGCCGGATCCGGCGGCTCGGCCAAAGTCTCGGCCAACTTGCGCAGCGCGGACCGCAGGCGGGTCTTGGCGGTGCCCTCCGGGATGCCGAGCTCGACGGCTGCCTGGCGGTAGGTGCGGCCCGCGAAGTAGGCGAGATGGACCACCTCCCGCTGCGGCTGCGGGAGTTCGGCCAGCGCGGAGTGCAGCAGCAGCGAGCGCTCGCGGTCGACGACCGCCTCGTCGGGCCCGGGCCCGGTGTCGGGGATGGCGTGCAGCGCGGAGTCGTCCGCCCCGGCGGCCTTGCGATGCCGGGCCTCGCTGCGCACCCAGTCCACGGCCCGCCGGTGCGCGAGCACGGACAGCCAGGTGCGCAGCGAGCCCCGGCGCGCGTCGAACGCGTACGGCCTGCTCCACAGCTGGGCGAAGACCTCCTGCGCCACGTCCTCGGCGGCCGCCGGGCTGTTCGTGACGCGCCCGGCGATCCGCCGCACGAGTCCGCCGTACGCCGCGTAGGCCTCGGACAGCGCGGACTCGTCGCCGTACACCAGCCGCTGATGCAACTCGGCATCCGCGGGCGGCCGTTCGGACTTGTGGAGAGTTGGCTCCACCGGCACCACCACCTCGTGACGCCCTTCCTAGCGTCCCCGTGGAGCCCGCGCCAGTGGGTCTCGCAATCAGCCCGACAGGACGTCCAGCAGACGGTCGACATCCGCGGCCGTGTTGTACAGGTGGAACGCGGCCCTCAAGTTGCCCGCACGGTCCGAGACTTCGATCCCCGCCCGGCTCAACTCCGGCTGCCTCTTGCCGAGTCCGGGCACGGAGACGATCGCAGAGCCCGGCGCCGGAACCGGCTCCTGCCCCAGGCCGGCCAGGCCCGCGCGGAAGCGGTCGGCGAGGGCGAGGTCATGGGCGTGCACGGCGTCCACGCCCAACTCCTCGATCAGCTCCAGCGAGTGGCGGGCGCCTGCGTACGAGAAGAGGCTCGGGCTCTCGTCGAACCGCCGTGCGGAGTGGGCGAGTTCCTCGACCGGCCCGTAGCAGCTGTCCCAGGGGTGCTCTCCCGCGACCCAGCCCGCGAAGATCGGGTTCAGTCCTCCCAGGTCCTCCGGAACGACCAGGAAAGCCACGCCCCGCGGGCAGACGAGCCACTTGAAGGCGACGGAGGACACATAGTCGTACGCGCCCGCCTCGATCGGCAGCCACCCGATGGCCTGGGACGCGTCGATGTACGTACGGGCCCCGTGCTCGCGCGCGGCCTCGCGCAGCGCCGGCAGATCGACGATCCGGCCGTCCGCGGACTGTGCGGCGCTGACCGCGACGAGCGCGGTGCCGGGGCGCACCGACTCGGCGATCCGCTCCAGCGGCACGGTGCGCACCTTGAGGTCGCTGCGCACGTGGAAGGGGTTCACCACGGAGGTGAAGTCGGCCTCGGCGGTGAGGACTTCGGCGCCCTCCGGCAGCGAGGCGGCGATCAGTCCGCTGTAGACGGCGACGGAGGCCCCGGCCGCGACACGGCGGTCCGGGACGCCGGCCAGGCGGGCGAAGGAGGCGCGGGCCGCCTCCACGTCGGCGAACATGTCCTGCGGCTGCCCGGCCGCCACGGACTCGACGCCGGCCCGCATGGCGTCGACCGCGCGGACCGGCAGCAGCCCGGTGCTGGCGGTGTTGAGATAGGTGTTCTTCGCGGCGAACTCGGCTCGGACGAGGGTCTCGAAGGTCTCCATGGGACCACTCTGCGGCCCGGGCATCTCCCCGTCCATTGCCGACTTCTACGTGGTTTCACCAAGCAGCGCTTATGGATCCGCCCCGACCTGCGCTTTTGCCGTCCCCGTCAGTTCTGCGGCACCGCGCATCCGTCGGGGCCGCACGCCTCGGCGTCGTCCTGCTGGATCAGCTTGAGGGGCGAGTGGCTGCCCCACGCCTGCTCCAGGGCCTGCGCGAAGACCTCGGCGGGCTGGGCGCCGGAGACGCCGTACTTCCGGTCGAGGACGAAGAACGGCACGCCGTTCGCGCCCAGCTCGGCCGCCTCGCGCTCGTCGGCGCGGACCTCGTCCGCGTACGCGGACGGGTCGGCGAGCACCTTGCGGGCCTCGTCGGCGTCGAGCCCGGCGGCGACGGCCAGCTCCACCAGCCGCTCGTCGTCGCCGAAGACGGACCGCTCCTCGGCGAAGTTCGCCCTGTAGAAGATCTGGATCAGCTCGTCCTGCCGGCCCCGCTCCTTGGCGAGGTGCAGCAGCCGGTGCATGTCGAAGGTGTTGCCGTGGTCGCGGCCTTGGGTGCGGTACTCCAGACCCTCGGCGGCGGCCTGTGTGCCGAGGTTCTCCTCACCGGCCTGCGCCTGCGCCTCGCTCATCCCGTACTTCTTGGTGAGCATCTTGATCACCGGCTGGATGTCGGTCCTGGCGCGCCCGGGGTCGAGCTCGAAGGAGCGGTGCACCACCTCGATGTCGTCGCGGTGCGGGAAGGCGTCGAGCGCCTTCTCGAAGCGGGCCTTGCCCACGTAGCACCACGGGCAGGCGATGTCGCTCCAGATCTCGACGCGCATGTCTTCGGCTCTTTCGGCTCGTACGGACACGGAGGCACCCTCCGCTCGGTACGTGAACGTTCAATCGCCCAGGTTCATTCCCGGGCGGAGGCCGTGCCCACCGCGTACCGCAGGACGAGATGGTGGCCGCCCGCGACCGGCGGGTTCTCCGGATCCGGCACCCAGCCCCGGCGGGCGTAGAAGTCCCGGGCGCGCTCGTTGTCCACGTGCACGTCGAGCGTCGCGATCCGCCTGCCGTCGGCCCGCCACTGCTCCACGCACTCGGCGTGCAGCGCGCTCCCGAGGCCCGTACGCCAGTGGTCCGGGTCGACATGGAGCTGGAACAGCTTCACGGTGTCGGAGGGCGCGCCGTCCGCGGTGCGGAACGAGGCGACGGCCACGATGCGGCCCTCGTGGACCGTGCACAGCACCTGTGCGTCCGGCCGCTCGATGACGCCCCGCCAGGCCGCGACCCGGTCGGTCCCGTCGTGCGGCGCCCCGTCCGGGTAGTACGTCGCCCGTGCCCGGGAGTGCAGGTCGGCGACGGTCTCCGCCTCGACGGACAGCACGGTTCTGGTCACTCGGCGGCCGGTCACCCGGTTTCTGATCATGCCGGTCATGCCGCGAAGGACGCGGGTCGCCTCCGGCGCGGTTCCGGGAACTCGGGTTCGTTGTCGGGTGCGGGTGAGTGGGGGCTTGTCGCGCAGTTCCCCGCGCCCCTGAAAGGCGGGGCTGCGCCCCTGTGCCTTTCATCTTTTAGGGGCGCGGGGAACTGCGCGACCAGCCCCCACCGGACCCGCGGACGGAATCAGGCCTCGGTCAATGCCGCGCGCAGCGCGGAGAGGCAGGACTGGACCGTGTCCGGAGACGCCGCGGGGCCGTAGTGGTTGACCCGGATCATCTCCTTGGCCAGGGCACCGCCACCCGCGGCGAGCGGCAGCGCCGGGTCGGCGGCCAGCGCCCTGGCCACCACCGCGGAGGCGTCGACCCCGACCGGCGTACGCAACGTCGTGGCGACCGGGGCCGCCGCCGAGTCCTCGTACACATACGGCTCGATGCCCCCGCCCAGCGTGAGCGCACCCGCCCGGGTGGCCGCCGCGGCCGCCGCATGGCGGGACATCACCGTGTCGAGCCCCTCCTCCTCGATACGGACCACACACGCCTCCAGCGCGAGCATCTCCAGCTGGGCCGGGGCGTGCAGGAGTGCCCGGCGGCCGGTGTCGATCCAGCGCTCCTTCCAGTCCAGCAGGGAGAGGTAGGAGCGGCGCGGAGCGTGCGGGTTGGCGGACATACGGGCCCAGGCGCGGTCGCTCACCGAGACCGCGGAGACCCCGGCCGGACCGCCCATCGCCTTCTGGGCGCCGATCACGCACAGGTCCACGCCCCACGCGTCCGGCAGCACCGGCTCCGCACCGATCGAGGCCACCGCGTCCAGGTAGAACAGGGCACCGTGTGCCCGTACGACCTCGCCGATCTCCGCGACCGGGTTGGTGTTGCCGGTGGCCGCCTCCGCGTGGACGAGGGAGACGAAGTCGATCTCCGGGTGCTCGGCGAAGGCCTCCCGGATCTGCGCGGCCGTGACCGCCGTGTGGAAGGGGACGGCCAGGTCGTGCACCGTCGCGCCGCAGTCCCTCAGCCAGTCGCCGAACGTCTGCCCGTACGGACCGGTGATCACGTTGAGAGCCGTCGTACCGGGGCCGGCGGCGCCGCGAATGGCTCCCTCCAGCGGCAACAGCGCCTCGCCCTGGGTGATCAGGACGTCCTGCTCGGTGGAGAGCAGCCGCGCCACGCGGTCCTCGATCGACGCGAAGTGCGCGGCGCTCAGCGGCGCCAGGTCCAGGAGTGGGTGGGTCACAGCAGTGCTCTCTTCGTTCACGGATGGCGCTCACGGGGTAGACGCACACGAGCGTAACGGGCGGTACCCCGCCCACCCCACCGATGACTTCTGAGGCCGGACGGCCCAATGGCCATGGGAATGGTTTGAGAGCCTCAAACCTTTCCTTATAATCAGAAGCCACAGTTCCCCCACAGGAGGTCAACCCCCGTGAAGATGGTCCTCGGGCGCCGGTCCCGCATCCTGGCCGCCACCACCGCGACGGCCGGGCTGCTGCTCGTCGCCGGCTGTTCTTCGGACGACGACGGGGGCAAGAAGACCACCGCGAACGGGGTCGAGCTGGTGAAGGGCGGGCAGCTCACCACCTGCACGCACCTGCCGTACCCGCCGTTCCAGTCGGAGATCGACGGCAAGGTGCAGGGCTTCGACGTCTCGATCATCGACCTGGTCGCCAAGGACCTGGGCGTGAAGCAGGTGATCCTCGACCAGCCCTTCGAGAACTTCAAGACCGGCGGGTCCCTCAACGCCGGCCAGTGCGACCTCGCCGCGGCCGGCATGACGATCACCGACGAGCGCAAGAAGAACGTCGACTTCTCCGACCCGTACTTCGAGGCCACCCAGGCCGTCCTGGCCGACAGGAAGAGCGGCATCTCCTCCTTCGCGGACCTCAAGGGCAAGAAGGTCGGCGCCCAGGCGCAGACCACCGGCGAGGAGTTCGCGAAGAGCAAGGGCCTCGACCCGGTCTCGTTCGAGTCCTCCGACGCACTCCTCAACGGCCTGCGCACCGGCCAGGTCAAGGCCGTCGTCATCGACTACCCGGTCGTCCAGGGCTGGCTGAAGGACAAGGCCAACGCGGACGCCTTCGAGGTCGCCGACAACATCAACACCGGTGAGGAGTACGGCGTCACGGTGAAGAAGGGCAACACCGAGCTCGCCGACGCCATCAACAAGGCGCTGGCGGACGCGAAGTCCGACGGCACGTACAAGAAGCTCTACGAGAAGTGGATCGGCCCGTACGACGAGGACGCCGCCTCCGCTTCCCCGTCCGCCGCCTCATGAGTGGGACGGACACCGAAGTCCAGCCACGCAGAAGCGGCCTGACCAGACGTCAGAAGCGGGCCGTGTCGCGCGGCGTCCAGTACGCGGTGTTCGTCGCCGCCCTGGTCGCCTTCGGCGTCACGGCCGACTGGGAGCAGCTGCAGAACCAGTTCGCCCAGGTCGACCTGGCCGAGCGGATGTTCCCGGACATCATCACGCTGGCGCTGAAGAACACCGTCCTCTACACGGTGTCCGGTTTCGTCTTCGGCCTCGCCCTCGGTGTGGTCGTCGCGTTGATGCGGCTCTCCTCGGTCGGCCCGTACCGCTGGCTGGCCGGCATCTACATCGAGATCTTCCGCGGGCTGCCCGCCCTGCTGATCTTCATCTTCGTGGGCGTCGCCGTGCCGTTGGCGTTCCCCGGGACGGAGATCCCCGGCGGCACGTACGGGAAGGTCGCGCTCGCACTCGGACTTGTCGCGGCCGCGTACATGGCGGAGACGATCCGCGCGGGCATCCAGGCCGTGCCCAAGGGGCAGATGGAGGCGGCCCGTTCGCTGGGCTTCTCGCATGCCCGGGCCATGGTCTCGATCATCATTCCGCAGGCGTTCCGAATCGTGATCCCGCCGCTCACCAACGAGTTGGTGCTCCTCTTCAAGGACTCCTCGCTGGTGCTGTTCCTCGGGGTCACCCTGGAGGAGCGCGAACTCTCCAAGTTCGGCCGCGACCTGGCCAGCGAGACCGCCAACTCGACACCGATCCTGGTGGCGGGCCTGTGCTATCTGCTGGTCACGATCCCGCTCGGTTTCGTGGTACGCCGCCTTGAGGCGAAGGCCGGGGAGGCCACCAAGTGAGCACTACGAGCAGTCCGGCCCTCACGAAGGACGCGAGCGGCACGCCGGAGATCCAGGTCCGCGGCCTGCACAAGTCGTTCGGCGACAACGAGGTGCTGCGCGGCATCGACCTGGAGGTCCGCTCCGGCGAGGTCGTGTGCGTCATCGGCCCCTCCGGCTCCGGCAAGTCCACGCTCCTGCGCTGCGTGAACCTCCTCGAAGAGCCCACCAAGGGCCAGGTCTTCGTCGGCGGCACCGAAGTCACCCACCCCGACGTGGACATCGACGCCGTACGCCGCCGGATCGGCATGGTCTTCCAGCAGTTCAACCTCTTCCCGCACCTGACGGTGACCGAGAACCTCACGCTGCCGCAGCGCCGGGTGCTCGGCCGCGACAAGGAGGCGGCCGCGAAGGTCGCCGCCGAGAACCTCCGGCGGGTCGGCCTCTCCGAGAAGGCGGACGCGTACCCCGCCTCCCTCTCCGGCGGCCAGCAGCAGCGCGTCGCCATCGCCCGCGCGCTCGCCATGGGCCCCGAGGTGATGCTCTTCGACGAGCCCACCTCCGCCCTTGACCCGGAACTCGTCGGCGACGTCCTCGCCGTCATGCGCATGCTCGCCGACGAGGGCATGACCATGATGGTCGTCACCCACGAGATGACCTTCGCCCGCGAGGTCGCCGACCGCGTCGTCTTCATGGACGCCGGCGCCATCGTCGAGGACGGCACTCCGGCCCAGGTGATCGGCAACCCCACCCATGAGCGGACGAGGCATTTCCTGTCCCGGCTACTGGACCCGGCGATGGCGGACGTCGAGGAGGACAGCGCCGGCCGACCTGGCAAGGAGGGCTGAGCGCTCCGCGCCCCTTCAGGGGCGCGGGGCTGTATCGATATGCGGCTCCGCCGCGTGGGCGCGACCAGCCCCCACGGGCCCGCAGCCTCCGTACGTACTCCACCGACGAATTAGGGTGCAGTACATGAGCGATCAGCCGGTGCTGCATGTAAAGGGCCGCGTACTCATCGACCCCGACGACGCCAGGGACGAGCTCTGGATCGTCGGCGGCAAGATCACCTACGAGCGCCCACAAGGCGCTCGTGACATCCGCACCGTGAACGGCTGGGCACTACCAGGCCTCGTGGACGCCCACTGCCACGTGGGCCTCGGCCCCAGTGGCCCCGTCGCAGACGACACCGCGGAGAAGCAGGCCCTGACCGACCGAGAGGCCGGCACCCTGCTCATCCGCGACGCGGGTTCGCCCTCCGACACCCGCTGGATCGACGACCGCGAGGACCTCCCGAAGATCATCAGGGCGGGCCGCCACATCGCCCGCACCCGCCGCTACATCCGGGGCTTCGCCCACGAGATCGAGCCTGACGACCTCGTCGCGTACGTCGCCCAGGAGGCCCGCCGGGGCGACGGCTGGGTGAAGCTCGTGGGGGACTGGCTCAACCGTGAAACGGGCGACCTCGGTGCCTGCTGGCCCCGCGCCGAGGTCGAGGCGGCGATCGCCGAGGCTCACCGGCTGGGCGCCCGGGTCACCGCGCACTGCTTCGCCGAGGACTCCCTGCGGGACCTGGTGGAAGCGGGCATCGACTGCATCGAGCACGCCACCGGCCTGACCGAGGACACCATCCCGCTCTTCGCCGAACGCGGCGTCGCCATCGTCCCGACCCTCGTCAACATCGCCACCTTCCCGCAGCTCGCGGCCGGCGGCGAGGCCAAGTTCCCCCAGTGGTCGGCGCACATGCGGCGGCTGCACGAGCGTCGCTACGACACCGTGCGCGCCGCGTACGACGCAGGCGTCCCCGTGTACGTCGGCACCGATGCCGGCGGCACGCTCGCACACGGCCTGGTGGCGGGCGAGGTCGCCGAGCTGGTGACCGCCGGAATCCCGCCGGTCGAGGCGCTGTCGGCGACGGCGTGGGGCGCCCGGGCCTGGCTGGGACGGCCAGGCCTGGACGAGGGAGCACCGGCCGACCTGGTCGTGTACGAGGGGGACCCGCGGGCGGACGTACGGGTACTGGCGGCGCCCCGACGGGTTGTGCTGAACGGCAAGGTCGTCGGCTAGAGCCTGTGTTGACGGAGCGTAACCACCCGTCGGGCCTGCTCGTTCTGCACTTCCGCGCACGCTCCGGCGCGTCAACCGGCGCGTTCGAGCCGGTTCGGGCATCCGGGTGGAGATGAGGAACGCGCGTGCCGAGGGATTCGAAGAAGCGCACGGAAACTCCACGTATGAGTGAACTCCCGTCAGCTTGCTGACTGTTCACTCTCTGTGCGTAAGGATTCCCGCATCGACGCCGTCGGTGCTGCTCCCCACAGGTCCCCGTGAGCGGAGCGTCCGGCGGCGTCGCGTCTCCAGTTCTGTCTCCCGTGGGGGTCCCACCACCTTGAACAGCAACGCTTTCCGCATGCCCGCACGCATGCCCGCACGCAGGTTCGCCGTCACCGCGGCGGCCACCGTCCTGGCCGCAGGTCCCGCGGTCCTGGCCGGCGCGGGCCCGGCCCGGGCGACCGAAGACCACGGCCGCGCCAGTGCCGTGGTCCTGCGCGCCGGGCTCGACGTCTCCCTGCTCAACAAGTCCGTGAACGTCCCGCTCACGGTCTCGCTCAACGACGTACAGGCACCACGCAGCGCCGAAAAGACCGCGCTCACGGCCAAGTTGGACGGAGTCGACGGCGGGCGGCCGTTCACCGTGCTGGGCGCGGAGGTCGCCCGGTCGAGCGCGACCGTCTCCGCGAAGAAGGCCGAGGGCTCGGTGAACCTCGCCCATGCCAAGGTGCATGTGCCGGGGCTGCCCCTGCTGTCCCTCATCGAGATCGAACAGGTCAGCGCGAAGGCGGTCTGCACGGCGGGCGAGAAGCCGGTCGCCACCGCCGATCCGCTGGGCGCCGTGACGGTTCTAGGCAAGAAGACCACGGTGACCGCCGGAGGCCCGACCGAGGTGAAGGTGCCCGGCGTCGGCGAGGTACGCCTCGACCTGGCGTCGACCCGCACCACCTCACGTACGGCCGCCGCCACCGCTCTCCAACTCAAGGTGTCCATCAACCCGTTGAAGCTGAACGTCGCCGAGGTCGAGGGCACGGTCACCCTCGCCGAGGCCACCTGCGAGGCACCGGCCGCACCCGCGTCCGCGGACCCCGTGGAGCCGGCGACCGAGGTGAAGCCGCAGGGCGCGGCCGCAAACGAGGCCAACCTCGCCGAGACCGGAGGCAGTTCGGCGACACCGTACGTTGCCGCGGGCGCGGTCGCCCTGCTGGCGGCGGGCGGCGGAGCCGTCGTACTGGCCCGTCGCAAGAGGGGCTGAGCAACACCCTCGGCGGCCGGACGCGCGAACTCCTCGACGGCAAGCGGGAGTTCGCGCGAGGTCAGCAGTCCCGCAGGCTCACTGCCTGGTCCAGGGCCTGGAGGAAGCGGTTGACCGTCGCGCGGTCGCGTACCGCCAGGCGCAGCCAGGTGTCGTCGAGCCCCGGGAAGGTGTCGCCGCGCCGCACGGCGAAGCCCAGCCGGCGCAGCCGGGCACGGACGGCCGCCGCCCCGGGCAGCCCGATGAGGACGAAGGGACCCTCGGCGGGCTCCGCGACCCGGACGCCGTCGGACGCGAACTCCCTCAGCCCGGCGACCAGATGGGCCCGGTCGATCGCGACGCGACGGGCCGCGTGCTCCTGTTCCGCCAGTGCCCGCGGAGTCATACAGGCCTCGGCGGCGGCGAGGGCGGGCGTGGACACCGGCCAGAGCGGCTGGGCCCGTTCGAGCTCGGCGATCGTCTCGGGTGACGCCAGGACGTACCCGATGCGCAGCCCCGCGAGGCCCCACGTCTTGGTGAGGCTGCGCAGCACGACGAGACCCGGTACATCCGTGCGACCCGCGAGGGCCTCCCTCTCCTCCGGAACCGCGTCCATGAACGCCTCGTCGACCACCAACGTCCGCCCGGGACGGGCGAGTTGGGCGATCAGAGCGGCCGGATGGAGGACGGACGTCGGGTTGGTCGGGTTGCCGATCACGACCAGGTCGGTGTCCTCGGGGACGGCCGACGGGTCGAGCCGGAAGCCGTCCTCGGCCCGCAGGAGAACCCGGTCCACGGTGTGCCCCGCGTCCCGCAGCGCAGCCTCCGGCTCGGTGAACTGCGGGTGCACGACGACGGGTTGACGGACCTTCAGGGCGCGTGCCAGCAGCACGAAGGCCTCGGCGGCGCCCGCCGTGAGCAGGACGTGCTCCACGGGCAGCCCGTGCCGCGCCGCCACCGCGGCCCGCGCGACCCGTCCGTCCGGGTAGGCGGCCAGCCCGGCCAGCGACTCGGCGACCCGCTCGCGCAGCCAGGCGGGCGGAGTGTCCGCACGGACGTTCACCGCGAGGTCGACGAGCGCCGAGCCGTCGTCGCGCACCTCGGCGTCACCGTGGTGCCGGAGGTCGTGCGCCTCGCCCTGTCCGCGGTCGCCCGGCGCCCCGACGCCCTGTCCGCCGCCGGGGCGGTGGTGTCCGTTCGGGCCGTCCCTGTCGCCCCTGTCAGTGTGCATGGGAGGGTGCGTGGCCGTCGTGGTGGTGATGCCCGTGGTGGTGGCCGTCGTGGTGGTGATCGTCGTCGTCCGGGTGGAAGTGCGGCTGCTGGGGGAGCCCCACCTTGTCCTCGAAGCCGGGCAGCGCGATGCGGTAGACGCACGAGTCGCAGTTCATCCGCAGATCACCCTCGATCGCCTCCCGGTAGCGCTCCATGACCAGGTCGAGCAGCTCCGGCTCCGGCCCGATGACATCGGCGGAGACCACGTCGACCTCCGGATGCGCGGCCGCCCACCCCTCGGTCTGCTGCCGCACCCGGTCCGGGAGGATACCCGTGAAGAGGAAGTAGGGGAGCACCACGATCCGGCGCGCGCCCAGCTTCACACAGCGGTCCAGGCCCGACGGCACGTCCGGCGCGGCCAGCGACACGAACGCCGTCTCCACGCCCGCGTAACCCCGCCCCTCCCACAACAGCCGCGCCGCCTTGTGCACTTCGGCGTTGGCGTCCGGGTCGGTCGAGCCGCGCCCGACGAGCAGGACGGTCACCTCGGCACGGTCCGCCGGGGTCCGCACCGAACCGCCGAGCGCCTCGTCGAGCCGCCGCTCCAGCACCGTGAGCAACGCCGGGTGCGGGCCCAGCGGACGCCCGTACGTGTACGAGATCCCGGGGTGCCGCTCCTTCTCACGGCTCAGGGCGGCCGGGATGTCGCCCTTGGCGTGCCCGGCGGACACCAGCATCAGCGGGACGGCCGCGAACCGGCGCACGCCCTGCTCGACCAGTTCGGTCACCGCGTCGCCCAGCGGCGGCGGGGACAGCTCGATGAAGCCGCCCGCGACGGGCAGTCCGGGGTTGCGGCGGCCCAGTTCCCGTACGAAGTCGCGGAAGGCCTCGGCACCCGCGTCGTCCCGGGTGCCGTGTCCGGCGATGAGCAGGGCGGGGGCGGGGGTGGTCACGTTTTCTCCTTGGACTTGGACGGGGAACCGGCCCGGGACTCGGCCTCGGGCGCAGGGTGGGACTCGGCGTCAGGCACCGGGTGGTACAGCAGGGCGTTGAGCGCGGCCGCGGCGACCGCCGAACCGCCCTTCTCGGACACGTTGCTCACGGCGGGAAGCCCGCTCTCGCGCAGTGCGGCCTTGGACTCGGCCGCGCCGACGAAGCCGACGGGCAGACCGATGACGAGCGCCGGGGCCGCGTCCAGGGTGAGGAGCTCCTCCAGCGCGGTCGGGGCGCAGCCGATCACCCAGAGCGCGCCGGGTCCGACCTGCTCGTACGCGAGCCGGACCGCATGGGCCGAGCGGGTCAGCCCCGGACCGGACACGGCGTCCTTGAGACGGCAGACGGTGTCGCGCCGGGTGATGCCCGCCGCGACCATCTCCACGTCCACCACGACGGGCGCCCCGTCGTGCAGCGCCCGGTGGGCCTTCTCCAGCGAGCTCTCGTCGGTCACAAGGTCGGTCGCGTAGTCGAGGTCGGCCGCGGAGTGGATCACCCGCTCCACGACGGCACGGGTCAGCGGCGGGAAGTGCGAGGTGTCCAGGCGGGCCCGCAGTCGCCGGAAGGACTCCTGCTCGATGGGGTGCACGATCCGGGACTCGGGGGCCACGGTCCGGCTCTCCGGGAACACCCGGCCGACTGCGCTCACTTGGGCTCCTCCTGCCAGCGGTAGCCGCGCGGCGTCACCATGCGGCCGGCGATCTCACGGGTCGCCGTGTTGCCCACGGTCACCACCGTCATCATGTCCACCGTCGCCGGGTCGAGTCCCGCGAGGGTGGTGACGCGGCTGGATTCGTCCGGCCGCGAGGCGTTGCGTACGACCCCCACGGGCGTCGTCGGCTTCCGGTGCCCGGCGAGGATCGTGAGCGCCTTGGGCAGCTGCCAGTCGCGGCCCCGGCTGCGCGGGTTGTAGAAGGTGACGACGATGTCTGCCTCGGCCGCCGCGCGCACCCTGCGCTCGATGACCTCCCACGGCGTGTGCAGGTCGGAGAGGCTGATGGACACATGGTCGTGGCCGAGCGGCGCGCCGAGGATCGCCGCAGCCGCGAGAGCGGCGGTCACCCCCGGCACCCCGACCACGTCGATGTCGTCGGACGCCTCCGCGAGCGCGGGCGACGCCATCGCGTACACGCCCGCGTCACCGCTGCCGATCAGCGCGACCGCCTGCCCGAGCCGGGCCTCGGCCACGGCGGTCCTGGCCCGCTCCTCCTCGGCCCCGAGTCCCGACTCCAGGATCCGGGTGCCGGGGAGGAGCAGGTCGCGGATCTGGTCGACGTACTGGTCGAGCCCGACGAGCACGGAGGCGCGGCGCAGTTCGTCCTTCGCGCGGGGCGTCAGCAGGTCCCGGGCGCCGGGACCGAGGCCGACCACCGCGAGCCGCCCGCGCCCCGGCCTGCGTACGACCGCGCAGGTCGCCATCGCGGGCCGCGCGGCCGACTTGCGCTTGGGGACGAGGAGTTCGCCGCCGCGCAGGAGGGCGGCGGCCTCCGCCACCGACGGGGTGCCGACGGCGGCGAGGGGCGCGTCCGAGGGGTTCGGCACGTCGACCGCCGCCAACTCCTCGGCGCCGTACGTCACCACGGGCACCCCGAGCCGCTCGGCCGCCCCGAGAATGCCGGGCTCCTCCGCCTTGGCGTCGACGGTGGCGAGCTCGGCGACGGACTTCACCGACAGCCCGGCGTCCCGAAGGGCGTCCTGGACGAGCCCGAGCACCTCGTCGACGGGGGCACCCTTGGAGGCACCGACGCCGACGACGAGGGAGGGCGGACGGAGCACGACCTCACGCTCGGCGGGCTCAACAGTCCTGTCGCTGACCCGAATTGAATACTCACCGGTCTCGGCGACCCGCAGTGGCGGAAGCGGCCAGGCCAACTCGGCGTTCAGCGCGACCGGTTCCCCGTCCAGCATGGCCCGGGACACCCCGGCCACATCCCCTTCGACCGGCAGGCCGAGCATGTCGAGCCCCGGCACGCCCACGGAGTCGGTCGCCGTCGTCACGACGGGTTCGGCACCCAGCAACTCGCCCACCTCACGGGCGAGTTCGTTGGCGCCGCCGCCGTGGCCCCCGACCAGGGACACCGCGAACCGCCCGCCCTCGTCGACGCACACCACTCCTGGGTCGGACGCCTTGTCGACGAGCAGCGGCGCGACGAGCCGCACCACGGCCCCCGTGGCGAGGAAGCACACGAGCTGCTCACACTCCGCGAAGGCCCGCCGCACGGCGTCCCCCACGGGACCCTCGTACACGCGGGTACGGCCCGGCCAGGCCGAGGCCACCCGCTCACAACTCGCCGAACCGGCGGCCGTCGCGGAAATCAGGCCGATCACTGAGCGACTCCTTCACTACGTACCGGAGGCCGGACGCCCCACAGCAGGAAAACGGGGTTGGTCGCCGCGAGCCGGGTGACATCCCCCGGCAGCGGCGCCAGCCGGGACGACTGCAGCAGTACGCCGTCACAGTCGAGCCCGGCCGCGACGAGCGCGTCCCGGACCGCCGGAACCCGGTCGAGGGCGGCCATCGCCACGACGACCGACCGCCGCGCCCGCCGGGCACAGGCGGTCACGATGGCGGGCAGCTCCCGTCCGCCCCCGCCGATGAACACGGCGTCCGGGTCGGGCAGGTCGGACAGCACGGTCGGCGCCGCCCCGTGCACGGCGGTCACGTCGACCCCGTGCGCGGCGGCGTTGGCGCGGACCCGTTCCACACCGTCCAGGGTCTTCTCCACCGCGGTCACGGCGGCCCCGAGCCGTGCGCACTCCACGGCGACCGAGCCGGAGCCCGCGCCGATGTCCCACACATGCTCACCGAGCCGCGGTCCGAGCCGGGCCAGCGCCAGCGCCCGTACCTCGAACTTGGTGATCATCGAGTCGCGGTGGGTGAACTCGCCCTCTTCCAGGGCCCATCGGGCGGGCCTGGGCGGCGGTCCCGCGATCGTGCGCACGGGGGAGAGGACGCGTGACTCGTCGAGACACAGCACCACGCTCACCGCCGGCCCCCAGTCACGGGCGGCGGCCTCGGCGGGCGTGACCCGCTCGACACGCTCCCCGGAGTGCGAGGCGGAGCCCGAGTCGGTGCCACTGCCCGAGGCCGATGCGGCGCCCGCGTTCGAGGCGGAGGTCGCGCCCGAGATGGCGCCCGCCCCCAGGGCCGACGCCACCACCAACACCCGCCCGCTGGACCGCAGCGCGGCCCCGAGTTCCGCGGGCCCGGACCCCGGACCGGTCAGGACCGCCACCTTGGGATGGGCCCGGCAGACGTTCACGGCGGTCCGCAGATCGCGTCCGTGCGCGCTCACGACCACCGCGTCGTCCCAGGTCAGCCCGAGCCGCGCGAAGGCGGTGGCGACGGACGACACCCCGGGGTGGACCTCCAGCCGCTCGGCGCCGAAACGCTCGGCGAGGGCCCGGACGATCCCGAAGAACCCGGGGTCCCCGGAGGCCAGCACGACGACCCGCCCCTGGTCCGCGGGCTTCTCCAGAAACTGCTCGATCGCGTCGAGGGCGGGCGCGAGCGGACCGAGGACGATCCGCTCGGCCGTGTCCGGCATTGTCGTCGCGGCGGCCAGATGCCGCCGGCCGCCCACGACGAGCCCCGCCCCGGCCAACGCGGCCCCGGCGTCCGGCGGAAGGGGCGCCCCCGTGCCCGTACCGACGACGGTGATCACGGAGTGACACCCTGCGTACCTCGCGCACCCTGAGTGCGCAGCGCCCTGCGGGCCTCGGGGTCGGCCTTGCGGAAGCCGTGGAAGTGGCCGGGGTGGTAGAGGTGCGAGCGCGTGCCGTGCGCGTCGAGGGCCGGGCCGACCAGGAACAGCGTGTGCTTCCAGAGCTTGTGCTCCTTGACGGTCTCCTCCAGCGTGCCGATCGTGCACTTCACGATCAGCTCCTCCGGCCAGGTCGCCTGGTACGCGACCACGACGGGCGTCGACGTCGGATAGCCGCCCTCCAGCAGCTCCCGTACGAGCTGCCCGCTGCGGGCGGCCGACAGGAACAGCGCCATCGTCGTCCCGTGCCGGGCGAACTCCCGTACCTCCTCCCCGGGCGGCATCGGCGTCTTGCCGCCGCCGAGCCGGGTGAGGATCACGGACTGCGCGACCTCGGGGATGGTCAGCTCCCGCTGGGCGAGCGCGGCGACGGCGGAGAAGGAGGAGACGCCGGGCACGATCTCGGTCTCGATGTCGATCTCCGCGCACCGGTCGACCTGCTCCTGCGTACCGCCCCAGAGCGCGGGGTCGCCTGAGTGGATCCGGGCGACCTTCAGCCCGCCCTCGGCGGCCCGCTCGTACACCGCGACGACGTCCTCCAGCGACATCGTCGCCGAGTCCAGGATCTCCGCGCCCTCGCGTGCGTGGTCGAGAACCTCGGCCTGTACCAGGCTGGCCGCCCAGATCACGACGTCGGCCTCGGCGATGGCGCGCGCGGCGCGGAACGTCAGCAGGTCGGCGGCACCGGGCCCGGCCCCGACGAAGGTCACCTTGCCGGTGGGGGCATCGGCCATGGGATGGGGTCCTCTCCTACGAGCAGTACGGGTATTGCGAGTACTACGGGTGGTCGTGCGGTTCGTACGGGTGTGCTGGGCGCTACGGGACATCGGCGCACGCGGGTTCCGGGAGCAGTCCGGTCGCGAACGTGCGGCGGACGTGCGTGAACCCGGGTCGATCGGATAGCAAGGGCGTATGGCGGTGTTCGTCGCGCTCGGCGCGTTCCTCATGACGCTGGCCGGCGGCTGGACGGCGCAACGCGTCACCGACCGCCGCCACCTCGTACTCGGTCTGGCAGGCGGTCTGATGCTGGGCGTCGTCGGTCTGGATCTGCTGCCGGAGGCGCTCGACGCGGCGGGCGACGAGATCTTCGGCGTACCGGCCGCGCTGCTGCTCTTCGTGGCGGGCTTCCTGCTGGCCCATCTGGTGGAACGCCTGCTGGCCGTCCTCCCCCAGTCTCGGCTCCGCTCGACCGGGGGGACCCCCATGGCGGCGCACGGGGGTGAGGAACACAACGGCCGCGCGCCCGAGGTGGGCCTGACGGCCGCCGCCGCGATGGTCGGCCACAGTGCGATGGACGGCGTGGCGATCGGCGCGGCCTTCCAGGTCGGCGGCGGCATGGGAGCGGCCGTGGCCGTCGCCGTGATCGCCCACGACTTCGCGGACGGCTTCAACACGTACACGATCACGACCCTGTACGGGAACGCCCGCCGCAAGGCGGTCGCGATGCTGTTCGCGGACGCGGCGGCCCCGGTCGTGGGCGCCGCCTCGACGCTCCTGTTCACCATCCCCGAGCATCTGCTCGGCGGCTATCTCGGCTTCTTCGGCGGCGCGCTGCTCTATCTCGCCGCGGCCGAGATCCTCCCCGAGGCCCACCACGAACACCCGGCCCGCTCCACGCTGCTGTGCACGATCGCGGGGGCGTCCTTCATCTGGCTGGTGGTGGGCATCGCGGAGTGAGACACGTCGGAGCCGCCCTCTGACGGGAGTCACTGTTCTGACGCGAGTCACAGCTTGCCGCCGCGTCCGCCGTCGCGCCGCGCGGGCGCGATGAGCGTCGAGAGGTAGGGCAGTTGGGCGCCGTCCAGTTCGGCAGCGGGCCGGATGGACTCGCCCTCCAGCCCCAAGGCCGAACCCCACACGGCGTCGTCGAGCCGCCCGGTCTCCCGCAGCGCCGCGGCGACCTCCTGCGCCAGCCGCCCGAACTTGTACGCGACGACGGTCCCGGGCCCGTTGAGCGCGTCCTTGAGCGCGCCGGACCCGGCGGTGACGGGCACGAGCGTCAGCGGCTCGGTGCCCTCCGTCAGCACGGCTCCGGACCGGGCGGCGAGATCCTGCATGGCGGTGATACCGGGCACGGTCTCGACGACGGTTCCCGGTACGAGATGCTCGATGGTCTGCGCGAGATAGGTGAAGGTGGAGTACACGTTCGGGTCGCCGATGGTCGCGAAGGCCACGGTCCCGTGCGTACGCAGCAGCCCGGCCACCCGCTCCCCGGCGGCGTCCCAGGCGGCCTCGCGGCGCCCCCGGTCGGACCGCTCGTTGAGCGCGAAGACGACGCGTACGACCTTCTCCTCGGGCACGTAGTGCAGCACGGTGGCTTCGGCGCGCCCTCGCTCGCCGCCGTCCTTCCCGTCGGGCGCGGCCATCACGGGCACGACAACGACATCGGCGGCCCGAAGACAGTTGACCCCCTTGACGGTCACGAGCTCGGGATCCCCGGGCCCGACCCCGACCCCGATCAGCCTGCTGTTGCCCATGACCCGACACACCTCTCCACAAACCGACGGGCGACACCGGGCGCCGATGCCCAGTGCGTGTGCAGATAGCTCGCATGCACGCCCTGCTGTACGAAACCTTCGACCCGCCGCACCGGCACACGGACGCCCCAGGCCGGAGCGGCCCCCGCCCCGGGCTCCACGACGGTCCGGTGAAACTCGTGCCCGCGCATCCGGCTGCCGGCCTCGGCCAGCACACTGTCGGACACGGCGACGGCATCCCGATACCCCAGCGTCAGCCGCTCGTCCATCCGCGCCTTCGCGTCGATCACCCCGCACATGGGCAGGCCGTCGAGCTCACGCGAGAGATACAGCAGCCCCGCACACTCGGCCGCGACAGGCGCCCCACGCTCGGCGAGCGAGGCAACGGCCCTACGGAGGGGTTCGTTGGCGGAAAGCTCAGGGCCGTACACCTCGGGAAACCCGCCCCCGATGACCAACCCCCGTGTCCCTTCGGGCAGTTCCTCATCCCGAAGCGGATCAAAGACGACGACCTCGGCGCCGGCAGCGGCAAGCAACTCGGCATGCTCGGCATAGGAGAAGGTGAAAGCGGCCCCACCGGCAACGGCAATTTTCAGCCCGTCCGGCGTTCGAGGACGAGCGCGTTCAGCGCGATACGGGGGTCTGGGGGCAGAGCCCCCAGGGACGGGAACGGGAAGGGGCGGCGGGGGCGAAAAAGCCACGGCCTCAGCCGCATCCCACGTGTCACCGGGCAACGCCCCGGCCCCACGCGCCAACGCGAACAGCGCATCCAGGTCACACCCCTCCCGCACCTGCGAGGCCATCGCGGCAACAGCGGCAACCGCCTCAGCCCCCCGCTCGGCAACAGGAACCAGCCCAAGATGCCGAGAGGGCGTACTCACCTGCTCAGCCCGCCGCAGGACACCGAGCACAGGCACCCCGGACGCGTCCAACGCCTCCCGCAGCATCGCCTCGTGCCGATCGGACCCGACCTTGTTGAGGATCACCCCACCGATCCGCACCTCGGGATCCCAGGAGGCGAACCCATGCACGAGCGCGGCCACGGACCGGGACTGCGAAGAGGCGTCCACCACCAGCACCACAGGCGCCCGCAGCAACTTGGCCACATGAGCGGTGGAGGCCAGCTCCCCTTCCCCCGCGGCCCCGTCGAACAGCCCCATCACACCCTCGACGACAGCGAGATCGCACCCCCGCGCCCCATGGGCGAACAGCGGCGCGACCAGCTCCGCCCCGCACAGATAGGCGTCGAGATTCCGCCCCACCCGCCCGGTGGCGAGCGCGTGGTACCCGGGATCGATGTAGTCGGGCCCCACCTTGTGCGGGGACACGGCAAGCCCTCGCGAGGCGAACGCGGCCATCAGCCCCGTGGCGACGGTGGTCTTGCCGCTGCCCGAGGAGGGCGCGGCGATGACCAGCCGAGGGACGGAAGAACTCACCACTCGATGCCCCTCTGCCCCTTCTGACCGGCGTCCATGGGGTGCTTGACCTTGGACATGTCCGTCACGAGGTCGGCGAGTTCGACGAGCTTCTCGGGAGCGTTGCGCCCGGTGATCACGACGTGCTGGGTCCCGGGCCGGTCCCGCAGCACGGAGACGACCTCGTCGACGTCGACCCACCCCCAGTGCATGGGGTAGGCGAACTCGTCGAGCACGTACAGCTTGTACGTCTCGGCGGCGAGGTCGCGCTTGACCTGCTCCCAGCCCTCGCGGGCCTTCTCCTCGTTGTCCATCTGGGAGTCGCGCTGCACCCACGACCAGCCCTCGCCCATCTTGTGCCAGTCGACGGCCCCGCCCTCGCCGGAGGCCCCCAGCACGCGAAGCGCGTTCTCCTCGCCGACCTTCCACTTCGCCGACTTGACGAACTGGAAGACCCCGATGGGCCAGCCCTGATTCCAGGCCCGCAGCGCGAGCCCGAAGGCGGCGGTGGACTTGCCCTTCCCGATCCCGGTGTGCACGACCACGAGCGGCCGGTTCCGCCGCTGGCGGGTCGTCAGCCCGTCGTCGGGCACCACACTCGGCTGTCCCTGCGGCATTACGCGGCCCTCCTGCTGTTGCCCTGAACATCCCTGACGAGCCCGGCGATCGAGTCGGCCCGAAGCTCGTCCAACGTCACGGCCGTACCGCCGAGTTCGCCCGCGAGCTGCCCGGCGAGTCCGAGCCGCACGGGCCCGGACTCGCAGTCGACGACCACGGAGGCGACCCCGTCGGCGGCGAACAGCCGAGCGGCCCGCCCCGCCAGCGTCACCGGCTCGGGCCCGCCCGTCGCCCTCCCGTCCGTCACCACGACCATCAGCGCCCGCCGGGCCGGATCCCGCAACCGCTCCACCCGCAGCACGTCGTGCGCCCGCAGCAACCCGGCGGCGAGCGGCGTACGCCCGCCGGTGGGCAGCGACTCCAGCCGTACCGCGGCAGCGTCCACCGAGGAGGTGGGCGGCAGCGCGACCTCGCCCGTCGACCCACGGAAGGTCACGAGCCCCACCTTGTCCCGCCGCTGATAGGCGTCCAGGAGCAGCGACAGCACCGCCCCCTTGACCGCGCTCATCCGCTGCCGGGCCGCCATCGAACCGGAGGCGTCCACGACGAACAGCACGAGGTTCCCCTCACGCCCCTCCCGTGTGGCCTGCCGCAGATCGTCGCGCCGCACGACGAGGCCCGGCCCGGACCGGCCGCGCGCCCGCTGATGCGGGGCCGCGGCCTGCACGGTGGCGGCCAAATGCAGCTTGGTGAGGGCTCCCCGGGGCCGACGCGCCCCGGTGGTCCGCCCGTGCTCGGTCCGCGCCCGCGACCGCCGGCCGGCGGCACCCTCGCCGAGGCCCGGCACGCTCAGCACCTTCGTACGGAAGGGTTCGGCGGCTCGTACGGGAGCCTGCTCACCCGCGCCCGGCGACGGGGCCTGTCCGCTCTCGGAGGGCTCGCCCTGCGCGGGCACCTCACCGGAACTCTCGCTGCTGCCAGCGTCGTTGCCGTTGTCGGGCCCTTCCTGAGGCGGCTGCCCGCCGCCCCCGTCCGGACCGTCGGGATCCGGATCCTCGTCGCCGGAGTCGTCCGAGCCGTCCGAACCCCCGGACCCGTCGGAGTTCTCCCCGCTCCCGAACTCCTCCAGCGTCTCGTCGAGCTTGTCCTCGTCGAGTCCCGGCGCGTCGAAGGGATTGCGCCGCCGCCGGTGCGGCAGCGCGAGCAGCGCGGCCTGCCGTACGTCCTCGGCCAGCACCTCCGTGCGCCCGGCCCACGCGGCCAGGGTGGTGGCGGTCCTGGCCATCACGATGTCGGCCCGCATGCCGTCCACCTCGAAGGCCGCGCAGGTCGCCGCGATCTGCCGCAGCGCCCCGTCGCCGAGCACGACCGACGGCAACAGCTTCCGCGCGGCCACGATCCGCGCCCGAACCGCCGTCTCCTCGTCGGCCCAGCGTGCCGCGAAGCCGTCCGGATCGTCGTCGTACGCGAGCCGCCGCCGCACGACCTCGACCCGCTGATCGGGCTCCCGCGAGGCGGCCACCTCGACCGTCAGCCCGAACCGGTCGAGCAACTGCGGCCGCAACTCGCCCTCTTCGGGGTTCATCGTCCCCACCAGCAGGAACCGCGCGGCATGCCGTACGGAGACACCCTCGCGCTCCACGTACGAGGCACCCATCGCGGCCGCGTCCAACAGCAGGTCGACCAGGTGGTCGTGGAGGAGGTTGACCTCGTCCACGTACAGGATCCCGCGATGCGCGTCGGCCAGCAGGCCCGGCTCGAAGGCCTTCACGCCCTCGGCCAGCGCACGCTCGATGTCGAGGGCGCCCACGAGCCGGTCCTCCGAGGCGCCGACCGGCAACTCGACCATGCGCGCGGGCCGTTGGACTCCCGGTCCCATCTCGTGCGGTCCGTCCGGGCACGCGGGGTCGGGAGCCGCGGGGGCACACGAGAACCGGCATCCGGCGACGACGTCCACCTCGGGCATGAGCGCCGAGAGCGCGCGCACGGCCGTCGACTTGGCGGTGCCCTTCTCGCCGCGTACGAGCACACCGCCGACCGCGGGTGACACGGCGTTCAGGAGCAGCGCGAGCCGCAGGTCGTCCTGCCCGACGACAGCCGTGAACGGAAAGGGGGTACTCACTGGTCGTCGCCCTCCAAGTCGCCTTCGAGCTCCAGATACGTGGCGCGCAGCCGCTCCAGCGTCTCGGCGTCCGGCTCGGCCCACAGCCCGCGGTCCGCCGCCTCAAGGAGCCGTTCCGTGATGCCGCGCAGGGCCCAGGGGTTGGACTTCTTCATGAAGTCCCGGTTCTCCGCGTCGAAGACGTACTCCGCGCTGAGTTTCTCGTACATCCAGTCGTCGACGACCCCGGCCGTGGCGTCGTACCCGAAGAGGTAGTCGACGGTCGCCGCCATCTCGAAGGCGCCCTTGTAGCCGTGCCGCCGCATGGCCGCCATCCAGCGCGGGTTGACCACGCGGGCGCGGAAGACCCGGTGGGTCTCCTCGCCGAGGGTGCGGGTCTTGACCTGGTCGGGGGTGGCGGAGTCGCCGACGTACGCCTCGGGGCTCGCGCCCGTCAGATGCCTGACCATGGCGACCATGCCGCCGTGGTATTGGAAGTAGTCGTCCGCGTCGACGAGGTCGTGCTCGCGGGTGTCGACGTTCTTGGCGGCGACGGCGATGCGCTTGAACGCGGTCTCCATGTCCCCGCGCGCCGCCCGCCCGTCCAGCCCGCGCCCGTACGCGTAGCCGCCCCACACCGCGTACACCTCGGCGAGGTCGGCGTCGGAGCGCCAGTTGCGCGCGTCGATGAGGGGGAGGAGACCGGCACCGTACGCGCCCGGCTTCGAGCCGAAGATACGGGACGTCGCGCGCCGTCGGTCGCCGTGCTCGGCGGTGTCCTCGTCGGCGTGCGCGCGGACATAGTTCCGGTCGGCGGGCTCGTCCAGGTCGGCCACCGCCCGTACCGCGTCGTCGATCAGCCCGACCACGTGCGGGAACGCGTCCCGGAAGAAGCCGGAGATGCGGACCGTGACGTCGATGCGCGGCCGGCCGAGCTCCTCCAGGCCGACGACCTCGAAGCCGGTGACGCGCCGCGAGGCGTCGTCCCACACCGGCCGGCAGCCCAGCAACGCCAGGATCTCCGCGATGTCGTCGCCCTGGGTGCGCATCGCGGAGGTGCCCCAGACCGTGAGCCCGACGGACTTCGGGTAGTCGCCGGTGTCCTGGAGGTACCGCTGCACGAGCGAGTCGGCCAGCGACTGCCCGACCTCCCAACTCAGCCTGGACGGGATCGCCTTGGGGTCGACGGAGTAGAAGTTCCGGCCGGTCGGCAGGACGTTCACGAGTCCACGGGTCGGTGAACCCGAGGGACCCGCCGGGACGTAACCGCCGTTCAGGGCAAGGAGGATGTGGTCGATCTCGTCCGTCGTACGGGCAAGACGCGGCACCACCTCACGGCACGCGAACTCCAACACCCCGACGGCGTCGGGCAGTTCGGTGCCGCCCAGCACGTCGCGCACGAGGGCGGGCACGGCGGCGACTTCCCAGGCGCGCTCCTCCATGCCCTCCGCGAACCGGCGGCACAGCTGCTCAAGGAGGTCGATCGCGTCGGCCGCCGACCGCGAGGGTCCCGAGACCAGGTCGGTCAGCTCGACCGGCACCTTCACCGGAGCGCCGGGCTCGCCCAGCAACTCCTTCTCGACCAGGCCGAAGTGCTCGGCGAGACAGGCCCGCAGACCCGGCAGCGCGTTCGCCGCCCCGCCCCACACCTGGGAGGCCCGCAGCACGGCCAGTACGAGGTTCACGCGCGGCTCGGCCTCCGGGCCGCCACCGAGAATGTGCAGGCCGTCGCGGATCTGCACATCCTTGATCTCGCACAGATAGCCGTCGATGTGCATGACGAACTCGTCGAATGCCTCGTCGTCCGGCTGGTCGTCCACATGCAGGTCGTGGTGCAGCTCGGCCGCCTTGACCAGCGTCCAGATCTGGGCCCGCACGGCCGGGGCCTTCGTCGGGTCCAGGTCGGACACGAGCGCGTACTCGTCGAGGAGTTGCTCCAGCTTCGCCAGATCGCCGTACGTGTCCGCACGCGCCATCGGCGGTACGAGGTGGTCGACGACCGTGGCATGCCCGCGGCGCTTGGCCTGAGTGCCCTCGCCGGGGTCGTTGACGATGAAGGGGTAGACGAGCGGGAGTTCACCGAGGACGGCGTCCGGCGCGCAGCCGCCGCTGAGCCCGAGTCCCTTGCCCGGCAGCCATTCCATCGTGCCGTGCTTGCCCATGTGCACGACGGCGTCGGCGCCGAAGCTGTTGTCCAGCCAGCGGTAGGCCGCCATGTAGTGGTGCGACGGCGGCATGTCCGGGTCGTGGTAGATCGCGATCGGGTTCTCGCCGAAACCGCGCGGCGGCTGGATCATCACGACGACGTTCCCGAACTGGAGGGACGCCAGCACGATGTCGTCGCCGTCCACGTACAGGTTGCCCGGAGGCTCGCCCCACGCCTCCAGCATCCCGTTCCGCAGATCCGGGTCGAGCTTGTCGAACCAGGCCCGGTAGTCGGCGAGCGGCACGCGTGCGGGGGCCGAGGCGAGCTGCTCCTCGGTCAGCCACTCGACGTCGTGGCCGCCGGCCGCGATCAGCCGGTGGATCAACTCGTCGCCGTTGTCCGGGTATTCGGTCAGCGCGTACCCGGCGTCCCGCAGCGCGTCGAGGACCCGTACCGCCGAGGCGGGGGTGTCGAGGCCGACCGCGTTGCCGACCCGGGAGTGCTTGGTCGGATAGGCGGTGAAGACCAGCGCGAGCTTCTTCTCCGCGTTCGGCTTGTGCTTCAACCGGGCGTGACGCACGGCGATCCCGGCGACCCGGGCGGCCCGCTCGGGGTCGGCGACGTACACCGGAACGTCGTCCGGACCCTGTTCCTTGAACGAGAACGGGACCGTGATGAGGCGTCCGTCGAACTCGGGGATCGCGACCTGCATCGCCGCGTCCATGGGGGAGAGGGCGGCGTCCGACCCGGCCCAGGCTGCCCGCGACGAGGTCAGGCAGAGCCCTTGCAGGACAGGGACGTTGAGGTCGGCGAGCGCGCCGATGTCCCAGGCCTCCTCGTCACCGCCCGCGGACGCCTGCGAGGCGTGCGTGCCACCGGCGGCGAGGACCGTGGCGACCAGCGCGTCGGCCGTGCCGAGGATCTCGTACAGGCCCGCGTCGGCGTCACGCAGCGAACCGCAGTACACGGCAAGGGCGTTGGCGCCCCGGGCCTCGATCGCGTCGCACAGGGTGTCCACGAAGGCGGTGTTGCCGCTCAGTTGGTGGGCCCGGTAGAAGAGCACGCCCACGGTCGGACGGCCCTCGACGTACGCGCGCTCGCCGTGGACCCCGAACTCGGGCATCTTCCGCGGCTCTTCGAACCCCTCGCCCGTCAGCAGCACGGTGTCGGAGAGGAAGCGGGCCAGCTCGGCCAGGTTCTCCGGGCCGCCCTCGACGAGATAGCGCAGCGCCTCCGCGACGACCCCGGCGGGCACGGACGACTCGGCCATCAGCTCCGCGTCGGGGACGGACTCCCCGCCGAGCAGCACGGTCGGAATACCGGACGCCTTGAGCGCGGCGAGCCCGTCCTCCCAGGCACGCTTGCCGCCCAGCAGCCGTACGACGGCGACGTCCGCGCCCCGGACCAGCGCGGGAAGCTCCTCCGCGACATCCACGCGGGTCGGATTGCCGATCCGGTACGCGGCGCCGGCGGCACGCGCCGCCAGCAGATCCGTGTCGGCGGTCGACAACAACAACACTGTGCTCATGCGGGCGCTCCCGGTGGAATGAAAGGCAGTCCTGTCGGCGCGCCGGACTCGATGAGCCGCCACAGCGCGTCCGTGTCCGCGTGTTCCTCGATCAGATCGCCGAGCCGGTCCAGCTGCTCCTCGCGCAGCGACCCGAACGACGTGTCGGCGGCCGGTACGAAGCGGCGCCCCGCGGCGGCCGCCACCTCGCGAAGGAAGGCCCGGCGGAAGCCGTCCGACTCCAGCGAGCCGTGCCAGTGCGTACCCCAGACCTCGCCGACCCGGCAGCCGTCCAGGAAGGGGGCCCCGCCGGTGACCTGGGCGACCCCGTGGTGGATCTCGTACCCCTCGACGGGCTCGCCGAGCGCCTCGCCGACGGGTCGCGTGAGGATCTTCTCCCGCGCGAACCGCACCCGCACGGGAAGGAGTCCGAGCCCGTCCACCTGGCCGGCGCGCGACTCGACCTCGTCCTCGATGTGCTCGCCGAGGATCTGGAAGCCGCCGCAGATGCCGAGGACGGGACGCCCCTCCGCAGCCCTTCTGGCGAGGGCGTCCGCGAGGCCGCGCTCCCGGAGCCACTCCAGGGCCCTGACCGTGCCCCGGGTGCCGGGCACGACGACGAGGTCCGCGTCGACGAGTTCCTCGGCCCGGTCCACGAACCGCACGACGACGCCCGGTTCGGCGGCCAGCGCGTCCACGTCCGTGAAGTTGGACATCAGCGGGATCGCGCAGACGGCCACCCGCAGGATGTCCTCGCCGACGGGGGAGGAGACCTCGGACTCGCGGACCGAGCCCCTCAGCGAGATCCGCAGCCCGTCCTCCTCGTCGATGCCCAGACCGTGCTGGAACGGCAGGACCCCGTACGTACGACGCCCGGTGAGGTTCTCGAGCATGTCGAGGCCGGGCTCCAGCAGGGACACGTCCCCGCGGAACTTGTTGACGAGGAACCCGGCGACGAACTCCTGGTCCTCGGGCGAGAGCAGCGCGACGGTCCCGAAGAAGGAGGCGAAGACACCCCCGCGGTCGATGTCGCCGACGACGAGCACGGGCAGCCGCGCGTTGCGCGCGATCCCCATGTTCACGATGTCCGTCCGCCGCAGATTGATCTCGGCGGGACTGCCCGCCCCCTCACAGATCACCGCGTCATACGTGCCCCGCAACTCGGCGAGGCACTCCAGGACGGTCCCGAGGAGCTGTTCCTGACGGCCGCCGTGATAGCCGCGGGCGCTCATCTCCCCGACGGGTCTGCCCATGAGGACGACCTGGCTGCTCCGGTCGCTGCCGGGCTTGAGCAGCACGGGATTCATCAGCGCGGTGGGCTCCACGCGCGCGGCCTGCGCCTGCATGGCCTGCGCCCGGCCGATCTCGGCGCCCTCCCGCGTGACGAACGAGTTGAGCGACATGTTCTGCGCCTTGAAGGGCGCGACCTTGACGCCCTGGCGCACCAGCCACCGGCAGATCCCGGCGGTCACGACGCTCTTGCCCGCGTCGGAGGTGGTGCCGGCGACGAGCAGGCCCCCACCTGTGCCCCCGCTCGTACCCCGGCTCATGACGTACGCCCCTTCGTGCGAAGGCCGTTGACGAGGAGCCGCCCGGCGACACTCACGCCGAGCGCGAGCCAGCCCACGCGCCGCGAGAGCCGTACGGCCCGCTCGATGTCGCCGACCTCCACGGCCCGCCCCTCGCCGTTGAGCACGGGCCGGTGCTCGACCCTTCCGGCGTACGAGAGCGTCCCGCCCAGCCGCACGCCGAGCGCCCCCGCGAACGAGGCCTCGACGGGCCCGGCGTTGGGGCTCGGATGCTTGGCGGCGTCGGCACGCCAGGCGCGTACGGCCCCGCGCGGATCGGTTCCCGCGACGGCCGCGAGGACGGCGGTGAGCCGCGCTCCCGGCCACCCCGCGACGTCGTCGAGCCGCGCGGAGGCCCACCCGTACCGCCGGTACTTGGCGGACCTGTGCCCGACCATCGCGTCGAGCGTGTTCACGGCACGGAATCCGACGAGCCCCGGCACACCGGCCGCGGCACCCCACACGAAGGCGCCCACGACGGCGTCGGAGGTGTTCTCGGCGACGGACTCCACGACGGCCCGGGCGATCCCGTCGGCGTCCAGCGCCTGCGGATCCCGCCCGCAGAGATGAGGCAGCCGCTCCCGGGCCACCTCGACGTCCCCGGCGGCGAGCGCCCCGCCGACGGCCCGGGCCTCACGCCCGAGCGAAGTCCCGCCGACGACGGACCAGGTGGCGGTGGCGGTCAACGCGACGGACGCGACGCGCGAGGCACGCACGGAGCGGGCGGCGAGCGCCGCGAGTCCGGTGGCACCGCCCACGCAGACGGCGGTGTGCAGCGCACCCCACCCCCGGTGGTCCCGCCACAGCACCCGCTCCACGGCGCCCGCGGTCCGTCCGAACGCGGCGACCGGATGCCCCCGGCGGGGATCGCCGAGCAGCAGGTCACCGAGGAGGCCGGCGGCGGCGCCGTACGCGAAGACGCGATCGGCACTCATCGGTTCAGCCGACCGTCAGGTCGGGTACAACCGTCGCTCGAAAGGCACTTGGGCAGCCGCGCATGGCGATTTGTCCTCACTCAGGGTGTCCACGCCCTGGTTCGACGAGACCGACGGCGAGAGTTCCTGGCTCCCGGGGGATCGATTCCCCGGTAACAGTGGCGGGACCGCGCCGGATTCGCACCGGCTTCCTCTCCTGCCGCCGTACATGGCTCCGGCAGTCCACCACGCCCACGAACACCCGTCAACTTGCTGTTGACCTGCGACGGGAGAGTGTGCTGAGGCCCACACACGGACACGACTCCGCCCCGCCGACCGGGGGGTCGGCGGGGCGGAGTCGTGAGGTGCGGAGGCGCTGTACGCGTCAGGCGACGATCAGATAGATCCCGTACGTCACCGCCGCCGCGCACGCGGCGAAGCAGGCGTACGCGCCCGTGACCGCGAGGGTCGCTGTGCCGCCCTGGGCGGAGGCGGACTCGCGCTTGGAGAGGCCGACGATGCCGAGGGTGAAGAGGCCCACGAGGGCGACGGTGACGATGAGGCTGACTCCGAAGACGGAGCCGAGGGCTGCCCAGTCGATCTTCATGCTGTGGGTTCCTTACACCGTGGCCGGGCGGGCGGGCTCGGTGGCGTCCGGGCCCGGGATGGTGGTCTTGAACTCGTCGGCCGTGGCGACCGTGCCCGCAGGCGGCGGGGTGACGGCGGCGATGGCGGTGGTCACGACGCCCGCGGGCTCGCCTTCGACGTCGTTCACGTTGTCGCGGGTGACCGGCTGGCGGCGGGAGAGGACCCAGATGACCGCCGAGCCCGCGACCAGCAGCGCGCCGGTGAGGACGATGCCCCAGGTGCCCTGCTTGGTGAGGAACTCGGCGCCCGCGCCTACCAGACCGGCGGCGGGCAGCGTGAGGCCCCAAGCGATGAACATACGGGTCGCGGTCGACCAGCGGACGACGCCGCCCTTGCGGCCGAGGCCCGAGCCCATCACGGCGCCGGAGCAGGACTGGGTGGTGGAGAGCGAGAAGCCGAGGTGCGAGGAGGCCAGGATGACCGTCGCGGCACTGGTCTGGGCGGCGAAGCCCTGCGGCGGCGCGAGGTCGGTGAGGCCCTTGCCCATGGTGCGGATGATGCGCCAGCCGCCCAGGTAGGTGCCGAGCGCTATGGCGATACCGGCCGAGACGATGACCCACATGGGAGGGTTCGACCCGGGCGCGATCACACCGCCGGTGACCAGGGCGAGCGTGATGATGCCCATGGTCTTCTGCGCGTCGTTCGTGCCGTGGGCCAGCGAGACCAGGCCCGCGGAGGTGATCTGACCCGCGCGATAGCCCTTGGAGGTGGCCTGCTCACCCGCCTTGTTGCTGATGCGGTACGTCAGCCGGGTGGCGAGCATCGCGGCGAGACCGGCCACCAACGGCGCGGCGATCGCGGGAAGCAGGACCTTGGTGACGACGGTCGAACCGTTCACCGACGACCAGCCGGCCGACATGACCGCGGCGCCGATCAGACCGCCGAACAGTGCGTGGGAGGAGCTGGAGGGCAGACCCAGGAGCCAGGTCAGGAGATTCCACAGAATGGCGCCGACGAGCGCCGCGAAGATCACTTCGGTGCGGATGCCCTCTTCGTTGATGATGCCGCCGGAGATCGTCTTGGCGACCTCCACGGAGAGGAACGCACCGACGAGGTTCAGCACGGCGGACATGGCCACCGCCGTCTTGGGCTTCAGGGCACCGGTCGAGATGGTCGTCGCCATCGCGTTGGCTGTGTCGTGGAAACCGTTCGTGAAATCGAACACGAGAGCGGTAACGATCACGATTCCGAGGAGGAGCGTGATGTGTTCCATTTACCCAGGCTTCTCTTGGACGTCAGTGGCACAGGGACCGTAGGTAACCTGGATGAACGGAAGATGAACTGGGGTGGGCGACAGGGTGGCCCTATAGAGGTGCCGCCACTCCGCTTGTGTCGGAGCGGCGGCGAGAGCCATCGAACAGAGGCGGAATTCAGGGGTCCGCTACCCCCGCTGTCCCCTTGCGAACGCCCTGAGCTGATTCAGGGATCCGTTGAAGAGATTCTGGTCACCTGGCAGGCTGCCGCCGTTGTCGTACTGCCAGAAGGTCCAGAAGTTCCAGCCGGACGGCAGCGACCCCGCCGTCGAGCTGTAGCGGGCCAGCCAGAGTGGATGGTTCGCGGCGAACGCGGCGCTGTTGCCCGTGCACATCTTCCACCAGTTGTAGGTGGTGTAGATCACCGGCCGTCGGCCGGTCTGCCGCCTCACCTCGTCGCTGAAGGCCTTGATCCAGCTGACCATCCTGGTCTTGCTCAGGCCGTAGCACTTCTTCTTGCCGTACGGGTTGTACTCGATGTCCAGCGCGGGCGGCAGCGTCCAGCCGTCCGCCCGCCAGCCGCCGCCGTTGCGCACGAAGTACGCGGCCTGCTTCGTCCCCGAGGACTTGTGCGGCAGTGCGAAGTGGTATGCCCCGCGGACGATGCCCGCGCCGCGTGCCCCGTTGTACTGCTGGTTGTAGTACGGATTGCGGTACGTGTGCGACTCGGTGGCCTTCACATAGACGAACTTGGCGCCTTTGCTCTTCGCACTCGACCAGTTGACGTTCTTCTGGTGCGAGGACACGTCGTGGCCCTTGGGCCTGGCGGCCGCCGCGGCCGGCACCTCGGCGAGAGCGGTGCCACCGAGCGCCAGCGTCGCCACGGAGGCGGCGACGAGTCGGGCGCGCTGCAGGGACGGTTTGCGATCACGAGCCATATTTCCCCCCGGAATGGCGGCATGCACGAAAAATCTCCCAGAGGCTACTGGAAGATCCCTGAAAGCCCGTCACATGCCGGTCATTCGCTCCCGGCAGGCGATTCATGCCCTTGTGCGACCTTTCGGATGTGTCGGTTCAGCCCTAAAGTGCCCCGCCCGCCCCGGGGTTGAGCTGCGCGGCTGGCAGGATCGCGGCATGGCTGAGCAGCGGCGGGACACAGGAGACGGACGGGACGCGGGGGAGCGGGACGCGGCCCCGGCACGGGAGGCGCTGGAGCGGGCGTGGGGCGAACTCGTGGCGACGGCCCGTCGGACGGCGGCCGACGCTCTGGTCGTCGGCACATCGGGCAACGTCTCGGTGCGCGTGGGCGACACCGTCCTGGTCACGCCGAGCGGAGTCCCGTACGACCGGCTGGCCCCCGAGGACCTCTGCGGGGTCTCCCTCGACGGCCGGCAGGTGCTCGGTTCGCTCGTTCCGACAAGCGAACTGCCCATGCATCTGGCGGTCTACCGCGCCACCGGCGCACGGGCGATCGTCCACACCCACGCGGTGCACGCCACGGCCGTCTCGACACTCGTCACGGAGCTGCCGCTCATCCACTACATGGCCGCCGCACTCGGCGGCCCCGTCCGTGTGGCCCCCTACGCCACCTACGGCACGGAAAAGTTGGCCGAGAACATGCTCCGGGCCCTCCGGGACCGCACCGCCTGTCTCCTTCAGAACCACGGCACCCTCACATACGGAGCCTCGCTCCTCCAGGCCTACGACCGCACGGCCCAGCTGGAGTGGATGTGCCGCGTCTGGCTGACGGCCTCGTCCCTGCCCGGGCACACGCCCACGCTGCTGACCCGGGAGCAGGTGAACGAGGTGGGCGAACGATTGAAGGAATACGGCCAGCGACCGTGACCGGGTGCGGTCGGTGACGGTGGCTGGGCGTGGCCGGTGAAGGGGGCCGGGCGTGAGCGGTGAAGGCGGCCGAGCGTGCAGGGTGAAGGTAGTCGGTGTGGCCGCCGACCTGACCGTTCCGGTACGGCCGCCGACCTGCCCGCGTACGCCCGCCGATCCGACCCGGTGCGGCGGCCGTGCTGATCCCCGCCGCCACGGCGCCGACGTGGTCGATCTGCGGTGTGACGGCGCTCGCGTCGTCGAGGTCCGCCGCCCCCGCACCCAGCGGATACGCACCATTCCGGCGGTGCCGAACCCACATTCGCCCCATTTGACTGGCCGACAACGGGTTCCGTCAGGAGACTGGACCCGTGCGCACTGTGAATCCGACGGCAGCAGCCGTCACCGTCGCCATAGCCGGCGCAGCCACCGTCGCCGCCACGGTGGCGGCAGGTCGCTTCGCCAGCGACGCCGCTCTCAAGGCGCCGCCGGGCAAACCGCTGCCCACCGAACCCCGCCTCACCGTGCACTCCACGGCGGCGGGACAGATCACCCTGACCCGCGCCCTGGCCTCACAGCGCCCGGGCGTGTACGGCCTCAGTGGCGACGGCAGCCACGCGGTCGTCGGCCCGCTCCTCAACGCCGCCCCGCACTCCGCCGACACGGTCGTACGCCGTCTGGAACGGGTCACGCACGGCACCCTGGAAGCCGGGGACAAGGTGTGGTTCACCCCGGGCGTGCACATCGGCAACCCGGGCGCCGCCCTCGGCCTCGACCACGCCGACGTGGACGTCCCCGGCGAGCTCGGAGCCCTGCCCGCCTGGTTCGTGCCCGCCGCCCGCGACACCTGGGTGATCACCGTGCACGGCCTCGGTGCCACCCGCGAACACCCCATGAACGTCATGGAGTTCCTGCACCGCCAGCAGTTCCCCGTCCTCGACCTCGCCTACCGCGGCGACCTCGGCGCGCCCCGGCCTCCCGACGGCCTGAACCACCTCGGCGAGACGGAGTGGCGCGACCTGGACGCGGCCATCCGCTACGCCGTGCGCTACGGCGCCGAACGGGTCGTCCTGCACGGCTGGTCCACCGGCGCCACCATGGCCCTGCGCGCCGCGGCCCACTCGGCGCTGCGCGAGAGGATCTCCGGCCTCGTCCTCGACTCGCCCGTCCTCAGCTGGGAGACCACGCTGCGCGCCCTCGCCAGGGCCCGCCGCACCCCCGGCGCCCTGCTGCCACTGGCCGTCCGCGCGGCCCAGGGCCGCACCGGCCTGCACGGCGACCGCATCGAGGGCGCCGCCGACCCCGACCGGCTCAAGGTGCCGATCCTCGTCCTGCACGGTCCGGACGACACGGTCGCCCCCTGGGGCCCCTCTCGCCGCCTCGCGGAGCGCCGCCCCGACCTCGTCACCCTGCACACGGTCCGGGGCGCCCCGCACGGCGCCATGTGGAACGCCGACCCGGCCGGATACGAAGAGGCCCTCCGTCGCTTCCTCACCCCTCTGATGTAGCGACGTCCCCCAGCCATCTCATCCAGCCGCCTCACCCAGTGGCCTCATCTCCTGGCGCGGCCCTCTCCCCGTCCGCTGCCGGGGCGTCCGTTCCACCCGGTCCCGGACGTTCCGTTTAACTCCGTACCACCTGCCCGTTCACGCCCCGGGAGGGCCTGCGGGGACCGGTGCGCAGGCCGCCCCCGTGGCCCCTTGTGGCATTCCGTTTGGGTTTTCGGACCGTCAACCGGAAGACTGCCCCCGTGACGTCCCGTATCCCGCGCGACTCCAGGCTCCGACTCGTCCGCCCGCGAACCCTGGCCGCCGCCCCCCGAGCGATGACCCAGAGGCCCACGCGCCGACCCGCACCACGCCCGCCGGAGGGCACACCGGCACCCGCGGAACTCGCCCGCATGGCGCGCTCCGTACTCGCCGGCGCGGCCCGTGTCGCCCGCTGGGCCGACACCGTCCTGAGCCCGGCCAGGGACCGCGAGGGCACCGCTTCCGGCGGCACCCCCGAGGGCACCGGCACACTCTCCGACGCGACCGCCCAACGGGCCGCCACGGATCTGGCCCTGACCCCGGCTCAGGTCCGCGCGGACTGGGACACCGCACGTCTCGCGGGCCTCGTCGAGGTGCACGGCGGCATCGCGCGCCCCGGCTGGCGGCTGCGCGCCTGGAACCGTGACGACAGCGCCGTGCTGCGCGGCTGGGTCGCCCTCTTCGACGCCTGGTCGATCGCCCACCCCGGCCCCGACGGACGCGAGCCCGCCGCCGTCGCCGAGGTCGTCTCCGCGATGCCTCAGGTCCTCTCCTTCCTCCAGCTGTCCGCGGGTCCCGTCCCCGTACCGCAACTCCTCGACCTGCTCGAACAGCGCGTCACGGAACTGCGCACCGAGCGCTGCGAGATCCCCTACGGTCCGCAGCCCGAGCCCGTCGAGAGCCCCACCGAGGACACCCCGCTGGCCCCCCTCCTCGACTGGGCGCTGCACGCGATCGCCGACGTGGGCGCCCTCACCTGCGCCGACGGCCAGGCCACGCTCACCCCGCTCGGCAGCTGGGCCGTCTGGGTCAAGCTGGAGCAGATCTGCGTCGCCGCGCAGAGCCCCGCCGGGAACATCGAGCAGGGCGCCGAGGACATGCTCCGCGGCTGCGCCCAGCTGCGGCCGAACGCGGCCCGCGCCGAGTACCGCGCCTGGCTCGCCGCCCGAACCGTCGGCAGCGCCGTCACCGAACTCCTCGACGCCGCCCGCGGTGAGGACGCCCTCCTGCGCGGACTCGCCTTCGAGGCCCTGCGCGTCGTCGGAGCCCCCGCCGAGCCCGACGTCCGCTCCGTGTCCGACGAGACCCATCTGCGGCCGTACGCCCTGCTGTGGCTCGCCGAGCACGACGGGCACGACCCCGAGGACGCCCACGAGGTACTGACCCGCGAGGAGGCCACCTGGCTGTGGGTCGACACGGCCGCGGCCGTCGCCGACCACGGCGAAGCCCCGCTTCTCGTACGGCACTTGGAGTCCGCCATACAGCCGACCGTGCCGGCGCTGCTCGACGAGGTACGGGCGGTCGGGCATCCGCGCACCGTGCAGGTGCTGGTCGCGCTTGCCGCCGCCCACCCCGACCCGGCGCTCGCCAAGGCCGTGCGGCGGGCTGCGTTCCAGGTGCACACCGGGGGGAACTAGCCGCTCCGCGGGGGCGCGTGATTCGGCTGCGGGCCGGCAGTGGCTGGTCGCGCAGTTCCCCGCGCCCCTTACGGGGCCCGGGGCGCGGGCGGGGCCAATCGCGTCAGGCCGTTATCTCTGGGGCGTACGTGCCGAAGCTCCAGATGTTGCCCTCGATGTCCCGGGCCATGTAGTCCCGGGAGCCGTAGTCCTGGTCCGTCGGGGGCATCAGGATCTCCGCCCCGTGGGCGACGGCCTGCTGGTGGTGTGCGTCGATGTCGTCCACGACCACGTACACCCCCGTGTGCGTCGAGCCCTTCATCGCCTCGTCGAAGCGGCCGCCGGTGCCTCGGGAGCCGAGCATCACCGCGCCGTTGCCCTGCACCAGCTCGGCGTGCAGGATCTTGCCGTCCTCGCCCTCGTACACCGAGGCCTCGCTGAAGCCGAAGGCCTCCGTGAGCTGTTTGATCGCCGCCTTCGCGTCCGTGTACAGCAGCGTCGGGTAGATGCTCGGGCGCCCGCCGTCCGTGCCTGCCATGCCGATCACTCCCTCTGGTTCCGGTGCCGGAACATCGCCTGAATGTGACCTGCTCCACAGTCTTGCACCCGGCACCGACAACGCCCTGCCGAGCCGGATCCGGGCGGCCCCGACAGGGATTCGGCCGGATTCGGCCGGATTCGGCAGGGATTCAGCAGAGGTTCGGCAGAGTTCGATCGCTCAGCGGAAGGTGTTGCACCGCGCCATGTCACCGGTGCGGAAGCCCTCGTAGAACCACTGCTGCCGCTGCTTCGCCGACCCGTGCGTCCAGGACTCGGGCGTCACCCCGCCCTGGTACCGCTCCTGGATCCGGTCGTCGCCCACGGCGGCCGCCGCGTCCAGTCCGTCACGGATGTCGGCGTCCGTGAGGCTGGTGATCAGCGGCCTGCCCGTCGACTCGTCGTTGGTGGTCGTCGCGTGGTGCGCCCACACGCCCGCGTAGCAGTCGGCCTGCAGTTCCACCCGCACAGCGTTGCTGGTCGCGCCCGTCCGCCCGTCCTGGGAACGGCTCAGCGTCCCCGTCAGGTCCTGCACGTGGTGCCCGTACTCGTGCGCCACCACGTACGCCTGCGCGAACGGTCCGCCGCTCGCGCCGAACCTCGTCCGCAGCTCCTCGAAGAAACCCAGGTCCAGATAGACCTTCCGGTCGGCGGGGCAGTAGAAGGGCCCGACCGCCGACGTCGCCGCGCCGCACCCCGTGCCGACCCGCTCACCGAAGAGGACGGTCGGCGACCGCGTGTACGTACCGCCGCGGCGCTCGAACTCCTGCGCCCAGAAGTCCTGGACGCTGTTGACCACCGCCACGATGCGGCAGTCCTCCTTGGTGTTCGCGTCCCGTCCCGTACGGCACGTCTGCTGGACCTGGGCCAGGGACGACGCGGTCGCCGCGGGCTCCTCGTCGCCGGAGGACAGGCCCAGCTGGTCGGGGCCGACACCGAAGAAGAGTCCCAGCAGGAGTGCGATCAGAGCGGCCGCGCCACCGCCGACGGTCGCCTTGCCGCCGGGGATCCGACTGCCGCGCACGTCCTGCACCTCGGAGGTGTCCAGATCGGCGTCGTCGTCGAACTGCATGGGCGCACCACCCTCTGCGGACGTCGTCCCCCTGGTCGTCTTCCTGGCGCCATCCTCGCCGGGCTCCAGGGGCGCGGCGCCGGGCGGAGGGCCGAACGGGCGACACCTCGCCGCCGGCCCGCCGCGTCACGACGGCAGGCCCGGCCGGACCCCTCCGGCACGGCCACGCCCTGCGCCTGTTCCGCGGGCTGTGGTCCATGGCCCGTGGTCACCGAAAGGGGCACGGAGGACCGTGACCTGCGCTGGGTTCTTCCCACCCGCCCGAGCCGCGTCTTCCCGCAGGGGCTGCGTCCTCGTACCCGCGCGGGCGGGGTACGGCGCGAACCGGTGCTCCTGGTCGCGCAGCGCTGTCCGGAAAGGGCCTGGACCGCCCGGCTGATCGCGGTGGACGACCTCGGCCGGATCACCCCGCACCGCACCCCGCTGGGCAATGAGAGTCACACTTCCGAACACCCGCACGCAGAAAAAGTGGTTGCATCGCCCCGTTAGACTTGGCCCATGGCCATTCTCCTCGCGCACTAGACGGCGTGAACGATCCCAGCCGCCCACCCCGTCATCAACCCTGCCCAGGAGTCTGTCCGTGATTTCCGCCTCCGGTGTCGAGCTCCGTGCCGGCGCCCGCGTCCTCATCGAGTCCGCGACCTTCCGCATCACCAAGGGCGACCGCATCGGTCTGGTCGGCCGCAACGGCGCCGGCAAGACGACCCTCACCAAGGTCCTCGCGGGCGAGGGCGCCCCCGCCGGCGGCACCGTCACCCGCTCCGGCGAGGTCGGCTATCTCCCGCAGGACCCGCGCACCGGCGACCTCGACATGCTGGCCAGCGACCGCGTCCTCTCCGCACGTGGCCTGGACACCCTGATCCGCAAGATGCGCGAGAACGAACAGCGCATCGCGAACGGCTCGGGCGCCACCCGCGAGAAGGCGATGCGACAGTACGAGCGCCAGGAGACGGAGTTCCTCACCAAGGGCGGATACTCCGCCGAGGCCGAGGCCGCCACCATCGCCGCCGCGCTCAACCTGCCCGACCGGGTGCTCGGCCAGCCCCTCCATACGCTCTCCGGCGGTCAGCGCCGCCGTATCGAGCTGGCCCGCATCCTCTTCTCGGACGCGGACACCCTGCTCCTCGACGAGCCGACGAACCACCTCGACGCCGACTCCATCGTCTGGCTGCGCGACTACCTGAAGACCTACCGCGGCGGCTTCATCGTGATCTCCCACGATGTCGACCTGGTCGAGACGGTCGTCAACAAGGTGTTCTATCTGGACGCCAACCGCGCCCAGATCGACGTCTACAACATGGGCTGGAAGCTCTACCAGCAGCAGCGCGAGGCCGACGAGAAGCGCCGCAAGCGCGAGCGTCAGAACGCCGAGAAGAAGGCCTCCGCGCTCCACTCGCAGGCCGACAAGATGCGCGCCAAGGCCACCAAGACCGTCGCCGCCCAGAACATGGCCAAGCGCGCGGACAAGCTCCTCGCGGGCCTCGAGGCCGAGCGGAAGTCCGACAAGGTCGCCAAGCTGCGCTTCCCCGAGCCGTCCCCCTGCGGCAAGACCCCGCTGATGGCCGAGGGCCTCTCGAAGTCGTACGGATCGCTGGAGATCTTCACGGACGTCGACCTGGCGATCGACAAGGGCTCCCGCGTCGTCATCCTCGGTCTGAACGGCGCCGGCAAGACGACCCTGCTCCGGCTCCTCGGCGGCGCCGAGAAGCCCGACACCGGCCAGGTCATAGAGGGCCACGGCCTCAAGCTCGGCTACTACGCGCAGGAGCACGAGACCCTCGACCCCGCCCGCACGGTCCTGGAGAACATGCGCTCCGCGGCCCCCGACCTGGACCTGGTCGAGGTCCGCAAGACGCTCGGCTCGTTCCTGTTCTCCGGCGACGACGTGGACAAGCCGGCCGGTGTCCTCTCCGGCGGCGAGAAGACCCGCCTCGCGCTCGCCACCCTCGTGGTGTCGTCCGCGAACGTCCTCCTCCTCGACGAGCCGACGAACAACCTCGACCCGGCCAGCCGCGAGGAGATCCTCGGCGCTCTGCGCACCTACAAGGGCGCCGTCGTCCTCGTCACCCACGACGAGGGCGCCGTCGAGGCGCTCCAGCCGGAGCGGATCATCCTGCTGCCGGACGGCGTCGAGGACCTCTGGGGGTCCGACTACGCGGATCTGGTGGCCCTCGCCTGAGCCCGGCACGGCCCACCGAAGCGGTCATCGGTGCTTGATCGAACCACTGATCCACTGCGTATGGATCATTCGGCTTATCCGTGATCCATCATCTGTGTGAGATCTCCTCGTACCGAGGTGTGTCCTACATCGATTTTCCGGCCGGGCCCTGCATTCCCAAGGGTCCGGCCGTCGCGCGTCGCTGACCTGGCACTTCGTCGATGAACCCGTTCGGCCGTACGGACAGGCGCGGGCGGAATTCCGTATTCCGCTCATGGTGACGGGCTTCCATGACCCAAAGCTTGTCGCACGGACCTTGCCGAATGGGTGGCCAGGAAGCTCTTGAGGGGTGATCATGAGAAGTCCAGAGCGCACTTCCCATGAGGAGGCACGGGTGGCCGAGACTCTGAAGAAGGGCAGCCGGGTAACCGGCGCCGCGCGCGACAAGCTCGCGGCAGACCTGAAGAAGAAGTACGACTCCGGTGCGAGCATCCGGGCGCTGGCCGAGGAGACCGGCCGCTCGTATGGCTTCGTACACCGGATGCTCAGTGAGTCGGGCGTCACGCTCCGTGGGCGTGGCGGAGCGACGCGGGGCAAGAAGGCCGCGTCGGCCTGACGCCGGGCGGCTCCTCGTTCTCCGATGGTGGCCACCCGGTCGGTCGATTGACCGCCCGGGTGGTTACTGTGCAGTCACTTAAGGGTGTGCTCCTACGGCACCCGCTCTGACCGCACACATCGGAGGCGCCCCATGGCTTCGTTCGACCCGCTGCTCGACAAGGACGGCGTACGGCTCACCGTCGACGACGCGATCGCCACGGTGACGCTGACCAACCCGGCCAAGCGCAACGCGCAGAGCCCAGCTCTGTGGCGGGCACTGGCCGAGGCGGGGCAGTTGCTGCCGGGCACCGTCCGTGTCGTCCTGCTGCGCGCGGAAGGCAAGTCCTTCTCCGCGGGGCTCGACCGGCAGGCGTTCACGCCCGAGGGGTTCGACGGCGAGCCGTCCTTCATCGATCTCGCGCGTCGTTCCGACGCCGAGCTCGATGCTGCCATCGCCGAATACCAGGAGGGTTTCACCTGGTGGCGACGGAGCGACATCGTGTCCATCGCCGCCGTGCAAGGGCATGCCATCGGGGCGGGCTTCCAGCTCGCACTCGCCTGTGACCTGCGCGTCGTCGCGGACGACGTGCAGTTCGCCATGCGCGAGACCAGCCTCGGACTCGTGCCCGACCTGACGGGTACGCATCCGCTGGTGGGGCTCGTCGGGTACGCGCGGGCGCTGGAGATCTGCGCGACAGGGCGGTTCGTGTCGGCCGAGGAGGCACAGCGGACCGGGCTCGCGAGTATCGCCGTGCCTGCCGACCAGCTCGACGATGCCGCGCGTGATCTGGCCGGGGCGCTTCTTGCCGCGCCTCGGGACGCGCTGATCGAGACCAAGGCCCTGTTGCAGGGGGCCGTGGGTCGTACGTACGAGGATCAGCGGGTTGCCGAGCGGGCCGCTCAGGGGCGACGGCTTCGGGATCTTGCGGGTGTGGGTGACTGAGGTCGATCGTTCTGTGCGGGTGCGTGAGGGCTTGTCGCGCCCCGCGGCGGAGCCGCACAGTGGCACAGCCCCGCGCCCCTAAGTGCCTGGTTGTACCGCTGTTACCAGTGCCGCCACCGATGGGTGATCGGGCAGTGCCTCGGTGACCCTCGTACGGACTTCTCTCGCCACGTCCAGCGCGCGTGCGGACGCCCCCGTCCCGAACTCCACGCGGACATGGCGGCGGGGGAGGGACGCGGTGCCGGAGCGGGGTGCGATGTGGACCGAGGTCAGGCAGGTGACGCCGGGGACGGACCGTACGGCCGTGGCCACGCGGGACTCGTCGGCGTCCAGCCGGAGATCGGGCTTCCCGGAGCGTCCGTCGGACTCGTCCTCGTCCGCCGTGCCCGTGTCCTCCTCCGGCCCCAGCAACCCCGTCACCTGTAGGTCCACCTCCGTGACCTTCAGGCCGAGTACGCCCGTCGCCGTCGCGGCGAGAGTCGTCCGCAGACGGGACGCGGTCGCCGGGAGAGGCTCCGCGGGTGTGGCCGCGAATTCCGCCGTGATGCGCAGAGGGCCCGGAGGCAGTGCGCTCGGCGGTGGAGGGACGGCCGGCTCGGGGGCGCTGTCGGGGGCGGCGAGGGAGAGGCGTACGGCGGTGAGGCGTACGCCCGGCACGTCGCGGGCCGCGCGCCGCAGTACCGCGGTGGCCGCCGCCTCAGTGATCCATGCGCCGTCGTGCGGGCCCCCGAGGGGCAGCAGTCTTCCGAGGCCGAGCTGAATTCTGACCGCCTGGGTCCATCGGTCCGCCGTCATTGCTCCAGCCTGCCGCATCCCCGGCGCGCGACCGGGCAACCCCACTTAATGTGGGAAGAGGGCAACCGAAAGGGATGTACGGCGATGAGCGACACGACTCAGCGGAACCGGCCGGAGACCCCCGAGGTCGAGCAGCCGGACCAGCAGCTCCGGAAGACCAGCGTGACCAAGCGTGGCGGCGGGGACCCGGCCGCCCGAGGGCGTACCACCATCGCCGACGGCGTGGTCGAGAAGATCGCCGGGCTTGCCGCCCGCGACGTCCTCGGCGTGCACGCGATGGGCAGCGGTATCTCACGGACCTTCGGCGCGGTGCGCGACCGGGTCCCCGGCGGCGGTTCGAAGTCCGCCACACGCGGCGTGAAGGCCGAGGTCGGCGAGGTGCAGACCGCGCTCGACCTGGAGATCGTCGTCGACTACGGCGTGTCCATCGCCGACGTCGCCCGTGACGTACGGGAGAACGTCATCGCGGCTGTCGAGCGCATGACGGGCCTTGAGGTCGTCGAGGTCAACATCGCGGTCAGCGACGTCAAACTGCCGGAGGAAGAGGACGAGGAACCGGAGACCAGGCTCCAGTGACGCCGCACCGGCGATCCGCCGGTGCTCGCCGGTGACCTGCCCTTGTCCGCCAGTGACCTGCTGAGGAGTGCACCATGAGCTTGGCCGTGATCGGCATGATCGCCGGAATGGCGCTGGGCTTCGCCGGGTACTTCGGCGGGTTCGGTGCCTTCCTCCTGGTGGCGGCGCTGGGCGCCATCGGCTTCGTCGTGGGCCGGTTCCTCGAAGGGGATCTGGACCCCGGTGACTTCTTCCGCACCCGCGGCACCCGCGACGACCGGCGACGGTGACGCGCGTGTCCGGTGAGTCCACCGCGGCCGGGGAGGCCGGTGAGTCCGCCGGGTCCCGTGCGGTCGTCAGACCGGGCAGCCCCGGCCGGACTGTCGCGGCGGCCGACCGAGGCGCGCTGAGGATCGCCGACCGGGTCGTGGCGAAGATCGCCGCACACGCGGCGCGTGAGGCCCTGGACGTGCTGCCGACCGGCGCCGCGCCCCCGCACGCCAACGTGATCGTCCACCACGAGGTCGCCCGCGTCAGGGTCAGCCTCGAACTCGACTACCCCTCCGACATCGGTGGCCAGTGCGCTGCCGTGCGTCACCAAGTCGTTCAGCGGGTAGAGGCGTTGGCGGGAATGGAAGTGCCCGAGGTCGCCGTCCAGGTGGAGCGGCTGCACTCGGCGCAGACGCGCGGCGCGGCACAGGGGAGGACGCAATGAGCGAGTCCCACGGCTCCGAGAGCACCCAGCACCTGCCCGTCATCGAGAAGGCGGTCGAGAGCGAACTCGGCCAGTCCGCCTCCGCGGCGGACTACAAACCGCTGCCCGTCCTCGAAGAGGCCGACGACGCGGAAGGCCGCTTCTGGTCGGCCCGTCGCATCCCCGCGGGCATCCTCGCGCTGCTGGTCGCGGCGGGCGCGGGCCTCCTGCTGTACGACGTCGTCGCGGTCCGCGCCGACCGGCCCGCCATGCACTGGCGCAGGTCCCTTGCCCACGAACTGGCCGAGCGGCCCCTCGACGACACCTGGGTTCTCGTCGGCGCGGGGGTCGCGACGGCCCTCGGCGTCTGGCTGCTCGTGCTCGCCGCGACGCCGGGCCTGCGGGACGTCCTGCCGATGCGCCGCGCCCACGCCGACGTACGGGCCGGTCTCCACCGGGGCGCGGCCGCCATGGTGCTGCGCGACCGGGCCATGGAGGTGTCCGGCGTGCGGTCGGTGCGGGTCCGGGTGGGGCGCAGGAAGGTCGACGTCCGCGCGGTGTCGCACTTCCGTGAACTCGACGACGTACGCGCCGATCTGGACGCCACGCTCGCCGACGGCATAAGGGGACTCGGGCTCGCCCGGCGTCCCGCGCTGTCGGTGCATGTCGCGCGGCCGGGCCGGAAGGGATGAGCCGGATGCTGAGGATCGTGAACCGGGTGCTGCTGGGCCTCGCGGGCCTGCTCCTCGTCGTGTTCGGCGGCTCCGTGCTGGTCGTCGGCCTCGGGGCGAACCCGCCCTCGTGGTGGATCCACGACGGACGGCACGACGTGCTGCTGAGCGACGCGGACCGGGCGCGATGGCGGGACGACGGCTGGTGGTGGCCCACCGTCATCGCCGTACTCGCCGTGGCCGTGCTGCTCGCCCTGTGGTGGCTCACGGCCGTACTGCGCCGGCGTCGGCTCGCCGAGGTGCTCGTCGACACCGGCGACGGCGAGGGCGCGCTGCTGAGGGGCCGGGCCCTGGAGGGCGTACTGGCCGGTGAGGCGGGAGCGCTGGACGGGGTCGAGCGGGCCCAGGCGTCACTCACCGGGCGCCGCAACGTCCCCGAGGCGCGCGTCCAACTCCTCCTGGAACCCCACGCCGACCCCGGCGACGCCCTCCACCGCCTGACCACGGAGGCCCTGGCCCACGCAAGGGACTCGGCGGGCCTCGCGTCCCTCCCGGCGGAAGTACGCCTACGGGGGGTCAAGCACGGCGCGGAACGGGTCAACTAGCCCGCGCCCCTGGATCTTTCAGGGGCGCGGGGAACCGCGCGACAAGCCCCCACGCACCCGCAGCCACACAACAACCCCACCGTTCAGAACCCGTGCCGAGCCCCACCATCCACAGGCACCATGATCCCCGTCAGATAAGAAGCGGCCGGAGACAACAGGAACGCGGCCGTACGGCCGAACTCCTCCGGCGTCCCGTACCGACGGAGCGGAATCCGCGCCTCATTGGCGGCCCGCGCGGCCTCCGGATCCGGCGCGTACCCGTCCAGCTCGCGCACGCGATCCGTGTCGATCCGTGCTGGCAGCACCCCGACCACCCGGATCCCCCGCGGCCCGAGCTCGTCGGAGAGCGACTTGGCGAACCCCGCGAGACCGGGACGCAGACCGTTGGAGATGGTCAGACCCGGGATCGGCTCGTGCACCGAACCGGAGAGCACGAAGCCGATGACCCCGCCCTCGCCGAGCTCCGCGGCGGCCGCACGGGCCAGCCGGACCGCGCCCAGGAAGACCGACTCGAACGCCGACTGCCACTGCTCGTCCGTGTTGTCGGCGACGAACCCGGGCGGCGGGCCGCCGACGCTGATCAGGATGCCGTCGAAACCGCCGAAGCGCTCGCGCGCGGCCGCGATCAGGCTCTGCGGGGCACTCGGGTCGGAGTTGTCCACGGCCACGCCGTGCGCGTTCGGGCCGAGGGCCGTCGCGGCCTCGGCCACCGTCTTCTCGTCGCGCCCCGTGATGATCACCTTCGCGCCGTCGCCGACGAGCTCACGCGCGGAGGCGTGGCCCAGGCCGCGCGTTGCTCCGGTAACGACGTAGACGCGGTCCTTCAGTCCAAGATCCATGGGCCCTATCCTGCCCCCTCCTCATCGGACCCTCCAGCCCCTCCCCGGCCCCCTTCCCCGTCGAACAGGGCGAGGGCGGTGCCCACCAGGCCGATGTGGCTGAACGCCTGTGGGAAGTTGCCGAGCTGGTGGCCGGCCACGGGGTCGTACTCCTCGGCCAGCAGCCCCACGTCGTTGCGGAGCGCGACGAGCCGCTCGAACAGGTCGAGGGCCTCCTTCGTACGGCCCGTCAGGTGCAGCGCGTCCGCGAGCCAGAACGAGCAGACGATGAACGAGCCCTCGTTGCCCGGCAGTCCGTCGATGGCCGTCGGGTCCGAGTCGTACCGGCGCACCAGGCCGTCGCGCGTGAGTTCCGCCCGGACCGCGTCGACCGTGCCGACCACCCGAGGATCGTCCGGCGGCAGGAAGCCGAGGCGGGGGATCAGCAGCAGCGCGGCGTCCAGTTCACGGGAGCCGTACGACTGTGTGAACGTATTGCGCTCCGGGTCGTAGCCGCGCTCGCACACCTCGCGGTGCACCTCGTCGCGCATCGCACGCCAGCGGTCCACGTCGCCGCTCAGATCCGGGTTCTCCTCCAGCGTGCGGACCGTACGGTCGGCGGCCACCCACGCCATCACCTTCGAGTGCACGAAGTGGCGGCGCGGACCCCGGACCTCCCACAGCCCCTCGTCCGGCTCACGCCACGCCGACCACAGGAAGTCCATCAGCGCCTGGCGCAGCCGCCACACGTGCGGCTTGGCGGGCAGACCAGCGTGCTGCGCGAGGGTGAGCGAGTCGATCACCTCGCCGTACACGTCGAGCTGCGACTGCCGTACGGCGTGGTTGCCGATCCGGACCGGCGCCGAGTCGCGGAAACCGGGCAGCCACGCCAGCTCGAACTCGGGGATCCGCCGCTCGCCCGCCAGGCCGTACATGATCTGCAGCTCCGCCGGGTCACCCGCGACCGCGCGCAGCAGCCAGTCGCGCCACGCCGCAGCCTCCTCCTGGTAGCCGCACGCGAGCAGCGCGCCCAGGGTGAGTGTGGAGTCGCGGAGCCAGCAGTAGCGGTAGTCCCAGTTGCGTACGCCGCCGATCTCCTCGGGGAGCGACGTCGTGGGCGCCGCGACGATACCGCCGCTCGGCGCGTACGTGAGGGCCTTGAGGGTGATCAGGGAGCGGACGACGGCGTCCCGGTGCGGTCCGTCGTAGCGGCAGCGGGCCGCCCACGCCTGCCAGTCGGAGAGGCTCGCGGACAGCGCCTCGTACGGGTCGACGCGCGCGGGGCGCGGTTGGTGCGAGGGGTGCCAGGTCAGTACGAAGGCGACCCGCTCGCCCTCGGCGACCTCGAACTCCGAGTGCGTACCGAAATCCTTGCCCCAGGTGCGCACCTCGGGCTCGCTGCGCAGCCACACCGAGTCCGGGCCCGCGACGGCCACCCGATGGCCGTCGGACTTGCGCATCCACGGCACGATCGAGCCGTAGTCGAAGCGCAGCCGCAGGGTGCTGCGCACGGTGACCCGGCCCTTGAGGCCTTCGACGATCCGTACGACGTCGGGGGCGCGGTCGCGCTGTGGCATCAGGTCGGTGACGCGTACCGTGCCGTCCTCGGTCTCCCACTCGGTGTCGAGCACGAGGGAGTCGGTGCGGTAGGCCCGCCGGGTGCAGACGTCCGCTCCTTTCGGCGCGATCCGCCAGTGGCCGTTCTCCTCGTCCCCGAGCAGTTTCGCGAAACAGGCCGCCGAGTCGAACCGCGGCAGGCAGAGCCAGTCGATCGACCCGTCCCGCCCGACGAGGGCGGCGGTCTGGTGGTCGCCGATGAGGGCGTAGTCCTCGATGGATGGGTGCACGTCTGCCGGGTTCCCGGCGATTGTGGCGATCAATCCAGGCCGTTTGAGGGGTGCGGGTCCGTTGTGGCTGGTCGCGCAGTTCCCCGCGCCCATGACGGGGCGGGGCCCGGCCCCCGCCTCTCGCTCAGACCGTGGCCGGTTCCGCCTTCGGGGCGGATTCCGCTGCGGCCGCCTCTGCCAGGTCGCGGCGTTCGCGGCGGACCAGGATCACCCAGCCGACGGGGACGCCCGCGGCGAAGAGCCACCACTGGACGGCGTACGCCATGTGGGGGCCGATGCCGCTGTGGTCGGGCTCCGAGATCAGTTCGGGGGTGTCGTTCTTCGGCTCCGGCGCGGTCAGCTCGATGTAACCGCCGAGGACCTGCTTGCCGAGCGCCTTCGCCTGCTGCTCGCTGTTGATCAGCATGACCATGCGGTCGGGGAGGCCGCGGACGTCCTTGATGCCGCTGTCGGCGGTCGTCTCGTCGGCCATCAGCCGGCCCGTGACGGTCGTCTCGCCCTTCGCGGGCGCGGGGACCTTCGGGAACTGGGTCTGCGCGCCGTCCGCGGGGATCCAGCCGCGGTTGACCACGAGGACCTTGCCGTCGTCCAGGACGAACGGGGTCAGCACGTGGTAGCCGACCTCTTCGTCGGAGTTGGTGCGGCGGCGGACGACGACCTCGTCCGCGGTGTCGAAGGTGCCCTTCGCGGTCACCCGGCGGTACAGGTCGTCGCGCTCGATCGCCTTGCCCGGCGCGGTGAGCGACTCGGCGGGGACCGGCTTCGCGGACAGCGAGTCGGAGATCACCTTGTTCAGCGCGACCTTGTGCTCGTGCCGGTGCAGCTGCCAGAAGCCCAGCTCGATCATCGTCGGGATGAGCGCGAGCATGATGAGGGTGAGGATCACCCACTGCCGGGACAACAGGAAGCGGTACACCCCACGACCGTACAACTCGGTCATGGGGTGTCGAGCGGGAGGGGTGGCTTGGAGGCGTGTGGTTCGGACGGGGCGGTTCAGACCTTGTCGATGATCCCCACCCTCCCCTCCGCGCGGGCGCAGTGGGCCCCGCAGTACCAGTGGCCCTCGACCTCGACACCCTGGCCGATGATCTGGACGCGACAGTGCTCGCAGATGGGCGCCATGCGGTGGATGGCGCAGGAGAAGCAGTCGAAGACGTGCACCGCGCCCTGCGCGTGCACCTCGAACGTCATGCCGTAGTCGTTTCCGCAGACCTCACAACGTGCCATGCGCCACAGGGTGGGCCGCCGGGGCGGTACGGGCGAGCGGTCGGCGGGCGAGTCGCTCCCCAATCACCCGTACGACCGGATGTCCGCGGTCACCCGGAGGACCCGATGCCCGGATGCCCCGTGCTCGCCCCTCGCGCCCCGGACGACCCGCGTTCCGCGATACGGCCCAGGGTCCTCCGCTACGCCTTCGACGCCGGCTCCACGTCCCGCAGCAGCTGGCCGAACGCGGCCTCGTCGACGACCGGGGTGCCGAACTGGCGGGCCTTGACCACCTTGGACGTACCGGAGTCCGGGTCGTTCGTCACGAGGAGGCTGGTGAGCCGGGACAGGCTCGTCGCGACATGCAGCCCGGCCTCGACGGCGCGGTCCTCCAGGAGGTCGCGCTCGACCGAGGTGTCCCCGGAGAACGCGATGCGCATGCCCTGCTTGAGCTGCTTGCCCGGTTCGTACCGCCCCGGGTTGGGATACGGGCAGGCGGGCCTCTTGCGCGAGGGGCGCCAACTCCCGGACACGTAGCCCCCGGACGAGTAGCCGCCGGGGGACTGGCCCCCGGACTGCCGGCCGATCCGCGGCGTCGCCCGGTCCGTCCACTCCGTCAGCGGCCGGCATTCGAGCAGCGGCAGCCGTACGCCCTCGCGCGCGGCGGCCTGCAGGCTCGGCCGGAACGCCTCGGCCAGCACGCGCGCGTCGTCCAGCGCGTGGTGCGCGCGCTGCTGCACGACGCCGAAGTGCGCCGCGAGGGACTCCAGCTTGTGGTTGGCCAGCGGCAGGCCCAGCTCCTTGGACAGCGCGATGGTGCACAGCCGCTGACGGACCGGCGCCTCGCGCTCCGCGCGCGCGTACTCCCGCGCGATCATCGACCAGTCGAACACCGCGTTGTGCGCGACGAGGACGCGGCCGTCGAGCCGGGACGCGAACTCCTCGGCGATCTCCGGGAACAGGGGTGCCCCTTCGAGCACGTCGCTCGTCAGACCGTGGATCCACACCGGCCCCGGGTCCCGCTCCGGGTTGACCATCGTGTACCAGTGGTCCTCGACCTCGCCGCGCGCGTCCAGCCGGTAGACCGCGGCCGACACTATGCGGTCGTCCCGGGCCAGTCCTGTGGTCTCCACGTCGACGACCGCGTATCCCTGCGGATACGCGGCCGGCCACGGGGTGGTGGACGGTGCGGTCTGATGGTCTTCGAGCATGGTCACTGAGGATAAGGGGCGCGACTGACAGTCCTGTCCCCGGAGTCCGGGCCCGGGCCGGATCCGGAGTCCGACTCCCCGTCACGAACCCCTGCCAACAGCCCGGCCACCAGCGCTTTCACGGAGAGGACGAACAGCCTCTCCGTGTCGATGGCCCGCGCGAGGGTGCGGGCGAGCGCCGGGTCCTCCTCTGCCGTACGCGCCCCCCACAGCTCCTCCTCACCGGGGTGCTGCGCCGGGGCGCGCTCACGGTTGCGCTCGACCAGCAGGTGCCCGACGACCTGGAACTGCACGGCCCGTACGACATCGGCGGCACGGGCCCCGCGCAGTCCCGCCGCGTGCACCTCGTGCACCAGGGCCTGCTGCGCGGGCAGGAACATCCGTTCCGTCAGGCCGCGTTCGTGCACCATCGCGACGAGGTGCGGATGGTCGCGCAGCCGTCGGCGCAGGGCGCGCGCCACGGACACGATGCGTCCGGCCGGGGTGCGCCCGACGGGCCGGATCTCGCCCAGCTCGGCGACGGTGCGCTCGACGAGCGCGTCGAGCAGCGACTCGCGGTTGCCGACGTGCCAGTAGATCGACGTCACCGCCGTGCCCAGCTCGGCGGCGAGCTTCCGCATCGTCAGCGTCTGGGGGCCGTGCTGCCTCACCAGGTCCGCGGCGGCGGCCAGGACTTCCTCGCGGGTCAGTGCCGGTCTTGCCATGACGCCCCCAAGTCCCTGTGGCGCACGAGTATTTACCCTTCGCGAGGTCTGCTGTAACTGTGTTACAGGTGACGGCCCATCAGAGAAGGGCGGTACGACATGGCACGCGTACGGTACGGCGCGCGGACCGAGGCGGAGATCGGCGCCGCGCGCACCGCGAGCTCCCGGCTCCCCGACATCTGGTCCACCGGTGTGGTGGCCGTCTGGGAGAGCGACCCGGACGCGGTCGCGGCGGTCCTGCCACCGCCGCTCAAACCCACCGGGCGGCCGCTGGTCCGGGTGAACATCAGCAAGGTCGACCTGCCCGGATACCCCCTGGGCGCAGGCTCGTTCGCGGTCGCCGCCGCGCACGACGGGGTCGAGGGCTGGTATCCGCTCGTCATGCCGATGACCCACGAGCGGGCTCTCATCGGCGGCCGCGAGGTCTTCGGGGAGCCCAAGAAGCTCGGCGAGGTGACGGTCGAGCGCGACGGTCTCGTCGTACGTGCCGCCCTCGCCCGGCACGGCATCGAGTTCGTGGAGGTGCGCGGCGCGGTCAGTGGGGCGCTGCCCCTGCCGGAGCCGACGCAGAAGACCGACTTCTACTTCAAGTTCCTTCCCGCGGTGGACGGTTCGGGCTTCGACGCCGACCCCGTACTCGTGCACTGCGTGCGCAACGAGAAGGTGCGCAAGCTGGAGCGGATCACCGGTGACGTGGTCCTCCGGGAGTCCATGTACGACCCGGTCGCCGACCTGCCCGTACGGGAACTGGTCGGGATCACCCTCGGCGAGAAGACGACGGACCAGAAGGGCAGGGTCGCCGAACGGGTCAGCGGGCAGGCCCTGTTGCCGTACATCCACCAGCGCTACGACGACCCGCAGCAGATTCTCGACGGGCCGCCCGAGGGGAGCACCTGAATGGAACTGAGGGCGGGACAGGTCGCCGTCGTCACCGGAGCCGCGAGCGGCATCGGTCTTGCCATGGGACGGCGGTTCGCGGCGGAGGGGCTGAAGGTCGTCCTCGCCGACGTCGAGGAGGGCGCCCTGGAGAAGGCCGCCGCGGGACTGCGCGAGGACGGGGCCGTGGTGCACGCGCGCGTGGTCGACGTCGGGGAGCGGGAGGAGGTCTTCGCGCTCGCCGAGGAGGCGTACGAGAGGTTCGGTGCCGTGCACGTCCTGTGCAACAACGCCGGTGTCGGCTCGGGCGCCGAGGGCCGCATGTGGGAGCACGACCCGAACGACTGGAAGTGGGCGTTCGCGGTCAACGTCTGGGGCGTCTTCCACGGCGTCCAGGCCTTCGTACCGCGGATGCTGGCAGGCGGTGAACCCGGCCACATCGTCAACACCTCGTCAGGCGACGGCGGCATCGCGCCCCTGCCCACCGCCTCCGTGTACGCCGTCACCAAGGCGGCCGTCGTGACGATGACCGAGTCGCTGTACGCGCACCTGAGGGCCGAGCACGCGCGCGTGGGGGCCTCCGTGCTCTTCCCGGGGCCCCACATGCTCCGTACGGGCCTGTGGGAGTCGCACCGCAACCGGCCCGACCGGTACGCGAAGCAGAAGCCCCGCAAGACCCCGTACCGCAGCCTCGACCAGTGGGAGGCAGCGATGAAGGAGGCGGGGAAGGACGTGCGGTTCACGCCGGTCGAGGAGGTCGCCGACTTCGTGGCGGACGGCATCCGGGCGGACCGCTTCTGGCTGCTGCCCGACAGCGAGCACAGCGACGCGCAGATCCGGGCGCGCTCGCGGTCGATGCTCGACCGCGCCGATCCGGCGTACCTGGAGAACTTCATTCTGGACTGAGGTCCGGACCGGACCGAGGAGCCGCCAAATGGCCTCTACGACAGAGCCCTATCTGATCATCTCCTCCGACTGCCACGCCGGGCTGCCCACCGAGGAGTACCGGCCCTATCTGGACGCCCGTTTCCACCGGGACTTCGACGAGTTCCTCGCGGGCCGCGACCGCCGCCGCGAGGAGATGACGCGGCTCGGTATCCGCAACGAGGCGTTCGCGAGCAAGTGGTTCCAGGACAACGAGGAGGGCCTGCGCGGCGGTTGGGACTCCGCGCAGCGGCTCAAGGAGCTGGACGGCGACGGAGTGGCGGCCGAGGTCGTCTTCCCCGACGCCGACGCGGTCGACAGCCAGACGGCCGCGCCATTCGGTGTGGGCCTCGGCCTCTCCGGCGACCAGGACCCGGAGTTGGGCATGGCGGGCGCGCAGGCGCACAACCGCTGGCTGGCCGACTTCGTGGGCGAGAACCCCGAACGGCACTGCGGAGTCGCCCTGTTGCCCGTCACGGCCCCCACCGAGCGGGTCGTCGCCGAGGTGTACCGCGCCAAGGAGTCGGGCCTCGGCGCCCTGATGATCCCCTCCATGTGGGTCGACAAGGAGCCGTACCACGACCGCCGTTACGACCCGGTGTGGGCCGCGGCGGCGGAGTGCGCCATGCCCGTGCTGACGCACTCCGGGGCGGCGCCCCGCCACGAGTACGGCGACCACCTCGGGATCTATGTGAGCGAGGTGACCTGGTGGCCGGCCAGGCCGCTGTGGTTCCTGCTCTGGTCGGGTGTCTTCGAGCGCCACCCGGGGCTCAGGTTCGGTGTGGCGGAGTCGGGTTGCTGGTGGCTGCCGAACCTCCTGTGGTTCATGGACCGCCTGTACCTGGGCGCGCACGGCGGCAAGAAGCTGTCCCCCTTCGCGGAGCTGACGCGTCCGCCGCACGAGTACCTGGACCGCCAGGTCTTCATCTGCGCGACCAACACCAAGCGGCGCGAACTCGCCCAGCGGTACGAGATCGGCGTCGACAACATCCTGTGGGGCAGCGACTTCCCGCACCCCGAGGGGACATGGCCCGACACGCGCGCGTGGCTGTCGCGCACGTTCCACGACATCCCGGTGGCGGAGACGCGCCGCATGCTGGGCCTGGCGGCGGCGGAGGTCTTCGGCTTCGACACCGGGAAACTGGCCCCGCTCGCGCGGCGCATCGGCCCGACCCCGGCCGAACTCGGCCAGTCCGAGGACCAGTCGGCCGTCGAGGCGTCCTGGGCGCGCTCCCGCGAGGTGGGCCGGCACTGGCTGACGGACCACGACTTCCCGGTCCTGGGGGTGACCCCGTGAGCGACGACCATGAGAACAAGAACGCCGTGGGCGAGAACCCCGTAGGTGACGACCGCTACACCGTCATCTCGGCCGACTGCCACGCGGGAGCCGATCTCCTCGACTACAAGCCGTACTTGGCGAGTCGGTTCCACGAGGAGTTCGACGACTGGGCGGCCTCGTACGTCAATCCGTACGAGGACCTGATGGCGGACACGGCCGACAAGAACTGGAACTCGGAGCGGCGGCTCGCGGAGCTGGAGCAGGACGGGATCGTCGCCGAGGTCGTCTTCCCGAACACCATCCCGCCGTTCTTCCCCTCGGGGTCCCTGATGGCGCCCGCGCCGACGGCCGAGGAGTTCGAGCGGCGCTGGGCGGGGCTGCGGGCCCACAACCGCTGGCTGGCGGACTTCTGCGCGGCCGCCCCGGGCCGGCGGGCGGGCGTCTTCCAGATCCTCCTGAACGACGTCGACGAGGCCGTGAAGGAGATCAGGTGGGCGGTCGGCGCGGGGCTGCGGGGCGGCCTGCTGCTGCCCGGCACGCCACCGGGCAGCGGGCTGCCCGAGCTGTACTCGTCGGCGTACGACCCGATCTGGACGGTCTGCGAGGAACTGGGTGTGCCCGTGAACCACCACGCGGGCTCGGCCTCCCCGCCGCTCGGCGACGAGCCGGCCGCCCGGGCCGTCTTCATGGTGGAGACGACGTGGTTCTCGCACCGCGCGCTCTGGCACCTGATCTTCGGCGGCGCCTTCCGCCGCCACCCCGGCCTGAAACTGGTGCTGACCGAGCAGGGTTCGGGCTGGATACCCGGGGTGCTCGACATGCTGGACTACTACCACGGGCGGCTGGTCGCGGCGGCGACGAAGGCGTCCACGGCCGAGTCCAAGTTCGGTGCCGGGCTCGCCGCTTCGATGGGCAAGGGCCCTTCGGAGGTCTGGCGGGACAACTGCTTCGTCGGCGCCAGCTTCATGCGCCCGCACGAGGTGCCGCTCCGCGGCCGCATCGGCCTCGACAAGATCATGTGGGGCAGCGACTACCCGCACGACGAGGGCACGTACCCGTACTCCCGCGAGGGTCTGCGGATCGCGTACGCGGGCCTTACGCGCGAGGAGGTCGCGGCGATGGTCGGCGGCAACGCGGCCCGCGTGTACGGCTTCGACCTCGACCTCCTCGATGCCATCGCGGCGAAGGCCGGCCCGACGGCGGAGGAGATCGCCGAACCGCTGGGGGAGCCACCGGCGGACGCGACGAGTCCGGTCTTCGCGCGGGGAGGGTCGGTACGGGTCTGGTGACGTCCCGGGTGCGATGCTCCCGCATGTGACGGAACCGACGCATGACGAGGCCCACGGCGGGGCGCTGGGTGAGCGGCTGAACTGGCTGCGAGCGGCCGTTCTCGGTGCCAACGACGGCATCGTGTCCACCGCGGGCCTCGTCGTCGGCGTGGCCGGCGCGACGGACGACCGCTCGGCCCTGCTGACGGCAGGGCTCGCGGGTCTGCTCGCCGGTTCCATGTCGATGGCCGCGGGGGAGTACGTCTCCGTCTCCACCCAGCGGGACTCGGAGATGGCCGCCCTGGCCGCGGAGAAGCGGGAGTTGCGGGACCAGCCGGAGGCCGAGCTGGAGGAACTCACGGAACTGCTGGAGGAGCGGGGACTCTCGCGGGACGTGGCCCGGGAGGCGGCGCAGCAGCTCACGGAACGGGACGCCCTGAGGGCCCACGCGCGCGTGGAGCTGGGCATCGACCCGGACGAACTGGCGAACCCGTGGCACGCGGCCTGGGCGAGCTTCCTGGCCTTCACCGCCGGGGCGCTGCTCCCGCTGCTGGCGATGGTGCTGCCTCCCGCCGCCTGGCGCCTGGCGGTCACCGTGCTCTCGGTGCTCGCCGCCCTCGTCCTGACCGGCTGGACCAGCGCCCGCCTGGGTGCCGCGGCCCCGGGCCGGGCGGTGCTGCGGAACGTGGCGGGCGGGGCGCTGGCCATGGCGGTCACCTATGGGGCCGGGGCGTTGCTGGGGGCGGCCGGCGTGTGACGGGCACGGCCCCGAGCCGCACGGCTCCTTGGCGGAGATCGCCAAGAAGCAAGCGCATACCCCCGGTAATACTTGTGGGTAACAACGTCTAGCCGCGGTCCACCAGCGGTTCTACGGTGCTTGCATGCCGAACCTGCCCGATGTCGTGCTGTGGTCGATACCCGCGTTTGTGCTGCTCACCGTGATCGAGGTGGTGAGTGTCCGGATCCATCCGGACGACGATGCCGCCGGGTACGAGACGAAGGACGCCGCCACGAGTGTCGGCATGGGTCTGGGGAGTCTGGCCTTCGACCTTCTGTGGAAGATCCCGATCGTCGCCATCTACACGGCGATATATGAGCTGACACCACTGCGAGTGCCCGTCCTGTGGTGGACCGTGCCACTGATGTTGCTGGCGCAGGACTTCTTCTACTACTGGTCGCACCGCGGGCACCACGTGATCCGGATCCTCTGGGCCTGTCACGTCGTGCACCACTCCAGCCAGAAGTTCAACCTCACCACCGCGCTGCGCCAGCCCTGGACGACGTGGACCGTGTGGCCGTTCTACGTCCCGCTCATCGCGCTCGGCGTCCATCCGGCCGCCCTCGCGTTCTGCTCGTCGGTGAACCTCGTGTACCAGTTCTGGATCCACACCGAGCGCATCGACAAGCTGCCCCGGGCCTTCGAGTTCGTCTTCAACACGCCCTCGCACCACCGCGTCCACCACGCGTCCCAGGGCGGCTATCTGGACCGGAACTTCGGCGGGATCCTGATCGTCTGGGACCGGCTCTTCGGGTCGTTCGTCCCGGAGACCGACCGGCCGGTGTACGGGCTGACCAAGAACATCGACACGTACAACCCGATCCGGGTCGCCACCCACGAGTACGCCGCCATCGCCAGGGACCTGCGGGCCGCCGGGAGTTGGCGGGAGCGGGCCGGGCGGATGTTCCGGGGGCCGGGCTGGCAGCCGGTGCCGTCGCCCGCCTCCGCCGCGGAGCGGGCCGCCTCTTCGGAGAAAGCCGTCTCGCCCCAGGAGGCGCCCCTCACGTCCCCGGAGAAGCCCGTCCCGGAGCCGGAGCCCGCCAAGTGACCGCGCGCCACGCGCGCGTGCTGCTCGTGACCCTCGGCCTGGTGGCGGTCGTGGATCTCGTCTCCCTGGCCGCCGGGTACGAGACCGGCCACACGGTGGCCAAGCCCCTCCTGATGCCCCTGCTCGCCCTCTACGCGCGCGTGTGCGGCGGGCCCCAGCTCCTCGTCGCCGCGCTGCTCTTCGGGTGGGGCGGAGACGTCCTGCTCCTGTTCGACGCCGAGCCGGCCTTCCTCGCCGGGATGGCGTCCTTCGCGGCGGGCCATGTCTGCTATCTGCTGCTCTTCAGGCAGACCACCGCACTCGGCGGGAAACAGCCTCCACGCGCGCGTGTCACCTGGCTGACGGCGGCCGCGTACGCCCTCGCCCTCGTCACCACCGTCGCCCTCCTCTGGCCGGGGCTCCCGGCGGACCTCCGCGTCCCCGTCGCCGGCTACAGCCTGCTGCTCACCGCTATGGCGTTCGGGGCCGCGCGGCTAGGGCTTCTCGCAGGCGTCGGTGGTGCGCTGTTCATGCTTTCGGACACCCTCATCGCGACCGGTGTCGCCGACTGGCCACAGCTCCCACGGCCCGACTTCTGGATCATGATCACGTACATCGCGGCGCAGTATCTGCTGGCCAGAGGAGTGCTGGGGGCCGTCGGCGCGCAGCCCGCACCCTCGGCGACGTACCGTGAGAGGCGCACTCTCACCACCTGAGCAGGAAGCAGGATCCAGCCATGCGCGCCACCACCATCCACGCCCCGTTCGACATGCGTGTGGAGGACGTGCCCGACCCGGTGGTGCGGAATCCGGGCGACGCCGTGGTCCGCGTACTGCGCTCCTGCATCTGCGGCAGCGACCTGTGGGCGTACCGGGGCGAGTCGGCGCGGCAGGCGGGTCAGCGGATCGGGCACGAGTTCCTCGGGATTGTCGAGGAGACCGGTGCGGAGGTGTCCGGAGTCAGGCGCGGTGACCTCGTCGTCGCGCCCTTCATGTGGTCCGACGGGGTGTGCGACTACTGCCGCGAAGGGCTCACCACGTCCTGCGAGCACGGCGGGTTCTGGGGCTCGGCCGGGTCGGACGGAGGGCAGGGCGAGGCCGTGCGCGTCCCGTTCGCCGACGGCACGCTCGTCGCGCTGCCCGCCGAGGCCGCCTCCGACGACCGTCTGCTGGCCGCCCTCCTGACGCTCTCCGACGTCATGGGGACCGGTCACCACGCGGCACTCGGCGCGGGCGCCCGCGCGGGGGCCACGGTCGCCGTCGTGGGCGACGGAGCAGTCGGCCTGTGCGCCGTGCTGGCGGCCAAGCGGCTCGGCGCCGACCGGATCATCGCGCTGGGCCGCCACGAGGCCCGTACGGACATCGCACGCCGTTTCGGAGCCACCGACGTCGTCGCCGAGCGCGGGGACGCGGCCGTCGAGGCGGTACGCGAACTCACCCGCGGCCGGGGCGCGCACGCCGTCGTCGAGGCCGTCGGCACGGAGCAGTCCATGCGGACGGCCGTGAACATCACCCGTGACGGCGGTGCGATCGGCTTCGTCGGTGTTCCGCACGGCAGCGGAACCGGCCTCGACCTGAGCGTCATGTTCGACCGGAACATCGCCTTGCGCGGCGGGGTCGCACCCGTCCGCGCGTACATCCCGGAGCTGCTGCCCGACGTCCTCGACGGGAGCATCGACCCGTCGCCCGTCTTCGACCTGACCGTCGGTCTGGAAGGTGTGCCGGACGGCTACAAGGCGATGGACGAGCGCACCGCGCTGAAGGTCATGGTCGCCAACTGACCCGTCGGCCCGCGGAAAGGGTCACCAGCGGATCGGCACCGGCACCGCCGTGAGCACCGCCGAGACCGCGACCACCACGCCCAGGACCACGACCTCGGCGCGCGCGGGGGAGTAAGCGGTGAGCGGGTCGGCCGCCCGGTGCAGCCGGTGGCGGGCCCACAGGGCGAGGGCGGCGACGGCGGCCACGAGGAGCACCTTGGCGAGCAGGATGCGCCCGTACGCCGTCGTCGTCAGCTGATCGAGGACCGTGCCGGGCGGCATCCGGCGCAAGGTGCTGCCCACGCCCGTCGCGGTGATCGCGGCGAGCAGAACGGCCGCCACGCGCGCGTAGAGGCCCAACAACGCGACGCCCTCACCGGAGGCCGTGTTCCGCCACCGGTGGAGCGTGCGCAGGACGTACAACAGCCCGCCCGCCCACAGGGCCGCGCACGTCACATGGACGAGTGTCAGACCGGAGCCGATCAGCGGACTCTGCTCCGTGGTGGGGTGGGCGCGCAGCGCCTCCGCGACGGCCACCGCGGCCAGCGGCCACACCTGGTTGCCCGGGCGGCTCGACAGGGCGCACAGACCCATCACGACGAACGCGTTGACCTCCAGCAGCGCGAGCGCGCCGTCCCGGGTCTGGTAGAGACCGCCGATGTCCATGTCGGAGAGGCTGCGCGGCACCAGGTTGCCGGTGGCCACCACCGAGGCGAGACCGAGCGCGGCGACGAAACCGGCGGCGGCCGCGGCCGGGGCCCAGCTGCGGGGCGCGTCCTGGAGCGGCGCGCCCGGCACCCTGCGGGCCAGCCGCGCGACGAACAGCTCACCCGCCGAGACGCACACCGCGGCGAACAGGACCGTCCGCAGCAGCGCGATCCCGCGCACGCCGGGAGCGGCGGCCTCTCCCGTGCCGCGCAGTGCGGTGGGCGGTCCGAGGAACGGGATCAGCGCGGCCAGGGCCACCAGGGCGAGGACGGCGACGGAACGCCGCACGACGGCCGCGCTCACCCGGGGCGCGCCCGCCTCGCCACCCGCGTCGGCAGTCGGTCTTATCGAACTCACCTCAAGATCTTCACCAGTCGTCCAGGTCCGGGCAAGTCCTGGCAAACAACTGACGGAACGGTATTCCGCTCACGCACACGACATTCCGCCCATCCATACGCGCCCGGCCGCCCTCCCGACTCAGCCCCAGCGCGGCGAATCCGCACCCCAGGGGCCGGGCGGCCGCGACCAGTCGCCCGGCCCGCCCGCGAAGGAGACCGGCGGCAGGGCGTACCGCAGCCGTCCCAGCGCACTGTCCGCCTCCGCGAGCCAGGGCGCCGGGTCGCCGTACGAGCCCTCGGCCGAGCCGGAATCGCCGTACGAGCCCTCACGCGGGCCGGAGGCCTCCGCCGGCGCCCCAGCCCGCCCTGCCCCGTCCCCGGCCGTCAGCCAGGCCGCCGTACGCGCCAACGCCGGCCGCACGAACCGTGTCCCGCCCTCGTCCAGCCCCTCCGTGACCGCGCGCAGCACCCCGGCCGCCAGCAGATACCCCGTGCCGTGGTCGAGAGCCTGCGCGGGCAGCGCGCCCGGCTTCTCCCCGGATCCCTCAATGGCGGCGATGCCGGTGGCCACCTGCACCAGGCTGTCGAACCCCCGCCGCCCGCCCCACGGCCCGTACGCTCCCCACGCCGACAGCTGCCCCACCACGGTCCCGGGCCGCCGCTCGGCCAGTGCCTCCGCGGAGAGCCCGAACCGGTCCAGGGCGCCAGGGCGGTAGCCGGTCACGACCACGTCCGCCGAGGCGAGCAGCTCCTCGAAGACCTGCCGGTCGTGGCGGCCGGCCGTCAGATCCAGCGTGGCGGACCGCTTTCCGAAGCCGGTGTCCGTGTGCTGGTCGGCGAGTTCGGGCAGCCCCGGCGGGTCGACGCGCAGGACGTCCGCGCCGAGCAGTGCGAGGGTTCGCGTCGCGACGGGCCCGGCGATGACACGGGTGAGGTCGAGTACGCGCAGCCCTGCGGCGGGCGACAGCGGGTCACCGGCGAGCGGCGGGAGGCTCCGCGAGGCGGCGGAGCCCAGCGTTCCGCGCTCGACGAGCGGCTGCCCGGCGACCGCCGTCCCCTGCTCGTGCCGTGCCCATTCCTCCGGTCTGCGCAGCGCGACGGCGAGGCCCCCGGCCGCGTACACCGCGCTCTCCACCTCCACGGACGGCCGCTCCGCCAGGCACCCGGCCACGGCCTCCACCGAGGCGTCGTCCGGCAGCCCCAGGGCGCCCAGCAGCCGCGCGCGGTGATGCGGATAGTTCGCGTGCGTGCGCACCCACCCGTCCGCCGTCCGCCAGAACCGCGACAGGGGCGCGAAGGTGACCGGCGCCCGCCCGTCGACGAGGAGGTGCCGCTCGCTCACGAACGCCGTGGCGACGGCCCCGTCGTCGACGCGCACCTCGGGCACGTCGGAGAGCCCCGCCCGCCTCGCGCCCAGCTCGGCGGCGGCCAGCGCGCACGCTCCCACACAGGCCCGCGCCAACTCCCGTACGGGCAGCCGTGCTTCCAGTGCGCCGGACCGTACGACGGTCGACAACCGTGGGACCAGCCCCAGGTCCCCACCCAGCGCGGTCCACGCGAACTCCGTGGTCGGTGCATCCGAACGCGTCATACGGGCACTATGCAGGGTGTACGCGATCAACATGGGACGCGGTGTCCGGCATGGGGCGCGGTGGCCCCGGACGCGCGAGAGCCGGGCGGCCCGTGGGCCACCCGGCTCGACTTCCTGACGGGAGCTCAACCCCCTTCAAGGATGCGTTACTTCGTCACCGCGTCCAGCGCGTCGGCGGTGCCCCAGCCGTAGAAGCCGTTGTAGTTCTTCGGCCCCTCGCAGACCGCGTCGACCTTGCCGTCGCCGTCGATGTCGTACGGCTTGGTGCACGGCGTGGCGTCGGCCTCCGCGTACAGGAGGGCCTTCACCTTGGCCGCCGAGGCGTGCGGGTGCGTCGACTTGATGAGCGCGGCGACGCCCGCGACGTGCGGGGACGCCATCGACGTACCGGCCATGTAGCCCCAGCTGCCGCCGGGCAGCGGGCCGAGGATCAGGCCGCTGGTGGCCGGCGGGGCCGGGGTCTGGAAGCGCGTCGAGTCGCCGCCGGGGGCCGCGATGTCGATGACGCCCAGGCCGTGGTTGGAGAAGGACGACTTGATGCCCTTGGCGCCGGTGGACGCGACCGTGACGACGCCCGGCAACTGGGTCGGGATGTCAAGGCATTCCGACGGATCGATGACACGCTCCGAAGGAGTCGAGTCGTTCGGCGAGACCGGGTCGGTGATCTCGTCCGCGGAGAGGTCGTAGTTCTCGTTGCCCGCCGCCGCGACGTTGACCGTGCCCTTCTTCTCCGCGTACTTCGTCGCCCGGCCGAGGGCCTCGACGAGCGCCTTCTGGTCCGGGTCGTTCTTGCAGTTGAAGTACCACGGGTCGGTGTAATAGCTGTTGTTCGTGACGTCCACACCGTGCGTGGCCGCCCACATGAAGCCGCAGACGACGGCCTCCGTGTAGAAGAAGCCGGCGGTCGTGGAGACCTTGATGCCGGACACCTTCACGCCCGGCGCGACACCCGTGACACCGACGCCGTTCTTGGCGGCCGCGATCTCGCCCGCGACATGCGTGCCGTGCGGGCTCTCGGCGGCGCTCGGCCGCCAGGCCCCGTCGGTCGTGTCCGGCTTGCCCGACACGCAGTTGACCGACGCGTCGCGGTCGAAGTTCGGCGCGATGTCGGGGTGCGTGTCGTCGACGCCGGTGTCGATCACGGCGACGGTGACCTTCTTGCTGCCGAGCGTCTTCTCGTGCGCCTTGTCCGCCTTGATGGCGGGCAGATCCCACTGCAGCGGCTCCAGCGGGTCCTGCCCGGCCGCCGCCTCGACGTCCGCGACCTGCTCCGAGCTGAGCACCTTGGGGGTGCCGACGTCGGTCGTGGACTGCGCGGGCAGCGGCGCCGTGCGCGTCGAGCCCGCCGATTCCACCCCGCGCACCTTGCGGATCGTCTTGGCGAAGTCGGCGTTCGACGAGTGGACGACGATCACGCCGATCTTGTCGTACGACGTCACGATCGTGCCGCCGGCCCGGGCGATGGCCTTCTTCACCTGCGAGGAAGGACCGTGCCCGGCGCGGACGTTGACGACGTAGCTCAGCGGAGTGGCCTCCGCCGAGATCTTCGCCGCCACGTCGGCGGCATCGGCCTTGTCGGCCGCCGGGGCCGCCGAGGCGCTGACGTTCGGCAGGAAGGCGAGAGCCGTCGCCAGGGCCATTCCCAGCGGGATGGCTATGACGCGGCGGGAGCGCGTCTGAGGCGCTGTCATGCTGTCTCCAGTTCGTTTCGCGAATACGTGCGGGCCGTGCGGGAAGTCCCGGCGGAAGCGGGCTACTTGACCGCCTTCAGCGCGTTCACGATGCCGAAGCCGTAGAAGCCGTTGACACGCTTGCCGCCCTCACAGTTGGCGTCCTGCGTGCCGTTGCCGTCCTGGTCGTACGAGTCCGGGCAGCCCGGGTTGTCCGCCTGGGCCTTCAGCAGCGCCTGCAGCTGGGCGGGGCTCGCCCACGGGTGCTCGGACTTCAGCAGCGCGGCGACACCCGCGGCGTGCGGCGAGGCCATCGAAGTGCCCTGCAGGAAGCCGTACTGGTTGTTCGGCATCGTGGAGAGGATGCGGCCGTTCTTCGACGGGGTGTCCGGGATCTGGTACAGCCGGTCACCACCGGGAGCGGCGATGTCGATGACGCCCTTGCCGTACGTGGAGTAGTACGACTTGAGGTTCTGCACGCCCGTCGCGCTCACCGTGACGATGCCCGGGAGTTGCGTCGGTACGTCGAAGCACTCGTGCGGGTCGATCGTGCGGGTGACCGGGGTCGAGTCGTCGGGGCTCGAGTCGTCGACGATCGCGTCCGAGTCCAGGTCGTGGTTGGAGTTGCCGGCCGACGCGAGGTGCAGGGTGCCCTTCTTCGTGGCGTACTGCTGGGCCCGGTTGACCGCGTCGACGATCGCCTTCTGGTCGGGGTCGTCCATGCAGTTGTAGAGCCACGGGTCCACGTAGTAGCTGTTGTTCGTGATCTCCACGCCGTGGTCGGCGGCGAACACGAAGGCGCAGACGACGCTCTCCGGGTAGAAGAGTCCGTTGTCCGGGTCGCTGACCTTGATGCCGGAGACCTTCACGCCGGGCGCGACACCGGCCACACCGATGTCGTTGCGGGCGGCCGCGATCTCACCGGCGACATGCGTGCCGTGGTAGTCCTCGGCGGTGTACGGACGCCAGGCGCCCTCGCTCGTGTCGGCCACGCCGCCCACGCAGTTCGCGGACTGCTTGGCGGAGAAGTTCGGGGCCAGGTCCGGGTGGGTGTCGTCGACACCCGTGTCGATCACGGCGACCGTGACCTTCTTGCTGCCCGGGTTGATTTTGGCGGCCTTGTCGGCGCCTATCGCGCGCAGGTCCCACTGGTCGGCCTCGAGGGGCTCGCTCTTCGGGGTGGCCGCGGCCTTCACCTTGGCGGCCTCGGCGGCCGACAGGTAGTCGGCGGCGCCCTCGTCCGTCGTCCCCGCCGCGGTCAGCGGCGTCGTGCGCGTGGCACCGGCGGACTGCACCCCGCGCGCGGTGCGTATCTGCGGGCCGAACTCCGGGTTGGCGGAGTGGACGACTATGACGCCGATCTTGCTGTAGGTGGTGACGACCGTGCCGCCGGCCTTGGCTATCGCCTTCTTCACCGACGCGATCGTGCGGTGGTCGGTCTTCGTGTTGACCACGTAAGCGAGATTCGGGCCGTCCGCCGCCGTGACGGCGGGCGCGGACTGCGGGGCGGCCGCCGTGGCGACGCCCGGAATGAAGCCGAGCGAGGCGGTGAGCGACAGAACAACGGGCACGGCGAGGGCGAGACGGCGTCTGGAACGCAGATGAGCCATGGGATCTCCACATCATCCGGAAACGGAACCAGCCCGAACACAGGTGGTGCCCGGGCAGGTACATGACGGGGTGGTGCAGGCCCGAAGCTATCTCCCGTCGTCCCTGGCCAGCAATGACTTACGGGGATGTCTTCCGAAACGTCGGCCCCGACTTCCGAAAGAAGTGCCGCGAGTTGAACCGCTCCTCGTGCGGCTCCGTGACGTTGAGCAGGGAGCACGAGCACCGTCGAGCCCCCTGTCGGATCACGCCCCGGGCACCTAACATCGCCACCCGGCCCACGTGATCCACATCACCGTGAGGTCAGAAATCAGCCATGCCCGTACCCCGCCCGTCCCCCGATCCCCAGAGACCCCCGTCCAATGTCGCAACCGCACCCGCAACGCGAGGAGACTCCGTGGCTACCGACACACCGCCCCCCTCGAAAGCTGAACCTCACTTCCCGACCAGCGAGGAGTGGGTCGAGGTTCAGGAGAGCGCTGAGTTCGGTGAACTGCGCCGCGCCCACCGCTCCTTCGCCTTCCCGCTGACCATCGGCTTCATCAGCTGGTACCTGCTGTACGTCCTGCTGTCGATCTACGCGGACGACTTCATGGGCACCAAGCTGTTCGGCAACTTCAACGTCGCCTTTGTCCTGGGCCTCGCCCAGTTCCTCACCACGTTCCTCATCGCCTGGTGGTACGAGCGGCACTCCTCCAGCAAGCTCGACCCCAAGGCCGAGGCGATCAAGTCCCGGATGGAGGGCGGCGCATGAGCCCCGCGATCACTCAGGTCCAACTCGCGGCGGGGGAGGCCAGCGAGCACCGGCCGCTGATCATCTCCCTGTTCGCGGTCTTCGTAGTCGCCACCCTCGTCATCACCGTCTGGGCCGGCCGGCAGACCAAGGACGCCGCCGACTTCTACGCGGGCGGCCGTCAGTTCAGCGCCTTCCAGAACGGCCTCGCGGTCTCCGGCGACTACATGTCCGCCGCCTCGTTCCTCGGCATCGCGGGCGCCATCGCCCTCTTCGGGTACGACGGCTTCCTGTACTCCATCGGCTTCCTGGTCGCCTGGCTGGTGGCCCTGCTCCTGGTCGCCGAGCCACTGCGCAACTCCGGCCGGTACACGATGGGCGACGTCCTCGCGTACCGCATGCGTCAGCGCCCGGTGCGTACGGCGGCCGGCACCTCCACGATCGTCGTCTCGATCTTCTACCTGCTGGCGCAGATGGCGGGCGCGGGCGTCCTGGTCTCGCTGCTGCTCGGTATCACCAGCGACGCCGGCAAGGTCGGCATCGTCGCCCTGGTCGGCGTCCTGATGATCGTGTACGTCACCATCGGCGGCATGAAGGGCACCACCTGGGTCCAGATGGTCAAGGCCGTGCTGCTCATCAGCGGCACCCTGCTCATCACCTTCCTGGTGCTGCTCAAGTTCGACTTCAACGTCTCCGAACTGCTCGGCAAGGCGGCCGAGAACAGCGGCGGGGGCGCGGCCTTCCTGGAGCCGGGCCTGAAGTACGGCCTCACGACCACGTCCAGCATCGACTTCATCTCGCTGGGCATCGCCCTGGTGCTGGGCACCGCGGGCCTGCCGCACATCCTGATCCGCTTCTACACGGTGCCCAACGCCAAGGCCGCGCGTAAGTCCGTGAACTGGGCGATCGGCATCATCGGCGGCTTCTACCTGATGACCATCGCGCTCGGTTTCGGCGCGGCGGCCCTCATCTCGAAGGAAGAGATCGTCGAGTCCAACCCCGCCGGCAACACGGCCGCGCCACTGCTCGCGCTCCATCTGGGCGGCGTCGACTCGGCCTGGGGCGCGATCCTGCTCGCCACGATCTCCGCGGTGGCCTTCGCCACGATCCTCGCGGTGGTCGCCGGTCTGACCCTGGCCTCGTCCTCGTCGTTCGCCCACGACATCTACGCGAACGTCATCAGGAAGGGCAAGGCCACCGAGAAGGAGGAGATCAACGCCGCCCGGTACGCGACCATCGGTATCGGCGTCGTCTCCATCGGCCTCGGCGCCCTGGCCCGTGACCTCAACGTCGCCGGTCTGGTCGCCCTCGCCTTCGCGGTCGCGGCCTCCGCCAACCTGCCGACGATCCTCTACAGCCTCTTCTGGAAGAAGTTCACCACCCAGGGCGCGCTGTGGTCGATCTACGGAGGCCTCACCACGGCGGTCGGCCTGGTGCTGTTCTCGCCCGTCGTCTCGGGCAAGGCCACCTCGATGTTCCCGGACGTCGACTTCCACTGGTTCCCGCTGGAGAACCCGGGCATCATCTCCATCCCCGCCGGCTTCCTGCTCGGCTGGCTCGGCACGATCCTGTCCAAGGAGGAGCCGGACGTCCGCAAGTACGCCGAACTGGAGGTCCGCTCCCTCACCGGCACCGGAGCGCACTGACCGTCACGCCCAGTGGCCGCGTCGTAGATCCCTACGACGCGGCCGCGGTGCGTCTCGTGGGATCAGGGCCCGTCCCGTTGTCGGTCCCGTCACGTAGGCTCGCTGGTATCGGATCGACTGATCGACCGGATGTCTCTGCCGAGGTCCGTACGGAAAGAGCTAGAGGGAGGGGGCCCACGTGCTCATCGACACCTACGGCCGAGTGGCCACCGATCTGCGTGTCTCGCTGACCGACCGGTGCAATCTCCGCTGCACGTACTGCATGCCCGAGGAGGGCCTGCAGTGGCTGGCAAAGCCCGACCTGCTCACGGACGACGAGATAGTCCGCCTCATCGACATAGCCGTCACCCGGCTGGGCATCACCGAGGTCCGCTTCACCGGCGGCGAGCCCCTGCTGCGCCCCGGCCTCGTCGGCATAGTGGAGCGCGTGGCGGCCATGGAGCCCCGCCCCCAGATGTCCCTGACGACGAACGGCATCGGCCTCAAGCGCACCGCGACCGCCCTGAAGGCGGCGGGCCTGGACCGGGTCAACGTCTCGCTGGACACCCTCCGCCCGGACGTCTTCAAGACCCTCACCCGCCGTGACCGCCACAAGGACGTCATCGAGGGCCTCGAAGCCGCCCGCGCCGCGGATCTGACCCCGGTCAAGGTCAATTCCGTACTGATGCCGGGACTGAACGAGAACGAGGCGCCCGACCTGCTCGCCTGGGCCGTGGAGCACGACTACGAACTGCGGTTCATCGAGCAGATGCCCCTGGACGCGCAGCACGGCTGGAAGCGCGACGGCATGGTCACCGCCGGTGACATCCTCGCCTCACTGCGTACGCGCTTCGAGCTCACCGAGGAGGGCTCCGAGGAGCGGGGCTCGGCACCCGCCGAGCGGTGGGTCGTGGACGGGGGCCCGCACCGGGTCGGTGTGATCGCCTCCGTGACGCGCCCGTTCTGCTCGGCCTGCGACCGTACGCGGCTGACGGCCGACGGCCAGGTCCGCACCTGCCTGTTCGCGCGCGAGGAGACCGACCTGCGGGCCGCACTGCGTTCGGACGCGCCGGACGAGGAGATAGCCCGTATCTGGCGGCTCGCGATGTGGGGGAAGAAGGCAGGGGCGGGCCTGGACGACCCGACGTTCGTCCAGCCGGACCGGCCCATGTCGGCGATCGGCGGCTGATCGCTCCGCCCTCTAGGGGGACTCCGGGGACTCCCAGTCCTCCAGGAGTACGACGTCCTTCAGGAAGCCCCGTACGCCCAGGAACTGGGACAGGTGCTCCCGGTGTTCCTCGCACGCGAGCCAGGTCTTGCGGCGCTCCGGCGTGTGCAGTTTGGGGTTGTTCCAGGCGAGGACCCAGACCGCGTCCGCCCGGCAGGCCTTCGCCGAACAGATAGGGGAGGAGGGTGAGGACGGGTCGGAGCCGGGGACGTTCAGAATCACGCCTCGACCCTACGCCAGCGGCGTAGGCCGGCCGCTCCGGGTGCTGTCGCGGGGGCCGCGAACCATGCTCCGAAAAAGGCGACGCCGAGCAGCCACGGGGGGAGCTGCCCGGCGTCGGTCTGTCGCTCCGACGGGGGATGCGGAGCGCGTACGAAGTATGTCACGGGTAACCCGTTGCCCGGCACCGGAACAACATGATTGATCTGAGCTTTTCTTGAGCTTGGTACGGTCCTGAATCTCGGCCGCGGAGGATCGTTCGTGGTCAGGTCCGCTCGTGCGGTTCGTCCCGCAGCCGGGCACCCGCATCGGTCCCGAGGTCTTCCGGGACGGATTCCGCGGCGTCGCTCGCGCGGGGCGCCGCGAGCATCGGACGGGTCGGCGCGGTCACGAACGTGGACGGCAGCGAGGGCGCGTTCTCCCGGCCCGCGTTGGCGATCACCACGGAGACGTAGGGGAGCAGGATGCCGAGCGCCAGGGCAACGACGGCGACGTGCCGTTCGACGTTCCAGAGGGTGGCCGCGAGGATCACCGAGAGTGTGCGGACGGACATCGAGATGATGTAGCGGCGCTGCCTGCCACGTACATCGTCGGCGAGGCCCTGCCTGGCTCCGGTGATCCGGAAGACCTCGACCTCGCTCTGCTTCCGCATCACGTTCCACCACCCGCCTGTGTCGGACGCTCCCCTGGCCCGTACAGCCTCCACGTTACGCCGCGGCTGCGTCGCCTACGAGACCGGGGCAGGTCCGGTTTCGGCGGGGTAGGGCTGCGCCGTACCGCGTATGGCCGTGCCCGACATGCGCCGTATGGCGGACAGGCCGAGACTGGCCCTAATGCTCACGTAGAGCCGTATAGGAGGCAGCCATGGGCTGGTTGTGGGCGATCATCGTGGGATTCGTGCTGGGCCTGCTGGCCAAGGCGATCATTCCGGGCAAGCAGCACAGTCCGCTCTGGCTCACCACGATCTTCGGGATCATCGGCGCGATCGTCGGCAACGCGATCGCCCGTGGCTTCGGCATCGACGAGACGCGCGGCATCGACTGGGGCCGCCACGTCCTCCAACTCGGCGCCGCGATCGTCATCGTCTTCCTCGGCGACATGATGTACACGGCGATGCGGGGCAACAAAGAGAGAGCCTGAAGCGGGGGCGCCCCTTGGCGGGGGCGCCCCCGCCAAGGGGCGCGGGGAACTGCGCGACCGGCCCCCACACATCCGCACCACACGAACCGAGGCCGCCGTTCCCCTGCCTCTAGCGTGCCCCTAGCGGAGCTCAACCGCGGCAAGGTTCTTCTTGCCCCGCCGCAGCACCAGCCACCGCCCGTGCAACAGATCCTCCTTGCCGGGGACGGCATCCTCGGAGGCGACCTTCACGTTGTTCACGTAGGCCCCGCCCTCCTTGACCGTCCGCCGCGCCGCGGACTTGCTGGCCACGAGGCCCACCTCCGCGAAGAGGTCCACCACGGGGCCGAGCTCGTCGACCTGGACGTGCGGCACCTCGGAGAGCGCCGCACTCAGCGTCTTCTCGTCGAGCCCACCGAGCTCACCCTGACCGAAGAGGGCCTTCGACGCGGCGATCACGGCGGCCGTCTGCTCACCGCCGTGCACCAGAGTCGTCAGCTCCTCGGCGAGAGCCCGCTGGGCGGTACGCGCCTGGGGCCGCTCCTCCGTCAGCTTCTCCAGCTCCTCGAGCTCCTCGCGGGACTTGAAGGACAGGATCCGCATGTACGTCGAGACGTCCCGGTCGTCCACGTTCAGCCAGAACTGGTAGAACGCGTACGGCGTCGTCATCTCCGGGTCGAGCCAGACCGCGCCGCCCTCGGTCTTGCCGAACTTGGTGCCGTCCGCCTTGACCATCAGCGGCGTCGCGACACAGTGCACCTCGGCGTCGGGCTCCAGCCGGTGGATCAGGTCCAGCCCCGCCGTGAGGTTGCCCCACTGGTCGCTGCCGCCCTGCTGGAGCGTGCAGCCGTACCTCCGGTAGAGCTCCAGGAAGTCCATGCCCTGGAGCAGCTGGTAGCTGAACTCCGTGTAGCTGATGCCCTCCTGGGACTCCAGACGCCGGGCGACGGAGTCCTTCGTGAGCATCTTGTTGACGCGGAAGTGCTTGCCGATGTCCCGGAGGAACTCGATGGCCGAAAGCCCGGCCGTCCAGTCCAGGTTGTTCACCATCACCGCGGCGTTCTCGCCCTCGAAGGACAGGAACGGCTCGATCTGGCCGCGCAGCCGGCCGACCCAGTTGGCGACAGTCTCCGGGTCGTTCAGCGTGCGCTCCGCCGTCGGGCGCGGGTCGCCGATCTGGCCGGTCGCACCGCCCACCAGGGCCAGCGGGCGCAGGCCCGCGTGCTGGAGGCGGCGCATGGTGAGGACCTGCACCAGATGCCCCACGTGCAGCGAGGCCGCCGTGGGGTCGAAGCCGCAATAGAACGTGACGGGACCGTCCGCGAGCGCCTTGCGCAATGCATCCTCGTCGGTGGACAGGGCGAACAGCCCGCGCCACTTCAGCTCGTCGACGATGTCCGTCACGGTTCTCGTGTCTCCTTGGATGATCTTCGGGCAGCCGGAATGACAGCCGACTGCGAGGCTATCGAGGTTATACGCCCTGACTGACAGAGCTCATATTGAAGTCGGGCACCCTCAGCGACGGCATCGCGGCCCTGGTGAACCAGTCGCTCCACTCGCGCGGCAGCGTCTTCTCCGTGCGCCCGGCCTCGGTCGCCCGCCCCAGCAGGTCCACTGGCGACTCGTTGAACCGGAAGTTGTTCACCTCGCCGACGACCTGGCCGTCCTCGACGAGGTAGACGCCGTCCCGGGTCAGCCCGGTCAGCAGCAGCGTCGCCGGGTCGACCTCACGGATGTACCAGAGGCAGGTCAGCAGCAGGCCCCGCCCGGTCGCGGCGACCATGTCCTCCAGGGACTTGTCCTCGCCGCCGTCCAGGATGATGTTGCCGATGCCGGGGGCCACCGGCAGACCGGTCAGGCCGGCGCTGTGCCGGGTGCTCGTCAGATGCCTCAGCTCGCCCTCGTGGACCCACTCCGTGGGACGGAGCGGCAGCCCGTTGTCGAAGACGGAGGCGTCGTCGCCGGAGGAGTGCGTGAGCACGAAGGGCGCGGACTCCAGGCCCGGCTCGTTCGGGTCGCTGCGCAGGGTCAGCGGCAGGTCGGTGAGCCTCTCGCCGACGCGCGTCCCGCCGCCGGGCTTGCTGAACACCGTCCGGCCCTCGGCCGCGTCCCGGGCCGCCGCCGACCACATCTGGTAGATCAGCAGGTCCGCGACCGCGGTCGGCGGCAGCAGCGTCTCGTACCGGCCGGCGGGCAGCTCGACGCGCCGCTCGGCCCAGCCCAGCCGCGTGGCCAGCTCCGCGTCGAGCGCCGCCGGGTCCACGTCCTTGAAGTCCCGCGTCGACCGGCCAGCCCACGCCGAGCGCGTACGGTCCGGCGACTTGGCGTTCAGCTCCAGCGTTCCGTTGGGCTGGTCGTGCCGCAGGCGCAGCCCCGTGGACGTACCGAGATAGCTGGAGACGAGCTCGTGGTTGGCGAAGCCGTACAGCTCACGTCCGCCCGCACGCGCGCGTGCGAACGATTCGCCGAGGGCCGGGGCGAAGTCCGCGAAGACCGTCGACGACGTCTCGGCGGGCGCGTCCGTGAAGTCGGGGGAGGCGGGCACGCCCTCGACGAGCGGCTGCGCGTCCTCGGCGGGGCCCGCGCCCCGTGCCGCGGCCTCGGCGGCCCGTACCAGCGGCTCCAGCTCGTCCGCGGTCACGGCCGCACGCGAGACGACTCCGGACGCAGTGCCTTCGCGGCCGTCAACGGTCGCGACGACGGTCAGCGTGCGCCCGCGCGTGACGCCGTTGGTGGTCAGCGCGTTGCCCGCCCAGCGCAGGTTGGCGGTCGACTGCTCGTCGGCGATGACGATGCACCCGTCCGCCCGGGACAGTTCGAGGGCGCGCTCGACGATCTCGTGCGGCTTGTTCGTACGAGGGCTCATCGACCGGCCTCCTGGGTGGTGTTGAGGATGTTGACGCCCTTGAAGAGGGCCGACGGGCAGCCGTGCGAGACCGCCGCGACCTGGCCCGGCTGGGCCTTGCCGCAGTTGAAGGCGCCGCCCAGGACGTAGGTCTGCGGGCCGCCGACCGACGCCATCGAGCCCCAGAAGTCCGTGGTCGTCGCCTGGTAGGCAACGTCCCGCAGCTGGCCCGTGATCCGCCCGTTCTCGATCCTGAAGAACCGCTGCCCGGTGAACTGGAAGTTGTAGCGCTGCATGTCGATCGACCAGGACCGGTCGCCGACCACGTAGATCCCGCGGTCGACGCTCCCGATCAGATCCTCGGTGGACATCCCGGCGGGATCGGGCTGCAGCGACACGTTCGCCATGCGCTGTACGGGCACATGCCCGGGGGAGTCGGCGTACGCGCACCCGTTGGACCGCTCGAAGCCGGTCAGCTTCGCGATGCGCCGGTCCAGTTGGTAGCCCACCAGCGTCCCGTCCTTCACCAGGTCCCAGGACTGTCCGGCCACGCCCTCGTCGTCGTACCCGATGGTCGCGAGCCCGTGCTCGGCGGTGCGGTCCCCGGTGACGTTCATCAGATCGGAGCCGTACCGCAGCTTGCCCAGCTGGTCGAAGGTGGCGAAGGAGGTCCCGGCGTACGCAGCCTCGTAGCCGAGCGCGCGGTCCAGCTCGGTGGCGTGGCCGATGGACTCGTGGATGGTCAGCCACAGGTTGGACGGGTCGACGACCAGGTCGTACACCCCGGCCTCGACGCTCGGCGCCCTCATCTTCTCGGCGAGCAGCTCCGGGATCCGCGCGAGCTCCGACTCCCAGTCCCAGCCGGTGCCCGTGAGGTACTCCCAGCCGCGCCCCACGGGCGGCGCGATCGTGCGCATCGAGTCGAACTCGCCGCTCGACTCGTCGACGGCGACGGCGGTCAGCTGGGGGTGCAGCCGGACCCGCTGCTGCGTCGTCACCGTCCCCGCCGTGTCCGCGTAGAACTTGTTCTCGTGCACCGTCAGCAGCGAGGCGTCCACATGACTGACGCCGTCCGCCGCGAGCAGCCGTGCGCTCCACTCCGCGAGCAGCCCGGACTTCTCCTCGTCCGGCACGGAGAAGGGATCGATCTCGTACGAGGAGATCCAGGTCTTCTCGGCGTGCACCGGCTCGTCCGCGAGCTCCACGCGCTCGTCCGAACCCGCCGCCTTGATCACCTGGGCCGACAGCTTCGCCATCGCCACGGCCTGCGACGCCACCTTCGCGGCGCTGTCCATCGTCAGGTCCACACCCGACGCGAACCCCCAGGTCCCGCCGTGCACCACACGCACCGCGTAGCCCAGATCCGTGGTGTCCGAGGACCCGGCCGGTTTCGCGTCCCGCAGCCGCCAGGCCGCGCTGCGCACCCGCTCGAACCGGAAGTCCGCATGGTCGGCACCCAGCGCCCTGGCCCGCGCGAGCGCCGCGTCGGCCAGGGCCCTCAGCGGCAGTGCCGTGAAGGCTTCGTCGATGGAATGAGGCACGGAGGTCTCCCTGCTGTCGTCGCCTGTCGGTCCGATCATGTCGCGCGGGCGCGCCGGGGGCCACAACTTTCTGTAGGGATCCGACAGCGAGTCCGTTGCGTCACTGTCGGCGCCCGATTCTCCGTACGGGGGACGGTGCCGATAGGTTTTCGAGGTACCAGACCGGCTATCGAAAGGGTGATCCGTTGAGCCGCTCGGTTCTCGTCACCGGAGGAAACCGGGGCATCGGCCTCGCCATCGCCCGCGCTTTCGCCGACGCGGGCGACAAGGTCGCGATCACATACCGCTCGGGCGAGCCCCCGGAGGGCTTCCTCGCCGTCAAGTGCGACATCACCGACAGCGAGCAGGTGGATCAGGCCTACAAGGAGATCGAGGCCGAACACGGCCCGGTCGAGGTGCTCGTGGCCAACGCCGGCATCACCAAGGACCAGCTGCTGATGCGGATGTCCGAGGACGACTTCACCTCCGTCCTGGACACCAACCTGACGGGCGCCTTCCGGGTCGTGAAGCGCGCCAACCGCGCCATGCTGCGCGCCAGGAAGGGCCGTGTCGTCCTGATCTCGTCGGTCGTCGGGCTGTACGGCGGTCCGGGCCAGGCCAACTACGCGGCCTCCAAGGCCGGCCTCGTCGGCTTCGCGCGCTCGCTCGCCCGTGAGCTGGGCTCGCGCAACATCACCTTCAACGTCGTCGCGCCCGGCTTCGTCGACACCGACATGACCAAGGTGCTCACCGACGAGCAGCGCGAGGGCATCGTGAAGCAGGTGCCGCTCGGCCGGTACGCGAAGCCCGAGGAGATCGCCGCGACGGTGCGGTTCCTCGCCTCGGACGACGCCTCGTACATCACTGGAGCCGTCATCCCCGTAGACGGCGGACTGGGAATGGGTCACTGATCACCATGAGCGGAATTCTCGAGGGCAAGCGCGTCCTGATCACCGGTGTGCTGATGGAGTCCTCCATCGCCTTCCACGCCGCGAAGCTGGCCCAGGAGCAGGGTGCCGAGATCATCCTGACCGCGTTCCCGCGGCCCACGCTGACCGAGCGCATCGCCAGGAAGCTCCCCAAGCCCACCAAGGTCATCGAGCTCGACGTCAGCAACGACGAGCACCTGGCGCGGCTGGCCGACCTGGTCGCCGAGGAGCTGGGCGGCCTGGACGGCGTCGTGCACTCCATCGGCTTCGCCCCGCAGGACGCCCTCGGCGGCAACTTCCTCAACACGCCGTTCGAGTCCGTGGCCACCGCCATGCACGTCTCGGCGTTCTCCCTGAAGTCGCTGACCATGGCCTGTCTGCCGCTGATGCAGAACGGCGGCTCGGTCGTCGGCCTCACCTTCGACGCGCAGTACGCCTGGCCGCAGTACGACTGGATGGGCCCGGCCAAGGCCGCCCTGGAGGCCACCAGCCGCTACATGGCGCGTGACCTGGGCAAGCAGAACATCCGCTGCAACCTCATCTCCGCGGGCCCCATCGGCTCCATGGCCGCCAAGTCCATCCCGGGCTTCAGCGACCTGGCCGCCGTGTGGGACAGCCGTTCGCCCCTGGAGTGGGACCTCAAGGACCCCGACCCGGCCGGCCGCGGCATCGTCGCCCTGCTCAGTGACTGGTTCCCGAAGACCACCGGCGAGATCATCCACGTCGACGGCGGTCTGCACGCGATCGGCGCGTAAGCGTTTACGCGAACGTTTGCGTATCCGCCTTCGTACGGCTTCGACGCCCCGTTTCCCGCAGCGCGCGGGGAGCGGGGCGTCACCCGTTCGGCCCTACCGGCCGGGCGGTGCGGGCCGGTAACAGCGCACTCTGGAGTAGGAGTTCCCCCTCCCGAGATGTCCTCCCGAGCTCTGCCGAGGAGGTCCCCTTGTGCGCCTGTCCCAGCGCTTCGCCCCGCTGCTCGCTGCCCTGACCCTCCTGCTCGCACTGCCGTGCGGTGCCGCCTCGCACACCACGAAAACAGCGCCCCACGCGCGCGTGCCCGTGGAGGAGAGGCCCTTCGGGGCGGCGTGCCGGACCGCCGTCGACGGTTCGTATGTGACGGCGTACTGCCACAACCCGTACCCGGAGCCCGATCACGTCCGTCTGCACATCGAGTGCGACCCCTGGTGGGACCTCGACACCGACGGGGCCTCGGTCGAGGCCGGACCCGCGCAGACCGTGCGGCTGACCGGCCGCTGCTGGAAGGAAGTCCGCTCGGCGTGGGTCAGCCACCAGCGATGACGACGGGCTCGTTCGTACGGAGGCGGCGTCGGCCCCTCGCCAAGCAGGGATGACGCCGGGCCTTGCCGCACGGCGACGACGTCGCGTCCTGTCACGCAGCGATGACCGCAGACTTCTTCACGCCGGGGCGGCGTCGGGTTTCTCCACGGCGGGTCGGCCCGGGCGGCACAGGAAGGGATAGCCCGCGGCCTCCGCGGCGGCGGTCTCCGCGTCGCCCGTGCGGATGGCGTCCACCAGACGCGTGTGGTCCATGTACGTCTCGGGCGTCAGCTCCTCGCCCACGTCCTCGCGCAGCCAGTCGCGCACGACCTCGCCCAGGTCCGCGTACATCGCCGTCATGACGTCGTTGTGGGACGCGGCGACCACGGCCAGGTGGAAGGTCGTGTCGGCGGTCACGAAGGCCTCCGCGTCGCCCGACTCCCAGGCCTCCTCCCGGCGTACGAGGAGGGCGTCCAGCTGCTTCAGATCGCGCTCCGTGCGGCGCTCGGCGGCCAGCTTCGCGGCGCTCGACTCCAGCGTGGAACGCAGCTCGGCGATGTGCCGCGGATCGGCGTCCGCGAAGCGGCGGTGCATCACGCCCGCCAGCTCGCTGGTGGCCACGACATATGTGCCCGAGCCCTGACGGATGTCGAGCAGGCCGTTGTGCGCGAGCGCGCGGACGGCCTCGCGGACCGTGTTCCGGGCGACCCCCAGCTGCTCGACCAGCTCCGGCTCGGTGGGGATGCGGGAGCCCACCGGCCACTCGCCCGAGGTGATCTGGTTCCGCAGCTCGGCGATGACCTGTTCGGACAGTGCCGATCGGCGGGGGTGGCTCAGCGGCATGACGGTCCTTCGCGCCAGGGGGTGCACCGGGAGGACGCACCGGAATGCGTGTCAGGGGATTGTGCCCCAGGTGTGCACCAGGGGATTGGACAACCAATCATCCCATGATTCTATGATGGCTGACATGACTGGCGAGGAAACCCGGACGGCGATGTCCCCACCGATACGCAGCTCCGCACAGGACGCGGAACTCCGCCCGCCCGCCACGCGCGCGTGGCTGACGCGGTTGGTGATCGTCGGCATCGTGCTCACCGCCCTCAACCTGCGCCCCGCCATCACCAGCCTCGGCGCCCTCCTGGAAGAGGTGCGCGACGGGCTCGGCATGAGCGGCAGCTTCGCCGGACTCCTCACCTCCGTACCGCCTCTGTGCTTCGCCGTCTTCGGGGTCATGGCACCGCGCCTCGCCCGCCGCTTCGGACCCGCCGCCGTGGTCTGCGCCGGCATGGTCGCGATCGCCGCGGGACTGGCGATCCGGCCCTTCGCCGGGAACACGGCCGGCTTCCTGGTCGCCAGCGCCCTCGCGCTCATGGGCATCGCGGTCAGCAACGTGCTCATGCCGGTGATCGTCAAGCGCTGGTTCCCGGACCGGGTCGGCTCCATGACCGGCCTCTACTCCATGGCCCTCGCACTCGGCACCGCCGCCGCGGCCGCCGTCACCGTCCCCATGACCCGGGCGCTGGGCGGCAGTTGGCATGCGGGACTCGCCGTCTGGGCGGGGCTCGCGGCCGTCGCCGTACTGCCGTGGATCCCACTCGTACGGGCCCGGGGCACGGCCCTGTCCAGGGACACCGCCTCGGCCTCCGCTCCGGCCCCGGCCCGTGACACGCCCTCGGCATCCGCGGCGGGTCAGGAGCCCTCCGCACTGCGGATCACCCGGAGCCGTACCGCCTGGGCGCTGGCCGTCTTCTTCGGGCTCCAGGCCACCGCCGCATACATCACGATGGGCTGGATGGCGCAGATCTTCCGGGACGCGGGCGTCCCGGCGGGCACGGCCGGACTGCTGCTCGCCGTCACCATGGTGATGGGCGTGCCGCTGGCCTTCGTCATCCCGCGGCTGGCCACGCGCCTGCCCCACCAGGGACCGATCGTGGTCGCCCTCGGGGTCTGCGGCCTCGTCGGCTACGCGGGCCTCTACCTCGCCCCTGCGGGCGGCGCCTGGGCGTGGGCGCTGCTGCTCGGTATCGCCAACTGTGCGTTCCCGCTGGCCCTCACCATGGTCGGCATGCGGGCCAGGACCGGAGCGGGGGTCGCGCAGCTCTCCGCCTTCGCGCAGAGCACCGGGTACCTCATCTCGATCCCCGGTCCGCTCCTGGTGGGCGTGCTCTACCAGCACAGCGGCGGCTGGGGACTGCCGATCGCGCTCATGGCGGGCCTGATGATCCCCCAGATCGTGGTGGGCATCCTGGCCGGCCGCGACCGCACGGTGGAGGACGAGGCCGAGCGTCGGCCGTGACCTCGCCGCCGCCCGCGTACGGCTGTCACCGGCATGCCGACCCCACCCGCGAGCGGGCGGCAGAGAGGTGCGAGACTGCTCGTATGCCCGTGCTCGACCCGAACCCCCAGAACGGCCAGAAGAAGATGCTGCTCGTCTTCGGCGCGTTCCTCCTCATCTTCGTGATCATCGGCGTCATCGCGTCGATCGCCTCGCCCTGATCCGTCGGCAGCCGGCCCCGAACCCTCCGGCGTGAGGCCTCCGCGGCGCGATGGTGGGGCTATCCCCACCATCCCCTAGGGGGTGAGTGTCAGGGTCAAGTGGGTGGATCTCCGGATGGGTTGAGGCCTGCGAAGTCCGTAACTTCGAGATGTGGCCGCGAGGACGCGGACCACGGAGCACTCGAAGCCCCACGGAGGCGGCATGTCGGCCCCTACGCACATCCCGCCCCATCCGGCGAGCAGGCGCGGCGTCGAGACCCGGCTCCCCTGGTGGGCCCTGGTCCTCCCCGCGCTCGCCTTCGCCGCACTGCTCCTGCTGATACTGAACCCCGCCGACGCCCACGCGACAGGCGGCGAACCCGCGGTCGGCCGGCTCTTCGAGCAGGTCCAGCAGATCGTGCTGCGCCAGGGCTCCTGAGCTCCCGGCACACCACGTCGGGGCAGCCAGTCAACTCCCTGCGCCCCATGGCGTGTTTCGTGCGAAGCTGGGAACCATGAGCGTCGCAGAACCCCGCAGGATTGTCCTTTTCCGGCATGCGAAAGCCGACTGGCCCGAGGTCTCCGATCATGAGCGGCCGCTCGCTGAGCGGGGCCGCAAGGACGCCGCCGTCGCCGGACGCAAGCTGGCCGACACCGGCATCCCCTTCGATCTGGCCCTCTGCTCCACCGCGACCCGGACCCGCGAGACATGGAAACTCGCCGTCCACGAGCTCCCTCACCGGCCGAAAACGGTCTATGAGGAGCGGCTCTACGAGGTCTCTCCCGGCGAGCTGATCGCCGTGCTCAACGAAACCCCCGACGATGTGCAGAACGCACTCCTGATCGGCCACAACCCCGGCGTGCAGGGCCTCGCCGACATCCTGGCCGGCCAGTCCGAGGGCGACGCGCAGGAGCGGATGAGCCGCCTGGGCTTCCCCGCGGCCGCCTTCGCCGTGCTCTCCTTCACCGGTTCCTGGAAGGCCCTGGAGCCGGGCGTGGCCACACTGCTCGACTACTGGGCGCCGTCCGAGTAGACCCGGTCGTTCCCTTCTCACGCGGACGGGGCCCGGCACCATCGCGGTGCCGGGCCCCGTCCGCGTCGTGGACGTGCGAGAACTCAGTCCACGTGCATGTCCGCCGCCTCGACCTCTTCCCGGGTCACGCCCAGCAGGTACAGGACGGTGTCCAGGAAGGGGAAGTTCACCGCGGTGTGCGCGGCCTGGCGCACCACCGGCTTGGCGTTGAAGGCGACCCCGAGACCGGCCGCGTTGAGCATGTCCAGGTCGTTCGCGCCGTCGCCGATCGCCACGGTCTGGGCGAGCGGCACCCCCGCCTCCGCGGCGAACCGGCGCAGCAGCCGCGCCTTGCCCGCCCGGTCCACGATCTCGCCGGTGACCCTGCCCGTCAGCTTCCCGTCGACGATCTCCAGAGTGTTGGCCTGGGCGAAGTCCAGCCCGAGCCGCTCCTTGAGGTCGTCCGTGACCTGCGTGAACCCGCCCGAGACGACACCGACTTGGAAGCCGAGCCGCTTCAGCGTACGGATCAGCGTGCGCGCCCCCGGCGTCAGCCGTACCTCGCTGCGCACCTTGTCCACCACGGAGGCGTCGAGCCCCTTGAGCAGGGCCACGCGCGCGTGCAGCGACTGCTCGAAGTCCAGTTCTCCCCGCATGGCAGCCGCCGTCACCTCGGCGACCTCGTCCTCGCAGCCGGCGTGCGCGGCGAAGAGCTCGATGACCTCGTCCTGGATGAGCGTCGAGTCCACGTCCATGACGACGAGGCGCTGGGCCCGCCGGTGCAGCCCCGCCGCGACCACCGCGATGTCGACGCCCAGGGCCGCCGCCTCGGTCACCAGGGCGGTCCGCAGCGCCTCCGGCTCCGTACCGGACACGGCGAACTCGACGGCCGTCACGGGGTACTTGGCCAGCCGGAAGATACGGTCGATGTTGCCGCCGGTCCCGGTGATCCGGGCGGCGATCGCGGCCGCCGACTCAGCGGTGAGCGGATGCCCGAGCACGGTCACCAACGACCTGCCGTGCCCGCGCGGCCGGTTGTCGCCGAGGCCGGAGATGATCTCGGCCTGCAGCCTCATCGAGTCCGCCCAGCCGTGCACCGTGGCCCGCAGGTCGCCCTCCAGGCCGGCCGGCGGATGCGTCACGAGCGCGCACAGCACTATCCGGCCACGGGTGACGACCTGCTCGATGTCGACCACGTCGACCGAGTAGGCGGCGAGGGTGTCGAAGAGCCCGGCCGTGATTCCGGGCCGGTCCTTGCCGAAGATTTTGACGAGGAGAGTGGGGACATCAGACGTTTGTGATGCGCTCATGGTGCTTACACCGTATCCGGCACCCCGTGCCGCACGCCGCTGAGGTCCGCCTGACGGACAGGGAACAGTGGGTGTCGCCGAGGTGTCCGCGGTCTTCACGAACCGTGGCGCCCGCACACCACGGCCCGGCCCGGCATCGCCCCGGCCGCCGGTCAGCGCCGTCCGGGCCGCCTCCCGGACGGAGGCGGCGGCTCGTCGGGCGGGGGAGGAGGCGGCCCGTCCTGCGACGACCGGGGCCGGCGCCGCTGCCCCGGTGCGGGCGGCGGCGTGAACGGCCCGGCCACCGTGGGGGCGCCGTACACGTCGTTCGGCGGCCGGGCACCAGGTGGCCGCCCGCCTGGATCCTGCCGGCCCGGATCCCGTCCCCCTGGCGGTTGCCCGCCGGGAGGCTGGGCCCCGGGCGACCGCCGGCCAGAGGGCTGCCCGCCGGGGGACCGGGGCCCGGCAGGCGGTAACCCCGAGGACCGGTTGCCGGAGGACTGGGGGCCGGGCGGCGGGACGCCGGGCCGCCGCCCGGGTCCGGGCTCCCGCAGCTCGTCGGGCAGCCGCAGATACGGGTTCGTGTCCGGGTTCGCCGGCCGGTACGGCATACCGGGGTTGTAGGGCCCGCTCTCGCCTGCGACCTCCGAGAACGGCGGAGCGGAGGCCGGGGCACCCGCCTCGCCGGCGTCCACGTCGCCCAGTGCCAGTGGTGCCGCGTGCCGGCCGGCGGCCCCGGTGGCGCACGCGAGCAGCGCCCCCACCGTCCCCGCGCCCACGCCCCACAGCGCCCCGAGCAGCAGAGCCATGCCCAGATGCCCGTGCAGCTCTATCCCAGCGTCGAAGGCGTCGATGCCGAGCACGGCCATCGAGGCGTCCACGGACACGTCCGTCAGCCAGGCGAGCAACGGCATCGCGAGCGCGGTCACGATCCCCAGCCGCAGCGCGCAGCGTCCGGCGAAACCGAGGACACCCCGCTCCCGTACGAACGGAGTGCGCACCGCGGTCAGCACACCCGCGTAGAGCATCATCAGCGCCGCCGCGACCCCCAACAGCCAGACCCGGCTGTCCAGTTCGGCCAGCCGTCCCAGCGAGACGGACTGGTCGGAGGAGGCGCTCAGCAACTTGTCCAGGGGGTCGGGCAGGAACTGGACGAGCGGTCCCGACGCGCTTCCGTCCCACGGTACGAAGAGCCCGATCGGGATGCCGAGCCACACCCCGTTTGGGGCCCCGACCAGCGCGGCGCCCGCGATCCGCTTCGGGTTGTCGTCACCGATCGCCGCGTACGCTGCCGCCGAGAGCCCGGCGAGGACCGCCACCAGCAACACCGTGACCAGGGCGGACGCGGCAGGGCGCACCAGGCGGTGCACGGCGGTCAGGCCGCGCGGCAGCGGAGTCCGGCGCGAGGCCAGCAGCGCGATCACCAGGACGCCGAGCACCCAGCCCAGGCCGCCCAGCAGCGTCGGCACGGTCTCGACCGTGAAGCCCACCTCGGCGTTCGCGTCCGCGAGATCCCCGAGCCGGTCGGGCAGCAGTCCGCCGATGTCACCGAGACCGGGCACGTCCACCTCGTCGGGCAGCCCGCCGCCCGGCAGCGAATCGAGCCCGAGCGAGCCGCCGTCGATGGTGATGACGTCGTGCCCCGCCCAGGCCAGACCGCCGAGCATCGCCACGAAGAGCGCCACCACAGCGCCCGCGCGAGCGAGCAGTTCGGCCGGCCCGATCACCACCCCGGCCCCGCGCAGTGACCGTAGGAAGAACCAGGACAGCAGCAGCGCACCCACCAGGCTCACGCCCAGTGGCGTGATCTGGAGGGCGGTGTCGGCCTGCGCGCCCTCAAGGCCGAAAGCCGACACGTCGCCGGACGGTGTCACGGACCCACCCGCCGCGAGCGCCACGACCGCCGCGGTCATCGTCCCGAGCGAGCCCGCCGCGTCCGCGCCGAGCAGATGCAGCCCCAGCGCCGCCACGCCTGCCATGCCGATCAAGGCCCAGCTCACGGCGGCGATCGAGGCCAGCAGCACATCACCCCACGGCACACGCCTGCCGTGTCCCACGGTTCCGTCGCTCATCGTCAGCCCCCCGACTCCGCGCCGCGATGGTTCCACCGCGGTGTCCCCCTCGCGTGGGATTACCACTCTCCGGGCCGGTTTCAACCCAGTCAACGGAAACGGACAAGCCGCCCGTACGCGGTCTTCACAAGGCCCGACTTTCGGTCAAGGGGGTCCTACTGAAATAGTTCCCCACGATGTTCGACATCCCTAGACTCCCTGTGATGGGGGAACTTCGGGGGACAACTCAGTGGGGCATGGAGTGCCGGAACTCGTACTGGAATTGAATGGACGGACCTGGACGCTCGATGCGTCCAGGCCATACACCCTCGGACGTGATCCGCAGGGGGACATCGTGCTCGACGACGCCAGGGTCTCCTGGCGTCACGCCACGATCAGCTGGGGCGGCCGCAGTTGGGTCATCGAGGACCACGGCAGCACCAACGGCACATTCGTGCAGGGGCAGCGGATCCATCAGATGGAGATCGGCCCGGGCTCGGCCGTGCACCTCGGCAACGCGACCGACGGACCGCGGGTGAGCCTGGGGGGCAACGCGACCGCCGCCGCACCGCAGGCACAGCCGCAGCAGCAGCCGTACGCCGCGCAGGGCGCGCCGGCGGCGGGCTGGGCCCAGCAGGCTCCGCAGCCGCAGCAGCACGCACCGGAGCAGGGCTGGCAGCAGCCGCAGCAGGGCGCGCACATTCCGCCGCAGCAAGGACCCGGTGGGGGCGCGGGGGCGCCGCCGGTCTACGGCGATCGCAGCCCCACCACGTTCCACCAGTTCTCGCTCGGCCGTGTGATGCGCATCGGCCGTGCGCTGGAGAACGAGCTGGTCGTCTCCGACCTGCAGGTCTCGCGTCACCACGCGGAGTTCCACGCGACGCCGGACGGCCGCTACGAGATCCGCGACCTCGGCTCGCACAACGGCACGTACGTCAACGGTATGCCGATCGCCAAGGGTGGCTCCGCGCTGCTCGGCCCGAACGACATCGTCGGCGTCGGTCACTCGACGTTCCGCCTGGTCGGCGACCGGCTCGAGGAGTTCGTCGACACCGGTGAGGTCTCGTTCTCGGCCCGCCATCTGACGGTGACGGTCGACGGCGGCAAGCAGATCCTCAAGGACGTCTCCTTCGGCGTCCCGGAGAAGTCGCTCGTCGCGGTCATCGGCCCGTCCGGCTCCGGCAAGTCGACGCTCCTGAAGGCGCTGACGGGCTACCGCCCCGCCAACCAGGGTGACGTCCTCTACGACAACCGGAACCTGTACAAGCAGTTCGCCGAGCTGCGTCAGCGCATCGGTCTGGTCCCGCAGGACGACATCCTGCACAAGGAGCTGACCGTCAAGAAGGCCCTCAAGTACGCGGCCAAACTGCGCTTCCCCGCGGACACCACGACGCAGGAGCGCGACGCCCGGATCGACGAGGTGCTGCGCGAGCTCAAGCTCGACATCCACAAGGAGAAGAAGGTCACCTCCCTCTCCGGTGGCCAGCGCAAGCGCGTCTCGGTGGCCCTGGAGCTGCTGACCAAGCCGTCGCTGATCTTCCTGGACGAGCCGACCTCCGGCCTCGACCCGGGCATGGACCGCGACGTCATGCAGCTGCTGCGCGGCCTCGCCGACGACGGCCGTACGGTCCTGGTCGTCACGCACTCGGTCGCCGAGCTGGCCATCTGCGACAAGCTTCTGGTCATGGCGCCCGGCGGCTCGGTGGCCTATTTCGGTCCGCCCGAGGAGGCTCTGAACTTCTTCGGCTACGACACCTGGGCCGATGTCTTCTCCGCCTTCGAGAACTACCGCGACTACGACTGGGCGGGCCGCTGGAAGGGCTCGCAGCACTACCAGATGTACGCCGCGGACATCGACGCGGTCGCCCCGCAGTCCGTAGACATGCCGTCGGCCCAGTCGATGCGCCCGCCCAAGCCGCAGGGCTGGGGCTCGCAGCTGATGACCCTGATCCGCCGCTACACGTCGGTGATCGCGTCCGACAAGGGCTTCCTGGCGCTGACGGTGATCCTGCCGGCGGTGCTCGGCGCGGTGAGCCTGCTCATCGAGCCCGACAAGACGCTGCTGGTGAACAAGCAGCTGGGGCCGAACGGCCTGCCCATCCCGAACAGCACGGCCGCCACGGTGCTGCTGATCCTCGCGGTCGGCGCCTGCTTCGCGGGCGCCGCGAACTCGGTCCGTGAGCTGATCAAGGAACGGGTCATCTACGAGCGGGAGCGCGCGACCGGCCTGTCCCGCTCCGCGTATCTGATGTCCAAGGTGATCGTCCTGGGCGTGATCACCATGCTCCAGGGTGCGCTGGTCGGCGCGATCGGCTTCATGAGCCGGACGATCCCCGACGAGGGCCTGATCCTCGGTGGCGCGGTCGCGATCGAGCTCTCCCTGCCGATCATGGCGCTGGGCTTCACCTCGATGATGTTCGGCCTGGTCATCTCCTCGCTGGTGAAGACCGCCGAGAAGACCATGCCGCTGCTGGTCATGTTCGCGATCATCCAGGTCGTCTTCACCGGCTGCCTGTTCCCCCTGGCCGGGGCACTGGGCGTCAACGAGTTCTCGTATCTGATGCCGTCGCGCTGGGCGGTCGGCGCCGCCGGCACCACGCTCGACTTCAACAAGATCAACCCGCACAACACGACCGACTCGGACCCGCTCTGGGACCACGATGCTCTGACCTGGGCGCTGGACATGACCGCGCTGTTCGCGCTGGCCGCAGTCTGCGCCTTCCTCGTGGCGCGCTTCCTGCGCCGCCACGAGCCCGAGGTCATGCGCAAGTAGCCAGGCCGGTCACAGCCGACACGCGAAGGGCGGCGCCCCGTTGGGGGTGCCGCCCTTTCGGCGTACGTGTCAGAGGTCCGCGCAAACCTCAGTACGCGCTGTTGACGTTGTCGATCGAGCCGTACCGGTCGGCCGCGTAGTTGGCGGCGGCGGTGATGTTGGCGACCGGGTTGTACTGGCTCTTGGCCGTGCCGGCGACGTGGTACGCGTCGAAGGTCGGCTTGATGACCTGCAGCAGACCGATGGACGGGACACCGTTGATCGCGTTGATGTCCCAGTTGTTGATGGCGTTCGGGTCGCCCGCGGACTCCCGGATGATGTTGCGGTGCAGGCCGTCGTACGTGCCCGGGATGCCGTGCTTCTTCATGATGTCCAGCGACTGGCGTATCCAGCCGTCCAGGTTGTTCGCGTAGGTCTTCGCGGCAGGCTTGACGGCGGCACGCTTGGCGGACCGGCTCGCGGCCTCCTTCGCCTTGCGGGCGTCCTCGGCCTTCTTCTTCGCGGCGGCCTCCGCGGCCTTCTTGGCGGCAGCGGCGTCGGCGGCCTTCTTCTTCGCGGCAGCGGCCTGGGCGTCGGCCAGCTGCCCGCTGAGACCGGCCGTGGCGGGCTTGAGCTGCTCAGCGGAGAAGGCGACCGGAGCGGCGGCGACCGAGTCGGCGCTGGCCTGCTGGGTGTTCCCCGGCACGAGCGAGAACGCGAGGGCCGCGGCACCGAGGGTGGCGACACCGGCGATGGAGAGCTTGTGGGTCTTGGTCAGCGCGCGGCTATGACCAGGAGTGTTCTGCTGCTTGGGCATGGCTGATGGACCTCTTCGAATAGCGCGGAGGTCGCTCTCGGCCCGATGGGGACAAGGATGTTTCCGGGACAAGCACCACGGGTAAAGACCTGCGGCGCCGAGCGACCGATGGCCATTCTTAGCGGTCGCAATTTTCTGTGGCAAAGGTGTGACGTACGAACCCGGGTAGTGGACCCGGTCAGGGCAAATCGGGGCAGACCGATACGTCTGCCCCGCTCACCAGGAGTCCCTTTGTCTCCTAGGTCCCTTCGTACGTGATGTGCGTCCTATGTGCGGGCTCACACCGGCTCCGGTCCTGTCTCACCAACAGTTGCTGGCGCAATGCTCTGTGTGAGGGGCCTCCTCCGGGAGGATGAGGTGCACGTCGCCGAACTCGTGCCACAGGTAGCGCCCCCGCAGCGCCGCGTCGTACCCGCGGTCGATCGCGGCCCGCCCCGCGACCGCCTCCAGCATCAGCAGATGCGAGGCCTCGGGCTCGTGCAGCCCCGTGAGCAGCCCGTCGACGACCCGCACCCCGCGCTCCGGGGTCACCACGAGATCGGTCCAGCCCTCCGCCGCCCGCACCACGCCGTCGGCACCGGTCGCCGACTCCACCGCCCGTACGGCCGTCGTCCCCACCGCGACGACCCTGCCGTCGCCGGCCCCGGCCGCGTTGATCAGCCGCGCCGAGGTCTCCGGCACCGCGAAGCGCTCCGGGTACGGCGGCTCGTGCGCCTCGGCCGAGGCGACCCCGGTGTGCAGGGTGACGGGCGCGAACTGCACACCCCGGCTCACCAGCGCCGCCACCAGCCGCGCGGTGAAGGGCCGGGCCGCGCTCGGCATCTCCGCACTGCCCGATCCGTCGGCGCCCGGCAGTGCGAACACCGTCTGGTACGCGGACAACGGCTGGTCCCGCTCCGTATAGGAGTAACGAATGGGCCTCCCGCGCCGGCCCAGCAACCCCAGGACGTCGGCCTCCGGCCCCGGGCCGTCCGTCTCCGGCACCTCTCCGCCCGGTTCCGACACCCGCCCCCACCACAGCCGAGGACTCCGCTCCGTGAGGGGCTCCTCAAGGACGAGCCGTACGCCCCCGGGGAGACGCACCTCTGTCCCCGCGGGCCCACCCGCACGCGCGCGCGTGGTGCCCCTTCCGTCGGGATCCCGCACTTCCACGGCCCAGCGCCCGTCGTCCCCCCGCGTGGAGAAATGCACCACCACGCGCGCGTGCCCGATCCTCCCGTCCACGGCGGCCGCCAGCGTCGGCGACGTGTTCACGATGAGCAGGTCCCCGGCTCTCAGCAGGCACGGCAGCTCAGCGAACCCGTGATGCGACACCTCCGTACCCCGCGAGACGAGCAGCCGCACCGCGTCACGGTCGAGCCCCGGCCCCCGCTGCTCGGCGGGCACCCGGGCCGACAGTTCCTCCGGCACCCGAAGGGCCGTCGTCATCGCTCCTCCAGCAGTGACGGCGCCCCGAAGCGCCCGCTGGCCGGACGCCGGTCGATCAGCCGCAGAAAGGCAGGCACGACATGGACCGGCTCAGGCCGTGGATTCTCGTCGTCCGGCACGGCCGCCGCGTACAGATCGGTGCCCATGTCGCCCGGGTCGACCGCCCAGACCCGCAGCCCGGGCTCCTCCTCCCCGAGCACCGCCGACAGATGGTCCAGCGCCGCCTTCGAGGCCCCGTAACCGCCCCAGGTCTCGTACGCCTCGGCCGCGGCGTCCGAGCTGACATCGATCACCGCGCCCTTGGGGGACTCCCGCAGCAGCGGCAGCGCCTCCTGGATCAGGCCGAGCGCCGCGACCACATTGACCTCCAGGGCCCGCCGCAGCCCGTCCAGGGCCAGCGCGTCGAGACGCACGAGCGGTTCGGCGCCCAGCGCGCTGGCGTTGTTCACCAGGAGATCGACGCCACCGAGCTCCCGCGCCGCCGCCACCAGACCGGCCCGATGAGCACCGTCCGTGACGTCCCCGGGCAGCGCCTCCACCCGTGTCCCGTACTTGGCGACGGCGGCGGCCGTCTCATGGAGGACCCCCGCCGTTCTGGCGTCGAGCACCAGATCCCAGCCGCGCTCCGCCAGGGCCTCGGCGAGTGCGCGCCCCAGCCCCTTCGAAGCCCCCGTGATGATCGCTACCGGCATGACATCCGTCCCCTCGTCCCATGGCCGCCGTTCCCGGCGAGTGCTTCCAACGTAGGAACCGGACCGCCCCCGCCGCCTCGTGCGCGGGCCGCAATGCGAAGGGGCCCTTAGCCCTAGGCCCAGCGGCCCAGGGAGGGCCGCCACAGGTCGGATACGCGCTGTCACACCCCGCCGGTACCGTGAGGTCATGAGCAAAGGACCCCGCTCGGGCCTGTCGGCGGTGAGCACCGCACTGCTGGCCATGAGCCGACACCTCGAGGTGCGCGACGTCCTCAAGACGATCGTCGCCTCGGCCCGCGAACTGCTCGACGCGCAGTACGCGGCTCTGGGGGTCCCCGACGACCACGGCGGCTTCGCCCAGTTCGTCGTCGACGGCGTCAGCGACGCCCAGTGGAAGGCCATCGGACCGCTCCCGCGCCAGCACGGCATCCTCGCCGCGATGCTGCACGAGGCCCGCCCCGAGCGCCTGGCCGACGTGCGCAAGGACCCCCGCTTCGAGGGCTGGCCCTCCGCCCACCCCGACATGTCCGACTTCCTGGGCCTGCCCATCCGCGACGGCGACGAGGTCATGGGCGCCCTCTTCCTCGCCAACAAGAACTGCCCCAAGCCGGAAGGCGGTTGCGGCTTCACCGAGGACGACGAGGAACTCCTGACGATCCTCGCCCAGCACGCCGCGATCGCCCTCACGAACGCCCGCCTGTACGAGCGCAGCCGCGAACTCACCATCGCCGAGGAGCGCTCCCGCCTCGCACACGAACTGCACGACGCCGTCAGCCAGAAGCTGTTCTCCCTGCGCCTCACCGCCCAGGCCGCCGCCGCACTGGTCGACCGAGACCCGGCCCGCGCCAAGGGCGAACTCCAGCAGGTGGCCGCCCTCGCCGCCGAGGCCGCCGACGAACTGCGCGCGGCCGTCGTCGAGTTGCGCCCCGCGGCCCTCGACGAGGACGGACTGGTCGCCACGCTGCGCACCCAGATACAGGTCCTCGACCGTGCCCACTCCGCGCGCGTGACCTTCGACAGCTGCGGTGTCCGCGCACTGCCCGCGTCCCAGGAGGAGGCCATGCTGCGCGTCGCCCAGGAGGCGCTGCACAACGCGCTGCGGCACTCCGGCGCCGCCCGCGTCGACGTCACCCTGGAGCGGCACGGGCCGGGCGCCGTCCTGCGCGTCATCGACGACGGCAGCGGATTCGAACCCAGGGCGACACGCCGCGCGGGCCGCCACCTGGGCCTCGTGTCCATGCGCGACCGGACCAACGGCGTCGGGGGCACGCTCACCGTGGAATCGGCGCCCGGAAAGGGCACCACGATCGAGATGGAGGTCCCTGGTGGCTGACGCAATCAAGGTGCTGCTCGTCGACGACCACCAAGTGGTCCGCCGGGGCCTGCGCACCTTCCTCGAAGTACAGGACGACATCGAGGTCGTGGGAGAGGCGTCCGACGGCGCCGAAGGAGTCGCCCGCGCCGAGGAGTTGAAACCCGACGTCGTCCTCATGGACGTCAAGATGCCGGGCATGGACGGCGTGGAGGCCCTGCGCAGGCTCCGCGAACTCGACAACCCCGCGCGCGTGCTCATCGTCACCAGCTTCACCGAGCAGCGCACGGTGATCCCGGCCCTGCGCGCGGGCGCCGCCGGGTACGTCTACAAGGACGTGGACCCCGACGCCCTCGCCGGAGCCATCCGCTCGGTCCACGCCGGACACATCCTGCTCCAGCCCGAGGTGGCCGGTGCGCTGCTGTCCCAGGAGGAGACCAACTACGGCCAGGGGCGAGGCAGTTCACTCACCGAGCGGGAGCGCGAGGTGCTCGGCCTGATCGCCGACGGGCGCTCCAACCGCGAGATCGCCCGCGCCCTCGTCCTCTCCGAGAAGACCGTCAAGACACATGTCTCGAACATCCTGATGAAACTCGACCTCGCCGACCGAACACAGGCCGCGCTGTGGGCCGTACGCCATGGTGTGGTCGACGGATGACCTGCTGATCCGCGGATCGGTGGTCTTCCGGAGAGGACTACGGACGGCAACACGGAGGGTCCCGTTCCGGAGTGAGATTCATACCGTCGTGGGAATGTCCCCCGGATGGCGCATCCTTCCGGGAACTCCGCCGTTCTCCAGTGCGTGCTGCGGCGCTTTGCCGCAGTGGTTCACAAGGAGAGGGCTCAAGAAGTGAAGAACCTGAAGAAGGCCGCAGCCGTCACGATGGTGGCCGGTGGCCTGGTTGCCGCCGGTGCCGGTTTCGCCTCCGCCACCGATGGTGCGCACGCGGGCGGCAAGGCCGTTGGCTCGCCGGGCGTCGCCTCGGGCAATCTCGTCCAGGTCCCCGTCGCCATCCCGGTGAACGCGGTCGGCAACACCGTGAACGTTGTCGGCATCCTGAACCCGGCGTTCGGCAACGACGGCTTCAACGGCTGACGTTCGCGCCTCGGGTCACCAGTGACCACCGGCCTTCCAGGCACGCCTGGGGGGCCGGTCCGGTTTTCGACCCGCCCCTGAAAGCTCGGCCGGCTCTTTTCAGGGGCGCGGGGAACTGCGCGACCAGCCACAGACGACCCGCAGCCGCCCGACAACACACCCCGCCGAGTCAGTGGGCGCCGCTCAACGAACCCCCCGTTCCCGTTCCTCCACGAACGCGTTGTACGCCGCCACCTGAGCCCGTCGGGACGTCCGCTCGACCGGCCGCAGCGCTTCGGAGCGCGCGGCCATCTCGGACGCGCTCACGGCCCCGCCGTGCCCGTTCTCGAAGGCGACGGAGATGAGCAGCCCGACTCGCTCGGCCAGCTCCAACACCCGTACCGCACGCGGCGGATATCCGGGGGCGAGCACCTCACGCCCCCGCTCGGCCCGAGCCCGGTACGCGTCGATCGCCGCCTCGGCGACCGGACCCGACCCGGCGACATCGAGCCGCGACAGCATCTCCGTGGCGTCGCGCAGCGCCTCCGCGAGCTCCCGCTCCGCCTCGCCGAGGGACGGCACATCGGCCGGCGGCGCCTCACGTACGGGCAGACAGTGCCAGACGACCTCCACATGCACATCACCGTCGGGCCCGGCCTCGGACACCTCGGGCACGAGCCCCAGCGCGGCCCCGTGACAGACCACCGCCTCCTCGGCATCCAGGGCGCGGGCGTTGAAGTCGGGCGGTCCGCTCAGCCCGAGCGGATGCCCGGGCGCGGGCAGCGCGACCCGCAGACCGGTCACCCCGAGCGCGCGCAGCCGCCCCAGAGCGAGAGTGAGTCCGACGGGCGCGGTCTCACCGGGCAGCCCCTCGACCCGGTGCACCGCGTCCTCGCCGACGATGGCGACGACCGCGTCGTCCGGAGAGGCAAAACCGGCCAACAGGGCATTTCCCCATGCTGCCAGCCGTCCTGAGCGTGGTTCCGAATGCATGGCTCCCACCCTAAGGACCGGCCGATGGATTGGACGGGTCGACCGGTGGCGTAGGTTTTCCCTGGGGGCTGCGTCCACAGACGTCAGCGACGGCCGAGACTGCAATGGGAGACAGCGCGCTCATGAGCGATGTTCTGGAGCTTGAGGACGTATCCGTGGTCCGAGAGGGCCGGGCTCTGGTGGACCAGGTCTCCTGGTCGGTCAAGGAAGGCGAGCGCTGGGTCATCCTCGGTCCCAACGGTGCCGGAAAAACGACCCTTCTGAACCTCGCCTCCAGCTACCTCTACCCCAGCCAGGGCACCGCCACCATCCTCGGCGAGACCCTCGGCAAGGTCGACGTCTTCGAGCTGCGCCCGCGCATCGGCATGGCCGGCATCGCCATGGCGGAGAAGCTCCCCAAGCGCCAGACCGTACTGCAGACGGTCCTGACCGCCGCCTACGGCATGACGGCCGGCTGGCACGAGGACTACGAGGACGTCGACGAGCAGCGCGCCCGCGCCTTCCTCGACCGCCTCGGCATGACCGAGTTCGTGGACCGCAAGTTCGGCACGCTCTCCGAGGGCGAGCGCAAGCGCACGCTCATCGCCCGCGCGCTGATGACCGACCCCGAGCTGCTCCTCCTCGACGAGCCCGCCGCCGGTCTCGACCTCGGCGGACGCGAAGACCTCGTACGCCGTCTCGGCCGCCTCGCCCGCGACCCGATCGCTCCCTCCATGCTCATGGTCACGCACCACGTCGAGGAGATCGCCCCGGGCTTCACCCACGTCCTGATGATCCGTCAGGGCAAGGTGCTCGCCGCGGGCCCCCTGGAGCTCGAACTCACCTCGCGCAACCTGTCGTTGTGCTTCGGCCTCCCGCTCGTCGTCGAACAGGTCGGTGAGCGCTGGACCGCGCAGGGCCTGCCCCTGTCCTGACAACCAGGAACACCTGCCCCAACTTGATCGGCGCCCTGTCGGGGACAGGACCCGCGGACCTACCATGACCACGTGGACGACATCGACGCATGGGTGTGGTGGCTGATCGGCGCGGTCGGGCTCGGAATCCCGCTCGTCGTGACCGCGATGCCGGAGTTCGGAATGCTCGCCGTGGGTGCCGTCGCGGGCGCCGTGACCGCAGGCCTCGGAGGCGGTGTGGTCCTCCAGGTAGTGGTCTTCGCCGCCGTCTCGGTCGCGCTCATCGCGGTCGTACGCCCCGTCGCCACCCGACATCGCTCCCAGCGGCCCCAACTCGCCACAGGCATCGACGCCTTGAAGGGCAAACAGGCCGTCGTCCTGGAGAGAGTCGACGGTTCGGGTGGCCGGATCAAGCTCGCCGGAGAGGTCTGGTCCGCGCGCGCCCTCGACACCGGACGCGCCTACGAAGTAGGCCAAGAGGTGGACGTCGTGGAGATCGAAGGAGCCACGGCGATCGTCATGTGACTCCTGTGGCGTCCAGTGAACGGAACGTCGCACGTGGCGAGTTGTGGTCTGACACACTCGTCCAGCAAGATCTTCGACAATCACAAGATCTTCCGGAAGCACCTAGGCGGAGAAGGGTACGGGGACCACGATGGAACCGATCATCATCGTCCTGATCATTCTGGTGGTGTTGGTCTTCATCGCACTGATCAAGACCATCCAGGTGATCCCACAGGCCAGCGCGGCCATCGTCGAGAGGTTCGGCCGCTACACGCGCACGCTCAACGCCGGCCTCAACATCGTCGTCCCGTTCATCGACTCGATCCGCAACCGCATCGACCTCCGTGAACAGGTCGTTCCGTTCCCGCCCCAGCCGGTGATCACCCAGGACAACCTGGTCGTGAACATCGACACCGTCATCTACTACCAGGTGACCGACGCCCGCGCCGCCACCTACGAGGTAGCCAGCTACATCCAGGCGATCGAGCAGCTCACCGTCACCACGCTCCGCAACATCATCGGTGGCATGGACCTGGAGCGGACCCTGACCTCCCGCGAGGAGATCAACGCGGCCCTGCGCGGCGTCCTCGACGAGGCCACCGGCAAGTGGGGCATCCGCGTCAACCGCGTCGAGCTCAAGGCGATCGAGCCGCCCACCTCCATCCAGGACTCGATGGAGAAGCAGATGCGCGCCGACCGTGACAAGCGCGCCGCGATCCTCACCGCCGAAGGTATCCGCCAGTCGCAGATCCTCACCGCCGAGGGTGAGAAGCAGTCCGCGATCCTGCGCGCAGAAGGTGAGGCAAGGGCCGCCGCACTGCGCGCAGAGGGCGAGGCCCAGGCCATCCGTACGGTCTTCGAGTCCATCCACGCCGGTGACGCGGACCAGAAGCTCCTCGCCTACCAGTACCTCCAGATGCTCCCGAAGATCGCCGAAGGCGACGCCAACAAGCTCTGGATCGTCCCCAGCGAGATCGGCGACGCCCTCAAGGGCCTCAGCGGCGCTATGGGCAACTTCGGCCCGATGGGCGGCATGGGCGGCGGCCCCCAGGGCAACCCCCCCACAGAACGCCGAGAAAAGCCGTCGGTCACCGACTGACACCGGCTACAAAAAGCGGCCCCTCGCGCCCCTGACCAGGGACACGAGGAGCCGCCACTTGTTTCTAGGGGCACGGGGAACAGCCTGCTTGGGGGCGCGGGGAACGGCGCAATCTTTTAGGGGCGCGGGGAACGGCGCGACCAGCCACAGCGCACCCGCACCCGACGAAGCACCTGAACCTCGCCCCACCCAGCGGAGCGCTCACGCCGCCGGCTGCGCAAGCCACTCCGGCAAAGCCTCAAGATCATCCCGCCCCAGCGCAAGCAACATCGCATCGGCCGGCGTCGGCTCGAACGGCTGCCGCAACAGCGGCATCCCCGCCTGCTCCGGCGTCCGCGCAGCCTTGCGATGGTTGTCCGCCGAGCAAGAGGCAACCGTGTTCAGCCAGGAGTCCTGACCGCCCTGGGCCCGAGGCACGACATGGTCCACGGTCGTCGCCCGACGACCGCAGTACGCGCACCTGTGCCGGTCACGCACCAGCACACCCCGCCTCGACCACGGCGCTTGTCTTCGGAACGGCACCCGTACATAGCGGCAGAGCCTGATCACCCGGGGCGCCGGTATGTCGAGCGCGGCTCCGCGCATACGCAGTTCGGGGTGGGCCTGCTCGACAACGGCCTTGTCCTGCAGCACCAGAACGACGGCTCGGTTCAACGTCACCGTCGACAGCGGCTCAAAGCTCGCATTCAGCACCAGCGTGTCCCGCATCAAGCCCACCTCCCATGCGCACCGGCCCACCGCCTGGCGGGCTTGGATCAACTCTGGCCGGGCACGCCGAGATGGACAACGCAATAAAAACTGCCCGCCCCTGATCAATTCCATGACCAGGAGCGGGCAAACGTTCAGTGAACGCTCAGCTGTCCGCGGGAGCCGCGTACTCGGCGACGACCTGCGTCCTCGCAAGCGTGTGGAACCGGAGATTGAAGCCCACGACAGCCGGGGAGGCGTCCGAGTCGGGACCGAGCTTCTCCTGGTCCACCGCGTACACCGTGAACACGTACCGGTGCGCCGGGTCCCCGGCAGGCGGCGCGGCGCCGCCGAAGTCCTTCGACCCGTAGTCGTTGCGCACCTGCACAGCGCCCTCGGGCAGGCCCTCGAACTTCCCCGTGCCCGCACCCGTCGGCAGTTCCGCCACCGAGGCCGGAATGTCGAACACGACCCAGTGCCAGAAGCCGCTCCCCGTAGGGGCGTCCGGGTCGAAGCACGTCACGGCGAAACTCTTGGTCTCCGGCGGGAAGCCTTCCCAGCGCAGCTGCGGCGAGGTGTTCCCGGCCGCGTGGACCTGAGCGTCCTTCAGCGTCGCGCCCGGCTCGACGTCCTCACTCGTGACCGTGAACGACGGCACGACGGGATGGAAGTCATGGGGAAGCGGCGGCCTCTTGGACTCGGTCACCTCGGCACCTCCTGATCGGTTCCTGATCCTTGGAAACTCTCGCCCCGAGCCTAGAACCAGTTCCGCTTGCTACCGACCTCGGACAGCCACTGGTTGAGATAGGCGGTCCAGTCGGTCCCCTGGAAGTCGTTGAGCCCCACCTTGAAGGAGCGGAACGTGTCGCTGCCCTCACTGAAGAGACCAGGCTTCTTGTCCATCTCCAGTACGACGTCCATCTCACGGTCGTCCGCGACGAAGCTGAGCTCGACCTGGTTGAGACCGCGGTACTGCTGCGGCGGGAAGAACTCGATCTCCTGGTAGAAGGGCAGCTTCTGCCGCGTGCCCCGGATGTGGCCGCGCTCCAGGTCGGCGCTCTTGAAGCGGAAGCCCAGCTGGATGAAGGCGTCCAGGAGTGCCTGCTGCGCCGGCAGCGGGTGCACGCTGATCGGGTCCAGGTCACCGGAGTCCACCGCGCGCGCGATCTCCAGCTCCGTGGTCACGCCGACGTTCATCCCGCGGAGCGGCTGCCCGTCGATCGTCGTGATCGGCGTCTCCCACGGGATCTCGAGCCCGAACGGCACCGCGTGCACCCCGCCCGCCTGCAGCTCGAAGGCACCGCCGAGCCGCAGCTTCGTGAACTCGATGTCCTGCTTGTGCTCCTGGTCGTCGGGGCCCTCGACCTCGACGCGGGCCTGCAGACCGACCGACAGACCCTCGATCGCCTGGTTCACGGACCCGCCCTGGATCCGCACCTCACCCTGAACGACGCCGCCGGGAACGACGTTGACCTCGGTCAGCACCGTCTCGACCGAAGCCCCACCGGCCCCCAGGCTCGCAAGCAGCCGCTTGAACCCCATGTCTTTTCCTCCTCGGGCAACGCCCCGTTGTTGTTCTGTCCGGATCGGATCCTTGATCCATACAAACGCGATCCAGCCGTGTCCGGTTCCGCGCACTCACCCTGGCAAGACGCACGCTCCCTGACCACCCCGCACGCAGTCACACCTCTGCACTACGCTCGTACGCCATGATCGCGGCCCCTGACCGTACGCCCCTCACCCGGGAGTTCTTCGACCGACCCGTTCTGGAGGTCGCCCCAGACCTCCTGGGGCGCGTGCTCGTGCGCACCACCCCGGACGGTCCGGTCAAGCTCCGCCTCACGGAGGTCGAGGCGTACGACGGTCCGAACGATCCCGGCTCCCACGCCTATCGTGGCCGCACGGCCCGCAACGGCGTGATGTTCGGTCCGCCCGGGTACGTGTACGTCTACTTCACCTACGGCATGTGGCACTGCATGAACCTGGTGTGCGGCCCGGAGGGCAGGGCGAGCGCGGTCCTGCTCCGCGCCGGCGAGATCATCGAAGGGGCCGAACTGGCCCGCAAACGTCGACTTTCGGCCCGAAATGACAGAGAACTGGCCAAAGGCCCGGCCCGCCTGGCCACGGCCCTCGGGGTCGACCGGGCTCTTGACGGTACGGACGCATGCGCCACCGAGGGCTCGCCGCTGACCCTTCTCACGGGCACTCCGGTGCCCTCCGACCAGGTACGCAACGGTCCACGCACCGGAGTGTCCGGCGACGGAGGCGTCCACCCGTGGCGCTACTGGGCCGACAACGACCCGACGGTGAGCCCTTATCGGGCCCATACCCCCCGCCGTCGCCGAACTTGACTCTCCCCTGGGCGGTCCGTAATGTAGCCCGAGCCGCTGAACCGGGTACGGCGTTCAGTCAGCAGTCGGAAGCGGCCAACCCACTACCTACGACTTCCTCTGAGCGAGGGCGAATTCGGCGTGCCTGCATGCCTGAATTCAAGCTTGCGGAACTCGATTATGAGTTGCTGAGGGAATCGGCTAACGTAGTGAATGTCGAAAGGCCGCGAGGCCAAAAGGCAAATCCCACCGACTGGGAATCACGGCCCGAAAGGGTCTGATAGAGTCGGAAACGCAAGACCGAAGGGAAGCCCGGAGGAAAGCCCGAGAGGGTGAGTACAAAGGAAGCGTCCGTTCCTTGAGAACTCAACAGCGTGCCAAAAATCAACGCCAGATATGTTGATGCCCCGTCTCCGGCCATCACGGCCGGGACGAGGTTCCTTTGAAAAAGTCCTGCCGGGCATTGTTCCGGTAGGCGCACAGCGAGGACGCTGTGAACAGTCGGGCTTATTCCGCCCGGTTGTTCCGCTCTCGTGGTGTCATCCCGATTACGGGAATACATTCACGGAGAGTTTGATCCTGGCTCAGGACGAACGCTGGCGGCGTGCTTAACACATGCAAGTCGAACGATGAAGCCCTTCGGGGTGGATTAGTGGCGAACGGGTGAGTAACACGTGGGCAATCTGCCCTTCACTCTGGGACAAGCCCTGGAAACGGGGTCTAATACCGGATAACACTTCCACTCGCATGGGTGGGGGTTGAAAGCTCCGGCGGTGAAGGATGAGCCCGCGGCCTATCAGCTTGTTGGTGAGGTAGAAGCTCACCAAGGCGACGACGGGTAGCCGGCCTGAGAGGGCGACCGGCCACACTGGGACTGAGACACGGCCCAGACTCCTACGGGAGGCAGCAGTGGGGAATATTGCACAATGGGCGAAAGCCTGATGCAGCGACGCCGCGTGAGGGATGACGGCCTTCGGGTTGTAAACCTCTTTCAGCAGGGAAGAAGCGAAAGTGACGGTACCTGCAGAAGAAGCGCCGGCTAACTACGTGCCAGCAGCCGCGGTAATACGTAGGGCGCAAGCGTTGTCCGGAATTATTGGGCGTAAAGAGCTCGTAGGCGGTCTGTCACGTCGGATGTGAAAGCCCGGGGCTTAACCCCGGGTCTGCATTCGATACGGGCAGACTAGAGTGTGGTAGGGGAGATCGGAATTCCTGGTGTAGCGGTGAAATGCGCAGATATCAGGAGGAACACCGGTGGCGAAGGCGGATCTCTGGGCCATTACTGACGCTGAGGAGCGAAAGCGTGGGGAGCGAACAGGATTAGATACCCTGGTAGTCCACGCCGTAAACGGTGGGAACTAGGTGTTGGCGACATTCCACGTCGTCGGTGCCGCAGCTAACGCATTAAGTTCCCCGCCTGGGGAGTACGGCCGCAAGGCTAAAACTCAAAGGAATTGACGGGGGCCCGCACAAGCAGCGGAGCATGTGGCTTAATTCGACGCAACGCGAAGAACCTTACCAAGGCTTGACATCGCCCGGAAAGCATCAGAGATGGTGCCCCCCTTGTGGTCGGGTGACAGGTGGTGCATGGCTGTCGTCAGCTCGTGTCGTGAGATGTTGGGTTAAGTCCCGCAACGAGCGCAACCCTTGTTCTGTGTTGCCAGCACGTCCCTTCGGGGATGGTGGGGACTCACAGGAGACTGCCGGGGTCAACTCGGAGGAAGGTGGGGACGACGTCAAGTCATCATGCCCCTTATGTCTTGGGCTGCACACGTGCTACAATGGCAGGTACAATGAGCTGCGATGTCGCAAGGCGGAGCGAATCTCAAAAAGCCTGTCTCAGTTCGGATTGGGGTCTGCAACTCGACCCCATGAAGTCGGAGTTGCTAGTAATCGCAGATCAGCATTGCTGCGGTGAATACGTTCCCGGGCCTTGTACACACCGCCCGTCACGTCACGAAAGTCGGTAACACCCGAAGCCGGTGGCCCAACCCCCTTGTGGGGAGGGAGCTGTCGAAGGTGGGACTGGCGATTGGGACGAAGTCGTAACAAGGTAGCCGTACCGGAAGGTGCGGCTGGATCACCTCCTTTCTAAGGAGCACTTCTTGGCTGTCGGCTTGCCGATGGTCCAGAGGCCAGTACATCGGCGTACGTCCGGTGCTGGTTGCTCAAGGGTGGAACGTTGATTATTCGGCACTCTCAGTCATCTCGGGCTGCAAGTACTGTCCTTCGGGGCGTGGAAAGCTGATCACGAGTGGCGAGGGTGCCGGGCACGCTGTTGGGTGTCTGAGGGTATGGCCGCAAGGTCTGTCTTCAGTGCCGGCCCCAGTGAACTCGCCCGTCAGGGTGGGGTGGTGGGTGGTTGGTCGTTGTTTGAGAACTGCACAGTGGACGCGAGCATCTGTGGCCAAGTTTTTAAGGGCGCACGGTGGATGCCTTGGTACCAGGAACCGATGAAGGACGTGGGAGGCCACGATAGTCCCCGGGGAGCCGTCAACCAGGCTTTGATCCGGGGGTTTCCGAATGGGGAAACCCGGCAGTCGTCATGGGCTGTCACCCACATCTGAACACATAGGGTGTGTGGAGGGAACGCGGGGAAGTGAAACATCTCAGTACCCGCAGGAAGAGAAAACAACCGTGATTCCGGGAGTAGTGGCGAGCGAAACCGGATGAGGCCAAACCGTATACGTGTGAGACCCGGCAGGGGTTGCGTGTACGGGGTTGTGGGATCTCTCTTTCACAGTCTGCCGGCTGTGAGACGAGTCAGAAACCGTTGGTGTAGGCGAAGGACATGCGAAAGGTCCGGCGTAGAGGGTAAGACCCCCGTAGTCGAAACATCAACGGCTCGTTTGAGAGACACCCAAGTAGCACGGGGCCCGAGAAATCCCGTGTGAATCTGGCGGGACCACCCGCTAAGCCTAAATATTCCCTGGTGACCGATAGCGGATAGTACCGTGAGGGAATGGTGAAAAGTACCGCGGGAGCGGAGTGAAATAGTACCTGAAACCGTGTGCCTACAAGCCGTGGGAGCGTCGCTGTATGTGCTTGCACATACAGTCGTGACTGCGTGCCTTTTGAAGAATGAGCCTGCGAGTTTGCGGTGTGTTGCGAGGTTAACCCGTGTGGGGAAGCCGTAGCGAAAGCGAGTCCGAACAGGGCGATTCAGTAGCGCGCTCAAGACCCGAAGCGGAGTGATCTAGCCATGGGCAGGTTGAAGCGGCTGTAAGAGGTCGTGGAGGACCGAACCCACCAGGGTTGAAAACCTGGGGGATGACCTGTGGTTAGGGGTGAAAGGCCAATCAAACTCCGTGATAGCTGGTTCTCCCCGAAATGCATTTAGGTGCAGCGTCGTGTGTTTCTTGCCGGAGGTAGAGCACTGGATAGGCGATGGGCCCTACCGGGTTACTGACCTTAGCCAAACTCCGAATGCCGGTAAGTGAGAGCACGGCAGTGAGACTGTGGGGGATAAGCTCCATGGTCGAGAGGGAAACAGCCCAGAGCATCGACTAAGGCCCCTAAGCGTACGCTAAGTGGGAAAGGATGTGGAGTCGCAGAGACAACCAGGAGGTTGGCTTAGAAGCAGCCACCCTTGAAAGAGTGCGTAATAGCTCACTGGTCTAGTGATTCCGCGCCGACAATGTAGCGGGGCTCAAGCGTACCGCCGAAGTCGTGTCATTTCAGCATATAGGGCCAACGCCCGCTGGGATGGGTAGGGGAGCGTCGTGTGCCGGGTGAAGCCGCAGCGGAAGCTAGTGGTGGACGGTTCACGAGTGAGAATGCAGGCATGAGTAGCGATACACACGTGAGAAACGTGTGCGCCGATTGACTAAGGGTTCCTGGGTCAAGCTGATCTGCCCAGGGTAAGTCGGGACCTAAGGCGAGGCCGACAGGCGTAGTCGATGGATAACCGGTTGATATTCCGGTACCCGCTGTGAAGCGTCAAACAGTGAACCAGGCGATGCTAAGTCCGTGAAGCCGCCCTGGAGCCTTCGGGCAAAGGGGAGTGGTGGAGCCGACGGACCAGACCTGTAGTAGGTGAGTGATGGGGTGACGCAGGAAGGTAGTCCAGCCCGGGCGGTGGTTGTCCCGGGGTAAGGGTGTAGCCCGGTGTGTAGGTAAATCCGCACACCAACAGGGTGAGACCTGATGCCGAGCCGATTGTGGTGAAGTGGATGATCCTATGCTGTCGAGAAAAGCCTCTAGCGAGTTTCATGGCGGCCCGTACCCTAAACCGACTCAGGTGGTCAGGTAGAGAATACCGAGGCGTTCGGGTGAACTATGGTTAAGGAACTCGGCAAAATGCCCCCGTAACTTCGGGAGAAGGGGGGCCATCACTGGTGATCCGTTTTACACGGTGAGCTGGGGGTGGCCGCAGAGACCAGCGAGAAGCGACTGTTTACTAAAAACACAGGTCCGTGCGAAGCCGTAAGGCGATGTATACGGACTGACGCCTGCCCGGTGCTGGAACGTTAAGGGGACCGGTTAGTGCACTTTCGGGTGTGCGAAGCTGAGAACTTAAGCGCCAGTAAACGGCGGTGGTAACTATAACCATCCTAAGGTAGCGAAATTCCTTGTCGGGTAAGTTCCGACCTGCACGAATGGCGTAACGACTTCTCGACTGTCTCAACCATAGGCCCGGTGAAATTGCACTACGAGTAAAGATGCTCGTTTCGCGCAGCAGGACGGAAAGACCCCGGGACCTTTACTACAGTTTGATATTGGTGTTCGGTTCGGCTTGTGTAGGATAGCTGGGAGACTGTGAAGTCATGGCGCCAGCCATGGTGGAGTCGTCGTTGAAATACCAGTCTGGTCGTGCTGGATGTCTAACCTGGGTCCGTGATCCGGATCAGGGACAGTGTCTGATGGGTAGTTTAACTGGGGCGGTTGCCTCCTAAAGAGTAACGGAGGCGCCCAAAGGTTCCCTCAGCCTGGTTGGCAATCAGGTGTTGAGTGTAAGTGCACAAGGGAGCTTGACTGTGAGACCGACGGGTCGAGCAGGGACGAAAGTCGGGACTAGTGATCCGGCGGTGGCTTGTGGAAGCGCCGTCGCTCAACGGATAAAAGGTACCCCGGGGATAACAGGCTGATCTTCCCCAAGAGTCCATATCGACGGGATGGTTTGGCACCTCGATGTCGGCTCGTCGCATCCTGGGGCTGGAGTCGGTCCCAAGGGTTGGGCTGTTCGCCCATTAAAGCGGTACGCGAGCTGGGTTTAGAACGTCGTGAGACAGTTCGGTCCCTATCCGCTGTGCGCGTAGGAATATTGAGAAGGGCTGTCCCTAGTACGAGAGGACCGGGACGGACGAACCTCTGGTGTGCCAGTTGTCCTGCCAAGGGCATGGCTGGTTGGCTACGTTCGGGAGGGATAACCGCTGAAAGCATCTAAGCGGGAAGCCTGCTTCGAGATGAGTATTCCCACCAACTAGATTGGTTAAGGCTCCCAGTAGACGACTGGGTTGATAGGCCGGATGTGGAAGCCTCGTAAGGGGTGAAGCTGACCGGTACTAATAGGCCGAGGGCTTGTCCTCAGTTGCTCGCGTCCACTGTGTTAGTTCTGAGACAACGAACAGTTGTCGGCTTTTGAGCAGAACACCCAACTGAAAAGTGTGCTTGTTCGCTCGAAACCATTAGGGTTTCGGTGGCCATAGCGTGAGGGAAACGCCCGGTTACATTCCGAACCCGGAAGCTAAGCCTTACAGCGCCGATGGTACTGCAGGGGGGACCCTGTGGGAGAGTAGGACGCCGCCGAACAATATTTGGAGGACCTCTGGTCCCAGCGACTCGCTGGGGCCAGAGGTCCTTTTTTGTTTTCCGAAGCGCGCTGGGTACCCGGCTGCGCGAGAATGACTTGCGGTACCGATGACAGGAGTCACCCATGTCCACCAACTCTCCCGACGAGCGACCGGAGCGCGACCAGCGAAGCCGGGACAGTGGTGACCGCGGCGGGTACCGAGGGGGTCCGCGCCGCGACAACGACCGTGGCGGGAACGGCCGGCGTGACGATCGTCGTGATGACAGCCGTGGTGGCGGCGGGGACCGTGGCGGCTTCCGTCGCGACGACAACCGTGGTGGCAGCGGCAGCGGTGGCAGCAGTGACCGTGGTGGGTTCCGTCGCGACGACAACCGCGGTGGCGGCAGTGGCGGCGGATTCCGCGGGCGCGATGACCGTGACCGTGGTGGTCGTCCTCCGTTCCGTCGTGATGACCGGCCGAGTGGGCCGAGTCGTGATGACCGTGACCGTGGTGCCCCGCGGCGTGATGGTGACCGTCCGGCGTTCCGTCGTGACGACGATCGGGGCGCTCCGCGTCGCGACGACAACCGTGGCGCCGGCGGCGATCGTGGCGGGTTCCGCCGCGACGACCGACGTGACGACAACCGCGGTGGCAGCAGCGGTGGCGGTGACCGCGGTGGCTTCCGCCGTGACGACCGACGCGATGGCGGCGGCGATCGTGGTGGGTTCCGTCGTGATGACAACCGTGGTGGTGGAGACCGTCCGCCGTTCCGTCGTGATGACAACCGTGGTGGCAGCGGGGATCGTGGTGGCTTCCGTCGGGACGACAACCGCGGTGGCGGCGGGGACCGTGGTGGCTTCCGGCGCGATGACAACCGTGGCGGTGGAGACCGCCCGGCGTTCCGCCGTGATGACGAGCGCGGTGGCCCCCGGCGTGACGGTGACCGTCCGCCCTTCCGGCGTGACGACCGCCGTGGTGACGACCGTGATCGTGGTGGGTTCCGGCGCGATGGTGATCGTCCGGCGTTCCGCCGTGACGACCGGCGGGACGACGACCGTGGTGGTCGTCCTCCGTTCCGTCGTGATGACCGGCCGAGTGGGCCGAGTCGTGATGACCGTGACCGTGGTGCCCCGCGGCGTGATGGTGACCGTCCGGCGTTCCGTCGTGACGACGATCGGGGCGCTCCGCGTCGCGACGACAACCGTGGCGCCGGCGGCGATCGTGGCGGGTTCCGCCGCGACGACCGACGCGACGACAACCGCGGTGGCAGCAGCGGTGGCGGTGACCGCGGTGGCTTCCGCCGTGACGACAACCGTGGTGGCGACCGTGCCGGTTACGTCCGTAGGGATGATCGGCGTGACGACCGTCGTGATGACAATCGCGGTGGCAGCAGTGGCGGTGGCGACCGTGGTGGCTTCCGTCGGGACGACAACCGCGCAGGTGGTGGCGGGTTCCGCGGGCGTGACGACCGTGGAGGACGAGGTGGCGACGACCGTCGTGGCGGACCGCGTCGCGATGACAGCCGTGGCCGTCCCGGTGGTGGTGGCGGCGGGTTCCGTGGGCGTGATGACCGTGGTGGACGGGGTGGCGACGACCGCCGTGGCGGCGGGCGCTTCCGTGACGAGCGGGACCGCGACCGCGAGCCGATCAAGCGGCTGCCGATCCCGGACGACGTCACGGGCGAGGAGATCGACAAGGACGTACGGCAGGAGCTGCAGAGCCTGCCCAAGGGGCTTGCCGAGGACGTCTCCCGGAACCTGGTGATGGTGGCCAGGCTCATCGACGAGGACCCCGAGGGCGCGTACGGCTACTCCAGGGTCGCGCTGAGGCTGGCGTCGCGTGTCGCGGCCGTGCGGGAGGCGGCCGGCTTCGCCGCGTACGCGAACCAGAAGTACAGCGAGGCGCTCGCCGAGTTCCGGGCCGCGCGGCGCATGACCGGCAACGTGGACCTGTGGCCCGTCATGGCGGACTGCGAGCGCGGTCTCGGGCGGCCCGAGAGGGCTCTCGAAATGGCTGGGGCACCCGAGGTGCAGAAGCTCGACAAGGCCGGCCAGGTCGAGATGCGGCTCGTGGCGGCCGGTGCGCGGCGGGACATGGACCAGCTCGACGCGGCCATCGTCACACTGCAGAGCCCCGAGCTCGCCTCCAACTCCGTTCAGCCCTGGACCGCGCGACTGCGTTACGCGTACGCCGACGCGCTGCTCGCGGCCGGGCGCGAGGGCGAGGCGCGTGAGTGGTTCGCCAAGGCCGTCGAGTCCGACAAGGACGGCAGCACGGACGCCTCGGACCGGCTCGCCGAGCTGGACGGTGTGGAGTTCGTCGACGCCCTCGTCGAGGACGACAGCGACAGCGACAGCGACGGCGATGGCGACGGTGATATCGAGGTCGTGAACTCCGAGGCTCCGGAGCCGAAGTCAGTGATGGAAGCGGAAGCGGAGACGGAGCCTGAGTCGGAGTCTGCCGAGGACAGCGTCGACGACGATGACGTGGACGACATGGACGACGTGGACGGCGACAAGGACGACCTGAAGGGCTGACAGCCCCGCAGGAGTCGTACGAGTGCCTAGCTAGTACACGAACGAGTACATGGGCGGGATCCCCGAGGGGGTCCCGCCCGTTCGTGTTTTCAGGGGTCCAGGGTGCGCAACACCAGGCCCGACGCCGGCTTCGGGCCGAACGACGTCGATTTGCGGGGCATCGTGACGCCCTGGCTCGCCAGGTCGCGTACGACCTCCTCGCGGACCGGGTGCATCAGGACGGCCGTGCCGCCGTCGCGCTCCGCCTTGTCGACCGTGGCAGCGGTGTCGTGGATGTAGGCGATGTGCTCCGGGACGTCGGGTATCTGCCAGACACGGTCGAGGAGCGTGGCGTGCAGGACCGTCGCGTCGAGGGTGCGCCAGGTCTCGGGGCGGCCCGCCGGGATCGTACGGGCGAGCAGGTCCGGGGACGGGCGGTCGACGAGGTGGAAGGTGCCGTCGCCCGCTAGGAGGTATGCGTTTCCCTCGGCGGCCGCTGCGGAGAGGGCCTCCAGGGCCTTGGAGAGAGGGCCGTCGACGTGGCGTACGCGGAAGTCGTCGCCGAGGGCCGCCAGGGCGTCGGCAACCGGGAGGCGGTGCAGGAGGCGGTGGATCGCGCGGACACGCAGTGGGTAGCGGGCGGTGTCGACGAGGAGCACCAGGCCGAAGTCCCAGGCGCTGGGGGAGGGATGCTCCGCGCGTAGACGCAAGTACGTCGCCCAGCGGTGGTGGCCGTCGGCGATGAGGGCCTGGCGGTTGGCCAGGTCTGTCCGGATCTCGGCCAGGTGCGCCGGGTCGGTCACGGCCCACAGGCGGTGGCTGAAGCCGTCCTCCGTGGTCGTGGACAGCAGGGGAGGGCGCTCGGCGGCGCGCTCTATGACGGCGGTCGTGCCGGAGGCGGCGCCGTTGCCGCGGTAGGTCAGCAGCAGGGGTTCGAGGTTCGCGGAGGTGGCGCGCATCAGGGCCGCACGGTCCGCGACGACGTGCGGCATGACGTCCTCATGGGGCAGGACCACGCCGTCCGACGCCTCCGACAGGCGCAGGGCGCCGATGACGCCCCGTTGCAGCATGCCGTCGCCGTCGCGTTGCTCGTAGACGTACAGGCCCGGCTCGGAGTCCGTCGTCAGGACGCCCTCGGACAGCCAGCGGTGCAGGGTGTCCGCGGCCTGCTCGTTGCGGACGCCGGGCGTGGTGGCCTGGGGGAGGATCAGCCGGACGATGTTGTGCGGGTCCGCCGATTCGAGGTGGTGGAGACCGTCGGGCCGTACGACCACGTCGTACGGCGGGGACGTGACGGCGGAGAGGCTGCCGACCCGGTCGGGGTCGTAGCGCAGACCCCGGAACGGGGTCAGATCAAGGCCCATGCGTGCCGGTACGTCCGCGGGACCTGCAGTGTTCATTGGTGCATCGTAAGTGTGTCACTGCCATGCGGGATGATCGGGGGAAAGGGATCGAACGAGGAGCGATGCGTAATGAGCCAGACCGTGAGGACGCGCCCCGAGGGCAGTGACCGGGCCCTGAGCGAGGCGTACGACACGGCGCTGCTCGACCTGGACGGGGTGGTGTACGCGGGCGGGAACGCGATCGCGTACGCAGTCGACTCGCTCGGCACGGCCCGCGCGGGCGGTATGCGTCTCGCGTACGTGACGAACAACGCGCTGCGGACGCCCGACACGGTCGCCGCGCATCTCACGGAGCTGGGGATACCGACCAAGGAGTCGGACGTCATCACCTCGGCGCAGGCGGTGGCCCGGCTGATCAGCGAGCAGGTGCCCCAGGGGGCGCGGGTGCTGGTGATCGGCGGGGAGGGGCTGCGGGTCGCGCTGCGCGAGCGCGGGCTCGAACCGGTCGGGTCGGCCGAGGACGAGCCGGTGGCGGTCGTGCAGGGGTACGGCGGTCCCGATCTGCCGTGGGGCCGCTTCGCGGAGGCCTGCTACGCCATCGCGCGCGGAGTGCCGTGGTTCGCGTCCAACACCGATCTGACGATCCCCGGCGCGCGCGGGATCGCCCCGGGCAACGGCGCGGCCGTTGAGGTTGTACGGATCGCTACCGGTGCCGAGCCGCAGGTGGCGGGCAAGCCGTTGCCGCCGATGCACCGCGAGACGATCCTGCGGACCGGGGCGGAGCGGCCGCTGGTGGTGGGGGACCGGCTCGACACGGACATCGAGGGGGCGTTCAACGGCGAGGTGGACTCGCTGCTGGTGCTGACGGGTGTGACCGACGGGGCCCAGCTCCTCGCCGCGCCGCCGCAGCACCGGCCGACGTACGTCGACGCCGATCTGAGGGGGATGCTGACCGGGCAGCCGGAGGTCGTCGAGGCGGGCGAAGGGTTCCGCTGCGGGGGCTGGACGGCGACGGCCGGCACCGAGCGGCTGGAACTGGACGGTGAGGGCGAGGCGATGGACGGGCTGCGGGCGCTGTGTGCCGCCGCCTGGACGGCCGCCGGGGACGGGGCGTGCGACCTGGACGGGGGCAAGGCGCTGGCGCGGCTGGGGCTTTGAGCGCGGGCCCGGCGGAATCCCCGGGCCTCTCAGGCAGGCTCTTCGGCGGGGCCCGGAGCGCGGCCTCGAAAGGGGTGGTTGCGCAGGTCACCGCGTACGGGGATCGTGGCTCGCAGCGAGGGTAGGCTAACCTAACCGGGTGTTGGTCGACAGTCCCCCCGAACCGAGCGCGGAGACCGCCCCCGCGCCCCCAACCCGCCGGGCGATACGGGCCGCTGGGCTCTTCGTGTCCCTCGCCGTGCTGGTGCTCGTCGCCTTGGCGAGCGTCGCGATCGGCGCAAAAGAGCTGTCCCTGGAGCAGGTCTGGCACGGCCTGTTCGAGGACTCGGGGACGTACGGCGACGTCGTGGTGGGCGAGCGGTTGTCGCGTACGGTCCTCGGGCTGCTCGTCGGCGCCGCGCTCGGCCTCTCCGGCGCGGTCCTCCAGGCGCTCACCCGCAACCCGCTCGCCGACCCCGGGCTGCTCGGCATCAACGCCGGCGCGTCCGCCGCGGTCGTCACGGCCATCACCTTCTTCGGTGTCACCTCGCTGAGCGGCTATGTGTGGTTCGCCTTCGCGGGGGCCGCCGCCGTCGGGGCGCTCGTGTACTTCCTCGGCGGCAGCCGGGGTGCCACGCCGGTGCGGCTCGCGCTCGCCGGCACCGCGATCAGCGCCGCTCTCTACGGCTATCTGCAGGCCGTGATGATCACGGACGAGGCCGCGCTGGGCAAGATGCGTTTCTGGACGGTCGGTTCGCTGGCCTCGGCCACGAACACGACCATCGAGCAGGTGCTGCCGTTCCTCGTGATCGGCACGGTGCTCGCGCTGGCGCTCGCCCGGCCGCTGAACGCCATGGCCATGGGCGACGACACCGCCCGCGCGCTCGGGGCGCATCTGAACCGCACCCGTGGGCTGTCCATGGCCGCCGCGACCGTGCTGTGCGGGGCCGCGACCGCCGCGTGCGGGCCGATCGTCTTCGTCGGGCTGATGGTTCCGCACGTCGTGCGGTCCTTCACCGGGCCGGACCTGCGCTGGATCCTGCCGTACGCCACCGTGCTGTCGCCGGTGCTGCTGCTGGGCGCCGATGTGATCGGCCGGATGGTCGCCCGGCCCGCGGAGCTCCAGGTCGGCATCGTCACCGCGATCCTCGGCGGGCCGGTGTTCATCTTTCTCGTACGACGGCGGAGGACGGCGCAGCTGTGAAGCCCCCACGCAATCAGGCCGGGCGCGACCAGGCAGAACACGAACAGGCCGGGCGCGATCGGGCAGTGCTCGATCAGGCTGTGCTCGATCAGGCAGGTCCCGTCCGGGCCTTCCGTGCTCGGACCGTGCGTACCGGCGGTGGGCTTTCGGTCCGTGTCGACGTCCGCGGGTTCACGGTCGTCGTGCTGCTGCTGGTGGCCGCGCTCGCCGCGAGTGTCGTGCTCATCGGCACCGGCGACTTCCCGATACCGGCCGCCGACGTTCTCAGGACGCTGCTCGGCAACGGCGACGCGGGCCAGGAGTTCATCGTCAACGAGCTGCGCCTGCCGCGGGTCCTGGTCGGACTCCTGGTGGGGGCCTCGCTCGGGCTCGGCGGCGCGCTCTTCCAGACCATCTCCCGCAATCCGCTGGGCAGTCCGGACGTGCTGGGCCTCGGGCAGGGCTCGACGGCCGGTGCGCTCGTGATGATCGTGCTCTTCTCGGGGAGCGCCACCCAGGTCGCCGTCGGGGCGCTGGTCGGCGGCCTGGTGACCGGGCTCGCCATCTATGTGCTCGCCTGGAAGCGTGGTGTGCACGGATATCGGCTGGTTCTGGTCGGTATCGGTGTCTCCGCGATCGTCACGGCCGTCAACGGCTATCTGATCACCAAGGCCGACCTCGTCGACGCGGCCCGTGCCGTCGTCTGGATGACCGGTTCGCTCAACGGCCGTGACTGGGACCAGGTCTGGCCGCTGCTCGGCCTGTGTGCCGTCCTCGTACCGCTGGTCCTCGGCAGCGCGCGCGGACTGCGGATGCTGGAGATGGGCGACGACGTGGCGTACGCGCTCGGGGTGCGGGTCGAGCGGACGCGGCTGCTGCTGTTGGTGGCCGCCGTGCTGCTCACCGCGGCCGCCACCGCCGCCGCGGGCCCGGTCGCCTTCGTCGCGCTCACCGCGCCACAGCTCGCGCGGCGTCTCACCCGCTCGCCGGGCCCCAACCTGGTGCCCGCCATGTGCATGGGCGCCACCCTGCTGGTCGTCGCGGACTGGGCCTCGCAGCGGGCCTTCGGCGCCGACCAGCTGCCCGTCGGCGTCGTGACCGGAGTGCTCGGCGGTGTCTACCTGCTGTGGCTCCTGGTCACCGAGCGGAAGGCGGGCCGGATATGAAGGCCGACCGCACGACGAGTACGGCCGACGACGGGACGGCGCGTACGGCCGCCGCCGGAAAGCCGAGCAGGACGAGCAGGACGAGCAGGACGAGTACGGGCTCCGATGGCGGGCCGCACACGAACACCCGAAGGAGCACTGTGAACCGCCTGTCCGCCGAGAACGTGACCCTCGCCTACGACCAGCGCGTCATCGCCGAGCAGCTGTCGGTCGAGATACCGGACAACTCGTTCACGGTGATCGTCGGCCCGAACGCCTGCGGCAAGTCCACGCTGCTGCGCGCCCTGTCCCGCATGCTGAAGCCGAACCACGGCCGGGTGCTGCTCGACGGGCAGGTCATCCAGTCGATGCCCGCGAAGAAGGTGGCCAGGACGCTCGGGCTGCTGCCGCAGTCGTCGATCGCGCCCGACGGGATCACCGTCGGCGACCTCGTGGGGCGCGGGCGCTATCCGCACCAGGGGCTGCTGCGCCAGTGGTCGACCGAGGACGAGCGGATCGTGCGCGAGTCCATGACCTCGACCGGGGTCGCCGAACTGGCCGACCGCTATGTCGACGAACTCTCCGGAGGCCAGCGCCAGCGCGTGTGGATCGCCATGGCGCTCGCCCAGCAGACCCCGCTGCTGCTGCTCGACGAGCCGACCACCTTCCTCGACATCCAGCACCAGATCGACGTGCTCGACCTGTGCGCGGAACTCCACGAGGAGCAGGGCCGCACCCTGGTCGCCGTACTGCACGACCTCAACCACGCGGCCCGGTACGCCACCCATCTGATCGCGCTGCGCGAGGGCTCGGTGATCGCCGAGGGCGCCCCGGCCGACATCGTCACGGCCGGGCTGGTCGAGGAGGTCTTCGGGCTGCGCTGCCAGGTCATCGACGACCCGGAGACGGGTACGCCGCTGGTGGTGCCTGCGGCGCGGAAGGCACGTACGACCGCCGCCGCGCCTGCCGGTGTCGCGAAGAGCTAGTGCTCCCGAGGGATCGCCAAGGGCCGGCCGGGCAGGGCCGGAGGAGCTTTCAGAGGAGCTTTCTGAGCCGGAGCAGGTCGCGTAGGCCCGCTTCGAGCTTGACCCGGCCCGAGCCCCAGGCCTTCGCGAAGTTCAGCTCGCCGTCGACCATCGCGACCAGGTCGTCGCCGGTCATCGTGAGCCGGATCTCGGCCTTGTCGGGCGGAGGGCCCTGGAGCGTGTCGAGCACCTCGATCCGGCCGTCCTTGAGACGGCCTACGAAGGTGATGTCGAGGTCGGTGATACGGCAGCTCAGCGAGCGGTCCAACGCCGCCGCGCTGCGTACGTCGCCGTCCGCGCCCGCCATGTTGTCCGAGAGCTTCTCGAGTGCGCTGCGGCACTCCTCGATCGTGGCCATCGCGATCGACGGTACCGCAGCGCTTCGCGGTAGCGTCGGGTCATGAGCGACTCCATGACCGGCCCGGAGACGGGGGCCTTCGACACAGGACCCTTCGGCGCGGAGGCCCGGCTTCCGGTCGAGCCGGTGCCCGAGCCGGTGCCGGTGGCGTCCGCGGACCCCGAGGCCCTGGCCCGGCCCGAGCCCGAAGGCGAGCCCGACGCTCAGGCCGAGGCCGGGCCCGCCGCGGAACCCGAGGACGATCCCGCCGCCCCCGCTCCCCTCCACGTGCCGCGTACGCCCACGGGCCACGCCGAGACCGACGCCCAGCTCGACCGGTTGGCCGATGTGGACCACCTCGCCACGGACGGCCACGTGGAGGTGTACGAGGATGTGCACAGGGGGCTGCGCGACGCGCTCACCGCGCTCGACGCCCGCCCGGGACCTCCGGCGCCCCCCGCGCCGTACAGCAGCAACAGCAACAGGAGCTGAACCGAACGTGGCAGGAGTGGCACGACGCCGCCTCGACGCCGAACTGGTCCGACGTAAACTCGCCCGCTCGCGCGAGCACGCCGGACAGCTGATCGCCGCCGGGCGGGTCACCGTCGGCAAGACCCTCGCGACCAAATCCGCCACCCAGGTGGAGACGGCCGCCGCCATCCTGGTCACCCAGGACGACGACGATCCCGACTACGTCTCGCGCGGCGGCCACAAGCTCGCCGGGGCACTGGAGGCCTTCGTACCGCTCGGTCTGGCGGTCGAGGGGCGGCGGGCGCTGGACGCCGGCGCCTCGACCGGCGGGTTCACCGATGTACTGCTGCGCGCGGGCGTCGCCCACGTCGTCGCCGTGGACGTCGGATACGGCCAGTTGGCCTGGTCTCTTCAGAGTGATGAACGCGTCACCGTCAAGGACCGTACGAACGTACGCGAGTTGACGTTGGAGGCGATCGATGGGGAGCCGGTGGATCTTATTGTCGGTGACTTGTCCTTCATCCCACTCGGCCTGGTGCTGCCCGCCCTTGTGCGGTGCGCGGCGCCCGGAGCCGACCTGGTGATGATGGTCAAGCCGCAGTTCGAGGTGGGCAGGGAACGGCTCGGGAGCGGCGGAGTCGTCCGCAGCCCCGAGCTACGGGCGGACGCCGTGCGCGGTGTGGCCCGGCAGGCGGGGGAGCTGGGACTCGGGGTGAACGGCGTGACGGCGAGTCCGTTGCCCGGGCCCTCGGGGAATGTCGAGTACTTTCTGTGGCTGCGTGCCGGGGCACCCGCACTGGACCCGGCCGACGTTGACCGTGCAGTGGCGGAGGGGCCGCGTTGACACAGACCCGAGCTCGTACTGTTTTCCTGCTCGCCCACACCGGACGGCCCGCGGCCATCCGCAGTGCCGAGCTCGTCGTCCAGGGGCTGGTGCGTTCCGGACTCGGCGTACGGGTCCTGGAGGCGGAGGCGGCCGATCTGCCGCTCCCGTCGAGCGTGGAGCTCGTCAAGGAGGCGACACCGGAGTGCCTCGACGGGTGTGAACTGCTGATCGTCCTCGGCGGTGACGGGACACTGCTGCGCGGTGCCGAGTTCGCCCGTGCCTCCGGGGTGCCGATGCTCGGCGTCAACCTCGGGCGCGTCGGCTTCCTCGCGGAGGCCGAGCGCGACGACCTCGACAAGGTCGTCGACCGGGTGGTGACGAAGGCGTACGAGGTCGAGGAGCGCATGACCGTCGACGTCGTCGTGCACAGCAACGGCGATGTCGTCCACACGGACTGGGCGCTCAACGAGGCGGCCGTGCAGAAGGCGGGGGCCGAGAAGCTCCTGGAGGTCGTGCTGGAGATCGACGGACGGCCGGTGACCGGGTTCGGGTGCGACGGAATCGTCCTGTCGACGCCGACCGGGTCGACGGCGTACGCGTTCTCCGCGGGCGGTCCCGTGGTGTGGCCGGAGGTCGAGGCGCTGCTGATGGTGCCGATCAGCGCGCACGCCCTGTTCGCCAAGCCGCTGGTGACCTCGCCGAACTCGGTGCTGGCCGTGGAGGTCCTGCCGCACATCCCGCCAGGGGTGCTGTGGTGTGACGGCCGCCGCACGATCGAGCTGCCGCCCGGCGCGCGGGTGGAGGTCCGCCGTGGTGCGGTGCCGGTGCGGTTGGCGCGGCTGCACCACGCGTCGTTCACCGACCGGCTCGTCGCGAAGTTCGCGCTGCCGGTGGCGGGTTGGCGGGGCGCTCCTCACTGAGTGTTCCGCAGGGGGGCGGGGGATGTCGTTGGTTTGGTGCGGGCCGGTGGGGGCTGGTCGCGCAGTTCCCCGCGCCCCTTAAAAGCAGGGGCTACCGCCCCGTCTTTCAGGGGCGCGGGGGACGGGCAATTCGGTCAACCGCTCCAGGGCGTTTGTGGAGGGACTGGGGCGGCGTCGCGCCGGGTGGGGGAAACCTCGTATGGTCATGTCCGTGTTGGAGGAGATGCGGATACGGTCGCTCGGAGTCATCGACGACGCGGTCGTCGAGCTGTCACCCGGCTTCACCGCCGTGACCGGTGAGACCGGCGCGGGCAAGACGATGGTGGTCACCAGCCTGGGCCTGCTGCTGGGCGGGCGCGCCGACCCGGCCCTCGTGCGGATCGGGGCCAAGAACGCGGTCGTGGAAGGGCGGATCTCCGTACCCGACGGCGCCTCGGCCGTCGTACGGGCCGAGGAGGCCGGCGCCGAGCTCGACGACGGGGTGCTGCTCATCAGCCGCACCGTTTCCGCCGAGGGGCGCTCCCGCGCGCACCTGGGCGGGCGCAGCGTGCCGGTGGGGCTGCTCGCCGAGCTCGCCGACGACCTGGTGGCCGTGCACGGCCAGACCGACCAGCAGGGGCTGCTCAAGCTGTCCCGCCAGCGGCAGGCCCTCGACCGGTACGCGGGCGACGCCGTCACCGTGCCGCTCGCCAAGTACGCGGGCGCATACCGACGGCTGCGCGCCATCTCCACCGAGCTGGACGAGATCACCACGCGCGCACGGGAACGCGCCCAGGAAGCCGACATGCTGCGCTTCGGCCTCGACGAGGTCGCCGCGGTGGAGCCGCGCCCGGGCGAGGACGTGGAGCTCGCGGCCGAGGCCGAGCGGCTCGGACACGCGGAGGCCCTCGCGTCCGCCGCCACGGCCGCACACGCCGCCCTCGCGGGCAATCCCGAGGACCCGGAGGGCATCGACGCCACGACGCTCGTCGCGGGCGCACACCGGGCCCTGGAGGCCGTACGGTCCCACGACGCGGCGCTCGGCGCGCTGGCCGGCCGCATCGGGGAGATCGGGATCCTGCTGGGCGATGTGGCGGGGGAGCTGGCGGGGTACGCCGACGACCTCGACGCGGACCCGCTGCGGCTCGCGGCGGTCGAGGAGCGGCGCGCCGCGCTCACCGCGCTGACGCGCAAGTACGGCGAGGACGTCGGTGCCGTACTGACCTGGGCGGAACAAGGGGCCGCGCGGCTCCTGGAGTTGGACGGTGACGACGACCGGCTCGGCGAGCTGACGGCCGAGCGGGACGCGCTGCGGGCCGAACTGGGCGGGCTGGCGCAGGCGTTGACGGACGCCCGTACGGAGGCCGCCGAGCGCTTCGCCGCCGCCGTGACCGCCGAACTCGCCTCGCTCGCCATGCCGCACGCGCGCGTGTCGTTCGAGATCCGGCAGACGGAGGACCCGGAGGGCGTGGAGGTCGGCGGTCGTCCGGTCTCGTACGGGCCCGCCGGCGCCGACGAGGTCGAGCTGCTCCTTGCTCCGCATCCGGGGGCGCCGCCGCGGCCCATCGCCAAGGGGGCGTCCGGCGGTGAACTGTCACGCGTCATGCTCGCCGTCGAGGTCGTGTTCGCCGGTACTGATCCTGTGCCGACGTATCTCTTCGACGAGGTCGACGCTGGTGTGGGCGGCAAGGCGGCCGTCGAGATCGGGCGGCGGCTCGCAAAGCTCGCCAAGAGCGCACAGGTCGTCGTCGTCACCCACCTGCCCCAGGTGGCCGCCTTCGCCGACCGGCAGTTGCTGGTCGAGAAGACCAACGACGGGTCGGTCACGCGGTCCGGGGTGAAGGTCCTGGAGGGCGAGGAGCGGGTCCGGGAGCTGTCGCGGATGCTGGCCGGGCAGGAGGACTCGGAAACGGCCCGGGCGCATGCGGAGGAGTTGCTGGCGACGGCCCGGGGCGACAGGTAGCCGCCGCCCCGCTGCGGGGGCCGGGTGCCGCGCCGCACCGAGGCGCTTGCCCGCTCCGCGGGCCGAACTCCGCCCACGCGCGGCGGTTTTCCCGCCCACCCGCCAGTGTCGAGCCCTCCGCGCTCCCCTAATCCGGCCCGCTCCCCGAACCCCGCCCGTTCCGGGGGCGACCACCATCCACCTCTCACTCATGTGAGTGATCACCCGCACCCCGTCTCCGCCACCCACCCCCACCCCACCCCCTCGATGGTCCGCAACTTCCGCGAGCCCTGGCATCCTTAGAAGAGGAACCCGAGCGGTACACCCCCACCGCGCGTTCCTTCTGTACGTTTCTTCGTGACCGCCCGACGCCGAACCAGGAGCCCCGGCCACGTGATCCACGTGAGCAGCCACTCACCGCCCGGACAGCCGCCGCTGCGTACCGTCCAAGTGCTCGGCGGCGGCAGCGCGGGCAGCTGTGCCCATGTGCGGTCGCTGACTTCGGGGCTCGTCGCACGGGGCGTGCGGGTCACCGTGTGCGCCCCGGCCACCGCGGACCACACGTACGACTTCAGCGGCGTCGGGGCCGACCACGTGCACGTGCCGAGGCGGAACGACCCGGCCTCCGTGGCCGCGCTGCGGGCCGCCTGCGCGGACGCCGACCTGGTGCACGCGCACGGGCTGCACTCCGCGCTGCGGGCCGCGCTCGCGCTCAGCGGACGGCGCGTCCCGCTCGTCGTCACCCTGCACTCCCGCCCGTACGCCGAGGGCGCGCAGGGGCATCTGCTGCGCCTCCTTGAGCGGCGCGTGGCCAAGGCCGCGTCCGTGGTCCTCGGATCCTCGTCCGACCTCGTGGACCGGGCCCGCAGCAGGGGCGCACGGGACGCTCGGCTCGCCGCGGTCGCGCTGCCCGCCCCGCGCCGGCCCCTCTCCGAGAGCGAGGACGCCGACCGGCTGCGCCCCAAGGCGCGTGCCGAACTCGGCGCGACCGACCGCCCGTTGCTGATGGCCGTCGGCTCCCTCGACCGGCACCGGGGGTACGACACGCTGCTGGACGCCACGCGCGCGTGGCGGCGGCTCGATCCCGTACCACTGCTCGTGATCGCCGGGGAGGGGCCGCTGCGCGGTGAACTCCAGCGGCGCATCGTGAACGAAGGGCTGCCCGTGCGCCTCGTCGGCCCGCGTGACGACATCGGGGAGCTGCTCGCAGCCGCCGATCTCGCGCTGCTGCCCGGCAGCTGGGAATCGCGCTCCGTGCTCGCCCAGGAAGCCCTCCACGCGCGCGTGCCGCTCGTCGCGGCGGCCGCCGGAGGCATCCCCGAACTCGTCGGCGACGCGGCCGAACTCGTCCCGCACGGAGACTCCGAAGCGCTCGCCGAGGCCGTCGAGGCTCTTCTCGGCGACCCCGCCCGGCGTGAGCTCCTGAGGGACAAGGGCACACTCCAGGTGGCCACTTGGCCGACCGAGGACGAGACGGTGGCCCAAGTCCTCAGCGTGTACGACGAACTGACCAAGCCCTTGCCGCTGCCGTAGGCCCGGACGCGGGGCCTCGCGCTAGGGGACGAGCCTGCGGGCCCGCAGCGCCAGGCTCAGGGCCAGTACGGTCTGCGGGTCGTCGAGGTCCGTCCCGAGCAGCTCCCCGATCCTCGCGAGCCGGTTGTAGAGCGTCTGCCGGTTGAGGTGCAGTTCGCGCGCGGTCTCCGCCTTGCGGCCCGCGTGCGCCAGATACGTCTCCAGGGTGGGCAGCAGCGGAGGCTTCGAGCGGTTGTCGTGGTCGCGGAGGGGGCCGATGGCGCGGTCCACGAAGGCGGCCAGGTCCCGGTGGTCCCGCAGTCGCCACAGCAGCAGGTCGATGTCCAGTCGGCGGGCGTCGTACCAGGGACGGTCGGACAGTCCCTGGGCCGCCGTTGCCGTCTCGGCCGCGTGCCGCAGGCTCGCCGACGCGGCCGTCCAGCCGCCCGCCACGCCGACCACCACGACCGGCGGCTGCGCTCCCGGACGCTGCATGCCCGCCCGCTCCACACCGGCCCGCAGCGCCGCCGCGACCCGGTCCGCGACGGCCACCCGCTCGGACTCCGTGCGCAGGCCCAGCAACAGTGGTACGCGGCCCTCGACGGGGCGTACGCCCAGCAGGACCGGCACCCCCACCGAGGCCAGCTCCTCGGCGACCGCGCGCGCCAGGACGGCCCAACCTCCGCCCGGGGGCAGTCCGTCGGCGAGCCTCATCACCACCGGGAGGAGCGGCCCGGGACCGGGCTTGAAGCCGAGCACGCGGGCCTGCGCGGGCGCGTCCTCGGCGGCGATACGGCCCTCGGCGAGGTCGGTGAGGAAGTCGCCGCGGCCGCGCGCCGCCAGCTCCTCCTCCTGGCGGGCCTGCATCAGGACCACGGCGAGGATCCCCGCGGCCCGTTCCGCCGCGATGCGGTGCACCGGTGCGAGCGGGGCGTTGGGGGCGTTCACGGGCAGGAGGACGAGCCGGGCCCGGACCGATCCGGTGCCTGGACCGCCGCCGGGCACGTCCACGAGGACCGACCCCGCCGGCGGATCGTCCTGGTGCTGGCCGCGCAGCCCCTCCCACACCTGGAGCGGGTCGGCGTTGGCGGGTCCGGCCCCGGCGGCGTACAGGAGCTGTCCGTCCGGGGTCTCCAGGAAGACCGGGTTGCCGCTGAAGTCGGCAAGGATGCCGAGGACCTGGGGGATGCCGCCCCCGCCGAGCAGGGCCTGGGTGCAGCGCCGGTGCACCTCCTCGGCCTGCTGGAGCAGTGCGTAGTGGCCGTTGACGATCTCGGTGTGGACCTCCTCGGTGACCGTCACGAACGGCACCTCGCGGTGCAGTTGGACCAGCGGCAGACCGGCCGTACGGGCCGTTTCCACGAGGGCGGCGGGCAGCCGGGTGAAGCGCGGCCCCAGTTCCACGACGAGGGCCGCGATGCCGCGCTCGGCGAGGGTGCGGACGAAGGCGCGCTGGTCGGCGGGGCGGGTGCCGAGCCCGTACCCCGTGGTCAGGAGCAGTTCGCCGCCCTTCAGGAGCGACGCGATGTTCGGTACCTCGCCCGCGTGCACCCAGCGCACGGTGCGGCCCAGCCGGTCGGCGCCCGCGAGGATCTCCGGCAGGCCGCCGCGCAGCCCGGGCAGTTCCAGGGCCCGCTGCACGGTGATCCCGCCACCGTGCGTGTCCGGCGTGTCGATACGGCTGTCCATGACGCGGACGCTACCTCGTCCTCCACCTGCCGTGACGTGCCGGACAGGGCCTACGCGGGTGCGATGTTGTGGTTGAAGCGGAACACGTTGTCCGGGTCGTACCGGGCCTTCACCACGGCGAGCCTTCGGGTGTTCTCGGCGCCCAGGCCCGCCTCCACCCGGTCCTCGCCCTCGTCGCCGATGAAGTTGAGGTAGACCGCGCCGGTGCTCCACGGCCGGACGTCGGCGCGGACGTCCCGTACCCACTGGACGCAGCGCTCGTCGTCCGCGGGGTCCTCCCAGATGCCGAAGGGGTGCACGGCCCAGGGCGAGTCCCGGTACGGCACCGGGTACTCGCGGGGGCCGTCGGCGACCGCGCCGCCCAGCGGGAACAGCACGTGCTGGGTTCCGGTGGGCACCGGCATCGTGTCCGCGCGGCTACAGAAGACGTCCACGAGTTCGTCGGGCGCGCCCGTCAGGTACTCCGCCGACCAGTAGTTCCGCATCCCCGGCGGATCGTCGATCATGCACTGGAGATCCGCGTACGGGATCGCCGTGACCATCTCCACCTCGTGCGGCAGCGCCAGCAGGGGCTGGGCGGTCTTGCGCAGGTCGTCCTCGCTGCCCGCGTAGGTCACGAGGGCCCCGCACAGCAGCGTGCCGACCAGGTGCTGGGGGACGAACTCCTCGGGCGGTCCCGTCATGTAGATCACGCCGCCGGCCGCCTCCACGGGCCCGGTCTCCATGATCTCGCGGAAGACGCGGGCCACCTCCGGCCCGGACTCCGGGCGGTACAGCAGCATGGCCATCGCGAACTCGGGCAGCTCGTGGAGTCTCAGGGTCAGTGCGGTCGCGACGCCGAAGTTCCCGCCGCCGCCGTGCAGCGCCCAGAACAGCTCGGGGTTCTCCTCGGCGCTCGCGTGGACCGTCGAGCCGTCCGCGGTCACCAGGTCGACACCGAGCAGGTTGTCGATCGCGAGCCCGAACTTCCGCTCCAGCCAGCCGCTTCCGCCGCCCAGCACGAATCCGCCGACCCCGGTGGTCGAGGCGCGGCCTCCGGTGGTCGCCAGGTGGTACGGCTCGGTGGCGCGGTCCATGTGGCTCATCGTCGCGCCGCCCTCGACGCGTACCGCCGACGCTCCGGGATGGACCGTCACCTCGTGCATCCGGCGCAGGTCGACGACCAGACCGCCGTCGTTGAGGGCCATGCCCGCCACGCTGTGGCCGCCGCCGCGGACCGCGATCTTCAGATCCAGGTCCCGGGCGAACCGCACCGACCGGCCGACGTCGGCCTCGTTCGCGCACTGCGCGATCACCGCCGGCCGCCGGTCGATCATCGCGTTGAAGACCGCCCGGGCCTCGTCGTACCCCGGATCCTCGGGGGTGATCACGTCACCGGCGAGATCCTCGCGGAGTGCGGCGAGCGCCGCGCCCGCCTTCGAGAGGGAAGCCATGGCCGCCCCCCTTCCAGAGCAGGGGCATGTAGGTGCTTCAAGCCTAGGCGGGCCGGGCCCATCGGTCGCGCCGAGCCCGTGGGCCGGGGGTCGTGCGGCCGCCCTGGGGCAGCCGCACGGACCTCGTGACGGCCCTCGGGTCAGCCTCCGTACGCCCCGGAGGCCGTCAGCCGCAGTGCCGTGTCGATCAGCGGCACGTGGCTGAACGCCTGCGGGAAGTTGCCGACCTGGCGCTGCAGATGCGGGTCCCACTCCTCCGCGAGGAGACCGAGGTCGTTGCGCAGGGCCAGCAGCTTCTCGAAGAGCTTGCGGGCCTCGTCCACGCGGCCGATCATCGCGAGGTCGTCCGCCATCCAGAACGAGCAGGCCAGGAACGCGCCCTCGTCGCCCGCCAGGCCGTCCACGCCCGCGTCCTCACCGGAGGTCGGGTAGCGCAGGATGAAGCCGTCCGACGTGGACAGTTCGCGCTGGATGGCCTCGATGGTGCCGATCACGCGCTTGTCGTCCGGCGGCAGGAAGCCCATCTGCGGGATCAGCAGCAGGGAGGCGTCCAGTTCCTTCGAGCCGTACGACTGCGTGAAGGTGTTGCGCTCCTTGTCGTAACCCTTCTCACACACGTCCCGGTGGATGTCGTCGCGCAGCTCGCGCCACTTCTCCAGCGGGCCGTCCGCGTCACCGGACTCGATGAGCTTGATCGTCCGGTCGACGGCGACCCAGGCCATCACCTTCGAGTGCACGAAGTGGCGGCGCGGGCCGCGCACCTCCCAGATGCCCTCGTCCGGCTCGTCCCAGTGGTCCTCCAGGTAGCGGATCAGCTTGAGCTGGAGGAGCGAGGCGTAGTCGTTGCGGGCCAGACCCGTCATGTGGGCCAGGTGCAGGGCCTCCGTCACCTCGCCGTACACGTCCAGCTGGAGCTGGTGCGCGGCGCCGTTCCCGACGCGGACGGGACCCGAGTTCTCGTACCCGGGAAGCCAGTCGAGCTCCGCCTCGCCCAACTCCCGCTCGCCCGCGATGCCGTACATGATCTGCAGGTTCTCCGGGTCGCCGGCGACCGCGCGCAGCAGCCACTCGCGCCAGGCGCGCGCTTCCTCGCGATAGCCCGTGCGCAGCAACGAGGACAGGGTGATCGCCGCGTCACGCAGCCACGTGTAGCGGTAGTCCCAGTTGCGGACACCGCCGATCTCCTCCGGCAGGGAGGTGGTGGGCGCGGCGACGATGCCGCCCGTCGGCCCGTACGTCAGCGCCTTCAGCGTGATCAGCGAGCGGACCACTGCCTCGCGGTACGGCCCGTGGTACGTGCACTGCTCCACCCACTCGCGCCAGAACTCCTCGGTGGCCTCCAGGGACTGCTCAGGCTCCGGCAGCGCGGGCGGCTGCTTGTGCGAGGGCTCCCAGGAGATCGTGAACGCGATCCGGTCACCCGGCGCGACCGTGAAGTCCGAGTACGTCGTCAGCGCCTTGCCGTAGGTCTCGCACTCCGTGTCGAACCACACGGAGTCGGGCCCGGCGACAGCCACCGTCCGCCCCTCGTGCTTGTGCACCCAGGGCACCACACGTCCGTACGAGAAACGCATCCGCAGCGCGGAGCGCATCGGGACGCGTCCAGTGACGCCCTCGACGATCCGGATCAGCTGCGGCGCGCCGTCACGCGGAGGCATGAAATCCGTCACTCGGACCGTGCCGCGTGACGTGTCCCACTCGGATTCGAGGATCAGCGAGTCGCCGCGATAGCGACGGCGGACCGCGGTCGGCGGTTCGGCGTCGGCCGCGTGCGCCGGACCGAGCCGCCAGAATCCGTGTTCCTCCGTGCCGAGAAGTCCTGCGAAGACGGCGTGGGAGTCGAAGCGGGGGAGGCACAGCCAGTCCACCGTGCCGTCTCTGCAGACCAGCGCAGCTGTCTGCATGTCTCCGATTAGTGCGTAGTCTTCGATGCGCCCGGCCACGTGCAACTCCAGTCGAACGGCCACGTCGCCCCCCGAGGGGCGGTCGCTCTTTGCGGTCAAGGGAACGTATGTAAATCGTCGTCGCGCGACGTCAATTGTCGTGGTGATGTCGTAGCGAAACGAACTGACGAGCTCTCGAAGTTCCGGGCGACGGGCGTGGGTGGTGCCGTTTGCCGGCCTGACTCGGCAGCGATCGTCCGAGCAGGATACGACGCACGATGATGATCCGCGCGCCGCTCCCGACAACCCGTCTGAGCCGAACGAGTGAGCACGTGTGTGGTCCGTGTCGACCCGTGTGCAGAGCGTGGCCGGAAGCGGCCTCGCCCTGTCGCTGATACCCTGGTAGCCCGTGGACCGGTGGGCGCCCCGGCAGGAAAAGGGACCCCCGAACCGCAGCGACGGCACCTCCGGAAACCTCCGGGTCGGGCAGCCGTACCGCACCAGACACCGCGACCACGGGAGCCCCCTCTTGGCCATGCCGCCCGCTGCTTTCCGAAGCAGCACAGCCACGACGACCAAGCACATCTTCGTCACCGGGGGTGTCGCCTCCTCCCTCGGCAAGGGTCTGACCGCCTCCAGCCTGGGCGCGCTGCTCAAGGCGCGGGGTCTGCGGGTCACCATGCAGAAGCTCGACCCGTATCTGAACGTCGACCCGGGCACCATGAACCCGTTCCAGCACGGTGAGGTGTTCGTCACCAACGACGGCGCCGAGACCGACCTGGACATCGGCCACTACGAGCGCTTCCTCGACGTCGACCTGGACGGCTCCGCCAACGTCACCACCGGGCAGGTCTACTCGACGGTCATCGCCAAGGAGCGGCGCGGCGAGTACCTCGGCGACACCGTGCAGGTCATCCCGCACATCACCAACGAGATCAAGCACCGCATCCGGCGCATGGCCACCGACGACGTCGACGTCGTCATCACGGAGGTCGGCGGCACGGTCGGCGACATCGAGTCGCAGCCGTTCCTGGAGACCGTCCGTCAGGTCCGTCACGAGGTCGGTCGCGACAATGTGTTCGTCGTCCACATCTCGCTCCTTCCGTACATCGGCCCCTCCGGGGAGCTGAAGACGAAGCCGACCCAGCATTCGGTTGCGGCTCTGCGCAGCATCGGTATCCAGCCAGACGCGATCGTGCTGCGGGCCGACCGCGAGGTACCCACCGCGATCAAGCGCAAGATCTCGCTGATGTGCGACGTCGACGAGGCGGCCGTGGTCGCGGCCATCGACGCCAAGTCCATCTACGACATCCCGAAGGTCCTGCACACCGAGGGCCTCGACGCCTACGTCGTCCGCAAGCTGGACCTCCCGTTCCGTGACGTGGACTGGACGACCTGGGACGACCTGCTGGACCGCGTCCACCGCCCGGTCCACGAGATCAACATGGCGCTCGTCGGCAAGTACATCGACCTGCCCGACGCCTATCTTTCGGTCACCGAGGCCCTGCGCGCGGGCGGTTTCGCCAACAAGGCCCGCGTGAAGATCAAGTGGGTCACCTCGGACGACTGCAAGACCCCGGCGGGCGCTGCGAAGCAGCTCGGCGACGTGGACGCGATCTGCATCCCCGGCGGCTTCGGCGACCGCGGCGTGTCCGGCAAGGTCGGCGCCATCCAGTACGCCCGCGAGAACAAGATCCCGCTGCTCGGTCTCTGCCTGGGCCTGCAGTGCATCGTGATCGAGGCCGCGCGCAACCTCGCCGACATCCCGGACGCCAACTCCACCGAGTTCGACTCCGCCACCGGCCACCCGGTCATCTCCACCATGGCCGAGCAGCTCGACATCGTCGCGGGTGACGGCGACATGGGCGGCACGATGCGCCTGGGCATGTACCCCGCCAAGCTCGCCGAGGGCTCGATCGTGCGCGAGGTGTACGACGGCAAGGAGTACGTCGAGGAGCGTCACCGTCACCGCTACGAGGTGAACAACTCCTACCGTGCCGAGCTGGAGAAGAAGGCCGGCCTGCAGTTCTCCGGGACGTCCCCGGACGGCAAGCTCGTGGAGTACGTGGAGTACCCGCGGGACGTCCACCCTTACTTGGTCGCGACGCAGGCACACCCCGAGCTGCGCTCGCGTCCGACCCGGCCGCACCCGCTCTTCGCGGGCCTGGTCAAGGCCGCTGTGGAGCGCAAGACGGCCAAGTAGTACGAGGGTTGTACGGTTGCCGGGGTGCGCGTCTTTTGAGGCGCGTGCCCCGGTTTCTTTATCGCTTTTGTCGGGCGTATTCACGTAGGGCGCAGATTCGTGCGTGTGGGAGGACAAGTCGACATGACCATCAAGGACACCGCCGAGGAGTGGGAGGTCAGGGCGACCGAGACCCCGTTCGTGGGCAACAAGACCTCCGTGCGCACCGACGACGTGGTCATGCCCGACGGATCGGCCGTCCGCCGCGACTACCAGGTCCACCCGGGTTCGGTCGCCGTCCTCGCCCTCGACGACCAGGACCGCGTCCTGGTCATCCGCCAGTACCGGCACCCCGTACGCCACAAGCTCTGGGAGATCCCGGCCGGTCTGCTCGACATCCCCGGCGAGAACCCGCTGCACGCCGCCCAGCGCGAGCTGTACGAAGAGGCACACGTCAAGGCCGAGGACTGGCGCGTGCTCACCGACGTGTTCACCACGCCCGGCGGTTGCGACGAGGCCGTGCGCATCTTCCTCGCCCGCGATCTCGCCGAGGCCGAGGGGCAGCGCTTCGAGGTCGAGGACGAGGAGGCCGACATGGAGCTTTCCCGTGTCCCGGTCGACGAACTCGTACGGGGCGTCCTCGCCGGGGAGCTGCACAACAACTGCCTGGTCGTGGGCGTGCTTTCGCTGATCGCGGCGCGGAACGGCGACGGCCTGGACGCCCTGCGCCCGGCCGAGGCGCCGTGGCCGGCGCGCCCCTTCGAGGCGTGATCCACTCCGGCACACGCTCCGGAAGCCGCTCCTGAACCCACTGCTGAGCCCGTCCCTGAATCCACTCGGGCCCACGCGTTCGACCCGCCGGTGTGACGATCGCCTGATCCGATCGGGGGATGTGCCCGCCGCGCTCCGCACAGATCGTCGCAGAGCGTGAACTAGGCTCTGGAAACGCCCCGACCGGAGTCCCGGCGGGCTTGCGCGTGCAGTGGGACGGGAGTGTGGCCCGTGACGGATCAGGCGGTGGACGCCGGCGACACGGCGGTGTCGGAGGAAGAGCAGTGCCCGGCTGCCGAGCCTTCCCCCACGGAGAGTCAGTTCCTCGGCCGCACAAGAGAGTTGAAGGAACTGCGGGCCGACATCGAGCGGGCCGGTCTGGACACACTCGCGGGCCGGAAAGCGCCACGCGCGCGCGTGCTGCTCATCGCGGGCAAGCCCGGATCGGGCAGGACCGCGCTCGCCGAGGAACTCGTACGGCAGGTCGCGGACAGTTACCCGGACGGCGTCCTGAGGGCCCGGCTCACCGAGCCCGACGGCACGCCTGTGGCGACCGAACGAACCGCCCGTGACCTGCTCACCGCTCTCGAACTGACCGCCCCGGCAGGGGCAGACGAGGACGAGCTCTCCGAGCGGCTGCGCGAGGGGCTCGCCACTCGCCGTGTACTGCTCCTGCTCGACGATGCGGCGGACGCCGAGCAGGTCGACGTGCTCCTCCCGGAGACTCCCGACTGTCTTGTCGTGGCCGTCTCCGGCGGACCCCTGACCGGGATCTCCGACGTCCGGCCCTGCACCCTCGGCGGCCTCGACACCAAGTCCGCCCTCGAACTTCTCGACCGGTACACCGGCTCGGTACGCATCACCGTCGACCCGCTGGCGGCCGAAGGACTCGTGCAGATCTGCGCGTCCCAGCCCGCCGCGCTCGTCCTCGCCGGCGCCTGGCTGGCCCACCGGCCCAAGGCGGCCGTGGCCGACCTGGCCAAGCAACTGCGCACCGAGGGTGACGAAGGCCGTCTGCTCGACGTTCTCGAACGCGTCTTCCGTCTCTCGTACGCGGCCCTGCCCTCGGCCGCCGCGCGGATACTGCGACTGCTCTCGCTCGCCCCCGCGGGCCTCGTGGACCCGCACACCGCGTCCGCGCTGGCCGGCTGTTCGGTCGGCGCCGCCCGCACGACTCTGGACGACTTCACCAAGCTCGGCCTCGTCCGGTCCGTCGAGTCGCCCCTGCCGCAGTACGAGGTGCCCGGCTGTCTGCTGCCGCTGCTGCGCTCGCTCACCGAGACCCAGGACCGCCCGGCCGAACTCCAGCTGGCGCGCGCCCGGATGCTGGAGCGGACCGTACGGCTGCTGGTGTCCTGCCGCGCGATCACCGAGACCGACAGCTCGCCGGCCCGCGAGAAACTCGCCGGAATGCCCCGCGCGCTGCGGTTCCCGAACCCCCGCGCGGCCGCCGACTGGCTGCGCATCCGACAGCCCGCGCTGCTCGCCGCGGCCCGGCTCGCGGTCGCCGACGGGGAGCTGGACACGCTGGCCCGCCGACTCATGGCCGCCCTGGTCAGAGCGATGGTCGCGCACTTCGGTACGCAGGCCGCGGCGCCCCAGCTGTACGGCATCCACCGGCTCGTCCTGGACGTGGCCGAGCGCCGGGACCTGCCCCGCGAGAAGGCCGCCGCGCTGCTGAACCTCGCCGACCTGGACGCCCAGACCGGCCGTACGAGGAATGCGCTGGCCCGCTACCGGGCCGCTCTGGACGCCGGGCGCGAGGCGAACGACACGTATGCGACCGGCCGCGCGATGGAATCCGTAGGCGGCGCGCACCAGGAGCTCGGGGACCACGACCGGGCCGCCGACTGGTACGGGCGCGCCCTCGCCCAGCGGCTCGCGCGCGACGAGCGCGAGGACGTGGCCCGGCTGCACGGACGCATCGCCACCGCGCACACCTACGCGGGCCGCTACGGCGAGGCGCTGCGCAACTGGCGCTCGGCGATCACCGGGTACCGCAGGAACGGTGATGTGGCCGGTCAGGCAAGGGCGTTGAGCGAGATGGCGCGGGTTCAGGAGTACGCGGGCCGGCCCGAGGAATCACTCGCCACCTGCCAGGAGGCGGTCGAGTGGGCGCGCCGCGCCGAGGACGTCCGGCTACAGGCCGCGCTGCACCTCCGGCTCGCCGACACGCTGGACCGGCTGGGGGACCCCACGGCCGCCGGGCTGCACCGCGGCGCGGCCGAGCGCATGCTGGGTGACGAGCTCCCAGAGGACGCGTCAGCCAGGGAACACGACGCTAACGCCTGCGAAATCCGTAGTACATCCGAAGAAGATTGATGCATTGAAAGGCTAGACAGAGGGAATCCCTTCATTAGACTGGCTCCACCGCGTCTTTTCGTGGTGTCTCCCGGTGTGCTCCCGTGCGTGCCAGTATGTCGGGCCATGTCCTGGCATGCGTGACCCCAGACCCCTTCTGAGCCAAGGACCGTGATCGACGTGAAGGTCGGCATCCCCCGCGAGGTCAAGAACAACGAGTTCCGGGTGGCCATCACCCCCGCCGGCGTGCACGAGCTGGTGCGCCACGGTCACCAGGTCCTCATCGAGCAGAACGCCGGAGTCGGCTCGTCGATCCCGGACGAGGAGTACGTCGCGGCCGGTGCGCGGATCGTCGCCACCGCCGACGAGGTCTGGGCCACCGCCGACCTGCTGCTCAAGGTCAAGGAGCCCATCGCCGAGGAGTACCACCGCCTCCGCAAGGACCAGACGCTCTTCACCTACCTGCACCTGGCCGCCTCCAAGGAGTGCACGGACGCGCTCGTCGAGTCCGGCACCACGGCGATCGCCTACGAGACGGTCGAGCTGCCCAGCCGCGCGCTCCCGCTCCTCGCCCCGATGTCCGAGGTCGCGGGCCGCCTCGCCCCGCAGGTCGGCGCGTACCACCTGATGCGCTCGGTCGGCGGGCGCGGTGTGCTCCCCGGTGGCGTCCCCGGCACGCAGCCCGCGCGGGCCGTCGTCATCGGCGGGGGTGTCTCCGGCTGGAACGCCACGCAGATCGCCGTCGGCATGGGGTTCCACGTCACGCTGCTCGACCGCGACATCAACAAGCTCCGCGAGGCCGACAAGGTCTTCGGCACCAAGGTCCGGGCGATCATGTCCAACTCCTTCGAGCTGGAGAAGGCCGTTCTGGAGGCCGACCTCGTCATCGGTGCCGTGCTCATCCCGGGTGCCAAGGCGCCGAAGCTGGTCACCAACGAGCTCGTGTCGCGAATGAAGCCCGGAAGTGTTCTTGTCGACATCGCCATCGACCAGGGCGGCTGCTTCGAGGACTCGCGTCCGACGACTCACGCGGAGCCGACCTTCCCGGTCCACGGCTCGGTCTTCTACTGCGTCGCCAACATGCCGGGCGCGGTGCCCAACACGTCGACATATGCCCTGACGAACGCCACGCTGCCTTACATCGTGGAGTTGGCGAACCGTGGCTGGGTCGAGTCGCTGCGCCGCGACCCGGCTCTCGCCAAGGGCCTCAACACGCATGACGGCAAGGTCGTTTACCGCGAGGTCGCGGAGGCGCACGGGCTGGAGCACGTCGAGCTGGAGACCCTGCTCGGCTGACGATACGACTGATCTGTCCCGACCCGTCGGGTGATCTCTCCACCGATAAAAGGCGATACGTCAACACAGGTCGTCAACATCGCGCTTACGGCCGGACCTTGTCCCACAAGGTCCGGCCGGATGTGTGTCGAGTCACTTTGCGAGACTCGTTCAACTCGCCTCGAACGTAACCCTTGAACCGTTTCGCACACCCGTGAAACCTGCCGTGCGACGCCCTTACGCCCTTGACAGAGGGGTGTTCCGTTGCCGACACATCGGGCCGGGTCCGGCGGATTGTGTTGCTGCGGACCGGTGACACGCCATAGAGTCGCCAACCGTCGGCATGGTGCCACGCTGACCTATCTAGAAGTTTCCTGGTCACCAAGGAGGTAAGACGACTTGTGAATGAGTCGACATTTACTCCCGGGGGTGGTCAACCAGGAATGCCTGCGCAGGGCTCAAGGCCCACGGGGCTCGAGGCTGTCGGCTCCGTTGCTGTGCGCACCTTCGCAGCCCACCAGAGTCTCCACCCCTCGCGGACGACTCAGCCCGCACACCAGAGCATGGATGGCCATCACGTGAACGCCATGGCCGGCAACGGAAGTGGCGAGAACCGCACCCACTTCGCCGACTACGACGACCTGCCCGAGGGGCACTTCTACGACCCCGACGCCGAGTACGAGCCAGATCCGGAGTACGCGGCCACGCTCGCGCCCGACGCGGCGCGCCAGCGCCGTGAGCGCATCGGCCCGACCGGACGCCCGCTGCCGTACTTCCCGATCCCGGGCCCGCTGACCGATCACGGACCCGCGAAGATCATCGCGATGTGCAACCAGAAGGGCGGCGTCGGCAAGACGACGTCGACCATCAACCTGGGCGCGGCGCTCGCGGAGTACGGACGCCGGGTCCTGCTCGTCGACTTCGACCCGCAGGGCGCGCTGTCCGTGGGCCTCGGCGTCAACCCGATGGAGCTCGACCTCACGGTCTACAACCTGCTCATGGAGCGGGGCATGGCGGCCGACGAGGTGCTCCTGAAGACAGCGGTCCCGAACATGGACCTGCTGCCCAGCAACATCGACCTGTCGGCCGCCGAGGTCCAGCTGGTGTCCGAGGTCGCGCGCGAGTCCACACTGCAGCGGGCCCTGAAGCCGCTGATGGCCGACTACGACTACATCGTGATCGACTGTCAGCCTTCGCTCGGTCTGCTGACCGTCAACGCCCTGACGGCGGCCCACAAGGTGATCGTGCCGCTCGAGTGCGAGTTCTTCGCCCTCCGTGGTGTCGCGCTGCTCACCGAGACCATCGAGAAGGTCCAGGAGCGGCTCAACCCCGAGCTGGAGCTCGACGGCATCCTCGCCACGATGTACGACTCGCGGACCGTGCACAGCCGTGAGGTGCTCGCGCGCGTGGTCGAGGCGTTCGACGATCACGTCTACCACACGGTGATCGGCCGGACCGTCCGCTTCCCGGAGACCACGGTCGCCGGTGAGCCGATCACGACGTACGCCTCCAACTCCGTCGGTGCCGCCGCCTATCGCCAGCTCGCCAGGGAGGTGCTCGCCCGGTGTCACGCCGAGTGAGTCTGCCGGGGGCCGACGAACTGTTCCGTACGACCGGGGGAATGGCGCTCCAGGCGTCCAGTCCCAGGCGCCAGGCAAACGGCGAGGCCCGGGTACCGGCTCCGGCCGGCGAGAGCGACGCCACTGCCGCCGGGGAGGACGCCCCACAGTCGGTACCCGTGCGGGGCGGTGACGGCGAGGGCGACGAACATGTCGCCGCCGACGCCGAGTCCTCCGACGGGGAGTCCCGCAGTAGGGGCGCCGCCGGGGATCGTTCCGGGCGGCGTCAGGGCGTGCAGGAAGGTTCTGCCGGGCCCTCCGCGGGTGCGCAGCCGCGCAAGCGCGGGCGTGGATCCGGGAGGCGTCCCAGCGGGCGTGAGCGGCACGACGAGAAGATCACGGTGTACGTGTCCGCCGAGGAGCTCATGGACCTCGAGCACGCCCGGCTGGTGCTCCGTGGGGAGCACGGGCTGGCCGTCGATCGTGGGCGGATCGTGCGGGAGGCTGTCGCCGTGGTGCTCGCGGATCTCGAATCCCGTGGGGACGCGAGCATCCTCGTACGACGGTTGCGCGGGCGGTAGCGGTAGCCTGCGACGGCTATGACCTCGAACGACGTCCCTGCCACGGCCTCCGGCGGTTCCGGTGGCCGTCGGCGTGCGCTGGGGCGGGGGCCTGGGGGCGCGGCCCCGCCCGAGCCCCCGGGCGAGGTTCCGTCGCCGGAACCCGAGCCGGAGCCACTTGCGCCGGAGCCCGAGCCGCCTGCGCCGGAGCCGGAGCCCGAGCCGCCCGTGGCGGAGGGCGAGGAGTCCTCTGCCGTCGTCGAGGCCGATGAACCCGACGACGGGGTCTTCAAAGTTCGGCTGGTCAACTTCGAAGGGCCGTTCGATCTGCTGCTTCAGTTGATCTCCAAGCACAAGATGGATGTCACCGAAGTGGCGCTCTCCAAGGTCACCGACGAGTTCATGGTGCACATCAGGGCGATGGGGCCGGACTGGGATCTCGACCAGACGACCGAGTTCCTGGTGGTCGCGGCGACACTGCTCGATCTGAAGGCCGCCCGGCTGCTGCCGTCCGCCGAGGTCGAGGACGAGGCGGATCTGGCGCTGCTGGAGGCCCGGGACCTGCTCTTCGCGCGGCTGCTGCAGTACCGGGCGTACAAGCAGATCGCCGAGATCTTCAACCGGCGCCTCGACGAGGAGGCGCGCCGCTACCCCCGTACCGTCGGGCTGGAGGCGCACCACGCCGAGCTGCTGCCCGAGGTCGTCATCAGCATCGGGGCGGAAGGATTCGCCAAGCTCGCCGTGAAGGCGATGCAGCCCAAGCCGAAGCCCCAGGTGTACGTCGATCACATCCACGCGCCGCTCGTGAGCGTTCAGGAGCAGGCCGCGATCGTGGTGGCGCGGCTGCGGGAGCTCGGAGAGGCCAGTTTCCGCTCGCTCGTCGAGGACACCGACGACACCCTCACCGTCGTGGCGCGTTTCCTGGCCCTTCTGGAGCTCTATCGGGAGAAGGCGGTCTCCCTGGACCAGGAAGAGGCTCTGGGGGACCTGGTGGTGCGCTGGACGGGCGGGGACGGGGATGCGCAGCCGACGGTGACGGACGAGTTCGACAGGCCGCCGGAACCGGTCAAGGAGGAGAAGGCGTGAGCGAGGACACCACCGAGGCCCCGGCGGGTCCGCCCGGCGTCGCCGATCTCGACCTCAGGCCCGCCCTGGAGGCCGTTCTCATGGTCGTGGACGAGCCCGCGACCGTGGAGCACCTGGCGAAGATCCTGGAGCGGCCGAAGCGGAAGATCGCGGACGCGCTGCGGGCGCTGGCCGACGAGTACACCGTCCAGGGGCGCGGCTTCGAGCTGCGGCTCATCGCCGGCGGCTGGCGTTTCTACAGCCGCCCCGAGTACGCGGCGGCCGTCGAGCGCTTCGTCCTCGACGGCCAGCAGGCCCGGCTCACCCAGGCCGCGCTGGAGACGCTCGCGGTCGTCGCGTACCGGCAGCCGGTCAGCCGCAGCAGGGTCTCGGCGGTCCGCGGAGTGAACTGCGACGGCGTGATGCGCACCCTCCTGCAGAGGGGTCTGGTCGAGGAGGCGGGCGCGGAACCCGAAACAGGTGCGATCCTGTACACGACGACGAACTACTTCCTGGAGCGAATGGGCCTGCGCGGCCTGGACGAGCTCCCGGAGCTCGCGCCCTTCCTTCCGGAGGCGGACGCGATCGAAGCAGAGACGCTGGAAGGGGTCCCGTCGTTCGATCCGGACGCACCGGATGCAGATGCAGACGACACGACGACGACGGAACTTTGATGCGAAGCAGTGGCAGCGGCAGTGGCAGGAACAACGGGCGCGGTAACCCCCGCGGGACCGGCGGGGGCGGTAACCCTCGCGGCTCCGGTGGCGGCGGTGGCCCCCGCGGTTCCGGCGGAGGCGGCAACTCCCGGGGAACCGGCGGAGGCGGCAACTCCCGGGGAACGGGTGGGGGCGGCTCCCCGCAGAAGAGCGCGGGAGGGCGCGACGACAGGCCGAAGCGCGCCGGCAAGCCCCGCCCCGAGGAGCGTCGGTACGACGTAGGCCCCGGCGCCACCCACGAGGGCCCCAAGTCCGGGCGCGGCAGCGCGGCCCGCGGCGGCGCCAAGGGCGGTCCCAAGCAGGGCCAGCAGCGCGGCGGCCGTACGGAGAACGCGCGCTCCCGTGAGTACGAGACGCGTACCGAGGAGCGCAACCGCGACCGGTACGCGGGCAGGCCCGAGGTCAAGACGCCCAAGACCTTCCCGGGCGCCGAGCAGGAGGGCGAGCGCCTGCAGAAGGTGCTCGCGCGCGCCGGCTACGGTTCGCGGCGTGCCTGCGAGGAGCTGGTCGAGCAGTCCCGGGTCGAGGTCAACGGCGAGATCGTCGTCGAGCAGGGCATGCGCGTCGACCCGGAGAACGACGAGATCAAGGTCGACGGGCTGACCGTCGCCACGCAGTCGTACCAGTTCTTCTCGCTGAACAAGCCCGCCGGTGTCGTGTCGACCATGGAGGACACGGAGGGCCGTCAGTGCCTCGGTGACTACGTGACGAACCGTGAGACGCGGCTCTTCCACGTCGGGCGGCTCGACACCGAGACCGAGGGCGTCATCCTGCTCACCAACCACGGTGAGCTGGCACACCGCCTCACGCACCCCAAGTACGGCGTGAAGAAGGTCTACCTCGCGCACATCGTGGGCCCGATCCCGCGCGACCTGGGCAAGCAGCTCAAGGACGGCATCCAGCTGGAGGACGGGTACGCGAAGGCGGACCACTTCAGGGTCGTCGAGCAGACCGGCAAGAACTACCTCGTGGAGGTGACCCTCCACGAGGGCCGCAAGCACATCGTGCGGCGGATGCTGGCCGAGGCCGGCTTCCCGGTCGACAAGCTCGTGCGCGTGTCCTTCGGACCGATCACCCTGGGCGACCAGAAGTCGGGCTGGCTGCGGCGGCTTTCGAACACCGAGGTCGGGATGCTGATGCAGGAGGTCGGCCTCTAGACCTCTGGGCCTCTGGAGAACCTCCGGAGGAAAACGACTCCTACGTAGAGACCTGTTTGGTACGGCATCGGCCGGTTCCGGGACTTCCCGGGGCCGGCCGATGTGCGTTCGGGGGTTGTGGCAGCCCGTCCCGCTATTTATAGTCGTACTGACCATTAAGGGAACGCCCTCGCCGGGCGCGGCCGATGGAGCAGGGCCCACGGGGGTGGTCCCGGTCCGTCGACCGTCGCCCGGCGAGGTGCAGGACGGCCACGAAGGCCACGAGGAGGGGGCAATGGAGGGCTACGACAAATACGCCTTCGAACCCTTCGCCGTCACCGTGGATCTCGCGGTGTTCACGGTCCGGGCGGGCGGGCTCCAGGTGCTGCTGATCGAGCGCGGACAGGAGCCCTACGCGGGCCACTGGGCGCTGCCCGGAGGGTTCGTGCTGCCCGAGGAGTCCGCCGGAACGGCCGCACGGCGTGAACTCGCCGAGGAGACCGGCCTGTCGGACGTCTCCGGGCTGCATCTGGAGCAGCTGCGCACCTACAGCGAGCCGGACCGTGATCCCCGGATGCGGGTCGTCTCCGTGGCGTACACCGCGCTGCTGCCGGACCCGCCCGAGCCACGCGGCGGCGGGGACGCGGCGAGCGCGCGCTGGCTGGCGTACGCCGGGCTCGGACCGCTCGCCTTCGACCACGACCGGATCCTCGCCGACGCCCACGAGCGGGTCGGCGCCAAGCTCGAATACACCTGCCTGGCCACGGCGTTCTGCCCGCCGGAGTTCACGCTCGGGGAACTCCAGCAGGTCTACGAGACCGTGTGGGGGACCGCGCTCGACCGGCCGAACTTCCGGCGCAAGGTTCTCGCCACGCCCGGGTTCGTCGAGCAGATCCCCGGTGCGGCCCGGCTGACCGGAGGCCGGGGAAAGCCCGCGGCGCTGTATCGCGCGGGCGACGCCACCGCACTGCACCCGCCATTGCTGCGACCGGCAGCGGGACCCGGGCGGCCACCGTCCCCATCCCCCTCTCCGTCTCCGTCTTCGAACCCGTCTCCGGAAGGACGATCCTCATGACCACGACCGTCAGGAAGCACGCCGCCACCGGGGCCCTGGTCGGGCTCGCCCTCGGGGACGCGCTCGGTTACCCGACCGAGTTCAAGGACGTGCCGTCGATCCTTGCCACGTTCGGCCCCTGGCGGGAGTTGGAGCTGCCGGACCCGGCGCGCGTCACGGACGACACGCAGATGACACTGGCGCTGGGGCGGGGACTGCGGACGGCCATGGACAGAGGGTTGCTGGGACCCAAGCGGCTGGAGCGGCCCGTACGCGAGGAGTTCGTGGACTGGTACCAGTCGCCGGAGAACAACCGCGCACCCGGACGTACGTGCCTGGTCGCCTGCGAGAAGCTGAAGCGTGAGGGTCTGCCCTGGCAGGACGCCAGCCAGATCCACTCCAAGGGCTGCGGTGCCAACATGCGTGTCGCGCCCCTCGGTCTCATCTCCGGGCTCAGTGACGAACAGCGCGCGGGCGCCGCCCAGTTGCAGGCCGCGCTCACCCACGGGCATCCGACGGCGCTCGCCGCGTCCGACCTCACCGCGCACGCGGTGCGCCTCCTCGCGCAGGGCGCCGAGCCGACCGGACTGGTCGGCCTGCTGCGCTCGTACGCGTACGAGAACCGCACGCACTACAACGAGCGCTGGCTCGGCGACCTGTGGACGCGTTCCCAGGACCCGACGCCGACGCACTTCATCTCGCGTGGCTGGGACGAGTGTCTGGAGGTCCTGGAGCGGCTGCAGCGGGCCCTGCGGTCGCCGTCGCCCGAGACGGACCCCTGTCTGGCCACGGGGGCCGGGTGGATCGCCGAGGAGGCCCTCGCCACCGGCCTGCTGTGCTTCCTGCTCTTCGTGGACGAGCCGGTGACGGCCCTGCGCCGGGCCGCCTGCACCTCGGGGGACTCGGACTCGATCGCGTGCCTCGCCGGCGCTTTCGCCGGGGCGTACCTCGGTGCCGATGCATGGCCTACGGAGTGGGCCGACAGGATCGAGTACCAGGGGGACCTGATGGCGTTGGGCGCGCTCTGGGACGAATGACCGGTCCAAGGGGCGACAGGCCGGTCCATCGGCCCGCCGGTCCGGCGGGCCCGCGCGGTGGGTCAGGTGAGGCTGATCGAGTCGCCCGTGACCGTGATCTGCTTCGCGGGGAGCGGCTTCTGGGCCGGGCCCTTGGCCACCGAGCCGTCGGCGATGCGGAACTCGCTGCCGTGGCAGGTGCAGTTGATCGTGCCGTCCGAGACGTTGGCGACGATGCAGCCCTGGTGCGTGCACACCGCCGAGAAGGCCTTGAAGCCGCCCTTCTCGGGCTGGGTGACGACGACCTTCTCGTCCTTGAAGATCTTGCCGCCGCCGACCGGGACGTCGCCGGTCCTGGTCAGTTCCTCACCGGCGGGCGCCTCGCCCCCGGTTCCGCTCTCCGCGGGGGCGACGGAGGACGCCTCCTCCTCGCTGCCCCCGCCGTTCTCGTCCCCGTACTTGCTGCAGCCGACAACCAACGCGGCCGCGCCCGTCGCGAGAACCGCGCGCCGCGTGGAGGGGTGGGTCATGTCGTCACTCCGAACGTGCGGAAGAACCAGAGGGCGGAGGTCAGCCAGACCACCGTCAGGGCCGAGAAGACGAGTCCGCCGACGATGGGCAGCACCCAGCCGGGCAGACGCTCCGAGCGGAGCAGCAGCATCTTTGCACTGAATGCACCGAAGAAGAAGCAACCCAGTACCGAGTGCCACAAAACGCGCGGTTCGTACGTCTGGTAGCCCAAAGCGTACAAACAGTGCACGGCTACTGGAACCGCGACAAGGAAAGCGATTCGACCCGACCAGCGGTGCAGTGCGCCCGACCAGCTCGGGCCCGGGATGCGCCCGTACAGCATGAGCGCCGACACGAGCTGTACGACCGCGAAGCCCATCGCGGCCGTGGCGAGCCACGACTTGACCGCGCTCGTGCTGCTGAAGCCCGCGAGGTTGAAGGCGGTGCCCTCCGGGTCGTGCACATTGCCGTAGGCGCCGAGGCCGACCGCGACCGCACCCGCGACCAGGGCCGGTACGAGATAGGTGGCGGCTCCCGGGCGGCGGGAGGCGGGGTCGGGCGACGGAAAGTTCTGGGTGGCGGCGTTCGGGTCCACGGTCATGGTCGGCTCCCTGCGGTCACGGGGTCATGGGGCAAGGGGCGGAGCGAGGAGCGCAGTGCGGGGTGGAGCGGAGGAACGGGCGCGGGGATCACGGGGTCACGGGCTTGGCCGTGAGCCGCTGTCCGTCGACCGTCACGGCACCGGTCTCGGGGTCGATCCGGGGTGCGGGGCCCGGCTTGCCCGCGCGGTTGAGGATGCCGACCTGCCGGCCGCTCGGCAGGACGATCCAGCCGCCGTCGACCTCGGCGCCACGCACGGTGGCGGTCGCGCGGTACAGCCCGGAGGGCTTGAGGGCCTTGTCGGCCGTGAAGCCGTACTCCCGCTGTCCCATGTCGACCGTGCCGCGGATCCGCTTGCCTTTCAGCTCGCCGGTGAGGACGTTGCCGTTCTGGCCGGTGAGCCGCATGCTGCCGTCGGCCTCGACATCGCCCTTCAGCCACGACTCCTGGTCCCTGCCGTCGCAGAAGTACGCGACCGCCTTGCCGTCGCGCAGGGTGACCGCGACCGCGGAGGAGTCGTCGTCCGTGCGGCCCGCGTAGTCGGCGTTGGGCACGGCGGTCTTCGACGGGCTGGGCGAGGGCGACGGCTTGCCCGACGGGGGCGAGGCCGTGGGTGTCGGGCTCGCCGACACCACGTCGCCCGAGGACTCGCTCCCGGTCGACGTACTGCGCGTCCCCGACGTCGCGTTGAGCGACAGCATGAACAGGGCGAGCAGCAGTCCAGCGAGGAGCGTGAAAAGTGGTCCGGAACGCTTCATCGAGCCTCCCCCGAGGCGTGGCGCGGACAGCCTCACCATGCAAGCGGACCCGCGGCCCCTGCGTCCAGAGGCGCACAGGAGCGACTTCGCGGAAATCAACGGACGATCACACCGTAGTGGACAACTTCACTCCAAGTGGTTCTAAGGAGCGATTGCGGTGACATTGGAACAATCCGGGTCGATCGGCTCGCTCGAAGACCTCGTCGAGCAGCAGCGGTCCTGAGGCTCCCGGCCTGCCCGTGCGCCCTTCCAGGACAGCTCGGCGGGCGTCTCGGCAGGCGGGCGCCCGGTACCGGGCCACCGAGGGCTGACTAGGCTGGATGTACCAAGAGCCGATACGTACATCAGCAAGGAGCATCACCGTGGCGGTACGAGCGGTCCGGGGCGCCGTCCAACTGGAGCGGGACGAGGCCGGCCACATGGACGAGCAGGTCAGCGAGCTGCTCACCGCCATACTTGAGCGGAACGAGCTGACCACCGAGGACCTGATCAGCATCTGGTTCACGGCGACGCCCGACCTGCACAGCGACTTCCCGGCGGCCGCGGCCCGCAAGCTCGGCATCGTCGACGTACCGCTGATCTGCGCGCAGGAGCTGGACATCGAGGGCGCGATGCCCCGGGTCGTCCGGGTCCTCGCGCACATCGAGTCCGACCTGCCGCGCTCCGAGGTCGCGCACGTCTACCTGGGTGCCGCGGGCGCGCTCCGCAAGGACATCGCCCAGTGAGAACCGCACTCGTCATCGGTACCGGACTGATCGGTACGTCCGCCGCGCTGGCCCTGGCGGGGCGCGGCGTCGTCGTACACCTCGCCGACCACGACCCGGAGCAGGCCCGCACGGCGGCCGCGCTCGGCGCCGGCACGGACGAGGAGCCCACCGGGCCCGTCGACCTCGCGATCATCGCGGCGCCGCCCGCGCACGTGGCCGCGGCGCTCGCCGACGCGATGCGGCGCGGGGTCGCGCGCGGCTACCTCGACGTGGCCAGCGTCAAGGGCGGGCCACGCCGCGAGCTGGAGTCGCTGGGCCTGGACCTGTCCGCGTACATCGGTACGCATCCCATGTCGGGCCGCGAGAAGTCGGGCCCGCTGGCCGCGACCGGGGACCTCTTCGAGGGGCGCCCCTGGGTGCTCACGCCGACCCGGGAGACGGACACCGAGGTCCTCAACCTCGCGCTGGAGCTCGTCTCGCACTGCCGTGCCGTGCCGGTCGTCATGGACGCCGACGCCCACGACCGCGCGGTCGCCCTCGTCTCCCACATGCCCCACCTGGTGTCGAGCATGGTCGCCGCGCGGCTTGAGAACGCCGAGGAGGCGGCCGTACGCCTCTGCGGTCAGGGCATCCGTGACGTGACCCGGATCGCCGCCTCCGACCCGCGGATGTGGATCGACATCCTCTCCGCGAACCCGGGCCCGGTCGCCGACCTCCTCGCGGACGTCTCGGCCGACCTGGACGAGACCGTGCAGGCCCTGCGCGCCCTGCAGTCCTCCGACGAGGCCAAGCGCAGCGAGGGTTTCACCGGCATCGAGGACGTCCTGCGCCGGGGCAACGCCGGCCAGATCCGAGTCCCCGGCAAGCACGGCGCCGCCCCGACCGTGTACGAGAGCGTCGTCGTCCTCATCGACGACCAGCCGGGCCAGCTGGCCCGTATCTTCGCCGACGCGGGCCGCGCGGGCGTCAACATCGAGGACGTCCGCATCGAGCACGCGACCGGGCAGCAGGCGGGTCTGGTCGAGCTGATGGTGAAGCCCTCGGCGGCGCCCGTGCTGACGGCGTCGCTGCGGGAGCGGGGCTGGTCGATCCGGCAGTAGACCGGGCGATGTGCGACCCGGCTCGGTGATCCCGGTTCCGGTGGTCGTCCCGGTGATCGTCGCGGAGGTGGCCCGGGGGCTGTGACAGGGGCACCGCGGGGTCCGTAAAACGGGGTCCGGGAAGCCAGTAACCTTGTTCGGGGCACGATCGCGCCCGAACCAGCCCACCACCCCGTACCAGGAAGGTGCCCGCACCCGTGGAAACCACCGCCGCCCGGACCGCTCCGGCCGTGATTGTCGCCATCGACGGTCCCTCCGGCACGGGCAAGTCGAGCACCTCCAAGGCCGTCGCCGCCAAGCTCGGCCTGAGCTACCTGGACACGGGCGCCCAGTACCGGGCGATCACCTGGTGGATGGTGACCAACGGCATCGACGTCACCGACCCCTCCTCGATCGCCGCCGCGGCCGGCAAGCCCGAGATCGTGTCCGGTACGGACCCCTCGGCGCCGACGATCACGGTCGACGGCACGGATGTCGCGGGCCCGATCCGCACCCAGGAGGTCACCTCCAAGGTCAGCGCGGTCAGCGCCGTGCCCGAGGTGCGGGCCCGGATCACCGAGCTGCAGCGCTCGATCGCCTCGGCGGCCGAGCAGGGCATCGTCGTCGAGGGCCGGGACATCGGTACGACCGTGCTGCCCGACGCAGACCTGAAGATCTTCCTCACCGCGTCCCCGGAGGCCCGTGCGGCCCGCCGCAGCGGTGAGCTCAAGGGCGCCGACGTCAACGCCACCCGCGAAGCCCTGATCAAGCGGGACGCGGCCGACTCCAGCCGTAAGACCTCGCCGCTCGCCAAGGCGGACGACGCGGTCGAGGTGGACACCTCCGACCTCACGCTCCAGCAGGTCATCGAGTGCGTCGTCACCCTCGTCGAGGAGAAGCGGGCCCCGAGGTGAGCGTCGCGTCCGTGCCCACGGTCAAGGGCGCCGAGGTGGGGCGACGCATCGGCGTCGGCCTGATGTACGGCCTGTGGAAGCCGCGGGTGCTGGGTGCCTGGAAGGTCCCCGCGACCGGCCCGGTGATCTTCGCGGTCAACCACTCCCACAACATCGACGGCCCGATGGTCATCGGCGTGGCGCCCCGGCCCTCGCACTTCCTGGTCAAGAAGGAAGCGTTCATCGGCCCGCTCGGCCCGTTCATGACCAACGTCGGCCAGATCAAGGTCGACCGTGACACCACCGACCGGACGGCCATCACGCGCGCGCTGGGCGTGCTGGAGAACGGCGGGGTCCTCGGGATCTTTCCGGAGGGCTCCCGCGGCGAGGGCGACTTCGCCGCACTGCGCGCCGGGCTCTCCTACTTCGCCGTCCGCAGCGGGGCTCCGATCGTCCCGGTCGCCGTGCTGGGAAGCACGGAGCGGCGCGGACGGTTGATAAAGGCGTTGCCCCCGCTGCGCAGCCGGGTCGACGTCGTCTTCGGCGACCCCTTCGAGGCGGGCGACGGCAGCGGCCTGCGTACGCGCAAGGCGCTCGACGAGGCGACCGTGCGGATCCAGAAGCAGCTCACCGCGCACCTGGAAAACGCCAGGCACCTTACGGGGCGTTAAGAGACACTCCAGTAGTGGATCGTCCGATACGGGCGGTCCACCGATCACCACGATGAACTACGAGGTACGGACTTCATGAACGACCACATCCAGCCCGACGGCTCGGCCGAGCACGAGCACGGGGCGCTTGGCGATGCCGAGTACGCGGAGTTCATGGAGCTCGCCGCGGAAGAGGGCTTCGACGTCGAGGACATCGAGGGCGCGATCGAGGCAGCCGGCCACGGCCCGCTCCCGGTCCTCGCCGTCGTCGGCCGTCCGAACGTCGGCAAGTCGACCCTGGTGAACCGGATCATCGGCCGCCGGGAGGCCGTCGTCGAGGACAAGCCGGGCGTCACCCGCGACCGCGTCACCTACGAGGCCGAGTGGGCGGGCCGCCGCTTCAAGCTCGTCGACACCGGCGGCTGGGAGCAGGACGTCCTCGGCATCGACGCGTCCGTGGCCGCGCAGGCCGAGTACGCGATCGACGCGGCCGACGCGGTCGTCTTCGTCGTCGACGCCAAGGTCGGCGCCACCGACACCGACGAGGCGGTCGTGCGCCTGCTGCGCAAGGCCGGCAAGCCCGTCGTCCTGTGCGCCAACAAGGTCGACGGCCTGAGCGGCGAGGCCGACGCCTCGTACCTGTGGGCCCTTGGCCTCGGCGAGCCGCACCCCGTCTCCGCGCTGCACGGCCGCGGCACCGGCGACATGCTGGACGCCGTCCTGGAGGCGCTGCCCGAGGCCCCGGCGCAGACCTTCGGCACCGCAGTCGGCGGCCCCCGCCGCATCGCTCTCATCGGCCGCCCGAACGTGGGCAAGTCCTCGCTGCTGAACAAGGTGGCCAACGAGGACCGCGTGGTCGTCAACGAGGTCGCGGGCACCACCCGCGACCCGGTCGACGAGCTCATCGAGCTCGGCGGTGTCACCTGGAAGTTCGTCGACACGGCCGGTATCCGCAAGCGCGTCCACCTCCAGCAGGGCGCCGACTACTACGCCTCGCTGCGTACGGCCGCGGCCGTGGAGAAGGCCGAAGTCGCCGTCATCCTGATCGACGCCTGCGAGACCATCTCGGTCCAGGACCAGCGCATCGTCACGATGGCCGTCGAGGCCGGGCGTGCGATCGTCCTCGCCTTCAACAAGTGGGACACCCTCGACGAGGAGCGCCGCTACTACCTGGAGCGCGAGATCGAGACCGAGCTCGCCCAGGTCGCCTGGGCGCCCCGGGTCAACGTCTCGGCGCGTACGGGCCGGCACATGGAGAAGCTCGTCCCGGCGATCGAGACCGCGATCGAGGGCTGGGAGTCGCGTGTCCCCACGGGCCGGCTGAACGCCTTCCTGGGTGAGCTGGTCGCCGCCCATCCGCACCCGGTCCGTGGCGGCAAGCAGCCCCGCATCCTCTTCGGCACCCAAGCGGGCACGAAGCCGCCGCGGTTCGTGCTGTTCTCCTCGGGATTCATCGAGCACGGCTACCGCCGCTTCGTGGAGCGCCGGCTGCGCGAGGAGTTCACCTTCGAGGGAACGCCGATCCACATCTCGGTGCGGGTGCGCGAGAAGCGCGGCAGGAAGAAGTAGCCGCACGGGACGTGTACACACATGGGTGAGGGCCCCGCGGAACCGCGGGGCCCTCACCCATGTGCCTCAGTCTTCCCGGTGCCTCAGCGTTCCCGGCGCGGTCCGGGCGGGAGCGCCGCCGGGATCAGACCGGTGGCGTGCTGCCGCGCCACCGGCTGCCAGTCGGACGTGACGGTCTGGCTCTGGTGCGTGGACACCTGCCCCGTCTGGTGCTGCCCGACGTGCCGCATGCCGTACGAGGTCGGCGTGTACGCACCCGAGTTGTACGAGCCGGTGCTGAGCAGCCCCGTCCCGTGCAGACCAGAACCCTGCAGACCCGAGCCGTACAGGCCTCCGCCGTGCGGCCCGGTCCCGAAAGCCGTGAAACCGAGCTCCTCCTCGCCACTGCGGTCGCCCGGCAGGGTCCGAAAGGCCTTGCGGAACTCCGCGAAGAGCGCGTCGTAGATCGGCGTGGCCGAATGGATGCCCGCGGTGTCCTGTACCGGCCGCATGGCCGGGATCGGGGACGTGTACGGCAGGCGGCGGGGGGAGTCGTAGGTGTGCACGTCTGTGCCAACGACCCCGCCGCCCTTCGGATGCGGCCGCCGGTCCCCATTGGCCGGTCACCGGGAGTGTTTCCGGCGCATTCGTGGACCGGGGCCCGCGCTCAGGTGCCGGCCAGGGGCATCGCGCTCGCCACCAGCTGGCCGCCCGCGGCGGCCTTGTCGAGTGCCTGGCGCAGCAGGTCCTCGCGGGGCTGGCGGCCGATCGAGCCGACCGGGGCCGCGAACAGCAGCACCTGCTGGTGCTTGTTGGCGGCCGCCCGCCAGCTGTCGGTGACCTGGAGCGGCTGGTGGGCCTGCCACCAGGCGACGGGCGAGCCCCCGCTGGTGCCGGGCTGCAGGACCGCGTGCAGCTGGCCCATTGCGAGCAGCACGGACCAGCCGTGCAGTACTGGCGGCACCTCCGTGACCTGGCTCAGCGGCATGAAGCCCTGCTCGATGAGGAGCGGCAGGAAGTCGTCGCCCGCTCCTCCCGTCGTGCCGGGCCGGGCGATGCGTGCGGTCGGCTCGACGACGAGCGCGGGGTGCAGCTCGCCGCCGAGCAGGACGAGCCCGCTGGTGACACCGAGGACGGCCTGCTCGGGCAGGGCCTCGGAGGGACGCTCGTCCCCGGTGATGGACCGGACGGCGCCCTGCAGTTGCTCCTCGGTCACCTGGACGACCTGCGAGGGCAGGCAGGTGGCGTGGGCGAAGGCGAGTACGGCGGTCTCGTCGCCGATGAACAGGACGGTGCTGGTGCGCTCCTGTTCGGAGTCGCCCTGGGTGCGGCAGGACGTGCAGTCGTAACTGCCCGGGGCGTTCTCTCCGGCGAGCAGCCGGTCGGCTTCTTCGTCGCCGATCTCGGCGCGTACGTCGTCGCTGACGTCGAGCATGCGCGGCACGGGGGCTCCTCGGGATGCGGTGCGTGGTGCGGCCGGGTGGCCCCCGGCCCATGAACCGGATGGGTTCCCGGCTCATGAAGAAGACAACGGGCGATCTGTGGCCGGAGTCACGCCCGGGAGCGAACGGAATCGAACCATCCTGCGCACAGCGTGAACCCGGCTGCGGAATCTGTTACTCCACGCCAACTTCTCGGGGTTCCAAGGAAGTTGGTCCGGTGAGGTGAGTCACAGATCGTCAGGTCCGTTGGTCGACAAATCCGGAAATCAGCGAATGAAGCGGGTGTCTCAAATTCGACGATACTCCCGGTAACGGCGAACTGGCCTGGAATGACAAGGAGTTGGTTGTTACCGGGCCTCCCGGCTCTCTACATTGCTCCGCCGTGTGCAACGAGCACCGCTCGGGTACGTCCGCCGACCGCACAGCAAGCCAGCAGGAAGCACCGCGAGCATCACCAGAAGCGCCACCAGTACCACCAGCACCAACTCCGGCGGACGGGGTGAAACGGAAGGCCCGCGTCGACACGCGGGACCTTCCGTGCCGCCTTGGGGGAGCCCGGGTCCTTGGAGAGGGAACTACATGTCCGAATGTGCCGATACCACTCGTAAGACTCGTACCACGGCGGTCCTCGCCGGGGCGGCACTGCTCGCCCCGCTCGGACTGCTCGCCGCCACCGGCAACGCCGCGGCGGCGGACAGCGGAGTGTGGGACCGCATCGCCCAGTGCGAGAGCGGCGGCAACTGGCACATCAACACCGGGAACGGCTACTACGGAGGACTCCAGTTCTCCGCCGGCACCTGGCGCGCGTACGGCGGCTCGGCCTACGCGTCCACCGCCGACAAGGCCTCCAAGGCGCAGCAGATCGCTGTCGCCACCAAGGTGCAGCGCGGGCAGGGATGGGGCGCCTGGCCCACCTGTTCGTCACGCGCGGGCGCGTCCGGCGGTGCGCCCGCGGCGTCCACGCCCGGCACCCCCACCACCAAGGCCGCCCCGTCGAAGCCGGCGAAGGCGCCGGACCGTTCGACGGGCCACACCGGCCGCGGCTCGTCCCGCGGCGACTACACCGTCCGCAGCGGCGACACGCTGAGCGCCGTCGCGGCCCGGCACGGAACGACCTGGCAGCGGATCTACGCCGCCAACAAGGCCGCCATCGGCGGGGACCCCGACGTGATCGTCCCCGGCCAGCGGCTGGAGCTCTGAGCCCGAGGCCCTGAGCCCGGTGCTCCGTTCTCCGAGCCGGACTCTCGCTCTCGGGCAGGGGCCCCACCCGGTCCTCCGACCGGGTGGGGCCCCGTCGGACGCCTGCGCGGCTGGCCGACGGGCCGTCACCACCCTGCCTAGCGTGGCCCGATGTCGATCAAGCGCATGCGGTACGAGGCTGTCGTCGCCGTCGTCCTGGCCGTACTCACCCCCGCGGTGGCGGTCGCGGCACCACCGCCCGCAGTACCACCGCCCAGGGCACCCGGTCCGCCGGTGCCGGGCCGGGTGCCGTACGACTGCGCCAAGGACCAGTGGCCGTGGGGCTGTATCGCCAAGTGCGAGAGCAGTGGCCGCTGGGACACGAACACCGGGAACGGCTTCTACGGAGGACTGCAGTTCTGGCAGCCCACCTGGAAGGCGTTCGGCGGACTGGCCTACGCGCCGCGCGCGGACCTCGCCACGCGCGACGAGCAGATCAGGGTCGCGGAGGAGGTGCTGCGCGTCCAGGGATGGGAGGCGTGGCCCGTCTGTGCCAAGAGGTACAAGCTCAAGGGCCGGGCGCATGTGGTGAGGCCCGGCGAGTCACTCGCGTCGATCGCCCGCCGGTACCGCATCAAGGGTGGCTGGCAGGCGCTCTACAAGCTCAACCGGAAGATGGTCGGCGAGCATCCGGGGCGGCTGAATCCCGGCACCATGCTGAAGCTGCCGAAGGGGGCCGGACCGGGACGGCTGGTCACTCCGGTGCTTCCTCCGGCGACCTCTCCGGCGGTGCCTCCGGAGGACGCGGCCACCGGCTCCCCGAGTCTCCCGGGCGTGTCGGACCCGGCGGACCCGTCGGCCCCCGCCGTTTCGACGCCTCCTCCGGTCCTGATGGGTCCGCCGCTGCCGGGACCGCAGCAGCCTCCGTCGCCTCGCCGCTGAACACGACCGCGCCGCGCCGGAGTTCGTACACGATCGCCGTCCTGCCGTGCAGGCCGGGCGGCAGGCGCTGTTCGGCCACGATCACGCACGCGTCGAGGCCGCTCAGCAGCTCGTAGGTGCGGGCGGCGACCGTCGGGGACATGCCCTGTGCGGGTTCGTCGACGAGGACCACGCGCGCGCGTGCCAGGAGGGCGCGGGAGAGGGCGAGCATGCGCTGCTCGCCGCCGGACAGGGTCCCCGCCCTCCTCGGGAGCAGGGAGCCCAGTTGGGGATACGCCTCCAGGGCGGGCGCGAAGTCCTGGCCGGGGGCGGCGAGTCCGAGGTTCTCGCGGACGGTGAGCGAACCGAAGACGGCCCGGCGGTCCGGGACGAGGCACAGACCGCGGCGGGCACGTTCGTACGCGGGCATCCCCGTGACGTCGGTGCCGTCCCAGACCACGGCACCGCCGGACAGGGGCACGGTGCCGGCGAGGGCGCGCAGCGCGGTCGTACGGCCCGAGCCGTTGCGGCCGAGCAGGACGGTGACGCCGTGGGCGGGCGCGTGGAGTGTCACCCCGTGCAGCGCCTCCAGCGGGCCGTAGCGCACGCGCGCGTGGCGCAGGGAGACCCCGGGCGGGCTCATCCGTCGACCGCCGTTCCGGGTCCCCGGCCGTCCTGGCCGCCTTGGTGCCCCTGGCGCGCTTCGAGCCGGTCGAGGCCCTCGAGTACGTGGTCGGCCGGCCCGGAGGCGACGACGCGGCCCGCAGTCATGACGTGGACGGTGTCGGCCAGATCGGCCACGAGGTCCAGGTCGTGCTCGACGACGAGCAGGGCCGTACCGTCCGCGGCCAGCGCCCGCAGCACGCGGGCCAGCGCCGCCACTTCGCCCGTGTCCAGACCCGCAGCGGGCTCGTCGAGGAGCAGGACACGCGGGCTCCCCGCCAGGGCCCGCGCGAGTTCGACACGTCGCAGGGTTCCGGTCGGCAGGCCCGCCGCCGGGAGCGCCCGTACGGCTCCGTCGAGCCCGAGCAGCCGCAGCACCCGTTCCACGGCATCCGCGTCCACGACACGCCCCTGCTCGGCGCCCACGCGTACGTTCTCGGCCACCGTCAGGGTCGGGAAGACGGCGAGTTGCTGAAAGGTACGGGCGATACCGAGACGGGTCCGCGCGTGGGCGGGCAGCCGGGTGATGTCCCGTTCCCCGAACCCGAGCCGCCCGGCATCCGGCCGCACGGTCCCGGCGAGACAGTGGAACAGGGTGCTCTTCCCGGCCCCGTTGGGGCCGACGACGGCGGTGATCCGGCCCGGGGCCAGATCGAGGTCGACGCCGTCCAGAGCGGTGAACCCGTCGTAGGCGACGCGGAGACCGCGTGCGCGGAGAAGGGGGAGGACGGGCAGGGCGGGGGAGAGCCGGGGCCGGGCCGGCCGACGTGCCGCGGGGCCTGCGGCGCGGGGCACGGCTGCGGCGCGGGCATCGGACTCGGGGGTCCTCGGAGCGGCCGTCGTGTCCGGTTCACCGTCTTCGGCGGCCGGGTCATGCGGTGAGCCGGGCTCGGCCGACGCGGGTCGGCCACCGCCCGCGGCCCGAGCAGCGTCCGGTGCGGGAGTCGCGCCGAATCGCTCGGCGGGGCCCACGACGGCCTGAGGAGTGCCGGGCGTGCCGCCACTGTCGGCAACGCCGGGCTCCGGGGCGCCGGGTGGCGGGGCGGGACGCTCGTGGGGTTCGGCCTGTCCGGTGCCCTCCGCCGGTCCGGCGTCCTCCGCATCGGGCGAGGCGGATGCTCGAAGCGGGTCTTCGCCCCGGCTTTCCCCCCTGCCTTCGCCGGGCAGCGGCGGCAGACCGGAATCCGTGGTCCCGGGCGCACCGGTACGCCCCGGTGCGCCGGACGTCGAAGGTGGGCCGGACATCCAGGGCGTCCCGGACTCACCTGCCGCGGGAGTGGCTCGTCGTACCGGCCGCACCACCAGCGGGCGCCCACCGGGGACGCTCATTCCCGTGACCGTGGTGGCGGACGGTCCCGCCAGTGCCGTCGCGCCCGCCGCGGCTGCCTGCCGGGGGCGCGTGCCGGGGCCCGTGAACGTCGCCCGGAGTCGGCGCCGCACGCCCGCGCCCAGGGGAGTGAGTGTCACCTCGCGGCGTAGCCGCAGGCGTTCGGCCGCCAGGCGCAGGGCCTCGTACGGGCCGCCCGGGAAGCGGCCCACGAGGACCGCCAGGAGGCCGATCAGGGCCGCCGCGACGCCGCCGCGCGTCCCCGCGTCCAGGCCGACCAGGAGGGCCGCCGCGAGCAGCGCGCCGAGGACGCTGTCGGCGCCGAGGACGACGATCGCGGCGAACCAGAGCAGGCCGCGGACCGGGTCGTACGCGGCGGGGTCGAAGGCGCGCAGGCCCATGCCCAGCATGCCGCCGCCGAGAGCAGCCAGCGCGGCGCCCGCCACGAAGGCCGTCAGTTTGAGCGCCGGCACTCGGACGCCCGCCGCCGACGCGCCCGCCTCGTGGTCGCGCATCGCCGCCAGGGCCCGGCCCGTACGGCCCCGGCGCAGCGCGTGGGCGGCCAGCAACGCGCCCGCGAGGAGGACGAGTTCGAGTGCGTAGTACGCGCGGTCGCCGTCGAAGCCCGCCGGCCGGCCCAGGGTCAGGCCCGAGGTCGCGTACGGCTGGGCGAAGACGAAGCGGCTGACGCCGACGCCCACCGCGAAGGTGGCCAGGGCGAGGGCCAGGCCGTGGCGGCCGATGGCGGGCCAGCCGGTCAGCAGGCCCAGGGGCGCAACGAGCAGGACGGCGACCGCGAGCGCGGCCAGTTCGGGGAGTTCCGGCAGGCCCGGGAAGCGGCCCGCCGCCAGCAGCGCGGTGAAGAGGGCGCCGAGACCCGCGTACGCCGCCTGGCCCAGTGAGATCTGGCCGCCGCGGCCCGTCACCACGACCAGGGACAGGAGGACGACTCCCAGGGCCGGGACCTGGACGGACGTGTGCAGGTCCGAGCCCGCGAAGCCCAGCGGGAGCAGGAACAGCACCACGGCCACGATCCACGCGCCCGGTGGGGTCGCCACCCGGGCCGTCGCCGTGCGGGGAAGCGCGTCCCGGGCGCCGATGCCCGGCAGGACCAGTGCCGCGATCAGCAGGGCCACGACGAAGAGGTTCGCGCCCACCGCCTGGAGCAGCGGTTCCCGCCAGCCCGTCGGGTGCAGCCGCGTCAGCTGGCTCTGGGCGACCCCGATGCCGAGGGCCACGACCACGGCCACCGGCAGGCTGCGCATCCGGGCGGCCACCGCGACCGCCACCACCTCCATCACGAGCAGGGGCATGCCGTACGGGTCCAGGCGTACGTACGGGGCCAGCAGCACGCCCGTCAGGCCCGCCGTGAAGGAGCCGAAGGCCCAGCCGGCCGCGGCCACCCGGTCCGCGTCGATGCCGCCCAGGACGGCCAGAGAACGGTCGTCGACGACGGCCCGCAGCTCCTGGCCGAAGCGGGTCCAGCGGATCACCGCGCCGACGCCGGCGGCGAGCACGAGGGTCACGGCCAGCTGCCCCCAGGGGTCCGCCGAGACGAGCGTCGGCGCGTCCGAGCGCGCGCCGGGGCCCCAGATCAGCACCGCGCCGCCGACGAGCAGGACGAACACGCCGATGGACGCGACGAGGGTCTGCGCCGGGTCGCTGCCGAGCACGGACAGGGGGCGGAAGACGAACCGTTCCAGCGCCATGCCGATGCCCGGGGCCACCACGAGCAGGGTGAGCGCGGCGGCGAGCGGGAGGGGCCAGTCCCATTCGACCGTGAGCTGCCACAGCAGATAGGCGCACACCATGGCGATGGCGCCGTGCGCGAAGTTGAGGACGCCGGTCGCCCGGTGGGTGACGATCAGGCCGATTCCGGTGAGCGCGGCCGCGCTGCCGATGGAGAGCCCGGCGAGCGTGAGGTCGTACGTCAGCGACGCCATCAGTCACCAGCCATCAGTCACAGCCATCAGCCGTCCGCCCCGGACGACCGGTCGTCCGAGGCGGCGGGCTCGCAGATCGGGCAGGGGGCCAGTTCCCCGCCCGCGAGGACCCGTGAGTCGACCGGCAGGGCCTCCGCCTTCCCGGAGACCAGCGGGCAGTCCGCGCGGTGCCACAGCGTGCCGCCGGGCACCATCAGCAGGTCCCCGCTGACGGCCACGGGCGCGGAAGCCGCCCGGGACTCGTCGGCGTCGGCGGGATCGGCGGCCACCAGGAGCCCGTACAGCTCCTCCACGCGGGCCGCCGCGAGGGTGTTCCTGCCGTGGGCGAGGAGTACCGCGCCCGCGATGATCAGCGCGGCTCCCGGCACCGTGCAGGACGCGAGGTACGGAAGCTGGCGTTCCGCGTACCGCTCGCCGGAGATCCCGTACCAGCCGAGGACGCACAGCACCGCTCCCGCGGCGAGCGCGGCCCACCCGGCCCACCCGGCCCAGAGGACGGGGTGCACGGTCCGCAGTCGAGCTGTCCGCATGGGGGCTCCCATGTCATGTGTCCGGCTGTCTTCCAAGTCCGCCGATGGACTTGCACTATGCCTTCTGCAAGCTGACCCTGAAAGCTCCGGGCGCACATGGCCCGGACCGACACCCGGTGGTGAGCCAGATGGTTCTCGGGAGTGACCTCAGGCGGGGGACAGGCCGGGGGCTGGCGGTGGCGGTTCTCGTCCTCGCCTCCGTTCTCACGGCCTGCGGCGACGACAGTGGCGGCGACGACACGACTCCGCCCTCGCCCTCCGTGGAGCAGCCCACGACGACCGATCCGAGTCCGAGCGCGAGCGCTCCGGACGATCCGGCGGCGGCCGAGAAGGAGATCAAGGAGAACTGGAAGAAGTTCTTCGACCCCGACGTCCCCCTGAAGGACAAACAGGCCCTCCTGGAGAACGGCGACAACATGGCGCAGGTCCTGGAGAGCTTCAGCGGCGACGAGCGCGGCGGGCAGGTGGAGGCGACCGTCGACCAGGTCGAGTTCACCGCGCCGACCGCGGCGAACGTCACGTACACGCTCACCCTGAAGGGCGCCACGGTCATGCCGAACGCCGCGGGGACCGCCGTAGAGCAGGACGACACGTGGAAGGTGTCCGTCAAGACGCTGTGCGGCCTGGTCGGGCTGAGCGGCAATGCGTCGCCGGGTCCGGGTTGCTGAGTGCGCTGTCGTGGGCCTGCTGCTCCTGGTGGGCACGGCCTGCGGCAGCCGCCTCCCGGAGAGCGACTTCGAGGACCGGCCGGGCCGCACGCCCACGCAGAACACCGCGGAACCCCTGCGCGTAGGCATCATCACGAGCGCCACCAGCCCGGTCGGCGGCAACACCTTCACCGGACCGCGCGACGGCGCGAAGGCCTACTTCGACCGGCTGAACGCGCGCGGCGGCATCGACGGCCGCCGGGTCGACGTCCGCACGTGTGACGACGGCGGCAGCGGTGTGGGCAACAACGAATGCGTGCACAAGCTCGTCGACGAGGACGAGGTGGTCGCCCTCGTCGCCACCAGCGCGCTCGACTACGCGGGCGCCTCCCGGGTGTCACGCGCGCGCGTGCCCGACATCGGCGGCCAGCCCATCGGCGCGGCGTACGACACCTATCCGCACCTCTACGGGATCTACGGCAGCCTCGCACCGCGCGACGGAAAACCCGGCTGGGACGGGAAGCTGTACGGCGGCACCGAGATCTACCGCTACTTCAAGCGCGAGCAGGGCGCCCGTACGGCGGCCGTCGTCTCGTACAACCAGTCCGCGTCGGCCGCGTACGCCCGGCTCGTCACCCAGGGCCTGAAGGCCGAGGGCTACAAGGTGGTCACCGAGCAGGTCGACTTCGCGCTGCCCAACTTCCGTGCCGCTGCCGCCGACCTGAAGGAACAGGGCGCCGACGTGGTCTTCGACGCCATCGACACCTACGGCAACGCCCAGCTGTGCAAGGCGATGGACGACGTCGGCGCCGACGTCCTCGCCAAGGTCACCAACGTGCAGAACTGGACGTCCACCGTCCGCGAGGACTACAAGGACGCGCCGCGCTGCCGCAACGCCCTGTGGGCGACGGGTTCGAGCCGCAACTACGACGACACGACCACGGCCACGGCCACGGACCACGAGGCCGTACGGGAGTTCCGGGACGGCACGAAGAACCTGAAGAGCCACTCCCAGTGGCAGCTGGAGGGCTGGGCCGCCGCCATGTGGTTCACGGACGCGGCCAGGTCCTGCGCGAGAACGGGCGTCACGCGCGCGTGCGTCGACCGGTTCATGGACACGGGGAAGCCGTACACGGCCGACGGTCTGCTGCTGCCCGTCCGGTACGAGCGCCTGCCCGAACCCCCGAAGACCCGCAGGACCTGCCTCTCGGTGGCGCGCTGGGAGGACGCCCGCGGATGGGTGAGCCAGGGTGACATGAACGACGAATGCTTCGACGTGCCGCAGTTGTCCTACAAGCCCTGATGCGTCCCGGCGCCAAAAGGTTCCACTATCCGGTTACCGATGGTGCAACTGTTCGGGAACAGGATGATAAGTAAGCCCAACCATCCCCCCAAGTCCCCGGTCTAACCCACAGGTAGCTGGATGAGCCGGAGATACGGGGACGCATGCAGATCTCTTTCCTGATACACAACGCCTACGGAATCGGGGGGACGATCCGGACGACGTACAACCTTGCGAACACGCTCGCCGAGCAGCACGACGTCGAGATCGTCTCCGTGCTGCGCCACCGCGACGAGCCGGTCTTCGCGCTGGATCCACGCGTGCGTGCGCGCCACCTCGTCGACATCCGCCCGAACAGCCCGGGATACGAGGGGGACGACCCCGCCTACCGTGCGCCGGCTCAGGTCTTCCCGCGTGGGGAGGTCCGCTACGACCAGTACAGCGCTCTCACCGACCGCCGTATCGCGGACCACCTCTCGAAGGTCGACTCCGACGTGGTGATCGGCACGAGGCCGGGGCTCAACGTGCATCTGGCCCGCGAGACCAGACGGGGCCCGCTCCGTGTCGGCCAGGAGCACCTCACGCTCGACACCCACTCGGAGTCCCTGCGGACGGAACTGCGCGGCGCCTACCCGCGGCTCGACGCGCTCACCACGACCACGGAGGCGGACGCGGGGGCGTACCGCAAGAAGATGCGGCTGCCCGGCGTACACGTCGAGGCCGTCCCCAATCCGGTGCCCGCGCCCGGCATCGAGCCCGCGGACGGCTCCGGCAAGTGGGTCGTGGCGGCCGGGCGGCTCGCCCCGGTCAAGCGGTACGACCTGCTGATCAAGGCCTTCGACCGGGTGCGCGAGCAGCGGCCCGACTGGCGTCTGCGGATCTACGGCGGCGGCAAGCAGAAGGACAAGCTGCGCAGGCTCATCGACGAACTCGGCCTCTACAACCACGTCTTACTGATGGGCCCGGCGCATCCCATCGAGCCGGAGTGGGCCAAGGGATCCATCGCCGCCGTCACCTCCAGCCTGGAGTCCTTCGGCATGACGATCGTCGAGGCCATGCGCTGCGGTCTGCCCGTCGTCTCCACGGACTGCCCGCACGGCCCGGGGGAGATCATCGACAACGGCGTGGACGGACGGCTCGTTCCCGTCGGCAACGTCGGGGCCATCGCCGGCGGACTGCTCGAACTGATCAACAACGACGAGCTGCGGCAGCAGATGGCACACGCCGCGCTCAAGGACTCCGCACGCTTCGACCCCGCCCGGATCGCCGAACGCTACGAGTCGATCTTCGCCGGTCTCGTCCCGCGCGGCGGCGACTCGAGGATCGGCCGGATGCGCGGCTCACTGCATCGCACGCGGGGCGCGCTGCTCGGCGGCGCGTATGCCGTTCGGAATGCCGGACGGACCGTACTCGGGAAGGAGGGCTCCGCATGATGACGGTGGCTCCGCAGGCCTCGCACCGGCACTCCGACAAGGACGTGACCATGCCTCCGGGCGCCGACTGCATCGCCGACTCCGCGGGCGGGCTCACCTTCGACGTCACCGACCCCGGTCCGGGCGCCGAGACCGGCGACGCGCATCTCGTGCTCCGGCACCGGGACGGCCGTCAGGAGGTCCGGCTGCCGCTCACCCCGGCCGCCGACGGCCGGCTGCGTGCCGCGCTGCCCAGCAGCGTCGAGCTGCCCGAGGGCCGCTGGGACGCCTACGCCCAGGTCGGCGGCGGCGAGCCGCAGCGCCTGGCACCCGGCCTCAACGACCTGCGCTCGCTCGTCGACCGGGTGCCGAGCGGTGCCCGCGGCCATGTCGCCGTCCGTATCCCGTACGGCACCAAGCACGGCAACCTCTCCGTCCGCAGCTGGCTGCGCGCCCCGCACGCGGAGGCGGGCGAACTGCGCATCGGAAAGGCGGAGTTGGGCGTACGGGGCCAGGTGTACGGCGTCGAGCTCGCCCCCGACGCCCACGCCGAACTGCGCAGCCGTGAGGAGCCGGAGACCGTGGTGCGCGCCGAAGTCTCCCGGGACCAGGCCAGGTTCGGTCTCACGGTGGCCTACTCCGAACTGACGGAGGGCATCTGGGATCTGTGGCTGCGTCCGGCGGGGGAGACCGGGCCGCGGGTACGGATCGCCCGGCTGCTCGACGACATCGCCGACAAGAAGCCGATCTTCAGCTATCCGACGGTCACGCTGGAGACGGCGTACGGCCCGGCGGAGGCCGGGCCGTACTACACGAGCGACAACGACCTGTCGGTGACCGTCACCCCGGTGGGTTCACCGAAGTGAGCCGAAGAACTCCCTGATGTCGCCGGTCAGCAACTCCGGTACCTCCAGGGCCGCGAAGTGCCCGCCGCGGTCGAACTCCGTCCAGCGGACAACGGTGTTGGTCTCCTCGGTCCAGCGCCGGATCGCCACGTCCTCGCCGAAGTTCGCGACGGCGGTGGGCACTTCGGAGCGCGTGACGGGGAACCAGTCACCGCTGTGGCCGTTCTCGTAGTACATCCGCGCTGCCGAACCGGCCGTCCCGGTCAGCCAGTACAGCATCACGTTGGTGAGCAGTGTGTCCCGGTCGACCGCGTCCTCGGGCAGCTCGGCCGAGGAGTGCGTCCACTCCTTGAACTTCTCCATGATCCAGGCGAGTTGGCCGACGGGGGAGTCGGTCAGGCCGTACGCGAGAGTCTGCGGGCGGGTCGACTGCAGGACGTTGTAGCCGAATCCGTCGCTGGTGAACCGGCCGATGGCCGCGAGGCTCTGCCGCTCCCGGTCCGTCAGTTCGGCCTGGACCTCCTCGGCCACGGGACCGAGCGGGATGAAGCCGACGGACGCCGCGTTCACATGGACCCCGATCACCGACTCGGGGGCGATGCGGCCGAGCGCGGGCGAGATCAGCGCGCCCAGGTCGCCGCCCTGCGCGCCGTACCGCTCGTAGCCGAGCCGGCGCATCAGCTCGGCCCACGCCCGGGCCGTACGGCCGACGTTCCAGCCGCGGTCCTTCGTGGGCCCGGAGAAGCCGAAGCCGGGGATGGCCGGGATCACGAGGTGGAAGGCGTCGGCCGGGTCGCCTCCGTGGGCGCGCGGGTCGCTCAGCGGGCCGATCAGGCCGAGGAACTCCACGATCGAACCCGGCCAGCCGTGGGTCAGGATCAGCGGCACCGCGTCCGGCTCGGGCGAGCGGACGTGCAGGAAGTGCACCTGCGCGCCGTCGATCTCCGTCACGAACTGCGGGATCTCGTTGAGGGCCGCCTCGTGCTTGCGCCAGTCGTACGCGCCGCGCCAGTGGTCGGCCAGCTCACGGAGATACGGCAGCGAGGCTCCGTACTCCCAGCCCGCGCCCGGGAGTTCGTCGGGCCAGCGGGTCAGGTCCAGACGGGTGTGCAGGTCGTCGAGCTGCGCCTGAGGGATGTCGATCCGGAAGGGGCGGATCTCTTCGCTTGCGCTGTTGTCTGCCATGTCTCGTAAGGTACGCACCCTTGCGGACAGCTACTGTCCGCAATGCCTGGCAGACTCGGATTCATGTTGGAGACCTCGGCACGACTCCTGCGTCTGCTCTCGCTGCTGCAGGCGCACCGCGAATGGTCGGGCGCGGCCCTGGCCGACCGCCTCGGCGTCACCCCGCGCACGGTCCGCCGTGACGTGGACCGGCTGCGCGAACTCGGCTATCCGGTGAACGCCAGCCCCGGCACGGGCGGCGGCTACCAGCTAGGCGTGGGGGCCGAACTGCCGCCGCTGCTCCTCGACGACGACGAGGCGGTCGCCGTGGCCGTCGGCCTGCGCACCGCCGCGGGACAGGGCATCGAAGGCATCGGTGAGACCTCCGTACGCGCCCTCACCAAGCTCGAACAGGTGCTGCCGCACCGGCTGCGCCGGAGGGTCGGCGCCCTCAACGCCTTCACCGTGCCGATGCTGCGCGGGCCCCAGCCCTCCGCCGTCGACCCGGCCGTCCTGACCGATCTGGCCGCCGCCTGCCGGGACTCGGAGCGGCTGCGCTTCGAGTACCGCGACCACGGCGGCTCCTCGACCCGCCGCACGGTCGAACCGCACCGCCTGGTGTGCACCGAGCGCCGCTGGTACCTGGTCGCCTGGGACGTCGACCGCGACGACTGGCGTACGTTCCGGGCCGACCGCGTCACGCCCAAACCGCCCCACGGACCGCGCTTCACACCCCGGCAGCCGCCCGCCGACGACCTGGCCGCCTATGTGTCCAAGGGCGTGTCGGTCCGCGCGTACGCCACACACGCCGTCGTCCGGCTGCTCGTGCCGAAAGAGGAGGCGGCCCAGAGGATCTCGCCCTCGGCCGGGACGCTGGAGGCGGAGAGCGACGACAGCTGCATCCTGCGCACCGGCGCCGCGAGCCTCGACGTGATGGTGATCCACGTGATGCTGATGGGCGTCGAGTTCGAGGTGCTGGAACCCGTCGAGCTCGTCGAGGCGATCAGGACCGCGCGGGACCGGCTGACCCGGACGCTGGAGCGGGCTTCGCAGGAAGGGGAGCGTACGGCCTCCTGAAGCGTGGGTCTGTGCTTGAGCCATGCATTTCCTATGGTGTGTCAGCTTCCGGAACACACCCCGGAATCGGAAAGGAAAGGCGCGGACGCAGGGTCGGCATCGCGTTTTCCGGCCGAATATTCGGGCCGCGGTCGTGGTAGTCCCGGGTACTCCCGAATTACGTTCGAAGGCGGGCGGAACACGTACGGAACCGCTCGTACGTGTGACGGAGTTCGGCCGAAACGGGTGTCGTTGTCCTGTGACAGAAGCGTGACCGGAGAGGGACCGGTGACGGATGGTGGCGGGTCCGGGGTTCCGCCGCCGCATTGCGCCGCCTAACGTGGCGGCATGGCACCGATTCCCACTCCTCCCGCAGAGCCCTCGGACACTCCGGACGCGTACGTCGGACTGGAGGCGGGCGGCGCCGAGCGGCTGGCCCGTGAACGCGGCTGGTCCACGGTGCGGTCGCTGCCACCGGGCGCGATCATCACGATGGAGTACCTCTCGGGGCGGCTGAACTTCGAGGTCTCCGACGGCCGGGTGACGCGCTGCTGGAAGGGCTGACCCGCCGCCTGTCGTCCGCACCCCGTGAAGCCTGCGCATCCGAGGCCTGCGCATCGTGAAGCATGGGCAAGCACGGCGAAGGCCCCGGCTCCAGGAGCCGGGGCCTTCGCCGTGCGCGGGGCGTGGTGTGTGCGTACCGGCCCCGCAGTCCTTGCTCAGCCGCCCGTCAGAGGGCGGGCCGAGGTGGTGCCACGTGTCACTCGGTCGGACTGTGGAGGTCTGCGGCTTCCGATGGGCGTCACCGGGGTGCGCTCCGAGCGGGATAGATGCGGGCCCGGCGCCAGGTAGCCCTGCGGCCGGGGCGGCCGGGAGGCGGCCACCGGCTCGCGCACCACGGGCTCCTCGTCGCCGGCCGGGCTGCTGAGCGGGGAGAGCGCCGCGGGAGCGCCCACCGGGGCGGCCGGAGCGGGCGCGGTGCCGCGACGGCGGTTGCGCCAGGCGTCGCGCAGGTCGAAGATCCCGGTCTCGGCGCGCGCGATCAGCGGCTCGCACCAGGGCAGCGCGAGAAGGATCAGCAGGCCCGCGGCCCAGCCGAGCACCACATCGCTCAACCAGTGCGTACCGAGGTAGACGGTGGTCAGGCCGACGCCGAGGGAGACCACGGCGGAGACGGCCGACAGCCAGCGGCGGGCGCGCGGAGTCGAGGCCAGATAGGCCAGGATGCCCCAGGTCACGACGGCGTTCGCGGTGTGGCCCGAAGGGAATATGTCGCCGCCCAGCCACATCTCGTTCGAGCCGACGCTGGTCGCGTAGTGCGGACCGAGCCGGCCCATGCTCAGCTTCGCGGCGCCCACCGTGATGTTCAGCAGCAGCAGCGAGGCGCCCAGGACGAGCAGCGGGCGCAGGGTGTGCTGCCGCCAGGAACGCCAGCCCAGCCAGGCCGCGATCATCACGGCGGTGGGGCCGCGCTGGCCCAGCACCACGTAGTAGTCCAGGAACGCGTGGATCTCCGGCCACTGCTGGTACGGCCGGAAGAACATGACCTGCCAGTCGAACCGGACCAGCCACGACGTGATCACGATGGCCCACACGATGGCGACGTAGAAGGCGAGCGTGGACGCGAAGAGGACCACTCGGTGCCGGCTCATCCTGGGCACGTCGATGTGGGCCGGTCGTTCCGGCTCACGGTCCAGCCGGGCGAAGACCCGGTCCAGACGAGTCAGCTTTCGTTCGGTACGCACTCAATCGACGTTACAGCGAGTGAGCTGTGTTCCAGGCCGAAGCACCGTCTTTGTGATGACGATGTGATGTGGGATTGCTCTCAGGAGGGCGTTTATTTCCTTGGATTATGGAATCCCTCGTGCGCTCTTCCTTCCATTCGATTGATCATTCCAATGTGAAGTTTTGGGACGCTTTTGAATTCGTTCACCGAATGCTCGCACGCACTTCTCCGGCCGCTCACCCGCCACCCTGGGTGATCATGGCGGGCCGGAGCCGTTCAGCCAGAAGGCGCCGTACGCCGCCGAGACCACCGCCACACCGCCCAGCACCCACGCCGACCTGGAGGTTCGCAGCCGGGCGAGGGCCAGAGCGGGGGGCAGCAGCAGGGGGAAGGCGGGCAGCAGAAGGCGTGGTTTCGAGCCGAAGTAGCTCGACGCGCACAGGGCGAGCAGGGTGACGACCCCCGCGTACACCAGAAGCGGCAGCGGCTGCCGCTGCCGTACGCAGATCACGTACAGCCAGACCAGCAGGCCGACCCCGATGATCAGCGCGAGCCCGGCGAGGGCCGACGGGAACGACGTGAACTTGTCGACGACGAAGCGGGCGAAGGCGTACCCGCCGTCGAAGCCGTTGCGCCAGCCCGCCTGGACGTCGAGATAGCCCAGCGGCCCCTTCCCCGTGTGACTGCCGACCCACAGGACGTAGCCGGCGGCGCCGAGGGGCGCGATCAGCATCGCCAGGGCGCGCCGCCATCTCGGTGCGCCGGTCTGTGCCGGAACACCCCGCTCCCGTACGAACGAGGCAATCGCCGCCACCCAGACGGCCGCGACCACCGCCGCGCCCACCGGGCGGGTCAGGCCGGCCAGTGACGCGAGCAGGCCCGCGGTCAGCCAGCGGCCGGTCAGGACCGCGTACAGCGACCAGGCGGCGAGCGCCGTGAACAACGACTCGCTGTACGCCATCGACTGCACGATGCCGACGGGCAGCACCGCCCACAGCAGCACCGCGCAGACTCCGGCCCGGGACCCGTACACATGGTCCGCGACCGCGAAGATCCCCCAGGCCGCGGCGAGCGACGCCAGCGCGCTGACCAGCAGACCCGCGTCCGCGTACGAGAGAGGGGTGACCGCCGCGAAGGCACGCTCCAGCCACGGCAGCAGCGGGAAGAACGCCAGGTTCGAGTGCACGTCCCCGTTCGGCAGCCGCACCTCATAGTCGTAACCGAGCTCGGCGACCCGCGTGTACCAGAGGGAGTCCCAGCGGGCGGAGAGCAGCTGGTGCGGGCTCTTGTCCCGCGCTGCACTCCACACGGCCAGCGTCACCAGGCCCAGCGCGCGCACCGCCGCGTATCCGAGGAGAGCGGGTGCGGCACGGCGCCAGGCGGGTCCCGCACGGGGCGGCGCGACGGGCGTTTCAAGATCGGTCACGGGCTCGATTATCGACGCCGCCCGCAACCGGGGACCCCGGCGGGGCGTGCTTGACCACGGGGGAGCGTGGCGCACGCCACACGTGTCGACAAGGAACGTGAGAGGTCCGCCACCTGTCCTCCGTGGGAACTCGCGTACCCTGACCACTCACTCGCCTTTGTTGCGTGGGTCCGGGACACCGCTCCTCCTGGGCCGCAGCCGCAGGGAGTCCCCACCCAGCGGATCCGCCGAACGCGAGGGAACATCTGGGAGGTACGTACATGTCCGGGACGACCACGGCCGCTGCGCGTTGCCGTCGGGAGACCGGGGCCGGTGCAAACCGCTGGGTCGTCCTCATCGTCCTCTGCGTCAGCCTGCTGCTGGTCGCCGTCGACGCCACCGTGCTGCACGTCGCAGTACCCGCAGTCACCGAGGACCTCACACCCGGCGCGATAGAGCTGCTCTGGATCGTCGACATCTACCCGCTCGTCTGCGCCTCGCTGCTGATTCTCTTCGGCACGCTGGGTGACCGCGTCGGCCGCAGACGCGTTCTTCTCCTCGGGTACGCGCTCTTCGGCGTCGCATCCGCCATAGCGGCCCTCGCCGACACTGCGCAGGTGCTGATCGCGGCGCGCGCCCTTCTCGGCGTCGGCGGCGCGATGATCATGCCCGCGACGCTGTCGATCCTGCGGCAGGTCTTTCCCGACCGACGCGAGCGGGCCCTCGCGATCGGCGTCTGGAGCGCCGTCGCAGCGGTCGGCGCGGCCGTAGGACCGCTGCTGGGCGGGTTCCTCCTCGAACACTTCTGGTGGGGCTCGGTCTTCCTCATCAACATCCCGCTGATGCTCGTCAGCCTGCCCGTCGGCCGGCTGCTGCTGCCCGAGTCGACCGGTGACGGCGACGGGCCGTGGGACGTCGTCGGCGCGCTGATGGCCGCGGCCGGGCTCTTCGGCGTCGTCCTCGGCGTGAAGCGGCTCGGTGGCGGAGAAGCCCCGCTGAGCGTCTTCACGGCGGTGCCGCTTCTCGTGGGCGCCGGGCTGCTCGTCGCCTTCGTACGGCGCCAGCGACGGCGTCGGCATCCGCTGGTCGACCTGAAGATGTTCTCGCGGCCCGCGTTCAGTACGTCCGTGGGGTGCATCGTGCTCGCGATGCTCGCGCTCGTCGGTCTCGAGCTGATCGCCGCGCAGTATCTCCAGCTCGTGCTGGAGCTCTCGCCGCTGGAGACGGGGCTGCGGCTGCTGCCGCTGACCATCGCCGCGATGGCCGCGGGGCTTGTCGGGGCGAAGCTGCTGCAGCGGTTCGGGCCGCGGACCATGGTCTGTGCCGGGTTCTGTCTCACCGCCGCGGCGGTCGTCATGCTGACGGGGATGGGGAGCCACGACAACGCTCCGCTGCTGCTGGCCGGGTTCGTGCTGCTCGGGTTCGGGCTCGAGGTGACGCTCTTCGGGGCGTACGAGTCGATGCTGAGCGAGGCTCCGCAGGAGCAGGCCGGTGGGGCCGCGGCGATCGGGGAGACGTCGTACCAACTCGGCGCCGGGATCGGGATCGCGCTTCTCGGGAGCGTGATGAATGCCGCGTACTCGCCCGGACTGGCGTCCGTTCCGGGGGTCTCCGCCGGGGAGTCGGCCGCGGCTCGGCATTCCCTGGGAGAGGCGTATGAAGTCGCGGGGCAGTTGGGTGGGGGGCCCGGGGAGGCGCTGCGGCATGCCGCGCGGCATGCGTTCGTGCATGGGCTGCATGTGACGTTGCTGGTGAGTGCGGGGTTGCTGTTGCTGGGGGCCGTGATGGCTCTGCGGCTGCCTCGGGCCATGGAGTGCGGGGCGAGTGTCGAGGTGCCTGGGCCTCGGGAGGCGGAGTCTTCGCTGCGGGTGGAGTCTGTCGGCTGAGGGTTTGGTGTCGGCTGACAGTTTGGTGTGGTTGCGCTTTCATACATTTCCCGCCCGCACCGCCCGTTGAGGGCGCCATCCCGTGCGGGTTTCCCGTGGGACGTCTCGCCGTCGGCGGCCGCGGGTTCGTACGGGATGAAGCGAGCCTGGACGTGCGCGACACTGCGTCGTAACGTCGGGCCCTGCCCGTGGTTAACAGTGCTAGTTTTTCGTGCCGGAGGCCTCTGTCATGTCTGCTTCCTCTTCCCCCTCCTCTTCCTCGAAGCTGCCGCCCTTCGATCCCGCCGATCCGCTCGGTGTCGACGACCTGCTGAGTGCGGAGGATCTGGCGATCCGGGGGACCGTGCGGGCGTGGGCGGCGGATCGGGTGCTGCCGTATGTGGCGGAGTGGTACGAGAAGGGTGAATTGCCCGGAATCCGGGAGCTGGCGCGGGAGTTGGGGGAGATCGGCGCGCTGGGGATGTCGCTCGACGGGTACGGGTGTGCCGGGGCCTCCGCCGTGCAGTACGGCCTCGCCTGTCTGGAGCTGGAGGCCGCCGACTCGGGGATCCGGTCGCTCGTCTCCGTGCAGGGATCACTCGCGATGTACGCCATCCACCGCTTCGGCGGCGAGGAGCAGAAGCAGACGTGGCTGCCGCGGATGGCCGCGGGTGAGGTCATCGGGTGCTTCGGGCTCACCGAGCCCGACCATGGGTCCGATCCCGGGGGCATGCGCACCTACGCCAAGCGGGACGGCTCCGACTGGGTTCTCACCGGGCGGAAGATGTGGATCACCAACGGGTCCGTGGCGGGCGTGGCCGTCGTATGGGCTCAGACCGACGATGGGATCCGTGGGTTCGTCGTGCCCACCGACCGTCCCGGGTTCTCCGCACCCGAGATCAAGCACAAGTGGTCACTGCGGGCCTCGGTCACCAGCGAGTTGGTGCTCGACGAGGTGCGGCTGCCCGCGGACGCCGTGCTGCCCGAGGTCACCGGGCTCAAGGGGCCGCTCAGCTGTCTGTCGCATGCCCGGTACGGGATCGTGTGGGGCGCGATGGGCGCCGCGCGGTCGAGTTTCGAGACGGCGGTCGAGTACGCGAAGACCCGCGAGCAGTTCGGGCGGCCCATCGGCGGCTTCCAGCTCACCCAGGCCAAACTCGCCGACATGGCGGTCGAACTGCACAAGGGGATTCTGCTCGCCCATCATCTGGGGCGGCGCATGGACGCGGGACGGCTGCGTCCCGAGCAGGTCAGCTTCGGCAAGCTCAACAACGTACGAGAAGCGATCGACATCTGCCGTACGGCGCGGACGATTCTCGGCGCCAACGGAATCTCGCTCGAATACCCCGTGATGCGGCACGCCACGAATCTCGAGTCGGTGCTGACGTACGAAGGCACCGTCGAGATGCACCAGTTGGTACTGGGCAAGGCGCTCACCGGTCTCGACGCGTTCCGGTAGGCGAGTTCCCACCGCGGCGCCGAGAGGCGGGTCCGGTGAGCGGCCCTGCTCAGCTCTGGTTGAAGAAGCCGTCCGCGCGGCGGCCGGCGGGCTCCCCGCTGACGATCTCGGTGTCGGCGGGGGTCAGCAGGAAAACCCGGTTCGACACACGCTCGATCGAGCCGCGCAGGCCGAAGATCAGGCCGGCCGCGAAGTCGACGACGCGCTTGGCGTCGGCGGCCTCCATGGCCGTGAGGTTCATGATGACGGGAACGCCGTCGCGGAAGAGCTCGCCGATGCCACGGGCGTCCCGGAAGCTGTCCGGGGTGACCGTGCCGATCCGGCGGCCCTTCTCCTCGGCCGCTTCCGACGCCACCTTCACACGCGGATCCGTGACCCAGGCATCCCTGGCTCCGGTCTCGGATCCTTCGGCGTAATCGTCGTCGTAGTAACGCTCGTCATCGTTGTCGTCGACGAGGCCAAGCCAGGCACTCGCCTTGCGCACCGATCCCATGTGGACGCCTCCTCTCACAGCGGTCTTTCTTTTCTCCGCATCCCCATGGTCGTGCATGATGCGGATGTCGCGCCAAGGGGATAGACGCCGCGCGGGGGTTTCGTGACGGTACTGGTGCACAGCGAATTCGTCGAGAGGCCGCGTACCCCAAGGGTCGTGCCGTACACCGCTGCTGACTGAGAGTGAAATATGATTCTTCACGGCGGACGGGTGACGGCTGGGGCGTACGGGTGAACGGGGTGTCGGTACGATGCCGCAGCTCAACGTCGTACACACCACGGGGGATCGTCGTGTTCGGAATCGTCAGGCCATGCAGTCATCGGCTCGGGGAAAGCCTCAAAACCCAATGGATGGCGCATTTGTGCGGGCTGTGTCTCGCACTTCGCGGGGATCACGGACAGTTCGCACGGGTCGTCACGAACTACGACGGCTTGCTGATATCGGTTCTGACGGAGGCTCAGGCCGAGCGCGCCACGGGATGGCGGCGCACGGCGGGGCCCTGTCCATTGCGCGGAATGCGGAGCGCTTCGGTAGCCCAGGGTGAGGGAGCCCGGCTCGCGGCCGCCGTCTCACTGGTGCTCGCCTCCGCGAAGGTGCGCGACCACATGGCCGACGGGGACGGGTTGTTGGCCCGTCGGCCGGTGGCGCTCGCGGCCCGCCGGGTCGCCGCGAACTGGGGGCGGGCGGGTGCCCGTACGGGTTCCGACGTCGGCTTCGACACCGCCGTGCTGGTCGACGCCGTGGACCGGCAGGTGGGTATCGAGGCGCTCGCGGGGCTCGGCACCCCCCTGCTGACCGTCACCGAACCGACCGAGACCGCGACCGCCGCGGCCTTCGCGCACACCGCCATCCTGGCCGGACGGCCCGGCAACGCGGAGCCGCTCGCCGAGGCAGGCCGGCTCTTCGGACGGCTCGCCCACCTCCTGGACGCCGTGGAGGACAGGGAAACTGACGCCGCGTCGGGTGCCTGGAACCCGCTGACGGCCACCGGTACCTCCCTGCCGGAGGCCCGGCGGCTCGCCGACGACGCGCTGCACGGGATACGGCTCGCGCTGCGGGAAGCAGCGTTCACGGACGCGAAGCTGGCGCACGTGCTGCTCGCCCATGAGCTGCGCAACTCGGTGGACCGTGCCTTCGGCACCTCATCCTGCTCGCACCAGGGGGCCGAGCTGTACGGGCCGCCGCCGGGTAACCCGTACGCGCCCTCCGGGCCCGGTGGCCCGCCGCCGCCTCCCGAGCCGCCACGCCGTGACCGGCGCGGACTCCTCGCGGGCTGCGCCGTCTGGATGGGTCTGGCATGTACGTGCCAGATGTGCTGCTGCGAGTACGACGACCCGTGGAGCGGGGAGCGCAAGGAGGGCATCTGTCGGCGGTGCGACAACTGTGACGACTGCTGCGACGGCTGTGACTGCTGCGGGAACTGCTGCGACGGGTGCGGATGCGATTGCGGCTGCAATTGCTGACCCGCCTGTTCGTCACCGTCAGGCACGACGGCCTGGGGCCTGACGGTCTCGGGCCCGACGGTGACGAACAGGCGGTTTCAGGCCCGACGGCCGGTCAGTTCTTGAGCTCCGGCGGTGAGATCTCCGACTTCCCGATCGCCGAGCCGGTCGTGCCCCACTTCTTGAGGATCCGGTCGTACGTCCCGTCCGCGATGAGCTTGTTCACCGCGGCCTGGAACGCGGGGGCCAGTTTCGTGCCCTTCTTGAAGGCGAAGCCGACGTCGAGACGGTGGAACTCGTTGAGGAACTTCAGCCCTTCCTGCTGGGCGACGGCGTAGCGCAGCCCGTTGATGGTGCTCATCACGATGTCGCTGCGGCCCTGCTGGAGCGAGGACCAGACGGCGCCCTGCTCGTTGTAGGTCTGCACCTTGTACGGCCTCTTGCCGGCGTCGGAGCAGACGTGCCTGTTCTCCTCCAGCGTGGCCTCGAAGGTGGTGCCGGCCCCGGTCGCGACGTTCAGGCCGCACAGCTGGGTCAGGTCGGTGACCTTGTCCAGCTTGCTGTCCTCACGGGTGGCGAAGCCCTGGCCGTCGTTGATGTAGGTCACGAAGTCGATGGTTCTGCGGCGCTCGTCGGTGACTCCGAAGTTGCCGACGCCGACGTCGTACTTCCCGCTGTCGAGCGCAGGGAGGATCGCCTCGAAGCTCGCGGCCTCACGCTTCAGTTCGATGCCGAGGACCTTCGCGACGGCGGCCGCGAAGTCGACGTCCTGGCCCGCCAGGGTCTTGCCGTCCTCCAGATAACCGGTGCCGGGCGGTGTGCCGCCGACGCTGACGGCGAGGGCGAGCGAGCCGGTGCCGGCGGGGAGCAGCTTCGCGGCGGAGGCATCCGTTCTGAGGGACGAGACGACGTCCGTCGTCGGGATCTTCTGGGACGCGGCCGCGGCCTGGGTGTCACTTCCGCCGTCGGTGCCGGATCCGCATGCGGTGAGCAGCAGCGCCGCGGAAGTGATCAGGGCGAACGGGATGAAAAGGGCACGGCGGGGCCGTGAGGACGTACTCATGGCGTGCGGATCTCCTGGACAGAGGAGTGACTCTCCCGGCGAGGACAGCGGACGGGAGAGGAAGCGACGAGGAAGGAAACGGGGAGCTGGGAAGCGCGAGGGGAGGGGTGCGCGTGTGAAGGCGTGGAGAAAGGTGGGGAAACGCAGAAGGCGCCCGCCCATGAAGGGCTCGGGCGCGCAGGGGGTCAGCTCAACAGGAAGAGGACCACACTCGACCGAAGTCGATGTGGGAGCGCTTGACCAGCCACTGCTGCGGATGCATGAGAGCAAGTGGAACAGGCATCCGGTTTGGCGTCAACTGACGTGAGACGTACGGCTCACAGGGTGGACAGCCTTGACAGCGAGGGGAAACGCACCCGTACTCTCGGTGGACGGCCCTGCTGAGGGGCTCGGCCGTGCACGCCGTACGACGCCCCGGTGGCGTCCGCGTGTTCCGCGTGACCTGTGTGAAGGCACCACCCGTGTTCGACTCGACGTATCACGGAGCCTTCGAATGTCCTCGCACACCCTTGTCAAGGTGGCCGCGCCCGAAGACGCGGTTCCCCACCGCATCGTTCCGAGACGCCGCCCCGGCCAGTGGGCCGCCGCCGGCATCGTTCTGGTCCTGTTCGGGCTCGCCGTCAACTCCGTTGTGCGCAACGAGGCGTTCCAGTGGGACGTCGTCGGTGACTACTTCACGTCCGCCTCGGTTCTGCGCGGCCTCTGGCTCACCCTCTGGCTGACCGCGCTCGTCATGGCGCTCGGCTTCGCCCTCGGCGCGCTGCTTGCCGCGTTCCGGCTCTCCGCCAACCCCGTTCTGCGCGCGGTGAGCTGGGGATACGTCTGGCTCTTCCGGTCGATGCCGATCCTGGTGCAGCTGCTGTTCTGGTTCAACATCGGGGCGCTCTACCCGACGATCCTCGGGGTCAGGACCGTCAACCTGCTCGGGCCGGTCACGGTCGCGATCATCGGACTCACCCTGCACGAGGCCGCGTACGCCGCCGAGGTGGTCCGCGGTGGGATCCTCTCCGTCGACCGGGGCCAGATCGAGGCCGCGGAGGCGCTCGGGCTGAGCCGTTGGCGCCGCTGGTGGAGGATCGTGCTGCCGCAGGCCATGCGCTCCATCGTGCCGCCCGCCGGGAACATGCTGATCGGCACGCTCAAGGGCACCTCGATCGTCAGCGTGATCGCCGTGCAGGACCTGCTCTACTCCGTGCAGCTCGTCTACCACCGCACCTACCAGGTCATCCCGCTCCTGATGGTGGCCACGCTCTGGTACGTCGTCGTCACCTCGGTGCTCAGCGTCGGCCAGCACTACGTCGAGCGGCACTACGCGCGCGGGTCGGAGCGCACGCGATGAGCCGGGTCGCTGTACGTCCCTCGCTGGTGATCGTGGGAGCCGGGCCGCGGGGGACCGGACTCCTTGAGCGGATCGCCGCCAACGCGCCCGATCTGTACGGGAGTTCGGAGGGGCTCGACATCCATCTCGTCGACCCCCATCCGCCGGGCGGCGGCCGTATCTGGCGCGAGGCGCAGTCACCGCTGCTGTGGATGAACTCCGAGGCCCAGGACGTCACGATGTTCACCGACGAGACGGTCGACATGGCCGGGCCGGTGCGCGAGGGCCCCACGCTGCACGAGTGGGCCGCACTCGACGGACGCGTCTTCGCGGACCGGCAACGGCAGGGCACGTACATGCGCTGGGTCTACGAGCAGACCGTCGCCGCGCTCCCGCCGGGCATCCGCGTCCACCATCACGCCCGCCGCGCCCTGCGGGTCGTCGGTCCGCGCGAAGGGCGCCAGCAGGTGTGGCTGGAGGGCCGGCCGCGCCCGCTCCTTGCCGACCTGGTCGTCCTCACACTCGGCCATCTCGACGCGGAACTCGACGAGGAACAGCGCGAGTTGGCCGCGTACGCCCGCGCCCACGACCTCGTCCACCTGCCGCCGGACTTCACCGCCGACAGCGACCTGTCCGCCCTCGCGCCCGGCGAACCGGTGCTCGTGCGCGGCTTCGGGCTCGCCTTCGTCGACCTGATGGTGCTGCTCACCGAAGGGCGCGGCGGGCGCTACGAGACGGGCACGGACGGGGAGTTGACGTACCGGGCGTCCGGGCGCGAGCCCGTGCTGCACGTCGGGTCGCGGCGCGGAGTCCCGTACCACTCGAAGATCGGCTACGACTGGACCGGTGAACGGCCGCCGCTGCCACGGTTCTTCGGGCCGGGCGAGGTGGACGCACTGCTCGCGCGCCCCGGCGGCTTCGACTTCCGGCGGGACGTGTGGCCGCTCGTCGAGAAGGAACTGGGCTTCGCGCACTACCACCGGCTCTTCACGGCACACACCGAGCGCACGGACATGGCCTGGACGGACTTCGAGGAGAAGTACGCGGCCGGTGACAGCGCCGAGATCCAGGCCCTGGTCGCCTCGGCCGTGCCCGACACCGCCGACCGGTTCGACCCGGCCGCGCTCGACCATCCGCTGGACGGGGTGCGTCATGCCTCGTACGACGCACTCCAGGACGGCCTGCGGGCCTACATCGAAGGAGATCTGACCCGGCGTCACGACTCCTCGCACAGCGCGGACATGGCGGTCTTCCTCGGACTCCTGTCCGTCTACGGGCAGTTGGTGCGGCTCGGTGACATCGGGGCCTGGTGGCACGGCTTCTTCAGCTACCTGGCGTCGGGGCCGCCCGGACCGCGGCTGAGGCAGATGCTCGCCCTGTCCCGGGCGGGGGTGCTCAGGTTCCTGGGCGCCGGCATGACCGTGTCGGCCGCGGACGGCGTCTTCCGGGCCGGGAGCGCAGGCGTGCCGGGGGAGTACGTCGAGGCCAGGGCGCTCGTCGAGGCGCGGCTGCCGCATCCCACGGTCGAGCGCACGCGCGACTCGCTGCTGCGCGAGCTGTACGCCGAGGGGGCCGCGGCGACGCCCGAGGGGCTGCTCGCCGTGGACCCCGCCGACGGGCGTGTCCTCGACCGCTCAGGTGCCCCGCATCCGCGGCGTTTCGCGCTCGGACCGCACACCGACGCCCGGGGCTCCGGCGCGTTCACCCGGCCGCGCACCGGAGGGCCCGCCTTCCGGCAGAACGACGCAACGGCGCGCGCCGCGCTGGCCTTTCTGCGCGCGCTGTCCTGTAGCGAAGCCGCATAGCCCTTCCGTACCCCCGCTCACCTCCTTCGCCCAGAGGACTCCCATGTCGCTGACCAGTGATCCACCCCTTGCCAGAACATCCGCCGAGCCCGAGGACTACGGCGCGCTCAAGGTCGTGCCCGTGCGCCATCCCTGGCGCTGGGTCGCGGTGACCGTGACCGCCGTGCTGCTCGCCCAGTTCGTCCATGGGCTCGCCACCAACTCCGGCTGGGAGTGGGAGGTGTTCGCGGAGTTCTTCACCGCGGAGGTGATCCTCAAGGCGGTCTGGGTGACGCTGCAACTCACCTTCTACGGAACGGCGTTGGGCTTCGCGCTCGGCATCGTCCTCGCCTTCATGCGGCTGTCGGCCAGCCCGTTCCTGAAGGCCGTCTCCTTCGCGTACATCTGGGCCTTCCGGTCGATCCCGCTGATCGTGCAGCTGTTGTTCTGGTTCAACCTCGCCTATCTCTACAAGGAGTTGGAGTTCGGCATCCCGTTCGGGCCCGGCTTCATCTCCTTCGACACGATGGGTCTGGTCGGCGCGATGAGCGCGGCCGTGCTGGGGCTGGCCCTGCACCAGGCCGCGTACGCCGCGGAGATCGTGCGCGGCGGCGTGCTGTCCGTCGACAGCGGGCAGCTGGAGGCGGCCGCCGCGCTCGGTATCCCCAGGCTGCGGCAGATCCGGCGGATCGTGCTGCCGCAGGCGATGCGCTCGATCCTGCCGAACGCCGCCAACGAGGTGATCTCCCTCTTCAAGGGCACCTCGATCGTCTCCGTCATGGCGATCGGTGAACTCTTCTACCAGGTCCAGGTCATCTACGGACGCAACGGCCGGGTCGTACCGCTGCTCATGGTCGCGACCGCCTGGTACATCCTCCTGACCACCGCGCTGTCGGTCCTCCAGCACTACGTCGAACGACACTTCGCGAAGGGAAGCACCCGATGAGCGCGCCGCTGACCAAGGACGGGGCGGCCGCCCCGATGGTCGACATCAAGTCCGTGCACAAGAGCTTCGGTTCGCTCGAAGTCCTCAAGGGCGTCGACCTGGAGGTGTGGACCGGAGAGGTCACCGTCATCCTCGGCCCGTCAGGATCCGGCAAGTCCACGCTCCTGCGGACCATCAACCACCTGGAGAAGGTCGACCAGGGCTGGATCAGCGTGGACGGCACGCTGGTCGGCTACCGGCGTTCTGGCGACAAGCTGTACGAGCTGCGCGAGCGGGAGATCCTCAGGCAGCGCACCCGGATCGGGTTCGTGTTCCAGAACTTCAACCTCTTCCCGCATCTCACGGTGCTGGAGAACATCGTCGAGGCCCCGGTCTCCGCGCTGAAGCGGCCCCGCAAGGACGTCACCGGGACCGCGCGCGGGCTGCTCGACCGGGTCGGGCTCGCCGACAAGGCCGACGCCTACCCGAAGCAGCTCTCCGGCGGACAGCAGCAGCGCGTGGCGATCGCCCGCGCGCTCGCCCTGGAGCCGAAGCTGCTGCTCTTCGACGAGCCGACGTCCGCGCTCGACCCCGAACTGGTCGGTGAGGTCCTCGACGTCATCAAGGACCTGGCCCATCAGGGCACCACGATGATCGTCGTCACGCACGAGATCGGCTTCGCCCGCGAGGTCGCCGACACCGTCGTCTTCATGGACGACGGCCGGATCGTCGAACAGGGCGCCCCCGGCGACGTACTCGACCGGCCACGGCACGAGCGCACCCGCGCCTTCCTCTCCAAGGTCCTCTGACCTCGCCGAGGTCCTTCGAGCCTCCTTCCTCCTCCCTCCTCCACCTCTCTCCTCCTTTCTGCTCGTCCCTTCTCATTTCAGGAGTTCACCCGTGATATCCCGACGCGCCCTCGCCGCCTCCGTCGCCGCCCTCGTCGTCGCTCCCCTGCTCAGCGCCTGCGGCGGTGACAGTGACGCGGCGACCGGGACGGGCACGTCCGGAACCGAGAAGGCCGGCGGCGTCAACATCGGCCCTGACCAGAACCGGATCCGCGGCAAGAAGGTCGACGAGATCGCCGCGCTCGTCCCGGCGGCGATCCGGGGGCGCGGCACGCTGAAGCTCGGCCAGAGCGCCGACGCCTCGCCGCCACTCGGCTTCTACGCGACCGACGACAAGACCAGAATCGGCTCCGAGATCGACCTCGCGACCATCGTGGCGGACACCCTCGGGCTGAAGCTCGACAACGACGAGGTCTCCTGGGAGAACCTCTTCGTCGGTCTCGACAGCGGCAAGTTCGACGCCGTCTTCTCGAACGTCACCGTCACCGAGGAGCGCAAGCAGAAGTACGACTTCGCGACCTACCGCCTCGACAACATCTCGTTCGAGGCGAAGAAGGGCACCGACTGGAAGATCGACGGCCCCGAGGGCGTCGCGGGCAGGACCATCGCGGTCGCCTCCGGCACCAACCAGGAGAAGATCCTCGTCGACTGGAGCAAGCAGAACGAGAAGGCGGGCCGCAAGGCCGTCACCATCAAGTACTTCCAGAAGGACACGGACTACTACCTCGCCCTCCAGTCGGGTCGTATCGACGCCTACCTCGGCCCCAGCCCGTCCGCCGCGTACCACGTGGCCACGGCCGGGCAGTCGCAGGTCATAGGCACGCTCTCCGGCGCCGGCGACGACCTCCAGGGCAAGATCGCCGTCACCACGAAGAAGGGGAGCGGACTCGTCGACGCGTACGCGGCCGCCCTCAACCACGTGATCGAGGACGGCAGTTACGGGCGCGTGCTCAAGCGCTGGGGCCTGTCCGGCGAGGCCGTGCCGAAGTCGGAGATCAACCCGCCCGGCCTGCCGAAGATCTAGGGGATCCCACGGCCCCGGCGGTCACGACCGCCGGGGTGGTCGGGGGCGGTCGTGCCCCTTTGCCAGGAGCGCGGCGCGCTCCGGACGGAATACACCGGCGCGACGCCGCGCTCACACCTCGGGCCGGCGGAGCCCGTGTGGAAGGGTTGATCACATGACGACGGAACACGTGGCGGCGGACGCGTCCGAGGACTGGAAGCACTGGCACGAGCACCGCACCGAGACGGTGTCCGCGCCCCACGGCCCGCTCGCGCTCAGCGGCACGCACTGGATCGAGGACTATCCGGAAGGGCTACTTCCGGACGTGCCCGGCCGGTGGTCCGTGGGCGATGACGCGGTCGTGCTGACGGCCGACGCGGCCGACGGCCTCCTCGTGGACGGGGAGCCGTTCGCCGGTGAGGTCCGGCTCGGGGCCGACCCCGGTCCGGCCGCCACGGCCCGGGTCGCGTACGGCGAGCGCCGGTTCGTCGTCCTCGTACGCGAAGGGGCCCTGGGCGTACGCGACTTCGACCCCGCCTCCCCGGCCCGGCAGGCGTTCCGGGGCATCGAGGCCACGCCGTACGATCCACGCTGGTCGGTGCCGGGTCGCTTCACGCCGTACGGGGAGGACCGGACCGTACGCGTGGCGAACGCCGACGGACGGGAGCGCGGGCTCGGGCTCGGCGGTGAACTCGCCTTCAGGCTGGACGGGCAGGACCTGACCCTTCAGGTGACGGTTCAGGGGGACGGATCGCTGTGGGCTGTTTTCGGCGATGCGACGAGTGGGAACGGCAGCTATCGCTTCCGGTTCCTGCGCCCGGCGGCTCCTGACACAGAGGGGCGCACGACGGTGGACTTCAACCGTGCCCTGCTCCCGCCCTGCGCGTTCGCGGACCACTTCATCTGCCCATTCCCGCCGCCGGGCAATACCCTGAGCGCGGCGATTGCCGCCGGGGAACGCAATCTGCTCCGATAATCCGCACGTAATCCACACACTGCCGTCGATGAGATCAACTCCTGTGGGACATACGTAAGTTGAACACCGCACGGCCGAAAGGCGCCCTTGCGCCCGTCGGGGGTGCGGCCAAATACTCCCCCCAGCGCCTTGTCAGGGGCACGGCGTGTCCGGAATCCGGGCATTCTTCCTCTGGCGTGCGCCTCACGGGCCCCGACCCCACGCGGGCCCCCGACTTCCCTTTGGAGGGAACGAACAGTGAGGACCAAGCGCACCACCCCCCGCAGCGGCATAGCGAGACGGACCCGGCTGATCGCCGTCACCTCCGGACTCGTGGCCGCGGCCGCATTCACCATCCCTTCCGCGAACGCGAGCGACGCACAGACGTTCAGCGCCTCCCAGCTGAAGAGCGCCAACTCCTCGGTGCTCAAGGCCGATGTGCCGGGCACCGCCTGGGCGACCGACGCCAAGACCGGCAAGGTCGTCGTCACGGTCGACAGCACCGTCTCCAAGGCGGAGATCGCCAAGATCAAGCGGACCGCGGGCACCAACGCCGGCGCCCTGCAGATCAAGTACACCCCGGGCAAGTTCAACAAGCTGATCAAGGGTGGCGACGCCATCTATGCGAGTAGCTGGCGCTGCTCCCTCGGCTTCAACGTCAAGAACAGCGCGGGAGCCGACTACTTCGTGACCGCCGGTCACTGCACCGACGGCGCGGGCACCTGGTGGTCGAACTCCGGGCACACCACGACCCTCGGCTCGACGTCCGGCTCAAGCTTCCCGACCAACGACTACGGGCTGGTGCGCTACACCAACACCTCGGTCGCCAAGTCGGGCACCGCGGGCACCGTGGACATCACCCGCGCGGCCACTCCGGCCGTGAACACGAACGTCATCCGCACCGGTTCCACCACCGGCACCCGTACCGGACGCGTCACCGCCCTGAACGCGACCGTCAACTACGGCGGCGGCGACATCGTCTACGGCATGATCCAGACCACGGTCTGCGCCGAGCCCGGCGACTCCGGCGGTCCGCTCTACGGCAGCAACGGTGTCGCCTACGGTCTGACCTCCGGCGGCAGCGGCAACTGCACCTCCGGTGGCACCACGTTCTTCCAGCCGGTCACCGAGGCGCTGAGCGCCTACGGCGTCAACGTATTCTGACCGGTACGCGACACATCGACACCCGCGTGACCTGACTGCAGCCAGCAGCAGACGAGCCCCCGCCCGCCGTTCGCGGTGCGGGGGCTCGTCCTTGGCCGTGAGGGGTCGCCCGGGTGCACGGGAAGACCGGGGGAACAGGGAAGTGGCTTCCGACCAGCAGCGCCATGTACGCCGTAGTCCGCTGCTGTTCACGACACCGCTGGTGCTGCTCGCGGTGCTGGCACTGGTGCTCCTGTGGGAGATCACGCGCGGCAACGTGACCGGGGAGCTGAGCCGCCAGTGGCCCTGGCGGCTGCGGCTGATGGACACGGACGCGCTGGGCAGCCTGCTGGCCGTCGCCCTCGCCGCGGTGCTCGGCCGGGCGCAGTACGCGCGTACGGTACGGCCCGCGCTGGGCTGGCGTGCGTCCTGGGTGCCCGGCGCCTTCGCCCCGGACGAGCCCGCCTGGGAGGCGGGCATCCTGAACGGCGGTCCGCAGCACGCCGTGGTCGAGCGGGTGGAGTACCGACTCGTGCCGCACGACCGGGCTCCCGGAGCCTGGACCGACCACGCGGGGCTGCTGCGGGAACTCGCCGCGATGGGGCTCGTGCACGGCAAGCACTACCGGCAGATGCTCGTCGGCGCGGGCTTCCCCCTGCCGGGCGCCACCGGGTACGAGACCGCGCCCCACGGCGCGTACACCCAGCGGTTCGTCGACGAGATCGACGAGCTGCGGCTTCGGCTGCGGGTGACGGACGCCGTGGGCGACAGCCATGAGCGGGTGATGGACCTGATGCGCGGGGCGCGGCTTGAGCGGCCGGGGGCCGCGGGGAGCGGGCTCATAGTGGGGCCCGGGGTGTGAGGCGGCCCGGGGTGCGAGGTGACCCCGGGCGTGAGGTGTCCCCGGGTGTGAGGCGGTGGCCCGGGTCAGGTGTCCGTCCGGGGTGTCGCGCACAGCCAGTCCAGTACGTCCGGGAGGGCCTCCAGGGCTGAGAAGTGGCTGCCCTTCGGGTCCAGTACCGGGCGGGCGCGGGGGATGCGCTCGGCCAGCCACTCGAAGTGGCCCACCGGGGAGAAGGTGTCCTCGGCGCCGTGCCACAGCAGCACGGGGCGGGTGATCTGCGCCGGGTCGAAGCCCCAGTGGCTCAGCAGCGCGAGTGTGTCGTCGAGCCAGCCGTAGGCCGACTCGTGCAGCGCCTCACGGTAGTTGCGCAGCAGCATGTCGCTCACGGCCGGGGTGGAGACGATCCGGCGGTCGGTGTCGGTGAGGCCGTCCCTGATGGACGCGAGGAGCTGTGCCGGGTCCGCGCGGATCGCGGCGGCCCGGGCGGCGAGCCGGTCCGCGAACTCCAGGGGGTCGGTGAGCGCCTGCGTGAACTCCTCGACGTTGGACCTCGCCATCCCGTCGAACCAGTTCAGCCCCTCGGCGACCGGCGGCGCGAGGCTCGCCATCGCCGCCACCCGCCGCACCCGCGAGGGCAGCAGCGCCGCGCAGGCCAGCGCGTGCGGGGCACCGCCCGAGCGGCCGAGCACCGCGAACCTCCCGAGCCCGAGCGAGTCGGCCAGCGCCGCGACGTCCCGCGCGGCCTGCGCCACCCGGCGTCCGGCACCGCGGTCCGAATCCCCGTACCCCGGCCGGTCGTACGCGATGAACCGCACCCCGGGACGCTCGGCCATCAGCTCCGCCGGCACAGCCCCGTGCCGGCCGCCCGGTGTGCCGTGCAGCAGTATCACCGGGCTGCCCTCCGGGTCCCCCCACTCCTCGAACGCCAGCCGTCGTCCGTCCCGCATCCGTATCCCGTTCGGCACCTCGGTCCTCCATCTCCCCTTCTCGTCCACGCCGGAGTTACCGTCGAAGTACACACCTGTTGCGCCCGATACGGACCCTGGGGGTCGTAATGATCGAGGAGCTGGTGACGGCGGGAGTGGCTCTCGCGTCCGTCGGAACGGTGTACGCGATGGCGGCGGCCCGCGTCGTCAAACAGTACGAACGGGGCGTGGTGCTCCGCCTCGGCAGGCTCCGATCCGGGGTGCGTGGTCCGGGATTCACCATGATCGTGCCCTTCGTGGACCGGCTCCAGAAGGTCAACATGCAGATCGTGACGATGCCGGTACCCGGGCAGGACGGCATCACGCGGGACAACGTCACGGTGCGCGTGGACGCTGTCATCTACTTCAAGGTGGTGTCCGCCGCCGACGCGGTCATCCAGGTCGAGGACTACCGGTTCGCGGTCTCGCAGATGGCGCAGACGTCACTGCGCTCGATCATCGGCAAGAGCGAGCTGGACGACCTCCTGTCGAACCGCGAGAAGCTCAACCAGGGTCTGGAGCTGATGATCGACAGTCCGGCCGTGGAGTGGGGCGTGTCCATCGACCGCGTCGAGATCAAGGACGTGTCGCTGCCGGAGACGATGAAGCGGTCGATGGCCCGGCAGGCCGAGGCCGACCGTGAGCGCCGGGCCCGGGTCATCAACGCCGACGCCGAGCTCCAGGCGTCGAAGAAGCTGGCGGAGGCCGCCGGGGTGATGTCCGAGCAGCCCGCCGCGCTCCAACTCCGGCTGCTGCAGACCGTGGTGGCGGTCGCCGCCGAGAAGAACTCCACGCTCGTCCTGCCCTTCCCGGTCGAACTGCTGCGGTTCCTGGAGCGGGCGCAGCAGCCGGCGCAGCAGGCGGCGCCTCCCGCGCCCCAGGCGCAGCAGCCGTCGGGCGGGACGGATCGGACGCAGCAGTCGCTGCCCGAGGCGCAGCAGCCTCCGATTCAGCCGCAGGAGCTCTCGGCACAGGCACAACAGCTGTTGGCGCAGTGGCAGCAATCGATGCAGGAGCAACTCCCGCCCGTCGAGACACCGTTGGATCCGGACTTCGGAGGGTCGAAATCCGGACAGGACTAGACCTCACGGAATGGCGTTAGTTACTCGCTCGTAGTGTTTGCTATGGGAATCGACGTGGTGAGACGGCTACTTGTCAACGCGCGTCAACCATGCGGGGGCGCGCGTCCGTTGTGGCACGCGCGTCCTGAAGTCGACCTTGTGTGCTCCCGTACGGCCTCGGAATAGTGGTCGGCGTCCGTTGGCATGGACGCGGCTTTTATTGCGAGTCGGGCTCATGTCCGTACACCTTTCGGTCTCGATGGCCCCCACAGCCGTCGTTTCCGACCCCCCACAGGAGGACACAAGTTGAAGCACCGACGCATACCCAAGCGGCGGGCGGCCGTGGCAGGTGCGGGCATCGCCGCACTGGTCGCCGCGGGAGTCACCTTGCAGAGTGCGAACGCGAGTGAGACCGCGCCCACTCCCGAGCTCAAGACCCTCTCGGTCACGGCGGCCGGAAAGCTCGCCTCGACGCTCGGCAAGGACCTCGGCACGGACGCGGCGGGAACGTATTACGACGCGAAGGCGAAGAGCCTCGTCGTGAACGTCCTCGACAAGGCCGCGGCCGAGACCGTCGAGTCGGCCGGCGCCAAGGCCAGAATCGTCGAGAACTCCCTCGCCGAACTGAAGGGCGCCCGTACGACGCTGAAGCAGGACGCGACCATCCCCGGCACCTCGTGGGCGGTCGACCCGGCGACGAACAAGGTCGTCGTCACCGCGGACCGTACGGTCAAGGGCGCGAAGATGGCGCAGCTGACCAAGGTCGTCGACGGGCTCGGCGCCAAGGCCGAACTCAAGACCACGAAGGGGGAGTTCAAGCCCTTCATCGCCGGCGGTGACGCCATCACCGGTGGCGGCGGCCGCTGCTCGCTCGGCTTCAACGTGGTCAAGGGCGGCGAGCCGTTCTTCCTCACCGCCGGGCACTGCACCGAGGGCATCACCAGCTGGTCCGACTCGTCCGGCACCACGATCGGCGAGAACGCGGACTCCAGCTTCCCCGACAACGACTACGGCCTGGTGAAGTACACCGCGGACGTGGACCACCCGAGCGAGGTGAACCTCTACAACGGTTCCGCGCAGGAGATCACGGGTGCGGCGGAGGCGACGGTCGGGATGGAGGTCACCCGCAGCGGCTCCACCACCCAGGTGCACGACGGGTCGGTGACCGGGCTGGACGCCACCGTGAACTACGGCAACGGCGACATCGTGAACGGGCTCATCCAGACCGACGTCTGCGCGGAGCCGGGTGACAGCGGTGGGTCGTTGTTCTCGGGCAGCAGCGCGATCGGACTCACGTCCGGTGGCAGCGGGGACTGCACCTCCGGTGGGGAGACGTTCTTCCAGCCGGTGACCGAGGCGCTGTCCGCCACGGGGACGCAGATCGGCTGACGGTTCCGTCGCGGGTTTCTTTGAAAGCCCCGCTCCCGCTTGCGCGGGGGCGGGGCTTTTCGCGTCGGGTGCTTCGTGCGGGCCGGCCGTGGCTGGGTGCGCAGTTCCCCGCGCCCCTAAAAGCTACGGGGCTGATGCTTTTTTCCGCAGCGAGCCCGCGACGAGTGTGACCGCGCTGCCGACTGCCGCCCAGGCAGAGAGGACCAGTAGTGAGGCTGTCGTGTCGTTGCCCTTGAAGTAGGCGATCGAGCGGGCCGCCCAGGTGCCGGCGCCCGGGGGCAGGGCGGGGCCGATCGCCTTCCAGAACGGGGGCAGCATCGGGGGCGGAAGGGCGCCGCCCGCGCTCGGGTTGCCCAGGATCACCACCAGCAGTACGGCCACTCCGATGCCGATGATCCCGAAGAGGCACTGGAACGCGAGTGTGGCCGCTCCCACCGCGAAGGTGATCAGCGCGCCGAGCCCCCAGAGGGCCCAGACGCTGCCCGGCAGGGCTCCCAGGACCGGTCCGACGATGACCGCGCCGCCGAGTCCGCCGGCGATCGCGACCACGGCCATGGCGGCGAGCCGGATCGTCGCGCGCCGGGAGTTGGCCGGGCGCGCGCCCGCGCTGACCGCCAACGCCGACGCGCACAGATAGCCGCCCACGCACCAGCCGACGACCAGGTAGAAGGTGGTGAGCCCGTTGGCGTCCTGTGCGTCGGCCGGGACCACGTCGACGGTTCTCACCGTGCGCCCTTGGTCCTTCTCCAGCCCGGTGGTGAGCGCGATCAGTGCGTTGGCCAGGACCTTGCCGCCGCCGGACGCGACCAGCAGGGTGTCGGTGGTGCCGGCCGTGTCGATCACCAGGGCGCCGTCGATGTCGCGGTTCACGATCTGCTCGCGTGCCGTCGCCCGGTCGGGGAGCGCGCGAGGGTCCAGGGGCTCGCCGGGGAGCTGCTTCAGACGGGCCACCGCCTGGTCGGCGGCGGCCCCGGGGGCGACCACCCCGAACGCCACGTCCTTCGGCTTCGGGTTGTGCAGCGCCCCCACATAGGAGGCGATGAAGAGCAGCTGCAGGGCGACCACGCCGATGACGAGCAGCGTGGCCCGCGGAGTGACTCCGTCCTTCACCTCGTCGAGGAAGGTCCGGCGTGGGGCCCCGCCTGTCTGTGTCATGCCCCCACGGTCCGAGCCGCCCGGCGTTTGCGCAGGTGGGACGGGTCCGAACGGATGTCGCACACATGTTCGGGAATTGGTCTATGGTGGGGGTGAGGGAGTAGGGAACAAATGTTCGAGGGCTGGTGTGGGAGCCCCTGGGAGTGGTGGAGGTGCGCGTGCCGGGCTTCACGCATCTGCACACCGTTTCCGGGTTCTCCCTGCGGTACGGGGCCTCGCACCCGGAGCGTCTCGCCGAGCGTGCCTCCGAGCGGGACATGGACGCGCTCGCCCTCACCGACCGGGACACCCTCGCGGGCTCGGTCCGCTTCGCCAAGGCCTGCGCCGCCCAGGGTGTGCGTCCACTGTTCGGGGTCGACCTCGCGGTCGAGGAGCCCGTACGGGTCCGGGAGTCCGCGCGAACCCCGGGGGGCGTAGGGGCTGGGGAGTCCGTACGGGCGGGTGGGCCCGCAGTCCGTGGGCCTGTAGCCGGTGGGCCCGTAAGAGGGGAGCGGCGGCGGGCTCCCGTGCGGGGCGGTGCCTTCATCGATGAGTCGACACCCCGCGTGACCTTCCTCGCCCGGGATGGCGCGAAGGGCTGGGCCGAGCTCTGCAGAATCGTTACTGCGGCGCATGCGGGCGACTCGGGCGGGCCGCTGCTCCCTTGGGCGGACAACCACGCCGACGGCCTGACCGTCCTGCTCGGGCCCGCCTCCGACGTCGGCCGGGCGCTCGTCGCCGGGCGCCCCGACCGGGCCGCGAAACTGCTCGCGCCCTGGCGGGAGGTCTACGGCGACGCCCTGCGTCTCGAAACGGTCTGGCACGGGCGCGAGGGCACCGGTCCCGGCTCGCTGCGGCTGGCCGCCCGTACCGTCGGCTTCGCCGCCGAGCAGCGGGTGCGGCCCGTGCTCAGCAACGCCGTCCGGTACGCCGACCCGGGCATGGGCCCGGTCGCCGACGTCCTGGACGCCGCCCGCCGGCTCGTGCCGGTCGACCCCCGCAAGGAACTGGACAGCGGCGAGGCCTGGCTCAAGGACGCGGGCGCCATGCTCGGCGCCGCCGAACGGATCGTCGAGGCCGCGGGTTTCCGCCGTGACACCGCGTACCGCCTGCTCGAACAGACACGGGCCACCGCCGCCGAGTGCCTCGTCGACCCGGAGGACGACCTCGGCCTCGGTGCCGTGCACTTCCCCGAGCCGCACCTCGTCGGCGCCGGACGCCGTACCGCGCAGCGCGTACTGACCTCGCGGGCGGCGGCGGGAATGGTGCTGCGCGGCTACGACCGTTCCCCCGAAGCGCGCGGCTACTGGGAGCGGATGCACCGCGAGCTGGACATCATCGCCCACCACAGCTTCGCCTCCTACTTCCTGACGGTCGCTCAGGTCGTGGACGACGTACGGGAGATGGGTATCCGGGTCGCCGCGCGCGGCTCCGGCGCGGGCTCGCTCGTCAACCACCTCCTCGGCATCGCGCACGCCGACCCCGTCGAGCACGGGCTGCTGATGGAACGCTTCCTGTCCAAGCGCCGCCCGGTCCTGCCCGACATCGACATCGACGTGGAGTCCGCCCGCCGGCTTGAGGTCTACCGCGCGATCATCGGCCGGTTCGGCACCGAGCGGGTCGCGACCGTGGCGATGCCGGAGACGTACCGGGTGCGTCATGCGGTACGGGACGTCGGCGCGGCCCTCTCCATGGACCCGGCCGACATCGACCGCATCGCCAAGTCCTTCCCGCACATCCGCGCCCGCGACGCCCGCGCGGCACTGGAGGAACTGCCCGAACTGCGCTCTCTGGCCGGGGAGATGGAGAAGTACGGGCGGCTGTGGGAACTGGTGGAGGCGCTGGACGCCCTGCCGCGCGGGGTCGCCATGCACCCGTGCGGGGTGCTCCTCTCCGACGCCTCGCTCCTCGCCCGTACGCCCGTCATGCCGACCAGTGGCGAGGGGCTGCCCATGTCGCAGTTCGACAAGGAGGACGTCGAGGACCTCGGGCTGCTCAAGCTGGACGTGCTGGGCGTACGCATGCAGTCCGCGATGGCACACGCGGTGGCCGAGGTGGAGCGGGCCACGGGGGACCGGGTCGACCTGGACGCCGTCGAGGAGGGCGACCCGGCGACGTACCGACTCATCCGGTCCGCCGAGACGTTGGGCTGCTTCCAGATCGAGTCGCCTGGTCAGCGGGACCTGGTGGGCAGACTCCAGCCCGCGACCTTCCACGATCTCGTCGTCGACATCTCCCTCTTCCGGCCGGGGCCGGTCGCGGCCGACATGGTGCGGCCGTTCATCGAGGCGCGGCACGGCCGGGCGCCGGTCCGCTTCCCGCACCCGGATCTGGAGGAGCCGCTGAGGAGCACGTACGGGGTCGTGGTCTTCCACGAGCAGATCATCGACATCGTCGACATCATGACCGGCTGCGGGCGGGACGAGGCGGACCGGGTGCGGCGCGGACTGTCCGACCCCGAGTCGCAGGGACGGATCCGGGTGTGGTTCGCGCAGCATGCCGCCGCGCGGGGGTACGACGCGGAGACGATCGCCCGTACGTGGGAGATCGTCGAGGCCTTCGGGTCGTACGGCTTCTGCAAGGCGCACGCGGTGGCCTTCGCCGTGCCGACGTACCAGTCGGCCTGGCTGAAGGCGCATCATCCCGCCGCCTTCTACGCCGGGCTGCTCACCCACGATCCCGGTATGTATCCGAAGCGGCTGCTGCTCGCGGACGCGCGGCGGCGGGGGGTGCCGATCCTGCCGTTGGACGTGAACCGGTCGGCGGTCGCACACCGTATCGAACTGGTGTCTGAATCTGAGGGGTTCGGAGGAGTGGCCGGGAAGGCCCTCGGCGGCTCCGGGAAGGCCTGGGGGGTGCGGCTCGCCCTCTCCGACGTGCACGGCATCAGCGAGGCCGAGGCGGCGCGGATCGCGGACGGGCAGCCGTACGCCTCGCTGCTCGACTTCTGGGAACGGGCCCGGCCGAGCAGACCGCTGGCCGGGCGGCTCGCGCAGGTCGGGGCGTTGGACGCCTTCGGGGCCAACCGCCGTGATCTGCAACTGCACTTGACCGAGCTGCACCGGGGAGCACGCGGCGGTCGCGGAGACCAACTGCCCCTGGCCGGTGGGCAGAAGACCGCGCCGGCCGGGCTGCCCGACCTCTCCTCGACGGAGCGGCTCAGCGCCGAGCTGGGTGTGCTCTCCATGGACGCCTCACGCAATCTGATGGACGATCACCGGGAGTTCCTCGATGAGCTGGGCGTGGTCACCGCGCGCCGGCTGCGGGCGGCGCGGCACGGTGAGACGGTCCTGGTCGCGGGCGCCAAGGCGGCCACCCAGACCCCGCCGATCCGCTCCGGCAAGCGGGTCATCTTCACCACCCTGGACGACGGCACCGGCCTGGTCGACCTCGCCTTCTTCGACGACTCCCACGACGCGTGCGCCCACACCGTTTTCCACTCCTGGCTCCTGCTCGTACGCGGAGTGGTGCAGCGGCGTGGCCCGCGCAGCCTCAGCGTGGTCGGGGCGGCCGCCTGGAACCTCGCCGACCTGGTGGAACTGCGGCGCGAGGAAGGCCTGGACGGAGTGGCCCTGCGACTGGCCGAGCCGCAGGGGGAGGACGAGGCCGAGGGCGGCTCGCGGGACACGGGAGATCCGACGGGCGGCCGTCGAATCCAGATGCCCACGGGATACGAAATGCATCCGTGGGCGGATCTGCGCCCGGCGGGCGAAGGGCCCGCCGGCGGAAGGAAGTTGTGGCACCAGAGCCCGGGGAGTGCGGGATGACCATCCTCTGCGTACGTTTCCAGCTGCCTCCGGCGTACGAGGCCGCCCTGCCCGGGCTCCTCGGCACGCTGGAGGAGTTCACCCCCGTCGTCGAGGCGCTGCCGCCCGACGGAGCGCTCGTCGATCTGCGGGGCGCCGAACGGTATTTCGGGCGGGACGTCGAGGAACTGGCCTCGCTGATCCGGGTACGGGCGCTCGCCTGGCACGGCGTCGACTGCGTGATCGGCGCCGGACCCGGGCCGATGTTCGCACGCATGGCCCTGCGGGAAGCCGCCCCCGGAACGACCCGCGTGGTGCCCGAAGACCCCTGCGCCCTCGCGGAGTTCCTGGAGGAACAGCCCGTGCGGGCGCTGCCCGGAGTCGGCACCGCCACCGCCCGCACCTTGTGCGAGTACGGCCTGGACAGCGTCGGCAAGGTCGCCGCCGCGCCCCTGTCCACATTGCAGCGGCTCACCAGTGCCCGCATGGGCCGCGAGCTGCACGAGATGGCACAGGGCATCGACCGCGGCCGGGTCGTACCGAACGCCGTCTCCCGCTCGCTCGCCGCCGAACGACCCTTCCCTCGCGATGAGTTGGACCCCGACCTGCACCGGCGCGCGCTGCTCTCCGCCGCCGAGGAGCTGGGCGCCCGGCTGCGCGCCCTGGAGAAGGTGTGCCGCACGCTCACCCTCACCGTCCGCTACGCCGACCGCTCCACGACCACCCGCACCCGCACGCTCCCCGAGCCGACCGCCCACTCCTCTGCGCTCACCGACGCCGCGTACCGCATGTACGAGGCGCTCGGGCTGCAACGGGCCCGGGTCCGCGGCATCGTCCTGCGTGCCGAGGGGCTCGACCCTGCCGAACAGGCCTCCCACCAGCTCACCTTCGACCCGGTGGACGAGAAGGTCCGGCGGGTGGAGGAGGTGGCGGACCGGGTCCGGGCGAAGTTCGGGCCGCGGGCGGTGATGCCGGGGTCGTTGGTCGCGTAACGCTCCGCGGGGAGCGGGTGGGTGCGGGTCGTTCGGGAGCTGCGGGCCGGATGTGGCTGGTCGCGCCCACGCGGCGGAGCCGCACATCGACACAGCCCCGCGCCCCTGATGAGGCGCCCCCGGCATTTCCGCCAGGTCAGTTGGCCCAAGGCGGAGTGATGACCGTGCCGTCCGCCAGCTTCGCCTGGAGGCCGATCGACGTGGTGACCCAGGAGATCGCGGTCTCCTCGGTCGGGTTCTCCACGGCGAGTGTCGCGCCGGGATTGATGATCACCGTGTCGCCCACGGTGAGCCGCTCGGTGCGGCCGTCGAGCGTCATCAGGAGCTCTCCGGCCAGGAGATGGAAGATCTCCTCGCGGTTGACCGTGTGCGCGGGCGCCTTCGTGCCCGCGGGGATCTCGCCCCGCCAGGCGCACAGTTCTCTGCTCCCGCTGAGGGGAGTGGCGTACGAGACGAAGCGCGCGCCGTGGATCTCGTGGACGACGGCTTCGGACGAGCGGACTACGGGCACGGCTGCCTCCGGTGGTGAATGGTGGCGACGAATGGTCAAGCTGCTTGACTATATGGATCCATGGTCAAGCCGCTTGACCAATTCGTCAAGGGTGTTTCAATGCGTGCGTGCAGAACTCCGAGGCCATGGCCCTGTCCGCCGCCCTGCTCGCCGTCGCCGGCGAACTCACCCAGCGCATCCACGACGGTGTCGTAGCCCGTGGATTCGAGGGGATTCGGCCCGCGCACGGGTTCGCGTTCGCGCGGCTCGCGCCCGGCGGGGCGACGGCCACGGAACTGGCCGCCCATCTGGGCGTGACCAAGCAGGCCGCGAGTCAACTTGTCGACGAGATCGTCCGCAAGGGGTATGCCGAGCGGCGCCCGCACCCCGACGACGCGCGCGCCCGGCTGGTCGTACTGACCGAGCAGGGCTGGGCCTGTACGCGGGCGGCCGAGGAGGCGGCCGCGGAAGCCGTCGGCCCCTGGGTCGAACTGCTTGGCGAGGGTGAAGTCCGGGCGTTGCGTGACCGTTTGCTGCGCATTGCGCCCTACGGTCCCATCAGGCCCGCCTGGTGACGGTTACACGGCACGTGTCAGTGCTCCCGGCCAGCACCGGAAGTTTTTACTGACGCGTAACTTCACACTTCTACTACTCACTCGTAACTTGGCAAAAGAACAGCATCCTCGTGATCCGGATCACAGGGCGTACGCCATCGCAACTCCCTTGAGCCGCAAGGAGATCACTCGATGCTGCCCTGGAAACGCCTGCTCAGACCCCTGGCCGTGCTGCTGCTGACCGCCGCGGTCACCGTCGTCCCCACCGCCACCGCTGCTTCCGCCGCCACCGCTGAGGCCGAGTCAGCGCCGAGCCGTGGCTGGAACGACTACTCCTGCAAGCCGTCCGCCGCCCACCCGCGCCCCGTCGTCCTCGTCCACGGCACCTTCGCCAACTCCGTCGACAACTGGCTGGGTCTCGCGCCCTACCTCGTGAACCGCAACTACTGCGTCTTCGCCCTCGACTACGGGCAGCTGCCCGGCGTGCCGTTCTTCAACGGGCTCGGTCCCATCGACAAGTCGGCGGAGCAGCTCAAGACCTTCGTCGACAAAGTGCTCGCCGCGACCGGCGCGGCCGAGGCCGACCTGGTGGGCCACTCGCAGGGCGGCATGATGCCCCGTCACTATCTGAAGTTCCTCGGCGGAGCAGCCAAGGTGAACGCCCTCGTCGGGATCGCCCCCGACAACCACGGCACCACCCTGAACGGACTCACCCAACTGCTCGACACCTTCCCCGGCGCGGCCGACCTGCTCTCCACCGCCACCCCCGCCCTCGCCGACCAGGTGGCCGGATCGGCCTTCCTGACCAAGCTCAACGCGGGCGGCGACACCGTCCCCGGTGTCCGCTACACGGTCATCGCCACCAAGTACGACGAGGTCGTCACGCCCTACCGCTCGCAGTACCTCGACGGCCCGAACGTACGCAACGTCCTGATCCAGGACCTGTGCGCGGTCGACCTCTCCGAACACGCGGCGATCGGGCTCATCGACCGGATCGCATTCCACGAGGTGGCGAACGCCCTGGATCCGGCACACGCCACCCCGACGACCTGCCTGTCGGTGATCGGCTAACGGACTGGCGAACCGCGCCCCGTCAGGGGCGCGGGCTGTATCGATGTGCGGCTCCGCCACGTGGGCACGACCAGCTACGGACGGCCCGCAGATCCGGTACCGCCCGCAGGCCCCTATCGGCTGTGTCGGCCACTCGCCGCACGGCGACGAACCGACGCGAACAGCGCCGCCGCACCGATCGCCAGGGCGGCCGCCCCACCGATCGCGACGTACGGAGTGGTGCTCGAACCGCCGGTCTCGGCGAGGTTCTCCGAACCGCCGGCGGGCTCGGCGTCGCTCGCGGAGTCGTCCGCCGCCTCGGACGGCGCCGCCGAGGCGGCGGAACCGGCGTCGGAGTCCGAGGCGGTGTCCGCGGCCGCCGTGGCCGTGGCCTGGGTCTTCGGGTCGTCGTCGCCGTGACCGCCGTGCTCCACGGACGACTCGTCGGTGCCGTCCTCGATCTCCTGGTCGGACGGCGCCGACGCGGTCGGGGCCGTGGAGGCCTCGGCGCCGCCCCCGCCCCCGCCCCCGCCCTCCCCGAACACGACGTCCGAGCAGGTGTAGAACGCCTCGGGGGAGTCCGAGCGCTGCCAGATCGAATAGACGAGGTGGCGGCCCGACTTGACCGGGACGACACCGTTGAAGACGTAGTCGCCGCTCTCCATCCGCGGGTCGGTGACCTTGAGGAAGGGCTTCGACTCCAGGTCCGACCACTTCAGGGGCTTCGTCGGGTCGTAGCCGTCCTTGGTGACGTACAGCTCGAACGAGCCCTTGTGCGGAGCGGTGCCCTTGTAGCGGAAGGTGCGGTTGCCCGAGGTCAGCCGCGTGGCCGGCCAGTCGGCGCGGGCCAGGTCGAGGCCCTTGAACTTGTCGTTGCCCGCGCTGCACAGCTTTCCGTCGGGGATGATCTCCTTCGACTTCCCGGCGGCGTTCGCGATGTTGACGCCGTTCCAGTCGTAGAGGGCCTGCGTGCCGCCGGCCGCGACCGCGGCCTTGCAGGCGGCGGACCTCGGGTTCTCCGGACCCTCCGCGAAGCAGCCCGCGACCCTGCTCACCGGGTCCGTCATCGAGCCGTGCGCGACCGCAGGGGTGGCGGCGAGACCGGTCAGGGTGAGCGGGGCGACGCCGACGGCGGCGACCGTGGCGAGGCGGGTGCGGGTGGCCTTGCGGCGAGCGGACATGGGGGAACTCCTCGAAGCGGGTCCGGGGTGCTTGTGATGCCTGGGGGCGATCAGCAAGCTAGCCCCTCGAAACCACGAAATCGCCTGTTGGGAGGGGGTGAGGGCGATCCTTATGGTCCGCTTAAGGGAGTGCTGAGACTGCGATCAGGTAGGTACCGTTCAGGCCATGACGAAGACTCCGGAAGGAGCCCCGGCGGACACTCCGTACGAGGCTCGGATCCGTCCCGCCGTCGCCTCCGACACGGCTGCCGTGAAGGCCGTGACCGACGCGGCCTACCGCCCCTACATCGAGCGGATCGGGGTGGTCCCGCGGCCCATGGAGGCGGACCACGCGGCCGACATCGCGGCGGGGCGGGTGTTCGTCACGGGGGAGCCCGTGACCGGACTCGTGGTGATCGAGGCGCACGAGGACCATCTGTTCCTCGACAGCATCGCCGTCCACCCGGACGCGCATGGGCAGGGCGTGGGACGCCGGCTCCTGGCCTTCGTGGACGCACACGCGCGTGCGCTCGGACTGCCCGAGGTCAGGCTCTACACGAACGCGCTGATGTGGGAGAACCAGAAGATCTACCCGAAGTACGGGTACGAACTCGTGGAGCGCCGCGTGGACGGGCCGTACGACCGCCTCCACTACCGCAAGCGGCCGGCGCCGTGACGGTTCCTGGTGCCGTGACGGCTCAGCCGTCCGGCCACCACGTGCGTGCGATGTCCTTTCGGACCTCCGGGCGCTCGGCGGGGCGCTCGTCGGCGTCGTCCCGCACGCGACGGGAGTCCGACTTCCTCAGGGGCTTCTGCACGGTTACACGGCGCATGGCTGCCTCCTTGCATCTACCGGGTTCCGCGTTTGTACGGAGGTAGACCGTTCCGGGGAGAGTGACTCATCGGTGCCCGCTTGTCAGTGGCGGTAGTCACGTTTCGTCTGTGAGTCCACATGCCGGACAACTGGGGGTTCCGCGCAGTTCTGCCGCAGGTACGGCGCAGGTACGGCGCAGGTACGGCGCAGGTACGGTGCGGTTCTGCCGCAGGTACGGCGTCGCACCGGGCGTCGTCGTACCGCGCCGGTCCGGGGCGCGGCCCGTTGTCAGTGGCGGGTGTCACTCTGGGCACATGACGAGTAACAGGGCAGGCGAAGAAGCGAAGACCGGTGGAGAGCGGTCCGGCGTCGACTGGGACGCCGAGTCCGTGACGTTCGACGACGAGCCCGACCACGGACTGCGGGATCCCGCCGTGCGCGAGGCCTGGGCGGCGAGGCTGCGCGGCTGGCTGCCGCGCGGCCCGGCCGACGTGCTCGATCTCGGCTGCGGTACGGGCAGCCTGTCGCTCCTCGCGTCCGAGCAGCGGCATCGGGTGACCGGGGTCGACTCCTCGCCGCGCATGGTCGACCTCGCCCGCGCCAAGCTGGCCGGGCGGGACGCCGCGTTCCTGGTCGGGGACGCGGCCGCCCCGCCGGTCGGGGAGCAGCGCTTCGACGTCGTCCTTGTCCGCCATGTGCTGTGGACGCTGCCCGATCCCGGCCGTGTCCTGCGGCACTGGCGCGGACTGCTCCGGCCGGGCGGACGACTCGTGCTCATAGAGGGCGTCTGGGGGACGGTGAGCCCGGCCGGCATATCCGCCGAGCAGCTGACCGGACTGCTCGCACCCCTCGCGGAGGACGTCCGAGTGGACCCGCTGTCGGACGACCCGCTGCTGTGGGGACGAGAGGTGGAGGACGAGCGGTACGCGGTGGTGGCTGTGCCCTGAGGGGCACCGGCAGAGGCCACGGGGAGTGCGCGGTCCTAGGCCAGCAGTGTCTCGAAGCCGCCCTCGCGAGCACGGAGTTCGAGTTCGTCCAGGGCGGACCGGGCGGCGGCCGCTGCCTGCGGATCGGTGGTCTCCAGACCGCTCTCCGCGAACTCGTCCTCGTCCAGACGCAGTACGGCCTTGCCGTCCGCGGAGCGCCACAGGTCGAGGTCGAGGTCCTCGACGACCAGTTCGCCCTCGGACACGGAGGCCGGGCGGGTGATGTCGCAGTACCAGCCCTTTAGCACGCCCTCGGGACCACGGACCTCCTTCACCGCGTACCAGCGGTCGCGCCAGTAGTGCTCGGTGAAGACGTCGCCCGGTTCGAAGCGTACGAAGCCGAAGTCGCGGACTCCGGCACCGGCCCAGGCCGCTCGGACGGTGACGTGGGTGCCGTCGTCGTGCAGCAGCTCGGCCGGGTAACGGATCTTGATGCGGCCCGCTTTGACCAGCACGATGTCCAACTGGAGGGGGGCGTCAGGCGAGTTCGCGGACATGTTGCACCTCCGTGGCGCAGATCTCGTAGCCGAACCACTTGTTGACCGCGAGCATCGGTTTGTTGCCCGCGTCGTTGGCCGTGAACGCCTCCGTGAAGCCGGCGGAGCGGGCTCGGTGCAGGGAGTCGTTCTTGGCGAGCTTGGCGAGGCCGCGGCCGCGGTGGGCCCGTGCCGTGCCGGTCATCACCGTGCCGTAGCGGGTGCCGCCGTCGGTACGGGCGGCGCTGAACGCCGCCGGGCGGCCGTCGACGACCGCGACCGAGGTCAGTTCATGGCTGAGGAGGGGATGGTGCCAGGTCTCCTTCAGCCAGGCCTCGTAGTCCGTGAACTCGTGGGCGATGTCGCTCGGTTCGTCCAGCAGCGTCTCCGCGTCCAGGTCGAACAGCGGGCGGGGGTCGTCCGCGAAGTCCGCGGCCGTGCGCAGTTCGACGTCCGCGGGCGGCTCCTGGCGCGGCGGCAGTGTGCACGTCGCCAGGTCCAGGCGGAGGAAGTGCGCGGAGCGACTGGGGCGGTAGCCGCGCTTCTTGGCGAAGGCGCGGTTCGCCGACTCGTCCACGACCCGGACGAAGAACCTGGTCACGTCCAGGGAGGCGAGGCGCTCCTCGGCGGTCCTCACGAGCAGCGAGCCCGCACCCCTGCCCTGGCGGTCCGGGTGCACGTACACGTTCAGATAGCCCTGACCGGGCTGCGGGCTGTCGTACACGACGCCGACCTGGGCCGTGCCGACGAGTTCGCCGTCCTCCTCCGCGACCAGCGGCTGGAAGTGGGCGTCGGGATGGACGTTCGCGGCGTCGTACGTGATGGCCTCGGGGGTGGAGAGCATGAAGGGGAGCGCCAGGTGCCGGATACGGGCGAAGCCCTCGGCGTCTCCCGCGCGGAAGTCGCGGACGATCACAGTCATGACGTCGCACGCTACGTGGGCGGTGAGGCCGGGTGCCTCTCATTTTCCCGCCGGTGCGGGACAATCACTGCGTGACGCTGAAGATCGACATCGAGGACGACGCGGGGATCGCGCCCTACGAGCAGGTGCGCGCCCAGATTTCCGAACAGGCGCGGGCCGGGGCGCTGCCGGTGGGATACCGGCTGCCGACCGTGCGAGGGCTGGCCGAGGAGCTCGGCCTCGCCGCCAACACGGTCGCCAAGGCGTACCGGGCTCTTGAGTCGGACGGGGTCATCGAGACGCGGGGGCGCAACGGAACGTTCGTCGCTGCCGCGGGCTCGGCGGCGGAGCGGGAAGCGGCGTCCGCCGCGCAGGCCTATGCCGATCGTGTGCGGCGGCTCGGGTTGTCCGAGGCCGCCGCCGTCGCCGCGGCCCGGGATGCGCTGCGCGCGGCGTATGGGGCGTCCGGCTGACAGTTGAAGGCTGGCGGTTGCGGCTGACGATTGGCGTTGGCGTTGGAGCCGTCCTGGAATGCTGCCGGTCGTTTGCTGTCTGCGGGATCGCTGTGGCTGGTCGCGCAGTTCCCCGCGCCCCTGAAGGGGCGCCCTGGTGTGCGGAGTTGGCTTGGCGGCTGCGGCTGCGGCTGGCGGTCGGCCGGTCGGAGTGGCGGTGGCGCGGGCGACGGGCCAGGTGGACCCGTCGTGTGTCGAGTTCGGGTGCGTCCGGATCCGCCGCGCCGGGTTTCGCCGTCGCGGCGGAGTGACGGGCCGCGTGCTCTACAGATACAAACCCGCGTCCGCGCCCTCTCGTTGGTCCGGGACCGAGGTCGGGGTGGTGCCCCGGCGCAGGGCGTAGAGCTCGGCGAGGGTGGCGCCGTCCCGGGGCAGGCCCTCTTCCGTGCCGAGCCAGGCGGCTGACTCGTGGCGGGTGAGCGGGCCGACCTCGATACGGGCGAGGCAGCGGCCGGGGCGTACGACGGCGGGGTGGAGGCGCTCAAGGTCCTCGTTGGTGGTGACGCCCACCAGGACGTTGCGGCCCTGGCCCAGCAGGCCGTCCGTGAGGTTCAGCAGGCGGGAGAGCGCCTGGCCCGCCGTGTGCTTGGCCTCGCCGCGGATCAGCTCGTCGCAGTCCTCCAGCAACAGCAGCCGCCAGCGGCCCTTGCCCGTGCCGTCCTCCTCGCCGATCGCGATGTCCATCAGATAGCCGACGTCGGAGAAGAGCCGCTCCGGGTCCAGGACACAGTCCACCTGGCACCAGTCCCGCCACGAGCGCGCCAGCGTCCGCAGCGCCGACGTCTTGCCCGTACCCGGCGGACCGTGCAGCAACAGCAGACGGCCCGCGATGTCCTCGGGCGTCGTCTTCATCAGGCCGTCCATCGCATCGGCCACGGGTGCCGTGTAGTTGGCGCGCACCTCTTCCCACGTACCCGCCGAGATCTGGCGGGTCGTGCGGTGCGGTCCGCGCCGGGGCGACACGTACCAGAACCCCATCGTCACGTTCTCCGGCTGGGGTTCGGGCTCGTCGGCCGCGCCGTCCGTGGCCTGGCCGAGCACCTTCTCGGCGAGCTCGGCGCTGGTCGCGGTGACGGTGATGTCGGCGCCCCGGTTCCAGCGCGACACCAGCACCGTCCAGCCCTCTCCCTCGGCGAGGGTCGCGCTGCGGTCGTCGTCGCGCGCGGACCGCAGCACCTGTGCCTCAGGAGGGAGGAGCGTGGCCCCGGACCGTACGCGGTCGATGTTCGCCGAGTGCGAGTGCGGCTGCTCGCCCGTCGCGAAGCGGCCGAGGAACAGCGCGTCGACGACGTCCGACGGTGAGTCGCTGTCGTCGACGTTGAGCCGGATCGGCAGAGCGTCGTGTGGGTTCGCAGACATGCCGCCATGATCCGTCACGTGGGCGACCCGTGCATCCGGTTTCCGCGTTGCGCACCGAAGGGGGCACGGCGGAGGAAATGTGTCACTGCGTGTCGGCCGGTCCCCGAGGTCCCCGTGTATCCCCTCCGTCCTGTTACAGGGCTGTGGTCGACGGAACCTGTTCTACGGCTGACCCCCGCCGTTACTGTTGCCCTTGATGGGACGTCATGGGTGGAATTCGGGGGCTCGGCGGTGGCGGTTCACCGCTCTGCTCGGTGTGGGCGTGGCCGCTCTGGCCCTGGTGCTGACCCTGATCAACACACTTCCCGGCGACGCGGGAAGCGAGGCCGGCACGACCCGCGACGGTGACAAGGTGCACGGCACGCCGGCCGTTCCCCCGTCGGAGCCGAGGCCGGAGGTGGGCTGGGGCTTCACCCACACCCAGTTCAGCGCGGACGAGGGCAGTGGCGCCGCCACGAAGCGGGTGGAGAAGCGCCTGGGCGAGCAGCCCCTGCCGCAGATCCAGCACATCATGGGCTGGGGCGCGGACAATCCCGAGCCGGTCAAGGGGCGGTACGACTTCGAGGACATGGACCGCCGGATCGACTTCGTCCGGGAGACGGGCGGCACGCCGGTCGTCACGCTGTGCTGCGCCCCGGACTGGATGAAGGGCGGCAAACCCGGCTCCGACAAGACCGACTGGAGCCAGGCGGCGCTGGAGACGGCGCCGGACCGCGCCCACTACAAGGACTACGCCGCCCTCGCCGCGACCGTCGCCAAGCGCTATCCGGACGTACGCCACTTCATCGTCTGGAACGAGTTCAAGGGTTTCTGGAACGACGACGAGGCCCGCTGGGACTACGAGGGCTACACCGAGCTGTACAACCTCGTCTACAAGGCGCTCAAGAAGGTCGACAAGGACATCGAGGTCGGCGGGCCCTATCTGGTGATGGACAGCCTCGACCCGCGCCAGAAGGAGAACGCGTCGACGACGCTGAGGGGCAGCTGGGGCACCATGGACCAGCGGATCCTCGACGCCTTCGACTACTGGAACAAGAACAAGGCAGGCGCGGACTTCGTCGTCGTCGACGGGTCCAGCTACACCAAGGACGACGACCTGCTGCCGGACGAGTTCGGGGCCACCGACAAGTTCACGGCCGTCAGCCGCTGGGTCCGTGAGCAGACCGGTGACCTGCCGCTGTGGTGGGCCGAGTACTACGTGGAGCCCGCCGACGGCGAGGACATCCGCGACGGCTGGTCCGAGCCGCACCGCGTCGCCGTCCAGGCCTCAGGCCTGATCGCGATGGCCCGCGGCGGCACGACCTCCGCCTTCTACTGGAACCCGGAGACCGAGAAGGGCGCCACCTGCTCCGGCTGCCTGTGGACCCCGACCGACCGCGCCGGAGGCGGCAAGGCGTTGTCGATGCTCGACCTCATCTCCCGCTTCGACAAGGAGTTCCCGCCGGGCACCAAGTACGAGCAGGTCTCCGTCGCCGCGGACGACAAGCCCAACGTACGGGTCCTGGCCGACGACAAGGCCCTCCTCGTCGTGAACACCCTCGACCGGGAGATCAGCGCGAAGGTCGACGGGAAGCGGTTCGAGATGGGGGCGTACGAAGTGAAGTGGCTTCGCCGTTAGTTGCTCCGTCCGGTGGTTCGGCCGGTGATTCTTCGGGTCGTGGGGTCGTGGGGTCTCGGGGTGGCTGCGGGGCCGTCGTGGCTTGTCGCGCAGTTCTCCGCGCCCCTGACGGGGCGCGCCCACTCCACCCCGCCATCGCCACGAAGCCCCGCCTCACGCCATCGTCAGGAATCTCTGGATCAGCGATGCGAGCAGCACCGCAAGCAATGGCAGTGAGAACCAGAAGCTGCCCTGGAGCCATTGCAGTTGCCGCACGCTCGGGCGGACGGCCACCCGCACCACCTCGCGGGTCGTCAGCAGCACGATCAGGGCGATCGCCGCGAGGCCTCCGACGACCGACCAGGGTGTCCAGGTCACCTGGGGGCCGATCGGACCGGGGTCGGGCTCGGCGACCTTGCCGCCCGGCTGTTTGCGCAGCGCGTAGATCGTCACGTCGTCGTTGGCGAACGTCTTGCGGAGCTCCGGCCGGGTGTCGAGGTGGTGGACGAGCCGGGTGTCCCAGGTCTTGGAGTAGCCCACGTCCAGCTGGAGATAGGTCACCTGGCTGCGGTTGACCATGAGGAACGAGTTCGGACCCGCGTCCTTGAGGGACTTGACCAGGCCCGACACCAGGACCGGGTCGGGTGGCGCCAGCGTCGGCAGGTACTCCACCTTCTCCATGTCCCGCGCGCCCCAGGGCATCGAGGGCGTCACGTTGTTCACCGTGTCGTCGCTGAGCCACAGCAGCCGTACGGTCGGCTTGTCGTGCGCGTACACGTACTCCATGGCGGCGACCTCGCCCGGCCGGATCCGCTCGAAGGGCTCGTTGCCCCAGCGGGCCACCAGGAAGCCGCCCATCAGGACGAGGCCCGCCATCAGGGCGGCGAGCGGGGCGAGGCTCACCCGGTCCTTGTCCCGTTCCTTCGCGGTGACGCCGGTGCGCGGGAAGAGGGCGAGTGCGGCGAGCAGGGCCGCCCCCGGGAGGGCGAACATGAAGACGCGCAGGGCCATTTCGCCGCCGTACGACTGCATGCCGAAGCCGAGGAACGGGACGAAGGTGAGGACCAGCAGCGACCGCTCGCGGTACTTGTGGTCGCGCCGCCGCCACCAGCCCCAGCAGGCCAGCGCCATCACACCGCCGGCCAGCGCCACACGCGCGTAGAGGACGAGCTTGTGGCTCGAACTGCCTTCCCCGATACGGCCGGAGACCGACGAGGACACATTGCTGCCCACGCCGCCGACCCCGCCGAACAGCTCGTCGAAGTGCCCCGACCAGTACGGCTCGGCGAGGAAGCCGATCCACACGGAGACCACGACGGCGAACAGGATGGGCAGGCCGCGCAGTTCGGAGCGGCCGATCAGGACGAGGACCGCGAGGACGCCCAGCATCACGAACGGCGTGAGCTGGTGCGCCGGGACGGTCGCCATGAACAGCCCGATCAACACCATGAGCAGTACGGCCCGTTGGCGCCGGTCGGTCGGCTCGACCTCCAGCTCGCCGGGCCGCGCCTTCGTCCACAGCACTCGTGGCGCCCGGAACCACACGAGCAGGATCGCCACGAAGACGAGGTAGAGGAGGTACGTGAAGCCCTGCGGCGAGAAGTAGTCCTGGCCCACCCAGCCGCTGAGCACGAAGATCCAGATGCCGGTCCACTTGGCCCGCCAGCTCGCGCGCATATGGCGTACGAGCAGGAACAGCGGTGCCAGATAGAGGAGTTGCATGGCCGTAGGCCACCAGCGGATGACCTCGGTGAGGTCGTCGATCCCGCAGGCCTTCGCGACGAACGCGGCGCCCGCGAAGAAGCCCGGCCAGCTCCAGCGCGCGTCCAGGTCGGGCACGGCGGACCCGGTCCGGTCGATGTAGTCGATGAACCCGAGGTGCTGCCAGGCCGTCGCGAACCGCGGCTCGGTCTCGATGACCGCGGGCAGCGCGTGCAGCGACACCACGGTGGCCAGCAGTGTGACCAGCAGCAGGGCCCGGTGCTCACGGCCCAGCCAGAGCAGCGAGGCGAACACCGTGACCAGCAGACCGGCCCCGACCAGTGTCGGCGTCGGCAGCACGGAGACCAGGCCGAGCCCGCCCATCCGGTCGAGGTCGCGCTCCCCGAGTCCGGCCGCGGGGACCCAGTACAGGACCAGCGCGGCCGTCAGCAGACAGCCGAGCACCACCCCTAGCCGGGTCGGCCGCAGCCGCTCCCACCAGGACACCGGCGGCGCGGGCGGACCGGACCGCCCATCCGTCTCCTGCCCGCCCGTCTCACGCGCGAGCCGCGACGAGCGCTGCTCGCGTACGGCCCTCGACGCGCCGGACGCGCTCCGTTCGCGTACGCCCTCCGACTCGTCCCCGGACCTGCTCGCCGACGACTCGAAGGGGGCGTCCACCTCGACCTCGGACGGGCCGAGTGAGGTCTCGGAGCCGGGTTCCCGTTCCTCGACGGGCAGGCCCACCTCCACACGAGCGGGCGGCAGTTGCAGGGGCGCCTTGAGCGCCCAGGTCGGCCGGTGGTCCGGCCGTGGCTCGCTGCGGTGCTCCGGCCGTTCGACCTTCGGCGTCCCGACGGGCGGGGTCCCCGGACCGGGCCGTACGTCGGGCCGCCGCTCCAGGTGGTCGAAGTCCAGCTGCACACCGAGCGCCAGCGTGTCCGTGTCGAGGCGCTGCGCCCAGGCCGGGCCGCGCCCCTTCTTCGGCCTGCCCTGCTGCGACGCGGGGACCTCGCGGGCGCCCAGGTCCGCCAGGTCGCCGTCGGGCGCCGCGCCCTCGGGCACGGCGTCGGCCGGCGCGGTCCTGACGATCCGGTACAGCCTCGGCGCGGCGAGCGCCACGATGACCGCGAGGCTGGAGATCTCCGCGACGCCCGCGCCGGTCAGGCCCATGCGGGGCAGCAGGATCACCGTGAGGCCGAGCACCAGCAGACACAGCAGGCCCTGCAGCCAGGCGAGTCCGGAGGTGCGGCTCTGGGCGCGCAGCACCGCGAAGTACGTCTCCATGACGACCCGCAGCACCGCGCCGACCGCGAACCAGCGCAGCAGCGGCGTCGCCGCGTCCGCGTACCCCTGGCCGAACACGCCGAGGATCCACGGCGCCCCGAAGAACAGCACACCGGCCACCGGCAGCATGATCCGCGCCATCCGGCGCAGCGCGGCCCGGGTGTTCGCGGCCAGCCGCGCCGGATCGTGCGAGCCCTCGACGGTCAGCGAGGCGCCCATGTTGATGGCGAGCAGGTTGACCGTGCCGCCGATGGTCGTGGTGATGTAGAAGTACGCGTTGTCGGTGGAACTGACCTGCGCGGCGACGATCACCGGCACGAGGTACACCACCGCGAGCGAGAACAGCGAGCCCGTGTAGTCGCCCGCGAGGAACCGCCCGATCTCCCTCGTGCTGGGCGGCTCGGTGTGCTCCGCGGTCGCCTTCACATGCCGCGGCACCAGGCGGCGGAACACCAGCCAGCCCAGCGGCAGCACGGACACCGCGATGGCCGCGACCCACGACACGAAGACACCCATGGTCGGGATCGCCGCGGCGAACGCCACCAGCAGCACCAGCTTCACCGCCGAGAACACGGTGTTGCCGACCGGCACCCACAGCGCGCTGCGCAGCCCGGTCAGCACCCCGTCCTGGAGCGTCAGCACCGACCAGGCGACTACGGCCCCCACGAAACCGACGGCGATCAGCGGGCTGTGCAGGAAGCGGTACGAGGAACCCCAGAGGCTCAGCGTGAGCAGGAAGAGGCCCGCGGCCAGCGCCACGACCACCGAACTGCCCGCGTACGTGCGGAAGATCAGCCGTCCGGTGCCTCGTCCCGCGACCGGGATGAAGCGGGCGAGGGCGCCCGTCAGCGTCACCGCGGTGAGTCCCGCGAGGAGCTTCATCGCGGCGATCGCGGCGGAGCCCTGGCCGACCGCCGACTCGGAGTAGTACCGGGCGGCGGCCAGCCAGAAGCCCAGCCCCAGCACGGCGGAGATCCCGGTGTTCAGCATCAGGGCGTAGGCGTTCCGGAACAGCGGGCTGCCGCCGGACGACCGGCCGAGGCCGGGCAGGCGAAGGCGGCGCCCGGACCGCTCGGGTGCCTCGGGCGTGGGAGTGTCGGCCTGGGCCGTGGTCGTGTCAGACACGGGAACGGATGGCCTTCCGGCGAACCTGTCGTGCTCTGCGGACCACGGCGTACCCCTTGGTGAGGGCGCGGTCCCTGGCGAAGGTACGGGCGATCGCGCGGCCCTCCACGAGCCGCTCGAACTCCTCGATACCGGTGCTGCGGCGCACGGTGACCCGTCGCAGCGCGTACGGCCCCTGGCGGCGCCGGGCGAGGCTGTTGCCGACGGCGAGCGACTGGGCGAACCCGGCCTCGCGCACGATCCGGCGCACCCGGCCGCTGGAGTAGCCGTACGGGTACGCGAACGACGCCGGGCGCACGCCCAGTTCGTCGGCGACGATCTCCCGGCAGCGCAGCAGCTCGAACCAGAGCGCCTCGTCGGTCAGCTGGTCCAGCTGCGGATGCGTGTGGCTGTGGCCGCCGATCTCGACGTCCGCGCCCGCGAGTGCGCGCACCTGGTCCCAGTCGAGCATCTCGTCGAGGCCGCCCCCGGTGTCGTACGCCCCGCGCAGCCAGCCGGTCGACACGAACAGCGTGGACGCGAAACCGTGCTCGGCGAGCACGGGCAGCGCGTGCCGGTGAACGCCCTCGTAGCCGTCGTCGAACGTGATCAGCACGGGCCGTCTCGGCAGCGGCTTCGACGCACGCCAGCACTCCGCGAGCGCGGCGGTGTTGACCGGCGTGAACCCCAGGTCGCCGAGGAGCGCCATCTGTTCGGTGAACGCCTCGGGCGCCACGGACAGTGCCCGGGTCGCGTCGTTGGGCGCGGTCGCGACGGAGTGGTACATGAGAATCGGCACGCGCGCATCACGCGGATCCCGCGCATCACGCAGATCACTCGGATCACTCATCGTGCTGCCCCCTCGATCCGTACGACCGAGAACGTGGCCCCACCCCTGCGTGCCCGGACGCTGCCGAGTACGTACCCGCCCGCCGCCGTCACCACTCCGGCGACGATGGCGGCCGCCCGGCCCGCGCCGCCGGGGCGGGCGAGCAGCGCGTCACGCAGCCCGCGCGCGACTCCGGCGGGCAGCACACGCGTGGTGTAACGGCGCTCGGACTCAAGGCCCTTGCCGGCGCCCACACTCCGCGCGACCAGCGCCTTCGACAGACCCTCGGCATACGTACGCGTACGGAAGTACGCGAAGTGCTCGCGCGCCTCGGGCACCCGGTGGTGGATCACCGCACGGTCGTCGATCAGCAGGATCGCCTCCGGCCGGGCGTGCGTGAGGCGGATGCACAGCTCCGTCTCCTCGCAGCCCAGCGGCCGCTTGTCGCCGTCGCGCCCGATGCCGGTCGCGAAGCCGCCCGCCGCGTCGAAGGCGCTGCGCCGGAACGAGGCGTTGCCGCCGAGCACGTTGCGCACCTGGACCCGGCCGGGTGGCAGGCCCTTGTACGTGCAGCCCACGACCCAGTCGAACTCCTCGGGGAACCAGGCAGGCCGGCGGCCCGACGCCCAGATCGGCATCGTACGGCCGCCGACGGCCATGACCAGCGGATCCTCGTACCCCTCGGCGAAGTGGAGCAGCCAGTCGCGCTCGGCCACCGCGTCGTCGTCGAGGAAGGCGATGACGTCGCCGTACGAGGCGGCGATGCCGGTGTTGCGGCCCGCGGAGAGGCCCCGGGGGCCCGCGTTGGCGAGCACCCGAACCCCTTCGGTCTCCTTGTACTCCTTCGACAGCCGGTCCAGGAGCGCCTGGTTGTGGTCCACCACCAGGAGCGTCTCCAGGGCAGGCCTGGACTGCGCCAGCACCGAGTCGACCGCCGCGAGGATGTCCTCCCAGCGGTCCTCGGTGTAGACGCAGACCACCACGGAGATGTCCAGGTTTCTCAAGACACCTCTCCCGGCCCGGAGTTGAGTGCCACGGCGTGCGGACGACGGCGCAGCGAGCGCCGGTTGGAGCGCTCCTTGAGGATCACCTTGAGCACCCGCAGCCCGTCCCGCACGGCACGCAGATTGCTGGAGCCGTGGATCCGGAGGTACTCGTGGCTCGGTATCTCCTGGACCTTGAGCCCCGCCTTGACCACCCGGATGTTCATCAGGGTCTCCACCTCGAAGCCGGTGCAGTCGAGGTCGATCTTGTCGAGGCAGTGCCGCCAGAAGGCGTTGTAGCCGTAGCAGAGGTCGGTGTAGCGGGCGCCGAACTTACGGTTGACGGCCGTGCACAGCGCCCAGTTGCCGAGCTTGCGGATCGGCGTCATGTCGTCCGTGCCGCCGCCGTTGGCGAACCGCGACCCCTTCGCGAAGTCCGCCCCGGAGACCAGCGCGGAGACATAGCTGACGATCTCATGGCCGTCGGCCGAGCCGTCCGCGTCGACCATGACGATGATGTCGCCGGTGGAGGCCGCGAACCCGGTGATCAGGGCGTCTCCCTTGCCCTTGCCGACCTGCTTGACGACCTTGACGTCGGGCCACAGTTCGCGGGCCACTTCGACGGTGTTGTCGGTGGAATTGCCGTCGACGAGAACCACTTCGTGGATCCATCCCGGCAATGTCTTGAAGACGTACGGGAGATTCTCCGCCTCGTTCATGGCGGGAATCACGACGCTCACCGGAGGCGCTATGGCCAGGTGAGTCGATATGGGCCGGTACTTGCCGACCGTGAACGGATCCTGGCCCGAAACCGCCGGGCGCACAACAGAACTCATGAGTCTGATCCCTCTCGTCCGGTGGACCGCCCGCCCCTGGGCGGTCCGGCATTTTGTCCGGTTCGAAAGGGGGGTTTTGTCACTTACGGCATGCCGAAATCGATCTCCGTGCAAGCCGGGTGAGCTGGCAAAGCTGGCCGACTGGCTGGGTCGGTCGCGCGGCGGCACTCGGCACAAAAGCGGTCACCGAGCACGGCACCCCCCTACCGCGCCCCGCGCCGGGCCCTCTTCGCGATCCTGAGCCCTCCCCTGAATCGCATGTGCATGATGGTCCGATGCGGGTGGATGTACGACGGTATTGATGATTGAGACGATATGGCAAGGCCTGGAACGTGGCCTCACATTTTTGTTGATTTGGACGTTACCTAACGGCCCGAGCGGATTTTTCCCATCCGTTTGAGCGCTTTGTCGGCCGGCTCGAACAGCTCCGGCCGAGACAGCACCGCGTTCCGCAGCGCCCGGACAGGGGCGCGCCGCGCCCGGTGCCCGAGCGCCACAGGGTGGCGGCGCGTGACCAACCCCTCGGACACGGCGAGTTCGCGTGTCTTCAGGGAGTCCTTGTATTCCTTCTGCCCCCGGCCGAGATCCAGATAGGCGATGCCGTCGGCGGCAGCCGCCTCGGCCATGCGCAAATGCAGGACAAGGCCCGGGGAGTACTTGGAGAACGCCGGGTCGTACGCGGGGAACCAGCACGCCAGGACGCGCCCGGAGCGCAGTCCGAAGTGCGCGGCGATCGGCTTGCCGCCCGCGTAGAGCACCGACAGGATTCCGGCGAACGGCTCGGAACGGGTGTGGAAGAGCTGGTGCGTGAGCCGGGTGATCCAGGGCTGCGCGAAGCGGTCGCTGCGTCCGGTCCTGCGGTACTGCGCCGACTTCCATCCCATCAGCGTGAGCAGCGCCTTGGGATCACGCTCGTCGTGCACATAGTGGACCTCGCCGTGATCGCGGCCGAGTTTCCGGTCCTTGGCCAGCGTGGTCCGGGTGAACTTCGGTGACCGGGCCCGCAGTTCGGCGAGATACGTCTCGTACCCCCGGTCGACGTCCATGACCGGGGAGGGGAAGGTGCCGGAGGCCTCGGCCTCGAACGGCTCCTGGCCTTCCACCAGGTGGTCGAACTCCCACACCGCGAGCCCGCAGGCCCGCAGCAGCTCCCGTGCGTCCCAGGTGAAGCCGGGCCCGTGGACGAGGCCCTGGCAGTCGGAGACGCCGAGGCCGACGGCCCGGCCGACGCCGGTGGTGGTTCTCTGGAACGGGAAGAAGGCCACCGGTTCGCCGCTCTCCCGGACGACCGCGATCCGTACGCCGCGTCGGCAGCGTCCGACGGCGAGAGTGAACTCCGGTGACAGGAACGGGTTGGCGAGTTCCGGTGAGCCGTGCAGATGGGCCTTCGACTGAAGGGCCGACCACGCCGCCCGGTCGGCGGCGGTGAGTTCGCCGGGGCGGTACACGCTGATGTTCACGTCAGGAAGCCCGTCTTCTCACCGTACGGCCACGGAACCGCCGTACCAGGACCAGCAGGAGAATGAGGGAGCTGAGCGCGGCCACGGCCGCGATTCCGCCACGGACCGACCACCGGTGCACCGCGAGCATGCCTTGGGCGACCAGAAGGTTGAGAGCTACTGCTGCTGACAGAGACGCAATGGTGCGGCCGAACGGTTCCATGCCGCGCAGTGCGATTCCGACCGCGGTTCCCGGAGCGGCCAGCAGGAAGAAGAGCGCGAACGGGGCGCGCAGCGGCGAGTCCACGTCGGTCAGGGCCAGGACGGCTCCGACGCCGGCGATGGCCGCGGCGGCGCCTGCGAGCAGGGGGAGCAGGTCCCTCCCCGGATCCTGGTCCAACCGCTCGTCACCACCCGATGGAGATGGGTCCGATGAAGATGGCTTGCTACGTAAGGTCTGCATTGGCGACTTTGCCCCCCGACGCGCCGGATGCCGGGCTTCAATGTGGCCCAGCGGTGCGGGGGGCGTCAAGATGAGGGCGCCGTTGATGTTTGGCTGCGGCGGCGTTGTGGCTGGTCGCGCCGTTCCCCGCGCCCCCTAAAAGATTGCGCAGTTCCCCGCGCCCCTGTGGAGTCGGCCCGCGCCGCCCCGAAGAAGCCGGCCGCGCCCTCCGACAAAAGATTGCGCCGTTCCCCGCGCCCCTTGAAAGGGGCGCGGGGAACGGCGCACGTGTTACGGGACGATCTTCAGGAGGCGGTTCGGGGAACCCGTGCCCGGGCTCGTTACCTTGCCGGTGGTGGCGCCGTTCACGAGGGCCGTGGCCACCTGGGCCGGGGTGGCCGAGGTGTGGCCCGCCAGGTAGACGGCGGCCGCGCCCGCGACATGCGGGGTGGCCATCGACGTACCGGAGATGGTGTTCGTCGCGGTGTCGCTGGTGTACCAGCCCGCCGTGATCGACGAACCGGGGGCGAAGATGTCCAGGACCGAGCCGAAGTTGGAGTAGCTGGCCTTGGCATCCGTGCTGGTGGTGGCGCCGACCGTGATCGCCGAGGCGACGCGGGCCGGGGAGTACGAGGAGGCGTTGGCGCTGCTGTTGCCCGCCGCGACCGCGTACGTCACGCCGCTCGCGATGGAGTTGGCCACCGCGGTGTCCAGCGTGGTGGACGCGCCGCCGCCGAGCGACATGTTGGCGACCGAGGGACCGCTGTGGTTCTGGGTCACCCAGTTGATGCCCGCGATGACGCCGGCGGTGGTGCCGGAGCCCGCGTTGTCGAGCACGCGGACCGCCACGATGTTCGCCTTCTTGGCGATGCCGTAGGTCGAGCCGGCGATGGTCGTGGCGACGTGCGTGCCGTGACCGTTGCCGTCCGAGGCGGTGGTGTCGCCGTCCACGGCGTCGTAGCCGTAGCTGGCCCGGCCGCTGATCTGCGAGTGCGTGATGCGTACGCCGGTGTCGATGACGTACGCCGTCACCCCGCTGCCCGCCGAGTCCGGGTAGGTGTACGTGCCGGAGAGCGGCAGTGACGTCTGGTCGGAGCGGTCCAGGCCCCAGGGGGCGTTGGACTGCGTGGTGTCGGTGACATGCACCGTCTGGTTCTGCTCGACCACGGCCACCGACGGGTCGGCGGCCAGTCTCTTGGCCTCGGCCGCGGACAGGGTCGCCGTGTAGCCGTTCAGTGCGGCGCCGAACGTCTTCTTGACCGTGCCGCCGTACTCCTTGATCAGACCCTTGCCCTCGGCCGACGAGGCCTTGAAGTCGACGCCCTTCTTCAGCGTGACGATGTAGCTGTCCTTGACGGCGGTGGGGGAGCCCGCCGCGAGGACCCGGCCCTCGGCCGGCGCGGCCTGGGCGGGAAGCGCGGTGACGGCGCCGAGCAGGGCGGCGGTCGCCACGGAGGTTATCGCGGCGATCCGGATCTTCTTGCTACGCAGCTGTGCCATGCGAGGGAGTCCTCCTCATAGGCGGCGTGCGCCTGGGTGGGGCGCACGTCTGTGGGGGGTGCGCGCGTGATCGCACGCACAACCAGGAGCGTTGCGTTCCGCTACCGGTCGAGACATCAGCGTGATCGATCTACGGGGGTAGCTCAAGGGAGTTGACGCTTTGTCACGCGCCTGTCATGGACACGCAATCGAACGCACAGTGAACGCACAGCGGAGGATCCGGTAGGTCCGGAAAAGTCTTGGCATGGACACTTCCTGTCAACACGCGTAGCTGCTACGAAAGTTACGGCAGAGATCCTGCTAAAGGGAGGTTCCATGAGACGTTCCCGACTTACGGCATACGTGACCTCGCTCCTCCTCGCCACCGCCTTCGCCCTCACCGGGGCAACGGCGGCCCAGGCGTCCCAGCAAGCAGCAGCCACGGGCTATGTGGCCCTCGGCGACTCCTATTCGTCCGGTGTCGGCGCGGGCAGCTACATCGGCTCCAGCGGCGACTGCAAGCGCAGCACGAAGGCCTACCCCTACCTCTGGGCGGCCGCCCATTCACCCTCGTCGTTCAGTTTCACGGCCTGCTCGGGCGCTCGTACGGGTGATGTTCTGGCGAACCAGCTGGGCCCGCTCGGCTCCGGCACCGGCCTCGTCTCCATCAGCGTCGGCGGCAACGACGCGGGCTTCTCCGACGTCATGACGACCTGTGTCCTGCAGTCCGAGAGCGCCTGCGTCGCCCGCATCAACACGGCGAAGGCGTACGTCGACTCGACGCTGCCCGGCAAGCTCGACTCGGTCTACTCGGCGATCAGCGCGAAGGCCCCGGCCGCCCATGTGGTCGTGCTGGGCTATCCCCGGTTCTACAAGCTGGGCGGCAGCTGCCTGGCCGGCCTCTCCGAGACGGAACGGGCCGCCATCAACAACGCCGCCGACTACCTGGACAGCGCCATCGCCAAGCGGGCCGCCGACCACGGCTTCACCTTCGGCGACGTACGCCCCACGTTCACCGGCCATGAGATCTGCTCCGGCAGCGCCTGGCTGCACAGTGTCAACTGGCTGAACATCGGCGAGTCGTACCACCCGACGGCCTCCGGCCAGTCGGGTGGCTATCTGCCCGTCCTCAACGCCTCGGACTGATCACTGCCGAGGCCCGACCGCTCCGTTCGGCGCGAGCGCCTGCGGATCGTCGGAGGAGGCCCCGCCCGTCGGGGCCTCCGTCTCGCACGTCACCGAGAAGGGCACCTGTTCCGACTTCGTCTCCTCGGGACTGCGCACCTCCACGCCGATCTTGTTCTCGTACGTCCCCGACGCGTCGTACGTCGTCACGATGACCGAGTTCTGCTTGGTCTTCCCGCCGTTCGCGGGGAACGACAGGGTCTTCCAGCCCGGGTCGGACACCTCACCCGACTCCGTCACCCAGCGGTACTCCACGTCCGCCGGCACGACCGTCACCGTGAACGTCGCCGTGAAGGTCGGAGCCTCGGCGTCGGGCGGCGGGCAGGCGCCGGTGTAGTCGGTGTGCGAGCCCGAGACCGTGACCTTCACGGACTGGGTGGGCGGCTTGGTGGTCTGGCCGCCGCCGGTGGTCGAACCGCCGTCGCTGCCGTTCGAGCCGGAGCTCTCCGTGGTCGAGCCGCCGTCCGTGCCGCCCCCACTGCTCCCGCCGTTGTCACCGCCGCCCGTCGAGCCGCCGGTGTTCGACCCGCTGTTGGTGGTGTCGTCCCCGCCGCCTCCGTTGTCCCGGTTGACCAGGGCGTACGTCAGTCCCGCGAGCGCGATCGCCAGCGCGGCCAGTCCCGCGATCACCACGATCGTCGCGCGCCGAGGATGGGCGGGCCCCGTGGTGGTCGTCGCGGACGGAGCCTGCTGGGGCGAGTAGGCGGGCTGTGTGTAGGCGGGCGGTGTGTATGCGGGAGTGGGGGCCGACGGGGTCGGGGCCGGCTGCGGCAGCGCCGCGATCGTCGGCGCGTAGGCGGCGCTGCCCGTCTGGGGTGTGCCGCCCGCCGCGACGAGCCGGAGATCCCGTTCGGCGTCCTCGGCCGACACACGGTCCGCCGGATCCTTGCGCAGCAGGCCCTCGATCACCGGGGTGAGCGGGCCCGCGCGGAGGGGCGGCGGCAGTTCCTCGTCCACGACCGCCCGCAGGGTGCTCAGCGGGGTGTTCTGACGGAACGGCGAGTTGCCCTCGACCGCCGCGTAGAGGAGCACACCGAGCGACCACAGGTCGGACTCGGGTCCTGGTGTACGTCCCAACGCCCGCTCCGGGGCGAGGAATTCGGGCGAACCGATGACCTCACCGGTCATGGTGAGCGCCGAACTGCCCTCGACCGTGGCGATCCCGAAGTCGGTGAGGACCACACGGTCGTCGTTCGACAGCAGTACGTTGCCGGGCTTCACGTCCCGGTGCAGGACCCCCGCCTCGTGCGCGGCACGCAGCGCGGCGAGCACCTCCGCTCCGATGTGCGCGGCGCGCTGCGGAGACAACGGGCCCTCGGCGTCCAGCAGATCGGAGAGCGCGATCCCGCGGATCAGCTCCATCACGATCCACGGGCGCCCGTCCTCCGTGGCCACGTCGTAGACCGTCACCACATTGCGGTTGGCGACCCGGGCGGCCGCCCACGCCTCGCGTTCCAGCCTGGCGTACATCCGCTCGGCGTCAGGACCCGGCAGTCCGCCCGGGGCCCGTACCTCCTTGACGGCTACCTCGCGGTGCAGCACCTCGTCACGGGCGCGCCACACCGTCCCCATCCCGCCCTCGCCCAGCGGAGAGAGCAGACGGTAGCGCCCCGCGATCACTCGTTCACTACCCGGCTCTTCGGACACGGGCGTCCCCCATTCGCATCCGCACGATTCTGAACAAAAGTAGCTCAACCGAGTGCGGTTGCCGCCCCCCTGAACACCAATCCAGCCCCAAGGGCCACCACGACGAACGCGGATCCGATCGGCACGGTCCGCCGGAGCAGGGCCGCGGTCCGGCCGCCCGACCACCGGGCGCCGTTCTCGATCGCCTTCGCGACCCGGCTGCCGATCTTGACCACGGCGAACCCGGCCGCTGTGAGCGTGAGCGCGAGCCCCGCCCCGAAGGCGAGCACGAGCAGCAGCCCGAACCAGGCCTTGCCGAGCGCCGCGGCACCGACGAGCACGACGACCGCGGAGGGACTCGGCACGAGCCCGCCGGCGAAGCCGAGAAGAAGGGTGTCCTTGAGCTTGAGAGAGTGGGAGTGGGTGTGCGGGTGGGGGTGGTGGCCGTGACCGTGATCGTGGGGGGCGTCGTGGCCGTGGGCGTGGGAATCGTCGTGGTCGTGGGTGTGGGACGGGCCGTGGTCGTGCGTCTGCTTGTCACCGTGTTCGTGGTCGTCCCCGTGTGTGTGGGCGCCCTTGGGGCGGTCCTCGTGCCCTTGCGCATGCGCAAGAACAAGCGCGCGATCATGGCTGTGGGCGTGAACGTGCCCATGGCCGTGTCCGTGGCCGTGGGAGTGACTGTGCCCGTGTCCGCGCTGCCGCCAGGCCCGTCGTACGAGGGTCGCGCCGGCCAGCATGACGATGACGCCGCTCGTCACGCCCAGCCAGGCGATCACCGAGGGCGCGGCGGCCGACCCGGCGGCAACGAGAATGCCCAGGGCGACCACACCCAGCGTGTGGGTGACGGTCACGGAGATGGCGAGCGGCATGACGTCGCGCATCGTGGCGTTGCCGCGGGCCGCCGCCGTGGCGGCCATGATCGTCTTGCCGTGGCCGGGCGCCAGGGCGTGCATCGCGCCGAGCAGCACGGCGATGCCCAGGGCGAGCGCGGCGAAGCCGAGGGTCAGGTCCTGGCGGGACACGAGGTCGTCCAGCGCGCGGGTGAAGCGGTCGGCGCCGCGCGGCAGGATGGAGGATCCGGGCGCGTCGGAGTTCTCCTCGACGAGCGCGGGACCGCCGGGGCGGACGCGCAGCGACGCTGTCGCCGTGTCAGCCGGGGACGACAGCAACTCCTTGGGGTACTTGGTCAGTTCGTCCGAGACGGACTTCGTCGGTACGTCCGAGGCGGTGAGGGTCATCCGGTCGGCGCGCGCCGTGACCTCGCGCCAGCCGGGGCCGTCGTCCACGGAGGCGCGGAAGCGCACGGACACGTTCTTCTCAGGCTTCTCAGGCAGCGGGGCCGTCCAACGGCACTCCACCCGAAGGGTGTTGAGCCCGGCCTGACCGGGCCGCACCCGGGCGAGACTCTCGCCGACGGTCAGCGCGACTGCCTCCCCGCCGACGGTCACCCGGCTCTTGGCGGCCGCCGTCTCGCACCGCTCCCGGGCCCAACTCTCCATGCCCGCCTTGTCGATGGCGGGCTTGGCCTGGGTCGCCGGAATCTCCGCGAGGTCCTCCACGTGGTCGACCCGCAGTTTCCCGGGACCGATGACGAGACCGTCGTACCGGTTCACGGTGAAGTTGCCGAGGGGATGCGCCGACGCCGTACCGGAGGGGACCAGCACGAGCGCGCAGGCCGCCACCAGGACGGCCGCACCGGACGCGAACGCGCGTCGGCGCACGGCCACTTGTCGGGCGAGCCGGGAACGGAGGCCGCGCGCGGGGGCGGTGCTCACTTCGCACCGCCCAGCGCCGTCAGTGTCTTCTCGGCCAGCTTCGCGCCCACCGGCGAGAAGCCGGGGTTGAGCTTCAGCGCCGCCGACAGGCTGCTGCGGGCCTCCTTCTTGTTGCCCGTGGCCTGTTCGATCATTCCGCGGTGGTAGAGGAACGTCGCGTCGCGGTAGCCGGTGGCCGTGGCGCGCCGGGCGTAGGGGAGGGCCTCCTCGTCGCGGCCGTTGACGTGCAGGGCCCAGGCGAGCGCGTCCGCGGTGTGGACGGTCTCCCGGCGCTCCCACTCGGCGCGGGCGGCGCGCAGGGCGGCCTTGCGGTCGCCGTGGTCCGCCGCCGCGAGGGCCGTGTCGAGGTCGGCGTTGACGCCGTTCGCCCGGGCCAGCGCGGTCCAGGCGTTCACCAGGGCGTACTGGTCACGGGCCTTCGCCTTGTCCTCCTCGCCCCCGCGGGCCTCGTACAGCTCGCCGAGGACGACCAGCGGGCCGGGCAGCGGGAAGCGGGCCACGACGTCCTCCATGCCGGCGATCGCGGCCTTGCGGTCGCCGTTCGCGGCCTGCGCCCTGGCACGGCCCTCCAGCGCCGGGAGGTACACCTTGTCGGCCCTCAGGGCCTGCTCGAAGTACGTCAGTGCCGTCTTGAACTCGCCCTCGCGCCAGGAGAGCTGGCCGAGCGCCGTCGCCACGTAGGCGATGTCGCCGGGGGTGGAGGCACTGGAGAGCGCCTGCTTCAGGACGCGCCGCGTCGTGGTGACGTCGCCGCGCAGCTCCCGTACGTAGGCGTAGCGGGTGAAGACCGGGATGCCGGGGCGGCGGGCGTCGGCCTGGTCGGCGGCCTTGGACGCCTCCTTGTAGCGGCCGAGTTCGACCAGGGCGTCGATGCGGGTCGACAACGCCCGCTCGTTGTACGCGTTCTCGTCCAGCGCCTTGTCGGCGTACCGCAGCGCGTCGGGGAAGTCGTGCCGGGCCGCCGCCAGCGCCGAACGGCCCGCGAGCGCCGGGTCGTTGTCCGGCTCGAGCTTCAGCGACCGCTCCAGAGCGCGCTCCGCCTGCGGATAGCGGGACGGATCGCCGTTCGTGCGCGCCTGCTCGATGTAGGCGACGCCCAGCGTGGACCAGCCGCCGTAGTCCTTGGGCTGCGCCTTGAGGTGGGTCTGCAGTGCGGAGATGCTGGAGGCGAGGCTGCCGGTGGCCAGCAGTTCGGGAGCGACACCGGGCGCGGACGCCACCGTACGTACTCCGTCGTCGTCCTTGTTGCCCAGAACCACGGCTCCCGCGGTCATCGCGACGGCGATGGCGACGGCGCACGCGCCGAGCCGCAGCATCCGCGCCCGCGGGGACTCCGGACTCCCCTTCGGCCGGTCGGTCCGGTCGGGCCTGTCCTCGCCCTCGGGCGGCGGGGTCACGTCCGCGCGATCCTTCTCCTGCGCGTCCTCGTTCGTACCCGGGGCCATGCCCTCTCCTCAATCTCCTTGATGGAAGCGGTGGTTCGGGGTGAGCGGCGCGGCCCGCGCGCCGTGGGGGACGGAAACGCGCGGGCCGCGCCAGTCGGAGTGCGGGTCAGTAGGCCCGGCGGCGGCTGCGCCACCACAGGAGACCCGTGCCGATGAGCAGGAACCCGGCCGCGCCCGACGCCGCCGAGACGGCGATCAGCGTGGTGTCGTCCATACCGGCCACACCGCCCGTGGTGCCCGCGGGCTGCAGGGCGTCACCGAGCTGGTTGCGGACGTCGTTCGTGCCCGTCGTGCCCTTGGCGAGCGGACCGCGCGAACCGGAGGTCGGCAGCGCGACGTACGGGAACGCCTTCTCGAACTTCTGGTCGTTCTTGTCGACCGCGTCACCCAGGTCGTTCTTGGCGCCGACGAGTTCGCCCTCGACGACCTGCAGCGCGATGTCCAGCACGTCGTCACCGAGGCGGCGTCCGTTCGGGAAGCCCGCGTTGTCGCCGTCCAGCACGCCGAGCCGCTTCTCCTTGGCCGCCGGCTTGATCGAGGTGTTCAGGCGCAGCATCTCCGAAGCACGCACGTGCGGAGGCTGGTTGAGACCCTCGACACCCTTCAGGAAGACGTCGACCAGGTCGTTCCTGGGCTCCTTCGGCGCCGGGATCTTGTAGATCGCCTCGATGAGCTTCGGCAGTTCGGGGTTGGTGACGTTCTCCAGGAAGTCGCCGTCGTTCCAGGGCGAGGACGCGTTGAACTTGTCCTTGTCCTTGATCGGGTTGACGACCTCGTTCACCAGCGGCATGCCGAGGCGCGAGACCTGCCGGTACTCCCCGCTCGCGCTCCTGCGCTGCGTCGTCGACCAGACGCCCACGATCGGCTGGTCGGCCGACTCCTGGATCATGTCGGTCGGCAGCTGGAGGGCAACGGAGTTGACGTTGTACTCCTTCAGCGTGTCGTTGCCCACCTCGGACAGGTTCCCGCCGTACAGCAGGTCGAAGACGCGCAGATCCAGGAAGAACGGGTCGTCCGCCTGGCCGGCGAACGTCTTCGCCCCGCCCGGGAGTTCGTGCACGGCCTGCTCGCGGAGCTTGGCGTAGTCCGGCATGGACGCCTGGCCGACGTTCGACGGCGCGACCGGCACGTCGTCCGCATACGTCGACTTCTTGACCACGCGCTGGTCCTTGAGCTGCAGCAGCTCGATGTCGTAGGTCTGCGTGATGTTGAGGTCCGGGTCGTCGAGGCTCTCGACCGGGCCCGTGTTGTACAGGAAGGTCTTGTCGTTCTTGACGTGCGTCTTGAACGTGTAGCGGAAGACGAAGTCGCCCTGCGCGTCACCGTCGTTGTCGATGTGCAGGTCGTACTGGGCGTCCTCGGCGAACGTGAAGAAGTTCGGCCCGCCCGCCGGCTCCTCGAACGGGATCCAGTTCGCGACGAGCGTCGTGGTGTCCGGATGGTCGGGGCTGACGAACGCGTACACGTCCGTGTTGTCGAACTGCGGCTGGCCCGAGATGAGCGGAGCCTCGCGGTGGCTGGACGCGCTCGCCGTCCCCGGTCCGAGCGCGGTCACGCCGACGGCCGCGAGCCCGCCGGTGGCCAACGCACCGCAGACAAGGGTCGCAAGGCTCCTGCGTCCCACGAACCCGCTGGTGAAAGGTGTCATGCCGTCCGTCCTCTGTCCCAAAGCTGTGTCCCGGCGGTGATGTCCGCGAGAAGCGACCCGTCGACTGATCTGCTCCTGCTCTCGTTCCGCGTCGGTTGGTGTTGCCTGATGCACGCCATTCGGAGCGGGGGCTCGGAAGGATTGGTTCGGGATTCACCCGCGTTTTCAAGCAGTTGATCCGTAACCCCATCCGAAGGCGTTCCGGCGCCGAATACGTGAGGATGGGACGGGCCGTTCAATGGCCGGAGAGGGGGAAACAAGTGGAGGCGGACGAACTTCTGGTGCTCGTGGCCGGAGGAGACCAGAAGGCCTTCGAGGATTTGTACGGTCTGGTGTCGGGGCCGGTGTTCGGGCTGGTACGCCGCGTGGTGCGGGATCCGGCCCAGTCGGAGGAGGTGGCCCAGGAGGTGCTCCTCGAACTCTGGCGGTCCGCCGGACGCTACGACCCCGGCCGCGGCAGCGCACTGTCCTGGGTCCTCACCCTCGCGCACCGCCGGGCGGTCGACCGGGTCCGCAGTGCCCGCGCCGCCGGAGAGCGCGAACTGCGCATGGCCCGGCGCTCGAACGGCCCCGCCTTCGACCAGGTCGCCGAAGAAGTCGAGGCGGGCTTAGAACGAGAATGGGTGCGCCGCTGCCTGGACCGGCTCACCGCACTGCAACGACAGTCCGTCACCCTCGCCTACTACGACGGCTACACGTACCGTGAAGTGGCCGAACGGCTCTCCCTGCCGCTCGGCACGGTCAAGACGCGCATGCGCGACGGACTCACGCGGTTGCGCGACTGCCTGGGAGGTGTCGCATGACCAGCCTCTTCCGGCGGAGTGATCTGCACTCCCTGGCCGCCCCCTACGCCCTGGACGCCCTGGAACCCCATGAGCACAAGCGTTTCGAGAAACACCTGAGGCGCTGCGACAGCTGCGCCGCCGAGGTGCGCGCCCTGCGCGAGGACGCGGTCCGCCTCGCCTGGTCCACGGCCGCCCCGGCGCCGGCCGCGATGCGCGACCGGGTCCTGATGGCCGTACGGACGACTCCTCAGGAGCCGGCGGCCTTCGTCCAGCCACCGGCTCGGGCGATCACGGACCGGTACGGGGAACGGGCACCGTCGCGTGCCCGTCGCTCCCCCTTCTCACCGTTCCTCATCCCGCTCGCGTCCACCACGGCAGCGGCCGCCCTCGTCGTCGCTGCGCTCTTCGGCATGCAGGCGTCCCGCACCCAGGACCAGCTCGCCCAGGAGCGCGCCCAGGCACGTGAGATCGCACACGTTCTCGCCGCGCCGGACGCCCGCGCGAGCGCCGGACGCGACGCGAACGGACAGGGCATGAGTGTCGTCGCGTCCGCCTCGCAGCGCACCGCTGTAGTGACCGCGGCCGGACTGGGTACACCTTCGAACGGAAGGGTTCACCAACTGTGGCTCATGCGACCGGAGGAGAAACCACGATCACTGGGGCTTCTCGACGGCGACACGCCCTTGATTGCCACCGGGCTGAACACGAACGCGACATCACTCGCTGTCACCGTCGAGCCGTCGGGCGGTTCCGCACAGCCAACAACCGCACCGGTTGTCCAACTCGCCCTGGAATCAGTTGGATTCGGAGAGTAACCGTCAACACCCTTACCGGAAAGGTGAATCCCGCGCCCGGGATACACGGGTGTGGAGAGGGAGCGATAGGGTTAACCTGCCCGGGCCGGGTGCCCTCGTATGGGTGGGGAGTGACATGGAACAGATAACAGTGCGTGGCAGGGCGCGAGTCCCTGCGATCACGTGTGGCAGCAGCGCGACCAGCTCGCGCCTCGACCGTCATCTCTCGGTGATGGGTGGCCCCGCCATCCCTCAGCGCGAGGCGGCAGAGGCGACGGACCTGATGCGCGAGCTCACCGCACGTGACACCGCGCACGACCGCACCGCCAGGGGCGCGCGAGTGAGGCGAGTCTCGCTCTTCGCACCGCTGCGCCGGCTGCGCCGTTCCCTGTTCGGCGGCCGCTGAGCGGCCTCGGCCGCTGACAGGCGGCCGAACCCGAGCAGGACCCCGACCCGCGCTCAGGCGGTCACACCGTCCCGGCGCAGTGCTGCGATCTCATCGTCCGTCATCCCCACGGCACGCAGCAGCGCCCCGGTGTGTTCCCCGAGCGCGGGTACGGGCCCCATCCGCGCCGATTCCCCGCCCGGCAGCGTGATCGGCGGCAACAACGCCCTCAGCGGCCCGACCGGCGAACCCACTTCCCGCCACCGGTCCCGCGCCGCCAGCTGAGGATGCTCCGCCACCTCCCGTACGTCCCGCAGCCGCGCACACGCGATCCCGGCCGCCTCGAGTCGCGCCACCGCCTCGTCGGTGATGAGCGGCGCCAGCGCCTTGCCGACCAACTCGTCGGTGTGCTCCCGGTGTTCGACCCGCGCCGCGTTCGTCGCGTACGCCGGGTCGTGCGCCAACTCCGGCCGCCGAAGCACCTGTTCGGCCAGCCGCCGCCACTCCCGGTCGTTCTGCACCGACAGCAGCACCCGCCCGCCGTCCGCCGTCGGATAGGCGTCGTACGGGGCGATGACGGCGTGCGCGAGACCGGTACGCGCCGGGGGAGTGCCGCCGTGCATCGCATGGTGCAGCGGATGCCCCATCCACTCGGCCAGCGCCTCCAGCATCGACACCTCCACCGGCCCGCCGCGCCCCGTCGTGCCACGGCGCACCAGCGCCGCCAGCACCCCCGAGAACGCGTACATCGCCGCCGCGATGTCGGCCGCCGGGATCCCCGCCTTCACCGGCTGCCCGGCCGTTCCCGTCACGGACACCAGCCCCGCCTCGCACTGCACGAGCATGTCGTACGCGCGCTTCTCGGCGTACGGGCCAAAAGCCCCGTAACCCGAGATGTCCACGGCGATCAGCCGCGGGTCGGCCGCGCACAGCGTCGCCGCGTCCAGGCCCAGCCGCGCGGCCGCGCCCTGTGCGAGGTTCTGCACGAAGACGTCGGCGTCCGCGACGAGACGGCGTACGACGTCCAGGCCGCGCGGGTCCTTCAGGTCGAGGGCGATGGACTCCTTGCCGCGGTTGCACCACACGAAGTGGGAGGCGAGACCGGCGGCCGCGGTGTCGTAGCCGCGCGCGAAGTCACCGCCGTCGATCCGCTCGACCTTGACGACCCGGGCCCCGAGATCGGCGAGCTGCCGGGTGGCGAAGGGGGCCGCGACGGCCTGCTCGACGGCGACGACGGTGATGCCCTCCAGGGGCAGGGGAAGCGGCTCCATGCGAGGGATCATGTCCCGCGCGCGAGGGCTTTGTCATGCAGGGGCCGGGCTGACGGGGCCCCGGGGTGAGCGGTCAGCGTCCGCCGTTCGCGTACCGGCGGACGGCGAGCGGCATGAACACCGCGATGAGCACCGCGCACCAGGCCAGCGACCCCGCGACGGGGTGTGTGACCGGCCAGGCGCCGTCCGTCGGCACCGGCGCGTTCCCGAACAGGTCGCGCAGGGCCGTGGTCACCGCGCTGATCGGGTTCCACTCGGCGATCGTGCGCAGCCAATCGGGCAGATTGTCCGTCGGGATGTACGCGTTCGACAGCAGCGGCAGGATGAACGTCGCGCCGCCCAGCTGCCCGGCCGCCTCCTCGCTCCGCGAGGCCAGGCCCAGCAGGATCCCGATCCACGTGGTCGCGAACCGGAAGAGCAGCAGCAGACCCACGGCGCCGGCGGCTTCCAGCGCGGAACCCTCCATCCGCCAGCCCACCGCGAGCCCCACCAGCAGCACCGGCACCGTGCCCACGGCCGTGACGACCAGGTCCCCGGCCGCCTGCCCGAGCGGTACGGCGGCCCGGCTGATCGGCAGCGTACGGAAGCGGTCCATCACGCCCCGGTGAGAGTCCTGGGCGGCCTGGAACATTCCGGTCATGATCCCGTTGGCCGCCGTCGCGACCAGCAGCCCCGGCACCAGGAAGGCCCGGTACTCCTCGCCGGGCATCGCGAGCGCGCTGCCGAAGACATAGCCGAAGAACAGCAGCATCGTGATCGGCATGGTCTGGGTGAGGATCAGCAGCCCCATGTTGTGCCGGATCCGCCGCAGCTGACGGCCCAGCATCGCGGTGCCGTCGTAGGCCAACGCACTCATGTCACAAGCTCCTTGCTGTCGGTGCGGTCACTGGTCCCGGCTCCGGCCGAGCCGTCGGTCAGGCGGAGGAAGACGTCGTCGAGCGTCGGCGGTCGCAGGTTCACGTCGAGCAACGGCACACCCGCGGCGTCGAGTTCGCGTACCAGGCGGGGGAGGGTGAGCGTCGGGTCGGTGGTGACCGCGCCGACCGCGTTCCGCTCTCCGTCGAAGTCGGGCCGGGAGCCCGTCAGTTGGTCGAGCACGGCCGCCGCGCCGGCCATGGCGTCCGCGTGGGCGACGACCGCCTCCGCGTACGAGCCGATGAGCGCCTTGAGTTCGGCGGGCGTGCCCGAGTGCGCGACCCTGCCGCGGTCCACGAGGACGATGTCGTCGGCGAGCTGGTCGGCCTCCTCCAGATACTGCGTGGTGAGCAGGACCGTCGTGCCCTCCGCCTTCAGCGCGCGCACGGTCTCCCAGATCTGGTTGCGGCTGTGCGGGTCGAGGCCGGTCGTCGGTTCGTCGAGGAACAGCACCCCGGGCCGGGTGATCAGGCTCGCGGCCAGGTCGAGACGGCGCCGCATGCCGCCGGAGTAGGTGGACGTGGCGCGGTCCGCCGCGTCGGCGAGTTCGAAGCGGTCGAGGAGTTCGTCGGCGCGGGCGGCCGCCTTCGGGAGGCGGCGCAGCTTCGCGAACAGCCGCAGGTTCTCCCGCCCCGTGAGATCGCCGTCGACCGACGCGTACTGCCCGGTGACGCCGATCGCGCGACGCACGGCGTCCGGCTCCCGGACGAGGTCGTGCCCCGCGACACGCGCGGACCCCGCGTCGGGCCGCAGCAGCGTGGTGAGCAGCCGCACCGCCGTCGTCTTGCCCGCGCCGTTCGGCCCGAGCAGACCGCAGACCGTGCCCTCCGCCACGGCCAGGTCCAGCCCGCGCAGCGCCCGGACTTCCTTGAAACTCTTCTCCAGACCTTCACTAAGTACAGCGTACGTAGTTGTCATGGTGCGACCATACCTCACTACGTACGCTGTACGTAACTACGATGGGGACGACAGGATCCACCGATGGCAGGACTGACGACACCGATGGCAGGACGCGCCGACGTACCCGAAGTGATCTGGGCCCGACCCGAGCGCACGGGACGCGGGCCGCGGCCCGCGTTCACCCGGGCCGACATCGCGGCCGCCGCGGTGCGGATCGCGGACGCGCAGGGGCTGGACGGGGTCTCGATGCGACATGTCGCGGCCGAGCTGGGCTGCGGCACGATGTCGCTCTACAACTACGTGCCGCGCAAGGAGGACCTGTACGAGCTGATGGTCGACGCCGTCGGTGGTGAGCACGAGTTGTGGGAGCCGGCGGGGGACTGGCGGGCCGACATGCTCCGGGTCGCCCATCAGGCGCGTGCGCTCATGCTCCGGCATCCGTGGCTGCCGGCTCTCATGTCGCCGGTGTACGGGTTCAGCCCCAACGCCCTGCGCTATCTGGAGCACTGCCTCACGTGCCTGGACTCCTTCGAGGGGACGTACGGCACGAAGTTCGAGCTGATCGCGATGGTCAACGGGGTGGTGACGACGTACGTGGGGAATGAGTTGGCCACGGTTGAGCGGGTGCGGGCGTTGCCGTGGTCGGAGGAGCAGGAGAACGCGGTGCGCGGTGCGTATTTGGGTGGGCAGGTTGCCACCGGGGCGTATCCGCGGATGGCGGCGGCGTTCATGGAGGACGCGGGGCCGATTGATATGGAGGCGGTGTTCGAGCGGGCGTTGATGAGGTTGCTCGACGGGTTTGACCCGTCTCGCTGAGTGGGCCGTGACTGCGTCGCGGAGGGTCGTGTCGGAGCTGCGGGCCGGTGGGGGCTGGTCGCGCGGTTCCCCGCGCCCCTAAAAGATTGCGCCGTTCCCCGCGCCCCTAGAAGTGCCCCCCGTATCTCTCAGATCAGCGCGACCTGGCCCTCCGGGCCCTCCTCGTGGTGGTCCAGTACTGATGCCGGTTGGCGGGACGCGGCCGGCGGCGGGAGGATGTCCGCCTTGCGCAGCTCGTCCGGCGTGATGGGGGACTCGATCGTCAACTCGGCCTGCTGCGGGCGTAGTTCCGCCAGTAGCGACAGGACCGTGATGACCTCCAGGAGGTCGGACGTCCAGGGCTGGGGCCAGGTGGTGGGGCGGATGGACTCCAGGGTGCCGGGGGCCGGCTGGGCGGTTCGGGTGGTGAACCACTGGTCCAGGACGCGGACGCCGCCGACCTCGAAGTCCCAGGCGGAGGGCGGGACCGGGGAGATGCGGCCCTCGTCGAGGTGGAGGGTCTCCTCGTCGCGGTCGTAGCGGAGTTCGAGCGGGCGGGAGGGCAGTGGGGCCCGGACGTACGGGCGGCGGCCGCCGGGGAGTTTGGGGCGTTCGCCGTCGCGGCGCATCAGCCACAGCATGCGGTGGCCCAACTCGGTGCCTCGTGCCCAGAGTTCGGGGTCCGACGTGAGTGGCACCGTGCACCCGCGCGGACCCGGGCGGGCCACCGCCACTGTCCAGGCCAGGACGTCGAGGGGCGTGGCGGAGTGGCCCAGGCGCTTGGCCAGCAGGTCCAACAGGCCCGGCGCCAGGTTGGGTTCGCGGCCCTCGGGGCGCCGGTACAGGGGGCGGATCCGGCCCGGCCGTGCGGTGGGCACGGTCTTCGACTGCGGGAGGACCACGGGGAGCGTCGACGTGACCAGGAGAGGCGGCCCGTCGGGTGCGGGGGCCTGCTCGACCGCGAAGAGCTGCCGCTCGTCCATCACGCGCCACAACTCCGGCCGCGCCGCGTCGATCAGCCGGTGGTCGGGGATCAGCCACTGCTCGTCGAACGGCCCGTGCAGGACCCGTACCGGCTCCGCGCAGGGACCCGACGCGCGGGCCAGCCGGACCGTTCCCGAGGGCTGGCCCGGCAGTTGGCCCACCGCCGAGTGGAGCGTCCGGGCGCGTGTGGCGCCGAACAACGCCTCGCGGTCGGGCCCTTCGGCCTTCACGAAGGCGTCCCACCGTGCTTTCAGGGACGCCGGGTCGGGCGCCGTCGGCCACCCACGGCCCAGCCGGGGCGGTGCGACGGCCCACGGCATGAGGTCCGCCAGCAGCGGAGCGTCGTCGTGCGTCACGCTCGGCATCGTACGACGTGGGCCGTCGAAGGCGCCTTGGTCCCGCATGCTCAGTGGGCGTCGAGGGTGACGGTGAAGGAGAAGCGGTCGCCCCGGTACTGGATACGGGCCACGTCGAGCGCCCGGCCGTCCTCGCCGTGCACGACGCCCGTGTAGTGCAGGATCGGGCTCAGCAGCGGGACCTGGAGCAGCCGTGCGGTCTCCGGGTCGGCGAGCCGCGCCTCGACGGTGTCGGTGATCTGGCTGATCCTCGCCCCCGCGACGTCCCGCAGCACCTTGGTCATGGGCCAGCGGACCAGGTCGTCGGGGTCGATCAGGGCGGCCAGCTCGGGCCGGACGTAGTTGCGCGCGTGGTTGGTCGGCTCCCCGGTCTTCTCGTCGCTGCGCAGCCGGTGGTAGGTCGCGACCTCCGTCAGGTCCGGGAAGTGCTCGGAGAGTTCCGCCGACACGGGCTCGGTGCCGTGGTCGAGGAGCCGGGTCGTCATGCCCGACTGCTGGGCCACGATCGCGTCCACCGAGCCGAGCAGCCGGACCGGGGCGCCCCGTGCCGCGCTCGGCTCGATGAACGTGCCGCGCCTGCGATGGCGGGTGATCAGCCCCTCGTCCTCCAGCTCCTTGAGCGCCTGCCGCATGGTCAGCACGCTCACCCCGTAGTGCTCCGCCAGCTGTTCCTCGGTGGGCAGCCGCAGCGGATCCTGCGCGGACCGCCCGAGTATCGAGGCGCGCAGGGACTGCGACACCTGATACCAGAGCGGCAGCTTGCGGTTCAGGACGATCGAGTCCGGGGCGAAGGAGGTCACGAGGGTATCCGTACCGTTCGCGGGCGCTGCGTGCAACGGGCGGTCACGATCGGTCCCGGTCGGTCATGGGCGCCGCTCCGGCCGGAAGTGCCGCTGGAGGCCCTGCCACACGTCGTCGTACGCGCGCTGCAGATGCTCCGCCCCGGCGGCCTGCGCGGTGGCGGTGACCGGCCAGCGCGTCTCGAACATGAAGGCCAGACCGTCGTCGATCTTCTGCGGCCGCAGCTCGGCGGCGCTGGCCCGGTCGAACGTCTCCCGGTCGGGACCGTGCGCCGACATCATGTTGTGCAGCGAGCCGCCCCCCGGCACGAATCCCTCGGCCTTGGCGTCGTACGCGCCCTCGATGAGCCCCATGTACTCGCTCATCACGTTCCGGTGGAAGTACGGCGGCCGGAACGTGTCCTCACCCACGAGCCAGCGCGGCGCGAAGACGACGAAGTCGACACCCGCGAGGCCCGGGGTGTCGGACGGTGAGGTCAGCACCGTGAAGATCGACGGGTCCGGGTGGTCGTAGCTGATGGTGCCGATCACATTGAAGGCGCGCAGATCATAGGCGTACGGCACATGGTTGCCGTGCCAGGCGACGACATCCAGCGGGGAGTGGTCGTAGACGGCCGTCCAGAGGTTGCCGCAGAACTTGTTCACCACCTCCACCGGCCCCTCGACGTCCTCGTAGGCGGCGACGGGCGCCCGGAAGTCGCGGGCGTTCGCCAGACCGTTGGCGCCGATCGGGCCGAGGTCGGGGAGCTGGAAGGGCGCCCCGTAGTTCTCGCACGCATAGCCCCGGGCAGCCTGGCCCGGGCCGTCGTCGGACGCGGCGTCCAGCAGCTCCACACGGAAGCGCACCCCACGAGGAATCAGCGCCACATGTCCCGGCTCCACATGCAGCAGCCCGAACTCGGTGCGCAGCAGCAGCCCGCCGCGCTCCGGCACGATCAGCAGCTCGCCGTCGGCGTCGCTGAACACCCGCTCCATCGAGGCGTTGGCGTGATAGAGGTGCACGGCCATGCCGGTGCGCTGCGCCGCGTCGCCGTTGCCGCCGAGCGTCCACAGGCCCGCCAGGAAGTCGGTCCCCGGTGAGGGCTCGGGCAGCGGGTTCCAGCGCAGCCGGTTCGGGTCGGGAACCGTCTCCGTGAAGGGTGCCGTGCGGACGGCGCCGTTGTCGGTGCGGGTGAAGGCCGGGTGCGCGGCCGACGGGTGGATCCGGTACAGCCACGACCGGCGGTTCTGCGCCCTCGGCTCGGTGAACGCCGTACCGCTCAGCTGCTCCGCGTAGAGCCCGAGCGGGGCCCGCTGAGGAGAGTTGCGACCGTGCGGCAGGGCGCCCGGCACCGCCTCCGAACTGTGCTCGTTGCCGAACCCGGTGAGATACGTCAGCGCCTCGACGGTCTTCCGCAGTGTCTCGGCGGTGATCCGCCCGTCCCCGCTCATGATCGCTCCCTCGTTCCTGATTCCTATGCATCACCGTAGGATTCGCGAAATCCGTGCGCAAGAGGGAGATGCCCGTGCCCACGGGGGCGACCGCGTGATCGCGCCAAGACCGCGGTAGTACCCGAGAACCAGACTTCAGGGGGATCCGGCTGTCAGAGCGGTGCTCTAATCTCCCCGGCATGTCGTGGACGCGCGTATTCCTCACCGCGCTCGCGGCCTGTGCACTGTTCGGCGCTCTGTTCGTCGGAGCGACGGGCTGCGGGTCCGACGAAGCGCGCGAGAGCGACGGCGTGAAGCCGTCGCCGGTGGGCAAGGTGCTGGAGGACACGGACGAGGAAGGGCGGCACTACCGTGAGATCGACAAGAAGGACGCACCGAGGGTCGCGATCGAGATACAGCCCGACGCCGACAGCGACGGCTGGGACGTACGTCTGACCGTCCACGAATTCCGCTTCTCGCCGGCCGGTGCGAGGAAGACGGCCGAACCCGGCCGCGGCCGCGCCCTCCTCCGCCTCGACGGCCGCCCCCTGTCCTTCCTCCGCGGCCCGGACCACCACATCGCCGGAAACCTCGTTCCGCGCGGCACCCACCAGGTCACCGTGCGCCTGCACGCCGACGACGACACGGTGTGGGCCGTGGACGGCGAGCCCGTCGGCAGTACGGCGGACATCACCGTGTCCGATCCGGGGCCGACGGACACCGAGCCCCCGAAGGCGTCGGCGACGAGTGGCTCGGGCACGCACAAGTGAGTGGCATCAGCACAGATATTCGTATCGAAGGGCAAGGTTCACCGGACCCCGGCGGAAAGGCATCATGAAGCCCGTGCCCCCTGCGACCTCGCTGCGCCGCGCGCCCGTTCAACGGCGTAGCGCCGAAAGACTCACCCGAATACTCGACGCCTGCGCCGATCTCCTCGACGAGGTCGGCTACGACGCCCTCAGCACCCGCGCGGTCGCCCTGCGCGCCGGTGTGCCCATAGGGTCCGTCTACCGCTTCTTCGGCAACAAGCGCGCCATGGCCGACGCGCTCGCCCAGCGCAACCTCGACGTCTTCACCGAGCGCGTCGCCCTCCGCCTCCAGGAGACCGCCGGCGCGGGCGGCTGGCGCGCGGCCATGGACGCGGTCCTCGACGAGTACCTCGCGATGAAGCGCACCGCGCCCGGCTTCTCGCTCGTCGACTTCGGCAACCAGATACCCGTCGGCACCCGCGACGCCGAACCCAACACCCGCGTCGCCGACCGCCTCACCGACATGCTCTCCTCCGTCCTGGACCGCGAACCCGACGAGGACCTGCGCCGCACCTTCCTCATCGCCGTCGAGGCCGCCGACACCCTCGTCCAGCTCGCCTTCCGCCTCGACCCGTCCGGGGACGAACGGGTCATCGAGGAGACCCGGGAACTGCTGCGGGCGTATCTGGCGCGGTCGCTCGACTGACGGAGAGGCCGGGCGACGACGTTGCCCGGCCCCACCCGCCGCGGCCCCGCCCGGCCCGACCCCGCCCGGCGTGGACACTCGAACGGCGCGCGAATTTCCGACGTGACCCCCCGCGACCCCTCCCCACCGTCCATACCGGTCGGTATGCTCGGCACGGTCAGTGCGTCACCGTCGCCGCCACCCCCTCCGGGAGGACCCGTGTCCACCACCGCCGACTCCCGAACAGCTCTGCGCATCTGTCCCCTCTGCGAGGCGACGTGCGGGCTCACGCTCACCATCGAGGGGACCCGGGTGACGAGCGCGCGCGGGGACCGCGACGACGTGTTCAGCCAGGGGTTCATCTGCCCGAAGGGCGCCTCGTTCGGGGCGGCCGACGGCGACCCCGACCGGCTGCGGACGCCGCTCGTGCGCAAGGACGGCGAACTGCGCGAGGCCACCTGGGAGGAGGCCTTCGACGCCGTCGCGGCCGGACTGCGGCCGGTCGTCGAGCGGTACGGGCCTCACGCCGTCGGAGCCGTCCTCGGCAACCCGAACGTGCACACCATGGCCGGCGCCCTCTACCCGACCGTGCTGCTCGCGGGCCTCGGCACCCGCAGCCTCTTCACCGCGTCCACCCTCGACCAGATGCCCAAGCACGTCTCCAGCGGCCTGCTCTACGGCGACGCCAACGCGATCCCCGTGCCCGACCTCGACCGCACCGACCACCTGCTGCTGATCGGCGCCAACCCCCTCGAATCCAACGGCAGCCTGTGCACCGCCCCCGACTTCCCCGGCAAGCTCAAGGCCCTCAAGGCGCGCGGCGGCACCCTGACCGTCATCGACCCCCGCCGCACCCGTACCGCCAAGCTCGCCGACCGGCACGTGGCCATCCGCCCCGGCACCGACGCGCTGCTGCTCGCGGCCATGGCGTACGTCCTCTTCGAGGAGCAGCTCACCGACCTCGGCGAACTCGCCGAGCTGGTGCAGGGGGCCGACGAACTCCGCGAGGCGGTAAAGGACTTCACCCCGGAGGCCGCCGCCGAGGCCTGCGACGTCGACGCCGACACGATCCGCGCGCTCGCCCGCGAACTGGCCGCCGCGCCCACCGCCGCCGTATACGGCCGCATCGGCAGCTGTACCGTCCCGCACGGCACCCTGGCCAGCTGGCTGGTCGACATCCTGAACATCCTCACCGGCAACCTCGACCGGCCCGGCGGCGCCCTCTTCCCGCAGGCCGCCACCGACAGGACGCCCCGCCCCGCCGGACCCGGCCACGGCTTCGCGCTCGGCCGCTGGCACAGCCGCGTGAGCCGCCACCCCGAGGCCAAGGGCGAACTGCCGATGGCCGCGCTCGCCGAGGAGATCGACACCGCGACCGCCGAGGGCGAGCCGATCCGCGCCCTCGTCGTCATCGCCGCCAACCCCGTCCTGTCCGCGCCCGACGGCGACCGCCTCGACAAGGCCCTCGGCTCGCTCGACTTCATGGTCAGTGTCGACCCCTACCTGAACGAGACCTCACGGCACGCCCACGTCGTGCTGCCGCCGCCCCCGCCCTCGCAGAGCCCGCACCACGACTTCGCCTTCAACACCCTCGCCGTACGCAACCAGGTCCGCTACACCCGCGCAGCCGTCCCCCTGGAGCCCGGCCGCATGGCCGAGACGGAGATCCTCGCCCGGCTCGTCCTCGCCGCCACCGGCATGCACGGCGCCGACCCCTCCGCCGTCGACGACCTGGTCATCAGCCAGACCCTCGGCAAGGCGGTCAAGGAACCGCACTCCCCGGCGCACGGCCGCGCCCCGGGCGAGCTCGCCGCACAGCTCACCGGCGAGACCGGCCCCGAGCGACGCCTCGACATGATGCTGCGCCTGGGCCCGTACGGCGACGGATTCGGCGTACGTCCCGAAGGGCTGACCCTGGAGAAGCTGCTCGACCAGCCCCACGGCATCGACCTCGGACCGCTCCAGTCGCGCCTCCCGCAGCCCCTCAAGACCCGCAGCGGACTCGTGGAGCTGCTCCCGCAGCCGCTCGCCGACGACCTCCCGCGGCTCAGGGACGCACTGCGCCGGCGCCCCGAGGGGCTCGTCCTCGTCGGCCGCCGGCACCTGCGCTCCAACAACAGCTGGATGCACAACATCCCCGCCCTCACCGGCGGCACCAACCGCTGCACCCTGCACATCCACCCCGACGACGCCGACCGCCTCGGAGTCACCGACGGGGCACCGGTGCGGGTCAAGGGCGCCGGGGGAGAGGTCGTCGCCCCCGCCGAGATCACCGACGCCGTACGACGCGGGGTCGTGAGCCTGCCGCACGGCTGGGGACACGACCGTCCCGGCACCCGGACGACCCACGCCGCAGTGGACCCCGGCGTCAACGTCAACCAGCTCCTCGACGGCAGCCTGCTCGACCCGCTGTCCGGCACGGCGGTACTCAATGGCGTACCCATCGATATCGCGCCAACAGGCACAACGCTGTGACCTGGAGTTTTGCGCTTATTGCTCGCGTGTCAACATCTTGTTAAGCCTTGCGTGGCCGACCTAACGTCACTCGAACCGCTGTCCCCGGTGGAAGTTCAAGGGCGAACGTTAGGTATCCACTCATGCTGACCATCCTCGGCTTCACCATGATCGCGACCTTCCTGGTCCTGATCATGATGAAGAAGATGTCGCCGATCGCGGCGCTCGTACTGATCCCGGCACTCTTCTGCGTGTTCGTCGGAAAGGGCGCGCATCTCGGCGACTACGTCATCGAAGGGGTGGGCACCCTCGCGCCCACCGCCGCGATGCTCATGTTCGCCATCGTGTACTTCGGCGTCATGATCGACGTCGGCCTCTTCGACCCGATCGTCCGAGGCATCCTCAAGTTCTGCAAGGCCGACCCGCTGCGCATCGTCGTCGGCACGGCCCTGCTCGCCGCGATCGTCTCCCTCGACGGCGACGGCTCGACGACGTTCATGATCACGGTCTCGGCGATGTACCCGCTGTACAAGCGCCTCAAGATGAGCCTCGTGGTGATGACCGGCGTCGCCGCCACCGCCAACGGCGTCATGAACACGCTGCCCTGGGGCGGCCCGACCGCCCGCGCCGCCACCGCGCTCAAGCTCGACGCCGGTGACATCTTCGTCCCGATGATCCCGGCGCTCGCCGTCGGCCTGGTCGCCGTGATCGCCCTCTCGTACGTCCTCGGCCTCCGCGAGCGCAAGCGCCTCGGCGTGCTGAGCCTGACCGACGTACTGACGGACGAGAAGCAGCTGGTCGAGGAGCCCGAGACCGAGACGGTGCTGGTCGGCGCCGGTGCCGCCGCCTCCGGCGGTCCCGGTGACGGCAAGGTGCGTATGACCAAGACCGCCGGCGGCGCGGGCTCCGGCACCGACGCTTCCGACGGTGACGACGAGGAGGAGGACGACGTCCGCCTCCAGGGCCTCGACCCGAACCGTCCGACGCTGCGCCCCAAGCTGTACTGGTTCAACGCACTGCTCACGGCGACGCTCCTGACCGCCATGATCATGGAACTGATGCCGATCCCGGTCCTGTTCGTGCTCGCCGCCGCGCTCGCCCTCACGGTCAACTTCCCGCACATCCCCGACCAGAAGGCCCGCCTCGCCGCCCACGCCGACAACGTCCTCAACGTCTCCGGCATGGTCTTCGCCGCCGCCGTCTTCACCGGCGTCCTCCAGGGCACCGGCATGGTCGACTCCATGGCCAAATGGCTCGTCGACGGCATCCCGGACGGCATGGGCCCGCACATGGCCCTCGTCACCGGCGTACTCAGCCTCCCGCTCACCTACTTCATGTCGAACGACGGCTTCTACTTCGGTGTCCTGCCGGTCCTCGCCGAGGCCGGCGCGGCCCACGGGGTCTCCCCGCTGGAGATCGCCCGCGCCTCGCTCGTCGGCCAGCCGCTGCACATGTCGAGCCCCCTCGTCCCGGCCGTGTACGTCCTGGTCGGCATGGCCAAGGTCGAGTTCGGCGACCACACCAAGTTCGTCGTCAAGTGGGCCGCCCTCACTTCCCTCGTGGTACTCGGCGCCGGAATCCTGTTCGGCATCATCTGAGCCCCGGCTCCAGGGAGTTCGGCGCGGGCCGAGCTCACTCCGTTCGTCCGTTTCATCCAATGGAGGGTGTCACTGTGAGGCCCGGTGGGAACCGCGGCTGGCTGCTCCGCCTCGTCATCGCCTTCAGCTTCGCGCAGGGGGCGGTGTCGATGGCACGGCCCGCCGTCTCCTACCGGGCCCTCGCGCTGGGCGCCGACGAGCGCGCGATCGGTGTCATCGCGGGCGTCTACGCACTGCTGCCGCTCTTCGCCGCCGTACCGCTCGGACGCAGGACCGACCACGGCCGCTGCGCCCCGCTGCTCCCGGTCGGCGTCGTCCTCATAGCCGGGGGCTGCGCCCTCAGCGGTACGGCGAACTCCCTTGCCGCGATGGCGGCCTGGAGCGGTGTGATGGGCCTCGGACACCTCTCCTTCGTGATCGGCGCCCAGTCGATCGTGGCCCGCCAGTCGGCACCGCACGACCAGGACCGCAACTTCGGCCACTTCACCATCGGCGCCTCGCTCGGCCAGCTCGTCGGGCCGATCGCCGCGGGCGCGCTGATCGGCGGCCCCGACATGGCGGGCACCAGTGCCCTCGCGCTGCTGGTCGCGGGCGCCGTCGCCGCGGTCTCGTTCGTCTCGCTGTGGCGCATAGAGCACCGCGACCGGCCCAAGTCCCGTACCGGACGCGGCGATCGCGTCCCCGTTCACCGCATACTGCGCACCCGGGGCGTACCCGCCGGCATCTTCATCAGCCTCGCCGTGCTGTCCGCGACGGACATCCTTACCGCGTATCTGCCGGTGGTCGGCGAACACCGCGGCATCGCGCCCTCCGTGATCGGCCTGTTGCTCAGCCTGCGCGCTGCGGCGACCATCGCCTGCCGCCTGGTGATGACGCCCATGCTGCGGCTCCTCGGCCGGGCCGCGCTGCTCACCACGACCTGTCTGCTGGGGGCCCTCCTGTGCGCCGGGATCGCGCTGCCCGTGCCGGTCTGGGGCCTCGCCGTGATCCTCGCCCTCCTCGGCTTCTGCCTGGGCGTCGGCCAGCCCCTGTCCATGACCACGGTCGTCCAGGCCGCCCCCGACGACGCCCGCTCCACCGCCCTCGCCCTGCGTCTGACCGGCAACCGGCTCGGCCAGGTCGCCGCGCCCGCCGCCGCGGGCCTGGTCGCCGGAGTCGCCGGCGTGGCCGCGCCGTTCGTCATGCTCGGAGCGCTGCTGCTGATCGCCTCGGGGCTCGGACTGCGACAGGGGCGTACGGGCGCCGCCGGGCCGGAGCCGACGGAACGTAGGGGACGTACGCCATCCGCACCGGAGCCCGAGAGACACTGAACAGACCTCTTTCGCACCGGAGTTGGCCCGAACGCCCCTGTTTCACGATAGGCCCCTCCACAAGGCCCGCCCGATTCCGCCGCAAGTCTTCCCCGGGATGTGTGCGGTCCGTTAGCTTCCGTGACTCATAGGTCTCGTACGACCCGCGAGACCTCCGATCGCGGAGCACCAGCGCCCTGTGAGCCCCCGGGGGTCACGTCCCATGTCACGCGCCATCTCCCTTCGACAGGTCAGCAAGTCCTATACGCGCGGTGTCTCCGTGGTGGACAGGTTGTCGCTCGACGTCGCGCCCGGCGAGTTCCTGGTGCTGCTCGGACCGTCCGGCTGCGGCAAGTCGACCGTGCTGAGGATGATCGCCGGCCTCACGGATCCCACCGAGGGGCAGGTGCGGCTCGACGGCGCCTACGCCAACCATCTGGAGCCCGCGGACCGGGACATGGCGATGATCTTCCAGAACTTCGCGCTCTACCCGACCATGAACAGCCGCGACAACATCGGTTTCCCCCTGCGCATCGAGACGCCCGGCGAGGACCCGCGCTCGCGCGTCGACGCCACGGCCAAGATGCTCGGCATCGAGGACCTCCTCGACCGCTTCCCCCACCAGCTCTCCGGCGGCGAACGCCAGCGCGTCGCGATGGGCCGGGCGATCGCACGACACCCCTCCGCGTTCCTGATGGACGAACCGCTGGCCAACCTGGACGCCAAGCTCCGCAACCGTCTGCGCGCCGAAATCGCCCGTCTCACCAGGGGTCTGGGCGTCACCACGGTGTACGTCACCCACGACCAGGCGGAGGCGATGTCCCTCGGCGACCGGGTCGCCGTCCTGCGCGGCGGTGTCCTCCAGCAGGTCGGCACCCCGCGCACGGTCTACGCGCTGCCCGAGAACGTCTTCGTCGCCGCGTTCGTCGGCACCCCGCGCATCAGCCTCCTGCGAGGCATCGTCCTCGCCCCCCTCGACGGTGCCATGTCGATCGGCCTCGGCCGCCAGGCCCTCGTCCTGCCCGAACCCCTGTCCCTGGACCACCGGTTGCTCCGGGTGCACCAGGGCCACGAGGTCATCGTGGGCCTGCGCTCCGAGGCCGTACGCATCGCCAAGCCGGGGGAGGCCAGGCCCGGCGAGGTGGCGATCAGCGGGCTCGTCGAGCACGTGGAGTTCCAGGGACACGAGGTCCTCGTCCACTTCAACACCGGCTCACAGCCCGCCGTCGTACCCGACCTGGAGGCGCCGCGCCCCGTGGCCCGGCCACCGAGGCGCCGCCGTCCCGTGGGCGGTGTCCTGGGCCGCCTGCGGGACCGGGCCGGCGCGCTGCGGGCCGGACCCGTCGTGGTCATGGAGGATCCCGGGGACGCCGGACAGGACCGGACCGAACTGCCGCCTCCCGAGGGCCGGTTGCCCGGAGACCTCATCGTCCGTACGACACCCGACCACGAACTCCGCCACGGCATGCAGGTTCCCCTCCTCGTGGACCTCGCCCATCTGTTCGTCTTCGACCACGAAGGCGTACGGATCTCCCCGGCCCCGGCGCGCCTGCCCGACCTGGAGGACTGAGGCCCGCTAGGTATGCGTTCATGATCATGAACACCATGCGTACCCGCCTCGCCGTCGCTACGGCCTCCGCCCTCCTCTTCGCCGGCGCCCCGGCCGCGTACGCCACACTCACCGACGCCGAGCCCCGGCAGACGGCTCCGGCGGCTCCGACGGCCAGGGGCGCGGCGTACGTCGAGACCCGTCTCTTCTTCGGCACCGAGCGCCCCGACGGAGGCCCGGCCGTCACCGACGGGCAGTTCATGGACTTCGTCGACCGGCAGGTCACCCCCGCCTTCCCGGACGGGCTCACCGTGCAGGACGGCCGCGGGCAGTGGCGCGACAGGAACGGTGTCATCGAGCGAGAGCGGTCGTACGAGCTGATCCTGCTGTATCCCGTGGGGCGGGCGAAGGCGGCCGACCCCGGGATCGAGGGGATCCGGGACGCGTACGAGAAGGAGTTCGGCCAGGAGGCCGTTGCCCGGCTGGACGAACCGACGCGCGCGGACTTCTGAGGTCCGACGCCCCCGTGCTCCCGTGGGGGCCTCGGGGTGCTTCCCTGTGGGCCCTGTGATCGTCCCGGGGCCCCTGGTGTGCAAAAACTAACACCGCTAGTTTGGGGTCTCGGACGACGGCTAGGTTGGGCGGCGGAGACGACGCCCCTCCCGGGAGGAACGCATGAAGGCACACGACGGCATGTACATCGACGGCGAGTGGCGCCCGGCCGCCGGGACGGACGCGATCGCCGTCGTCAACCCGGCCGACGAGCAGGTCATCGCCCAGGTCCCGGCGGGCACCGCCGACGACGTGGACGCCGCCGTACGAGCCGCGCGCGGAGCCCTGCCTGCCTGGGCCGCCACACCGCCCGCCGAGCGCGCCGCACGGATCACCGCACTCCGGGACGTACTCGTCGCCCGCAAGGACGAGATCGCCGAGACGGTGACCGCCGAACTCGGCTCACCGCTGAAACTCTCGCAGGCCGTGCACGTCGGAGCGCCCATCGCGGTCGCCGGTTCGTACGCCGAGCTGGCCGCTTCGTACGCCTTCGAGGAGAAGGTCGGCAACTCGACCGTCCATCTGGAACCGGTCGGCGTGGTCGGCGCGATCACCCCCTGGAACTACCCGCTGCACCAGATCGTCGCCAAGGTCGCCCCGGCCCTCGCGGCCGGCTGCACGGTCGTGCTGAAGCCCGCCGAGGACACCCCGCTGACCGCGCAGCTCTTTGCGGAGGCGGTCCACGAAGCGGGCGTTCCGGCCGGGGTCTTCAACCTGGTCACCGGCCTCGGCCCGGTCGCGGGCCAGGCCCTCGCCGGGCACGAGGGCGTGGACCTGGTCTCCTTCACCGGCTCGACGGCCGTCGGCAGGCAGATCGGTGCGACCGCGGGCGCGGCCGTCAAGCGGGTCGCCCTGGAACTCGGCGGCAAGTCCGCCAACGTCATCCTGCCGAGCGCCGACCTCGCCAAGGCGGTCAACGTCGGCGTGGCCAACGTGATGTCCAACTCCGGCCAGACATGCAGCGCCTGGACCCGCATGCTGGTCCACGACTCGCAGTACGACGAGGCGGTCGCGCTGGCGGCGGAGGCGGCCGCGAAATACGGCGAACGCATAGGGCCCGTCGTCAACGCCAAGCAGCAACAGCGCGTGCGGAGTTACATCGAGAAGGGCGTCGCGGAGGGAGCGCGACTGGTGGCCGGCGGACCCGAAGCCCCGCGCGATCAGGGCTACTTCGTCAGCCCGACCGTCTTCGCGGACGTGACCCCCGAGATGACGATCGCCCAGGAGGAGATCTTCGGCCCCGTGCTCTCGATCCTCCGGTACGAGGACGAGTCCGACGCGCTGCGGATCGCGAACGGCACGGTGTACGGGCTGGCGGGGGCCGTGTGGGCCGGCGAGGCGACCGAGGCCGTGGCCTTCGCGAGGCGCCTCGACACCGGACAGGTGGACATCAACGGCGGGCGCTTCAACCCCCTTGCCCCCTTCGGCGGTTACAAGCAGTCGGGGGTCGGCCGCGAGCTGGGCTCGCACGGCCTGTCCGAGTACCTCCAGACCAAGTCCCTGCAGTTCTAGGAGGGTTGTACGACATGGCTCGTGCGACGCACGCGGTTCGCGCCGCTGTCCTGCCCGCCGTCGGGGCTCCGTTGGAGATCACCGAGATCGAGTTGCCGGAGGTGCCGGGCCCCGGGCAGGTGAGGGTGCGGCTGGCCGCGGCCGGGGTCTGCCACTCCGACCTCTCCCTGTCCAACGGCACCATGCGGGTGCCGGTACCCGCCGTGCTCGGCCACGAGGGGGCGGGGACCGTCGTCTCCGTCGGCCCCGGGGTCACGCACGTCGCGCCCGGGGACGGAGTGGTCCTCAACTGGGCTCCCTCCTGCGGCAGTTGCCACGCCTGCTCGCTGGGCGAGGTATGGCTGTGCGCCAACGCGCTGGCGGGGGCGGGGGAGGTGTACGCGCGGCGCTCCTCCGACGGGGCCGACCTGTATCCCGGGCTGAACGTCGCCGCGTTCGCCGAGGAGACGCTGGTCGCGGGTGCCTGTGTGCTCCCCGCGCCGGCCGGGATCCCGTTGACCGACGCGGCGCTGCTCGGCTGCGCCGTGCTCACCGGGTACGGGGCCGTCCACTACTCGGCGCGGGTCCGCTCCGGGGAGACCGTCGCGGTGTTCGGGGTCGGCGGGGTCGGTCTCGCGGCGATCCAGGCCGCGCGGATCGCGGGCGCCTCGACGATCGTGGCGGTGGATGTGTCGCCGGAGAAGGAGTCCCTGGCGCGGGCGGCCGGGGCCACGGAGTACGTCGTCGCGTCCGACACCACCGCCCGGGAGATCCGTGGGCTCACGGGCAAGCAGGGGGTCGACGTGGCGGTCGAGTGTGTGGGCCGGGCCGTCACGATCCGGGCTGCCTGGGAGTCCACCCGCCGAGGCGGCCGTACGACGGTCGTCGGCATCGGCGGCAAGGACCAGCAGGTCACCTTCAACGCCCTCGAACTCTTCCACTGGGGCCGCACGCTCTCCGGCTGCGTCTACGGCAACTCCGATCCGGCCCGTGACCTGCCGCTCCTCGCCGACCACGTCCGTGCGGGGCGCTTGGTCCTGGGCTCCCTGGTGACCGAACGGATCGCCCTGGAGGGCATCCCGTCGGCCTTCGAGAACATGCTGGCGGGGAAGGGCGGGCGGGCCTTGGTGGTCTTCTAGCCCCCACGGACCTTTCCTCGCCCCCGCCGCCCCTACCCATTCCCGTCCCCTGGGGCTCCGCCCCAGACCCCGTGGGGTGGGTTGTCGGGTGCGGGTGGGGTGTGGCTGGTCGCGCAGTTCCCCGCGCCCCTTAAAGGGGCGCGGGGAACTGCGCAATCTTTGGCGGGGGTTCGGGGGCGGAGCCCCTGAGTAAGGGACGGGAATGGGTAGGGGCGGCGGGGGCGAGAGAAGAACAATCGCCGCACACCCGTTGACCCACATACCGTCCGGTCAGTACGTTGCCGCGAACGTCCCCGCACCCACCGGAGTGTGCACCGCATGGACACCGCTCCTTCCGCCCTCCCCAGCACATCCACCCCCGCACAAGACGCCAAGAACCGCCGCAAAGGGGCAACGGCCGCCGCCCTGGCCTCAGCGGTCGAGTGGTACGACTACTTCGTCTTCGGCATAGCGGCAGCCCTGGTCCTCGGAGACCTGTACTTCCCCGCAGGCAGCTCCTCCGCAGGAGTCCTCGCCTCGTTCGCCACCTTCGCCGTCGGCTTCCTCGCCCGCCCCTTCGGCGGAATCATCGCGGGCCATCTCGGCGACAAACGAGGCCGCAAGCCCATGCTGGTCCTGGCCCTGACCCTGATGGGCGTGGCCACGACGGGCATCGGCCTCCTCCCCACCTACGAGACGATCGGCATAGCCGCCCCGGTCCTGCTCGTCACGCTGCGCGTCATGCAGGGCATCGCGGTCGGCGCGCAGTGGGGCGGCGCGATGCTCCTCGCCACCGAGTACGCGCCGGAGGGCAAGCGGGGCATCTACGGGAGCTTCGTCCAACTCGGCGTCCCCATCGGCGTGGTGACCGCCAACTCGGTGTTCCTACTCGCCGGCGCGTTCACCAGCGAGTCGGCGTTCGCCGCGTGGGGATGGCGGCTCCCGTTCCTGGTAGGCCTGCTCGTCCTCGTACTCGCCTGGTACATCCACAAGCACGTCGAGGAGACCCCCGAGTTCCGGGCGGCCGAACGGGCCCTGGCCGAGAAGGAGAAGGCAGAGAAGGAACAGGCGGCAGAACAGGGAGAACAGGGAGCAGACAAGGGAAAGGTTGGCGGCGGCGCGCGGAACTCCCCACTGCGCACCATCCTCCGCGGCCACCTCGGCACGGTCTTCCTCGCGGGCGGCTCGTTCGCCGTGAACACCGCGACCTTCTACATCCTGATCACCGGCGTCCTCGACTACACGACCCGCGAACTCGACATGAACCGCGGGGCAGTCCTCACGGTCTCCCTCTGCGTGAGCCTCACCCAGCTCGTCCTGATCCCCGCGTCCGCCGCGCTCTCCGACCGCATCGGCCGCATCCGGATCTACGGTCTCGGCGCGGCCGGCATCGCCCTGTGGGCCGTACCGATGTTCCTGCTGATCGACACGGGCTCGCTGCTGTGGCTGGCGGTCGGCACGTTCGTCGCCAGCTGCTTCCTCAGCATCATGTACGGGCCCCAGGCCGCCCTGTTCGCCGAGCTGTTCACCCCCGAGATGCGGTACACGGGCGCTTCGCTCGGCTACCAGATCGCGGCTGTCCTCGGCGGCGGACTCGCGCCCTTCGTGATGGTGCTCCTGCTGGAGACGACGGGCACGTCGATGTCGGTGGCCGCGTACATCATCGGGCTCGCCGTGATCGCGCTCGGATCGATCAAGGTCCTTGCGGACAGGGCGCGTTCACGCTGAGAAGCCGGGCCGTCTAGGCCTGCTCGCGCTGCGGCTCCGGACTCGTCTCCGGGGCCGCGGCGACGGATCCGCCGGCAGTGGCAGGAGTAACTTCCGCTGCCACCGCGGCCGTTCGCGGGCGCGACCGCGACACCGCCACCCCTGCCAGACACACCAGTCCGCCGACGAGCGTGATCCAGCCCGGCACCTCGTCGAGAGCAACCCAGGACATCAGCACCACCAGCGCGGGCACCGCGTACGTCGTGGCGCCCATCTTCCCGGCCGTCGTACGGGCCAGCGCGAACGCCCAGGTGGTGAACGCGAGGGCGGTCGGGAAGACGCCCAGGTACACCATGTTGAGGGTCGCGGACAGCGGGGCGTCGGCGGCGTCGGAGACCAGCTGCCCGGCGAAGGGCAGACAGGCCACCGCCCCGATCGCACAGCCGTACGTCGTCACCTGGAGCGCGGAACCGTGCCGCAGGGCCGGCTTCTGGGCGACCACACCGCCCGCGTACGCCACCGCGGCGAGCAGACAGAGCAGCACGCCGAGCACGGAGGCGCTGCCTTCGCCCGACATCGACAGGCCGACGACCGCCGCTCCCGCGAACGACACGGCCATCCCGGCGAGGAGCCTCGGCGGCAGCCCCTCCTTGAGGAGCCACCCCGCGAGCAGGGCCATGATCAGCGGGCCCACGTTCACCACCAGGGCGGCGGTGCCCGCGTCGACCTTCTGCTCACCCCAGTTGAGCACCACCATGTAGAGCCCGAACCAGAGCAGCCCGGACACCACGATCCCCGGCCAGGCGGCGCGCGGCGGCAGCCCCTCCCGGCGTATCAGACAGATCACGCCGAGGACGAGCGTCCCGGCGAGCAACCGGCCCAGGGCCAGGGCGCCGGGCGCGTACGCCTCGCCCGCACTCCGGATGGACACGAACGCGGAGGCCCACAACAGCACGGTGACCGTCGCGGCTCCGGCCGCGAGCAGTTCCGTACGGCGGGCTGACAGGAGAGGCTTCATCACTTTCCAGAGGCTAGGTGGGGTCACGGGAAAGGGCTCGCGATTTTCGGACCGGGCGTTGAGCTCCGCTGAGCCGTTGTCCGTCTGCGGGTCGGTGTGGGGGCTGGTCGCGCAGTTCCCCGCGCCCCTTGCGGGGCACGTCAGAAGAGCGTCTCCGACTGGATTCCCAGTAGGTCCGCCAGGGCCCGGTCGCCCTTGGGCGTGACCTTCACGGCTCGCTCCGAGCCGATGCGTACGCACCAGCCCGTGTCCAGGGCGTGCCGGCACAGCGCGGCTCCCGCCACGCCGGCGAGATGGGGACGGCGTTCCGTCCAGTCCAGGCAGGCCCGGGCGAGCGGGCGCCGCCCGGTGCGTACGAGGGGGACGCCGAGGCCGTCGAACCAGCGCACCCCTTCGTCGGTGAGCGCGAACCCCGTGTCCTGCCGGAGCAGTCCGAGCCCTGTCAGTGCGTCGGTGACGGCGATGCCGAGGCGGCCGGCCAGGTGGTCGTAGCAGGTGCGGCCCCGGGCCATCGCGCTGCCCGCGCCGGCCTCACGCAGGGTGCGCGGTCGCACGGCGGCCGTCGGCGCGACCTGGGCGGCGAGGTCCTCGACGAGCTGGGCGACCCGGGCGTCGGCCAGCCGTACGTACCGGTGCCGCCCCTGCCGTTCCTCGGTGAGCAGCCCGCCGGCGACGAGCTTGCCCAGGTGCTCGCTGGCCGTCGACGCGGCGACCCCCGCATGCCGGGCCAGCTCACCGGCCGTCCACGCCCGCCCGTCGAGCAGCGCCAGCAGAAAACCGGCCCGTGTCTCGTCGGCGACCAGAGAGGCGAGGGCGGCGAGCCCGGCGGCCCCGGTACGTGAGGAGGTCATGCACCCAGCATGCGCGACGCACAGTTCGGCGAGCGCCGAACGATGAGCGCCCCGTAAGGGGCGCGGGGAACTGCGCGACAAGCCACATACGGCCCGCAGACAGGAAGGCATGCGGAACCCCTACTCCCCCCGCAACCCCTCAAACTGCAGCGCCAACCCGTCCAGCAACGCCCTCAGCCCCGTCTCGAAGGCCCGTTCGTCGATCTTCTCCTGCTGTTCGGCGAGAAGATGGGCCTGCCCGAGATGCGGATAGTCGGCGGGATCGTACGCGGTCTCGTCGTCCACGAAGCCTCCGGCGAACGACCCCAGCGCGGAGCCCGTCACGAAGTACCGCATCAGCGCGCCGATGGACGTGGCCTGCGCCGGCGGCCACCCCGCCTCCACCATCGCACCGAATACGGCGTCGGCGAGCCGCAGTCCGGCCGGGCGGCGGCCGGGGCCGCGGGCCAGGACCGGGACGATGTTCGGGTGGTCGCGCAGGGCGGCCCGGTAGGAGACGGCCCAGTCGTGCAGCGCGGTGCGCCAGTCGCGCCCGTCCTCGAACATCGACAGGTCGACCTGCGCGCTCACCGAGTCCGCGACCGCCTCAAGGATCTGGTCCTTGGTGCGGAAGTGGTTGTAGAGGGACGGACCGCTGACCCCCAGTTCGGCGGCGAGCCGGCGCGTGGAGACGGCGGCGAGTCCCTCGGCGTCCACCAGCGTCCGGGCCGCCCCGACGATCCGGTCGGTGCTGAGGAGGGGCTTGCGCGGTCTGGCCATGGCGCACATAGTAGGGCTGCGAACCGGAAACTAGCAGTGCTAATTTAACGCTGCAGCAGTCACACCGCGGCCGTCACGTGGCCTTCGACCGGGAGGACTCGTCATGAACCTGGGGCTCAGCGAGGAGCAGACCGCCGTCCGACGGCTCGCCAGGGACTTCGTCGACCGGGAGATCGCCCCGCACGTCGTCGCCTGGGACCGGGCGGAGGAGGTCGACCGCTCGATCGTGAAGAAGCTCGGCGACGTCGGCTTCCTGGGCCTCACGGTCGACGAGGAGTACGGCGGATCCGGCGGCGACCACCTCGCGTACTGCCTGGTGACGGAGGAGCTCGGCCGCGGCGACTCCTCGGTCCGAGGCATCGTCTCGGTCTCCCTCGGCCTCGTCGCCAAGACCATCGCGTCCTGGGGGAGCGAGGAGCAGAAGCGGCAGTGGCTGCCGGGGCTCACCTCGGGTGCGTACGTCGGCTGCTTCGGCCTCACCGAACCGGGCACCGGATCCGACGCCGGCAACCTCTCGACCAGGGCGGTGCGCGACGGCGACGACTACGTGATCAGTGGCAGCAAGATGTTCATCACCAACGGCACCTGGGCGGACGTCGTGCTGCTCTTCGCCCGCTCGACCGACGCCCCCGGTCACAAGGGGGTCTCCGCCTTCCTCGTGCCCACCGACACCCCCGGCCTGACCCGCCGCACCGTCCACGGAAAGCTCGGACTGCGCGGCCAGGCCACCGCCGAGCTGGTCCTCGATGGCGTCCGCGTGCCCGCCTCGACGATGCTCGGCCCAGAGGGCAAGGGCTTCTCCATCGCCATGTCCGCGCTGGCCAAGGGCCGGATGTCCGTCGCGGCCGGCTGTGTCGGCATCGCCCAGGCCGCACTGGACGCCGCCGTGACGTACGCGACCGAGCGCGAGCAGTTCGGGAAGACCATCGCCCACCACCAGCTCGTCCAGGAACTGCTCAGCGACATCGCCGTGGACGTCGACGCGGCCCGGCTGCTCACCTGGCGGGTCGCCGATCTCGTCGACCGGGGCGAGCCGTTCGCCACCGAGTCCTCCAAGGCCAAGCTCTTCGCCTCGGAGGCCGCAGTGCGCGCCGCCAACAACGCCCTCCAGGTCTTCGGCGGCTACGGCTACATCGACGAGTACCCGGTCGGCAAGCTGCTGCGCGACGCCCGCGTGATGACCCTCTACGAGGGCACCAGCCAGATACAGAAACTGGTCATCGGCCGTGCGCTGACAGGGATTTCGGCCTTCTGAGTACGCGTCTGAGTACGCGAGCGGATGTGGCTGCGGCCGCGTCGGCCGATTCTGGTCCGCATGAGTGAGACACCGGTCAAGCAGCAGAACACCGCCGCCTTCTACGGCCAGGCGGTCCTATCGTTCGGCGTCGCCGTCGTCGCCACCACCATCGGCATCTTCAAGCTGGAGGCCGACACCTGGGTGCGGGCCTTCCTGGGGATCGCCGTCCTCTACCTCGTCACCTCCGCCTTCACCCTCGCCAAGGTGATCCGCGACCGCCAGGAGGCCGGGCAGATCGTCAGCCGGGTCGACCAGGCCAGACTGGAGAAGCTCCTCGCCGCACACGACCCCTTCGAGAAGCTGTGAAGCGCTGAGCGGGTTTCCCACGCCTCTGATCGGGCACTCTAAGCGCCCGCTCAGCATCGGAGGTATGGTGTTCGTTCTGCCAGTGGAAGGGGCGAACCAGCGATGAGTACGGCGGAGGAGACGGCCGGTGCGGAGATGCCGCCGTGGGCCGAGGTCACCCCGGACGCGGCCCGGCGGCTGCTCGTCGCCGCCGTGGAGGCCTTCGCCGAGCGCGGGTACCACGCGACGACGACCCGCGACATCGCGGGCCGGGCGGGGATGAGCCCGGCCGCGCTCTACATCCACTACAAGACCAAGGAAGAACTGCTCCACCGGATCAGCAGGATCGGCCACGAGAAGGCCCTGGAGATCCTGCAGACGGCGGCCCGGCGCGAGGGCAGCGCCACCGAGCGGCTCGCGGACGCCGTGAGCTCCTTCGTCCGCTGGCACGCCGGGGGCCGCACCACCGCACGGGTCGTGCAGTACGAACTGGACTCGCTCGGCCCGGACGCCCGGGCCGAGATCATCGCCCTGCGCCGCCAGGTCGACGCCGAGGTCCGCGGCATCATCCAGGACGGCGTGGCGGCAGGCGACTTCGACGTCCCGGACATCCCGGGCACCACCCTCGCGGTCCTCTCCCTGTGCATCGACGTGGCCCGCTGGTTCAACGTCAACGGCACCAGGACACCGGAAGAGGTGGGCGCCTTGTACGCGGACCTGGTCCTGAGGATGGTCGGGTCCGGGAAATAGCCCGTCGGGTTGCTCGCGCCCGCGCAGGGGCGCCCCTTCAGGGGCGCGGGGCTGTGACATCTGCGGCTCCGCCGCGGGGCGCGACCAGCCGCAACGGACCCGCAGCTCACACGCGGCCGGAGACTCTAGAAGTAGTACCGGGAGACAGACTCAGCCGCACAAACCGGCTTGTCGCCCCCCTCGCGCTCCACGGTGAAGCCCACGGACACCTGCACCCCGCCCGGCACCTCATCGACACCGGTGATCTTCGCCGTCGCGCGCAGCCGCGACCCCACCGGCACCGGAGCGGGAAAACGAACCTTGTTCGTCCCGTAGTTGACACCCATCCTGACCCCCTCGACCTTGATCAGCTGAGGCCCGAACAGCGGCAGCAGCGACAACGTCAGGTATCCGTGGGCAATGGTCGTCCCGAAGGGACCCGCCGCGGCCTTCTCGGGGTCCACGTGAATCCACTGGTGATCCCCTGTCGCGTCGGCGAACAGGTCGATCCGCTTCTGGTCGACCTCCAGCCAGTCGCTGTACCCCAACTGCTCACCCACCGCCGCCTTGAGTTCGTCGGCGGACGCGAAGATCCTCGGCTCTGCCATGTCCCTGGCCTCCCGTGTAGCAATGTCTAAGCAACTGCTTAGCATGGTAGGGCGAGGGTCCCCTGTCAACGGACCGGAAGCGTGACGCGTGCCGAGAAAGGCGGGCGAGCCAGGTCGACGGGATGGGTAGGCTTCGAGGGGTGCCCCAGATTCCCGAGAAGATCCACGAACTCACGGTCGGCCAGTTGTCGGCCCGCAGCGGCGCTGCCGTCTCGGCCCTGCACTTCTACGAGTCCAAGGGCCTGATCAGCAGTCGCCGCACCACAGGCAATCAGCGCCGCTACCACCGGGACGCACTGCGCCGGGTCGCCTTCGTACGGGCCGCGCAGCGCGTCGGCATCCCGCTGGCCACGATCCGTGACGCGCTCGCCGAGCTTCCCGAGGAGCGCACTCCGACGCGCGAGGACTGGGCCCGCCTCTCGGAGGCCTGGCGGTCCGAACTCGACGAGCGCATCAAGCAGTTGGGCCGTCTGCGCGACCACCTCACGGACTGCATCGGCTGCGGCTGTCTCTCACTGGAGACCTGCGTGCTGTCCAACCCCGACGACGTCTTCGGCGAACGGCAGAGCGGTTCCCGGCTGATGGTGGAACGCCCGGGCGCCAGGAAGCAGCGCGAGCAGCCGGAGAAGGAGCCCAGGGACTGCGGCTGAAGCAGGCTCTGGGCTTCTGAGGCCCCGGGCCCCTCCTCACTCGTACTCCGTGCCGCCCTTCCGCGTCAGATACGCCGGGCTGACCGCCTTCGCGACGGCCCGGCCACCCGTCACCGGGCTGTACCGCTCGATGGCGGGCCTGATCACGACTCCCTCGCGCAGATGCAGCCCCTGCCCGGAGACCGTCTCGCGCCCGGAGGCGAACTCCAGGACGCGGCCGATGTCGTACGGGCCCTCGTAGAGCCGTGGCACGAGCGGCAGTTCACCCGTGAGCAGCTCCGTCGCGTCCAGCCAGCGGACCTCGCCGTCGATCTCCGCGGACACGTCGAACACCGCGTACCCGAGCGTCTCGCGGCGGCCGTCGGCGCCGTAGGTGAGGTCCTGTACGCCCGCTCCGTACACCTCGCCGAAGACGCCGACCCGGCGCGCCCCGAGCCGTTCGGCGAGCCGGGCCGCGGCCGCCGCGACGCCGTGGCCGTGGACCGCGCGCCAGTACAGGTTGCGCGGGTCCTCCGTCAGGGCCAGGTACTTGGCGCCGAAACCCTTCGAGGAGACCTGGACGCGGCCGTCCTCGGCGAAGTACGTGAGCAGGCAGGCCGAGCCGTGCAGCTTCTCGGTCAGGACCACATCCTCGCCCGGGGCGAAGATGTCCGGGTAGCGCTGGATGTTCTCGATGTCGACCCAGGGCAGCAGACCGGGAGCCGACTCGACCTCGCCGTCCATCGTGGGCGGTATCGGCGGCACCCATTTGGTGATGCCGAGCCGCTCCGCGAAGTCCGTGCCGTCCGCCGCGGCCCGCGCGAGGTCGACGCCGGCCAGCGCCTTCGGCCGGCAGACGATCCCCTGCGACAGCTCGCCGCGCAGCCGCACCGCCTTCACGCGGTCCGACCTGCTCCCCGCGAGGCGTCCGGTCAGGCCCAGTTCCTCGATCAGGTCCTCGGGCAGCACGGACTGCTCCGGGATGTAGACGGCGGTCTCGCCGGTGCGGTACACGCCCTTGGCGACGACGGCTCGGTACAGGCCCACCTGGGCCAGTTCGAGTGCGTCGGCGTTCGGATGCTCGTGGACGGTCAGCACTTCGGCGGTGACGCGCAGCGTCGACATGGCGGGACTCCTCGGGTTCCTCAGACCGGTTTCATCACCTCCAACTGTCCGTACGGGAAAGGGGTGGAGCGAAGGGTTTTGGGGCTGGTATGTGCTCCGCCGGGAGCCAGTTGGTGACCTGCATTTGCGGGTCCGGTGGGGGCCGGTCGCGCAGTTCCCCGCGCCCCTCAGGGGACGCGGCGCCGTGCCCCCTCGTACTGGGCCAGACCCTCCGTAACCAACTCCGCGTTGGACAGCGCCCGTTGACCGCCCGGCAGGAGGAGGGTGTCCTCCAGGCCGATTCGCGTCGCGAGTCCGAGGCGTCCGGCGAGCCGGAGGACCGGCCAGGTGCCGCCCTCCTCGCCGTGCAGCAGGACGGGACGGCCGTGAGTGGTGGCCTGCGGGCCCGGTGGGGGCTGTTCGCGCAGTTCCCCGCGTCCCTTGCGGGGCGGGGTGGCGGACCCCATTCCCAGTGCGGCCAGGAGCTCCTTGGCCGAGTCCTCCGCCGTGTCGGGATTCGGGTCCGTGACCTCTGCCAGGATGCGCAGAACTCGCGGGCCGAGTGGTGACGCCGCGAACCGTGCGGCTCCGTCCGTGCCGGACCAGATGCCCGCCTCCACGGCCACGCCCCGCTCCAGGAGCGCGGCGGCGACCTGCTCGGCCCCCGGCTCGTGCCAGTTGACCGAGGCGTGGTCGGGCAGGACGGTCCACTCACGGACGCGCGCGACACGGGCCGCGGGGTCGGGCTCGGCCCAGGCGCCGGTGGTCACGCCGACGGGGACGCCGACCCGTGAACGTATTTCTTCCAGCGTCGCTGCAACCGCTTTCGGCGACAGCGTGTCCTCTCCACAGGGGGACTTTGCATGGACATGGATGTCCGACGCCCCGACCGCGACGGCCTCCGCCGCGGAGTCGGCCATCGCTCTCGGCGACAACGGCACGAGCGCACCGTCACCGGACCCGCGTCCCCCGTTCACACACACCTGCACCATGTCCCCGATGGTGCCAGCCGCCACTGACAACCGGAGACCGAAGGAGGAACAGGCGATGAGCCTGGCCATCTGCTCGCTCAAGTGGGAAGCCGCGCACACGGGGGCGCAGAAGATCACGTACGAAAGCGACGGATACCACCTAGTGCGCTTCCCGTACGTCACGGGGGAGGAGCAGTACGACCCCTGGAACATGCACGACCCGGCGAAGGGCGGCGACAGCGCGTCGAAGTTCCCCGATGCACGCTCGGGCCTGATCTGGCCCAGTCACGACGGCTGGGGCGTACTGTCCGCGATGGTCTTCTGGGAGGCGGACTCCCGCGGACTCGAATACCGGGCGCGCTACGTCCGGGACCCGCTGAACCTCTCGACGGGCTACAACTCGACGGCCACGACCGACATCGCACCCACCCGCGGCGGCCAGTACCGCACCTACATGTGGCAGATGTTCGTCCACCCTCAGACGCCGCTCGGCCTGAAGATCTCCGTGCGCGGCGCGGGGGACGTGAAGGTCTCGGCACCGCTGATGCTCGCCGAGTTCAAACTCGCCATCCACACCGACGTCAAGACGCCGTAGCCAATCGCCCGGGGGTGCGATTCCGCCGACGCACCCCCGGTACGCCTAGCTCGCCACGGACATCAATAGACGCCCTCTTCTGGCTTCTGCCAGGGCCTCGGGCGTGAGAACCGGCCGCGGGACCACGATCCCGCAGGCCGTGCAGACCGGGCCCGTGGACGGTTCGTGGGCCAGGTCGTACTTCCAGGTGAGGCGCTCGCCCGAGCAGACCGGGCAGACGGTGCCCGGCTCGCGCTCCAGGGCGGCGATCAGCCGGCGCAGCACCTCGGCCATCGGCTCATGGGGGTGGACCCGCGGGTCGTCGCACCAGGCGACCCCGAAGCCGCCCCAGGTGAGCCGGTGCCAGTCGTCCACGCTGCCGGGGCTGCGCAGACCGTCGTGCTTCTCCTTCTTGCGGCGCTGTGCGAACTCGACCTCGTAGGCGAGCCATACGGAGCGCGCCTCCTCCAGTTCGTCCAGTGCGGCCACGAGCCGCGCTGGATCGGGGGACCGGTCCTCGGGGCCGAACCCGGCCCGGGAGCACAGATGGTCCCAGGTCGCCCGGTGACCGTAAGGAGCGAACCTCTCAAGGCACTTGCGCAGTGAATAGCGCCGCAGTGCCAGATCGCTCCTCGGGTCGCGCACCTGTCTCGCCAGACTCCGAAAGCCGGCCATCGCCCTGCACCTCCGTCACACCTGCACCTGTACTTCGGTCACTTCGGCGTCGTCGAAAGGACGTCGCCGAATAGACGTATCGACACGCGATTCGGCTCCATCTGTTTTTCGGCGACTGTCAAAAAGCCGCCAATCGGGCGGTTTCGGACTGCCCGCCAGACGGTTCTCGGCCGTCCACCGTCTGCTTCTCGCCGTCGGCCGGTGCGGCCGGCGGTGCGTCGGAGGACCTCCGGCCCCGCCGACGCCAAAAGTGACGCATGTTCATCTTCAAACTCGGGGATACCGGCGGTAACGTCCGGCTCACCCCCGTCGCGAGGAGCCAGCCATGCCCCGGCGTACCCCACGCACCATCCTCGACAGACAGAGAACTCCCCGCAGATTCACCAAGTTCCTCAAGGGCGCATCCATATGCGTGCTCGTTGCCGGTCTTTTGTCACCTCTTTCCCAGACGGCCGCCGCGCAGCCCGCCCCGGCGGCGGCCGCGGCAGCCGCCAACGACTACTGCGGCGGACGGTGTTCCGACATCCTCCCGGCGGGCCAGAACGGCAACGCGACCCTCGCCGAGATCCTCCTGAACCAGGCCTTCGGAAGTCAGCCCGCGCACGCGGACGACCAGCTCGCGCCCTACGGCAACCTCGCGTCGGGCTACTCCGGGCTCACCGACGCCAAGATCAACGACTTCTTCAGGGACGCCTCGTTCGGGGTCCCCGCCGACCAGGTCGAGTCGACCCTGAAGCCCGCCGGACGCACCGACGTCACGATCGTCCGCGACAAGAAGACCGGTGTGCCGCACATCACAGGCACCACGCGTTACGGCACGGAGTTCGGCGCCGGATACGCGGCCGCCCAGGACCGACTGTGGCTGATGGACGTCTTCCGGCACGTCGGACGCGGCAAACTGACCCCCTTCGCCGGCGGCGCGCCCTCCAACCAGGGCCTTGAGCAGGAGTTCTGGCGCCACGCCCCCTACACCGAGGCCGATCTCCAGGCCCAGATCGACAACGCCGTCGCCACGAACGGCGCCCGCGGCCAGCAGGCCCTCGCCGACGTCCGGGCCTACATCGCCGGCATCAACGCCTACATCGACGCCTCCGACAGCGGTCGCTACTTCCCCGGCGAATACGTCCTGACCGGCCACAAGGACTCCGTCACCAACGCCGGGACCATCGAGCACTTCAAGGAGACCGACCTGGTCGCGCTCGCCTCGGTCATCGGCGCGCTCTTCGGCTCCGGGGGCGGCGGCGAGGTCAACAACGCCATCTCACTCCTGGCGGCCCAGTCCAAGTACGGCGTGGAGGAGGGCACCAAGGTCTGGGAGTCCTTCCGCGAGCGCAACGACCCCGAGGCCGTGCTCACGGTCCACAACGGCGAGAGCTTCCCGTACGCGACCAAGCCGGCCGACCCCCAGGGCGAGGCACTGCCCGCCGCGGGCTCGGTGGCCGAGGAGCCGCTGGTCTACGACCGCACGGGCAGCGCGGCCACCGCCACGGCCACCGGGACGTCCGCCTCGGCGACGGCGAGCGCGCTCAGCTCGGCGAAACGCGGCATGTCCAACGCGCTCGTGGTGAGCGGCAAGAGCACGGCGAGCGGCAATCCGATCGCAGTCTTCGGTCCGCAGACCGGCTATTTCGCGCCACAGCTGCTGATGCTCCAGGAGATCCAGGGCCCCGGTCTCAGCGCCCGCGGCGCCTCCTTCGCCGGACTGAGCATGTACGTCGAACTCGGCCGCGGCCAGGACTACGCGTGGAGCGCCACGACCTCCGGCCAGGACATCATCGACACCTACGCGGTCGAGCTGTGCCAGGACGACACCCACTACCTCTACCGCGGCACCTGCACGGCCATGGAGAAGATCGAGCAGACCAACGCCTGGAAGCCCACCACCGCCGACGGCACCGCGGCAGGCTCGTACCGCATGCAGGTCTGGCGCACCAAATACGGCCCGGTGACGCATCGCGCCACGGTCGACGGCAAACGGGTCGCGTACACCACCCTGCGCTCCTCCTACATGCACGAGGCCGACTCGATCATCGGCTTCCAGATGCTCAACGACCCGGACTACGTGAAGAGCCCGCAGACCTTCCAGTCGGCGGTGCAGCACATCAACTACACCTTCAACTGGTTCTACGCCGACTCGCAGCACACCGCGTACTACAACAGCGGTGACAACCCGGTCCGCGCCAACGGTGTCGACGCCGAGTTCCCGGTCTGGGCGCAGCCGGCGTACGAGTGGAAGAACTGGACGCCGACGACGAACACCGCCGACTACACACCGGCGTCCGCCCACCCCAACTCCATCGACCAGGACTACTACATCTCCTGGAACAACAAACAGGCCAAGGACTACACCACGGCTCCCTGGGGCAACGGCTCCGTCCACCGCGGCAACCTCCTGGAGGACCGGGTGAAGAAGCTGGTCACCGCGGGCGGGGTCACCAGGGCGTCCCTCACCAAGGCGATGGCCGACGCCGCGCTGGCCGACCTGCGCGCCGAGGACGTACTGCCCAAGCTGCTGAAGGTGGTGAACAGTTCGCCGGTCACCGACCCGGCGGCCGCGGCGGCCGTGACGAAACTGTCCGACTGGGTGACGGCCGGCGCCAAACGCAAGGAGACCTCGGCCGGTTCGAAGGCATACGCCAACGCCGAGGCGATCCGCATCCTGGACGCCTGGTGGCCACTGCTGGTCAAGGCCGAGTTCGAACCCGGCCTCGGCAGTGACCTCTACACCGCCATGACCAACAACCTCCCCGTGGACGAGGCGCCGTCGGCCGGACACGGGCCCACCGGCTCGCACGCCGGAAGCTCCTTCCAGTATGGCTGGTGGAGCTATGTCCACAAGGACATCCGGGCGGTGCTCGGCGAGACCGTGCAGGGCGGACTCGCCAAGCCCTACTGCGGCGGCGGCAGCCTCGGCGCCTGCCGGACCGTCCTGATCAACACCCTCAAGGAGGCCGCGGGGAAGACCGCCGCCCAGGTCTACCCGGGCGACGACCTCTGCTCGGCCGGCGACCAGTGGTGCGCCGACTCGGTCAACCAGCGCACGCTGGGCGGCATCAAGCACAACAAGATCAGCTGGCAGAACCGGCCCACCTACCAGCAGGTCGTGGAGTTCGCCTCACACCGGTGACGTCAGGCACCAGCAGGCGGCGGGTCACCGGATACGGCCCGCCGCCAGCACCACCTGGGCCAACTCCCGGTGACAGATGTCGCTGTGGGCCCCCGACGGGGCTCCACCGCGCTTCACCACCGCGGACGCGTCGATGTTCACGCACCCCGACACGGGCAGCTTCGCCCGCAGCGCGTCGGCGAGCTCGAACCCCTTCGTGCCCGCCACCGCCTGCACCCCGTCGAACCCCAACGCCCCCCACTTGCCGCCGAGCAGGCGCGGAAGCCGGAGGTCGGCGGCGGAGTCGCTGTCGCCCGCCATCCGGGAGGCCATCGGGTAGATCGTCCCGAGCGCCGAGTCGAAGCGCGAGAAGCAGCAGACCAACGGGCCGTCGACACGGTCCTGTTGACCGTGCAGAACGCCCTTGCCCCGCGCGTCGTGCGGCAGCCGAGCCGCGAACGCGTAGTGGGAGAAGGCCGCTTGGAGCAGGGTCACCGACTTCACGTTCCGTACGCCCTTGGGCAGCCCGCGCAGCGCGAACGACACCAGGCGCCCGCCGAAGCTGTGCCCCACGAGATGCACCCGCAGCCCCGGCGCCACCTGCGCGAGCCGCCCGACCAACGGACCCAGCCCACGCTCACCGACCGTGCCGGCACGCCGCTTCATCGCGAAGTACGTTGCCTGCCGCAGCAGTTCGTGCGCGCCGTCCCAGACCCGGGGAAGCCCGAACGAGGCCTGGACTCCTTCGGTCCCGGCCCCCGCTCCGGTCCTGACTCCGACCGCGAGCTCGCCGTCGGCGCCGGCCCGTTCCTCCGCCAGCGCCCGCGCGAACTCCCGGCACATCTCCGTCGTGTCCCCGAGGAACATCTCCGGGTCGCACTGCGGCCCGGCCTCAGCCACGGTGTCCGCGGCGAACGCCGTCCCCGGCGCCTCGGGGTGCAGCTCGACGAGCAGCCGTACGAGCCGCCCGAACTCCTCCAACGCGGCTTCCTCGTCAGGTTGTTGGTCGAGCATCCGGGCGATCTGGTCGACCAGGGTGGCCCGGCCGGGGAAGACCTCCAGCAGACCGCCGCGGGTGCCCTTGTCCAGAGCCGGCCCCACGGTCGCCGCCGTCACGGCCCGCTCGAAGTCGGGGACCGGCTCGTCCGAGAACCGCATCGACGGCCACACCACGCCCACGAACCCGAGCCGGGCGTTCGGCGCGAGCCCGGGGAACGGTTCGAAGAACCGGCTGTAGAGCCGTGTCGCCCCCGACCGGTCGCTGTTCCAGCCGTGCGCGAACACGATCAGATCCTTGACGCCCCGCTCCGACGCCTCCTTCAGCAGCCGGTCGCGCTGCCTGGCGTTCACATCCCCGTCCGCGTCGAACGTCAGCTCCCAGTAGGGAGCCACACCCACTTCCGGCTCCGTCATGACGAGCCCCCTTCGGCCCCCGTAACCCGCTCATTCGGGGGCATCGTCCCGCTGGGGAAGGGAGTTGGCCATACGCCACGTGCGGTTCGACCGGCCCGAACTCATTTCTCAGCGATAGAGGAGGTACTTCCCGCGCATCCGGCGGAAGGCCGCCAGCTCGCCCTGCCAGGCCGCCACGACCTCGTCGGCACCCGCGCCGGCGTCGATCATCGTGCGGACCTGTGTGGAGCCCGTCAGCTTGTCGATCCAGTTGTCGGAGCGCCAGGCGAAGCCGCTCCACACCTTCTTGGCGGTCACGAGCAGCGCGATCCCGGTGCGTACGGGGTCGTACGCGGCCCGGTCGTGGACATGGATCTGCACGCCCCCGACGGTCTTGCCCTGGAACTTCGAGAAGGTCGGCGCGAAGTACGCCTCCCTGAAGTGCACGCCGGGCAGCCCGAGTTGACCCGCCTCGGCGGCCCACCGCCGGTCGATGCCCTCCGCGCCGAGCAGCTCGAACGGGCGGGTCGTGCCACGCCCCTCCGACAGGTTCGTCCCCTCGAAGAGACACGTCCCCGAGTACACGAGCGCGGTGTCCGGCGTCGGCATGTTGGGGCTCGGCGGCACCCAGGGGAGGCCCGAGGCGTCGTAGAAGTCCGACCGCTTCCAGCCCGACATCAGCACGGTGTCCAGCGGTACCGGCGCCGCGAGGAACTCCTTGTTGAACAGCCGCGCCAGCTCCGCCACCGTCATCCCGTGCGCCTGCGCGATCGGCTCCCGGCCCACGAAGGTCGCGAACTCCTTGTGCAGCACGGGGCCCTGGGCGCTCCGGCCGGTCACCGGGTTCGGCCGGTCGAGCACCACGAAACGCTTCCCGGCGAGCCGGGCCGCCTCCATGCAGTCGTACAGCGTCCAGATGTACGTGTAGAAGCGGGCGCCAGCGTCCTGGATGTCGAAGACGACGGTGTCCACACCGGAGGCCGTGAAGATGTCGGCCAGCGGCTGCCCGCTCTTCAGGTACGTGTCGTAGACCGGGAGGCCGGTCGCCGGGTCGTCGTAGCGGCCCTCGGAGCCGCCGGCCTGGGCGGTACCACGGAAGCCGTGCTCGGGGCCGAAGACGGCCACCAGGTTCACGCGGTCGTCCGCGTGCATGACGTCGACGATGTGGCGGACGTCCCGGGTGATGCCGGTCGGGTTGGTGACGATTCCTACGCGTTCGCCGTCGAGGAGGGTGTAGCCGTCCGCGGCGAGACGCTCGAAGCCGGTCCGCAGGCGGCGGGCGCCCCTTTGTGCCTGTGGTTCCTGGGCGGCCGCGGCTGTGGTGGGCGGGTTCGCTGAGAACGCCGCCGCGGCGGTTGTGGCGGCGAGGAGACTCCGTCTGGACAGGCGGCGCATGTGTGACCTCCGTGGTCGCGGAAGGCTGGCACCGAGCACGCTAAGGGCTCCCGCCTGTTGTTTGTAGGCTGCGGGTGATTCGTGGCTTGTCGCTCCCCACTCTCGGCTTCGCTCGAGCGGGGGGACCCCCATCGCGGCGGAGCCGCAAATCGACACAGCCCCACGCCCCTGAGGGGCGCGCTGCCATGGCCCTTCCTCCATACATACCGACCGGTTAGTCTGTGTGTGGAGTGGAGCCGAGTTTCGTCGTGTCGAAGGAGACCGATGGTGGAAGCCGTGCAGGGTGCCGGAGTGGTCGTCACCGGAGCTGGAGGGGGCATCGGGGCCGCGTTGGCGCGGCGGTTCGCCGCCGAAGGGGCCCGGGTCGTCGTCAATGATCTGGATGCCGGGAAGGCGAAGGCCGTCGCCGAGGAGATCGGGGCGGTCGCCGTCCCGGGCGACGCCTCCGCGATCGTGGCCGAGGCGCGGGACGCCCTCGGGGGCACGGTCGACGTCTACTGCGCCAACGCCGGGCTCGCCTCCGGTGGCTCGGAGGCGGCTCCCGAACAGGTCTGGGAGCTCGCCTGGGACGTGAACGTGATGGCCCACGTCCGTGCGGCCAACGAACTGCTCCCCGCCTGGCTGGAGCGCGGCAGCGGCCGTTTCGTCTCCACCGTCTCGGCGGCCGGACTCCTCACGATGGTCGGCGCGGCCCCGTACAGCGTCACCAAGCACGGCGCGTACGCATTCGCCGAGTGGCTCTCCCTCACGTACCGCCACCGCGGTCTGAAGGTCCACGCGATCTGTCCGCAGGGCGTTCGCACCGACATGCTCGCGGGCACCGGCAGCGCCGGCGACCTCGTGCTCAAGCCCACCGCCATCGAGCCCGAGGACGTCGCGGACGCCCTCTTCTCCGGGATCGAGGAGGACCGCTTCCTGATCCTGCCGCACCCCGAGGTCGCCGACTACTACCGGGCGCGGGCCGGCGACCCCGACCGCTGGCTGACGAGCATGAACCACATCCAGCAGAAGTGGGAGGCGGACGGCCGGTGACCACCTCCCTGTACGCGGCCCAGCCCTGGCTCGCGCTCCTGAACGACGCCCAGCGCGGACCCATAAGCCCCGTCGACTCGCCGGTGCACGCCCTGCGCCGGGCTGTCGCCGAGGCCCCCGACCGCACCTTCCTCACCTACTTCGACGGACGGCTCAGCTACCGCGAGGTCGACGAGCTGAGCGACTCCGTCGCCGGACACCTCGCCGCCCGCGGCCTGGAGCGCGGCGACCGGGTCGCCGTCCTGCTGCAGAACTCCCCGCTCTTCGTCCTCACCGTCCTCGGCGCCTGGAAGGCCGGCGCGACCGTCCTGCCCGTCAACCCCATGTACAAGTCGGGCGAGGTCACCCACGTCCTGCGGGACGGCGAGGTCACCGCGCTGATCTGCTCCGACCGCGCCTGGGAGTCGTACCTGCGCGAGACGGCCGCCGACTCGCCCGTACGCGTCGTGCTGACCGGCTGCGAACTGGACCTCCAGACGCGGGGCGACGCACGCGTGCTGAACTTCGAGCGGCTGCCCCAGGCGCCGGACGCCGACGACCTGCTGACCGTCGCACGGGCCGGACACAAGGCCCCCGAGGGCCGCGACCCGGGCCCGTCGGACATCGCGCTGATCAGCTACACCTCGGGCACCAGCGGAGCCCCCAAGGGGGCCACCAACACCCACGCCAACATCATGTACAACGCCGAGCGGCAGCGGACCGGCCTCGCGCTGCCCGAGGCACCCGTGTACTTCGCGATGGCGCCGCTGTTCCACATCACCGGGATGGTCTGCCAGTTCGCCGCGTGCCTCAACAGCGTGGGCACCCTCGTCCTCGTGTACCGCTTCGAGACGGGGGTCGTCCTCGACGCGTTCGCCGAGCACCGGCCCCACTACACGGTCGGCCCCTCGACCGCCTTCATGGCCCTGGCCGCGCACCCGTCCGTCACGCCGGACCACTTCTCCTCCTTCGTGAACATCTCCTCCGGGGGCGCGCCCGTGCCGCCCGCGCTCGTCGAGAAGTTCCGGGCGGGCTTCGGGCCGTACATCCGCAACGGCTACGGACTCACCGAGTGCACCGCACCCTGCGCCTCCGTACCGCCCGGCCGTGAGGCCCCCGTCGACCCGGTCTCCGGGACGCTGGCCGTCGGCCTGCCGGGACCCGACACGGTCGTCCGGATCGTCGACGACCAGGGCGCGGAGGTGCCCTTCGGCGAGCAGGGCGAGATCCTCGTACGCGGTCCGCAGGTCGTGCCCGGCTACTGGCGCCGGCCCGAGGCCACCGCGGAGACCTTCCCGGACGGCGAGCTGCGCACCGGCGACATCGGCTTCATGGACGCGGACGGCTGGCTCTACGTGGTCGACCGCAAGAAGGACATGATCAACGCGTCCGGCTTCAAGGTGTGGCCGCGCGAGGTCGAGGACGTCCTCTACACCCACCCCGCGGTACGCGAGGCGGCCGTCGTCGGGGTGCCCGACGGATACCGCGGCGAGACCGTCAAGGCGTACATCAGCCTCCGGCCGGGCGCCGAGGAGGACCCGGCCGCACTCGCCGCATACTGCAAGGAGAGACTGGCCGCCTACAAATACCCGCGTCAGGTCGAGATCCTGCCCGACTTGCCGAAGACGGCAAGTGGGAAGATCCTCCGTCGGGAGCTGCGTTCCCGGACGCAGGACGGTCAGTAGACCGCCGTCGGGCGGCCGGGGGGCGTCCGGCGGACCACGCATACAGAACTGCACATAGAACACTGGAAGGCAGGTGGCGGCAGTGCCCAGGACGACGGACGGGGACGGCACGCCCGTCCCGCGGCGGCTGTTGGCGGCCGCCACCCGGCTCTTCGCCGAGCGCGGTTACGACCGCACCTCGGTCCAGGAGATCGTCGAGGCGGCCGGTGTCACCAAGGGGGCGCTTTACCACTACTTCGGCTCCAAGGACGACCTGCTCCACGAGGTGTACGCACGTGTGCTGCGGGTTCAGCAGGAGCGGCTCGACGCCTTCGCCGACGCGGACGCGCCTGTGGAGGAGCGGTTGCGGGGTGCCGCCGCCGATGTCGTCGTCACGACGATCGACAACCTCGACGACGCGGCGATCTTCTTTCGCTCCATGCACCACCTGAGTCCCGAGAAGAACAAGCAGGTACGGGCCGAACGGCGCCGCTACCACGAGCGCTTCCGCGCGCTGATCGAGGAGGGGCAGGAGGCGGGGGTCTTCTCCACTGCCACCCCGGCCGACCTGGTCGTGGACTACCACTTCGGTTCCGTCCACCACCTCTCCACCTGGTACCGCCCCGACGGCCCGCTCCCTCCGAAGGAAGTCGCCGACCACCTGGCGGACCTGCTGCTGCGGGCGCTCAGACCGTAGCCCGGGGTGGGACCGACCTTCTTTAGCCCTCCGGCGTTTGAGGAGCGGGGGTTCGGGGGCGGAGCCCCTGAGTCAGGGACGGGAATGGGTAGGGGCGGCGGGGGCGAGGAAAACCCCGACCCCGCCCCCCGGCGGGTCAGACGTAGCGCTTCAGTTCCCGGCGTGCCAGTGACCGCTGGTGGACCTCGTCCGGGCCGTCGGCGAGTTTGAGGGTGCGGGCGCCGGCCCAGAGCTCGGCCAGCGGGAAGTCCTGGCTGACTCCGCCCGCGCCGTGCAGCTGGACCGCCTTGTCGATGATGTCGACGACCGTACGAGGCGTGGCGATCTTGATGGCCTGGATCTCGGCGTGGGCACCCTTGTTGCCGACGGTGTCCATCATCCAGGCCGTCTTGAGGACGAGCAGACGCAACTGCTCGACCGCCACCCGCGCGTCCGCGATCCAGTTGTGGACGACCCCCTGCTGGGCCAGCGACTTGCCGAACGCCGTACGGGACACCGCCCGCCGGCACATCAGCTCGATCGCCCGCTCGGCCATGCCGATCAGCCGCATGCAGTGGTGGATCCGGCCGGGCCCCAGCCGCGCCTGCGCGATGGCGAAGCCGCCGCCCTCCTCACCGATGAGGTTCGAGGCCGGAACCCGCGCCCCGTGGAAGACCACCTCGGCGTGACCGCCGTGGGAGTGGTCCTCGTACCCGTAGACCTGCATCGCACGACGCACCTCCACGCCGGGCGTGTCCCGCGGCACCAGCACCATCGACTGCTGGCGGCGGATGTCCGACCCGTCCGGATCCGTCTTGCCCATCACGATGAAGATCTTGCAGTCGGGGTTCATCGCCCCGGAGATGTACCACTTGCGGCCGGACACGACGTACTCGTCGCCGTCCCTCTCGATCAGCGTCGTGATGTTCGTGGCGTCGGACGAGGCCACCTCGGGCTCGGTCATCGCGAACGCCGAGCGGATCTCACCGGCGAGCAGGGGTTCCAGCCACTGCTTGCGCTGCTGGTCGTCGCCGAACTGGGTGAGCACCTCCATGTTGCCGGTGTCCGGCGCCGCGCAGTTCAGCGCCGTCGGCGCCAACTGCGGGGAACGGCCCGTGATTTCGGCGAGCGGAGCGTACTGGAGGTTCGTCAGCCCCGCCCCGTACTCGGAGTCGGGAAGGAAGAGGTTCCACAGGCCCTGGCGGCGGGCCTCGGCCTTCAACTCCTCGACCACGGCCGGGGTGTCCCACGGTGAGGCGAGCTGCTCGCGCTGCTCGTGAGCGACTGCCTCCGCCGGATAGACGTACTCGTCCATGAAGGCGAGAAGCTTGGCGCGGAGCTCCTCGGTGCGTGCGTCGAATGCGAAGTCCATGGCCGGTCAGCCTTCCTGAAGAGTGGTCAGGCCGTGCTCGATGAAGACGGGGACCAGGTCGCCGATGCGGTCGAAGCCCGCGCCGACGGTCTGGCCGAGTGTGTAGCGGTAGTGGATGCCCTCCAGGATCACGGCGAGCTTGAACCACGCGAACGCCGTGTACCAGGCGACGGCGGACACGTCGCGCCCCGAGCGCGCGGCGTACCGCTCGATCAGCTCGGCCGGCTCCGGATGGCCGGCGGCCCTGGCCGTCGTGGAGACCGGCGAGTCGGGCAGGCCGAGCGGGATGCTGTACATCACCAGCAGCCCCAGGTCGGTGAGCGGATCGCCCAGCGTGGACATCTCCCAGTCGAGGATCGCCTTGATCTCGTCGCCCTCGCCGATCAGCACGTTGTCGAGGCGGTAGTCGCCGTGCACGACGGTGGCCGTGGGGGAGTGCGGCAGCTCGCGCCCCAGCGCTGCGTGCAGTTCGTCGATGCCTGACAGGTCGCGGTTGCGGGAGGCGTCCAACTGCTTGCCCCAGCGCCGCAGTTGCCGGTCGAGGAAGCCCTCGGGGCGGCCGAAGTCGGCGAGGCCCACCTCGGCGGGGTCCACCGCGTGCAGCTCGACCAGCGTGTCCACCAGGCCGAGCACCGCGCCGCGCGTGCGCTCCGGGCCGAGCGGCGCGAGCTGCTCGGCGGTCCGGTAGGGCGTGCCCTCCACGAAGTCCATGACGTAGAACGGTGCGCCCAATACCTCCACGTCTTCGCACAGCAGGCGCGTGCGTGGCACGGGGACCGCTGTCGGGTGCAGCGCGCTGATCACCCGGTGCTCGCGCTTCATGTCGTGTGCGGTCGCCAGGACGTGGCCCAGCGGAGGGCGGCGTACGACCCACTTCGAGGTGCCGTCCGTCACCGCGTACGTGAGGTTCGACCGTCCGCCCTCGATCAGTCGGCCGGTCAACGGGCCGTCGACCAGTCCGGGCCGCTCGCTGTCGAGCAGGCCGCGCAGCCGGTCGAGATCGAGACCTGGCGGGTGGTCTGAACTCATCGTGTTTCCTCCGTACACCGGAAATCAGGACTCCCCACATGATGCCGACCGGTCGGTATGCCGTCCAGTGCGGGGACGAAACGTGATCGGCGTCTCGGCCACGAAGAACCCCCCGAGTCGTCGGCGACTCGGGGGGTTCCCTGTTCTTCCGTGCCCGGCGGTCGCCTAGTGGTCGTCCCAGTGCCCGTCGTGCTGGGCGTGGCGATGACCGTCATGAACGTAGTCCACGTGGTCGCCGTGCGTCACGGCCGGGTGCCCGCAGTCCGCGCCGTGCTCGTGGCCGTGCCCCTCGTGGGCGACGTGCCCACCCGGCTCGCACTCGTCCCAGTGTCCCGAGTGCTGCCGGTGCAGATGTCCGTCGTGCGCGTAGTCGACGTGGTCGCCGTGCGGCACCTCGGTGTGCCCGCAGTCCGGGCCGTGGGCGTGCTCGTGGGCGGTGTGTTCCTGGTGGAGGGTGGTCATGGTGCTCACCTTCGGAGGAGGTGCGGAGTGTGACGCCGGTCAGGCTAGCCACATGAAAGCCAACATATCCGCCCAAACCGGCGCGTGTGTTGTTCGGGTACCTCGGAGGGTCGAGTGGGCGCGCCTCAGAGGACGAGGGCCACCGCGCATGCCGCCAGCGCGACCGTGCAGAGGGCGGCGGTGCCGGCGTGCCTCGGCGTGAGCGTCGTGGGCTCGCCGCCTTCCGCCAGTACGCGGATCCTTCGGTGTGCCACGGCGATGAATCCCAGCCACAGCGCGCAGCAGAGCGCGGCCACCGCGATGCCCGTCGCGTTTGCCCCGCCGTTCAGCGCCGCTTTCACGGCCAGCACGGTCGCGACGGTTCCCGCCAGGGTCGTGCGCCGCCAGGCCAGCCGCGTGCGTTCCGGCTGCAGGCCGGGGTCCCGGTCGTCCCCTTCGTCCTGGTGGGGCTGCATCACCCCTCCCACCCGAACAGCACGACCACGATCATGGCGAGGGCCACGACGGCCACACCGATGCTCAGCAGTGCGGGAAACCGCGACACCGGCAGGTCCTCGCCCCGTCGCATCGCCTGCTCGCACCGCACCCAGTGGTTCACGGCCCGCAGCGCGCACAGCACCCCGGCGCCGAGCAGCCCGAGCGCCAGCCCGGCCCGCCAGGCCCACCGCAGATCCGGCAGGAACTGGTCCACGGCGAAGCCGCCGCCGATCAGTGCGAGCGAGGTCCGCAGCCATGCCAGAAATGTCCGCTCGTTCGCCAGCGAGAAGCGGTAGTCCGGCGTGCGGCCGTCTTCCTTGATCCGCTCAGGTGCGAACCACAACTGGATGTTCCGCCTGAATTCGATCACGCGCAGGACCTTACCCATGGCGGGGTGTCGCCTGTTGTCGGTGGGTGGGGCGGGGCCGTGCCGGTATGTCACGTTCGCGACTGCCGGGCGTACGGCCCTGAGTGCTCTTGGTGGGCGTTTCCAGCGGGAGCCGTACGTCGCGAACGTTGACATACCGGCACGGCCCCGCCCCACGCGCGTCGGCGGCTTGCGGCCCGGTGGGGGACGGCCGTCAGCCGCCGTACGGCCCGAGGGGACGTGGCGGGGTGTCCGCCCGCAGCGGATGGCGCGTCCGCACCGGGTGCCCTCTTCGAAACTCACACAGTCGCGCCAGACCGAGGACGGATACCCCGCCGCGGCCTCGCCCCCACGGGCGAGGCCAGGCGCGCGACCTGGGTCCGCGGACGACCGACGGCCCCCGCCCCCTCCCGACCCCAGCCCCTTCCCACCCAGGGGCGCGGGGAACTGCGCGATCAGCCACGACGAACCCGCAGAAACACGCCGACCTCAGCCCTCACATCCAGGGGCGCGGGGAACTGCGCGACCGGCCGCCACTCACCCGCAGGCGAAACTCAACCCCGTTCCCGCAAAGCCCGCAGCCGCGAATACGCTGCCAGGCCGTCCGGTACCCACTCCCACTCCGTCAAGCGCCGCCGCACCTCCGCCTCCGGCAGGAACCCGTGCCAGGCGACCTCCTCCACCTGAGGCTCGACCGGCAGCTCGCAGAGCACCTCGTACACCGCCGACCACCAGGACTTTCCGGCCCCGTCGTCGTACAGGAACTTGAAGAGAAACGTCGGGCGGGGAAGCCCGGAGACGCCGAGTTCCTCCTCGGCCTCCCGCAGCGCCGCTTCGTCGTACGTCTCGCCCGCGCCGACGACTCCGCCCACGAACATGTCGTACAGGGAGGGAAACACCAGTTTGGTGGGGGTGCGACGGTGGACGAACAGTCGACCCTGCGCATCTCTGACCTGGATGAACGCGCAGCGGTGGCGCATCCCCTGTGTGTATACGTCCCCGCGCCTGGCCTGTCCCACGACCTCGTCGTTCTCGTCGACGACGTCGAGGATCTCGTCGGCGGAACTCATACCTGGACCCGAACTCGTTCCTTGGGTGCCGCACCGCTCGGCATCGCGGGGTGCATGCCCAGCAGCACCACGCCGACCACGATCCCGGCAAGGCCCAGGGCTTCCCAGGTCAGGGCGCCCGCGTCGGTGCGGAGCCGGTCTCCGAGGAAGCCCACACCGCATGCGATGCCAGCGAGCGGCTGCGCGGCGGTGAGTGCGGGCAATGACATGCGGAGGGGGGCTGTCTCGAACGCGCTCTGGACCAGTACGAGGCCCGTGATGCCGAGCGCTACGACCCCGTAGACCTGCCATCCCGTGGCCAGCGCGATCCAGCCGCCGTCGGAGAAGCGCTGGCCGCTCACGCGGGTGAGGGCGTCCTGGACGCCGTAGAGGAGTCCGGCGGCCGCACCGAGGAGTACCGGTCCGGCGCTCAGCAGGGATCGCTTGGCGTAGGTGGTGAGGAGTAGGGCCAGTCCTAGTACTACGCCGATGATCAGCCACTGGCGGAACGGGTCCGTGCGGGCGTCGCCGCCCTGGGGCTGGCCCGCCACGATGAACGCCGTTACGCCGCCTGCGAGCAGGAGCAGTCCGGCCCAGCCCTGTCGGCCGAGCGGCTGTCGGGTCTGGCGGCGGGAGAGTACGAGTGCAAATACCAGGTTCGTCGCGAGCAGTGGTTCGACGAGGGAGATCTCGCCGTTCGAGAGGGCGATCGCGCCCAGCACCATGCCGACGACCATCAGCCCGATGCCGCCCAGCCAGCGAGGCACCCGCACCAGGTCGAGGAGCAGGCGGGGGGAGAGGAAGTCGCCCAGCGGAGCGTGCGAGGCGGCGTTCTGCTGGAGGACGAATCCGAAGCCGAGACAGCAGGCCGCGCCGACGGAGAGGAGGAGAACCAGAACCGACACGCTGCGTACCTCGGGGATTTCGGACGGTGGCGGGGCGGGGTGCGGGTATCGACCGACTGTAGCCCGAGTACGCGGAACCCGGCAGTTGACTGGGTCACTCCGTTGCCCAAGGATCTGACCGACCAGTAACAAGTCGAGGAGGACCTGCTCATGGCGTACGACGCAGATGTGATCGTGATCGGGGCGGGCCTGGCCGGGCTCGCGGCGACCGCGGAGCTCGTCGACGCGGGACGCAAGGTGATCCTTCTCGATCAGGAGCCGGAGCAGTCGATCGGCGGCCAGGCGCACTGGTCGTTCGGCGGGCTCTTCTTCGTGGACTCTCCCGAGCAGCGCCGGATGCGCATCAAGGACACTCACGCGCTGGCCCTCCAGGACTGGATGGGCACCGCGGGCTTCGACCGCCCGGAGGACCACTGGCCCCGCAAGTGGGCCGAGGCGTACGTCGACTTCGCGGCCGGTGAGAAGCGGTCCTGGCTGCACAAGCAGGGCGTTCGATGGTTTCCCGTGGTGGGCTGGGCCGAGCGTGGCGGTTATGACGCCAACGGGCACGGGAACTCCGTGCCTCGGTTTCACATCACTTGGGGTACGGGGCCCGGCCTTGTCGCACCTTTCGAGCGGCGGGTGCGGGCGGGGGTTGCCCGTGGGCTCGTACAGCTCAAGTTCCGGCACCGGGTCACCGGGCTGTCGCGGAGCGCGGGTGACGTCGACACCGTGAGCGGTGAGGTCCTGGAGCCGTCGGACATCCTGCGGGGTCAGGCCAGTGGCCGTGGCGTGACCGGGGCCTTCGAGTTCAAGGCCCAGGCCGTGATCGTCACGTCGGGTGGCATCGGCGGCAACCATGATCTCGTGCGCGCCAACTGGCCGGAGAGGCTGGGGACTCCGCCGGAGCGGATGATCTCCGGGGTGCCCGCTCATGTGGATGGCGAGATGCTCGGCATCGCGGAGGGCACGGGTGCGCACCTCATCAACCGTGACCGCATGTGGCACTACACCGAGGGCATCCAGAACTGGAACCCCATCTGGGAGAAGCACGGCATCCGTATCCTGCCCGGGCCGTCGTCGTTGTGGCTGGACGCGCGGGGCAAGCGGCTGCCGGTTCCGCTCTTCCCCGGCTTCGACACCCTCGGCACGCTCGAGCACATCATGAAGACCGGCTACGACTACACGTGGTTCGTGCTCGACCAGAAGATCATCGGCAAGGAGTTCGCGCTCTCGGGCTCGGAGCAGAACCCCGATCTGACGGGCAAGTCCGTCAAGGGCGTGTTCCAGCGGGCGCGGGCCGATGTGCCGGGGCCGGTGCAGGCGTTCATGGACAAGGGCGTCGATTTCGTGGTGGAGAAGGATCTTGGCGCGCTGGTGCGGGGCATGAACGCGCTCACCAAGGAGTCGCTCATCGATGAGGGTGAGCTGCGGCGCGAGATCACCGCGCGGGACCGGGAGATCGCCAACCCGTTCACCAAGGACCTGCAGGTCACGGCCATTCGCGGGGCCCGCGCCTATCTCGGCGACAAGCTGATCCGGACGGCCACTCCGCACCGCATCCTCGACCCCAAGGCCGGGCCTCTCATCGCCGTACGGCTCAATATTCTGACCCGTAAGACGCTCGGTGGCCTGGAGACCGACCTCTCGTCCCAGGTGCTCACCGAGGGCGGTGACCCGCTGTCCGGGGTGTACGCGGCGGGGGAGGCTGCCGGGTTCGGCGGCGGCGGAGTGCACGGATACCGGTCTCTGGAGGGGACGTTCCTCGGCGGGTGCCTCTTCTCCGGGCGTGCGGCCGGGCGTGCGGCGGCGAAGGCCGTCGGCTGACGGTGGGGTGAAGGAGGCCTCAACTCGGGGCCCTTGACGAGTCGTTGACGCGTGTAAAGCCCTGTCCGGGCTTGACGTGAACCATTGGCTGGGGGTTGGCTGTCCGTAATTGGCCCCTGACAGAATCCAACCTCCGGTAAATGTCAACCGGTTGCACAAAATGCCCACTGAATTACCGCGTCGTGTGAGGAAGTTCCGCGGTGTCTCCACCCCCGCCACCCCTGGGTCGCGGCCGCAAGCGTGCGGCCCAGGCCTTCGACGCCGCGCTCGACGACGCCGAACTCGTCGCCGCCCGCGCCGCGTTGGCCCAGGGCCGGTGGACAGCCGTACGCGGTCTGCTCGTCGCGACCGGTGACGACTGGGACCGCCGCGGTCATCGCGTCACCACCCTCGCGCAGGAGTCCAGCACCCAGGCCTGGGCCCGCGACTGGCTGGTCGCCGAGCCCGAGTCGGGCGATGCCTCCCTGCTGCTCGCCCTTGCCACGGTGCAGCGCGCCCTGAACGGCAAGGACAAGCCCGCCAGGGCGCGCGAGGCCTGTCGTGTCGCGGCCGCGCTGCTGCCAGCCGACCCCACGCCCTGGCTCGGCCTGCTGATGCTGGAGCGCGTGCTCGGCGGTGAGCAGGAGGTGGTCCAGCTCTTCGACGAGGTGCGGCACCGGTACGCCGACCACCACCACGCCCACCATCTGATGGTGGCCCGGCTCGCCGAGCGAAGACCTGACGCCGGGCAGGACCCGCTGCACGAGGTCTACGACTTCGCGACCTGGTCGGCCGAACAGGCGCCCGCCGACTCGCCGTTGGCCATCCTTCCCGTCGTCGCGCACGCCGAGCGCTATCGCGTCCTGGCCGCCGCCGGAATCGAGCCGGCCGATCCCGTGGCCTCCGGGCACTGGGTCGGGCGCCGGGCCCGCCAGGTGATGAAGGCGGCCTTCGACTGGTGGCTGGAGTGGGAGCGCGACGACCATCCGCGCAGCCAGATCGACCTCAACTTCCTTGCCCACGCCAAGTTCTGCGAGGGCCGGGGCGCCGAGGCGGCCGCCCTCTTCCATCGCATCGGACCGTATGCGACCCCGGTGCCGTGGTCGTACCCCGACCGCGACCCGCACAAAGCCTTCCGCGCCGCACGCGACAGCGTGCTCGGCACGGTCTGAACAAACGCCCCTGCACACCCCAGCCGCTGGAACATCCGAAAGGACAACCCCGCCATGACGACGGGCAGTTCGCACACCTCAAGTGCGTCGAGCACGAGCAGACAGACCGCCGCTGACGGCGGCATCAGCACCTTCAAGGGTCAGGACCGCGCCCTGCGTTCCGACCGGCTCGGTACGGGGGGTCTGCTGCTCTCCGTTCTCGCGGCGACCGCCCCGCTCATGGTGGTCGCGGGTGTCATGCCCACCACATTCGCGGTGATGGGCATCGTCGGCCAGCCGCTGCTCTTCGTCCTTCTCGGCATCGTGCTCGTCCTCTTCAGCGTCGGGTACGCCGAGATGAGCCGCCACGTCCACAACGCGGGCGCCTTCTACGCGTACATCTCCCGGGGCCTCGGCGGCACGGCCGGCTCGGGTGCCGCGGCGGTCGCGCTCGTCGCGTACAACGCGCTGCAGATCGGTATCTACGGCATCTTCGGCTTCGAGGTGTCCGGCCTCTTCGCCACCTACCTCGAAGTCGAAGTCGCCTGGTGGATACCGGCGTTGGTGGCGGCTCTCGTCGTAGGCGCGCTCGGCTGGCTGAAGATCGACGTGAACGCGCGGGTGCTCGGCGTACTGCTGGTCATCGAGGTCGCCCTTGTTGTTATTTTTGACATCGCGGCCGTCGCCGACCCCGCCAAGGAGGGCCTGTCGCTGCACGCCTTCAACCCCGACACCCTCAGCGGGGCCGGCCTCGGCACCGCCCTGTGCTTCTGCATCGCCGCGTTCCTCGGCTTCGAGCAGGCCCCCGTGTACGCGGAGGAGACCAGCCGCCCGCACATCCTGGTCCCGCGCGTGATGTTCCTCGCCATCGGCTTCGTCGCCGTCTTCTTCGCGATCAGCTCCTGGGCGCTGACCGTCGCCGCGGGTCCCTCCGCGATCGTGGGCACCGCCCAGAAGCAGAGCGCCGGACTGCTGTTCTTCCTCACCGACGAACGGCTCGGCGAGTCGTTCACCGACGTGCTCCATGTGCTGTTCGTGACCGGCATGTTCGCGGCGATGCTCAGCTTCCACAACGTCGTGGCGCGCTACGCCTTCGCCATGGGCCGGGAGGGCCTGCTGCCGTCCGTGTTCGGCCGGACCACGGGTGCGAGCGGTGCGCCCGGCACCGGATCGCTGCTGCAGACCGTCATCGCCGTGGTGGTCGTCGGGGCGTTCGCCGTCGCCGACGACAAGCCGACCGGTGACCCGACCGCGCCCGTGCTGCAGCTGTTCACCTGGATGGGCAACGTCGGCGCCCTCGGCGTGATCGTGCTGATGGCCGCGGCCTCGCTCTCCGTCGTCGTGTTCTTCGCCCGCCGGGGCGCCGCGGGAGCCCAGGCCTGGCGCCTCGTGGCCTCCGTGATCGCCGGTGTCTCGCTGCTCGTCATCGCCGTCTACACCGTCAAGGACTTCGACGTCCTCGTGGGTGCGGGCCCCGGCTCCTCGCTGAGCTGGGTACTGCCCGGCATCATCGTGCTCGCCGCGGTGGCGGGCATCCTCCAGGGCCTCTACCTGAAGGCCCGCAAGCCCGAGGCGCACGCCAGGATCGGGCTCGGCAACGAGGCGTTCCAGCTGGAGAAAGCGGCCGAGGGCGACGCGTGAGCGTCCGGGCTGCCCGGCCGTCCCGCTGACTGGCGCCCCGCAGTCGGGCGTTCCGTCCGTGGGCGACTCGGCTCACGTCGCTCCGCTCATGGGCGGCGCCCTTCTGAGAAAGCCGTAAGAAGTGATTACGGAACTCTGACGGACACCCTTGGCCCCTGGCTTCCCGGGGCCAAGGGTGTTCGAATCAATAGGTGAACACGGAACAACCGACCGCTTCGGATCCGGAGGAGAGCGGCACCCCCGTGGGGCGGCGGCTCATGCTCGGCATGCTCGGGCTCGGCGCACTCGGCGTGGCCACCGCGCCCACGCTCCAGCGTGGCCTGGAGTCCTTCCTCGGCGGCGCCGCGGACAAGGACCCGACCGGCCTGACCGGCCTGCTCCCCAACGGCGGCGGCTTCCGCTACTACTCGGTCACCTCGTCCGTCCCGCACAAGAACGAGGACACCTACCGCCTCAAGATCGACGGCCTGGTCGACCACCCCGCCACGTACACACTGGCCGATCTGCGTGCCCTGCCGCAGACCCGGATGGTCCGCGACGTCCAGTGCGTCACGGGGTGGAGAGTGCCCGACACGCCCTTCGAAGGCGTACGGCTGTCCCAGCTGCTGGATGCCGCGGGGGTGCGCTCCTCGGCCGGGGCGGTGCGGTTCACATGCTTCGACGGCGCGTACTCGGAGAGCCTGACCCTGGCCCAGGCCCGCCGTGCCGATGTCCTCGTGGCTCTGCGTATGCAGGACAAGGATCTGAACCATTCGCATGGTGGTCCTGTCCGTCTCTATGTCGCCCCCATGTACTTCTACAAGTCCGCGAAGTGGCTCTCCGGCATCACCCTCACGTCGGACGTCCGTCCCGGCTACTGGGAGGACCGGGGGTACGACGTCGACGCGTGGGTCGGCCGATCGAACGGGCGGGACGATGACGCGACCTGAGACCGAGACCCCGGGGGCGCCTGACCTGACGGCGAACGCCGGGGAGCGCTTTGCGAGTTCGGTGCGGGTGCGGCGGTTCTCGCCCGCCGAACGGTGGGTGCACCGGGTGACGGCGGTGTTGATGGGGGTGTGCGTGGCGACCGCGGCCTGTCTCTATCTGCCGCAGCTCGCCGAACTCGTCGGGCGGCGTGAGCTGGTCGTGCGGGTGCACGAGTGGTCGGGGCTGTTGTTGCCGGTGCCTGTCCTGGCCGGGCTCGTCTCACGGGCCTTCCGGAAGGACCTGCGGCTGCTCAATCGGTTCGGGGCGCACGATCGGGTCTGGCTGCGGTCGGCGTGGCGGCGGGATGCCCGGCCTCAGTCCCGGCCTGCCGGGAAGTTCAACGCCGGGCAGAAGGTGTACGCGGCGTGGATCGCCGGGGCCGTTCTGGTCATGCTCGGGACGGGGTTGCTGATGTGGTTCACGCATCTCGCCCCGCTGGTCTGGCGCACGAGCGCGACCTTCGTGCATGACTGGCTCGCTCTGACCGTTGGCATTGTTCTTGCGGGGCACATCGGGATGGCCATGGCCCGCCCGGAGGCCCGGCGAGGGCTCCGGACGGGGTCGGTCAGCCGGGAATGGGCGGAGGAGGAGCATCCGCTCTGGCGACCGTAGCGGTGGCCTCCGGCGGTTGGACGGGGGACGGTGCTTGGTGGGTGGGTGTGGGGCCGATGTGGCTGGTCGCGCAGGTTCCCCGCGCCCTTATCGGGGCGCTGTTCTCCCGCGGCTCAAAGGGGCGTCGGCGCCTCGAAGTCCAGGAGTACCTTGCAGGACTCCGCTCGGTCTGCCGCCAGGGTGAAGGCCGATTCCGCCTCGCTGAGCGGGACCACCGCGCTGACCAGGTGGTCGAAGCGGGGCTCTCGTGCCAGGAGCGCGAGTGCGTCGTCGAACTCCGCGTCGAAGCGGAAGGCTCCCCGGAGTTCGATCTCGCGGCTGACGACGAGGTTGCCCGCGAAGGGGGACTGGCCAGGGGGCAGCATGCCGAGTTGGACCACGACCCCGCCGCGGCGTACGAGGCGGAGGCAGGTGTCGAGGCCGGCGGCGACGCCCGAGGCCTCGATGGCCGTGTCCACCTCGGAGGGCCAGGCGGGAGCGGACGGGTCGTCCGCCCGCAGGGCCTCGTCCGCGCCCGCCGCCACCGCGTACTCCAGGGCGCGCGGGAGGAGATCCGTGACGGTGACCCGAGCGGCACCCGCCGCCTTCGCCGCCGCGACGACCAGGCAGCCGATGGGTCCGGCGCCGGTGACGAGGACGTGCTTGCCGGTCACGTCGCCGGCCCGTCGTACCGCGTGGAGTGCGACGGACAGGGGCTCGGCCAATGCTGCCCGGCGGAGGGGGAGTCCGGCGGGAATCGTCCGCAACTGCTCGGCGGGGACGACGACTTGGGCCGCGAAACCGCCCTGGACGTGGGGCGTGCGGGCCGCGCTGCCGAGGTAGCGGGTGTCGCGGCACACGTTCCGGCGGCCGTCGGAACACTCGGGGCACTCCCCGCAGGGTGTCGCGGGGTGCACGGCAACAGGCGTACCGGGAGCGGGGACTGACGTGCCGTCACCGTGGAGAAGCACCGTCCCGACCACCTCGTGGCCGAGGACCATCGGCTCGCGGAGGCGGAAGTCGCCGACGCCGCCGTGCCGCCAGTAGTGGAGGTCGGATCCGCACACTCCGCCGAACCGCACGGCGACGAGGACCTCGCCGGGGCCGGGGGAGGGGACCGGGAGTTCGTCCACGCGCAGGTCGTCCTGGCCGTGGATCACGCAACCGAGCATCAGCACACACCCTTTCGGGGAACTCAGACTTTCGGAGAACCTAGAGAACGCTGGTCATGCCGCCGTCGACGTACAGGATCTGTCCGCTGACGAAGTCCGCTGCGGGGGAGGCGAGGAACAGGACTCCGCCGACCAGGTCCTCCGTACGGCCCCAGCGGCCGGCCGGGGTCCGTCGGCGGACCCAGGCGCTGAACTCCGGGTCGTCGACGAGGGGTTGGGTCAGCTCGGTCTCGATGTAACCGGGGCCCAGGCCATTCACCTGGACGCCGTGCGGCCCCCAGTCGGCGCACATGCCCTTGGTAAGCATCTTCAGCGCGCCCTTGGTGGCGGCGTACGGCGCGATCCCGGGCCGTACGACCTCGCTCTGCAGGGAGCAGATGTTGACGATCTTGCCGTGTCCGCGCGCTGTCATGCCACGGGCGGCCTCGCGGCCCACGAGGAAGGCGCTGGTGAGGTTGGTGTCGAGGATGCGGTGCCAGTCGGCGTCGGCGAACTCCAGGAGGGGTGCTCGCAGTTGCATCCCGGCGTTGTTGACGAGGATGTCCAGCGGGCCCACCCTCTCCTCGACGTCCGCTATTCCGGCGGCCACCGACGGGCCGTCGGTCACGTTGAAGGCGGCCGTGTGGATCTCACCGGGGAGTTCCGCGGCGGCCTTGGTGAGCCGGTCGGTGTCGCGGCCGTTCAGGACCACCGTGCAGCCCGCCTCGGCGAGGCCCCGGGCCAGCGCGAGGCCGATGCCCCGGCTGGACCCGGTGACCAGTGCCGTACGGCCGCTGATGTCGAAGAGAGGGTGAGTCATCGCCGTACTACTCCCGGGTTGCGAGCTAGATCACTAGGGACAGCAGGAGGACCAGGCCGCCGGCGACCACCGAGATGATGGTCTCCATGACCGACCAGGTCTTGATGGTCTGGCCGACGCTGAGGCCGAAGTACTCCTTGACCAGCCAGAACCCGGCGTCGTTCACGTGGGAGAAGAACAGCGAACCGGCGCCGATGGCGAGTACCAGGAGCGAGGCGTGCGTGGTCGACATGTCGGCCGCGAGCGGGGCCACGAGACCGGCCGCCGAGATGGTGGCGACGGTCGCGGAACCGGTCGCGAGCCGGATCGCCACCGCGATCAGCCAGGCGAGCAGCAGCGCGGGTATCGACCAGTCCTTGGATATGTCCAGGATCATCTGGCCCACACCGGAGTCGATCAGCGTCTGCTTGAAGCCGCCGCCCGCGCCGACGATCAGCAGGATGCCCGCGATCGGGCCGAGGGACTTCTCGACGGTCGAGGAGATCCGGTCCTTGGTGAACCCGGCCGCCCGGCCGAGGGTGAAGATGGCGACGAGCACGGCCGCGAGCAGGGCGATCAGCGGAGAGCCGATCACGTCGAAGACGCGCTGCACCATGTTCTCGGGGTCGTCGATGACGATGTCGACCAGCGCCTTGGCCAGCATCAGCACGACCGGCAGCATCACGGTGGCGATGGTGACGCCGAAGCCGGGGCGCTTCTCCAGGTCCTCGGAGGCGCGCTGAGGGATCATCTTCTCCGGAGCCGGGACGTCCACCCAGCGGGCCGCGTACTTGGAGAAGACCGGGCCCGCGATGATCACGGTCGGGATGGCGACCAGGATGCCGAGGGCGAGGGTGACGCCGAGGTTCGCCTTGACCGCGTCGATCGCGACCAGCGGGCCGGGGTGCGGCGGGATCAGCCCGTGCATCACGGACAGACCCGCGAGTGCCGGGATGCCGATCCGCATCAGCGAGTAGTTGCCGCGCTTGGCGACCATCAGGACGACCGGGATAAGCAGGACGATGCCGACCTCGAAGAACAGCGGCAGTCCGATCACCGAGGCGATCAGCACCATCGCCCACGGCATCGAGCGCCCGCTCGCCTTGGCGAGGATCGTGTCGACGATCTGGTCGGCGCCGCCGGAGTCGGCGAGCAACTTGCCCAGGATCGCGCCGAGCGCGATCAGGACGCCCACACCGGCGACGGTCGAACCGAGACCGGCCGAGAAGCTGGTGATCGCCTTGTCGAGGGGCGCTCCGGCGAAGGCGCCTAGGGCCAGCGAGCCGATGGTCAGGGCGAGGAAGGCGTGCAGCTTGAACTTGGTGATGAGCAGGACGATGACGGCTATGCCCGCCAGTACGGCGATGCCCAGCTGAGCGTGGCCCGCCGAGGTGATCGGCTCGACGGGGTCCGCTGCCAGCATCTCGACGCTGAGTCTGGTCACGGTGGTGTTCCTTGGGGGAGGGGAAGTCTGTGGGATTGAGAGGGGGGTTTGTCGGGCCGGGGAGTTACCGGTCGATGCCGCGCAGCGCGGTCACGGCCCGGTCGGTGATCTCCTCGGGGGTGCCGGAGACGTCCACGGCGACACCCGTCTCGTCCGCCTGGAGCGGCTGGAGGGTGGCGAACTGGGAGTCCAGGAGCGCCGTCGGCATGAAGTGCCCCTGGCGGTGCGCCATCCGGTCCTCGATGAGCTTCCGGTCGCCCGTGAGGTGGACGAAGACGACCCCGGGAGCGGCCGACCTGAGCCGGTCCCGGTAGCTGCGCTTCAGTGCTGAACTGCTGACCACCCCGCCGAGGCCGGCCCGCCCGTGTGCCCAGGCGCCGATGGCGTCGAGCCAGGGCCAGCGGTCCTCGTCGGTCAGCGGTGTCCCGGCCGTCATCTTGGCGATGTTGGCCTCGGGGTGGAAGTCGTCGCCCTCGGCGTAGGGAACGCCGAGCCGCTGGGCGAGCAGGGGACCGATGGTGGTCTTCCCGGTGCCTGCCACTCCCATGACCACGACGACGTGGGGGGTGTTCATCACTGCCTCGCTGTCTTCTTCGACACTCGGATTCGACTTCCCGGTGTCGACATCTGGATGCCGGATGTACGTCAGGTGCCGCATCCGTCACGACACTGAAACCCATAGGTCAGATGAATTCAAGAGTCTGTGACGTATAAGTCTGACTTTTTGTTCCCGCCGTCCGACTCGTAGGCTGAACCCCATGAGCACACCGGGCCGGGGGCTGCACGGCCATGTACTGGAGAGCCTCGGTCCTGCCATCACCGCGGGTGAGTACCCGCCGGGCAGCGTGCTGCGCACCGACGAGCTGGCGCAGCGTTTCGAGGTGTCACGCTCCGTGATGCGCGAGGCGGTCCGGGTCCTGGAGTCGATGCACCTGGTCGAGTCCCGTCGCCGGGTCGGCGTCACCGTACGTCCCGCGAACGAGTGGAATGTCTACGATCCCCAGGTCATCCGGTGGCGACTGGCGGGCGCCGACCGGCCGCGGCAGCTGCGCTCGCTGACCGTGCTGCGCTGTGCCGTCGAGCCCGTCGCCGCGGGGCTTGCCGCCAAGCACGCCACGGCCGAGCAGTGCGCCGAGCTCACCGAGTGTGCCCTCGGCATGGTGGCCAACTCGCGCGGTCACAAACTGGAGGGGTATCTCGTCCATGACGTGGCCTTCCACCGGATCGTGCTGAACGCGTCCGGCAACGAGATGTTCGCGCGGCTCGGTGACGTGGTCGCCGAGGTTCTCGCGGGGCGTACTCACCATCAGGTCATGTTCGAGGATCCCGACCCTGCGGCCGTCACGCTCCACGTTCAGGTCGCGGAGGCCGTCCGTGCCGGGGACGCGATTCGCGCGGAGGAACTGACGCGGGAGATCGTCGTGGGTGCGCTTCAGGAACTGGACGTTCTGAGCCCGGAGGTCTGAACTTCCGGGCTTCGGCCGGGAGTTGTTCGACTGCGGGTGCGTGGGGGTTTGTCGCGCAGTTCCCCGCGCCCCTGTCGGGGCCGAGCCCCCTAAAGGGGCTACTCGCCGATGTCCCCGTCCACGTACACCCACGCCCCCTCGACCCGCTCGAATCGGCTGCGCTCGTGCAGTGAGCCCCCGGTGTACGACGCCCGGAAGGTCACCGTTCCCGTGGTGTGGAAGGCCGTGCCCTCGCTCGTGGCGAGGATCTCCAGGCCGGTCCAGCGCATGGCCGGATCGAACTCGACGCGGGCCGGGCGGGTGCGGGGATGCCAGGTCCGTAGCAGGTACGCCTCGTCGCGCTTCACGAATGCGCAGTACCGCGAGCGCATCAGTGCCTCGGCGGTGGGGGCCGCGCCCTGACCCCGATGAAATCGGCCACAGCACTTTTCGTACGTCTCCGCAAGACCGCAAGGGCAGGAGGGGTTGTGCGCGGGGGCGGAACGGCGCTGGTTGCGGGATTGCGGGGTGCGTCGGGACATGCGCCCCATTCTGCTGCACCACGGCCTGTGGGGAATCCGTGAATCAGCTGCCCCGACACGAGTACATCGTGTGCGAGCTGTGCGCCGTGCCCTTCATCGAACCTCCTCCATGCGTGGCGTGAACCTGCCTTGCATGCGCAACTGCCGACACAGCACGGTGGATTGAGCACTTGAGCATCAGGAGTCACAAGCGTGCTGCTTGACCCCGGACGGCCGTCCGACCGGGGCACTGACGGGGGAAAGCTGATGCGGTGCCGCGGTCCGGAGCGCTCACGCGTGTCCGGAGACCTCCGCGTGCGCCGTGAACGAGACGTCTCCCTCTGCCGCCTCTTGGTGCCTTTCACCCGGTGCCCGAGAACGGATTAGGAGGGGGAATGCCGATGAGCGCGGTGAACACTGCCAGGCCGACGTATCCCGGCGTCTACGTCGAAGAGCTTCCCAGCAGCGCCCGGACCATCTCGACCGTCACCACCTCGGTGACCGCCTTCGTGGGGCACACCCGGCGCGGCCCGCTGAACGAGCCGGTGCGCGTCACGAGCTTCACCGAGTTCGAGCGCCGCTTCGGCGGTCTGAGCTCGCAGAGCGCCGTCGGCTACGCCGTGCACCAGTTCTTCGGCAACGGCGGCACGGTCGCCGTGATCGTCCGCGTCGCCAAGGCGGGCAGCGGCAAGGCCGCCTGCGTCACCCTGGAGTCCACCGAGGGCCACAGCGAGAGCGCGGTCCTCGAAGTGCACGCCAAGGAGCCCGGCGTGTGGGGCAACGGTCTGCGCGTCGCCGTCGACTACGACACGCCCTGCCCGGACGAAACGTTCAACCTGCGGGTGTACGACGCCAAGGGCGAGGCCCGCGAGAGCTTCACCGGTCTGTCCATGGACGCCTCGCACGGCCGGCACGCGCCGACCGTGATCAACGCGGGGTCGCGGCTCATCCGTGTCGAGGCCGTGGGCGAGGGCCGCCCCGACCCGTCCGGGACCGTCTCCAAGCCGTTCGGGCACGAACTGCCCGACCTGGCCGTCGACCTGACGGTCAAGATCGGTGAGGTCGAGCGCGAGTTCACGCTGTACGACCCCGACTGCGACGGCGAAGCCCCGTCCAACGTGGCCGAGTTGGCCCTGCTGCTCGAACGCAAGCTGCGGGCGCTGCCCGACGCTCCGGGCAAGCACGCCTTCGCGGGCGCCGAGGTCACCGCCTTCGGCAAGCGCATCCAGGTCGTCGCGGGCTCCACCGACCCCGAGGACGTCGTCCGTTTCGTCGGCGAGTGCGCCAACGACCTCGGTCTTGAGGCCTCCGTCAACCCGCCCGTCTTCCCGCTGGAGGGCGGCGAGGACGGTGGGGCGCCCGGACCGCGCGACCTCATCGGCAGCGAGGCCGACAAGACCGGCATCCAGGCGCTGCGCGGCGTCGCGGACGTCAACCTGCTCGTCCTGCCCGAGCTCGCGGCGTACGAGTCCACCGAGGACGCCATCACGGTCGTCTCGGCGGCCCAGCGGCTCTGCCAGGAGCGGCGGATCTTCCTCCTCGTCGACGCACCCGGCACCTGGGTCAGCGTGGACACCGCCCGCGCCGGACTCGCGGCCTACGACGCCGTACGCGGCAACCATGCGGGCCTGTACTTCCCGCACCTCCAGCTCACCGACCCGCTCACCGGCCGGCTGCGCTCCTTCCCGCCGTCCGGCGCGGTCGCCGGGGTCTACGCGCGCACGGACTCCGAGCGCGGGGTGTGGAAGGCGCCGGCCGGAACCGAGGCACGGCTCGCGGGCGTGCACTCGCTCACGGTCAACCTCACCGACCGCGAGACCGGGCTGCTCAACCCGCTCGGCGTCAACTGCCTGCGCACCATGCCGCTGGTGGGCCCGCTCGTGTGGGGCGCGCGCACCCTGGAGGGTTCCGACGCGCTCGACAGCGAGTGGAAGTACGTGCCCGTGCGGCGGCTCGCGCTGCACGTCGAGGAGAGCCTCCAACGAGGCCTGCAGTGGGTCGTGTTCGAGCCCAACGACGAGAACCTGTGGCAGCAGATCCGCCTCGGCGCCTCCTCGTACCTGCACACGCTGTTCCGTCAGGGCGCCTTCAAGGGCGGCACGCCGCGCGAGGCGTACTTCGTCAAGTGCGACCACGACACCACGACGGACGAGGACATCGCGAACGGCGTAGTGAACGTCCTGGTCGGCATCGCGCCGGTCAGGCCCGCCGAGTTCGTGATCGTCAGGATCCAGCAGACGTCCGGGCAGTTCGAGCTCTGAGCCCGATGAAGGTGACGGAGAACGTGAAGGAAACCGATGGCTGAGTTCACTGTCAACGCCCAGCGCTTCGACCCGTACAAGAACTTCAAGTTCCTTGTGCTGTGGGACGGTCGTACGGTCGCGGGCATCAGCAAGATCAGTCCGCTGAAGCGGACCACCGAGGTCGTCAAGCACCGGCACGGCGGAGACCCCAGCTCCCCGCGCAAGTCGCCGGGGCGCTCGGAGTTCGAGGGCATCACCCTGGAGCGCGGGGTCACGCACGACCCCGAGTTCGACCGCTGGGCCAACAAGGTCTGGCAGGTCGGGGCCGGTCTGGGCTCCGAGGTGTCCCTCGCCGACTTCCGCAAGGACATCGTGATCCAGGTCCTCAACGAGGCCGGTCAGGTCGCCGTCTCGCACAAGCTCTACCGGACCTGGCCGAGCGAGTACCAGGTCCTCGGCGAGCTGGACGCCAACGCCAACGCGGTGGCCATCCAGTCGCTGAAGCTGGAGTGCGAGGGCTGGGAGCGGGACTACGAGGTGCCCGAGCCGGAGGAGCCCTCGTTCCTCAACCCTGCCTGAACGGTGGCGAGTTGAACGACAGATGGGCCGCGGGGGCGGCGGGGCGGGTACGGAACGGGGGCGGGCATGACGAACACTCGGGCGGCTGAACTACTCACCACCTGGGAGACCGGGCTTGCCCAGGCCCCGTCCGGACGCGCCCTGCTGCTGCACCGCGCCGCCCGCCCCGACACCGGCGGCGAGACGCTGTCCGCGCTGCCCGTCGGCGAGCGGGAGGCGGACCTCTTCGCGCTGCGCCGGGCCCTGTTCGGCGAGCGGATGCAGGTGCGCCTCCCCTGCTCCGCCTGCGGCGAGGACATGGAATTCGACCTGGACGCCGGGGAGTTGGCCCGGTCGACAGGTGCTCCCGCCGAACCCTCGGTGCGAGTTGCCGAGGACGGCTGGGAGATCGAGTTCCGGGTGCCGGGCGTCGCCGACCTGACGGCGGCCGCCCGGCACCCGGATCCACGGCGGGCGCTGCTCGCCCGCTGCGTCGTCTCGGCGGTGCGCGACGGGGTGGACGTCCCCGCCGACGCGCTGCCCGAGACGGTGCAGCGCCGGCTCGCCGAGGCGGCCCAGGAGGCCGACCCGGGCGCCGACGTCACGCTCAACGTCAACTGCCCCGAGTGCGGAGCGGCCACCCGGGCCGAACTCGACATCGCCTCCTACCTGTGGACCGAACTGGACGCCTGGGCACGGGACGTGCTCCTCGACGTCCATCTGCTCGCCACCGCGTACGGCTGGAGCGAGCCGGAGATCCTGGCGCTCAGCCCGCTGAGGCGCCGCTACTACCTGGAGCTGTGTGCGGATGACTGACTCCGTGGGAGGGCGCCCCGCAGAGGGGGACGCGGGAGAGTCCCGGGCGCCCGACTTCTTCGACCGGCTGCTCGCCCGGCACACCCCGGCCGCCACGCCGCGCCCCGGCGTGGCACGCGTACGCCCGCGACTCGCCGGACCCTTCGAACGGGTCGAGGCGGTACGGACCGACGCGCAGGAGCCGGGGACGGCGGAGCCGCTGTGGCCGGCCTCCGCCCAATCACCCACGTCCGACGGTGACTTGGCGCGCCCGGCGGTCCGCGAGGTCCAGTTCCGTACGGAGCGCGAGCGGACCGTCGTACGGCCCGAGCGGGCGTCGTCGGACGAGCCCGCGCCCCGGCCCGTGGCGCGGGACCTGCCCGAGGCTCCGCTGCTCAGGCCCGCCGTGCCGGTGGCGCCGGGGCCACGGCCCGCCCCCGACACCGCGCGGCGCTCCGCCGGACGGGGCGAGCCGGAGCGGTCCTCCTCCCCGAGCGCGGTGTCCGTGCCCCTCCCCTCGGGTGCGGCCACCGCTTCCCCTGCCGCCGTGTCCGCCGCGCTGCGACCCAGCCCGGCGGACACGGCGGCGGCCCGGGACGCCGTACGGCAGGCCGCGGGCCGACGGCCGGGCCGCGGGGGCGAGCAGGTGGTGCAGGTGCAGATCGGGCGGCTCGAAGTGACGGCTGCGGGTCCCGCGGCCGCGGGTGGCGGGAGCCGGGGCCTCGCATCCCCGGCTCGGCAGGGGGCCACGGTGAGCCTGGCGGAGTACCTGGCGAGGGGGCGCGAGTGAGGAACGAACGACGAGACGACCGCCGGAGTACCGAGGGCGGACCTGGTGGGACCGAGGAACTTGGGACTGAGGAACTGACGACATGAGCAACGCACTCGCCATCGCCCACGTCACCCAGGCCCTCGCCCTGCTGATCGAGGCCAATCTCCAGCCCGAGATCGACATGGCCGTCAAGGTCGAGCCGCGCAAGCCGTCGGCCGATCCGCCGGCCGACCCCACCATCACCGTGTTCCTGTACCAGGTCACGCCCAACACCTCGCAGCGGAACAACGACCTGCCGACCCGCGCGTCCGACGGCACGCTGCTCAAGCGGCCCGCCGCGGCACTTGACCTGCACTTCCTGATCAGCGCCTACGGCGAGGAGTCGGAACTGGTCGGGCAGCGGCTGATCGGTTCCGTGGTGCGCACACTGCACGAGATACCCGTCCTGCCGAAGGACATCATCGAACTGGCCGGGGAGAAGCCCTACTTGGCGGGCAGCGACCTCGCCGAGGCGGCGCAGCGGGTGCGGTTCACGCCGACGGTGATGGACATCGACGAGACCTCGAAGCTGTGGGGGATGCTCCACCAGACCCCGTACACGCTGTCGGTGGTGTACCAGGCGGCTCTCGTCTTCATCGAGGGGCGCGAGGTGCCGGTGCCGGCGAAGCCGGTGGAGCGGCCCGCGGTGCGGGTGCTGCCGTTCGGGGCGCCGGGGGCGCCGGTTCCGCCCGGCGCGTCCGCGAACGGGTCCGCGTCCCCGGAGGGCGGGGCTTCCGACGAGAGGTCCGGTGAGGCGGGGGCGAAGGCTGCCGCCAAGACGCCCGCCAAGCCTGAAACCGAGCCCGAGCCCGAGCCCGAAGCCAAGCCTGCCGCGAAGGCCGCGGCCAAGACGCCGGCGAAGGCTCCCGCGAAGGCGCCGGTGAAGGCCGCCGCCAAGGCACCGGCCCGCGCCCGCAAGGAGGGACAGCCCAACAAGGCTGCCCAGTCGGGCAAGTCGGCCCAGTCCGGCAGGTCGGCGCGCGGCGCGGCCAAGAGCACGGGAGCCGCGCCCTCCACATCATCCGCATCCTCCGCGGACACCTCGACGGCCGGCGACGGCCCCGAGGGCACGGAGGACTGAGGCGGCGTGGGAACGACGGGGGCAGGTGAGGGCATGGGGACGAACGAGACGGGCACACCCGGCACGGCGGACGGCAGCACGACGCTGACCGCGGAGATCCGGCGCGTCCTGGCCCGTGTCGACGCCCATGCGGCGAGGGCGGCCCGCGCGGCGCGTGCCGCCGAGCCGGACCGGGGGACGGGCACTGGCCCGGGAGTGGGATCCGGTTCGGAGACGGGTTCGGAATCGGGATCCGGCCGGGGAACGGGCTCGGCGCCCGGGCCCGACGACGGCCCTGTCTCCGGCTCTGGCCCCGGCTCCGGCCCCCGTCCCGGTGGGCCGGAGGACGCCGGTCACCCGGTACAGCACCCGGCGGGTCCCGCCACCGCGCCCCTCGACGCCCTCGTCGCCTGCTTCGGGCTCAGTGCCTTCGAGCGGGACCTCGTACTCCTCACCGCCGCCTACGAGTTGGACGCCACGACCGCCGCCCGGTGTGCCGCGGCGAGCGGTGATCCGGAGCGCGCGCACCCCACCTTCTCGCTCGCGCTGGCCGCCCTCGCCGAGCCGCACTGGAGTGCGCTGACCCCGGTCGCGCCCCTGCGACGCTGGCGGATCGTGGAGCTGGACGACGACTCGCGGCTGACGCTGTCCCGGCTGCGGCTCGACGAGCGCATCCTGCACTTCCTGCTCGGCTCGCCCTACCTGGACGCCCGTCTGCACGGCCAGTTGCGCCGCACGCCGGTTCCGGACGAGTTGCCGCCGTCGTACGACCTGGCCGCGAACCGGGTCGCCACGGGCTGGACGACCGGCGCGCGGCCGGAGGCGCCCCTGCTCGTCGAGGTGGTCGGCGGCGATCTTCGCAGCCGGGCCGACATCGCCGCCGCGGCCGCGGCCCGCTCCGGGCTCGGGCTGTACGCGATGAGCGCCGAGGACATCCCCACCGACCCGGCGGAGCGCGACCGGCTGGCCCGGCTGTGGCAGCGCGAGGCGATCCTGCTGCCCGCCGCCCTGCTCGTGGAGGCCGGCGAACTCGACCGTGACCAGCACGCGGCCGCCGACGCGTTCCTCGCCGGAGCGGCCGTCCCCGTCGTCGTGTCGAGCGCCGACCCGCGCCGGACGGACCGGCCGCACGGAGAGCGGGTGGCCGTGCCGCGACTGGACGACGAGGAGCAACTCGGCCTGTGGACGGGCGCGTTCGAGGGCGTCGTCGAGATCCCGGAGGGCGAACTGCGGTCGCTGGTCGCGCAGTTCCAGCTGCCGCCCCATGTCGTACGTGCCGCTGCCGCCGCCGTACGCCGTGATCTGCCCGGCGAGGACGAGCTGGACGCCGGCCGACTCGCCTGGCGGGCCGGAATGAACGAGGCCCGTGTCGGCATGGACGACCAAGGTCGCCGTATCGAGCCCGAGGCGGGCTGGGACGACCTCGTGCTGCACGAGCGGCAGACGAGTGTGCTGCGCGAGATCGTCGCGCATGTGCGTCAGCGGGCAACTGTCCACCAGGAGTGGGGATTTGCGGCCACCCTGCGCCGAGGGCTGGGCGTCACGGCCCTGTTCGCGGGCGGTTCGGGGACGGGCAAGACACTCGCCGCCGAGGTCATGGCCAAGGAACTGGGCCTGGACCTCTTCATCGTCGACCTGTCCCAGGTGGTCAGTAAGTACATCGGCGAGACCGAGAAGAACCTGCGGAAGGTGTTCGACGCCGCCGAAGCCGGTGGCGCTCTCCTCCTCTTCGACGAGGCCGACGCGCTCTTCGGTAAGCGCAGCGAGGTCAAGGACAGCCACGACCGGTACGCCAACCTCGAAGTCAGCTATCTGCTGATGCGGATGGAGGCCTACCGGGGGCTGGCGATCCTCACCACCAACATGAAGAAGGCCCTGGACACGGCGTTCATGCGCCGGATCCGTTTCGTCGTCGACTTCCCGTTCCCGGCCGAGCACGAGCGTGCCGAGATCTGGCGCAGGGTCCTGCCGTCGAGGACCCCCACGAAGGGCATCGAGCCGGAACTGCTGGCCCAACTGACCGTCGCCGGTGGCTCGATCCGCAACATCGCCCTGTCCGGCGCGTTCCTCGCCGCCGAGGAGGGCGACCGGCTGCAGATGCGGCACATGCTCGCGGCGGCCCGCACCGAGTACCTCAAGCTGGAGCGCTCCCTGACCCCGGGGGAGGTCCGCGGATGGGTGTGAACACGCCGCATCGGCAGAGCGCGGCCGGTCGCCCCGAGCCGCGCGAGATCCGCGTCGACATCGGCGAGCTGGTCCTGGACGGCTTCGGCTCGTCCATGGACCCGATGCGCGTATCGGCGTCGTTCGAGCGGGAGTTGACCCGTCTCGTACGGGAACACGGGGTGCCGCTGGCCGCGGACGGCGCCGTATCGGTGGACGGGGTGTCGGGACTGCCCCCGATGCCCGCCGGGTTGTCCGCGCGCCGCCTCGGTCAGGAGCTGGCCCGCGCGGTGCACGCGGGGCTCGCGGGCCGTGGGGAGGTGACGCGATGACGACCTCCGCCTCTCAGGACTCCCAGGCGGCCGAGCAGGCCGCCGCCGAGCGCCGCCGCAAACGCAAGGAGCGCGCGGCGAAGAACCGGGCGCCCGAGCCGAAGAACATCGTCGGCGGGGCCGGGCAGCCACTGGACGCCGGTGTGCGCCGGGAGCTGGAGGAGCAGCTCGGCCACGACCTGGGCGCCGTACGCCTGCACACCGACCGCGACGCGGGCGCCCTCACCGGCATGCTCGGTGCGGACGCGGTGGCGGTGGGACAGGACATCTTCTTCGGCGAGGGCCAGTACCAGCCGGGCACGGAGCAGGGCCGCGCCCTGCTCGCGCATGAACTGCTGCACACGATCCAACATCCGTTCGCCAGCGGCACGTTGACGGCCGGCCGCGACCTGGGCCAGGTCAGCGCGCCGCACGAGGCGGCCGAGCGCGCCGCAGAGGACACCGCCCAGGCCGTGGCACGCGGCGAGCAGGCACCCGAGGTCGCCCCGGAGGCCAACACACCGGCGTGGATGCGCTACACCACCGTCCACGCCGACCGTAATCGGCTTGAGCACCTCGACCCCGCCACACTGGTCGACCGTCTCGCCAACACGGTTGTCCGGTCGCTCCGTACCGACCCGACGGACAGCGCGCAGCGCGTCCGCGCCTCCCTGGCCCCGCTCTCGGAGGAGCTTCAGGAGCGCGTACTGGATCGCCTGGAGCACCGGCTGCTCTCATCCGAGCACGACTTCGTGGTGGACCTGGTCACGGAGATCGACGAGGACGGCCGGGCGGAGAGCGAGGCCACCGCCCGGCAGCGCGGCCTCCTCGCTCCGGAGGTCGAGGAGGACACCGCCGAGGACATACGGGCGGAGCGGGAGAAGGAGCAGGAGGCTGCCCAGGAGGAGCAGCTGCGCTCCGAGCGGACGGGGCCCGCCCCCGGCCCGGAGAAGCAGGCCGTCGACGGGGCCGGGGACACCGCTCTCGCCGCGGGCAGTACGCCGGAGAACGCGGGCGGCACCATCCCGCAGGGCGGCACTCCGGGCGCGGACGCCGGGAAGGCCGAGAACGAGAAGGAGTCAGACCCACGGACGGGCGGGGACGCGTCCAGCCCCAAGGGGAACGGCGAGCAGCCCACTTCGCCCGCCGCGCAGTCGGAGCAGAAGCCGGGACAGCAGGAGGCCGCGGCCGGCGAGAAGGCCGGAGCGCAGTCGGCCGCGAAGCAGGGCGGGAAGCAGGGCGAGAAGTCCGGCACCGAGAAGAACGGACAGCAGGGGCAGCAGCAGGACAAGGGGAAGCAGGGCGGCGGGAAGGACGGCGACCGGGCCGAGGCGAAGCAGGCCGAGGAGAAGGCCAGGAAGGAAGCCGGCCAGGAGGGGGCGGAGGGCCCGCGCGCCGACGCCGAGGACGAGGCCGCGGCCAAGGCCCGCGAGAGCGCCGCCGACGCCGAGGCGGCCAAGAGGGACGAGCCGGGCCGCGACGAGGGCATCCCCAAGGACACGGGCAAGGACGAGGGTTTCCCCGGCCGTGCCGGCACGCTGGACGGGGTCCGCGCCCAGGACCAGGAGGACGAGGAGGAGCGGGAGGAGTCCGCCGGCCAGGGCGGTGACTCCGAGGTGGAGGTCGGCGGCGGGGAGGAGAGTGCCTGGGACATCAAGCTCAGGCCGGAGGACTTCCTGCCGGAGCAGGACCTCGACGTGTCGAACGTTCCGACCTCCGACCAGATCGATGAGTCCGCCGCGAACTCTGCCCCGCCCACCCCCACCCTTCTCGCCCCGCCGCCGACCAAGGCCGACAAGGTCCATGCGGAACGTGAGCAGGAGGACCAGGAGGACGCCGAGCGCGAGGCGGCGGCGGAGAAGGACGACCCGGGCACCGAGGACTCCCCGCCCGTGCCGGGTGCCGAGGAGGAGGCCGCGGAGCAGGGCCGCCGTACGGAGAGCGAACTCGACCCCGAAGAGAAGTCCGAGCCGAAACCCGCGCCGGGCGTCGCCTCCAAGGATCCCAAGCAGGGCGACGACCCCAAGGCCGGTCCGGCTGCCGCCGAGGCCACCACGCAGGAGGCCAAGGACCGTTCGAAGGAGACCGGCGGCAACACGGCCGAGCAGGCCGCCAAGGAGGAGAAGGGCACGCCGGCCGCGGGCGGACCGGGCGACAAGACGTCGGGCGGTGGAAAGGACTCCGCGCAGGCCCGCTCCGACACCTCGGCCACCGAGTCCCCGGCGGACTCGGCCAAGAAGGGAGCCGAGGGCGAGAAGGCGGCTTCCGACGAGGGTGCTTCAGGAGCGGCGAAGGCAGAGGAGTCCCCTGGCCCGCAGGAGTCGAAGGGGCCCAAGGACCAGGGTGGGAGCGGCACTTCGGAAGGGTCCGCGTCCGGCGGCGGGACGACCGGTTCCGACAGCTCGGCCGATACGGGTGCGACACCGTCGTCGGGCTCGACCTCCATCCCGTCCTCCTCGGACGGGGGCAACTCCGGCTCGGACCCGGGGAGTTCAAGCTCACGTACGGAGTCCCGCTCCCCGTCCCGTACGGAGAGGCCGAGCCCCAGGGCCCAGGAAGCGCGTACGGAGAAGCCGAAGGAGCAGGCTCCGCAGCCGGAGAGCGGGGCGGACAGCAAGGCCGAATCCGGGGGCGGGGACGACTCGGGCTCCCGGGCCGCTCCCGCGGCTGCGCGCGCTGGGGGCGGCGGCTCGAAGGGCGGTTCCACGGGCGGGGGCAAGGGCTCCGCGGCCAAGGCGAAGAAGGCGTCCAAGGCGGCGCCGGACCTCTCCGGTGGCTCCCCCGAGGAGGGCCTTTCCGCCGCGTCGAACCTCAAGCCGCACCAGGCCGTCGAGGCGATGGACAGCGTCGGCGGCGCCGTGGACAAGGACGTCGGCAAGGAACACGGGCAACTGGCGTCCAAGCCGCCCGCGATGGACCGCCCGACCGGCGCGCCGAAGACGCTGCACGGCGATCCGGACTCCGAGGAAGCGGCGCAGTACAACGAGGACAAGGCTGCGCGCGCCGAAGACGCCACGGACGAGAAGGCCGAGGTCAAGGGCGAGAAGAAGCCTGAAGGCAAGATCGATGCCGAGGAGATGGAGGAGCCGGACTTCTTCGACCAGATCGGGATGATGGCGGGCTACGCCATCGGTGGGATCGGCGACTGGCTCGGCTTCGACGTGACGGCGGAGGACCTGGCCGCGCAGTTCGCCGGGATGCCCACCAAGGACGAGGCCATGAAGGAGGCGCAGAACGGCACCGCGCCGGGCGTCGACATGAAGGGCCAGGCCGACGAGAAGACCGAGGAGCAGGGCGGCAACACCGACGACAAGAGCCAGGAAGCCGCCGAGACCGGTGCCGACGACGCCGGTCGCAGGATGGGCGAGGACCAGGTCTACCCGGACGCGCCGAAGGAACGGCTCGAAGGGAAGGTGCCGGCCGGGCAGGGCGGCAAGTCGCGTGTCGGCGGAGGCGGTGCGGGCACCGGTGCCGTACCGCCCGAAGCGGCCTCGGAAGTGGCCGAGCATGAGCGCAAGCCGCAGTTCAAGAAGGCTCTCAGCGACGGCCGCCAGGACATGGGCAAGGGGCGGGAGAAGAAGACCCAGGACACCCGCACGTCCCAGGACAAGCACAAGCGGCAGGTCGACAAGGAAGTCCGGTCCAACACCGAGGAGCAGACGGGCAAGCGCGAGGGTGTCCTGACGGACGTGGACAAGCAGCGCTCCGACTGGACCAAGGACCAGGACGAAGAGCTGAAGAAGCTCGGCACGAAGAAGTCCGACCGTGAGAAGAAGATCCGCGACGACGTCAAGAAGGAAGAGGAGGACACCGACAAGGACGTCGGGAAGCAGAGGGAGACCAGCGACAAGGACGTCAAGGACAAGGGCGACAAGGCCGAGGAGGACGCGGAGAAGAAGAAGGACGAGAAGGTCGACGACTCCAAGGGCTGGCTGTCCAAGACGCTCGACTGGATCAAAGAGAAGTTCATCGAGCTGCGGGACAAGGTCGTCCAGATCATCAAGGACGCCCGCAACGCGATCATCGAGGCGCTGAAGAACTTCAAGGAGACGGTCGAGGGCTGGATCAACGCGGCCCGCGAGGGCATCGTCGAGATGATCAAGAAGTTCATCGAGGACCTGATCGAGTTCGTCGTGTCCTTGGTCGAAGCGATCATCGAAATCGGCCGCCGCATCCGCAAGTTCATCACGGACCTGATCAAGGCGGCGCTCGCTTTCGTCACCAGGCTCGCCGCGGCGCTGAAGCAGATGATGAAGGATCTGCTGGAGTCCATCGCGAAGCTTCTCAGCGACATCCTGAACGTCCTGAAGAAGATGCTCCTCGACGTCCTGAAGGCTTGCAAGGACGCCCTCAAGGCGGTCCTCGACTTCGCGACGAAGTTCATCGCCGCTTTCGGCGAGTTCATGATGATCCTGGTCGACATCCTGTCCGACCCCGGCGGCTGGCTGAGCGGCGCGAAGAACTCCGCGTACGACGGTGCGAAGAACCACCTCTTCAACGAGGTCAAGAGCGCGGTCAAGCAGTGGTTCAACGACAAGGTCAAGGAGATCACCGGCCTGACCGAGGCCGTCTGGAACAAGCTCATGAAGGGCGGCTGGACCCTCGACAAGATCGCCAAGGAGGTGTGGGACGCGATCGTCCCCCAACTCCCGTTCATCATCGGCGAGATCGTCATCACGAAGGTCCTCGCGAAGCTGATCCCCGGCGCCGGATGGGGCGCGGCCATCATGGAGGCCATCCAGGCAGCGATCGGCTCACTGGGCGAGATCCTCAAGGCCATCGGCGCGGTCATCACCTGGCTCAAGTCCGTACGCCAGGGCGGCGCGGGCGTCCTTTTCGCCAAGGCGATAGCGGCCGGCATCGTCGTCCTGCTGGAAATGGCCTACGAGCTGATCCTCAGCGGCATCGGCAAGTACGTGTCGAAGGTGGGCAAGCGGCTCAAGGGCGTCGCCGCCAACATGGGCAAGGACAAGGGCGGCGGTACGGACAAGGGCAAGGACGGCCAGGGCGGCGGGGACGACAAGGGGTCCAACAAGGACGGGGACAAGGGTGCGCCCTCGTCGACACCCCCCAAGACGCAGACGGCCACGACGCCACCCGGCAAGAAGTCCCAGGACACGCCGGGCAAGCCGAAGGGTCAGGACGGTCCAGGCAAGCCGAAGGACCAAGCCGGTCCTGGGAAGCCGAAGGACCAGACCCCTGCCGCCAAGCCCAAAGACAAGGACGGCCCGACCAAGCCGAAGGACCAGGACGCGCCGGCCAAACCCAAGGACACTCAGTCTCCGTCCCCCAAGCCCAAGGGCCCCACGAACAAGAACGACAAGACCGAGGGCAAGAACAACACCCCGAGCAACGAGTCGACCAAGCCGACACCTCCCACGTCCAAGGACAAGAACGGCAACCCGAAGAACGAGAACAAGGACAACAAGAAGGACACCCAGCCGACACCGTCGCCGAAACCCACTACGCCCAATCCCAACAAGACGGACGGCCCGGGCAGCACCAAGAAGGACACCACCCCGGACGACAAGGGCAAGGACCAGGGGCCCGACAGCAACAAGGACAAGACCGACTCGGACGGGAGTGGCAAGAAGGACACCGACGGCTCCGACAAGAAGGACAACACCGACTCGGACGGCAAGGCCGACAAGGACGGTAAAGGCAAGACTGACACCGACGGTAAGGGAAGGAAGGATACCGACGGCAAGAAGCCCGGACCGGGCAAGGAGAAGCCCGACAAGGACGGAACCAGGCCGGGCAGGCCCAAGGGTCCGGAATCGAAGGATGAACGGACGAAGGAGGAAGAGTCATCGAACGCTAAGGACGATCGACTTCGGAAGATCATCGCTCGCATCCAACCCAAGATCACGGACAAGGTCGAGGACAGGATGATGCTGACGGACTTCCGCAAGATGATGGCGGAACTCAAAGCATGGAATCGCCTGACATCCCTCACCGGCAGAGGCGATCCGGAAGTAACTCTGAATGCCACACTGAACCCCACAAAAGACTTCATGAAGGCACGACGGGACAAGGATGAGGTGTTCCTCAAGGATCTGGAGAAGGACGATCTCCCAACTCCTAAATGGCCGACCTTCACCGATGCCAGAGCCGGGACAATCGAAGCTAAATTCCTGAGCGAGCGAGTCAAGAAGACGGGGCAGGATGCCAACCGGGCGAACGCTGGATACCCCCTTGGGTGGGAGTACATAACCTCTAACGACATGCAGGAGGATACCGCTTGGGTGCGCCAGCACTTGATTGCGGAGAACATCGGTGGAATGGCATCCGGGAATAACCTTGTTCCCGGCCGAAACGAGATGAACGGCGACTTCAAGCGCAACATCGAACTTGAGGCCCGCGACTCCATGCCGAAGCCGAACGAGCTGATCTGGTATGAGGTCAACGTTGACTTTCATTCCTCTTCGGCCGGCGACCCACCGAGGTTCGGAGGGTACCCGGGATCATTCCCGAGCATGATCACTGCAAAGTATGGCGGGTACAAATGGAAGCCCGGAAAGCCCCGCCGTGATCACAGTTCATGGACTCCCGACAAAGACCCGATCAAGACGTACAAGCCTCCCAACACCATCCGCCTCCCCGACAAGAGTGAAGCCAAGAAGCTAAAGATTAACTCTGCTGGCGAAGGGAAGATCAACACCGCAATAGGGGGCGACAAACTGCCCATTGCTCGCGTCATCGCCGGTACAACACCAAACGGCGCCAGGAGCGTCGAGGTGGATGGGGAGAAGGTTCAACTCCCGCGGAAACTCTTCGGCTCGGTGGACGACGTCGAGGCCCATCTGGAAGCCAAGAAGGGAGAGATGTCGGAGGACATGAAGGAGAAGATCCCTGAGGCCGTCAGCAAGTTGCGAAAAAAGGAAGCCGACCAGAGTACCGGCATCGACTGGTACCCGAAGTAGAACCCCCGGGAGGGACACAGGTGAACACCCACGAAGGATTCGCCGCACGGTGCGTGCGCGCCATCGAAGAACTACAAGAGGTCGAAGGTGTGGATGTGGACACAAGGGGCATCCCGGCCGTCGTGCCAGAGCTTGCCGATCCCGACTGGGTGTTGCGTGACGTGGCCGAACGTACCGGTATTCGGTTGGCCGAATCGCCGTTCCGTGAGTACTTCTTCGCGCCTGACCAACTTCGAGCCCGATGGAACACCACGGCCGACCCTGACGTCATCGGGGAGTTCTGCCTGACACATATTCATCGATGCCTAGTCGAGGGACCTGCTGGCTTGCAGGACCCGACACTCACCGAAGCAGAGAACGAGATCCTCGCCGAACTCAGGATCATAGATCAGGAACCGATGGCCGGCTCGGGTCGCGTGACAGGGTTGCGCGTGGCAGCGGAACGCGAGGATCACGAGATCTGGCTTTACGACATGAGTCAAGAGCGTCTTGAACGTCTGGGTATCGATTACGGCACATATCTGGAGAACATCCTGGTGACTAAAGGTGCCTACGGCTGGCAATACCTCTTCGCCGACGCGGATTTGAACGATCCGGGACTGGATGACATCGCGACCAACCTCACGATGATGCTGGGAATCTTCCCTGACATGTTCCCGAACCATTCCTACGAAGACCTCCGTGAGCGCCTGGAGGCCCGCCTGTGACCCGCTACGCCAACATCCCCAAACCCATCCGCTCCGGAATAGTCCTGATCGACCCCGACACCGGCACCCCCCAACGCATCATCATCCTCCAGTTCAACCCCGACACCCTGGAACGCAGCCTCTCGCCCCAGTCCGCCGGAGGCAGCGGTGACTCCGGCGGAGGGGGCAGTGGGAGCGGGGACAGAAACGAAGCGCTCCGCCTCAAAGGCCCCGCCCAGGAGACCTGGAAGTTCACCGCCGAGATCGATGCGACCGACCAGTTCGAGATCGCCGCACCCGACGGCATCCACCCCCAACTGGCCGTGCTCGAAATGCTCGTGCAGCCGACGTCCTCCCAACTCCGTGAAGCCACCCGGCAGTCGCAGAAGGGGACCATCGAGATCTCTCCGATCGAGATGCCGCTCACTCTCTTCACCTGGGGGAGTAAGAGGGTCATGCCCGTGCGGCTCACCGAGCTGTCCATCAACGAGTCCGCGTTCGACGTCAATCTGAATCCGATCCGGGCCTCGCTCAGCATCGGACTCAAGGTGCTCACCGTGAGCGATCTGCCGATGGGGCACCCGGGTGCCGAGTTGTACTACGCGCATCTCGCGCAGAAGGAGCGCCTCGCCGCCGCCGCGCGCACCGCGGGGATCGGGTCGCTGGGGCTCGGCTCCGCCGGCATCGGGGTGGGAAGGGGCTGAGGGGCGAAACCATGGCTGACATCGAGCCGTACGAGAACGCGCTTGACGCGATACCGGGGGCCCACCCGTACCCCCGGACGAGCCGGTACCACGATGCCGAGATAGGCGTGCACCGGCTGCCGGACGGGACCGAAGTCCGGTACGCCAAGCGGCGGTTGCTGCCTCCGATCGAGGAGACGGGCGACGACACGCAGACGCACACCGTCCGCACCGGTGAGCGGCCCGATCTGCTCGGGCAGCGCTACTTCGGCGACCCCGGCCAGTGGTGGCAGATCGCCGACGCCAACCCGGTGCTGGACCCGCAGGAGCTCACCGACGAGCCAGGCCGCGAAGTCCACGTGCCGCTCGCCGGGTACTTCCCGCAGGGTCCGCAGGGAGTCCGGCGTGGCTGAACTGCCCGTGGGGCGCGGCCCCGTTCACATCACCCTGCACATGGGGCCGAAGCTGGCCAAGCCCGTGCCCGCGGAGGTCGCTGAGGCACTCCTCTCAGCCCAGATCACCGCCACCGCGGGCGAGCGCTCCGGCTTCCAGCTCGCCTTCGACCTCACCAAGAACGGGCTCATCAGCCGCACCCTCCTGCCCGACGGCTTCTTCGACCCGAAGACGCGGCTCATCGTGACCGTCACCGTCCGAGGCACCCCCGAGGTGCTCTTCGACGGGCTCGTGGTGCGCCAGGAAGTCGGGGCCAGCAACCAGCCGGGGCACTCCACGCTCACCGTCACCGGCGAGGACCTCTCCCTGCTCATGGACCTGGAGGAGCGGACCGACCGCTACCCCAACCTGCCGCCGTCCGAACGCGTCCTGGCCATCCTGCGCCGGTACTCCGACTACGGCATCCGGCCGGACGTCTACACGGAGAAGGTGTCCCAGCCTCCGCACCAGGACCTCCGCGTCCACTACCAGACGAGCACCGATCTGCAGTACATCAACGAACTCGCCCGTGCGAACGGCTACACGTTCTATCTGGAGCCGGGACCGAACCCCGGTCAGTCCTCCGCCCGTTGGGGACCCGAAGTGCGCCTCGGCATCCGCCAGCACGCCCTCAACGTCAACATGGACGCCAACTCCACCGTCGACCAGCTCACGTTCGCCTATGACGGGACGGCCCGCGAGGAGCCGCAGGCCCGCTGGCAGGACCCCGGCACCCGGCAGTCCACCCTCCTGCCCCAGCCGCCGATCAGCCCGTTGCGCCCGCCGCTCGGCAAGCGTCCCACTCCGGCCCTCAAGCGCAGGACCCTCTCCGGCACCGCCAAGCACCAGCGCGAACAGGCCGAGGCCGAACTCCTGGCACGCGCGGCCGTGTCCGCCGACGTCGTCTCCGGTTCGGGCTCGCTCGACGTGAACCGGCACGGCTACATCCTGCAGCCGCGCCAGTTGGTGGGTGTGCGCGGCTCGGGCCGTACGTACGACGGCGACTACTTCGTCAAGTCCGTCACGCACATCCTGCGGCAGGGGTCCTTCCAGCAGAACTTCACCCTCTCCCGGGAGGGCCTCGAAGCGCGCAGCGCCTACGTCAGGCCCTGACGCACAGCACCCAGCAAATCCAAACGTGCACCACCCAGCAACACCCCACAGAGCAGGAGCAGTTCAGCATGGCGGCACCCAGCAATCGCTACCTCGGCAAGTTCCGCGGCCGGGTGATCGACAACAACGACCCGCTGCACATCGGGCGGATCACCGTCGAGGTCCCGGACGTTCTTGGCGACGAGCCGTCGACCTGGGCGCTGCCCTGCCTGCCGTTCACCGGGCCGGAGGCGGGGCAGTTCGTGGTGCCGCCGCCGGGAGCGGGTGTGTGGGTCGAGTTCGAGCAGGGCGATCCCAGCTTCCCCGTGTGGACGGGGTGCTGGTACGGCGAGCAGAGCGAGCTGCCGCCGGACGCGCGCCGCCTCGTCCAGCCGGCCTCGCAGGCCAAGCCGGTCGTGGTGCAGACGCCCGGGGCGCACAAGATCGTGATGAGCGATCCGCCGGGCGCGGACCAGGGAATCCTGCTCCAGGCCCAGGGCGGCGCCTACATCCGCATCACCAAGGAAGCCGTGGTCATCGCGACCGGCGCCGGCGCCGAGGTCCTGCTGCGCGGCAACCAAGTGACGATCAACGAGGGCCAGTTGACCGTGCTCTCGAAGCGATAGGAAGACGGGGGACGAATCAAGTGTCCAGCGCAACAGGGGCATCCGGCGGTCTGCTCGGCACCGGTGCCGTGATCAGCTGCCCGCACGGCGGCCGCGCCACCACCGCCACCACATCCACCTCCGCCGTGCTCATGGACGGCATGCCCGTCGCCACGGCCGAGCACGGGTACGTCGTCACCGGCTGCCCGCACACCGTCGACGGAGTGCCCGTCCCGTGCGTCTCCGTCCGCTGGACGGCCGGCGGCTCCGGCGTCACGGTCGACGGTGCGTCCGTGCTGCTCGACACCTCCGCGGCCGAGTGCTTCACGGCGGCCTTCGTGCCGCAGGGTCCGCCGGTCGTCCAGGCCGGGCGCCGAAAGGTGGCCGTCCGATGAGCCCACGCACCCGCCCCCGCAGCGACATCGCGTTCCCCTTCCGGGCCGACCGCCGTGGTCGCACCGCGCACGCCCGCCACGACGAGCACGTCCGCGACCTGATCGAGCAGGTGCTGTTCACCAGCCCCGGCGAGCGCGTGATGCGCCCCGACTTCGGCTGCGGACTGCTCGACCTCGTGTTCGCACCCAACAGCCCCGAACTCACCAGCACCCTCGAACTCTCCGTGCAGGCCTCCTTGCAGCGCTGGCTCGGCGACCTCATCGACGTGGAGGACCTCGACGTGGTCAGCGAGGACAACGTCGTCCGCGTGCATCTCTCGTACGCCGTGCGCTCCACCGGGACGCGCCGCGACGACGTCTTCGAAGGGAGGGCCGCGGCATGACGGCCACGAGTGCCACCACCTCCCGGCGTGCGAAGGTAAGGGCCGCCCAGCTCAACGGAGTCGACGCGGTCGAGGTCGGCGACGACGGCCTCACGCTCACCGTCACCTTCCTCGGCAAGGCCCCGCACGGCCTGTGCGCCGAGAACGTACGCATCGACGGCGGCCGCCGCATCACCGGCATTCAGGCTGTCGACGTGAGCGTCGAGCGCGAGGAGGACCCCGAACTCGACGACCGGCTGTACGTCACCCTCGACAGGGCCGGCGACACCTCCCGCTACCGGCTCTCCCTGGTGGAGACCGACCCGTACGGCCGCCCCGGGGCCGAGCCGTACCGAGGCTTCGACCAGCGCTATCACAGCGCGGCCTTCGCCTTCCGGCCCGACTGCCCGACGCCCTTCGACTGCGCCGAAGAGCCCCACGGGACACGGGAGTTCCCCGAGGCGCCCGTCGTCGACTACACCGCGCGCGACTACGAGACCATCCGCAAGCTGCTCCTCGACCGGCTCGCGCTCACCACCCCCGACTGGATCGAGCGCAACCCCGCCGACCTGGGCACCACGCTCGTCGAACTGCTCGCGTACACCGGCGACCAGATCAGCTACCACCAGGACGCGGTCGCCACGGAGGCGTACCTCGACACCGCGCGCCGCCGCGTCTCCGTACGCCGTCATGTCCGGCTCATCGACTACGCGATGCACGACGGCTCCAACTCCCGTGCGTACGTGACCGTGCAGACCGCCGGCGAGCACACGCTGCCGCCGGGCACGTACCGCTTCGCCTCCGTCGACGTACGCACCCTCGACCCGCACGACCGTCCCGAGCCCGGCACGGTCATCGACGACGGGGACCTCGCCGAACTCGACGAGCGCGGCTCGGTGGAGGTCTTCGAACCGGTCGTGTCCGCCGACCCGTTGGAGCTGCGGGCCGCCCACAACGCGATCCGTCTGTGGACCTGGGGCGGCGAGGTGTCCTCCCTGCCGAAGGGAGCGACCGCCGCGACCCTGCGCGACGAGTGGCGCGACGCCGAGACGTGTGAGGAGCGCCGACTCGATCTGAAGCCGGGCGACTTGCTCGTACTGGAGGAGGTGAAGGGCCCGCGCACCGGCACCCCGGGCGATGCCGATCCCGCCCACCGGCAGGTCGTGCGCCTGACCTCCGTCACCCCTGCTGTCGACCGGATCGAGGACCAGCCGGTCCTGGAGGTCACCTGGTCCGCGGGGGACGCGCTCCGCTTCCCGTTCTGCCTCGCCACGCGCGGCGGACGCGACTGCGAGCCCGTCGAGGACGTGACGCTCGCACGCGGCAACGTCGTCCTCGTCGACCACGGCCGCTCCCTGAACTGGTGCGGAGACGGCCTGCCGGAGACGGTGACCGTGCCGCCCGTACCCGCCGTCGTCGGCTCCTGCGATCCCCCGGACTTCGGCTGCCGGGACCGCGACGAGGGCAACGCGCCCGCCCGGCTCATCAGCTCCCTCACGGAGAAGGCCGATTGCGGCGACCCGCTCACCCCGGACGACGTCCGAGAGCTGTTCGACGTCGTCGGCGAGGTCGCGACCGTACGCGCCGGACTCGGCCTGGAACTCGCCGGGCAGCGGCAGGAAAGGGTGGTGCCGGGTACGGCATACGCGCAGGTCGCTGCCCTCAGGACCCTGCTCGCCCAGTCCGTGTACCCCGGTATCGCACCCCGCTTCCGGCCGGTCCTCGGCCGCTCGCCCGTGGCACAGGCAGTGCCCTTCCCGGACCTGCGGACCGTCGCCCTCGGCCAGGCCGAGCGGATCGCCGCCATCCCCGGGCGGGTCAGGCAACGGCTCGTCGACCTGTGGCGCAGTGCCCGCGACCGCGACGGGCTCGGCGAGCAGGAGATCGCCGAACTCACCGTCATCTACGGCCTGAAGACCCTGGAGCACCTCGAACTCCACCTCCACCCGGTCCGCGCCCTGCGCGAACTCCTCTTCCGCAGCGACCAGTTGCTCGACGCGAAGCTGCGCCGCGTCGAGGTGCTCACGGCACGGGCCCGCGCGGGCACGGTCCTCGACGGGCACATCGCCTGGGAGATCGCGCTCAGTTGGGGACCGGCGTACGCGGCCGGACTGCACCCGGACGAGCTCGTGCTGCGCGGACCCGCCTCGGCGGCGCTCCGCCACGACCCGCGCCAGGCGCTGCCCGCCGTACGTCTCCACGACAGTGGCGACGGCGGCGGTGACGTGACATGGGAGCCGCGCCGCGACCTGCTCGACAGCACGCCCCGCGACCGGCACTTCGTCGGCGAACTGGAGGACGACGGACGCCTCACCCTGCGCTTCGGCGACGGCCGGCACGGCGCCCGCCCCACCCCCGGCTCCCGCCTCGAACTCCGCTACCGGCTCGGCGGGGGCACCGCCGGCAACGTCGGCGCGGAGGCCATCAACCACCTCGTCCTGTGCGATGACAGTGGCGGTGGCGACCGCGAGGAACCGCCCGTGGCCGGCGTACGCAACCCACTGCCCGCCGTGGGCGGCACGGAGCCCGAACCGGTCGAGCAGGTGCGCCAGTTGGCTCCACTCGACCTGCGCCGCACCCGTCTGCGCGCGGTCACCGCCGAGGACTACGCGGCCCTCGCCTCCTCCCTGCCCGGGGTGCAGCGCGCCGCCGCCGCGATCCGCTGGACCGGCAGTGTCCAGGAGGCCCACATCGCCGTCGACCCGTACGGCACCGGCGCCCCCTCGGAGGCGTTGCTCGCCGAGGTGGCCCAGGCCCTGGAGGCCTGTCGGCGCATCGGCCACGACCTCGTGGTCGGCCCTGCCCGCCTCGTGCCGCTCGACATCGAGCTGAAGGTGTGCGCCAGGCCCGGACACCAGCACGGGCAGATCCTGGCCGAGCTGTACCGCGTACTCGGCAGCGGCCGCCTCCCGGGCGGACGGCTCGGCTTCTTCCACCCGGACGCGCTGACGTTCGGCGAACCGGTCCGGCTCAGCCGTCTGGTCGCCGTCGCGGCCGCGGTGCCCGGTGTCGAGAGTGTCCATGTCACGCGGCTTCGAAGGCTGTTCCACGAGGACCGAGGAGAGAGGGAGGACGGCGTGCTGCGGCTCGGCCCGCTGGAGATCGCCACCTGCGACAACGACCCCGACCGGCCGGAGAACGGCCGCCTTGCGATATCCCTCGGAGGTGCCCGATGAGCGACGACTGCACCTGCGGCGGCGCATGCGGCGACGGCGTGTCCGGCGGCGCTGCATGCGGTGGCGGCGGTACGTGCGACTGCGGCGGCCACGACGAGCGCCTCGCCCCCGCCCCGCTCCACAACCCGCCAGGCCGCACGGCCCTCGACTACCGCGTCGGCGACTACGGCTCCTTCCTGGCCGCCCAGCTCGACCGGCTCGCCTCACCCGCGTACCCGGCCCTGAAGGGGCTCACGGTCCGCACTCCCGACGACCCGGCGATCGGCCTGCTCGACGCCACGGCCGTCCTCGGCGACCTGCTCACCTTCCACTCCGAGCGGATCGCCGACGAGGCCTATCTGCGGACGGCCAACGAGCACCGCTCGCTCGCGCTGCTCGGCCGACTGGTCGGCCACCGGCCGCGGCCCGGCGTCGCCGCCTCCACCCATCTCGCGTACAGCCTCGAACGCGATCCGCGCGCCGAGACCCTGCCCGTGGTGATCCCGCGCGGGGCGCGGAGCCACAGCGTGCCCGCGTCGGCCGACGAGGACTCGCAGACCTTCGAGACGAGCCGTGACCTGACGGCCCGCTGGGACTGGAACGAGCTGAAGGTCCGGCGCCGCCGCCCCTCCCTCGTCACCCCGGCGGACCTGGAGCGCCGCTCCGAGCTCTTCGTCGAGGGCACCGCCAACTCCCTCCAGACCGGCGACCAGTTGCTCTTCGTCTTCGGCGAACAGGCGGCCTCCGAGCCGAAGTTGCTGCCCGTCGCCAAGGTGCGGATCGACCGGGACGACGAGATCACCGCGATCGGACTGGCCCAGTCGGCCCCTCCCACGCTCCGGGAACTCGTCGACGAGGTACGGCGCTGGACCTCCGAGCCCGAGGCACCGGGCGACCCCGGCGACGAACCGCCCACTCCGGAGGTCCCCAACCCGCGCCCGGTCAGCCGCCTGATCGAGGACTTCGACGACCAGGTCCTCGCCCCGCTGCGTGCCGACCTCGACGGGATCAACACCCCGGAGAGCCTCGCGGCCCGTCTCGCCGAGCCCGTGGCGCGCCTCGGTGAGGCACAGGTTCTCGCGACGCCGTACGAGGATGTCGCGGCGTGGTTCGAACAGCTGGAAGCCGTTCTCGCCGAACTGGCCGAGCGCGCCATGGAGTTGGCGCCCTCGCAGCCGGTGCCGCCGACGGACGAGCAGGCCTCGACGGCGGCTTCGGGCGGCCAGGGCCCGGCGGGAGCCATCGGCCAGGGCCCGGCATCAGCGGCCGCCCCGAGGCCGACGGCCTCCGCCGCCCCGACCCCCCTGGGCCACCGCGAAGCCGCCCTCCAAACCCTCGGCTCCGTCCTGCCCGCCCTCCGCGGCAAGGCCCCGGCACCGACCACCGGCGCCGAACAGCCCCGCCGCCCGGGCGCGGACACGGCCCGGCTGCTCTCGGCCCTGAACCCGGGGCTGGCCGGCCTCTACCCGGCCTGGCGCACGGCCGCCGCCCCCGGCACCCCGGCGCTCCTGCGGGAACTCCTCGCGATGCGCGTGACCACGGCCCCCTTCGGAGCCATGGCGCCGCTCAAGCCGGTCCAGGACGACCGGGGCCGGGTCATCCGCACCGCGGACTGGCCCCTCACCGGCGCCGCCCTGGTCAGCATGCGCGTCGTGTTCGACACCGCGGGAAAGGTCCCGGTGCGCGCGGAGTTCCAGTACGTCGAGGGCAGCAGCTCCGACCAGCGCGCGGAGAACCTGCCGGTCGCGGTGCCGGTCACCTTCCGCCTCGGCGCGGGCGAGGTGGACCTGTCCACCCGCGCGGGCCAGGACCGCGAACTGAGCTGGCTCAACCGACGCCCCACCGACTCGCAGGAGCCAGGTGTCACCGCGGTCCTCCGCGAGGGCCTGCCCAACCGCACCCTCTTCGTGTCACGCCCGGACGACGACGGCCTGGTCCACGTGGGCCTGCACAACGGCACGTCCGAGCAGGTCGCCCTCCGGCCGGGCGTCCCGGAGCGGTTCACGCACGGCGAGTACGAGGTGAGTCTCACGTACACCGTGGGCAGCGCCGCGCCGAACGTGGAGGTGGTCATCGCCTCGAAGCCGGAACCCACCAACCGCCAGGTCCTGCAACTGGACCGGGTGCACGACGGCATCACGGTCGGCAGCTGGGTCGCGATCCAGCGGCCGGGCAAGGGAGCCGAGGGAGGCGTCCCGGGCGACAAGAAGCTCGCGTTCGTCACCACGAAGGTCGTGGCCAAGCGCACCGCCGCGTACACCAACTACGGAATCACCGGACGGGGCACCGAACTCGTCCTGGCCGAAGCGTGGTTGGACGAGTTCGACGTCCTTCTCTCGCACATCCGCGACACGACCGTCCACGCGGACGGCGAACCGCTGCGTCTGGCCGACGAGCCGCTCGGAGAGGACGTGCACGGCAACGAGATCGAACTCGCCGAGCTGTACGACGGGTTGAGGCCGGGCCGCACCCTGATCGTCGCGGGTGAGCGCAGCGACATCCCCGGCGTGGCAGCCGTGCAGGCCACGGAGGTCGTCACCATCGCGGCCGCCGACCCCGCGGTCGATCCCCAACTCCCGGGCGACCACGTCCACACGAAGCTGACGCTCACCGCCGACCTCGCGTACCGCTACCGCCGCGAGACCGTGCGGATCCTCGGCAACGTGGTCGAGGCGACCCACGGCGAGGGCCGGGACGAGCCGATCGGCAGCGGCGACTCGGACCGTACGAACCAGACGTTCGCGCTCTGGCAGTCCCCGCTGACCTGGCTCGCCGACGACAACCCCCTCGGCGCCACCCCCGTCCTGGAGGTGAGGGTCGACGGAGTGCTCTGGCACGAGGTCGACAGCCTCGCCGGGCGCGGCCCCCGCGAGCGGGTCTACATCACCGGGACCACCGCCGACGGCCGCACCACCGTGACCTTCGGTGACGGCGTCCACGGCGCCCGCCTGCCCAGCGGCCACGAGAACGTCCGCGCCCGCTACCGCTTCGGCACGGGCCGGGCGGCCAACGTGGCGGCCGGCCGCATCACCCAGGCCCTCACCCGGCCCCTCGGCGTCACCGCGGTCACCAACCCGCGCTCCGCCACGGGCGGCGCCGACGCCGACGGCCCCGGACTGACCCGGCGCACGGTCCCGCTGGCCGTCTCGGCCCTGGACCGCCTGGTCTCGGAGACCGACTACGAGGACTTCGCCCGCTCCCGGGCCGGCATCGGCCGGGCCGCCGCACGCGAACTCTTCGACGGACGGCGGCGCGTGCTGCACGTGACGGTCGCGGGCACGGACGACGTGCCGATCGCCGAGGACTCGGACCTGTTGCGCGCACTGCGCGGCGCACTCACCGAGTACGGCGACCCGAACCTCCCGGTCCGCGTGGACGTCCGCGAACTCGTCGCGCTTCTCGTCGCCGCGAAGGTGAAGGTGGCGCCCGACCACAGCTGGCAGGTCGTCGAACCCCGCCTGCGTCAGGCCCTGCTGCGCCGACTCGGCTACGAGGGAAGGGAGTTGGGCCAGCCCGCTCGTCTCTCCGACATCCTGGCCACGGCCCACCAGGTGCCCGGCGTCGACTACGTGGACGTCGACGTCTTCACCGGCGTCCCCGCCTCCGCGACCGCGGAGGAGCTCAGCAGACTTCTCGCGAACCCGGGCCTGCCGAAGGCGTCGGTCCCGGCGCGCGGAGCCACGTACGACGAGAAGGTCCACATCGTCCGCGCGACGGACGGGGAAACCCTGTCGGCGATATGCGCCCGCCACGGCGTCCCGCTCGCCGAACTCCTGCGCCTGAACCCCGACATCACCGACACCCGCCGCCTGGCGAAGGGCCGTTCGGTGTACGTCTTCCGCGGCATCCGCCCGGCCCAGCTCGCACTGCTGTCGCCGAAGGCCGCGGACACCCTGATTCTGACGGAGGTCAAGTGATGTCCCCGGACGTCCAGTTCGAGACGGAGGCCGTGTGATGTCCAGGGAACCGGACGGACTCGCCGAGCTGCTGCCCCAGTGGCACCGGCTGCGCGACGCCCAGGAGGGCGAACCGCTGCGCGCCCTGCTCGCCGTCATGGCCGAGCAACTCGACCTCGTACGCGACGGAGTCGAGCAGGGCTACGAGGACCTGTTCGTCGAGACGGCGGCCCCCTGGGTGCTGCCGTACCTCGGCGACCTCGTCGGCTACCGCACGCTGCCGGGCTACGAGCGTGTCCTCACCACCGGTCTGCGGGGCGGGAGTTCGGCCGCGCTCACCGAGGCCGTCGCACCGCGCCGCGATGTCGCCGCGACCGTCGCCAACCGCCGCCGCAAGGGCACCCTCCACCTCCTCGAAGAACTCTCCGAGCGAGTGGCCGACTGGCCCGCACGCGCCGTCGAACTCTCCCGCCACGTCTCCCACCAGCAGCCCGTGAAGCTGTACGGGACCGGTGGCGCAGAGCGCGGTACACGCGGCCGCACGGTCGACCTCAGGGACAGCTCGGCGCTCGACCTGGCGGGCGGCCCCTTCGGCGCGGTGGCCCGTTCGGTCGACGTACGCAGGGCCGACTCCCGTCGCCGGCAAGGGGGTTGGGCCCCGGCGGGCGTCGGACTCTTCGTATGGCGGCTGAAGGCGTACTCGCTGACGTCCACACCGGCGTACTGCATCGACCGGGCCCGCAACCTCTACACCTTCTCGATCCTCGGCAACGACACCCCGCTGGTCACCAAGCCGGTCCCGGAGCCGTCGCCCACCCACATCGCGACCATCGACAACGTGCCGGCGTTCATCCGCCGCCGTCAGCTCCACGACCGCCTCGCCGACTACTACGGCCCCGGCAAGAGCTTCGTGATCCGCCGCGACGGCGAGGACCGGCCCGTGCCGCCCTCCGACATCGTGGTCGCCGACCTCTCCGACTGGCGCTACCGGCCCAAGCGCGGCCAGGTCGCCGTCGACCCGGAGCTGGGCCGGATAGCCTTCGGCGCCCGCACCGCACCCCGCAAGGGCGTCTGGGTCGACCACCACTACGCGTTCGCCGCCGACACGGGCGGCGGCGAGTACCTACGCGACCGTGAGGCCAGGCCGGACGCCGAGTTCTACCGGGTCGGTCCCGGCGAGACGTACCGGCAGATCATGGACGCCTACCGGGCCTGGCAGAACGACCGCCGGGCCGGGCGCTGCGGTCCCGAGGGCATCATCGAGATCACCCACAGCGGCGCCTACCAGGAGCAGCTGGACTTCGACCTCGACCCGGGCGACCGGCTCGAACTGCGCGCGGCCGAGGGCACCCGGCCGGTGATCCGGCTGCTCGACTGGTACAGCAACCGCCCCGACGCCCTCAACATCCGTGCGGTGTCGGCGGACTGCGCCCCGGGCGAGCGGCCGCGGATCGTCCTCGACGGACTGCTCGTCGCGGGCCGCGGCATCAACGTCACGGGCCCGATGGGCGCCGTCGTCGTACGCCATTCGACGCTCGTGCCCGGCTGGTCCCTGGAGCCCGAGTGCGATCCGCACTCGCCCGAGGAGCCGAGCATCGTCCTGGAACGCACCACCGCGTGCCTCCAGGTCGAGCACAGCATCCTCGGCACGATCGAGGTCATCGGCGACGAGGTCTCCGAGGAACCCCTCGACATCCACATCCGCGACAGCGTCCTGGACGCCACCGCCGACGACCGCGAGGCACTCTCCGCCCCCGACTGCCGGCACGCCCACGCCGTCCTGCACCTGCACCGGACGACCGTGATCGGCGAGATCCACACCCACGCGGTCCGGATCGCCGAGAACTCCGTCTTCACCGGACGGCTCCACGTGGCCCGCCGAGGCATCGGCTGCATCCGCTTCTCGTACGTGCCGACCGGGTCCCGTACGCCACGTCGCCACCGCTGCCAGCCGGACCTGGTCGGCCCCGAACAGGCCTCCCGCGTACGGCCCTTGTTCACCTCCCAGCGCTACGGGACGCCCTGGTACGGGCTGTTGGCGGATCGCTGCGCCGAGGAGCTCCGGCGCGGCGCGGAGGACGGGGCCGAACTGGGCGCCTTCCACGACCTGTACCGGCCGCAGCGCGAGGACAGCCTGCGGGCACGGCTCGCGGAGTACACGCCCGCGGGGACGGACGCGGGGATCTTCTTCGTGACCTGACCCCCGGCCCCACGCGCACTCGACGCGCCCCAGAACCCGCACGCAATTCCTGAACCAGGGGGATCCCCTTCATGCACGCAGACCTCTCCCGCTCCACGTTCCGCCCGGAGCGGCACTACTCAGCGGTCATCGCCCAGCAGGGCCGTGTCCAGCTCGACGCCGACGCCAACGAACAGACCGCGATCCAGCTGTACCAGGCCCGCGCGCTCACCGCCGACCTGATCGGACAGCACGGCGGCCCGCGCGACGCCGCCGGCTTCCGCATCGAGTACGTCGGCGGCAGGCACGACATCGACACCCTGCACATCCACGGCGGCCGCTACTACGTCGACGGCATCCTGTGCGACGCCGACCGCCCGGCCCCCGGCGTCCCCGTACCGGACGAGGGCGACGACGAGCAGGAGCAGGACTCCGCGCGGCCGCCCGTGTACTGGACCTACTGGGACCAGCCCGACGGATACCGGGACCCGGAGAAGCCCGGCGACCGGCTGCCCTCGCCCGCCCAGGCCCCGTTCGTCGTCTACCTCCAGGTGTGGGAGCGCTCGGTCACCGCGGCCGAGGACCCGACGCTGCGAGAGGTCGCGCTCGGTGCGGCCATGCCGGACACCGCAGCCCGCGCCAAGGTCGTCTGGCAGGTCCTGCCGCTGGCCCTCGACGAGCTGGAGACCGAGGAGACCGAGCCGTCCAAGGAGGTCGTCCGCGCCGCCTTCGCACGCTGGGCGCAGAAGCAGGCCGCGCCCACGGCCCGCCTCGCCGCCCGCGCCGAACGGCCCGACCACGCCGACGAGGACCCCTGCCTGGTCAAGCCGGACTCCCGCTACCGCGGCCCCGAGAACCAGCTGTACCGCGTGGAGGTCCACGAGGGCGGCGCGGCGGGCGAGGGTGCCAAGGGGGACGAGTCGAAGGGCGCCACCTTCAAGTGGTCCCGCGAGAACGGCTCCGTGGTCTTCCCGGTCGACGAACTCGACGGAACCTGGGTCCAGTTGGCGTCCCTCGGCCACGACGACAAGCTGGACCTGGACGTCGGCGACCGGGTGGAGTTCACCGATACCGCGTACGCCTCCCGCCTCGAACCCCTCCCGCTGCTCAGGGTCGAGGAACTGGACCTGCCCGGCCGCCGCGTACGCCTGTCGGCCGAGCCGGAGCCCGGCGTCGGACGCCTGCCGCACCTGCACCCGTTCCTGCGCCGCTGGGACCACCACGACGGCCCGAAGCGCAAGGGCCGGTCAACCACCCTGCGGGGCGGGGCGGTTCCGGTCACCGAGGGGGAGTGGCTGCCCCTGGAGGACGGCGTCGAGGTCTACTTCGCCAAGGGCGGCACGTACCGCACCGGCGACCACTGGATCGTCCCCGCCCGTACGGCCACCGGCAGTGTCGAGTGGCCGGTCGACCCGGCGCGCCGCCCGCTGCTCCGGGGCCCGGCCGGTATCGCCCGCCACTTCGCGCCGCTCGCCCTGGTGAAGGGCGAGGGGGAGGCCCTGGACCTGCGGCTCGCCTTCGGCCCGCTCGCCAGCAGCATCCCCGCGGCGGACGAGGCGACGCTCGCGGCGGAGACCCGGGCGCGACAGGAGGAACAGGCGGCCGAGGCCGACCCCTCCGGCGGGAGGTCGCAGACCACCGCCGAGGCGGAGGCTGCCGTGGAAGGAGACAAGTAATGGCGAAGCCCCTGACCGCGTCCAAGCTGGTGGAGATCCTGCGCGCCGAGGGCCTGACGGTCCACGAGGTACGCAACTGGCGCCGCCACAACCGCAATTCGAAGGGCCCCTGGGGTCCGATGAACGGCGTGATGATCCACCACACCGTCACGTCCGGCACCGACGCCTCCGTCGACATCTGCTACGACGGCTACTCGGGCCTGCCCGGACCCCTGTGCCACGGAGTCATCGACAAGAAGGGCCAGGTCCACCTGGTCGGCAACGGCCGCGCCAACCACGCGGGCCTCGGCGACGGAGACGTCCTGCGCGCGGTGATCAACGAGTCGAAGCTGCCGGCCGACAACGAGGCCGACACCGACGGCAACCGCCACTTCTACGGCTTCGAGTGCATCAACCTCGGCAACGGCAAGGACCCCTGGCCCGAGGCCCAGAAGGAGGCCATCGAGAAGGTCTCCGCCGCCATCTGCCGCGCCCACGGCTGGACCGAGCGCTCCGTCATCGGCCACAAGGAGTGGCAGCCGGGCAAGACGGACCCGCGCGGCTTCACGATGGACGGTATGCGCAAGCGCATAGCCGAGCGGCTGCGCGGCAAGGGCGACAGCGGCAAGCCCGCCCCCGACCCGAAGCCCGCACCCAAGCCCTCGTACGAGCCCTTCCCGGGCGGCGGCTTCTTCCACATCGGCCAGAAGTCCGCCGTCATCACGGCCATGGGCCGCCGTCTGGTCGCCGAGGGCTGCGGCCGCTACGAGGAGGGCCCCAGCCCCGACTGGACCGAGGCCGACCGCAAGTCCTACGCGGCCTGGCAGCAGAAACGGGGCTTCAAGGGCAAGGACGCGGACGGCATCCCGGGCAAGGTCACCTGGGACGCGCTGAAGGTGCCCAGGTCGCGCGACTGACCGGCGGCCCGCCGCGCCGGGGCCTCGAACGAGCCGCGGACCCGGCGGAAGGCCAAGGTCAGCCGCCGGTCACCTTCGGCGCCCACGCGCACGCCTCGACCGCCGCCGCCAGCACGGACCGCTCGGTGGCGGTGAGGGCGTACGTGTCCGGAGTGCCGGACGGCGCGTCCAGGTGCGGGCGGACCCGGTCGGCGTCGGCGGCGGTGAGGGTGGAGAGCGGTTTCATCAGCAGGTTGAGCGGGTGCTCCAGGTCCTGGACGACCGTCGAGTAGAAGTCCGTCGACGAGTTCCTCGTGGGAAGCGCGAGCATGCCCTCGTACACCGCCAGCCGTCCGTACGGCGACGACGCGAACTTTCCGACGGCGCGCGGGAGCGCCAGATCGTCGTCCTTGCTGTCGGGCCCCGCCTGCACCAGGAAGGGCGGGGCCGGGGAGCGTTCGAGGGTGGCGAGGTCGTAGTGGTAGTTGACGTTGCCGCCCTCCGCCACCAGGAGGTTCCACGGAGCCACCGGGTTGAGCCGGAAGAACGTACGCGGTGACGAGTGCCAGCCGTCGTGCAGTCCGCGGAGACGGCCGCCGATGACCTGCCAGCGGTACAGGCCCCCGTCGTAGCCGGCCGTGACGATGGAGTCCTCGGTGAAGGTGATCGCGTTGATCGAGCCGTGCCGCAGGGACTCCACGACGATGTCGTGCATCGGCTGCAGTCTGCTGTCGGTGACGAGGATCCGGGTGTCGTCCGCGAAGGCTATCCGGGTGCCGGTGGCGTCGACGGCGAACAAGTCGGCACGCCGGAGGCCGAACTCCCGCAGATTGAGCTGCTCCTGCTCGCCGTCCGCGAGGGCGAAGGCGACGCCGTTCAGCTTCGTGCCCATCACGAAACCCGTCGCGGTCGCCTCCACCACCGCGTCCAACAGGCCGCTGCCCTGGGCCAGTACGGCCTCCCGGCCGGGTGTGTACTCGACGACCTCCGTGTCGCCGCGGTAGCCCCCGCTGTCGAACTCCCGCCGGGCCACGACCGTTTCGCTGTCGATGGCGCACAGCGACCAGTGCTGCGCGGGCCCCTCGTACAGTGTCGACCGCACGCCCGTCCGGTCGACGGTGACGACGCGCGAGGTGTGCGCGTCGCGGCCCCTGAGGTCGAGCGCCACGACCGGATGACGCACCGAGAAGCCCACCGGACTGGCGAAGCCCAGCGTGTCGGACAGCCTGTGGGTCGTACGGTCGAACAGTTCCGCCCCGAGCCTGGTCGCCTCCCTGGGCGGGAGCCCGGTGAGCACGTCCGCCAAACGGGCGTCGGCGCCGGACGGCGGGTCCCACTTGCGGCGTTTCAGATGGGCCGCCGCGCCCACTGCCTGGGGCAGTGGCAGGGAGAGGATCAGCCACCACAGGGTGCGCCAGTCGCCCTTGCGCGCCACCTTGCGCGCCATACCGATCGGATCCGGACCGCCGTCGATGCGCGGAATCACCGTGTGCCGCCTCCCCGTTGGTGAGTTTCCACCCCTGGTCACCGTCCGGACATATTTTGTCGCAGGTGTCACGGCGAGAGCCAGCGTGTTGTCACGTGGGGAACGTGGAGAACCAGCACGTTGTCGGGTGGAGAACCAACAGGTTGTCAGGTGGAGAACCAGCCGCCCGGCTTGATGTCCACCCCGAGCCTGCGCAGCGTCGCGTCCTTCAACCGCGGGTCGAAGTCGCCCATGGCGTTGGCCGCACGGACCTGTACGGAGCGGCCGGCTTCCGGTGACTCGGCCAGCTCCCGCAGCAGCCGCAGCCCCTCCTCACGGTCCACGTCCGCGAGGGCGTGCGCGGCGACCACGCGGACATCGCCGGTCGACTCGACGGCGTACGACCGCAGAAGAGGCAGCCCCGCCTCCCGGTTGCGTCCGGCGAGCAGCGCGGCGGCCCGGATGCGCGGGCCGTCGTCCCAGCCCGGCTCCCGGGCCAGCGCGGCCAACCGGGCCTCCCCGTCGGCCGGTTCGTAGTGGGCGAGCTCAAGTGCCGCGCGCAGCCGGTGCCGGGGTTCCTGGCCGGCGGCGCGGGCGATGGCGTCCAGCGCGCGAGCCCCCTCCGCGTGGTCGTGCTGCGCGAGAAGCACCGCGGCGTCGCAGCCGTAGCGGCCGTGCAGGGCGCCTTCGGCGAAGTCGCGGAGGAGGAGCGTGCCCGCGTCGGCCCGGTAGCGGGCGAGGCGGTGCGCCGCCTCGACGCGGTAGCCGGCGTCGACCCGTTCGTCGCGGGCGATGCGCTCCAGGAGCAGCGTCGCCTCGGTCCGGGTCCGGCCGTCGTCCTCGGCCGACGAGGCGAGCGCGTCGGCCGCGTACACCCGGCTGTCCGCGAAGAACCGCCCGTCGGCGGCGAACCGCCGTAGCCAGTCGGTCCCGGCCGTAGGGTCGTGGGCGCACAGCGCGATGGCCGCGTCGACCTTGGCCACGTCGGGACAGCGCGGGTCCGCGACCAGGGCACGCAGCCGGGACGTGCCCGCGGAGGTGTCGTGGTCGGCCAGCCGGGCGGCGGCCACGGCGCAGTGGCGGGACGGTGCGTCGTCCGCGAACCGGGCGAGCAGTTCCGAGCCCTCCTCCCGGTCGATGTGGGCCAGGTACCACGCCGCGGCGATCCGCAGGTCCAGGGGGTACGAGCCGTCGTGCGCGAAGGTCCGCAGCAGGTCCGTGCCGCGTGGGTCGTGACCGGCCAGGGCCCCGGCCGCGTTGATCCGGTCCACGGGCACCGATCGGGGATCCGTCGCCATGTCGTGCAGCCGGCGCTGCTGCTGTGGCAGATGCGCGAGCGAGGAGTGGGTCCCGCGCCAGTTCCGGACGACCGGGGCCGTATCGCGCTCCTGCTCGTCGGTGCGGCGCCACAGCAGTTCGAGGATCCGGCCGCGGGTGTCCTCGTCGCACATGCCCTCCGCCAGCAGCGACGCCGCCTGCTCGACCCGTTCGGGATCGGCGGCCAGCTCGCTCGTGATCCCGCGCCGCACGTCGGGCGGATGACGGTCGAAGGCGAACAGCGCGGCGACCCTGGTGTCGGCGTCGGAGAGGGCGTCGCCCCAGGTGGCGGGATCGGTGCCGTAGCGGTCCCGGAGGTGGTCGGCGGCCAGGTACTCGGCGAACGTGCGGTGCAGGAAACGGGGATGAGCCGTATGGATGTCGACGATCACCCCGGTGGCTTCGAGCAGCGCGGTCACCGCCCGACGCCGGTACGGGTCACCGTCCGCGGGTTCGGCCGGATCGGCCAGCAGTCCCGTGGCGGCGCCGACGATCGGTGTGCCGTGCCGCAGATACGTGTCGGCGAGGTCGCCGAGGAAGCCGCGCAGCGCGACGGTGACGGCGGCGTGCCGCGGAGCCTCCCGCGCGTGCCGCTCGCGCAGCCTGCCCAGCAACTCCTCGATCCGGTCCCGCAGATGGGGTTCGTACGGGCTCTGCCGCTGCGGGAAGCGGCCGAGGAACTCCGCCACCGCGCGGGCGTACAGGTCCACCCTGCGGGTCTGCACGCGCGGTTCGCCGGCCGGGTCGAAGTACTGGCCGACCGCGAGATGCGCGAGCAGGGGCAGCCGCACCAGGTCGAGCATGCCGTTGCCCCGTACGTACGCCAGGAACTCCGCCGCCCGCGCCGCGGCCCGCTCGTGGACCCCGGGGTCCAACAGCCGTTCGGCGCCACCCGTCTGATGGGCCATCACGAATCGGCGCAACTGCTCGACGGTGAACGGCTGCAACCGGAACTCCGTGGCTCCGGCGCCGGCCAGGCCGCGCCAGGCGCTGTCGTGCAGGCTGCGCGCGGACAGCAGCAGACGGCGCTCCATGCCGGGCCCGCTCGTGCTCTCCCGGGCCGCGGCGAGCAGGACCTCCATGACCTGCCGCCAGTCCTCGGGCCCGGTCACCTCGTCGAGTGCGTCCACCATGACCAGCACCCGCGCGCCCGGCACCGGCGGCCCCGCGTCCAGCAGTGCCCGCGCCCCCGGCCCCGCGGCCGACGCGATCGAGTCGTGCCCCACGAGCTCGCGCGCGGCGATCCGCAGCGGGAGCAGCGGCCCGAACGGCGCCCCGTCCGGTCCGTCCGCCCGCGTCGCGCCCCGCCACCACCGCCAGGCCGTGGCCTCCACGTACTCCAGCAGGCTGGACTTGCCGACCCCCGCCTCCCCGGTGACGACGATGTGGCGGACGGTCGGATCGGCCAGGAGCCGCTCGACGGACACCGGCTGCCCGGTGACCCGCAGAGGCCCGGCCGGGGCCTGGGCGTCCCGGTCGGCGGTGGTGTCGAGCCGCTGCTGGGTGTAGACGCGGGCGAGTTCGCCGGGCTCGGCGGCCCGGTAGGTGAGACCGCCACGGTCCCGTACCGCGTCGGGCGCGGGAGCGGCGGCGAGCAACTCGGGCGGCAGCAGCGGGCGGTGGCCCCGGCGCCAGAAGCGTCCCTTGGCGCCCGGCAGCTTCGGTGAGGCGCTCCGGCGACCGTCCGTGCCCTGGCGCCGCGTGCCGTCACCGGAGCCGGTCCGCCCCGGATCCTGCTCCGGCCGCTCGATCGGCCCGTACGCCCATGCGCCCGTTCCGCCGGCCCACCGGATCCACTCCGCCAGCAGCGGATCGTCCGCGAACGTCCGCGCGGGCACGGCCCGCAGCTCGGCGACGGGTCCGGAACCGCCACCGGCGTCGGCGGTGACGAGCCCCACCAGCCGGTCCCCGGCGAACAGCGCGGCCCCCGACATTCCCGCCCAGCCGCTGCCGGGCATCGGCCGCGCGAGCGCGCCGGTCGAGATGACCCAGTGCCCGGACCGCACCCCCGACAGCGGGTGCACCACCCCGCCGAACTGCCGGGACTCGCGCACCCTGTCCACCACATCGTGGTCGGGGAAGCCGACGGCGGTGACCTCGACCGGGTCGGCGGAGACGAGATCAGTCCAGTACGTCGTCGACCACCCGGCCGGTGACGTCGCCCGGTCGGCGTCCTCGGTGATCAACAGCAGCGCCACATCGCACTCCGGCCGCCACCACACCGTCACCGCGTCCCGGAACGGCCGCCCGGCGGAGGCGTCCGCCAACGCCCGTACCCGGCACGGCTCGCGGCCGTCGGCCAGCTCGTCCAGCGCCGCCGGGGACAGGGAGCGGCGAGGCGGTGGGGCACCGGGAGCGGCCTCGTCGACAGGTGTCGTGCCCTCGGCCGCGTGCCACACCGTGAGCACGAGCTGAGGCGTGATGAACCACCCCGAACCCACCACGCCGGCCCGGGGGTTGAACACCTCCGCGACACGCTGAGCGGTCAACGGCACGTCCAGGTCCTCCTCAGCGCGGCTCGCCGTCGACGTCCGCGGTCACGCGCACGGGACCCTCCCTGCCCGCCGCCACCGGGTTGAGCGTGAGGGACAGCCGGTGCGTCGTCTCCGACGCGGCCTTTCCCGCCGCCCCGAACGACACCACTCCGAAGCTCAGTCCGCCGCTGCCCGACCCCTCGCGCGTGATGGCGAGCGCCAACTCGACGTCCACCTGCCCGAGTTCGAACTGCAGCGGTTCACCGCTGCCACGCGCCATCGCGGCCGTCAACTCGGCCCGCAACGCCTCGATCGTCTCGGCAAGACCACCGGCAACAGCCCCGCTCTCACTGCCCATCGCACGACCCCCGTGACTTCGCTGCGGCACCGTGAACACCGTCCATGATGACACCCGCGTCTCCCGGCGCCCCTTGCCAGGGCGGCGAGCCGGAGCCCGCCCGGCGCTACGCGGAGTCGGCGTTCGAGGGCGGATACGGCGGCCGCGCGGGAATCGCCGCCGAGGGGGACGGCACCGGCGGCAAGGCCGTCTCATGCAGCCACGACCGGAACAGGTCGTCCAACGGCTCGGTCGCATACCGGGCCACATGCGTCGTGAAGGCCGCCGTGGTGACCGTGCCACCCCGGTGCACCGAGGCCCACCCGCGCAGCATCCGGAAGAACGCGTCGTCGCCCAGCGCACACCGCACCGCGTGCAGCAGCAGCCCGCCGCGCTCGTAGAGCCGGTCGTCGAACATCAGCTTGCGACCCGGGTCGGACAGCCTCAGGTCCTGCGGCAGCCCGGACAGCTTGCGGTGCGCGAGGCCCGCGAGCGCCTGGGCCCTGCGCCCGCCGGACCGCTCGGACCACAGCCACTCCGCGTACTTCGCGAACCCCTCGTTCAGCCAGATGTGCCGCCAGTCGGCGATGCTCACACTGTTGCCGAACCACTGGTGGGCCAGCTCGTGCGCCACCAGCCGCTCCGAACTCCGCGCCCCGTCCACGTGGTTGGCGCCGAACAGGGAGAGCCCCTGCGCCTCCACCGGGACGTCAAGCTCCTCCTCGGTGACGACGACCGCGTACTCGCCGAACGGATACGGACCGAAGAGCTCCTCGAACAGCTGCATCATCGACGGCTGCCGCGCGAAGTCCCGGGAGAACTCGGTGAGCAGGTGTGCCGGAATGTGTCCGGCCTGCGGAACACCGCCGAGACCCGGATCGCCGAGCAGCACGGTCTGGTACGTCCCGACGGACAGCCCGACCAGATAGCTGGACGTGGGCGCCGACTGCTCGTACACCCACGTCGTCGTGGACGCCTTCGTCGTACGGGTCAGCAGCCGGCCGCCCGCCACCACCGAGTACGCCGACGGCGTGGTGATCGAGATCTGGTACGAGGCCTTGTCCGCCGGGCGGTCGTTGCACGGGTACCAGGACGGTGCCCCCACCGGCTGGCTGGCCACCAGAGCCCCGTCCTCCAGCTCCTCCCAGCCGAGGCCGCCCCACGGGCTGCGGACCGGCTTGGGGTTGCCCGACCAGTGCACCTCCACGGTGAACGCGGCCCCGGCCCGGATCGGCTTCGGCGGGCGGATCCGCAGCCTGCCGCCGCGGTGCGTGTAGTGCGTCGTCCGCCCGTCGACCCTGACCCGCCCGATCCGGAAGTCGGCCAGGTTCAGCTGGAACTCGGCGACCGGCGACCGGCCCGCTATGGCGTTCAGGCGCGCGGTGCCGGACAGCCGGTTGGGTCCCGGACGGTAGTCCAGGGCGAGCTCGTACCGATGCACCCGGTAACGGGGATCACCGTTCGCCGGGAAGTACGGATCCGCTCCCACTGTCTGCTGAACCACTGAAGTGTCTGCTCCCTGCGCTGTGCTCGTACGGCGTGCCGGTGTTCCCTCCCCGGGCGCCGTACGGGCCGCGCCTAGGGACGCCATGCCTCGATCGGGTTGCCCAGCCAACGGGTGTCGTCGGGAACGGATTCCGCCGCCATGACGAGGGACGCGGGTCCCAGTGTGCTGCGCGCCCCGACGGTGCTGCCGGGCAGAACGATTCCGCCCGGGCCCAGGGTGGCGCCCTCACGGAGGACCACAGTATCCGTCCGCAAGATCCGGTCGTGGAAGAGGTGGGTCTGCAGCACACAGCCACGGTTCACCGTCGCCGCGTCCTGAAGCGTCACCAGATCCGTCTCGGGCAGCCAGTAGCTCTCCACCCAGACGCCCTTGCCGATATGGGCGCCGAGGCCGCGGAGCCACAGGTTCATGACGGGAGTACCCGGCACCGACCCGGCCAACCACGGCACGGCGACGACCTCGACGAAGGTGTCGGCCAGCTCGTTGCGCCACACGAAACCGCTCCACAGCGGGTGCTCACCGGTACGGTGCCGCCCCACGAGCAGCCACTTGGCGATCACGGAAAGCAGCCCCGCGGCAGCCCCGGCGCCCAGCAGCACGATCCCGGCGAGCGCCCAGGCCCATGCCCCGAGCGCGCTGAGCGCCGCCACCGTCAGCACGGCCAGCGCGGCCGAGCAGAAGACGGGCACGATCCGGCACAGCTCGACAAGACCGCGCGCCCACAGCAGCCGCGCGGGCGGGTCGTACGTACGGCTCTGGTCGCCGCCCTGCGTCGAGCGCGGCAGCTTGACCGGCGGCAGCCCCAGGTAGGAGCTGCCCTTCTTGGCCTTCTTCGGTGTCGCGGACAGCACACCGACCAGACCGCCGTCCGGCACGGACCGGCCCGGCGCGGTCATCCCGGAGTTCCCGAGGAAGGCCCGGCGCCCGATCTCCGCCCGCCCGATCCGCATCCAGCCGCCCCCGAGCTCGTACGGCGCGGTCAGTGTGTCGTCGGCCAGGAACGCGCCCTCGCCGACCGTCGTCAGGCTCGGCAGCGCGAGAACCGTTGACACCTCGGCACCCCGCCCGATCCGCATCCCGAGCAGCCGCAGCCACACCGGCGTGGCCAGCCCGGCGTACAGCGGGAACAGCGTCTCGCGGGAGCGGTCCATCAGCTGCGTGACCGTCCAGGCCTGCCAGCCGATCCTGCTGTGCGTCGGATGCGTACCGGGCCGCAGCCCGAGACTGAGCAGCCGCACGTTGACCAGCAGAATCAGCGCGTACGTGAGACCGAAGGCCAGCGTCGCCGGCACCAGCGCGACGGCGGCACCCCGCAGCGCCTCGCCGAGCCCGGCGTCCGGCGAGACGAAGACACTCGCCACGAGCAGCGCGGACAGGCCCGCGACCAGTGGCAACGCGGAGAGCGCGAAGCCGGTGGCGCCGTACATCACGCGCCAGTACGTGCCCTTCTGCGGGCGCTCCTTGGGCCAGTCCCGCTTGGCCTTGCCGAGCTTGGCCGCGGGAGCTCCGGCCCACCGCTGACTGGTCGGGATGTGTCCGGACACGGCCGAACCGGGGGCCACCTCGGACCGCTTGCCCACCCGGGCGCCCGGGAAGAGGATGCTGCGGGTGCCGACCACGGCGTGCGCGCCGACCTTGACCGGGCCGATCTCCAGCCGGTCGCCGTCCAGCCAGTGCCCCGACAGGTCCACCTCGGACTCCACGGCGGCACCCCGGCCGAGCTTGAGCATGCCGGTCACCGGCGGCAGCGAGTGCAGATCCACGTCGGACCCGACCTTGGCGCCCAGCGCACGCGCGTACCGCTCCAGCCACGACCCCGTCAGCGAGGTCGCCCCGCTGAACTCGGCGAGCCGCTCGGCCGTCCACAGCCGCAGATGCACGCTCCCGCCCCGCGGATACCGCCCGGGCTTCAGACCGCGCAGCAGCAGCCGCGCACCACCGGCCGCGATCGCGAGCCGCCCCGGCGGACTGAACAGCAGTCCGGCCCCCGCCGCGACGACCCACCACGAGGCGGTCGGCACCCACGGATACGGACCGAACCAGTGCAGTACGTTGCCCAGCGCGGCCAGCGCCACGGTCCAGCGCAGCCCGAGCAGGGTGAACAGCGGGACGAGCACCAGCAGTTGGACGACCTTGGCGCGCAGAGGCACCGGCGCGATCTCGCGGGTGGCCCCGTCACTTTGAGCGGACTTCTCCAGATGCCGGGCCAGCTTGCGCAGCACCGGCTGCTGGTAGATGTCGACCACGGCCGCGCTCGGGTAGCGGGTACGCAGCCGGGTGGTGAGCTGGGCGGCGGCGAGACTGCTGCCGCCGATCGCGAAGAAGTCGTCCCGCGCCGAACCGACGGGGATGCCGAGCACCTCGCTCCACTGCTCGGCGAGCCAGGCCTCGGTGCCGTACAGCTGCTCGGCGGGCCCGCCGATCTCCAGGCCCTCCAGGGGCCACGGGAGGGCGTTCCGGTCGACCTTGCCCGAGGTCCGGGTCGGCAGGTCGGCGACCGGCGCGAGCAGCGGGACCAGCGCGGCGGGCAGCTCGGCGCGCAGCTTCTCGACGGCCGTCGCGTGGTCCCAGCCGTCCTGGGTGACCACATAGCCGACGAGCAGCTGATTGCCGCTGCGGGCGGTCCGTACGGCCGCCGCGGCGCCCGCGACACCGGGCAGTCCCTGGAGCGCGGTGTCCACCTCGCCCAGCTCGATCCGACGGCCGCCGAGCTTGATCTGCTCGTCGGCCCGCCCGAGGAAGATCAGCCCCTCCGGCTCGGCCTTGACCAGGTCGCCGCTGCGGTAGGCGCGCTCCCAGCCGAGCGACTCCAGCGGGGCGTACTTCTCGGCGTCCTTCTCGGGGTCGAGATAGCGGGCCAGGCCCACCCCGCCGATCACGAGCTGACCGCTGCCGCCCATCGGCACCGGCTCGCCGGACTCGTCGACGACGGCCAGCTCCCAGCCGTTCAGCGGCAGCCCGATACGGATCGGCTCCTCGCCGGTCATCAGGGAGGCGCAGGCGACGACGGTGGCCTCGGTGGGCCCGTAGGTGTTCCAGACCTCGCGGCCCTCGGTGACCAGGCGCTGCACCAGCTCGGGCGGGCAGGCCTCGCCGCCGAAGATCAGCAGCCGGACCTCGTCGAGAGCCTCCGGCTCCCACAGGGAGGCCAGCGTCGGCACGGTGGAGACGACGGTGATCTCCTGCTCGACCAGCCAGGACCCCAGATCGGCGCCGCTGCGCACCTGGGAGCGCGGCACGGGCACCAGACAGGCCCCGTAGCGCCAGGCCAGCCACATCTCCTCGCAGGAGGCGTCGAAGGCGACGGAGAGGCCCGCCATGACCCTGTCACCCGGGCCGATCGGGTCGTCGGTCAGGAACAGCTCGGCCTCGGCGTCCACAAAGGCGGCGGCGCTGCGGTGGCTGACGGCCACGCCCTTGGGCTTCCCGGTCGAACCGGAGGTGAAGATGATCCAGGCGTCGTGCTCGACACCGGGCCGCGCGGCGGACGCCTCGCTGCGCCCGTTGACGGTCAGCCGGTGCCCGGCGCCGACGACGGCCCGCACCCCGGCCTCGCCGAAGACCAGCTCGGCCCGCTCGTCCGGGTCCTCGGCGTCCACCGGCACATAGGCGGCGCCCGCCGCGAGGACCGCCAGGATCGCCACGTACAGCTCGTTGGTCCCCGACGGGACCCGGACACCCACGCGGTCCCCGAGGCCCACCCCGGCGGCGCTCAGCCGCCGCCTCAGGGCCTCGACCTCTATGGCCAGGGCGCGGTAGCTCAGGCAGCGGTGACCGTCGTCCAGCGCGGGCTCGTCGGGGTGGGCCCGTACGGACGCGTCGAGGATGTCGACGAGGGTGCGGGGCGAGGCGGCGGAAGCGGCGGTGAAGCGGGCCGGGTCGCCGAACTCCGCGCGCACCTCTTCGTCGAACAGCGCGAGTGCGGGTCCTTGCTCGAGGGCTGCCATCGGGTCCTCACGTGTCGTTCCCGGAACGTCCGGGGGAGCCGTCGGGCCCGCAGGTACGCCTGGGGATATTCCGGTCAGCTCCAAACAAGCGTGTAACTTTAGTACGACGCTAGCCCCGGACCTGCGGCTCAGCCATGTGAGGAGGCCCCAGGAGGGGTTGGAGAGCGCTTGCCCCAACGCTCTGACGTGGGGGTATGTCATCCTGACGAGATCTGCCCCACACATGGCCGTAACACCGTCGAGCCAGGGGGCGTAGACAACGAGTGAGGGCCGCGACCAGTCGGTCGCGGCCCTCACTCATCTCGTGTGTCCGAGGGGGGACTTGAACCCCCACGCCCGATAAAGGGCACTAGCACCTCAAGCTAGCGCGTCTGCCATTCCGCCACCCGGACAAGGTGTTTGTCGCGCGGGTTTCCCTCGCGGCGACGAAGGAAACATTACCAGGCTTTCAAGGGCCCCCGATCACGGGCCGACGGGCGTGAACGACGTGTGACGGGCCTGGTCCGCCCTTGGGGTGGGCAGGGTCGGAGAGGGAGGATGGGAGACACCGCCGACGGGAACACCGCCGGCAGGCAGCGTGGGAGGAAGCAGCGTGAGTGAGCCGGACACGACCAGGAACGTCACGGGAGAGGACGAGGTCGTCGACCTCTGCCGCGAGCTGATCCAGATCGACACCAGCAACTACGGCGACCACTCGGGCCCGGGTGAGCGCAAGGCCGCCGAGTACGTCGCGGAGAAGCTCGCCGAGGTGGGACTCGAACCGCAGATCTTCGAGTCGCACCAGGGCCGCGCCTCCACGGTGGTCAGGATCGAGGGGGAGGACCGCTCGCGGCCCGGGCTGCTCATCCACGGCCACACCGACGTCGTACCGGCCAACGCCCAGGACTGGACGCACCACCCGTTCTCCGGCGAGATCGCCGACGGCTGCGTGTGGGGCCGCGGCGCGGTCGACATGAAGGACATGGACGCGATGACCCTCGCGGTCGTACGCGACCGGATGCGCAGCGGTCGCAAGCCGCCCCGGGACCTCGTGCTGGCCTTCCTGGCGGACGAGGAGGCGGGCGGCAAGTTCGGCGCCAAGCACCTCGTCACCAAGCACCCGGACCTCTTCGAGGGCGTGACCGAGGCGATCGGCGAGGTAGGCGGGTTCTCCTTCACGGTCAACGAGAAGCTGCGGCTGTATCTCGTGGAGACCGCCCAGAAGGGCATGCACTGGATGAAGCTGACCGTGGACGGCACCGCCGGACACGGTTCGATGATCCACAAGGACAACGCGATCACCGAACTGTCCGAGGCCGTCGGACGGCTCGGCCGGCACAAGTTCCCGGTGCGTGTGACCAAGACGCTGCGGCACTTCCTGGACGAACTCGGCGACGCGCTGGGCACCGAGCTCGACCCGGAGAACATGGACGCGACGCTCGCCAAGCTCGGCGGCATCGCCAAGCTCATCGGCGCCTCGCTCCAGAACACCGCCAACCCCACCCAGCTGGGCGCCGGTTACAAGGTGAACGTGATCCCGGGCCAGGCGACCGCGCACGTCGACGCCCGCTATCTGCCGGGGTACGAGGAGGAGTTCCTCGCCGACCTGGACCGGATCCTCGGCCCGAACGTGAAGCGCGAGGACGTGCACGCCGACAAGGCGCTGGAGACCACCTTCGACGGGGCCCTCGTGGACGCCATGCAGACCGCGCTGTCCGCCGAGGACCCGATCGCCCGGGCCGTCCCGTACATGCTCTCCGCGGGCACCGACGCCAAGTCCTTCGACGACCTCGGTATCCGCTGCTTCGGCTTCGCCCCGCTGAAGCTGCCGCCGGAGCTGGACTTCGCCGGGATGTTCCACGGCGTCGACGAGCGGGTCCCGGTCGACGCCCTCAAGTTCGGGGTGCGGGTCCTGGACCGCTTCATCGAGGCGTCCTGAACCGCCGCATCCACGAAGCGTCCTGAATTAACCCGCTGAAACGACACTCCAATAATCGCCAGCGCGTACGGAGTCGACTGAGAAGAGTGAATGGGCTCATAAGCTCGTAGCCCTATTACTCCCTCCTCGTTACAGGTGATGCGATCCGCGGCTGGGATCGCATTGCCAACAAGGAGGAATAATGATCAAGAAGATCGTCGCCGCTGCTGCTGCCACTGGTGGCATCGTTCTCGCCGGTGCGGGTATCGCGGCTGCCGACTCCGGTGCTCAGGGTGCTGCCGTGCACTCTCCCGGTGTGCTCTCGGGCAACGTCATCCAGGCGCCCATCCACGTGCCGGTGAACGTCTGCGGCAACACGGTCTCCGTGATCGGGCTGCTGAACCCTGCCTTCGGCAACACCTGCACCAACGTCTGACGTTGTGCTCACCTCATGAGGGCCTGCACCCCATGAAGGCCTGAAAACCCATGAGGGTCTCGAGTCCGCGGCCCCGGAGCGCACGCCATGCGCTCCGGGGCCGCCGACATTCCGCGTTCAGCGTTCAGCATTCCGTATTCCGCGCCCGCGCATCCCGGCGCGTGCGCGTTCCTGGAGCCGCACGGCTCACAAGGATCACAAGGCAGGGAAAAGCTATGCGACAGGTCACCCGCAAAGGCCTGATGACGGTGGCGGCCGCGACCGGCGTCCTCGCCGCCACCGGCGGTTACGCGCAGGCCGACTCGGGGGCGCACGGCAGCGCCTCGGACTCCCCGGGCGTGCTCTCGGGCAACTCGGTGCAGGCGCCGGTGCACGCGCCGGTCAACGTCTGCGGCAACACCGTGAACGTCGTCGGGGTGCTCAACCCGGCGGTGGGCAACAAGTGCGCCAACAAGGGCGGCGGCTCCGGTCACCACCACTCCGGCGGAGGATCGCACGCCGGGAGCGGATCGCACGCCGGGGGTCACACCAGCAACTCGCCCGGCGTGGGCTCGGGCAACCACGTCCAGGTTCCGGTGGACGTGCCGGTCAACGTCTGCGGCAACAGCGTCTCCGTCGGCGGTGTCGGCAACGCGGCCACGGGCAACGACTGCTCGAACACCGGTGGCGGGCACGGGTCGACGCCGCCCGGGCACGGGGAGCCCAACCCTCCGGGCAAGCCCGGTCAGCCGGGTGACCCCGGGGACCCGGGTCAGCCGGGTCAGCCGGGCAAGCCGGGACAGCCCGGGGACCCGGGCAACCCTGGTGACCCGGGTCAGCCCGGCGGCCCCGGTGGACCGGGGCGGCCCGGTGGCGAGGGTCTGGGCTCCTCGAACCCGAACCACCCGGGCGCGCAGGCCGTCTCACAGCCCAAGGGGTCCGAGCAGCTGGCACAGACCGGCAGTGAGCTGCCGCTCGGCCTCGCGCTGCCGGTGGGCGCGGGCGCGCTGCTGACGGGCGCCGTGCTCTACCGCAAGGCACGAGCCTCCGCGTGAAACGACGCCATGACACGGCAAACGGTGCCACGGCACCGGACAAACAGTGTCATGGCACCACAAATGCCCCCAGGGGCAGGTGAACACGCCCCCGTGGGGGTCGGGTCGACGGAGCGGGCCCCGCACGTGCGGGGCCCGCTCCGTTTCAGCCGTCCCTCGTCACCACGTGGCACGCACCTGGCGGATGATCCGCCGGCGCAACCGCACCCTGCGGCTGCCGTCCGGGTGGAGGCTGAGGCGGTCCAACTCCCAGTGTCCGTACTCGGCATGGTCCGTCAGCAGTCGTGTCGTTTCCTTGCGGGAGACCCCGCGCGGCACGTACACGTCGACAAATTCGTATTCCGGCATCGCATCTATTGTGCGTGTGGAGGCCGTGTACGGATAGCGTCTGCACTATGTCTGATGCTGCGCAGCCCACCGCTGCCGAGGTACGCGCCGCCGCCGAGGCGGTCAAGGCCGCGCTCGACCGTCACCTGGCGGCGGTCGAGCGCAGGACGGGTGAGGACGACCCGGCCGTCTACGAGGCGTTCAACGAGCTGGCCGCGGCCGCCGAGGAGTACGACGAGCTCCTCTACGACCGTTATGACGAGGTCACTCCCTTCGAGATCCCCGGCACCGAGGACGCGCTGCCGTACACCGGGCCGGAGGAGCCCAACGCGCTGAGCGTGCTGATCCGCCGGGACTACACAGTGGTGGAGCCGCAGCGGCTGCTGGCGCAGGCGCAGCGGGTGGAGGCCGTGGAGGAGTCCGGGGCCGCGGCCGCGGGCTTCGACGCCGCGTCCGGGACTGTGCACGGTGCCCTGGGTGTCCTCTTCGGCGAGTTCGAGCCCGACGAGATCGCCTCCCGGCACAAGGAGTTCGGTCTGGAGGAGGGCGACTCCACGCTGTGGGTCACCGCCGCGGACGAGCCCGCCGAGCCGGGCGAGTGGCTGGAGGCGCCGTTCGACCACGCCGACCCGCATCAGGTGGTGTGCCGCTTCGACGTCAGCGCCGTCTTCGACGAGGAGACCGGGGCCGACCTCGACGACGACATCGAGGACGCCGTCGAGCCGGAGCTCGACGAGGACGAGGACCTGGAGCCGCTGGACGCGGATCGCTGAGGCTCCCGCCGGTTCTTACCGGTTCTTTCGGTGGCGGTCGTCGGGCGGGGAGCCCGGTGACCGCCACCGGTGTGTCCGGGGCCCGGAGGTCGGGAACCGCAGCCCGGTGCGGGCCGTCAGCCGGCCGCCGGAACCTGGGCCCTGAGCAGAGCCGGCAGCCGGGTCGTACGCGGCTTCGCGGCGACCTCGGCCACCGCGCGCGGCAGTGCCTGATCCACCCCGTGGACCACGGAGAGGTGCTGCTCGGCACGGCCGAAGGCGGTGTAGATCCAGGGCCGGGTGAGCGCCTGGGCGGCGTCCCCGGGCAGGACCACGACCGCGGCGGGCCAGCGGGCGCCGACCGCCTGGTGCGCGGTGAGCGCCCAGCCGTGCCGCACGGCCTGCTCCACCCGCTCCTTCGGTACGACGACGGGGGCGCCCGCGCACTCCAGGTGCAGTCCGTCGGCGTCGGCCTTCACCACATGGCCCGGGACCGTGCGGCCCGGCGCGGGGGAGTACGCGATCCGGTCCCCCGGGTCGAAGCCGCCGAAGCGGCCGGGGCCGGGGTTGAGCCGCTCCTTCAGCGCGGTGTTGAGCGCGCGGGTGCCCGCCGCACCGCCGTGACCCGGGGTGATCACCTGGGTCTGCTCGGCCGGGATCCCGATGGCCCGCGGCACCGAGTCCGCGATCAGCTGCACGGTCCGGTGGACCGCCTCTCCGGCGTCGCGCACCGGGACGATCACGACTTCCTTGCCGGGGGCGGCCACCTGGTTCAGCTCACCGATGCCGATGCCCGAGACCAGTTCGCCGACGGGGCCGGGGTCGGGGGTCCGCGAGGCGACCTGCGGGCACGCGCGCGCGGCGAGCAGATCCGCGAAGACCCGGCCGGGGCCCGCCGACCACAGCACCCCGGGGTCCCCGCTCAGCACGAGCCGGGCCCCGTCGGGCAGCGACTCCGCGAGCATCGCAGCGCTCTCCACGTCGAGCTGCGGTGCGTCGAGCACGATCAGGAGGTCGGTCCGCAGCATGCCGTCCGTGTCCCGCCCAGGACCCTCGGCCCCGGAGAGCAGTCCGGCGACGGTGGTCACGGGTTCGTCCGGGTCGGCACCGCCGGGCGTCCCGGCTGAGCTGTCGTGCGACTGGTCCGGTGCGGTCGCGCCTCGCGCTTCCTCCGCGGCGGCGAGCAGGGCGGCGAAACGGCGGCGGCCGTCCGGGGTGTGGGCGGCGGCGCACACCCGCAGGCCGAGGGACCGGGCGGCCGCGGTCAGGGCCGCCGGTTCCGCGCGGGACGCCTCGCCGCCGGTGTGCAGGACGAGTCCGTGGCCCGAGACCGCGCGGATCAGCTCGGCTGCGGAGCCGGTCGCGGCCGACTCCCAGTCCGCGGCCGAACCGTCCTCCTTGGGCAGTGAGTTGACCACCCGGGCGAGACCGTCGGCGAGGCTCTCCTCGGCGAGCGCGTACCGCTCCAGACCGATGAGGACGCGGACCGGGCGCTCCGCCTCGCCCTCTTCGCCCTCGTCCTCGGAGGGCGCGGGGGCCGGCGGCGTGCCCGGCTCGTCCAGCGCGTCCTGGAAGATCAGGGCGTCGCCCTCGGCGAGGGCGCTCTGCACGGCGGCATCGGGATCCGGCACCGAGCGCTGGGCGAGCGCCGCGTGGAGCGCCTGGACCTCCAGGGCCGTGTGCCCGGCGAGGGCCGCCTGCTCCAGGAGCCATACCGTGACCGCCCGGCCCCGCCGCTCGTCGTCAGGACCGCACTCCGCGCCGAGCAGCGCCCGGGCGAACCCGTCGGCCTGCTCGGTCCGCACCCCGGTCACCCGGAGCAACTGCCACGGGTCCTCGCGAAGTTGCGTGTCCGCGCCCTCGCCGAGGACGGTGGCGATCTGCGCCGCCAGCGCCTCCGGGGCGCCGCCCTCGACGAGCACGGCCCGAACGGTGTCGACGGCTTCGGAGGCCACCGGCGCGGGCGCGGCGGTGGGCATGGCCTGCGGCTGCCGCACCGGCTCCGGCGCGGACCTGCGCGGCGCGGGCTCCGGCTCGGTGAAGACGCTCGCCGGGGGCTTCTCCCCGCTCTCCACCGCCCGGACGGCGGCGAGCAGATCGGCGGCCTTGCCGCTCAGCTTCGCCCCGGCCCGGACAGGCCCCTCCTTCTCCGCCTTGCGCCGCTCGATCCGCTCCCGCAGCTCCCGCTGCGCGGCCAACTCGGCCTCAGCCTCGGACAACTGGGCCGCGCTGTCACCCGCGGCGGCGTCGCCGGCCGCGGCCTTGTCACCGGGCTCGGCCGCGTCTCCTTCGGGGACGGATCCTTCGGGGGCGACGCTTCCGTCCGCGGAACCCTCGGCCGTGTCGCCCTCACCCGCGTCCGGTGAGGCGGCCTCGTGGGCCTCGGCATCCGGTCGACTCCCGGTCTCATCCGGTCGAGCCCCGGCCTCGGGCCCCCCGGACTCGGGGCCGGCGCTCGGCGTCCCCGGCTCGGCTTCCTCCGCGGCGGCGGACGGCTCCGTGGTCACAGCGTGCTCCAGTCGTGATCGGGATAGTGGTGCACCGGCGCTGACACATCGTCGAGCGCTCGGCAGATCTCGTCAGGAAGACTAAGGGTCTCCACTGACAACGCGGCCGTGAGCTGCAGCGCGTTGCGCGCGCCTATGATCGGGGCGGCCACGCCGGGCCGGTCGCGGACCCAGGCGAGGGCCACTTGGAGCGGGGTCACCGCGAGGCCGTCCGCGGCCGTCGCCACCGCGTCCACGATGCGGCTGGCCGCGTCGTCCAGGTACGGCGCGACGAACGGCGCCAGGTGTTCCGACGCGCCCCGCGAGTCCGTCGGCGTCGCGTGCCGGTACTTGCCCGTCAGCACACCCCGGCCCAGGGGAGAGGACGGCAGCAGACCGATGCCCAGGTCCAGCGCCGCGGGCAGCACCTCGCGCTCGACACCGCGCTGCAGCAGTGAGTACTCCATCTGCGTACTGGCCAGCCGCGTGCGTGTCCCGGGCGCCGCGAGCTGCCAGGTCGCCGCCTTGGCCAACTGCCAGCCGCAGAAGTTGGAGACCCCGGCATACCGCACGCGGCCGCTGCTGACAGCGATGTCGAGAGCCTGCAGGGTCTCCTCCAGCGGCGCCTCGGGGTCGAAGGCGTGGATCTGCCACAGGTCCACGTAGTCCGTGCCGAGCCGTGCGAGTGAGGCGTCGAGCGCGGACAGCAGATGCCCCCGCGAACCGTCGAAGCGCCGGTCCGGATCGGGCACGCTCCCCGCCTTCGTCGAGATCACCAGGTCCCTGCGGGGCACCAGCCCCTCCATGAGCTGCCCGAGGAGATACTCGGCCTCCCCGTCCCCGTACACATCGGCCGTGTCGACGAGGGTCCCGCCCGCTTCCCAGAACCCCTTCAACAGGTCCGCGGCGTCGTGCTCGTCGGTGTCCCTGCCCCAGGTGAGGGTGCCGAGTCCGATGCGGGACACGCGAAGGCCGGTACGGCCGAGATGCCTCTGCTCCATGTGGGCTGAGATTACTGGCCAGAAGTCGGTGTGTGGGGCCCTGTGGACAACCAGGATCCCGCGATCCCGAACCCGGTCCCTGCCACTGGGCCCACCGGCGCGCTAGGGTGCCGCACAAGGGACGTTACTGATCAGTAAGGGGAATCGGCCATGCAGCTCGGGATCAACCTCGGCTACTGGGGTGCCGGAATGGACGCGGACAACCTCGCCGTGGCCAAGGAGGCCGACCGGCTGGGCTACGCGGTCTGCTGGGCCGCCGAGGCGTACGGATCGGACGCGGCCACCGTGCTCACCTGGGTCGCCGCCCAGACCGAGCGCATCGACGTCGGCTCGGCCATCTTCCAGATCCCGGCCCGCCAGCCCGCGATGACGGCGATGACCGCCGCCACCCTCGACTCGCTCTCCGGCGGCCGCTTCCGCCTGGGCCTCGGCGTCTCAGGGCCGCAGGTCTCCGAGGGCTGGTACGGCGTCAAGTTCGACAAGCCGCTGGCCCGCACCCGCGAGTACGTCGAGATCATCCGCAAGGCCATGACCCGTGAGCGCCTGTCGTACGAGGGCACGCACTGGACCCTCCCGCTGCCGGGCGGCCCCGGCAAGCCGCTCAAGCTGACCGTGCACCCGGAGCGCGAGCACATCCCGCTCTACATCGCCGCGATCGGCCCGAAGAACCTGGAGCAGACCGGCGAGATCGCCGACGGCGCTCTGCTGATCTTCCCGTCCGCCGACCACCTGGAGGACACCGCGATCAAGTATCTGCGCGCGGGCCGCGAGAAGGCCGGGCTGACCATGGACGGTTTCGACGTCTGCCCGACGCTGCCGCTGGCACTCGGCGAGGACAAGGACGTACCGGCCCTGGCCGACATGTTCCGCCCGTACACCGCGCTCTACGTGGGCGGCATGGGCAGCCGCAAGCAGAACTTCTACAACCAGCTCGCGCAGCGCATGGGCTACGAGAAGGAGGCCGCCGAGATCCAGGACAAGTACCTGGCCGGCGACAAGGAGGGCGCGGCCGCCGCCATTCCGCAGCAGCTCATCGACCAGACCACGCTGCTCGGCTCCGTGGACCGCATCGCGGACCGGATGAAGGCCTACGCGGCCGCCGGGGTCACCACGCTCACGCTGGCCCCAGCGGGCTTCACGCTGGATGACCGGATCGCCTCGCTCCGGGCCGGGACCGACGCCCTGGAGCGGGCCGGACTCGCATAACACCGCCCACAGCGGGACGGGAGAGGTTCTGCGGCCGTGGTGGGGGCTCGGGGGGTCTTCCCCGCCACGGCCGTCACGGAGAACAACGCGCCACGGCCCGCTCGGTTACGCGCCTCTCATACCCCTCGCGTCCACCGTTCGGCGGAATTGTCCGACACAGGTGTTGCCGCGCCCCTGGCTGCCCATTTGACTCGTTCTTTGCGGAGTCCCGCACGGAGGCGGGAGCCCGCATGGAGGTGGCACACATGCTTTCGGCCAAGAGTCTTTTCCAGGAGATCGTCGACAACGACGAGTCGTTCCGGCTCTTCTGTTCCATCGCCGCCAGCGGGGAGACCCAGGGAGGCTGGGAGAACGCGCGGATCGCGGCCCTCGTCCCGGAGAGCGAACGCGCCCTCGCACCCAAGATCACCCGGCACGGCGCCGACGAGGACAAGCACGGACGGATCTTCAACGCGCTCATGAAGAAGCGGGGCGTCACACCCGTCGAGATCCCGCCCGAGACCGACTACACGATGCTCCTGGAGAAGAACGGCATCGGCCTCGCCCACGACAAGCTCAAGCGCGACGAGCCGCTCACCGTGCAGGACATCGTCACCTACCTCTCCCACAGCAGGGTCACCGAGCAGCGCGCGGCGGACCAGATGATCATGCTGCGCAAGGACTTCGGCGACCACCCGGAGATCGGCAAGGCCGTGCGGATGATCTCCAACGACGAGGACAACCACCTCGCGTACTGCCACGAGGAACTGCTGCGCTTCGCGGCCGCGGGCCACGGCCGGACCATCCAGCGGACCCTGCGCGAGTGCGCGCTCGCCGAGATCGGCATCTACCGGGACGTCAGTCTCGCCGTGATGGCCCACATGGGGCGCATCCTCGGCTGGCCGAAGCCCAAGGCGGCGGCGCTCGCCGCGGGCATCCACGCCATGTACCTGTATGAGCGGGTCTTCGGCTGGCGGCGCATGGTCTCGCTGGCCGTGCCGGAGCGGCGCGACGCCCTGGGCGGCCCGGCGTCGGCGGCACCCGAGTTCGCGTGAGCGTGGCCCACGCGCGCGTGCTGCCTCGTACGCGGCACGCGCGCGTGGAGCTCGACGAGCGCGACTACAGCCAGCCGCGCCGCTTGAAGAGCCGGAACAGGAGCACCTCGAGCACCGCCATCAGCAGGATCACCGCCGGGTAGGCCCACACCCAGTGCAGCTCCGGCATGTGGTCGAAGTTCATGCCGTAGATCCCCGCGATCATCGTGGGGACCGCGGCCATGGCCGCCCATGCGGAGATCTTCCGCATGTCGTCGTTCTGCCGGACGCTCATCTGTGCGAGATGCGCCGACAGGACGTCCGAGACCAGCCGGTCCAGGCCCTCCACGGACTCGTTCACCCGGGTCAGATGGTCGCTGACGTCACGGAAGAAGGGCTGCGCCTTGGCGTGGACGAACGGCACCCCCGGGCCGGAGACGCCCGAGCCCGCGAGGCGGGTCAGCGGCAAGGCCAGCGGTCCGGTGGCCCTGCGGAACTCCAGGATCTGCCGCTTGAAGGTGTAGATCCGGGACGCGGTGTGCCGGGAGCCGCCGTCGTTCGGGGAGAACACCTCCGCCTCGACCTCCTCCAGGTCGGTCTGCAGCTCGGTCGCCACCTCCAGATAGTGGTCGACGGTGTCGTCGGCGATCGAGTAGAGCACCGCCGTCGGGCCGAGGCGCATCATGTCCGGGTCCTGATCCAGACGGCGTCGTACGGCCTTGAGCGGCGAGCCCTCACCGTGCCGCACGGTCACCACGAAGGAGTCGCCCAGGAAGATCATGAGCTCCCCGGAGGAGACGGCGTCGCTGTCCGGCTCGTACGTCACCGGCTTGAGCACCACGAACAGGGAGTCGTCGTAGACCTCCAGCTTGGGCCGCTGGTGCGCCTTCAGGGCGTCCTCCACCGCCAGCGGATGCAGCCCGAACTCCTCCGTGACGAGATCGAACTCCCGCTCCGTCGGCTCGTACAGCCCGATCCACACGAAGGCGTTTCCCGAGGCACGCGCGGCGTCCAGGGCGTCCGAAAGGTCCTCCGGGCCCTCCGTCCGGTGCCCGTCGCGATAGATGGCGCAGTCGACGATCACGGAGCGTATTCTCCCGTCGTCAGGGACCCGGCGCACTCGGGCAGCAGCCTAGGCTGGGCCGCATGCCCACCTTGATCCTCGTCCGGCACGGACGTTCCACCGCCAACACCGCGGGACTGCTCGCCGGGTGGACGCCCGGCGTGGCACTCGACGAGCGAGGGGCCGCGCAGGCCGCCGCGCTGCCCGGGCGCCTCGCGGAACTGCCGATCGCCGAGGTCGTCAGCAGCCCCCTGCAACGCTGCCAGGAAACGATTCAGCCGCTCCTCGACGCGCGCCCCGAACTCCGCGTCCACTCCGACGACCGGATCGGGGAGGCCCACTACGGCGACTGGTCCGGCCGCAAGCTCGCCGAGCTGAACGACGAGCCGCTGATGGAGGTCGTGCAGACGCACCCCTCCGCCGCCGCCTTCCCGGGCGGCGAGTCGATGCGCGCCATGCAGACCCGTACCGCCGAGGCGGTACGGGAGTGGAACGCGCGTGTGGAGCGCGATCACGGCGGTGACGCGGTATACCTCATGTGCTCGCACGGCGACATCATCAAGTCTCTTGTCGCGGACGCCCTCGGCCTTCATCTGGACCTCTTCCAACGGATCTCCGTAGAACCGTGTTCCATCACCGCGATCCGCTACACACGACTGCGGCCATTTCTCGTTCGCCTCGGCGACACCGGCGATTTCACGTCGCTCGCGCCGCGCGAGGAACCCCCGGCCGGTGACGCCACGGTCGGGGGCGGTGCGGGCGCACCGTGATCGTCGGCCGCAGTAGGGTGAAGCGGTCGAAGCAGCGCAGCAGTTGTCAGCAGCAGACGCAGTCGACGGCAGAAGCAGTCGATCGATCCAATGGAGACAGGACGTGTCCCGTCAGGTGTTCCTCTACGACCCGCCGGACCGTTTCGTGGCCGGCACGGTCGGGCTGCCAGGGCGCCGTACCTTCTTCCTGCAGGCCTCCTCGGGACCCCGGGTGACCAGTGTGGCCCTGGAGAAGACGCAGGTCGCGGCGCTCGCCGAACGGATGGACGAGCTTCTCGACGAGGTCGTACGGCGTACCGGGGGCAGCGCTCCCGTCCCGGCGATGGCCCCGACGGAGGTCTCCGACACCGCCCCGCTCGAAGCTCCCGTCGAGGAGGAGTTCCGGGTCGGCACCATGGCGCTGGCCTGGGACGGTGACGAGCAGCGCATGATCGTCGAGGCCCAGGCGCTCGTGGAGCTGGACGCCGATTCGGAGGAGGACCTCGCCGAGGCAGAGGAAAGGCTCCTGCAGGACGAGGAGAACGGCCCGCCGATGCTGCGGGTCCGCCTCACCGGCGCCCAGGCCCGTGCCTTCGCCAAGCGTGCCCTCGATGTCGTGAACGCCGGCCGGCCGCCCTGCCCGCTGTGCAGTCTCCCGCTAGACCCGGAAGGACACGTATGTCCGCGCCAGAACGGATACCGCCGCGAAGCGTGAGCACGGCAGAGCTGCTCGCCGAGGGTGAGCTGACCGTGCGCGGACGCATCCGTGAGGCCTCCAACGCGGTGCTGCTGTGCGACGTGACGTACGAGGGCCGGAAAGCCTCCTGCGTCTACAAGCCGGTCGCCGGCGAGCGCCCGCTGTGGGACTTCCCCGACGGGAACCTCGCCCAGCGGGAGGTCGCCGCCTACGCGGTGTCCGAGGCGACCGGCTGGGGGCTCGTCCCGACCACGATCCTGCGCGACGGGCCGTACGGCGAAGGCATGTGCCAGCTGTGGATCGACCCGGTGTCCGAGGGCTCGGAGCTGCTCGCGCTGATCGACGGCGAGGAGCCCGGCGAGGGCTGGAAGGCCGTCGGGTTCGCCGAGGTCGGCGAGGGGCGCACCGCGCTGCTCGTGCACGCCGACGACGAGCGGCTGCGCAGGCTGGCCGTCCTCGACGTGGTCATCAACAACGGTGACCGCAAGGGCGGGCATCTGCTGCCCGCACCCGAGGGCCGGCTGTTCGGGATCGACCACGGGGTCACCTTCAACGCCGAGAACAAGCTGCGGACGCTGCTGTGGGGCTGGGCCGGGGAGAAGCTCACCCCCGAGGCGGTCGAGGTCCTGGAGCGGCTCAGGGACGCCCTGGGCGGGACGCTGGGCGTGCGTCTGGGGGAGCTGATCACCGCGGCCGAACTGGACGCCACGCGCGTGCGTGTGGCCGGCCTGCTCGCGTCCGGGCGGCATCCGGAACCCTCGGGGGAGTGGCCCGCGATCCCGTGGCCGCCCGTCTAGCGGACGGCGCACACCCCGGATCCGTACGCAAGAGGGCCTTCCCGGCCATCTGGCCTGGTCCGGTTCGTATACGGAACATCCGTCCGGTTAGGCTCAAGGCATGCATGCCTGGCCCGCTTCCGACGTCCCTGCCCTGCCCGGCAAGGGCCGTGACCTCCGGATCCACGACACCGCGACCGACGGTCTCGTCGCCCTCGACCCCGGTCCCGTCGCCCGTATCTACGTCTGCGGCATCACTCCGTACGACGCGACCCATCTGGGTCACGCGGCGACCTACAACGCGTTCGACCTCGTTCAGCGCGTGTGGCTCGACACCAAGCGGCAGGTTCACTACGTCCAGAACGTGACGGACGTCGACGATCCGCTGCTGGAGCGCGCCGCGCGGGACAACGTCGACTGGGTCGCCCTCGCGGAGAAGGAGACGACCCTCTTCCGCGAGGACATGACCGCCCTGCGGATGCTGCCCCCGAAGCACTACATCGGCGCCGTCGAGGCCATACCCGGGATCGTCCCGCTGGTGGAGCGACTGCGGGACGCGGGTGCGGCGTACGAACTCGAGGGGGACGTCTACTTCTCCGTCGAGTCCGACCCGCACTTCGGCAAGGTGTCCAACCTGGACGCGGCGGCCATGCGGCTGCTGTCCGCCGAGCGCGGCGGCGACCCGGACCGTCCGGGCAAGAAGAACCCCCTCGACCCGATGCTGTGGACGGCCGCCCGCGAGGGCGAGCCGAGCTGGGACGGCGCCTCGCTCGGACAGGGCCGGCCCGGCTGGCACATCGAGTGCGTCGCGATCGCCCTCGACCACCTGGGCATGGGCTTCGACGTGCAGGGCGGCGGTTCCGACCTCGCCTTCCCGCACCACGAGATGGGCGCCTCCCACGCGCAGGCGCTGACCGGCGAGTTCCCGATGGCCAAGGCGTACGTGCACGCCGGCATGGTCGCGCTCGACGGCGAGAAGATGTCCAAGTCCAAGGGGAACCTCGTCTTCGTGTCGACGCTCCGGCGCGAGGGAGTCGACCCGGCGGCCATCCGGCTCGCCCTGCTCTCGCACCACTACCGGGCCGACTGGGAGTGGACCGACCAGGTGCTCCAGGACGCCCTCGCGCGCCTCGAGCGCTGGCGGGCCGCCGTTTCGCGGCCCGACGGCCCCTCGGCCGAGGCGCTCGTCGAGGAGATCCGCGAGGCCCTCGCGAACGACCTGAACGCGCCGGCCGCGCTCGCGGCGGTCGACCGCTGGGCCGTGCTCCAGGCCGAGCGGGGCGGCACGGACGAGGGCGCCCCCGGCGTCGTGTCCCGTGCCGTGGACGCCCTGTTGGGCGTGGCCCTCTAGCAACGCCGGGCGCCGGACGGGTCGTTGCCCGTCCGGCGCCCTCTGTGCGGTGGGTCCGTCGCGCTACTTGCTCTCCGTGACGGCCTACTTGTTCACGATGACGGCCTGGAGCGTGTTGCTCGTGGAGTCGTAGATCCCGATGACCTGCTGCCCGAAGGCGAAGGCCTCCTGGACCTCGTCATGGGTCACCTGGTTCGGGTTGACCAGCGGACGCCAGCCCTGGTCGATGTACAGGTAGAGGATCGGCGGCTGGCCCGGCAGCGGCGTGACGACGTCCCAGAAGTGCTCGGCCACACCGCTCGTCAGCGCCGCGGCCTCGACCGCGCTGCGCACGATCAACGGCTGGCCCTGGCCCTGCTCCTGCTGCTGCCCGCCGAGCTGGTGAAGCAGCTGCTGGAACGGCTGCTGCTGGCCGAGCTGCTGGAGCTGCTGCTGCAGGTGCTGCGGAAGCTGGTGCTGCGGGTGCTGGGGAATCTGCTGCTGGCCCATGCCCTGCTGACCGATGCTCTGCTGGCCGATCCCCTGTTGTCCGAAGGGCTGCTGCTGGCCCATGCCCTGCGGGCCGAACGGCTGCTGCATCTGCTGTCCGAAGGGCTGCTGTTGCTGCTGCCCGAACGGCATCTGCTGGCCGTAACCCTGCTGCTGCGGGGGAGCCGTGCTCGGGCCCTGCTGCTGACCTTGCCGGCCCTGGTGCTGGCCCTGCTGTTGTCCCTGTTGGCTCATCTGCGGGGTGGTGCTCATGCGGGTGCCACCTTCCCTCAATTGTTGAGCGATGGTTGGTCGTTGAGCGATGGTCGGTCCGTGTGGGACGGCCGGTCCGGGGAACGGCCGGTCGCGTCAGCCCGTGACGACCAGGCCGACGATCTCGTCGTCCGAGAACCAGACGCGTACGTCGGGCCGTCCGCCCGCGAAGGCGGAGTGCACCGCCTGGCGGATCTCGGCGGACGGGTTGTTCAGGCTCCGCCAGCCGCCGGCCACGAACAGCCGGAGCCTGGGCGGGAGTTCACGGGGATACGGCAGCAACTCGTCCCAGTACCGCTCGGCCTGGCCCGAGCCGACCGCCTCCGGCAGCAGATGGGCGACCGCCGCCTTGATGTCGGGCCGGTTGCCGATCCGCTGTGACGCGGGCCGGCCCGGCGCGTCCTGCTGCGGGGAGCCCGTCGCCCGCAGCAGCCTGCGCGCCCGCTCCGGGTCCATCGGTTCCTGGCCGACCGCCCTGAGCATGCCCTGCAGCGCGGCCAGGGCGCCCACCACCACCGGAGAGGCGGAGGAGGTCCCGGAGAACGTGTCGGTGAACCAGGCGATCTCCTCGGCGCCGCCCTGCAGGTCGCCGGGCTTGTCCCAGAAGCCGCCGGTCGTGGTGACCTCACGGCCCCAGCCCTGCGCGTCCACCCGCGCCCCGTAGTTGGAGAACGCCAGACGCGAGCGGTCCGGGCCGTGGTCGCGGCCGTGGGTGCCGGGCGGGGGCGCGCCCGCGCCGACCACGATCGCACCGGACGACTGGTTGGACGGGTTGAACGGGTTGCGCCACCACTCCGGGAACTCGTCGGGCCGGCGCTCGTACACCGCGTCGTCCAGGGACTCCCCGCCGTTGCCCGCGGCCTCCACCACCAGGACGCCCTTGGCGGTCGCGTACCGGATGGCCGCGAAGTCGTCCGGCCACCATTCCAGCGCGATGTAGCCGCGCTGGTCGTCGCGCACCGCGAAGTCGAACCGTGTTCCAGGGCGGTGCAGTTCGATCAGGATGATGTCCCCGGCGCTGAGCCGGTCGGCCGCCGCGTGGATCGCGGCCGCGGAGCCGATGCCGTGGAACGACGCGGCGGCGGTCACCGTGTCCGGCACGATGCCGGTGATCCCGTACTCGTTGCGGTCGCCGCCGATCACACCGATGACGGCGGTGCCGTGGTTGCGCCAGGCCAGGTCCTGGATCGGGGTGCCGACCACGACTCCCGCGAGTTTCGCGGCCAGGTCCTCGTGGCCGAGCTGCCAGGCGCCCTCCACGTCGATCACGGTGACGCCCTGGCCGGAGCCTCCGGGCCGCTGCCAGGCCCAGTACGCGTCCACGCCCTCGGGTGCGGGGCGCAGATAGCCCTGGCGGCTGGTGAAGTCGGGTGTGACGGGGGCGCCTTCCTTGCGCCGCCGGCTCTCGTCGGTGCTGTGTCCGACGGACCCCACCGAGGCCGGTACGGCACCCGGCTTCACATACGCCGTGGCGATCTCGGGCAGTGCCGCGATCCGCGAACGCAGCTCCTGGGCCCGGCTCTCGACGCCGCGTACCCGGTAGAAGAGCCCGAGGTCGGGCAGTGTCTCGGCGCCCGAGGCCGGGGGCTGGACCGCCGACTGCAGCCGTTCCTCGCTGCCGAACAGCGGTTGCAGGGCGAGCTGTTCGTCGCTGAGGAACATGTTCAGCGCCGACACGTCGGAGCCGGCCGCCGAACGGACCCCTTCGGCCTCGGCGCGGAGCCGGGCCTCGGGCCGTGCGACGACGATCAGTTCCGGCTCGGCTTCTCGGTAGGTGAATCCCGCTCCGTCGGGCCCTGGCCCGGACGCTCCCGGGCCCTGCGCGGGCTGTGCCTGGTCGGTCATCGCGTGCCGCTCCCTTCGGTCCGTGCAGGTGCAATGCAGGTACTGGAGTTGTCGAGCGTTGTGACCTCGGTTCGTGTTCTTCGAGCCTGTCCTCGGGTCATGTCCTCCGGGGCACACCTTGCTCCTCCCGGACCGACTCGTCCACCCCCGAGTTCGCCAACTGCGTTTGAAAACAAGTTGAATTGGGTACCGTGCGCAATCCGTCCTGAAACAGATGTCACGCCACAATCCGGCCAAAGACAGCGGAGACGGTTGTCATGTGATGGGGTGACAGCGTCTGTTGACCGTCGGGCCGGCCCTGCGTCGGCCCTCTCGTGGAAGGACGCACAGTGGCACTCGCAGACCGTTCCTTCGCACGTCGAAGACTCCTCACCACGGCCGCCGCCCTGGGAGGAGCGGCACTCCTGGGCGGCACGGCGCACGCGGCCGAAACGCCGGAGAAAGGGCCGCAGAAGGGACCACAGAAGGGGTCTCAGAAGCACTGGCCGGTCCAGTTCCCGCTGCCGAACGGCTTCCAGCCGGAGGGCATAGCCATCGGCTCCGCCCCGTTCGCGTACTTCGGGTCGCTGGCCAACGGCGACATCTACCGCGCGAGCCTCGCAACGGGGCGTGGCTCCGTGATCAGCAAGGGCCCCGGCGCCGGACACCCCAGCGTGGGACTGAAGATCGACCGGCACGGCCGGCTGTTCGTCAGCGGCGGGGCCGGCGGCGATCTGCGTACCGTCGACGTCCGTACGGGAAAGATCGAGAAGACGTACGCGGTCGGCGGCACGTTCGTGAACGACGTGATCCTCACGCCGGACGCCGCCTGGTTCACCGACTCCTTCGCGCCCCGGCTCTACCGGCTCGCGCTCGACCGGTACGGGCGGCCCGGGGCCGTCAGGACCGTGGCGCTCGGCGGTGACTGGCAGCAGGGCACGGACTTCACCGCCAACGGGATCGAGCGCACACCGGACGGCAGCGCGCTCCTGGTGGTGAACGCCTTCGCCGACGGCGGCACGCTGATGCGGGTCGACCGGCGCACCGGAGCCGCCGTCGCGGTCGACCTCGGCGGGGCCAGGATCCCCAACGGCGACGGGCTGTTGCTCATCGGCCGGACCCTCTACGTCGTCCAGCAGCAGCAGAACGCGATCGACGTGTTCCGGCTGAACTCCGCCGGCACCAAGGGCACGGGGATCACCCGGATCACCGACCCGCGCTTCCGGATCCCGACGACGGCCGCGGCGTGGGGTGAGCGTCTCTACCTGCCGAACGCGCGCTTCGACGTCGAGCCGACGCCCGACACGGAGTACGACGCGGTGGCGGTGTCTCAGGTCTGACACGCGAGGGGCGGCGCGCCGGACGCGCGCCGCCCTCTCGCCGGGTCGATCTCGCCCGGTTGTTTCCTCTCGGGCAGTCCCGCTCGGTCAGTCCTCCGAGGAATCCGAGGACCCCGAGTCCGAGGATCCTGAACCGGAGCCTGAGGATCCGGAGGATTCGGCGTCCGAGGATTCGGAGTCCGCAGCGTCCGAAGCCTCCGAGGGGCCGGACGTCCCCGTCTTGCCGGGCGTCCCCCTCGTACCGGACGAATCCGTTGCGCCCGACGCCCCCGACGCGTCGCCGTCCGAGGCGTCGGAGGACTCGGCGGTGTCGTCGTCGGTGGCACCGTCCGTGGCTTCCGGTCGCTGCGGCTTCGGCGGCCGGACACGGCCGCCCGGGCCGTCCCTGAGGTACGTGGCGGGATCGCCGCTCTCCGTGGCGTGGCTGCCGGGCGGCGAAGCCGGACCGCCCCCGTCCCGTCTGCGCAGATAGCGCTCGAACTCGCGGGCGATCGCCTCGCCGGACGCCTCCGGAAGCTCGGCGGTGTCCCGGGCCTCCTCCAGCGACTGCACGTACTCCGCGACCTCGCTGTCCTCGGCGGCCAGCTGGTCCACGCCCAGCTGCCAGGCCCGCGCGTCCTCGGGCAGTTCGCCCAGCGGGATCCGCATGTCGATGAGGTCCTCAAGGCGGTTGAGGAGGGCCAGCGTCGCCTTCGGGTTCGGCGGCTGCGAGACGTAGTGCGGCACGGCGGCCCACAGCGAAACCGCCGGTACGCCCGCGTGGGTGCACGCCTCCTGGAGGATGCCGACGATGCCCGTGGGGCCCTCGTACTTGGTCTCCTCCAGGTCCATCGTGCGGGCCAGGTCCGGGTCGGACGTGACGCCGCTGACCGGGACCGGACGGGTGTGCGGGGTGTCGCCCAGCAGGGCGCCCAGGATGACGACCAGCTCGACGCCCAGCTCATGGGCGAAGCCCAGCAGTTCGTTGCAGAACGAGCGCCAGCGCATGGACGGCTCGATGCCCCTCACCAGCACCAGGTCCCGCGGCTTCTCGCCGCCGACCCGGACCACCGACAACCTTGTCGTCGGCCAGGTGATCTTGCGGACTCCGCCGTCCAGCCACACGGTCGGGCGGTTCACCTGGAAGTCGTAGTAGTCCTCGGCGTCGAGCGCCGCGAACACCTCGCCCTTCCATTCCCTGTCCAGATGCGCGACCGCGGTGGAGGCGGCGTCGCCGGCGTCGTTCCAGCCCTCGAACGCGGCCACCATGACGGGGTCGACCAGCTCGGGAACCCCCTCGAGCTCGATCACCCAGCGCCTCCTTCCGACGTGCCCTCGCGTACCCCCCAACCTTACGGCTTGCGTGGGGAGCGCCCGCAGCCCCCTTGCGTGGGGGAGTGACCGCATCACTGCCCCGTTCGTCACTTCCGAACACCCCGCAGTCGTCCGAGCTGTCCCCGGCCAACTTCCACCGCGGGCCCGGACATTGTTTCGAGGTGGCGCCATACGTCGGACGACCGCCAGAGATCCGATGTCCGAACGGGTCCTGGACCGGGTGATCATCATCGTGACGCCGGCGAGCTCACGGTTCGTGAGCGGGGAGCGGCGGGACCGGCCAGGAATTCACCCACTCGTGTGGGGCGGGAGCCGATTCCCTGCCGGGCCCGACGCTCGTACGGAACGCTTCGGCAGGTGATGCGTACGGAACTCCTCGTCGGGTGAGCGGAGCCGCCCCCAGGTCACGTGCCCGGCGGGCCGGAGCGGTGTACCCGGCGCTGCCGGCCGTCGGAGCCGCAGGAGCGCTGCCGGTCGCCCCGCATCGGGACGATCCGCCGTCGGTGCTCGCCGCGCTGCTGCCGACCGGAGTTGGTGCCTACCTCGCCTGGAGCACCTACCGGGCCGACCGGGCCGAGGCGGCCGGAGCGGAGGAGCCGGGCGCACTCGCCGACCGGCTCTCCACCGCCGTACGACGCCAGTGGGAGGCGGAGGCGCAGGTGCGGCGTCTGGAGGATCCGTACCCGTTGCCCGTCGGGGCTTTCTCGCCGACGCGCACGAACACCATGGCGCACTGCGCCGGGTCGGCGCGTTCTACCAGTTCCGCCATGTCGAGCTGCAGCACCATCCGGCGGGCACGGAAGGGGAGTTCACGACGCCGGTCCCGACGCCGACGACAACGCCGGTCACAACGTCGAGCGCAGCCACTGTTCCACGCTCGCGATGTGCACGGTCGCCCAGGAGCGGGCCGCCTCCGCGTCGCGGTCGCGGAGCGCGCTGAGGATCGCGCGGTGCTCGTGGAGGGTCCGGCTGACCGCGTCCTCCTGGGTCAGGCCGCGCCAGATACGGGCGCGGGTCGTGGGACCGGACAGGCCGTCGAGGAGGGAACAGAGCACCGAGTTGCCGGAGGACTGGACGATGCCCCGGTGGAACTCCAGGTCGCAGGCGACGAGTTCCTCCACCGAGGGCGCGGCGCCGAGCGCGTTCAACTGGGCGCTGAGCGCGTCCAGTTGCTGCTCGCTGATCCGCAGCGCCGCCATCGCCGTCGCGGCCGGCTCCAGGATGCGGCGTACCGCGAGGAACTCCAGGACCGTGTCGTCGCGGTGGAAGTCCACGACGAAACTCAGCGCTTCCAGGAGGAGCTGAGGGTCAAGGCTCGTGACGTAGGTGCCGTCGCCCTGCCGCACGTCCAGGATGCGGATCAGGGACAGCGCCCGCACCGCCTCCCGCAGGGAGTTGCGGGACAGGCCGAGATCGGCGGCGAGCTCGCTCTCCTTGGGGAGCCGGTCGCCGGGGCGCAGTGCGCCGGAGACGATCATTCCCTTGATCTTCTCGATCGCCTCATCGGTGACTGCCATGGCGGGCCTCCCTGTCGATCAGATATGTCGCTCAGACATCCGATGTCTCATTATGCGGCTTCCGTCGCCCCGGAGAGCCCGTCAGTGACGATCACGATCACACAAGGTCGGACGGTGACACGAGGGCCGCCAGGTCCGCAAGCGCCGCGGCCTCGTCGAGCGTCGTGAGCGTACGGCCGCGCATCAGGATCCGCCCGTCGACGACCGTGTCCCGGACGTCCGAGGCCCGCGCCGAGTACGCCAGCGTCGACCACGGATCGTGGCGGGGCGCCAGATGCGGACCGCCCAGGTCCAGGACGATCAGGTCGGCCCGCTTGCCCGCCTCCAGCGAACCGAGGTGGGCGTCGAGGCCCAGCGCGCGGGCGCCCTCGACGGTGGCCATGCGCACGGCCTGCTCGGCGCCGACCGCGGTCGGGTCGCCGGCCGCCTTGTGCACCAGGGCGGCCGTGCCCAGCGCCCGCAGGACGTCCAGCGTGTTGGAGCTGACCGCGCCGTCCGTGCCGAGACCGACGGTCACCCCCGCGTCCAGCAGCCGCGGCACCGGGGCGATGCCGCAGCCCAGCTTGAGGTTCGACACCGGGCAGTGGGCGACCGAGGTGCCGGTCCGGGCGAGCGCCGCGATCTCGGGGCCGGTCAGGTCCACGGCGTGGGCCAGCAGCAGATCGGGGCCGAGCAGCCCGAGCGAGTCGAGCAGCTCCACCGGGCGCCTGCCGTAGCGCTCCTCGACGGTCGCGACCTCGGCGGCGTTCTCCGCCGCGTGGATGTGCAGCAGCGCGCCGAACTCCCTTGCCAGCGCGGCGATTTCGGTGAGCTGGGCGGGGGACAGGGTGTAGGCGGAGTGTGCGAAGAGCACGGGACGCGTGCCGGGGCGCCGGGCGCGGCCGGCCAGGTCCCGGCGCGCCCACTCCAGCCGGTCCCCGTACGCGATGCCGTCGGCCGGGACCGGTACGTCCATGAAGGTCGGCCCCGTGTGCAGCCGCCAGCCCGCCTCGCGCGCGACCCGCTCGGCCGCCTCGTGGAACCAGTACATGTCGAGTGCCGAGGTCACCCCGGCCCGTACGCTCTCGGCGATCGCGACCCGGACCGCCGCGGCGACGTTCTCCGCCGACAGCAGCTCGCTCTCCCAGCGGATCACCCGCTCCAGGAAACCCTGCAGCGTCACGTCGTCGGCGCGGCCCCGCAGCAGCGTCATCGCCAGGTGGGTGTGCGCGTTGACCAGGCCGGGGAGCACCAGACAGCCGGTCGCGTCGAGGTCGTCGGCGGCCCTGTAGCGCGCCCTCAGCTCCTCGGTCGGTCCGACCGCGAGGATCTCGCCGTCGCGGACGGCCACGGCTCCGGCGGGTACGACGGTGCCTGCCGCGTCGACGGTGAGGATGTCGCCGCCGTGGACCAACAGGTCGGCGGGGGCGGTCCGTTGGGCGGGAATGCTCACAGCGTTTCCCCTTCGGCGAGCAGGCGCAGGGCTTCGAGGGAGACGACACTGCCGCGCTCGACGCCCGCGGCGACGACCTCGCGGTGCGGGTTGTAGCCGCCGGTGGCCTGCTCGTCGACGAGTTCGTCCGCGTTCGCGCCGTCGATCACGAGGACACCGCCCGCGGTCAGCCCGCGCAGCGAGGCCGTGATGAGCAGTGCCGACAGCTCCATCTCGATGGCGGCGAGTCCCGCCCCGTCGTACGAGGGCAAGGGGATCAGCCCCGGCTGGAAGGCGGCCCGCGTCCACACGAAGCCCCGGTGGTGCGGGGCGCCCTGCTCGCGCGCCGCCCGCTGGAGCGCGAGCACCGCCTCGGGCGCGGCCACCGCCGGATACTCGGGCGGCAGCAGCTGCTGGGTCACCCCGTCGTCGCGTACGGCCGCCTCCGCTATCACCAGGTCTCCGTCACGGATCCCGGGCCGCATCGCCCCTGCCGTGCCGAACCGCAGGATCGTGCGCACCCCCGCGTCGGCCAGCTCCTGGAAGAGCAGGATCGCCCCGGGCCCGCCGACTCCGTGCGAGGCGACGACGACCGGCAGCCCCTTCCAACTCCCGCTGAACACACGGTATTCGCGGTGGTAGGAGACCTCCTCCGCACCGTCGAGCAGCGCGGCGACGGCCGCGGCACGCGCCGGGTCGCCGACCACGACGGCATGCGGGGGCAGCCCGGTGCGGGGTATCCGGGTGATGGGCAGCAGGTCCTGCGTCATGAGGCGACTCCAGTCGTACGGCCGGTGCGGCGGCGGCGCTGCGCCGTGCTGAGGAAGAGGGCGCCGAGCGTGACGACGTACGGCGCGGCGTCGGTCGCCTGCTGGGGCAGGCCGAGGCCCTGCAGCCGGAAGCCCGCGGCCTCGGCGACACCGAAGAGCAGGGCGGCGAGCAGGACACCGAAGGGCAGGGCGCGCCCGAGCATGACCGCGACGACGGCGATCCAGCCGCGGCCCGCCGTCATGTTCTCGGAGAACAACGTGACGTTCCCCAGGGCAAGTTGGGCCCCGGCGAGCCCGCACAGGACACCGGACACGAGCACGGCCGCGTACTTGTACCGGGCCGGGCTCACCCCCAGTGTGGCCGCGGCCTCCGGTGCCTCGCCGACCCCGCGCAGCCGCAGCCCCCACACATGCCGCGACAGCATCAGGGCGGCCACCGCGACCGCGGCCCACGCCAGATACGCGAGCGGAGAGAAGCCACCGACCAACGGGAGCCCGGTGAGTGACGGATCGTCAAAGGTGCCCTGCACACCGAAGATCGTACGCAGCAGGAAGCTGGTCAGACCCACCGCGAGGAGGTTCATGGCCACGCCGAGCACCACCGCGTCGCCGCGCAGCGTGACCGTGCCCACGGCCAGGATCAGCGAGTACGCGGCGGCGGCGAGCGCGGCCGCGAGGACGCCGAGCCACGGGCTGCCGGTGAACCAGCTGGTGGCCACGGCCGTGAAGCAGCCCATCAGCATCATGCCTTCCAGGCCGATGTTGAAGACGCCCGCACGTTCGCACACGGCGCCGCCGAGCGCGGCGAACAGGATCGGGGTCAGCGCGCGCAGCGCCGACATGAGGAGATCGGAGTCGAAGAACATCAGACGAACTCCCCCTGGGTGATGGGCTCTTGGGCCGTCTTCCGTCGCCTGCGCGGGAAGCTCAGCCGCGCCGCCAGGAACACGATGACGATGGCCTGCAGCACCTGTGTCAGCTCGCGCGGGACCTCCGTGGTGCGCTCCATGGAGAGCCCGCCGACCTGCAGCACGGCGAAGAAGAACGACGCCAGCACCGTGCCCAGCGGGGCCGCCGCCGCGAGCAGCGCCGCGGTCAGACCCGTCCAGGTGTAGCCGGGCGCGGTCAGCGAACCGTCGAGGAAGCGGTACGGGAAGCTCAGTACGCCGATCGCGCCGACCAGTCCGGCGAGCGCGCCGGAGGTGGCCATCAACCGGAGCGTGAGCCCTTTGCGTTCCACACCCGCGTACGCGGCGAAGCGGGGGTTGAGACCGGTCATGCGGATCTCGTACCCGATGGCTGTGCGCCGGTCGGCGAACCAGTACGCGGCCGCCGCGAGCACGACGAGAACCAGGCCGAACGTCACGGTCGACGTGCCGAAGGCGGGCAGGGCCACGCCGTCCGGGAGCCGCCCTGTCTGGGGCAGGCTGGATCCGGGCTCCTTGAGCGGATAGCGCACCAGATAGGAGGCGAACGAGGTGGCCGGGTAGCTGAGCAGCAGACTGCTCACCAGCAGCGGTACACCGAACCGGTTCTCGCAGAGCGCGGCCAGCGCGGCGTACGCGGCCCCCGCCGTGATCCCGGCGAGGAGCGCGAGCACGACGGTGAGCGGCGCGGGCAGCGGCGAGTACAGGCCGGTGACGGCGGCCGCGATCCCGCCGAGCACCATCTGCCCGTCCCCGCCGAGGTTGATGAGCCCGGCGCGCAACGGAATCGCCAGCGCGAGAGCCATCCCCAGCACGCTGGTCCCGGTACTGAGCGTGGCTCCGATCCCGTCGGCCCCGAGCGAGCCGGTGACGACTGCCCCGTACGCGGCGAACGGATCGGCCCCCGTGCCGACCAGGAACAGCGCGCCGATGACGAGCCCGGCGAGCACGGAGAAGGTGACGGGGGAGCGGAGCGCCGCCGCTATGCGGTCCGTCGATGGGCGGGCCATGTCAGTCTCCGTCCGGCGCGTGGGTGTCGAGCGCGGCGGCCGTCCGGTCCGGTGTCGCGGCGGCGGGTGCTGCGGCGGTTGCGGCTGCAGGTGTGGGCGCGGCCGTGCCGCCCGCCATCGCCAGGCCGAGCGTCGCCTCGTCCGCGTCCGACTTGGCGTACGAAGCCGTCACCCGGCCCTCGTACATCACCAGGACCCGGTCGGCGAGGCCGCGGATCTCGCTGAGTTCGGCGGAGACGAGGAGGACGGCGTGCCCCGCGTCGCGGTAGGCGACGAGCTCGTCGTGGATGGCCTGGATCGCGCCGATGTCCACGCCGCGGGTGGGCTGTTCCACCAGCAACAGCGGTGCCCCGTGGGCGAGTTCGCGGCCGATCAGAAGCTTCTGGAGGTTGCCGCCGGACAGCGCGGAGGCCGGCACGTCGGGCGTGGACGCCTTGATGCCGAAGCGTTCGACGAGGGCGCGCGCATGGGCGCGTACCGCCGAGGGCGGCAGCAGTCCGCGCGGTGAGGAGAGCGTCGTGCGGTGGTGGCCCATCGCGAGGTTGTCCGCGACGGTCGCCGTGGGCGCGGTGCCGACCGCGTGGCGGTCCTCCGGCACGTACGCGAGGCCCTTCGCGCGCCGCTCGGTCGCCGAGGCGTGCGTGATGTCCTCGCCCCGCAGCCCGACCCGCCCGGCGGTGACCGGCCGCAGTCCTGCGAGTGCCTCGACGAGTTCGCTCTGTCCGTTGCCCGCGACCCCCGCGATGCCGACGATCTCACCGGCACGGACGGTCAGTTGGACCTCCCGCACACCCGTGGTGCTCAGCCCCTCGACGTCCAGCACGACCTCGCCGGGGCTGCCCTCCGGGTGGACCCGGTCCAGGTCGACCGCGCGGCCGGTCATCGCGGTCGCGATCTCGGCGGCGGTCGTGTCGGCGGTGCGCAGCCGCGCGACCACCCGCCCGTCACGCAGGACGGTGACGTTGTCGCTGCCTTCGAGCACCTCACGCAGTTTGTGCGTGACAAGGATCACCGTGCGGCCCTGCGCGGTCAGCGACCGGAGGACCGCGAACAGGGCGTCGGCCTCGGTGGGCGTGAGCACGGCCGTCGGCTCGTCGAGGATGAGCGTACGGGCGCCCCGGTGCAGCAGCTTCAGGATCTCCACCCGCTGCCGCAGCCCGACAGGCAGGTCGCCGACCCGGGCGTCCGGATCGACGGCGAGGCCGTGCTCCTCGGCGAGTTCACGCACCCGGCGCCGCGCCGCCGCCCGGTCCAGCAGGCCGAAGCGGCGCGGCTCGGCCCGGTAGACGACGTTCTCGGCGACCGTCAGCGAGTCGAACAGCTTGAAGCTCTGGTGGACCATGCCGAGCCCGGCGGCCATCGCGGCGCCCGGGCTCCCGAAGGACACCTCGCGCCCCTCGATCCGTATCGAGCCCGCGTCCGGCCGTTCCATCCCGTACAGGACGGACATCAGCGTGGACTTGCCCGCGCCGTTCTCGCCCATCAGGGCGTGGATCTCACCGCGCCGGACGGTCAGGTCGACAGAGTCGTTGGCGAGGGTGCCGGGGAAGCGCTTGGTGATACCGCGCAGTTCGACGACCGCGGGCACGTCGACCGCGGGTGCGTCACCGGAGGTGTCGACGCCCGCGGCCGGTCCGTCACTTGGTCGCCGGGTCATCGACCGTCAGCTCTCCGGACACGATCCGGTCGCGCAGCGCCTCGACCTTCTTCAGTACGTCCTCGTGCTCGGCGATCACGCACTTCGAGGTCGCCACGCCGTCCTCCAGGCCCGTCAGGCTGATGCCGCCCTCCTTGAGGCCGTACGAGACGGTCTTGCCGCCCTTGCCTGCGAGGACCTGCTCGACGCCGTCGCGCACGGCGACGTCCGTCTTCTTGATCACGTTGTCGACGACCGTGCCGGGCGCGGCCGTGCACTGGTTGACGTCCACGCCGTACGCGTACGCGCCCTTCGCCTTGGCCGCCTCGAAGACGCCGTAGTTGCCGGCCGCGGCCGCCGCCATGATCTGGTCGGCCCCCTTGGCGAGCAGCGAGTTCGCCTGCTCCTTGGCGCGCGCCGAGTCGTCGAACGGCGACTGGCCGCCGACGAACCGGGTGCTCGCGGTCGTCTTCGCGGCGACCTCCTTGGCACCGGCCGCGAACGGGTCGCTGTAGCGCCGGAACTGCGGGGTGTCGAGGACGTCGACCGCGCCGACCTTGCCGCTCTCACTGAGGAGTCCGGCCTCGGCGCCCGCGAGGTAGACGCCCTCGTGCTCACGGAAGACGGCGCAGCTGACGTTCTTGAACGTCTTCGTCGTGCACGCGTCGATCACCAGGAACTGCTGCTCGGGGTGCGCCTCGGCCTGCTGCGCGACCACGTCGGCGAACTCGAAGCCGACCAGCACGATGACGTCCGGTGCGGCGTCGACGGCGGCCTGCACGTTCTGCTGCTGCGAGGCGGTGTCGGAGGACTGGTAGACCTTCTGCGTCCCGTCGTGCGCCTTGGCCGCGGCCTTCACTCCGTTGACCGCCAGCTTGAGGAACTCGTTCTGCCCGACCGGGTCCGGCGTCACCAGGGTGAAGGTCTTGCCGCCGCTCTTTGCGGCCGCGGAATCGTCGTTCTTCGCGGCGGCGTTGCAGCCGGTGGCCACGGTGGCGAGGAGCACCGTGCCGGTCGCGACGGCGGCGAGATGGAGCGAACGGGGTCTACGAGGCATGGGACTGCCCTTCCGGGAGGTGCGTGCGGCGGCGCGCGCTCAAGCGGGAAACGCTGAGAGGTGAAGGCTGAGAGCAGAGGGTGGAGCGAGGGGGAGAACACGGTGGACGCCCGGTGGGGGTCCGGCGTCGCGGCTGTCAGCGCTGACAGCAGTCGCTGGCGCACCGGCCGTAGTCGAGGAAGCGGCGCATCGTCAGCAGCACACGTCCTCCTTCGCGTAGGCCTTCCGGCTGCGGGTGCTGGACTGTAACACCGGTTTCCGGACACCCGCTCGACTGTCTCGAACTGTGGTTCTCCGAGGTCATGTACGGTGTCGCGCATCTTCGGAACATCAGGAGTGTCCCGCTATGCCCCAGGAACTGCGCGCTGTCGACTGGACCGGAAACAGCCTCGCGCTCATCGACCAGACCGTCCTTCCGCACCGGACCGAGACCCGCCGAATCCGTGATGTGGACGACCTGGTGGACGCGATCCAGCGGCTCGTGGTGCGCGGGGCGCCCGCGATCGGTGCCGCGGGGGCGTACGGGGTTGCGCTGGCGATGCTCCAGGGGCAGCGCGAGGGGTGGTCGCGGGAGGAGATACTCGCGGCCGTCGCACGGGTCCGTGCGGCGCGGCCCACCGCGGTGAACCTCATGGTGTGCGTCGACCGGGTGCTGACGCGGTTCGACGAGGGGCTCGACGCGGTGCTCGCCGAGGCGGCGGAGGTGCAGCGGGAGGATGTCGCGGCCAACCGGGCCATGGGGGAGTTCGGGGCGGACTGGCTGCTCAAGCGGGTCGACGTGGACAGGCCGCTGCGGGTGCTGACCCACTGCAACACCGGGGCGTTGGCCACGGCGGGTTGGGGCACCGCTCTCGGGGTCATCCGCGAACTGCACGCTCGGGGGCGGCTCGAGGTCGTGTACGCCGATGAGACGCGGCCTCTGCTGCAGGGATCGCGGCTGACCGCCTGGGAGTTGGTGCAGGAGGGGATCCCTCACTTCGTCCAGGCGGACGGGGCTGCCGCGGGCACGATTCTTCGGGGCGAGGTGGACGTGGCGATCGTCGGCGCCGATCGGATCGCCGCCAACGGGGACACGGCGAACAAGGTGGGCACCGTGGGGGTCGCACTCGCGTGCGCCGACGTCGGGGTGCCGTTCCTGGTGGCTGCGCCCACTACGACGGTTGATCTCTCTACGGCCACGGGGGCTGACATTCACATTGAACTGCGGGGTGAGGACGAGGTGTTGGAGTGGGGCGGGGTTCGGACTGCTCCCGCCGGGTCTCGTGGGCACAACCCTGCTTTTGACGTCACGCCCGGGCGGCTGGTCACGGGACTCGTGACCGAGAGGGGGGTGCTGGAGGTGTCCGCGGGGGAGTTGCCGGGGGATCGGCTGCGGTAGGGCCGGTTCGTTGGCTGCGGGTGCGTGGGGGCTGGTCGCGCAGTTCCCCGCGCCCCTCATAGGGGCGCTGCAGGACAGGTAAGTAGGAGGGTCGAGGCGTCTGCCTCGACCCTCCTGCTTTGGTGTCAACCGGGCTCAGTGGCCCGTCAGTTCCAGTTCCAGGAGCCACTCCACGATCTCCGTGTGGTGGCGGGCCTGGCGCGGGGTCTCGCCCCAGACGTAGAGGCCGTGGCCTGCCACGACCACCGCGGGCATCTGTGGGTTGCGGGCCGCCTCCAAGCGGTCGCCGAGGACCTTCATGTCCTGGCTGTTGGTGATGACGGGGAGGGTGACCTCGACGTCGTGGGCGGGTTGCCCGATGCCCTTGAGCATCTCCAGGTCCTTGAAGAGGATGCCGCCCGGCACACGGCGGCCCATCGCCACGGATGCCACCGTGTGGACGTGCACCACGGCCCCGGCGCCGGTCAACGCGGCCACGCGCGCGTGCAGTTCGGCCTCGGCGGACGGCTTGCCGCCGTTCACCGCGGCACCCCGGCCGTCGACCAGCACGACATCCGAGGGCGTCAGTTCGCCCTTGTCGTGTCCGCTGGCGGTGACCGCGAGCAGCAGAGGCTCGCGGGAGACCACCACGGACAGGTTTCCGGAGGTGCCCCGCATCCAGCCGAAGGAGGCGAAGCGGGCGGACTCGGCGGCGAGGACGGCCCCCGCCTCCTCCAGGTCGAGTGTGCTGATGTCGGTGGTCACGTGGTGCTCCCGGAAGTGCTGATGGTGATCTCGTCGAACGTCCCCGCCTGCGCGTGGTCGCCGACGCCCTGCTCGTAGTACGGCTCCCCGGGCCGACGGATCCCGACCGCGTGCCAGCCGGCCGCACGGGCCGCGTCCAGTTCGCCCGGCCGGTCGGAGAGGAAGAGGAGACGGCCGGCCTCCGCACCGGTCGACCCGGCGATACGGCGGTAGGAGTCCGGCTCCTGCTTGGGCCCCGCGTTCTCGGTGTCGTACAGGCCCGAGACGAGCGGCAGCAGGTCCCCGTCCGGGCTGCTCGTGAACCACGCGCGCTGCGCGGCCACGGACCCGGACGAGTACACGTACAGCCGTACGCCGTCGCCGTGCCAGCGGCGCAGCACCGGGACCACGTCGTCGTAGAAGTGGGAGACCAGGTCGCCGCGGGCGAACCCCTCGGACCAGATGAGGCCCTGAAGGGTCTTCAGCGGGGTGGCCTTCACGTCCTCGTCGAGCCACTCGTGCAGGGCCTTCTCGACGCGTACGGCGTCGGCGTCGGGCTCGCCTAGCAGTTCCCGTACCTGGGAGACCGCCCGCACGACGTCCGGATCGGCGCTCCGTTCCGAGAGCACCGTTGCGAAACGAGAGCGCGAGTACGGGTACAGCACGTCGACGACGAACCCCGTGGCGCTCGTGGTGCCCTCGATGTCGAGCACCACGGCGTCCACGTCGAAACGCAGGCTCACGCCGCGGCCCGGTCCTGCTCGTACCCCGCCGCGATGGTGTCGTAGTCGGGGAAGCGCCCGGCGATGGTGGAACCGGTGAAGGAGCCGATCCAGCCGTCCTCCTCGTGGAAGAAGCGGATGGCGGTGAACGCCGGTGTCGTCCCCATGTCGAACCAGTGCGTCGTTCCGCGCGGCACGCCCAGCAGGTCGCCCTTCTCGCAGAACACGGCGTGCACCTCGCCGTTCACGTGCAGATAGAAGATCCCGGAGCCCGAGACGAAGAACCGGACCTCGTCATCGTCGTCGTGCGTGTGCTCCTGGAGGAACTTCTCCCGCGCGGCCTTCGCCTTCACGGGGTACTCCGGGTCGTCGCTCGGGTGCAGCCCGAGGACGTCGACGGTGGTGAAGCCCTCCTCGGCGTTCAGCCGGTCGATCTCCGGCCCGTACGCGGCGAAGACGGTGTCGCTGTCGGCATCCGCGGGGACGTCCTCGCGGACGGGCCACTGCTCGTAGCGCACCCCGAGCGGCGCGAGCGCGGCGGCGATCTCGGCGGGGTCGGAGGTACGACGCACGGTGGTCTCGGGACCGGACTCCGGCCACGTCGTCAGCAGGGTCATGGGAGCAACTCCAGTGAGGGAAAGGGAGTCCGGATACCGAGACGGGCATCGGGACCGGGTGTCGGGCCGGAGGAGGGAGGCGGCGCCCACGGGGCGCGGGAGGCGGAAGAAGCTGTGGTCAGCCGCGACACGCCGCGCCGGTACAGCGTCGTGTCGCTGTCGCGCATGGTGTCGTCATCGGAAGCCTCGCTGTCCCGGGTCGTTCGGTGATGGTAACTCCAGACCGATGATCGGCCGAGTGTGACGAAGTCGTTGTCTCAACCCCTGAGAAACCGCTTCACCTGCTTTGACGGCTGGCTGAAATCGTTCCCATGATCTGCGTATGAAGACGCTGCTGCTCGTACGGCGGCTGTACGTGGACTTGCTCCGGTCGACCACAGCCCGCTGTCGCTGACCTGACCCGGAGTGCCCACCGTGCCTCCGCCCACCGTGAGTTCCACAGGGACCGGTGAGGCGTACCCCCGCGCGGCCATGGCCTGAATCATGCCCCGGCGCTCCGGGCTCCGCACGCCCTCCTCACCCCTCCTCATCCTCCTTCTTGTCCCTCCCCTGGAGCCCTCACATGTCCCGTGCCCGTCTGCCTCTGGCCGCGCTCTCGCTGGCCTCCGCCTCCGCGCTCCTCCTCGCGGGCTGCTCGCAGTCCTCGGACGCCTCCGGGACCGCCGGCGACAAGGCCGCCCCGGCCGCCGCGGCCACCGGCACGAAGCCCGCGCCCTTCAGCAAGGGCAAGGTCAAGGTCGCCCTGGTCCGGCAGAGCGGCGCCGGCGACTACTTCGAGCAGTGGGGCAACGGCGCGAAGGCGCAGGCGAAGGCCCTGGGCATCGACCTGACCGTGTACGACGCCCAGGCGGACAACGCCAAGCAGGCCACCGACCTCTCCTCGGCCATCAACTCCGGCGCGCAGGCGATCATCGTCGACCACGGCTTCCCGGCCACGATCCAGCCGGAGATCGACAAGGCCGTGAAGAAGGGCATCAAGGTCGTCGTCTACGACGTCGAGACGACGAACAAGTCGGTGATCAGCACCAAGCAGGACGACGCCAGCATGGCCCAGGCCGTCCTCGACGTGATGGGCGACGAACTCGGCAAGGACGCGAAGGTCGGCTACGTCAACGTCGCCGGGTACGCCGCCCTCGACAAGCGCGACAGCGTCTGGAAGAAGACGGCCGACGCCAACGGCTGGAAGCAGGAGTTCAAGGTCGGCAAGGTGACCGACTCCACGGCCACCGACAACGTGCCCCTGGTCAGCGCCGCGCTCACCCAGCACTCGGACGTGGCCGGCGTCTTCGCCCCGTACGACGAACTCGCCAAGGGCACCGTCCTCGCCGTCCAGAACAAGAAGCTCCAGGACAAGGTGAAGGTCTTCGGTGCGGACGTCTCCAACGCCGACATCCAGAACATGACCGCGAAGGACAGCCCCTGGGTGGCCACGGCGGGCACGGATCCGTCCGCGGTCGGTGCCGCCGTCGTCCGTACGACCGCCCTGGAGCTGGCCGGCCGGCTGAACAAGTCCTCGGTGGAGTTCCCTGCCGTCGCCATCACCCAGGACTTCCTGAAGAGCAAGGGCATCGAGAACATGGACCAGCTGCGGAAGGCCCTGCCCGCGCTGAACCTCTCCAAGGTCAGCACCGCGGACTGGATCCCGAATGTCGCCCACTGAGCAGGCTCCCGCGGTGGGTCCGCCCGAACCGGCTCCCGCGGTGGGTCTGCGGGACGTCAGCATGGCCTTCGGCGGGAAGACGGTGCTCGCCTCCGTCTCCCTGGACATCGCCGCGGGCAGTGTGGTCGCGCTGCTCGGAGCGAACGGCGCCGGCAAGTCCACGCTGATCAAGATCCTGTCCGGGGTCCACACGGACCACGGCGGTGAGGTCCGGGTGAACGGTTCGCCCGCCGCTCTCCAGTCGCCCCTCGCCGCCCGCCAGTTGGGCATCCAGACGGTCCACCAGCGCATCGGCGAGGGCATCGTGCCCGGACTCACGGTCGCCGAGAACCTCGTGTTCGAGGAACTGGCCCAGGCGCGAGGCAACCCCTTCCTGAACGGGCGCCGCCTCCTTGCCCGGGCCCGCGAGATCCAGTCGGCGCTCGACCTCGGCTGGAGCGACGCCGTGCTCAGGCGCGATGTCACCGAACTCGGCATCTCCGACCGGCAGTTGCTGATCCTGGCCCGCGCCCTGGCGACCCGCCCCCGGCTGCTGGTTCTCGACGAGCCGACCTCGGCGCTCTCCGCCGCCGAGGCCAAGCGCCTGTTCGCGCTCGTCGAGCGTATGCGGGACGACGGGATCGCGGTGCTGTACGTGTCCCACCGGCTCGGCGAGATCGACGCGCTCGCCGACCGGCTGGTCGTCCTGCGGGACGGTCTTCTCACCGAGGACCAGGACAGGCCCTTCGACTGGGACAGCGCCCTGCGCGCGATGCTCGCCCAGGCCCAGGAGGCGACGACCGCACGGCCAGAGCGGGCAGGCGATCAGGGCGAGATCGCGCTCTCCCTGCGCGCGGTGCCGCTCCTCGACGGCCACGCCCCGCAGGACCTCGACATCCGGGCGGGCGAAGTAACCGGCGTCGTGGGCCTGTTGGGCGCGGGCAAGACCGAACTCGCCCGCGGCCTCTTCGGCGCCGAGCCGTTCCCGGCGGGCTCCCTCGAACTGGACGGCAGGCCCTACGCGCCCCGCCGCCCCGCCGACGCCATCCGCAGCGGCGTCCACCTGGTGCCCGAGGACCGGCACGCGGACGCACTCGTCCCCGGCTGGTCGCTGGCCCAGAACATCTCGCTGCCGTTCCTCAAGTCCCTCGCCCCCTTGTCCGCGGCCGGGCTGGTGAACCGCTCCAGGGAGGACGCCCTCGGCCGCGCCACCATCGAACAACTCGGCGTCGTCGCGCGCGACGAGCACAGCACCGTCGAGGAACTGTCCGGCGGCAACCAGCAGAAGGTCGTCGTGGGCCGCTGGCTCGCCGAACGCCCCCGCGTCCTCATCCTGGACGAACCGTTCCGGGGCGTGGACATCGGCGCCCGTCGCGACATCGGCCGCCGCGCCCGCGCCCTGGCCGCCGAAGGAGCCGCGGTCCTCGTCCTGTCCGCCGACGTGGACGAGGTCCTGGAGGTCGCCGACCGGGTCCTCGTCCTCACCGCGGGCGAGATCCGCCTCGACGCGTACGGCGACGACGCGGAGCGCGACCGCGTGATCCAGTCCATCTCGGCGTCCGTCTGATGCCGGCCACTCAGCACGCCACACCAGGAAGCACGCCATGACGACCACCCAGAGCACCGAGGTGCCGACCAAGGCGGCGGTCCCACCCGCGACCTCCACCGGCCTGCGCGTCCAGAGCGCCGTCATCAAGTACGGTTTCATCTTCGTCACCGTCACGCTCTTCACGTACTTCGCGCTGAGCGAGCCGTCCTTCCGTGACTCGGCGACACTCCTCGACACCCTCCGGTACGTCTCGGTCGCCGCGATCCTCGGACTCGGCGTCACCCTCACCATGGCCGTCGGCGGAATGGACATGTCCGTCGGCGCGGTGGCCGGGCTCGGCGTGACGGTCGCCGCCAAGACGATGGTCACGTACAACCAGGTCGGCGTGGTCGCGATCCTCGCCGTCGTCGCGGCGGGCGCGCTGGCCGGACTGCTCAACGCCCTGCTGATCGTCGTCCTGAAGATCCCCGACATGCTGGCCACGCTCGGCACCATGTTCGTGATCCAGGGCACCAAACTCATCCTGGTCGACGGCCAGTCGATCACCCCGGGCATGACCCAGTCCGACGGCACCACAGCGCCCGGCAGGTTCACCGAGGGCTTCCTGCGCATCGACCGCGGCACGGTCCTCGGCGTCCCCGTCTCGGTGCTGATCTTCGGCGCGCTCACGGTCGTCGCCTGGGTGTTCCTCGCCCGCACCCGCTGGGGCCGCGTCCTCTACGCGATCGGCGCCAACCCCGAGGCCTCCCGGCTGGCCGGCATCCGCGTCGGCGCGTACCGGGCCCTGGCGTACGTCCTGTCCGGCGTCCTCGCGTCGATCGGCGGGCTGATCCTGGCGTCCCGCATCGGCCAGGGCGACGTCTCGGCCGGTACGTCCCAGCTGCTCGAGGCGGTGGCGGTCGCCCTGGTCGGCACCTCCGTCCTCGGCCGCGGCCGGCCCAACGTGTGGGGAACGGCCCTGGGCGCCGTCCTGATCGGCATCATCACCACCGGTCTGACCATCAAGGGCCTGCCCTACTACACGCAGGACGTCGTCGAGGGCGCGGTCCTCATCCTCGCCCTGGTCTTCAGCTTCACCCTGTCCAAGCGCCGCACCGCATAAGGGAGTTCACGATGGGCTACCGCATTCTGGAGACCGAGGACGTGCCCGCGTACCTGCGCGAGCGCGGCCACTGGGACGACACGGACGACATCAGCGTCCGTGAGGTCTCCGACGGCAACATGAACCGCGTGTTCCTCGCCTCGAACGGAGCCGGCACCCGCGGCCTCGCGGTCAAGCAGGCCCTGCCCTGGGTGCGGGTCGCGGGCCCCTCCTGGCCGATGAGCCCGGAGCGCGCCGACGCCGAGGCCCGCGCCTACGAGCAGGTCGCCAGGGTCGCCCCGGACAAGATCCCGGCGGTCCACGGCTACGACGCCGACAACTACGCCCTCGTCATGGAGGACATGTCCGACCTCCAGGTCCTGCGCACGGTCCTCAACGAGGGCGGCTCCTACGGCCCGGACACCTCCCGCCGCATCGGTGAGTTCATCGCCCAACTCGCCTTCGCCACCAGCGACTTCGGCATGCCGTCGGCCGAACGCAAGGCCCTGATCGCGGCCTCCGTCAGCCCAGAGCTGTGCCGGATCACCGAGGACGTCGTCCTCTCCGAGCCGTACGTCGAGCACGAGCACAACCACTGGCACCCCGGACTCGACGACCTGGCCGCCGAGTTCCGCGCCGACACCCGCCTGCGCACCGAGGTCGCCGACCTCAGGCACACCTTCATGACCTCCGCCCAGGCACTGCTCCACGGCGACCTGCACACCGGCAGCGTCATGGTCGGCGAACGCGAAGACGCCCCCGTCGTACGGGTCTTCGACCCCGAGTTCTCCTTCGTCGGCCCGATCGGCTACGACCTCGGCCTGTACTGGGCGAACGTTCTCGTCTCCCAGGCACGGGCGCAGGCTCTAGGCACGGTCACCGACCACGCGGCCCAACTCCGGCTCACCTGGGAGGGGTTCGAGACGGAGTTCCGCCGCCTCTGGCCGACCCGGGTCGACACCTTCTTCGACGACGCGTACCTCGACCGCTTCCTGGGCCGGGTCCGGAGCGACTCGGCGGGCTTCGCCGGCACCGAGATTGTCCGCCGCGTCATCGGTTTCGCCCACCTCACCGACCTGACGACCCTGCCCGACCCCGTGCCGGCCTCACGCCGTGCGCTGCTGCTCGGGCGCGAACTCATCGTGCGGAGGGCCGAGTTGACCCGTACCGAGGACATCGAGGCGCTGGCCCGCTGACCGGCGGGGCCGAGACGGACATGCCGAAGGGCGGCACCCCCCGTGGGAGCCGCCCTTCGGACGTGCGGTGGCCGTGCGGCTACTTCTCGTCGAGCAGGCCCTGCACCTTGCTCCGTACCTCGTCCGTCGCGAGGCCGCGGATCGTCAGCGTCGTACGGCGGCGCAGTACGTCGTCCGCGGTCTCGGCCCACTCGTTGTCACGCGCGTACACGACCTGCGCCCAGATCTCGGGGGCGTCCGGGTGGACACGCTCGGCCAGTTCCGGGTTGTCGTTGGCGAGGCGCGCGATGTCGAAGGCCAGCGAGCCGTAGTGCGTGGAGAGGTGCCTGGCGGTGTCTGCGCCCATGCGCGGGCCGGGCGCCGGACCGTCGACCAGGAGCCGGTGCGCGACCGCACGCGGGTTGGCGACACCCGGCAGCGGCAGCTTCTTCGGCAGCTCGGAGATCGGCTCGAAGTCCTCGCCGAGCGGACGGCCCGGCAGCGACTCCAGCTGCTTCATGACCGTACGGCCTATGTGCCGGAAGGTCGTCCACTTGCCGCCCGCGACGGACAGCATGCCGCCCCGGCCCTCGGTGACGACCGTCTCCCGCTTGGCCTTCGACGTGTCGCCGGGACCGCCCGGCAGCACCCGCAGACCCGCGAAGGAGTACGTGATCAGGTCACGGGACAACTGCTGGTCGCGGATGGAGAACGCGGCCTCGTCGAGGATCTGGGATATGTCCTTCTCGTTGACCGAGACGTCCGCCGGGTCGCCCTCGTACGCCTCGTCGGTCGTGCCGAGCAGCAGCATGTCCTCCCAGGGGAGGGCGAAGGTGATGCGGTACTTGTCGATCGGCGTGGCCAGCGCGGCCTTCCAGGGGGAGGTGCGCTTGAGCACCAGATGCGCGCCCTTCGACAGGCGGATGGACGGCGCCGCGTTCTCGTCCTCCATCTTCCGCAGGTGGTCGACCCACGGCCCGGTCGCGTTCAGCACGAGGCGGGCCGACACGCCGAACTCGTCGCCGGAGAGCCGGTCCCTGAGCTCCGCGCCGGTCACCCGGCCCCGGGTGAAGCGCAGGCCCGTGACCTCTGCGTGGTTGAGCACGGTGGCGCCGGACTCGACGGCCCCGCGGACCGTCATCAGCGCCATCCGGGAGTCGTTCATCTGGTCGTCGCCGTACACGGCCACGGCCTTGAGGTTGTCCGTACGCAGCTCGGGCACGTCCTGCGCGGCCTTCGACGGCGAGAGCAGATGTCCCACGCCGTCACCGAAGGCCGACAGGGCCGAGTACGCGAAGACACCCGCGCCCAGCTTCGCCGCGCCGTGCGGCCCGCCCTTGTACACGGGGAGGTAGAACGTGAGCGGATTCGCCAGGTGGGGGGCCACCTGACGGGAGACCGCACGGCGCTCGAAGTGGTTCTCCGCCACCAGCTTCACCGCGCCGGTCTGCAGATAGCGCAGACCGCCGTGGAGCAGCTTGGAGGAGGCGGAGGAGGTCGCGCCGGCGAAGTCGCCGGCGTCGACCAGGGCCACCCGCAGGCCCGACTGTGCGGCATGCCAGGCGGTGGAGATGCCCAGAATCCCGCCACCGATCACCAGGAGGTCATATGTCGCCTTGGACAGCTGCTCCCGGGTCTCGGCACGGCTCACTGCCTTGAAACCGTAGGCGGCGGAGCCGTTGGCCGGGTGCGTCCCAAGAGCCGGGACACTCTGCAGGGTGGTCATTGCGAATTACTCCTCGTCAGCGTCGTCTTCGAGCCAGCCCATGGTCCGCTCGACGGCCTTGAGCCAGCTCTTGTACTCACGGTCGCGGGTCTCCGCGGCCATGTTCGGGGTCCACTCGGCGGCCCTGCGCCAGTTGGCGCGCAGGTCCTCGGTGTTGGTCCAGAAGCCGACGGCCAGACCGGCGGCGTAGGCGGCGCCGAGGCAGGTGGTCTCGGCGACCATCGGGCGCACCACGGGGGCGTCCAAGACGTCGGCCAGGGTCTGCATCAGCAGGTTGTTGGAGGTCATGCCGCCGTCGACCTTGAGGGCCGTGAGCTCGACGCCGGAGTCCTTCGTCATGGCGTCGCTGATCTCACGGGTCTGCCAGGCCGTGGCCTCCAGGACGGCGCGCGCGATGTGCGCCTTGGTGACGTACCGGGTCAGACCGGCGATCACACCGCGGGCGTCGGGGCGCCAGTACGGGGCGAACAGACCGGAGAAGGCCGGCACGAAGTACGCGCCGCCGTTGTCCTCGACCGACAGCGCGAGCGTCTCGATCTCGGCGGCGGACTTGATCAGGCCCATCTGGTCGCGCATCCACTGGACGAGCGAGCCGGTGACGGCGATGGAACCCTCGAGGGCGTAGACCGGCTTCTGGTCGCCGATCTGGTACCCGACGGTGGTCAGCAGCCCGCTGTAGGAGTTGATGAGCTTGTCACCGGTGTTCATCAGCATGAACGTTCCGGTGCCGTACGTGGACTTGGCCTCGCCCTCGGCGAAACAGGTCTGGCCGAAGAGGGCCGCCTGCTGGTCGCCGAGCGCCGAGGCGACCGGGATGCCGCCGAGCAGGTCGCCCAGCTTGCCGCCGGTGATCTCGCCGTAGACCTCGGCGGAGGAGCGGATCTCGGGCAGCATCGCCAGCGGGACACCGATGGACTCGGCGATCTTCGGGTCCCACTGCATGGTGTGCAGGTTCATCAGCATGGTGCGGGAGGCGTTGGTGACGTCGGTGACGTGCCGGCCGCCGTTCACACCGCCCGTCAGGTTCCAGATGACCCAGCTGTCCATGGTGCCGAAGAGGATGTCGCCGGCCTCGGCGCGCTCGCGCAGGCCCTCGACGTTGTCGAGCAGCCAGCGGGCCTTCGGACCGGCGAAGTACGAGGCGAGCGGCAGACCCGTCTCGCGGCGGAAGCGGTCCTGGCCGACGTTGCGGCCGAGCTCCTTGCAGAGGGCGTCGGTGCGGGTGTCCTGCCAGACGAGCGCGTTGTGGACGGGCTCACCGGTGTTCTTGTCCCACAGCAGCGTCGTCTCGCGCTGGTTGGTGATGCCGATGGCCTTGATGTCGTCGCGGGTGATGCCGGCCTTCTCGATGGCCGAGGCGACGACCTCCTCGACGTTGGTCCAGATCTCGGTGGCGTTGTGCTCGACCCAGCCCGGCTTCGGGAAGATCTGCTCGTGCTCCTTCTGGTCGACGGAGACGATGCGTCCGTCGCGGTCGAAGACGATGCAGCGGGACGAGGTGGTGCCCTGGTCGATGGCGGCGATGAAGGGCCCTGCGCCGTGGGAATGCGTGGCGGCGGTGTGCGCGTCGGTCACGGTGTGCTCCTGAAAGTCCGTGGATAAGGGGCTGGCTTACGGCGTATTGCTCTCGGCTCCGGGTCGACGTCCGTCCCGTACCGGACGGACGTCGACCCCGAGCGGACGTACGGCTCTAAGCAAAAGCGACGTTGTAGAGGCCTGCGGCGATCGCTCCGCCGATCAGCGGACCCGCGACCGGGATCCAGGCGTAGCTCCAGTCGGACCCGCCCTTGTTGGGCAGGGGAAGCAGGGCGTGCACGATACGCGGGCCGAGGTCACGGGCCGGGTTGATGGCGTACCCCGTCGGACCACCGAGGGAGAGACCGATGCTGACGACCACGAGGGCGGTGATCAGCGCGCCCAGGGTGCCGAGACCCTTGCCGCTGTCGTTGAGCCCCTGCGTGAGGATCGCGAGCACCAGCACGACCGTGCCGATGATCTCCGTGGCGAGGTTCTGCCACGCGACCCGGACCTCCGGGCCGGTGGAGAAGATGCCGAGCACCGGGCCGGCCTTGGCCTCCCGGGCCTCCACGGACTTGGTGTCCTGCGCACCGGGACCGCCCACGATCTCGCGGTCGGTGAGGTGCGCGTGGAACTGCCCGTAGTACGCGACCCACACCAGCGCCGCGCCGATCATGGCGCCGAGGAGCTGGCCCGACCAGTAGGTCAGGACGTTGCTCCAGGCGTCGTCCTTGATGGCGATCGCGAGGGTCACGGCCGGGTTCAGATGGGCACCGGAGAGAGGCGCCGAGGTGTACACGGCGGTCAGTACCGCGAACCCCCACCCGAAGGTGATGGCGAGCCACCCGGCGTTGCGTGCCTTGGAGGCCTTCAGCGTGACGGCGGCACAGACACCGCCGCCGAGCAGGATGAGTATGGCGGTACCGATGGTCTCGCCGATGAAGATGTCGGAGCTGGACACCCGCGACTCCTTTGTCCTTCGTCCAGGGGAAGCCGAACCCCGGGTCCCTCCGGTGGTTCGCGACCTCAGGTGAGGTCGTTGCGGCCCTTGGCGTTGTCACACTCTAACGCTTATTGCCGGTAGGTGTTCGACAATGCCGACCGATGGACGCGAGTCTCGCTCTCCCGTTACCACCCCGTCAAGGCTTCCGTTGTCGAAAACGCGATCGTTATTCATTGCTGTGAAACATCGATCTTGGAACGGCCGCGCACCGCGTGCGAGCTGGCACGTTCCGTGGCCGCGGGGGATGTCGAAAGGCCGGTACGTCGTCGACGTACCGGCCTTGTTTCCGTCCGAAGAGCCCGCGAACCTCAGAACCGCCCGGCACCCAGATCCCGGGACACCGCGCGGGCGCAGTCGCGGACCGCCGCGATCAGCTCGGGGCGCAGCTCGCCGTCCTTGCAGACGCGCTCCACCGCCCCCGTGACGCCCACCGCGCCGACCGGCATCCGCCGCTGGTTGTGAATGGGCGCGGCCACCGAGGCCACGCCCGTCCAGGTCTCCTCCACGTCGGCCGCGTACCCGCGCGCGCGTGTGAGGTCGAGGACGGTCTCGAACGCGTCCGCCGCGCTTATCGTGCGGACCGTGAACTCCTTGCGCTCGGCCTCCAGGACCTCGCTGTGCGCCACCGGGTCGTAGGCCGACAGGACCTTGCCCAGCGCCGTGGAGTGCAGCGGCTGCATGGCCCCGACCTCCAGCACCTGCCGGCTGTCGTCGGGCCGGAACACGTGGTGCACGATCAGTACGCCCTGCTGGTGCAGGACCCCCAGATAGACGCTCTCGCCGCTCGACCGGGCCAGGTCGTCCGTCCACACCAGGGCGCGCGCCCGCAGCTCGTGCACGTCGAGATACGTGGTGCCCAGGCGCAGCAGCTCGGCGCCCAGCTGGTAGCGCCCGGACGCCGCGTCCTGCTCGACGAAGCCCTCCTGCTGCAGCGTGCGCAGGATGCCGTGGGCCGTACCCTTGGCCAGGCCGAGCGACGAGGCGATGTCCGACAGGCCGAGCCGTCGCTCGCCGCCCGCGAGCAGCCGCAGCATCGCGGCCGCCCGTTCGAGCGACTGGATGTTCCGTGCCATCGCCGTCCTGCCCTCCGTCCCCTTGGACCGTCGGTCGGCGCTTCACTGCCACCGTTCGGCAATGTCGAACACTACCGGTCGTCGTCGACGTCCCGCTAATGGGTGGGCGGGATGAGTTGCAGTGATGTGTTGCGGCCGCAACACCCCCGGTGCCGCAGGGCGCGTCCCCACCTCAGGTCACGCAATCCCCACCGCGGTTCGCGCACGTGTCGCCCGTCCGCCCCGTGGACTCCCCTGACCCGGCGCCCCGTCGCGGGCTACCCTTGCGGCGTGCGCCTTCCATGAGAAGCGCAAAGCCGACAGCCGTCGCACTTCAGGGAGCATCTTCCATGGCCTCGTCGCCAAACCCGTCCCTCTCGTCCTCCTCCGCCTACAGCAGGACCCGAACCGACGCCCTCCGCGAGGCACTCGCCACCCGCGTGGTGGTGGCCGACGGTGCGATGGGCACGATGCTGCAGGCACAGGACCCGACGATGGAGGACTTCGAGAATCTCGAAGGCTGCAACGAGATCCTGAACCTCACGCGGCCGGACATCGTCCGTTCCGTCCACGAGGAATACTTCGCCGTGGGCGTCGACTGCGTCGAGACCAACACCTTCGGCGCCAACCACGCGGCCCTCGCCGAGTACGACATCGCCGAGCGCGTCTTCGAGCTCTCCGAGTCGGGTGCCCGCATCGCCCGCGAGGTCGCCGACGAGTTCACCGCCTCGACCGGGCAGCAGCGCTGGGTGCTCGGCTCCATGGGCCCCGGCACCAAGCTGCCGACCCTCGGCCACGCCCCGTACACCCTGCTGCGCGACGCCTACCAGCGGAACGCGGAGGGCATGATCGCCGGCGGCGCCGACGCGCTGCTCGTGGAGACCACCCAGGACCTGCTGCAGACCAAGGCGTCGGTCATCGGCGCCCGCAAGGCCCTGGACACCCTCGGCGTCGACCTGCCGCTGATCGTCTCGGTGACCGTCGAGACCACCGGCACCATGCTGCTCGGCTCGGAGATCGGCGCCGCGCTCACCGCGCTGGAGCCGCTCGGCATCGACATGATCGGCCTGAACTGCGCCACCGGGCCCGCCGAGATGAGCGAGCACCTGCGCTATCTGGCCCGCCACTCCCGCATCCCGCTGTCCTGCATGCCGAACGCGGGCCTCCCCGTCCTCGGCAAGAACGGCGCCCACTACCCGCTGACGGCCCCCGAGCTGGCCGACGCCCAGGAGACCTTCGTACGCGAGTACGGCCTCTCCCTGATCGGCGGCTGCTGCGGCACGACCCCGGAGCACCTGCGCCAGGTCGTCGAGCGGGTACGGGACCTGACCCCGGCCGTGCGCGACCCGCGCCCCGAGCCCGGCGCCGCCTCGCTCTACCAGACCGTGCCGTTCCGCCAGGACACCGCGTACATGGCGATCGGCGAGCGGACGAACGCCAACGGCTCGAAGAAGTTCCGCGAGGCCATGCTGGAAGGCCGCTGGGACGACTGTGTGGAGATGGCCCGCGACCAGATCCGCGAGGGCGCGCACATGCTCGACCTGTGCGTCGACTACGTGGGCCGCGACGGCGTCGCCGACATGGAGGAGCTGGCCGGCCGCTTCGCCACCGCCTCCACCCTGCCGATCGTGCTCGACTCCACCGAGGTCCCCGTCATCCGGGCCGGCCTGGAGAAGCTCGGCGGCCGTGCGGTCATCAACTCCGTCAACTACGAGGACGGCGACGGCCCGGAGTCCCGCTTCGCGAAGGTCACCACGCTCGCCCAGGAGCACGGCGCGGCGCTGATCGCGCTGACCATCGACGAGGAGGGCCAGGCCCGCACCGTCGAGCACAAGGTCGCCATCGCCGAGCGGCTGATCGAGGACCTGACGGAGAACTGGGGCATCCACGAGTCGGACATCCTCATCGACACCCTGACCTTCACCATCTGCACGGGCCAGGAGGAGTCGCGGAAGGACGGCATCGCCACGATCGGGGCGATCCGCGAACTGAAGCGGCGTCACCCGGACGTACAGACGACCCTCGGTCTGTCGAACATCTCCTTCGGTCTCAACCCGGCCGCGCGTGTCCTGCTCAACTCGGTCTTCCTCGACGAGTGCGTCAAGGCGGGCCTCGACTCCGCGATCGTCCACGCGTCGAAGATCCTGCCGATCGCCCGCTTCGACGACGAGCAGGTCAACACGGCCCTCGACCTGATCTACGACCGGCGCGCGGAGGGCTACGACCCGCTGCAGAAGCTGATGGCGCTGTTCGAGGGCGCCACCACCAAGTCCCTGAAGGCCGGCCGGGCCGAGGAACTGGCCGCGCTGCCCCTGGACGAGCGGCTCAAGCGGCGCATCATCGACGGCGAGAAGAACGGGCTGGAAGCCGACCTCGACGAGGCGCTCCAGACCCGCCCGGCCCTCGACATCGTCAACGAGACGCTCCTCGACGGCATGAAGGTCGTCGGTGAGCTGTTCGGTTCCGGCCAGATGCAGCTGCCGTTCGTGCTCCAGTCGGCCGAAGTCATGAAGACCGCCGTGGCCCAACTGGAGCCGCACATGGAGAAGACCGACGACGAGGGCAAGGGCACCATCGTGCTGGCCACCGTCCGCGGCGACGTCCACGACATCGGCAAGAACCTCGTCGACATCATCCTGTCCAACAACGGCTACACCGTCGTCAACCTCGGCATCAAGCAGCCCGTCTCCGCGATCCTGGAGGCCGCCGAGGAGCACCGCGCCGACGTCATCGGCATGTCGGGGCTGCTGGTCAAGTCCACGGTGATCATGAAGGAGAACCTGGAGGAGCTCAACCAGCGCAAGATGGCCGCCGACTACCCCGTGATCCTCGGCGGCGCGGCCCTCACCCGGGCGTACGTCGAGCAGGACCTGCACGAGATCTACGAGGGCGAAGTCCGCTACGCCCGTGACGCGTTCGAGGGCCTGCGCCTGATGGACGCGCTGATCGCGGTCAAGCGCGGCGTGCCCGGCGCGAGCCTGCCCGAGCTGAAGCAGCGCCGGGTCAGGGCCACCGCCCAGACGGTCGTCGAGGAGCGCCCCGAGGAGGGCTCGGTCCGCTCCGACGTGTCCATCGACAACCCCATTCCCGAGCCGCCGTTCCGGGGCACCCGCGTCATCAAGGGCATCCAGCTCAAGGAGTACGCCTCCTGGCTCGACGAGGGCGCGCTGTTCAAGGGCCAGTGGGGCCTCAAGCAGGCGCGTACGGGCGACGGGCCGACGTACGAGGAGCTGGTGGAGACCGAGGGCCGGCCGCGGCTGCGCGGGCTCCTGGACCAGCTGCAGACCGGGAACCTGCTGGAGGCGGCCGTCGTCTACGGCTACTTCCCGTGCGTGTCCAAGGACGACGACCTGATCCTCCTGGACGAGCAGGGCAACGAGCGCACCCGCTTCACCTTCCCGCGCCAGCGCCGTGGCCGCCGGCTGTGCCTGGCCGACTTCTTCCGCCCGGAGGAGTCCGGCGAGACGGACGTCGTCGGCCTCCAGGTCGTCACCGTCGGCTCCCGGATCGGCGAGGAGACGGCCAAGCTCTTCGAGGCGAACTCCTACCGCGACTACCTCGAACTGCACGGTCTGTCCGTGCAGTTGGCCGAGGCCCTCGCCGAGTACTGGCACGCGCGCGTGCGTTCCGAACTCGGCTTCGCGGGCGAGGACCCGGCCGACGTCGAGGACATGTTCGCGCTCAAGTACCGCGGCGCCCGCTTCTCCCTCGGCTACGGCGCCTGCCCGGACCTGGAGGACCGCGCCAAGATCGCCGAGCTCCTGGAGCCCGAGCGGATCGGCGTCCACCTCTCCGAGGAGTTCCAGCTCCACCCGGAACAGTCCACGGACGCGATCGTGATCCACCACCCGGAGGCGAAGTACTTCAACGCCCGCTGAGGGCGGGTTCCCCGCGCCTAATGGGGGCGCCCCTTCAACGGGGGGCGCCTTTTGAGGGGCGCGGGGCTGTGACATTTTGCGGCTCCGCCGCGTGGGCGCGAGCAACCACGGCGGGCCCGCACCCGGCCAAACACCTCCAGCCCCCCGCAGGGACACCGCTGCAACCCGTCACAGGAGGCACTTCCTTCGACGGCGACGTACACTGGTCGGTCCAGCGCAGGCCGGTTCCCCGGGAGGGAACCGGCCTTCTCGTCCCTACACGGAGGTGCGCCTATGACCAGTACGGTCCCCGCACTAGGTACCCAGACGGCCGAGGGCTCCGCCCTCCAGGCCGTACTCCTGGACATGGACGGCACCCTGGTCGACACCGAGGGCTTCTGGTGGGACGCCGAGGTCGAGGTCTTCGCCCGTCTCGGCCACGCCCTCGACGACTCCTGGCGCCACGTGGTGGTCGGCGGCCCCATGACCCGCAGCGCGGGCTTCCTCATCGAGGCCACCGGAGCGGACGTCACCCTCGCCGAGCTCACCGTGCTGCTGAACGACAGGTTCGAGGACCGTATCGGCCGCGCCCTGCCGCTGATGCCGGGCGCCGCGCGGCTCCTCGCCGAGCTGGCCGCGCACAGTATCCCCACGGCCCTGGTCTCCGCCTCGCACCGGCGCATCATCGACCGCGTCGTGACCTCGCTGGGCCCCCAGAACTTCGCCCTGACGATCGCGGGCGACGAGGTCGAGCGCACCAAGCCGTTCCCCGACCCGTATCTGCTGGCGGCCGCCGGCCTGGGCGCGGATCCAGCCAGATGCGCGGTCATCGAGGACACGGCGACAGGCGTCGCCGCGGCCGAGGCGGCGGGCTGCCACGTCGTCGCCGTACCGTCCGTGGCACCCATCGCTCCGGCGGTCCGACGCACTGTCGTTCCGTCCCTCGAACAGGTTGACCTGTCTTTTCTACGAGGTCTGATGACGGAAAAGCGCTAATCCTTCACCCAGGGTGAATGATTGAATGCCGGAAAAACTACGTGGTCATGACACCGGAGTAATTCGATCCTCTTCCGCGTGTCCCGGGTGGCCGAATTCGAGCGCTTCCTCACATAGTTGACGATGTGACGTTCGACACTCCGTGGGGCGTCGACAAGCTGCCTCGGCTGTGTTTCGGAAGCCCTTTCGAGGCGGTTCGGCGCGTCCTTGTGTCCTGATTCATGGAACGCTGCACCAATCCTTCCGCTGTCGGGTTTTCGGTGCGTCCACACCCGGTTTCGCAGCGTGATGGGAGCTCAACTCCGGTACCTGCGAACGGTCCTGCTGGTGCGGACTAATCTCATCGAGACATCGCCGTAACCCCCGTGACCCCACCGCCACACCCCGGCCTGCCGGGTTAGCGGGACGACAGCTCTGGAGAACTTCGAGCATGAACCGTAAGACTTTGGTGCTGCCGGCCGTGATCGGTCTGCTCGCCCCGGTCCTCGCCGCGTGCGGCGGTTCCGACAGCGGGGACAACAGCGGCGACGCCATCGTCGTCGGCACCACCGACCGGTTCACCGCCTCGAAGGAGGACCCGGCGCCGCTCGACCCGGCCTCCGCGTACGACGTCGGCACCTGGAACATCCTCCGCCAGACCGTCCAGACACTGATGGTCATGCCCAACGGCGGCGGCGACCCGGCTCCGGAGGCCGCCGAGGAGTGCGGCTTCACCGACTCGGGCAACGAGCGGTACGCCTGCACCCTGCGCAAGGACCTGAAGTTCTCCAACGGCGAGCCGATCACCGCCGAGGACGTGAAGTTCTCCATCGACCGGGCCCTGCAGATCAAGGCGGACAGCGGTGTCTTCGCCCTGCTGTCCACCATCGACACCGTCGAGACCAAGGGTGACCGCGAGGTGATCTTCCACCTCAACAGCGCGGACGCCACCTTCCCGTTCAAGCTGTCCACGCCCGTCGCGGGCATCGTCAACCCCGACGACTACGACAAGAACAAGCTGCGGGACGGCTTCGACGTCAGTGGCTCCGGCGCGTACACGCTCAAGGCCGAGGTCAAGGACGACGTGATCGTCAAGGCCGTCTTCACCAAGAACCCCAACTACCAGGGGACTTCGGAGCTGAAGAACGACAAGGTCGAGCTGCGCTCCTTCGAGAGCGCCGACTCCATGGGCACCGCGCTCGACAAGGGCGACATCGACATGATGACCCGCACCATGTCGCCCGCGCAGATCAAGAAGCTCCAGAACGACAAGGGCACCGACGTCGACCTGATCGAGCAGCCCGGTCTGGAGATCCGCTACCTCGGCTTCAACACCAACGACCCGTCGGTGAAGACGAAGGCGGTCCGTCAGGCGATGGCCCAGGTCATCAACCGCGGCGAGCTCACCTCGCAGGTGTACGGCTCCGGCGCCGACCCGCTGTACTCCATGGTCCCGGCCACCGTCACGGGTCACGCCAACTCGTTCTTCAACAAGTACGGCGACCCGAGCATCCCCAAGGCCAAGGACCTGCTGGCCGCGGCGAACATCACCACGCCGGTGAAGCTGACGCTGCACTACACGGACGACCACTACGGACCGGCCACCAAGGACGAGTTCGAGCTGCTGCAGAAGCAGCTGAACGACAGTGGCCTGTTCAAGGTGAGCATCAAGGGCGAGAACTGGTCGACATTCCGCCCGAACGAGCAGAAGGGCGACTACGAGGTCTACGGCATGGGCTGGTTCCCGGACTTCCCCGACGCCGACAACTACCTCGCGCCGTTCCTCGACAAGGACAACACGATCGGCTCGCCCTACGCGAACCCGGAGATCCGCACCAAGCTGATCCCCGAGTCCCGCCGCGAGGCCGACCGGCTCAGCGCCTCGAAGAGCATCGAGGAGATCCAGAGCATCGTCGCCGACGACGTCCCGGTTCTGCCGCTGTGGCAGGGCAAGCAGTACATCGCCACGCAGGACGACATCACCGGCGCCGAGTACGCGCTCAACTCCTCCGCGACGCTTCAGCTGTGGGAGCTCGGCCGCGGAGTCGGCGGCTGAGCCCGAGGCGACGGCGCCCGACCGGACCGGGCGGCTGAGCCGGAAGCGACGGCGCCCGACCGGACCAGAGACAGACCAACGACAAGGCACACGCTCGTGAACATGCGCACCAAGTGGCCGGTCCTGCCCGTCATGGCGGGACTGTCCGCAGGCCTGCTGACGGGATGCGGCTCGGAGTCGGGGGGCTCCGGGGGCAGTGACTCCGACGTCGTCATGGGGATGACGGACGACGTCCTGGCCACGGACCCCGCCTCCGGCTACGACCCCGGCTCCTGGCTCCTCTTCAACAACGTCTTCCAGTCCCTGCTCAGCTTCCCCAAGGGCGGCACCGAGCCGGAGCCGGAGGCCGCCAGAGAGTGCGGGTTCACGGACACGCAGGCCAAGGTCTACCGGTGCACCCTGCGCGACGGACTGAAGTTCAGCAACGGTGACGACCTCACCTCGCAGGACGTCAAGTTCTCCTTCGACCGCATGATGAAGATCGACGACGACGCCGGGCCCGCGATCATGTTCCCCATGCTGGACAAGGTGGAGGCGCCGAACGACAAGACAGTCGTCTTCAGGCTCAAGGTCTCCGACGCCACCTTCCCGAGCAAGATCGCCTCCGGTGCCGGTTCGATCGTCAACCGCCGGGAGTACTCGGCGGACGGGCTGCGCGAGGACGGCAAGGCCGTCGGCTCGGGCCCGTACAAGCTGGAGTCGTTCGGCAAGGACGAGGCCGTCTTCACGGTCAACGAGAACTACAAGGGCAACGCCGAGACGCAGAACAACGGCGTGACCCTCAAGCTGTTCCACGGCGACCAGTCCGGCCTGAAGAAGGCCATCCTCGACGGCAGGGTCGACGTCGCCTACCGAGGCCTCGCCGCCGAGGACATCGCGGAGATCGAGGCGGACACCACCGGCAGCCAGGAGATCGACGTCGTCGAGGGCTCCAGCGCCGAGGTGCAGCACCTGGTCTTCAACATGAAGGACCCGGTGACGGGCAAGGCCGGCGTCCGCAAGGCCATCGCCAGTCTGCTCGACCGCGACGCCCTCATCAAAGAGGTCTACGAGAACACGGCGACCCCGCTGTACTCGATCATCCCGGCCGGTATCACGGGCCACAACACGGCCTTCTTCGACACCTACGGCGCCCGCCCCTCGCGCGCCAAGGCCGAGTCCGCGCTGCTCGAGGACGGCATCACCGACAAGGTGAAGCTGACCCTCTGGTCGACGCCGACCCGCTACGGGCCGTCCACCGACCAGGAGTTCAAGGCGATCGCCAAGCAGCTCAACGCGAGCGGCCTGTTCGACGCGACCGTGAAGTCCGTCGCGTACGACAAGTACGAGAAGGACATCGAGGCGGGCAAGTACGGCGTGTACGTGAAGGGCTGGGTGCCGGACTACCCGGACCCGGACAACTTCACGGCCCCGTTCTTCGGCGAGGGCAACGTGCTGGGCAACAACTACACGAACAGCACGGTCACCGGGCGGCTCATCCCCGAGACCGCCGCCCAGAGCGACCGCGCCTCGACCGAGCCGCAGTACGGCGAGCTCCAGGACATCGTCGCCGACCAGGTCCCGATCATCCCGGTCTGGCAGGCCAAGCAGTACGCGGTCGTCCGCGACAGCGTGTACGGCCTGGAGAACTGCCTCGATGCCTCGACGGTGTTCCGCTTCTGGGAGATCAGCAAGGACTGAGCCCGTCCGCGCACACGCGAAACGGCCGCCCCCTTCGAAAAGGGGGCGGCCGTTTCGCGTGTCAGAGGTGCGCGGCGGGGGCGCTCACTGCGCGCCGGGGCGCACCAGCCCGCTCTCGTACGCGTACACCGCGGCCTGTACGCGGTCCCGCAGCCCCAGCTTGGTGAGGACGTGGCCCACGTGCGTCTTGACCGTCGTCTCGCTGACGAACAGATCGGCGGCGATCTCCGCGTTCGACAGACCGCGGGCCACCAGCTTCAGCACCTCGACCTCGCGCTCGGTGAGCGTGTGCAGGGTGTCCGGCACCGGCTCGTCGCCCGAGGGCAGATGGCTCGCGTACTTGTCGAGGAGCCGACGGGTGATGCTGGGCGCGAGCATGGCCTCACCGGAGGCCACCACCCGGATCGCCTGCACCAGTTCGTTGGCGGGGGCGTCCTTCAGGAGGAAGCCGCTGGCGCCGGCGCGCAGTGCCTCCACCACGTACTCGTCGAGGTCGAAGGTCGTCAGGACCAGCACCTTCGCCGGACCGTCCCGGCCGGGACCGGTGATCTGACGGGTCGCCTCGACCCCGTCCATCCGCGGCATACGGATGTCCATCAGAACCACATCGGGCTGCAGGGCCCGTACCTGATCCAGTGCCTGGAGACCGTCACCGGCCTCGCCGACGACCGCGATGTCCTGCTCGGCCTCCAGGATCATCCGGAAGCCGGTACGCAGCAGCGGCTGGTCGTCGACCAATAGGACGCGGATGGCCACGTAAGTCTCCTTCGTTAGTCCGGCCCCATTCTGCCCTGCTCGGCACCGCCGGACTCGGGCGCCCTCACAGGGAGCTACTGCGTCGGCCCGGGGGTGTCCCCCTGGCCTTCGGCCGGGGCCGGTTCCGCCCGGCGCACCGGCAGCGGATACGGCGGGGGAGTGCCGCCGAACTCCGGACACACGGACTGGTGGTCGCACCAGCCGCAGAGCTTGGTGGGGCGCGGCCGCCAGTCACCGGTCTCGGTGGCCAGCCGGATCGCCTCCCACAACGCGTGCAGCTTCCGCTCGACGCGCTCCAGGTCGGCGGGGACCGGGTCGTACGTCACGACGTCACCACTGCCCAGATAGACCAGCTGGAGGCGGCGCGGAACGACCTGCTTCAGCCGCCAGACCACGAGGGCGTAGAACTTCATCTGGAACAGGGCGCCCTCCGCGTACGCCGGGCGCGGGGCCTTGCCCGTCTTGTAGTCGACGATCCGCACCTCACCGGACGGGGCCACGTCGACGCGGTCGATGATGCCGCGCAGCTTCAGGCCCGAGTCCAGCTGGGCCTCCACGAACAGCTCGCGCTCGGCCGGTTCGAGACGGGTCGGGTCCTCCAGGGTGAACCAGCGCTCCACCAGCTGCTCAGCCTCGGTCAGCCAACGGGTCAGCCGCTCGCCCGCCGCCTTCTCGTCGGCGTCCGCGAACAACTCGGCAAGCTCCGGTTTCGCCTCGCGCAGCCGGTCCCACTGACCGGGGATCAGCGACTTCGCGCGCGGCGCGGTCCGCTCGGTGGCCGGCGCGTCGAAGAGCCGCTCCAGCACCGCGTGCACCAGCGTGCCCCGGGTGGCCGCCTCACTCGGCTTCTCGGGCAGCTTGTCGATCACCCGGAAGCGGTACAGCAACGGACACTGCATGAAGTCCCCGGCCCGCGAGGGCGACAACGAGGCCGGCGGCACGGCGACGGTGACGCGAGCGGGCTCCGCGATCACGACCGGGTCGGACGCGGGGGCGGACGGGGCTTGGACCGGCACGTCCGCGGGCTCGGCCGAGGTGCCCGTCGGCTCGGGTTGCGGGCCCGCCTGAGTCACGCCGTCGGTGCTGGTTTCCATGACGACAGACCTTACGGCCCGCCACTGACAGCGCGACACACGGTGACCTGCGCGCGCACGCCACGACGTGGGAAACAGAGGGGGTGCCGGGGCCGAACGCGACACGACGGCCGCATACCATCGACCACAGGACCTCTCGCCGTGCATGATCGCGAGCGGGAGACGCGTCGAACGAGGGGACATCGTGGACGAGAGCGGCGGGAGCGGGCAGCCGCGATCCGGCACGGACGAGGCGGACGAGCGCCGTACGGGTCGGCCGCGCCCCGGTGATCCGGCCACCCCGACGGCCCGGCCGCACTCCGACGAGGAACCGCACGACGCCGACGCCCCGGCGAACCCCGAGCCCGAGGCAGAGACGGACACGGCAGCGGCAGCGGGGCACCAGGACCAGAGCCAGGGAACCCCGGAGGACTCGGCGGACGACCAGGCCGCTGGAGCCGCTGGAGCCGCTGGAGCCGCTGGAGCCGCTGGAGCCGCTGGAGCCGCTGGAACGGCCGCAGAGAAAGAAGCGCGGGCGGACGCGCCGACGGCCGACCTGCGAAAGAAGGAGCCCACCCCACCGCCCGCCCCGGACCCCCGCTCCGACGGCCCCACGCCCGGGCAGCCCCACGACGTCCACCGCACCGAGGCACACACCCCGCCCACCAAGCCCAAGTCCGGGCGGAAGCGGGGCTCGTCCTCCCGGCGCGGCAAGGAACCGGGCGGCGGCCTGCTCATGGGACGCCCCTTCGGCGTCCCCGTGTACGTGGCGCCCAGCTGGTTCCTCGTCGCCGCACTCATCACCTGGGTCTTCGGCGGCCAGCTCGACCGCGTTCTCCCCGAACTCGGCATGGCCCGCTACCTCGTCTCGCTCTTCTTCGCGGTCGCCTTCTACGCCTCCGTACTCGTCCACGAGCTGGCCCACACGGTCGCCGCCCTGCGCTTCGGACTGCCGGTGCGCCGGATCCAGCTGCAGTTCTTCGGCGGTGTCTCGGAGATCGAGAAGGAGTCCGAGACCCCCGGCCGCGAGTTCGTCCTCGCCTTCGTCGGCCCCCTGCTCTCGCTGATCCTCGGAGGCCTCTTCTACCTCGCCCTGCAGGCCGTCGAGCCGGGCACGGTCCCGGGCGTCCTGCTGGCCGGCCTGATGATCTCGAACCTGATCGTCGCCGCCTTCAACCTGCTCCCCGGCCTGCCCCTCGACGGCGGCCGGATGCTCAGGGCAGTCGTCTGGAAGATCACCGGCAAGCCGATGAGCGGCACGATCGCCGCCGCCTGGGTCGGCCGCGCGCTCGCGATCTCCGTACTCATCGGACTGCCCCTGCTCACCCAGTCAGGGGCGCTCGGCGCCGACGCCGAGGACATCGGCGGCATGGACACCGTCATGGACGCCCTGCTCGCCGCGATCCTGGCCGCGATCATCTGGACCGGCGCCGGGAACAGCCTGCGCATGGCCCGCCTGCGCGAACACCTGCCCGAGCTGAGGGCCCGGGCCCTCACCCGCCGCGCGGTGCCCGTGGAGACCAACACCCCGCTCTCCGAGGCGCTGCGCCGGGCCAACGACGCGGGCGCCCGAGCCCTGGTGGTGGTCGACCCCGACGGCGAACCCCTCTCCCTGGTCCGCGAGGCCGCCATCGTCGGCGTACCGGAACACCGCCGCCCCTGGGTCGCCGTCAGCGGCCTCGCCCAGGACCTGACGGACGGCATGCGGGTCTCCGCCGAACTGGCCGGAGAGGACCTCCTGGACGCCCTGCGCGCGGCCCCCGCGACCGAGTACCTGGTGGTGGAGGACTCCGGCGAGATCTACGGAGTCCTCTCGGCGGCGGACGTGGAGAAGGCGTTCGTGAAGGCGATGGCCCGCCCGAACTGAGTACGGCGCCCGTGTGTACGGCGGCGCCCCGTCAGGGGCGCGGGGAACTGCGCGCCCAGCCACGAGGCACCCGCAGATTCCCCACGCACCCCGAGCGGTCAGAGCGCCCGGCAGGGACCGGTAGGCTGTTCACATGTCCGAACCGACCGGTGCCGCCCGCCGACGCGGGCCCTTCAAGGTCGGGGACCAGGTTCAGCTGACCGACCCCAAGGGCCGCCACTACACGTTCACGCTCGAAGCGGGGAAGAACTTCCACACCCACAAGGGTTCCTTCCCGCACGACGAGCTGATCGGCGCTCCCGAGGGCAGCGTTGTCCGCACCACGGGGAACGTCGCCTATCTGGCACTGCGCCCCCTGCTCCCCGACTACGTCCTGTCCATGCCCCGCGGCGCCGCCGTGGTCTACCCCAAGGACGCGGGGCAGATCCTGGCCTTCGCCGACATCTTCCCCGGCGCACGCGTCGTGGAAGCGGGCGTGGGCTCCGGCTCGCTCAGCAGTTTCCTGCTGCGCGCCATCGGCGACGAGGGCATGCTGCACTCCTACGAGCGCCGCGAGGACTTCGCCGAGATCGCCCAGCAGAACGTGGAGCGCTACTTCGGCGGCCCGCACCCCGCCTGGCAGCTCACCGTCGGTGACCTCCAGGACAACCTCAGCGACACCGAGGTCGACCGCGTCGTCCTCGACATGCTCGCCCCGTGGGAGTGCCTGGAGGCCGTCTCCAAGGCGCTCGTCCCCGGCGGCATCGTCTGCTGCTACGTGGCGACCACCACCCAGCTCGCCCGGACCGTCGAGTCCATCCGTGAGATCGGCTGCTTCAACGAGCCGAGCGCCTGGGAGTCGATGATCCGCAACTGGCACGTCGAGGGCCTGGCCGTCCGCCCCGACCACCGGATGATCGGCCACACCGGCTTCCTGCTCACCGCCCGCCGCCTCGCGGACGGCGTCGAGCCGCCGATGCGCCGCCGCCGTCCCTCCAAGGGCGCGTACGGCGAGGATTACACCGGTCCGAACGCCGACGGAGGCGCCGGCCGCTGACCGACGGAGGGCCGGCCGCCGAGGCGGCCCTGTGCCGCGTACAACGCTCAAGCGTCGTGGCCGAGTTCCCGAGAGCACCTCGGGAACTCGGCCACGACGCTTTTCCCTTGACTCCCCGCCAGTAACCCCGGACCCCGCCGTTCCCTCACGGTGTGACGTGTGGCACCATGCTGGCCACCCCCACCGGCACAGCCCTCACAGGAGACACTTCCTAGTGCAGCAATCCGCCGTTCCGGAACTGGCACACACGCACACCCGTCCGATCCACTGGCTGGCCACGGCGACCGCCCTCGCCGGAGTGGTCGCGGCCTCCGGCTTCCTGCAGCCCGACCGGGCCACCGCCGCCCAGCACGGCCCCGAGTCGAAGACGGCCCCGGCCGCCGTGGCGCCGCCCGACCCGGCCGGCGTCGAATTCCCGATCGAGTGCGGCCCCAACGAGGCCGCCGTCCAGAGACAGGCTTCCGGGGACCTCGACGGCGACGGCCGCCCCGAGACGGTCGCCGTGGTGCGCTGCGAGGCCGGCATCGGCACTCCGCCCAGCGGTGTCTACGTCGTCACGCGGTCCGCGGACGACCCGAAGCCCCGTGTCGTCGCCACCCTGGTCGACCCGAAGGACCGGCTGAGCGTCAAGGACTTCGCCGTCCGTGACGCCACGATCACCGCGACCCTCCTCGGCTACTCGTCGCGCGACGTACCGAGTTGCTGTCCGGACGTGACCGAGCGCGCCAAGTGGCAGTGGAAGAACGGCGCGTTCGCCCGCTCGACACCGTCCGAGGCCCACAGTGTGTGAGAGCGGGCCGGGCGTGAGAAATCAGACAAGCCGTTACGCGGAGTGGCTTTCCGGTCACTCCGCGTCGGGGCCGTAGACCTCGACCCTGTCCGAAACCCGACGTACATGGATGCAGTCGCCCGGGCACTCCTTCGCGGAGTCGGCGACATCACGCAGAAGCGTCAGCGGTACGGGCGTTGTGGCGCCCGGGGCCTGCAGGAGTTCGTCCTGGGAACTCTTCACGTAGGCCAGGCCGTCGATGTCCAGCTCGAAGACCTCGGGGGCGTACTGGGCGCAGATTCCGTCGCCGGTACAGAGGTCCTGGTCGATCCAGACCTCGAGCCCCTCGCCGTCGACTCCGGCCTCCTGCTGCACGGTCGTTTCTCCTGCCGTTTCCTGCGCCGAGCGATCCGAAGACTTGGGAATCGGGCCAGCTCTGGCGGGTGTTGAACACTTCGACCCTACCTCCGTCGGCTTCCCAATCGCGTTGTGTGGGTATTCCACTGGCGTGAGGGAGAGCGCAAGGGTGAAGATCGGACACACCTCGACCGTCTTTGTGATCTAGGGGTTTCAATCGACACCCACCCAGGTAGGGTCTGGAAGCGTCCAGCTCCCCTTGGAGGAGGTGAGGACCGTGGCAGCCCACGACGACGACATGAACCGCGGCATCCGCCCGGGACGAGGGTCCGACGACCCGTCCGGGCAGATTGCCTACCTTGAGCAGGAGATCGCCGTCCTGCGACGCAAGCTCGCCGACTCTCCGCGACACACGAGGATTCTCGAAGAGCGGATCGTCGAGCTGCAGACAAACCTGGCCGGCGTGTCCGCGCAGAACGAGCGGCTCGCGGGCACCCTCCGAGAGGCCCGCGACCAGATCGTGGCACTCAAGGAGGAGGTCGACCGGCTCGCACAGCCGCCGGCCGGCTTCGGTGTCTTCCTCGTGGCGAACGAGGACGGTACGGCCGACATCTTCACCGGGGGCCGCAAGCTCCGGGTGAACGTCAGCCCCAGCGTCGAGCTCGAAGAGCTCAGGCGCGGCCAGGAAGTGATGCTCAACGAAGCTCTCAACGTGGTCGAGGCCATGGAGTACGAGAGCGTCGGCGACATCGTCACCCTCAAGGAGATCCTCGAGGACGGTGAGCGCGCCCTCGTGGTCGGGCACACCGACGAGGAACGGGTGGTACGGCTAGCCGAGCCGCTGATGGATGTCACCATCCGCCCCGGCGACGCCCTGCTCCTCGAACCCCGCTCCGGCTATGTCTACGAGGTCGTTCCCAAGAGCGAGGTCGAGGAACTCGTCCTCGAAGAGGTCCCGGACATCGGCTACGAGCAGATCGGCGGTCTGGGCGGCCAGATCGAGATGATCCGCGACGCGGTCGAGCTCCCGTACCTCTACCCCGACCTGTTCAAGGAGCACGAACTGCGGCCGCCCAAGGGCGTACTGCTGTACGGGCCCCCCGGATGCGGCAAGACGCTCATCGCCAAGGCCGTCGCCAACTCGCTGGCCAAGAAGGTCGCCGAGGTGACCGGGCAGGCCACGGGCAAGAGCTTCTTCCTCAACATCAAGGGTCCCGAGCTCCTCAACAAGTACGTCGGTGAGACCGAGCGGCAGATCCGCCTCGTCTTCCAGCGTGCTCGTGAGAAGGCCAGCGAGGGCACCCCCGTCATCGTCTTCTTCGACGAGATGGAGTCCCTCTTCCGCACCCGTGGATCGGGCGTCAGCTCGGACGTGGAGAACACCATCGTCCCGCAGCTGCTCGCCGAGATCGACGGCGTGGAGGGCCTACAGAACGTGGTGGTGATCGGCGCCTCGAACCGTGAGGACATGATCGACCCCGCGATCCTGCGTCCCGGCCGTCTCGACGTGAAGATCAAGATCGAGCGTCCGGACGCCGAGGCGGCCAAGGACATCTTCGCCAAGTACCTCACCGAGCGCCTCCCGCTGCACTCCGACGACGTCGGCGAGCACGGCGGCAGCAAGACCACCACGGTCCAGAGCATGATCCAGACCGCCGTCGAGCACATGTACACCGAGTCCGAGGAGAACCGCTTCCTCGAGGTCACGTACGCCAACGGCGACAAGGAAGTCCTGTACTTCAAGGACTTCAACTCCGGCGCCATGATCGAGAACATCGTCGGCCGCGCCAAGAAGATGGCGATCAAGGACTTCCTCGAGCACAACCAGAAGGGTCTGAGGGTCTCCCACCTGCTCCAGGCCTGCGTGGACGAGTTCAAGGAGAACGAGGACCTGCCGAACACCACGAACCCGGACGACTGGGCCCGTATCTCCGGAAAGAAGGGCGAACGGATCGTTTACATCCGGACGCTCATCACCGGAAAGCAGGGCGCGGACACCGGACGCTCCATCGACACGGTGGCGAACACCGGTCAGTACCTGTAAAAGACAGGGTGGCTGCGGGTGCCCTTACTGGGTACCCGCAGCCGACTGTTTTCCAGGGCACAGCTGGAGCTGAGCAATGACGCAAATGATCTCCCCACCAGCGCAAAGGCGCTCTAGGCTCTTCGGTACCGCCGAGTCGCGCAGTGCGGGGACGGGCACCGCACACGCACCGGAGCGCCAGCGGTACTTGAGCGGCGTCCCCGACCGAGGACGCCGCCGGGCAAGGAGGGCCGCATGACCGTACGGCGAGTAATGGGCATCGAGACGGAGTACGGGATCTCCGTCCCCGGCCACCCCAACGCCAATGCCATGCTCACCTCGTCCCAGATCGTCAACGCCTACGCGGCGGCGATGCACCGGGCCCGGCGGGCCCGCTGGGACTTCGAGGAGGAGAACCCGCTGCGGGACGCGCGGGGCTTCGACCTCGCCCGCGAGGCCGCCGACTCCAGTCAGCTCACCGACGAGGACATCGGCCTCGCCAATGTCATCCTCACCAACGGGGCACGGCTGTACGTGGACCACGCGCACCCGGAGTACAGCTCTCCCGAGGTGACCAACCCGATGGACGCCGTCCTGTGGGACAAGGCCGGCGAGCGCATCATGGCGGAGGCCGCGGAGCGCGCGGCCCAGCTGCCCGGGGCCCAGCCGATCCACCTCTACAAGAACAACACCGACAACAAGGGCGCCTCGTACGGCACGCACGAGAACTACCTGATGAAGCGGGAGACCCCCTTCTCGGACATCGTGCGTCACCTCACGCCGTTCTTTGTCTCACGCCAGGTCGTCACCGGAGCGGGCCGCGTCGGTATCGGCCAGGACGGGCACGAGCACGGCTTCCAGCTCAGTCAGCGTGCCGACTACTTCGAGGTCGAGGTGGGCCTCGAAACCACCCTCAAGCGCCCGATCATCAACACGCGTGACGAGCCGCACGCGGACGCCGAGAAGTACCGCCGCCTGCACGTGATCATCGGCGACGCGAACCTCTCGGAGATCTCGACCTATCTCAAGCTCGGCACGACCGCCCTCGTCCTGTCGATGATCGAGGACGGCTTCATCGCCGTGGACCTCGCCGTGGACCAGCCGGTGCGCACGCTGCACCAGGTCTCGCACGACCCGACCCTCAAGCGCCTGATCACGCTCCGTAGCGGCCGGACGCTCACCGCGGTCCAGCTGCAGATGGAGTACTTCGAACTGGCGCGCAAGTACGTCGAGGAGCGGTTCGGCGCGGACGCGGACGAGCAGACCAAGGACGTGCTCACCCGCTGGGAGGACGTCCTGGGGCGCCTGGAGAGCGATCCCATGAGTCTGGCGGGCGAGCTGGACTGGGTGGCCAAGCGGGAGCTCATGGAGGGCTACCGGCGCCGTGACAGCCTCGAATGGGACGCGGCGCGGCTGCACCTGGTCGACCTCCAGTACGCCGACGTGCGCTCGGAGAAGGGCCTCTACAACCGTCTCGTGGCCCGCGGCAGGATGAAGCGCCTGCTGGACGAGACGGACGTGGAGCGGGCCCGGACGAAGCCGCCGGAGGACACGCGCGCGTACTTCCGCGGGCGCTGTCTGGAGCAGTACGCGGACGACGTGGCGGCGGCCTCCTGGGACTCGGTGATCTTCGATCTGCCGGGCCGGGACTCGCTCCAGCGGGTCCCAACCCTCGAGCCGCTTCGCGGAACGCGTAATCACGTCAAGGAGCTCCTCGACCGCTGCCGTACGGCGGAAGACCTGGTCAGGGTGCTTTCGGGCGGCTGACCGGGCCGCCGCGGCCCTCGGGCCGATGCGGCGGGGCGAGGTGGAAAGAGGCGGCGTCCGGGAATCATCGAGGTGGCCCCCGGACGTTGTAGCAACTGCGGGGCCGATGTCGGACCCTGCTTGTAGGGTCTGATCAAGAACGTCGAACCGAGCGGGGTGAGGGTTATGGCGACCAAGGACACCGGCGGCGGACAGCAGAAGGCGACGCGCAACACCGAGGAGGTCGAGGAAGCGCCCGAGGCGCAGGCATCCGAAGACCTCAAGGAGCGCCAGGAGAAGCTGTCGGACGATGTCGACTCCGTACTGGACGAGATCGACGACGTCCTCGAGGAGAACGCAGAGGACTTCGTGCGTTCCTTCGTCCAGAAGGGCGGAGAGTAACCCCGGTTGTCCGCCCCGGAGTCGGCCCGTTCCATCGGGTCGGCGCCGGGACGGATGACTGGCGTAGGTACGGGTATGGTCCGTGCACAGATTTGATGATCGGCTCGGCCGTCCCCGGCGGGCCGCCGCCTACGTGGAAGGACATCGCGTGGAAGCCAACCCTCGTAGCACCGGGCGTCTGCCGGCTGCCTTCCTGACGCCCGGCTCGTCCTCGTTCATGGACTTCCTGTCCGAACACCAGCCGGCCATCCTCCCGGGCAACCGGCAGTTGCCGCCCATGAAGGGCGTCATCGAAGCACCGCACGGGACCACGATCGTGGCCGCCACGTTCCCCGGCGGTGTCGTGCTCGCGGGTGACCGTCGGGCCACCATGGGCAACATGATCGCCCAGCGCGACATCGAGAAGGTCTTCCCGGCCGACGAGTACTCGGCGGTGGGCATCGCCGGTACGGCCGGTCTGGCCGTGGAGATGGTGAAGCTGTTCCAGCTGGAGCTGGAGCACTTCGAGAAGGTGGAGGGCGCCACGCTCTCCCTGGAGGGCAAGGCGAACCGCCTCTCCACGATGATCCGGTCCAATCTCGGCATGGCCATGCAGGGCCTGGCCGTGGTCCCGCTCTTCGCGGGGTACGACGTGGACCGCGAGAAGGGCCGCATCTTCTCGTACGACGTGACGGGCGGCCGCTCCGAGGAACACGGCTTCGCGGCCACGGGCTCCGGCTCGATCTTCGCCCGCGGCGCCATGAAGAAGCTCTACAGCAAGGACCTGACCGAAGACCAGGCCACGACGCTCGTCGTACAGGCGCTGTACGACGCGGCCGACGACGACTCGGCGACCGGTGGTCCCGATGTCGCCCGCCGGATCTACCCGATCGTCACCGTGATCACCGCAGACGGATTCCGCCGCCTCACCGACGACGAGTCCTCCGAGATCGCCCGCTCGATCCTGGAGCGGCGCCTTGAGCAGCCCGACGGCCCACGGGCCGCGCTGCTCTGACAGCGGACCTCTTGTCAAGGTGATCGAGTGACTTCCACAGAAAGGGACGGATAGCCGGTGTCGACGCCGTTCTATGTATCACCCCAGCAGGCCATGGCCGACCGGGCGGAATACGCCCGCAAGGGCATCGCCCGTGGCCGCAGCCTCGTCGTGCTGCAGTTCGCCGACGGCATCGTGTTCGTCGGCGAGAACCCGTCCCGTGCGCTGCACAAGTTCAGCGAGATCTATGACCGGATCGGTTTCGCTGCCGCAGGCAAATACAACGAATACGAGAACCTCCGGATCGGCGGCGTCCGTTACGCCGACCTCCGGGGCTACACCTACGACCGTGACGACGTGACCGCCCGTGGTCTCGCCAATGTCTACGCCCAGACGCTCGGCACGATCTTCTCGTCCGCGGCGGAGAAGCCGTACGAGGTCGAGCTGGTCGTCGCCGAGGTGGGGGAGACCCCCGAGGGCGACCAGATCTACCGCCTTCCGCACGACGGGTCGATCGTGGACGAGCATGGCTCGGTCGCGGTCGGCGGCAACGCCGAGCAGATCAGCACCTACCTGGACCAGCAGCACCAGGAGGGGATGTCGCTCGCCGAGGCGCTCAAGCTGGCCGTTCAGGCGCTGTCGCGCGACACGAACGGTACTGAGCGGGAGATTCCCGCGGAGCGGCTGGAGGTCGCGGTGCTGGACCGTACGCGGCCGCAGCAGCGCAAGTTCAAGCGGATCACCGGCCGGCAGCTCGGTCGGTTGCTGGAGGAGGGTGGGGCGTCCACGGCCGCGGAGGCCGAGGACCCGGAGGACGAGGAGTGACCTCCTCGACCTGATTGAACCTTGTGTGCCCCCGGCCTTTCGCAGGCCGGGGGCACACGGTGTTTCGGGGGCTCGGGACGGTGTGTCGGGTGCGGGTGCGTTGTGGCTGGTCGCGCCGTTCCCCGCACCCCTGGAGAGGGTCCGCCGGTGGGCAGGGTGCGGGTTGTTCCGGGCTGGTCGCGCAGTTCCCCGCGCCCCTTACGGGGCGCCTGGTGGGGCTGTGGAGCCTCGGATCACCAGGTGTACGGGGATGTCCTCGCCGGTGGGCTCGCGGGCGTTCAGGACGGCCAGGAGGGTTTCCATGCCGCGTTCGCCGAAGAGGTCGGCGTCGAGGCGGACCGTCGTGAGCTCCGGGTCCAGGGCCGTGGCGAGGGCCAGGTCGTCGAGGCCGGTGACGGAGAGGTCGTCGGGGATGCGCAGGCCCAGGCGGCGGGCGGCCTTGTAGGCGCCGGCGGCCAGTTTGTCGTCGTCGCAGACCACGGCGGTGGGACGGGGGCCGGGGGCGGCCAGGGCGGTCTCGGCGGCCGCCAGGGCGCCCTCGATGGAGATCGGGGCGGGGGCGGTGCGGAGTTCCGTGCCCGGGACCGCGGCCAGGCGTTCGGCGAGTTCACGGGCGCGAACGTCGAAGGTCCAGGACGGGATGTCAGCCGCCAGGTGCAGGAAACGGCGGTGACCGAGGCCCAGCAGGTGTTCCGCGACCTGCCGTACGCCGTCGCGGATGTCGAGGTTGACCGTTGCCGCGCCCGTGCTGCCCGCCGGATCGCTGTCGAGCATCACCAGGGGCAGCTGGTCGCCGCGGATCGCCGTGAGGGCGTCGGCGGCCATGGAGGAGGCGATCACGCCGTCCAGGGCGGCCTGTGCGGAAGCGAAGGGATCCCGTGCCGGGCCGATGCCCTCGGGGGATGGGTAGAGCACCACTCCGAAGCCGTGCTCGGCCGCCACCCGGGCCGCGCCCGTGTAGACGCCGGCGAAGAACTCGGTCGTCAGGGCGGGGACCACCAGCAGGACCGTACGCGTGCTGCCCAGACGCAGATTGCGGGCCGCGAGGTTCGGCCGGTAACCGAGCTCCCGCGCGGCCTCCCGTACGCGCTCCGCCGTCCGCTCGGAGACCCGCCCGCGCCACTTGTCGCCGAGCACCAGCGAAACGGCCGCCTGGGACACTCCCGCGGCCTGGGCGACGTCACGGCTCGTGGGGCGGGGGCTGCCTGCTGCCACCGGTGACCTGTCTTTCTGCTGGACTCGCGGACAGCGCACATGGTACGTATGACGAACGAAGTTATACGTAACACTTCCGAGGCCTCCGACGGCGGGGACAGGAAAACTCGGGCATTCTGGAGCCGAAAGGGGCGGGGCATGGCCACCGGTTATCTGGAGATCCTCCGAGCGAAACACGCCATGCGGCTGCTCGTCGGCACCCTGGTGGGCCGGCTGCCGAACGCGACCTCCGCGATCGCCATCGTGCTGTTCATCCGCGCGGAGGGCGGCAGCTACAGCCTCGCCGGAGCGCTCGCCGCGGTCTACGGAGTGGCCAACGCCGTGGGCCAGCCGCTGCTCGGCCGTCTGGTGGACCTCTACGGGCAGCCGCGGATCCAGCTGCCCGCCGCGCTCGTCTCCGCCCTCGCGACCACCGTGTTCGCCCTCACGGGCACCGGGACGCTCCCGCTCGCGTACGCCCTCATCGCCGTCGCCGGACTCTTCACGCCGCCCCTGGAGGGCGGCCTGCGGGCGCTGTGGCCCTCGGTCCTCCGTAAGGAGGACCAGGTGCACACGGCGTACGCGATGGACGCGGTCGCGCAGGAAGTCATGTTCACCGTCGGGCCGTTGCTCGTGACGCTGTGCGTGTCCCTGTGGTCCGCGCAGGCCGCGCTGATCATCCTCAACGTCATCGGGGTGCTGGGCGCTCTCTCCGTGGTCGTCTCGCGGCCCTCGCGCGCGTGGCGTTCGGCGCCGCGCGAGGCGCACTGGCTCGGCGCGCTGCGCTCGCGAGGACTCATCGCCCTGCTCGGCGCGTTCCTTTTTGTCGGAATGGCGCTCGGTTCCATCACGGTCGCGAGCGTGTCGTACGCGGACGACCACGGCGGCGACGTGACGTACGGCTGGCTGATGGCCGCCATCGGGCTCGGTGCTCTCGTCGGCGGCACGGTCTACGGGGCACGGCAGTGGGGCGGCGCGCCGGAGCGGCGACTGCGCGTGCTGGTCGCCCTTCTGGCGGTCAGTTACCTGCCGCTGATGCTCATGCCGGGTGTGGTCGCCATGACGGCGCTGATGGCCCTTGCCGGAGTCTTCCTCGCACCCTGTATCGCCTGCGCGTTCATCCTCGTCGACCGGCACGCGCCGAGGGGCACGGTCACCGAGGCGTTCTCCTGGCTCGTGACGACGTTCACGGTGGGAGCCTCCGTCGGGACGGGCCTCGCGGGACCGGTCATCGAGTGGGGCGGAGCCGTCCGGGGCTTCGCCGTATCGGGTGTCGCCGGAGGTGCCGCGCTGGTCGTTCTGCTGGCCACGGGGCGGGTCCTCGCAGCTACGGGCGGGGGCACGGTGGTCGAGGGGGGTTCGGAAAATGATCGAAACGGTGCCCCCGAACCCCGTTTCAGCACAGGCCATCAGGCGTAATGTTCAGTCATGGACCGCCGCATTTTCGGGCTGGAGAACGAGTACGGCGTCACGTGTACGTTCAGGGGACAGCGACGCCTGTCTCCCGACGAGGTGGCGCGGTACCTCTTCCGCCGTGTCGTGTCATGGGGCCGCAGCAGCAATGTCTTTCTGCGAAACGGCGCCCGCCTCTATCTAGACGTGGGATCACATCCGGAATACGCGACACCCGAATGTGACAACGTGACGGAACTGGTCACCCACGACAAGGCCGGCGAGCGCATTCTGGAAGGACTCCTGGTAGACGCCGAACGACGCCTGCACGAGGAAGGAATCGCGGGCGACGTCTACCTCTTCAAGAACAACACCGACTCGGCGGGCAACTCCTACGGCTGCCACGAGAACTATCTGGTGGCCCGTCACGGGGAGTTCTCCCGGCTCGCGGACATCCTCATTCCGTTCCTCGTCACGAGGCAGCTCCTCTGCGGTGCCGGCAAGGTGCTGCAGACCCCGCGTGGTGCCGTGTACTGCGTCAGCCAGCGCGCCGAGCACATCTGGGAGGGCGTCTCCTCGGCGACGACCCGCTCCCGGCCGATCATCAACACCCGGGACGAACCGCACGCGGACGCCGAGCGCTACCGCCGGCTGCACGTCATCGTCGGCGACTCGAACATGTCCGAGACGACCATGCTCCTCAAGGTCGGTGCCACCGACCTCGTGCTGCGCATGATCGAGGCGGGCACGGTGATGCGCGACCTGACCCTGGAGAACCCGATCCGGGCCATCCGCGAGGTCAGCCACGACATCACGGGCCGCCGCAAGGTGCGCCTGGCCAGCGGCCGCGAGGCCTCTGCTCTCGAGGTGCAGCGCGAGTACTACGAGAAGGCCGTGGACTTCGTCGAGCGCCGCGGTATCCGTACCGGCGTCGTCGACCAGGTTCTGGAGCTGTGGGGCCGCACACTCGACTCGATCGAGTCCGAGGACCTCGACCGGATCGGTACCGAAATCGACTGGGTGATGAAGTACAAGCTCATCGAGCGGTATCGCGCCAAGCACAACATGACCATGTCGCACCCGCGTGTCGCTCAGATAGACCTCGCCTACCACGACATCCACCGTCGCCGAGGTCTCTACTACCTGCTGGAGAAGCGGGGCCAAGCCGCCCGGATCTGCAACGACTTGAAGATCTTCGAGGGCAAGTCCGTACCGCCGCAGACCACTCGGGCCCGGCTGCGCGGCGACTTCATCCGGCGCGCTCAGGAACAGCGTCGTGATTTCACCGTCGACTGGGTCCATCTGAAGCTCAACGACCAGGCACAGCGCACCGTGTTGTGCAAGGACCCGTTCCGTTCCGTCGACGACCGGGTGGAGAAGCTGATCGCCGGGATGTAGGCGGTCGTCCGCACGGCAGAGGTCCTGTACACCGCGGGTGTACAGGACCTCTTTCATGTCCTCGGCTGTATGTCCTCGACCGGCACGGTCGGTTCCGCCTGCCCCGGCCCAGTGCCGTGAGGGCCTAGAGTGGCCGGACCCTGTTCGAGCGACCTGAGGACCGATGTGCGACGCCGACTTGCTGCTCTCCTGATCGTGCCTGCCCTGGCGCTGACCGCGTCCGCCTGCGGAAGCGACGACGACAAGGGCGACAAGGACAAGGCCGACCCGTCGGCGTCGTCCTCCGCCTCCTCCGCGGGCGCACCGAAGCCGGTGGACTCGGCGTCGCCGATGCCCGAGGTCAAGGGCGCCTTCGGCAAGAAGGCGACGATCGAGGTGCCCAAGGGTGACCCGAGCGACAAGTTCGTCGTGCACGCGGTCTCCGAGGGCGACGGCGCGGTGGTGAAGAAGGACGATCTGGTGTCGATGAACTTCACCGGCAAGGTCTGGAAGAGCGGCAAGGACCTCGGCTCCACCTACCAGGAGGGCGGGGCCCCGCAGTTGGTCACGGCCGGTTCCGACACGGTCATCCCGGCGTTCTCCAAGGCGCTCGTGGGGCAGAAGGAGGGCAGCCGCGTCCTGGTTGTCGCTCCGCCGGCCGCCGGCTTCGGCAGCCAGGGCAACCAACAGGCCGGAGTCTCGGGCACCGACACCCTGGTCTTCGCGCTCGACGTGGGCGACGTCGTCCCGAAGAAGGTCGAGGGCAAGCAGGCCGCCATCCCGTCGGACCTGCCGCAGATCAAGGCCGACGACGAGGCGCCCGCCACGATCTCCGTCCCGAAGAACGACCCGCCGGCCAAGCTGGTCGACCAGGTCCTCATCCAGGGCAAGGGCGCCGAGGTGAAGAGCGGCCAGTCGGTCACCATGCAGTACAGCGGCGCCGCCTGGGAGATCAACAAGGGCAAGGAGAAGGCCACTCTCTTCGACTCGTCCTGGAAGAGCGGCCAGCCCTTCAGCACCGTCATCGGTCAGGGCCAGGTCATCCCCGGCTGGGACAAGGGGATCGTCGGCAAGCACGTCGGGGACCGGGTCCTGCTGGTGATTCCGGCCGCCCAGGCGTACGGCGACGAGGCCAAGGGCAAGGAGTTGCCCGCCAAGTCCACCCTCGTGTTCGTGGTCGACATTCTGGCCACGAGCTGAGAGTGACAGACTGTCCGGGTTGCCCCACCGAGAACAAGCAGGAGCCAGAAACGTGAGCATCGAGAAGCCCGAGATCGACTTCCCGGGCGGCGAGCCCCCGGCGGACCTCGAGATCAAGGACATCTGGGAGGGCGACGGCCCGGTTGCCAAGGCGGGCGACACCGTCTCCGTCCACTACGTGGGCGTGGCCTTCTCCTCCGGCGAGGAGTTCGACGCGTCCTGGAACCGCGGTACGCCGCTCCAGTTCCAGCTGGGCGTCGGCCAGGTCATCGCGGGCTGGGACCAGGGCGTACAGGGCATGAAGGTCGGCGGACGCCGTCAGCTGATCATCCCCTCGCACCTCGCCTACGGCGAGCGTGGCGCCGGTGGCGGCCGTATCGCGCCCGGCGAGGCGCTGATCTTCGTCTGCGACCTGGTCGGCGTCTGAGCCTTCGCGGAGGGCCGGCCGGGGGACACCCACGGTCCGGTCACCACGAGAGCCGAGTACGACCCGATCACCACGAGGGCCGGAGCACGGCCCGGTGATCACGAAGGTCTGATGACGGTCCGATCTTCGTACGCCGTGTGATCACGGTCCGACCGGACCCGATCACTTGGGGCCCATGCCAGTCCGGGCATGGGCCCTCGGCTTTGCCGCGACACCCCGGGGCGGTACGGTCATCGGTCGGAAGCACCATAGGGAAGGGCATCGATGGCCATTGCCAAGGCAGAGCGGCTGATGAACCTGGCGCTGTGTCTGCTCGGGACCCGGCGGCCGCTCAGCAAGCGCGAGCTCCGCGAGTCCATCGAGGCCTATCTGGAAGCGAGCTCGGACGACTCCTTCAACCGGATGTTCGAGCGCGACAAGGACGATCTGCGCGAACTCGGCCTGGTCATCGAGACGGTGGAGAACCTCGACGGCGAAGTCGGCTATCTGGCCCGCCGCGACAGCAACCGGCTGCCTCCCATCACTCTCGACGCCGAAGAGGCCGCGGCCCTCGGCCTCGCAGCCAAGGTCTGGCAGCAGGCCCGCCTCGCGGGCGCGGCGAGCGGCGCCCTGCAGAAACTCCGCGCCGCGGGCCTCCCCGAGGACGTCGATCCGTACGAGGCCCACGGCGCCCTTGAACCCCGCATCCCCGTGCACGAGGCCGCCTTCGAACCCCTGATGCTCGCCTGCCGCGACCGGCGGCCCGTCGCCTTCGACTACCGCAAGGCCACCGCGGCCCGGCCCGAGCCACGCCTCGTCGAGCCGTGGGCCCTGGAGTGCTGGCGCGGCCACTGGTACCTGGCCGGCTGGGACCGCGACCGGAGCGCCGAGCGGGTCTTCCGGCTGTCCAGGATCACCGGCAAGGTCCGTACACGCGGCGGAAAGTACACGGCCCAGGTACCCGACGTCGTCACCGTGCGTGAGACCGTCGCGAGCTGGGCGGGGGACATCGCCGACCGTTCCGCGCTGATCCGGCTGCGCTCGGGCTCGGGCTACCCGCTGCGCGCCAAGGCCGCCTCGGTACGGGAACTCGGTGACGGGTGGGACGAGTTGGAGATTCCGTACGGGCACGGTCTGGATGCCTGGCTCGTCGAGTTCGGGCCCGACGTGGTCGTCCTGGAACCCGCCGAGCTGCGGGCCGACGTCGTCGACCGGCTGCGCGCCGTGGCCAAGGGCTGAGGGGGAACGTAAGAAAGTGGCAGGAAAACCGGCCAAGCCCACGAACGCGCTCGACCAGACCCGGCGGATGCTCTCCCTGGTGACCTATCTGCGGGAGCGGCCCGGCGCTCGGGTCGAGGACGTCGCGCGGGCCTTCGGGATCACCGAGGACGAGCTGATCTCCGACCTCGACGTGCTGCCGCTGTGCGGGACCAGCTTCCGCGGGGGCGATCTGCTCGACATCGACACCGACGGCGACCGGATCTGGTGGCACAACCCGGACGATGTCGCCGAGCCGCTGCGGATCGCCGCCGACGAGGCGACCGCGCTGCTGGTGGCCGCGCGGGCCGTGTCGACCCTGCCCGGACTGCGTGAGGGCGACCGGCAGGCGCTGCTGCGGGCCACCGCGAAGGTGGAGGCCGCCTCGGGCGAGGCGGCGGGGGCCAGTGCCCGGCTGTCGGTCACCTTCGAGTCCGAGGGCGGTGTCTTCGCCGACGTCGACCGGGCGATCTCCGAGCGGCGCAGGCTGTGGATCCGCTACTACTCGCCCTCGCGGGACGAACTCACCGAGCGGGAGATCGACCCGATCCGCCTGGTCAGCGTCGGGCACACATACGTGGAGGCGTGGTGCCGCCGCTCCGAGGCGCGGCGCACCTTCCGGCTCGACCGGGTCGCCGAGATCAAGATCCTCGACGAGGCCTCCGCGCCGCCCGAGGTCGAGCTGCGGGACCTCTCCGAGGGGCTGGTGCAGCCGGCCGCCGAGGATCCCGAGGTGGTCGTGGAGGTCGGCCCCGGCGGGCGCTGGGTCGCCGAGTACTACCCGCACGACAGCGCCGAGGAGCTCCCCGACGGCGGCCTGCGCATCACCCTGCGCGCCCCCGACCCGGCGTCGCTGCGCCGTCTCGCGCTGCGGCTCGGCAGGGAGGGCCGGATCGTGTCACCGGTGGAGGTCGCGGACAGCGCCCGGCTGGCGGCCCGTGAGGCCCTCGCGGCGTACGACGGACCGCAGGGGGCTCACGACGCCGGGGACCGGCCGCAGGGCGTTCCCGGTGCGCCTCGCGAGGGTGGCCCGGCTGCTCCGCTCGACGGCGGCGGGGGAGCGCAGCGCCCGGACGACGGGCCGCACGGAGTTCATGACGGGCTGTACGGCAGGCAGGAGCAAGGGCTTTGAGCGGGTCGGCGATGTCTGGTATCAGTGAAATGTCCGTGGCGTCCGCCTTCTCGGGGATGACCAGGGTGGATCCCGTGGTGTTCAAGGCCGCGTGCCCCGACTGCAGGGCCGGCTTCGAACTCTCCGCGAACGCTCTGCGCCTGGTCATCGGCGCCACACATCGGACCACTTTCTACTCCTTCACCTGCCCGGAGTGCGCTGCGGCGGTACGCAAGCCGGCCGGGGAGCGCATCGTCGAACTCCTCACCGGCGGAGGGGTCCGGGCCCTGCGGCTCCACGCGACGGTCCAGGGGGCTTAGGGTCGAGCCATGTTCTGGCCGATGTTCGCGATCGCTGTGGGTTTCCTGGGAATCTCCGTCCTCGGCGTGCTCGCCGTCCGTGTCTTCCTGGAGGCGGAGCGTCTGGGCAGGCAGGTCACCGAGTCCGCACGCAGGATCAGCCGCGCGGCCGAGGACCTGGAGCACGCCTCAGCCGGTGCGGCCCGCGCCGCGGACGCCCTCTGAGCCTTCCTGTCCGTGCGCTTTGAGTCACTCCGACCTGTCTGGTCGGCGGGATCGGCAGGTACGCTGCTGGTCGCGGCCCGGAGAGCGAGGCGCGGACCGCGAACTGGGAGTACGCACAGGGATTGCCCCGCGTTTACCCCTGAGCGTTACGATCGCTGCCAGCACGACTGTCGGACAGACGTCCGACCGGTCGGGCAGCAACCCAACCACGCCGCCTCGGTGAGAAGGTAAAAGCTTATGTTCGGAAGGCTCGGCGCTCCCGAGATCATTCTCATCCTCGTCGTCATCATCCTGCTGTTCGGCGCGAAGAAGCTTCCGGACATGGCCCGCTCGCTGGGCAAGTCCGCCCGCATTCTCAAGAGCGAGGCCAAGGCGATGAAGACCGAGGGCAAGGACGACAGCGCCACCCCGGCAGCCCCGCCGCAGGACGACCAGTCCCAGGTCCAGCGCACCATCCAGGCCGCACCCGGTGACGTGACCAGCTCGCGCCCGGTCACCGAGCCGACGGACACGACCAAGCGCTGACGCAGGGCCGGTGACCGCCGGCCCCCTGCACGAGATGGGAACGTGGGTTGCTCAAGTCTGCCCGCAAGAACGAAGAGAAGGATCCGGAGGGGCGGATGCCCCTCGCGGAGCACCTTCGTGAGCTCCGCAACCGGCTCGCGAAGGCGATGCTGGCCATCGTCCTCGTCACGGTCGTCGCCGCCTTCTTCTACAACGACATCATCAACTTCTTCACCGAGCCGATCCTCGACTCGGTGGGCTGTGCGAAGTCGTTCGAGCAGTTGGCGAGTGAGCCCAAGGACACCACCTGCGCGCAGATCACGATCAATGGTCTGCTCACGCCGTTCACCCTGGCGTTGAAGGTGTCCCTGATGGCGGGCGTCGTCTTCGCCTCGCCGATCTGGCTCTACCAGCTCTGGGCGTTCGTTGCGCCCGGCCTGCACAAGAGCGAGAAGAAGTACGCCTACGCGTTTGTCGCGACGGGCGTCCCGCTCTTCCTCGGCGGCGGGTTCTTCGCGTACAAGGTGCTGCCCACCACCGCGAAGGTCCTGATCGAGTTCACGCCGTTCGGTGTCGACAACCTGTTGCCGCTGGACGACCTGCTCGACCTCGTCACGCGCATGGTGATCGTCTTCGGCCTCTCCTTCGAACTGCCGCTGCTCCTGGTGATGCTCAACATGACCGGGATCATCTCCGGCAAGCGCATGGCCGGCTGGTGGCGCGGCATGATCATGGGCATCACCGTGTTCGCCGCCGTCGCCACGCCCAGCACCGACCCGCTGACGATGATGGCGCTCGCCGGGCCGATCTGGATCCTCTACTTCGCAGCCACCGGCTTCTCGCTGCTGAACGACCGCCGCAGGGCCCGTCGCGAGGCCGAGGGACCGGACGACGACGAGGCCTCCGAGCTCGATCTCACGCCCGAGGACATCGGCGAGATCGAGTCCGTGTCGGCGAACCGCGCGCTCCCGGCGCAGGCGGACTCCGAGCACGACCGGATCAACGGCTACGACGACGTGACCTGACGTCGCCGGATGACCCTGCCGGACGACGTTGTAGGGTCCGTGGCCGTGACCAGCGAGATCACCCTCTTCGTCAATCCCACCGCGGGACGCGGCCGGGGCGCCCGCGCGGCGCAGCCGGCCGCTTCCGCGTTGCGGTCGGCAGGCTTCTCCGTACGCACGGTCCTCGGGCAGAACGCCGAGGACGCCCTCACACGCGCGCGTGCCGCCGTCGACGCCGGCACGGGCGCCCTGGTGGCCGTCGGCGGCGACGGCATGGCGAACCTCGCGCTCCAGGCCGTCGCCGGGACCCGTACACCGCTCGGCCTGGTCGCCGTGGGCACCGGGAACGACTTCGCGCGGGCCCTCGGACTGCCGGTGCGCGACCCCGCCGCCGCGGGACGGGTGGTCGCCGAGGCGCTCAAGGGGGCGCGGCTGCGGGACATCGACCTGGGGCGCGTCGACGGCACCTGGTTCGGCACCGTCCTCGCCGCCGGCTTCGACTCTCGGGTCAACGACCGCGGCAACCGCATGAGATGGCCCACCGGCCGCTTCAAGTACGACCTCGCGATGCTCGCCGAACTCGCCTCCTTCAGGCCCTTCCCGTTCCGGATCACCCTGGACGGCGGTGAGGTCCGGGAGATCGAGGCGACGCTGGTGGCCGTCGGCAACGGGTCCTCGTACGGGGGCGGGATGAAGATCTGCGCGGGCGCGGATCTCACGGACGGGCTCTTCGACGTCACCGTGGTCGGGGACTGCAGCCGCAGATCGCTGCTCCGGGTCTTTCCGCAGGTCTACAAGGGAACGCATCTCGGCCATCCCAAGATCACCGTGCACCGCGTCGCGAAGATCGAGCTGGCTGCCGAAGGGATCACCGGATACGCCGACGGGGAGCCGCTCGGGCCGCTGCCGCTGACCGCGGAATGCATACGGGGCGCGGTGCGGGTCGCGGGCCCCTGAGCAGCGGTGTGCGGTCCCGGGGCGGGACGTCCTGTGCTGGTAGGACGCCGGATCCACAGGCTCCGATCGGATAATGATCGTCCTGTTGTCAGTGGTGGCCGGTAGTCTCGAATGCACGATGACAGAGGATCTCTCACCGGCCGAGCGGTACGCGGCAGCCCGTAAGCGTGCTGTCGAGCAGGCCACCGCACTCGCGGGCTTCCGCGAGATGTACGACTTCGGCCTCGACCCCTTCCAGATCGAGGCCTGTCAGGCCCTCGAATCGGGCAAGGGTGTTCTCGTGGCCGCGCCCACCGGCTCGGGCAAGACGATCGTCGGCGAGTTCGCCGTCCATCTCGCCCTCCAGCAGGGCAAGAAATGCTTCTACACCACGCCCATCAAGGCACTGTCGAACCAGAAGTACGCCGACCTGAGCCGTCGTTACGACGCGGACAAGGTCGGCCTGCTCACCGGAGACAACAGCGTCAACTCCGAGGCGCCGGTGGTCGTGATGACCACCGAGGTCCTCCGGAACATGCTGTACGCGGGCTCGCAGACCCTCCTCGGCCTCGGTTACGTGGTCATGGACGAGGTGCACTACCTCTCGGACCGCTTCCGCGGTGCCGTCTGGGAGGAAGTGATCATCCACCTCCCCGAGTCGGTGACCCTGGTGTCACTGTCGGCGACCGTGTCGAACGCCGAGGAGTTCGGCGACTGGCTCGACACCGTCCGCGGCGACACCGAGGTGATCGTCTCCGAGCACCGGCCCGTGCCGCTGTTCCAGCACGTGCTCGCCGGGCGCCGGATGTACGACCTCTTCGAGGAGGGCGAGGGCCACAAGAAGGCCGTCAACCCCGACCTCACGCGCCTGGCGCGCATGGAGGCCAGCCGTCCGTCGTACCAGGACCGCAAGCGGGGCCGCGCCATGCGCGACGCCGACCGGGAGCGCGAGCGGCGTCAGCGGTCCCGGGTGTGGACGCCGGGGCGGCCCGAGGTCATCGAGCGGCTCGACTCCGAGGGGCTGCTGCCCGCCATCACGTTCATCTTCAGCCGCGCCGCCTGTGAGGCAGCCGTCCAGCAGTGCATGTACGCGGGGCTGCGGCTGAACGACGAGGAGGCCCGCGAGAAGGTCCGCGCCCTCGTCGAGGAGCGCACGGCCTCCATCCCGAACGAGGACCTCCACGTCCTCGGCTACTACGAGTGGCTGGAAGGCCTGGAGCGCGGTATCGCGGCCCACCACGCGGGCATGCTGCCGACGTTCAAGGAAGTCGTCGAGGAACTCTTCGTACGCGGCCTGGTGAAGGCCGTGTTCGCCACCGAGACCCTCGCGCTCGGCATCAACATGCCCGCCCGCTCGGTGGTGTTGGAGAAGCTCGTCAAGTGGAACGGCGAGCAGCACGCCGACATCACCCCCGGCGAGTACACCCAGCTCACCGGCCGGGCCGGCCGCCGCGGCATCGATGTCGAGGGCCACGCCGTCGTGTTGTGGCAGCGCGGTATCAACCCCGACCATCTCGCGGGACTCGCCGGCACGCGCACGTACCCGCTGCGCTCCAGCTTCAAGCCGTCGTACAACATGGCGGTGAACCTCGTCGAGCAGTTCGGGCGGCACCGCTCGCGCGAGCTGCTGGAGACGTCCTTCGCGCAGTTCCAGGCCGACAAGTCGGTCGTCGGGATCTCCCGCCAGGTGCAGCGCAACGAAGAGGGCCTCGAGGGCTACAAGGAGTCCATGACCTGCCACCTCGGGGACTTCGACGAGTACGCGCGACTGCGCCGCGAACTCAAGGACCGCGAGACCGAGCTGGCCAAGCAGGGCGTGTCGCAGCGGCGGGCCGAGGCGGCCGTCTCCCTGGAGAAGCTCAAGCCGGGTGACGTCATCCACGTCCCGACCGGCAAGTTCGCGGGACTCGCACTCGTCCTCGACCCGGGGCTGCCCGCCGGGCGGTCCAACGGACACCGGGGCTTCGAGCACCACGACGGGCCGCGCCCCCTCGTGCTCACCGCCGAGCGCCAGGTCAAGCGGCTCAACACGACCGACTTCCCGGTGCCCGTCGAGGCGCTGGAGCGGATGCGCATCCCGAAGTCGTTCAACGCGCGCTCGCCGCAGTCGCGCCGCGACCTCGCCTCGGCGCTGCGCACCAAGGCCGGACACATCGTGCCGGAGCGGCACCGCAAGCGCCGCGCCGAGGCCGCCGACGACCGAGAGATCGCCCGGCTGCGCACGGCGATCCGGGCCCATCCCTGCCATGGATGCACCGACCGCGAGGACCACGCCCGCTGGGCCGAGCGCTACCACCGGCTGCGGCGCGACACCGCCCAGCTGGAGAACCGCATCGAGGGCCGGACGAACACCATCGCCCGCACCTTCGACCGCATCGTGGCGCTCCTGACCGAGCTGGACTATCTGCGCGGCGACGAGGTCACCGAGCACGGCAAGCGGCTCGCCCGGCTGTACGGCGAGATGGACCTGCTCTCCAGCGAATGCCTGCGCGAAGGCGTCTGGGAGGGCCTCGGACCGGCCGAACTGGCCGCGTGCGTCTCGGCGCTGGTCTACGAGTCCAGGGTCGGCGACGACGCGATGGCGCCGAAGCTGCCGTCGGGCAAGGCGAAGGCCGCGCTCGGCGAGATGGTCCGCATCTGGGGCCGGCTCGACGCCCTGGAGGAGGACTTCCGCATCACGCAGACCGAGGGCGTCGGCCAGCGCGAGCCCGACCTGGGCTTCGCCTGGGCCGCGTACGAATGGGCGTCGGGCAAGGGCCTCGACGAGGTGCTGCGCGAGGCGGAGATGCCCGCCGGTGACTTCGTCCGCTGGTGCAAGCAGGTCATCGACGTACTGGGACAGATCTCCGCGGCGGCACCGGTCTCGTCCGGGGCGAGCCCGACGGTGGCGAAGAACGCGCGCAAGGCCGTTGACCAGTTGCTGCGGGGAGTGGTGGCGTACTCGTCGGTGGGGTGAGCGGGTGACGGTCGTTCTCGCGAGGACGACCGTCCGGCGAGGGGCTGGAGGGGCGGCTGGGCCGACAGCAGGGGCGTCTCACTCGTCGCGGGAGTTCAGGTACGCGCGCCAGCCGCCGTACGCCGTGATGTCCCGTGCGCCGTCCAGGGCGCCCGGCTCGCACAGGAAGCCGGGTGCGTCGTCGCCGTCGGCCAGTTCGACCCGGCCCAGGGCCATCGGCCGGGGGAGTGCGGCGAGAAGGCGGCCGAGTCCCTCTGCGGGCAGCCGCCACACCTCGGCCTCGATCGCGGCACCACCCTCGCCCACGTGCACGAGACCCGGCTTGGGGGGTTCGGTGGACAGGGCGTGCAGCCGGTAGACGGGGGCGGTCCTGGTCGTACGGTCCAACTGGGCGCCCAGGGAGAGGAGCTGGCTGTTCAGCGGCTGGCCCGAAAGGTGTGCGCCGACCACTGCGATCCGGGCGGTCGGGGCTTCCAGCGTGCGGGCGATCCGGGCCAGGCGTTCGTCGGTGAAGGCCGGGCCGATCAGCATCACGCCGAACGGGAGGCCCGCCACCTCGCCCGCCGGGACGGCCACGGCCGCCAGGTCGAAGAGGTTCGTGGAGTTGGTGAAGCGGCCGAGCCGGGCGTTGGAGCCGAGCGGGTCGGCGGCGACCTCGGCGAGCGTGGGGTGGCCGGGAGCAGTCGGGAGGAGCAGGGCGTCCGCGTCGCCGAGTTCCGCCAGGGCGCGGGTGCGCAGCGCCGCCAGACGGTCCTGGTCGGCGAAGAGCTGGTGCGCCGGGATGTCGCGGGCGCGGGTGATGATGCCGGCGACCGTCGGGTCCAGGCCCGCGCCACCCTCGGAGAGCAACTTGTCGACAAAGCTCCCCACCGCGGTGTAGCGCTCGGCCACGAAGGCGCCCTCGTAGAGCATGGCCGCGGCTTCGGTGAAGGGGGTGAGGTCGATGGTGCGCAACTCGGCTCCCGCCGCGCCGAGTCGGGCCGCGGCATCCTCGTACGCCTCCGCCCAGCCCTCGTCCAGCTCGCCGAGTTGCTCGCGGGGTGGGACGGCGATGCGCCAGGGGCCCGGGGCGCGCTGGGGGAGTGCGGGGAGGTCGCGCGCGGATGGGGAGCCCATGTGGGCGAGGGCCTGTTCCGCCTCCTGGAGGGTGCGGGCGAAGACCGTCACGCAGTCGAGGGTGGCACAGGCCGGGACCACGCCGTCGGTGGGGACGAGGCCTCGGGTCGGCTTGAGGCCGACGATGCCGTTGAAGGCCGCGGGGACGCGGCCACTGCCCGCGGTGTCCGTGCCCAGGGCCAGGTCCACGATGCCGAGGGCCACCGCTACCGCGCTGCCCGAGCTGGAGCCGCCGCTGATTCTCTCGGGGGCGATGGCGTTACGGACGGGGCCGTGCGGGGAGCGGGTGCCGACCAGGCCCGTGGCGAACTGGTCCAGGTTGGTGGTGCCCAGGGCGATCGCGCCTGCCGCGCGGAGGCGGGCTACGACCGGGGCGTCCGCCTCCGGGTGGTACGCGTAGGCCGGGCAGCCGACGGTGGTGGGGAGGCCTGCCACGTCGATGTTGCCCTTCGCGGCGAAGAGCTTGCCCGCGAGGGGGAGGTGTTCGCCTGCGGCGAGGCGGGTGTCGACGGCCCGGGCTTCCTCCTCGACCTCTGCCTGGGGGCGTAGGTCGATCCAGATCTCGGGGCGGGCTGTGGCCTCGATGCGGGCGTAGGCCATGCGGACGCGGGCCACTGCGTGGGGTTGGGTCTGGGGCGACATCTCTGCTCCTTGCTGGGGGTTTCGTCGTCGGCTGCGGGCCGGTGGTCGTCTGTGCCCACCCGTTCCGCCCTGCGGAACGCCTGCCCACGGACGGCCAGGCAGACGGGCGGGTCGGGCGCCTGCCCGCAGGCGCACGGCACGGCGCGGCACGAGGGCTCAGGACGGTGGGGGCCCCACCACGGCCAGTGCCGTGCCCGCCTCCACCTGGGCGCCCGGTTTGGTGAGGAGTTCCAGGACCACGCCGTCCATGGGGGAGGGGACTCGGGACTCCATCTTCATGGCCTCCAGGGCCAGCAGGGGCTGGCCCTGGGCGACCGTGTCGCCAGGCTTGACGTTGAGCTGCCATACGGAGGCGGCGAATTCGGCTTCCACCAGGCGGGCGCCCGGAGGCACCGTCACCTGTACGGGGGCCGCCACCGGAGCCGACACCGCCTCCGCACGGGTGAACTCACCCGCCGCCTCCCAGGCGTCGCGCTCCGCGGAGAAGGCCGTGCCCTGCCGGGTGCGGAACGCCTCGATCGCGTCGGCGTTCTCGGCGAGGAAGGCCTCGTACGAGGCGAGGGAGAACGTGCCCTCCTCGATCCTCGGGACGAAGCGGCCCGAGGTGATGTCGGAGCGCAGGTCCAGCAGTTCGTCCGCGTCCACCGGGTACCACTTGATCCGGTCGAAGAAGCGCAGCAGCCAGGGCGAGCCCGGCTCGAACGCGCCCCGCTGCTGCCACCCGGACCACACCTGCGTCGTACGGCCGACGAACTGGTAGCCGCCGGGCCCCTCCATCCCGTAGATGCACAGGTACGCCCCGCCGATGCCCACCGAGTTCTCGGCCGTCCAGGTGCGCGCAGGGTTGTACTTCGTGGTGACGAGCCGGTGCCGGGGGTCGAGCGGCGTCGCCACCGGCGCCCCCAGATAGACGTCGCCGAGGCCCAGGACCAGGTACTCGGCGTCGAAGACCGTCCGGTACACGTCCTCGACCGAGTCGAGACCGTTGACGCGGCGGATGAACTCGATGTTCCACGGGCACCAGGGGGCGTCGTCACGCACGCCCGCCATATAGCGGGCGATGGCCTCGCGGGTCGCCGGATCGTCCCAGGAGAGCGGGAGGTGCACGGTGCGGGACGGCACGACGAGCTGGTCGGCGGTCGGGAGCGAGGTGACGGTCTCCCTTACCAGGGCCAGGAGTTCGGGCTGCGGGAGCTCGTCCGGGTCCGTCTGGATCTGGAGCGAACGGATGCCGGGCGTGATGTCCGTGATCCCGGGCAGCCCGGCCGCCGACACCGCCTCCATCAGCGCGTGCACCCGCATCCTCAGCGCCAGGTCGAGCTGCATGGGCCCGAATTCCACGAGCAGGTTGTCGTCACCGCTGCGCCGGTACGTCACGTCGGCGTCCCGGGCCAGTACGCCGCCGTCGGCGATCTCCGCACGGTCGGCGACCGGCGCGGCAGCCGGGGTGCGCCGCAGCCGCCCGGCCTCGGGCACCGTCACCGGAACGAAGCGCACCGTGTCCCCGGGCCGCAGCTGCCCCAGCTTCCACCGCTGTCCCTTCGCGATGGTCGCCGGGCAGACGAATCCGCCCAGCGAGGGCCCGTCGGGGCCGAGCAGCACCGGCATGTCACCCGTGTAGTCGACCGCGCCGACCGAGTAGGGCGTGTCATGGATGTTGGAGGGATGCAGACCCGCCTCGCCGCCGTCGGTGCGCGCCCAGCGGGGCTTGGGCCCGACCAGTCGTACCCCCGTTCGCGCCGAGTTGAAGTGCACCTTCCACTCGGCCGCGTAGAAGTCGCGGATGTCCTCCTCGGTGAAGAACTCCGGTGCGGCATGCGGCCCTTCGAGCGCGCCGACCCGCCACTCGGAACCGAACACCGGCCGCTCGGCGCCAGGAACCGGCTCACCGGACGAGCGCACGTCGGCGCCCCCGTGCAGCACATCGCCCGTCCGCAGCGTCCGTCCGCCGTGCCCGCCGAAGCGGCCCAGCGTGAACGTCGAGGCGCTGCCCAGGAAGGCCGGCACGTCCAGGCCGCCACCGGCGAGGAGTATGTATGTCCGCAGCCCGTGCTCCGAGGGTGCGCCCACCTCCAGCACACCGTCGGCGGGCACCGTCACCGGTTCCCACTGGGGGACGGCCGTCCCGTCGACCGTCACCGGCGCCGGAGCACCCGTGACACACACGGTCGTCGGATGAGTGAACCTCAACGCCGGTCCCTGGAGGGTGCATTCGAGCCCGGGAGCACCCTCGACGTTGCCGAGTGCCCGGTTGCCGAGCCGGAACGACAGGTCGTCCATCGGCCCGCACGGCGGCACGCCCACCTGCCAGTAGCCGGTCCGCCCCGGCCAGTCCTGGACCGTCGTCAGCGTCCCGCCGGAGACGACCTCGATCCGCGGCGTCGGATCGCTCACCGCGGCGAGGGTGGCCGTGGAATGCGCGGCCGCCCGGAACGCCGGGTCCGACAGCGCTGCCCGCACCAGGCCGAGGTTCGTCTCGATGCCGTCCACCCGCGTCCTGGCCAGCGCCTCGTCCAGCCGCTCCAGCGCGTGAGCCCGGTCGGAGCCGTACGCGACGACCTTCGCGAGCATCGGGTCGTACGCCGTGGTGACCTCGGTGCCCGTCTCGATCCAGCCGTCCACACGGACGCCCCGCGGAAACTCGACCCGCGTCAACAGGCCCGCGCTGGGCCGGTGTTCGCGCGAGGGGTCCTCGGCGTACACCCGCGCCTCGACGGCGTGACCGCGCGGCGCCCCGGGATCGCGTACGACATCGGAGTCGCCGCGGGCCAGCCGCAGCATCCACGCGACGAGGTCGACCCCGTAGATCTCCTCGGTGACCGGATGTTCCACCTGGAGCCGGGTGTTGACCTCCAGGAAGTACGCCTCCTCGCGGGCCGCGTCGTAGACGAACTCGACCGTGCCGGCGGAGCGGTAGCCGACGCTCGCGCACAAGTCCCGTGCGGAGGTGGCGAGTTGCTCTCGTACGTGCGGAGGCAGTCCGGGGGCCGGGGCCTCCTCCACGACCTTCTGGTTGCGGCGCTGGAGCGAGCAGTCGCGGTCGCCGAAGGTGACGACGCGGCCCTCGCCGTCGCCGAACACCTGCACCTCGACATGGCGGGCGTGCTCGACGAGCCGCTCCAGGAAGACACCGGCCGAGGAGAAGGAGGCCGCTGCGACGCGCTGCACACGCTCCCAGGCGTCACGGAGGTCCTCCGCCGAGCGGCACGCGGACATGCCGATGCCGCCTCCGCCGCCGGTCGCCTTGAGCATCACCGGGTAACCGATGGTCCCGGCCAGGCGCAGGGCCTCCTCGACGTCCGCGAGCAGGCCCGTCCCCGGTGCCAGTGGCACTCCGGCAGCCTCGGCCGCCGCCCGGGCCGTGTGCTTCGCCCCGAACAGCTCCAGCTGCTCCGGCGTGGGCCCCACGAACACGATGTCCGCGTCCTGGCAGCGCCGCGCGAACGCCGCGTCCTCGGACAGGAAGCCGTAACCCGGATGGATCGCCCCGGCACCGGTGTCCTTCGCCGCCCGCAGGACGAGATCCGCGTCGAGATACGACTCCTTGGCGGGCGCGGGCCCGAGGCGTACGGCCTCGTCGGCGAGCCGCACATGGGGTGCCGAGCGGTCCGGGTCGGAGTACACCGCGACCGTGCGCAGGCCCAACTCCCGTGCCGTGCGGATGATCCGGACCGCGATCTCGCCCCGGTTGGCGACGAGGAGCGTGTCGAAGTGGGTCCCTCCGCCGCCGCTCATTCGGGAGCCCCGATCGTCATCTCCACCGCGGTCGGCTCGAAGCCGTTGCAAGGGTTGTTGATCTGGGGGCAGTTGGAGACCAGCACCAGCACGTCGCGCTCGGCGCGCAGGGTCAGCGAGAGACCCGGCGCCGAGATGCCGTCGACGATGCCGAGGGTGCCGTCCTTCTCGACCGGCACGTTCATGTACCAGTTGATGTTGGAGACCAGGTCGCGCTTGCCGAGGCCGTAACGGGCGCCCTCAGCAAGGAAGTTGTCCACGCAGGCGTGCTGGGACCAGGTGTGGTGCCCGTACCGCAGCGTGTTCGACTCCTTGGAGCAGGCGCCGCCGACCGTGTCGTGCCGGCCGACGTCGTCCGCGACGACCGTCATCAGCGGTGTGTGTTCGTTCGACATGAGCACACTGCCCGTGGTCAGGAAGATGTTCCCCTGCGCCTGGATCGTGTCGGGCGCGCTGTAACGCACGGCCGTGTCCCCGGCGTCGTACACGAGGAAGTCGACGGCCTGGTTGCCGTGCAGGTCGGTGATGGTGAGCGTGGCGCCCGCGCGGACGACGGCCGACCAGGCGGCCCGGGCCGCGACGGTGGTCCTCTGGACGGTCTGCTCGCTCATGCGATCCCCCTCGCGGCAAGGAACTCGGCGGTGTTGAGGAAGGCGCGGTGGCCCTCCGGCGTGGCCTCCCACAGCGGATCGCCGGACCGGGTGGCCTCGGCACGCCAGGCCAGTACCTCCAGCGGCGTGCTCGTGTAGGCCTCGCGGGGGTCGGCCGGGTGGGGCACATTGGCCAGCAGCACCGTGACGTCCTGCTCGGTGCGCAGCGTCACGCCCGCTCCGGGACCGGCCGAACCGGTGAAGTCCAGGGAGCCGTCCTCGCGTACCTCCACGCCCTGGAAGAAGGACAGGGACGGCGGCAGATCGCGCGGCGCCAGCCCGTTCTTGGCCGCCGCCAGCTTGAACAGCTCACGCCCGGCGGGCGATTCGGACTGCGGCGTCCCGTCCCCGTACCGCTCCGCGTTCCGTACGAGACCGGAGGTGCCGCACAGCGCGTCGTGCCGCCCGGAGGTGTCGGCGATCACCGAGGCGAGGACGCGGCCCTGGTCGGAGAGGAGCAACTGGCCCTCGCCGAGGTAGGCGTTCCACTGCACCTTCACCGTGTCGGCCACGTTCAGGCGCTCCCACGGCCGGTCGGCGGCGAAGAGGAGCAGATGGGCGCAGGCGTCGCCCTTGAGGTCGGTCAGCCGCAGCTCCGTGCCGCGCGCCAGCACCTTGTGCGTGTAGTTGCCGCCCGCCACCGTCTCCGCCCACACGAGGTGGCCCGCCTCGCACGGCGGCGCGGGCCAGGCACTCGCCGGGACGACGGGCATGGCATCGGCTCGGGTGCCCTCCTGGGCGCGGGCGTGCGCGCGGGCTCCGTAAGTGGTCGCTGTCGCCATCGCGGGACCTCCGGCTCGGCAGTGGTCGGTCATGGGTGCGGTCGAGCGGGTGCTCGTATTTCTGTCGCCCGACAGAAATTAGGAGCCGGTCGGGTCACCGCCATTGCTCGCGCGTTGCGGCCCCGTTACCGATCCCTCACCGAGATCGCCTGGTGGGGCGGTGTGCGAGGATCGAACGCATGGGTTCCAGTGGACGACGAGTGGGCAGGCCGCGGGCCGAGCAGCGGCCGGACAGCGGCCTCTCGCCGCGCGACGAACTGCTCGCCGCCGCCGCGGAGCTGTTCACGACGCGGGGGTACGCGGCCACCACCACCCGGGCCGTCGCCGAGCGGGCGGGCATGCGCCAGGCGTCCATGTACCACTACGTGTCCGGCAAGGAGGAACTTCTCGCCGCGCTCCTGGAGTCCACCGTCACGCCCTCGCTGACCTTCGCCCGGCAGCTTCTCGCCGAGGACGACACCGCCGCCGAGGACCGGCTCTGGGATCTGTGCCGCACGGACGTCGAGCTGCTCTGCGGCGGCTCGCACAACCTCGGCGGGCTCTATCTGCTGCCCGAGGTCCACTCGGAGCGGTTCGCCGGCTTCCATGCCGTACGGGCCGAACTCAAGGACGCCTACCGGCAGTTGCTCGCAGCGACCGAGGCGGGCGGTGCGCTCGCCAAGAACGAGCTCGACCTTCGGACCGATCTGCTCTTCGGACTCATCGAAGGGGTGATCCTCGTACACCGCTCCGATCCCGATCGGCCCGTCTCGGCCTTCGCCGAAGCCACCGCGGACGCGGCCCTGCGCATCGCCGGAATCTGACCCGGAAGCCGGGCCGCAGAGGCTGTCTCACCCCTTCTGATGAGGGGTTTTCGTATGCCCGTACGCCGTCACGGACCGTGTTCGAATGGAGGCGCTGCGTGTAAATGAAGCAGAGCGTACTCCTGTCGCGAGGGCGATTTCAGGTGCTTGCTGAATATGACACAGCGATGATCCGGTCGGACTAAGCTCGCCCGCAGCGCACCGAGTTGAGGTGTATTCGTGCGCTTGTTCCCCAATGTTCTGAAGATCCAGTTACCTCCCCGACCTCCAGTCGACCTGTCTCAGAGGGCATACATGGTGAGTGTTCAATCGCCTCCCGGTGGCCGAGAAGTTCCCTACGCGCGCGCGTTGTTGCTGCCTGCCATAGCGATGGCCGCGGCGACCGGGGCCGCCGTCGCCTTGCTGGCGGGCCCTGCCCGGACCGCCGTCGGCTGGTGCGGCGCCATCGCGACGGTGCTCGTGACCGCGACAGCCGCCGAGGTGGTCCGCCGCGGCCGTGCCGTCCGCGCGGCGCGAGCCGAGCTCGCCCACCGGACCCAAGTCATGGAACGGCGCGTCGCCCTGCACGACGCCGAGATCGACCACCTCCGCGAGGAACTGCTGCCCGCGGCGCTGGACCAGATGCGCTCGGGCTCGTCGCCCCAGGACACCGTCCGGGTGATGGTCGACGAGGACCCCGCCCAGCGGAACATCCCCAAGTCCCAGCGGGCGCTGCTGATCGAACTGCTGCGGATCATCGACCACGAGGAACTGCAGCGCGAGGCCGCGCAGCGCTCCTTCGTCAGCATCGCCCGACGTGTCCAGGCGATCGTCCACCAGCAGAACGTGGAACTGCGCGAGATGGAGGAGGACCACGGGCGCAACCCCGAGGTCTTCGACGACCTCCTGCGCATCGACCACGGCACCGCGCTGATCGGCCGCCTCGCCGACTCGATCGCCGTCCTCGGCGGCGGCCGTCCGGGCCGCCAGTGGCCCAAGCCCGTCCCGCTCTACAGCGTGCTGCGCGGCGCCATGTCCCGGATCCTGGAGTACCGGCGCATCGAGCTGCACTCCATCGCCAAGATCGCCGTCAACGGCATCCACGTCGAGCCGGTCATCCACGCGGCCGCCGAACTCCTCGACAACGCCACCCGCTACTCGCCGCCGCACACCAAGGTGCACGTCACCGCCGTCGAGGTGCAGACCGGCGTCGCCATCGAGATCGAGGACGCGGGCGTCAGCCTCAGCGAGGAGGCCCGCTCACGGGCCGAGGCGATGCTCGCGCGGGCGGCACTCGGCCCGGACCTCAACAACCTGGGCGAGGACCCCCGGCTCGGCCTCGCCGTCGTCGGCCGCCTCATGGACATGTACAAGATGCAGGTCTCCCTGCGGCAGTCCGCGTACGGCGGTGTGCGCGCCGTGCTCGTCGTGCCGCGCAAGCTGCTCACCGAGGAGCCCGCCAACGCCCTCGCCCACGGTATCGGCGCCGCCGCCGTGCCCAAGGTCGACTTCGGCGGTGTGAAGGGCCCCGAGCGCTCGGTCAAGAAGCGCCGGCCCACCACCGGACCCCGTGTCCCCGAGCGGGACGGCATGGAGGACGACGTCCCCGAGGTCACCGAGTGGACGGCCAACGGCCTGCCGCAGCGCCGCAGCCGCGTCAAGGTCCCGTACAGCCAGCGGGTGCTGGAGGCCCGGGCCGCCGCGGCGGAGGCCGAGGCCGCGCGCAAGGAGGGCCGTCCCGTCATCGACTGGACCCGCTCGTCCACCCAGGCGCCCAAGAAGAAGAAGGAAGAGAAGGAACCCGGGCTGTGGGTCGAGGCCTTCATGGCCGGCCTCAAGGGCGGAGACGACGACCAGAAGCAGACACCCGGCGAGACGAACAGTCCGGCCCCCACCGAGGCCGACGACGAGGGGGACCTCAAGTGACCCAACTGCGAGCCAACTTCGACTGGATGCTCAAGGAGCTGTCCGACGGGGTGTACGGCACTCGCCAGGTCGTCGTGCTCTCCGCCGACGGACTGCGCATCGCCCGGTACGGCGGCGACCCCGACGCCGCCGACCGCATCGCCGCGGCCTGTGCCGGACTGCAGAGCCTCGCGGGCGCCGTCGCGACCGAGATCCCCGACACCGACGGCAAGATGCGCATGGTGATCATCGAGATGGAGGGCGGCTACTTCTACATGATGGCCGCCGGCCCCAACGCCTACCTCGCCGTGCTGGCCGAGGCGCATGTGGACGCCGGGCTCATGAGCGCCCGCATGCGCGACCTCGTCGTACGGATCGGTGCTCACCTCACGAGTCCGCCCCGGCGGAACGGGCAGACCGTATGACTCCTCCGCAACGACGACGGCGTTTCCCCAAGGAGGCGCCGAAGGAGAAACCCGCACTCCCGGCCCAAGAGCCGGGAGGACCTGGTGGACAGGGCGGAGAGGGCGGCGAGGGCGAGACCCGCGAACCGGAACGGCTGTACGTCGTCACCGGCCAGGTCGAGGGCGGCGACCGCGCCGAACTCGACCTGGTGACCTTAATCGTGGCGTGCGCCGACGCCCCGCCCGCCGCCCAGCCGGAGCAGTCGGCGCTGCTCCGGCTCTGCCAGGCCCCCATGTCCGTGGCCGAGCTCTCGGCCTATCTCAACCTGCCGTTCAGCGTGGTGACCGTACTGCTGACCGAGCTGCTGGCGGCCGAACTCGTGCAGGCGCGCGCCCCGATCGTCCGCGCGGAGCTGCCCGACCGTTCCCTCCTCGAAGCGGTGATGCATGGACTTCAAAAGCTCTGACACCATTCCCGGACCTCGCACCGAGGACCATCTCCCGCACACGGCCGCGGCCGCGGTGAAGATCGTGATCGTGGGCGGTTTCGGGGTCGGCAAGACGACGATGGTGGGCTCCGTCAGCGAGATCAGGCCGCTGACCACCGAAGAGACCATGACGCAGGCCGGCATCGGTGTCGACGACAACTACGGCTCGGAGACCAAGACGGCCACCACCGTGGCCATGGACTTCGGCCGTATCAGCATCACCGAGCAACTGGTGCTGTACCTGTTCGGCACCCCCGGCCAGGAGCGTTTCTGGTTCCTGTGGAACGGCCTGTTCGAGGGCGCCCTGGGCGCGGTCGTCCTCGTCGACACCCGCCGCCTTGAGGTCAGCTTCGACGTCATCGGACGCCTGGAGGAGCGCGGCGTACCGTTCGTCGTCGCCGTCAACGACTTCCCGGACGCGCCCCGTTACCCCATGGAGGACCTGCGCGCGGCGCTCGACCTCTCCGAGGAGATCCCCATGGTGAAGTGCGACGCGCGTCGCCGGGCATCCAGCCGGGACGTCCTGATGACCCTGATGCGCTTCCTGCACTCGATCGCCATGGCCTCGGCGTAGGCGCTCCGCTGGGGTGCGGTGATGAGACTGCGGGTCGGTGGGGGCTGGTCGCGCAGTTCCCCGCGCCCCTGAAGGGGCGCGGCACCTCTCCTGTTCCCAGCCGCGCAAGCATCGCCCGACCATCCGATACACCGTCCCAACTCCCCAGAAAACAGAACGACTTCAGCTTCGGAGCCACCAACGTGACGCCTGAACCCCACTCCCTGACCGACACGGACGACCCCATGTCCGGCCCGCCGCCGGGCTGCCCCGCCCACGGAACGGGCCCCGGCGGACTGCGCCGCCTGTACGGGCCCGAGGCGCAGGACCTGGCGGGACTGTACGAGAAACTGCGCGCCGAGCACGGCGCCGTCGCACCCGTGCTGCTCCACAACGACGTGCGCTTCTGGATGGTGCTCGGGCACGGCGAGAACCTCCACATGGTCAGCAACCCGGCGATCTACACGCGCGACAGCCGTGTCTGGACCGCCCTCCTCGACGGCACGGCGGGGCCCGACCATCCGCTCATGCCGCTCATCGCGTGGCAGCCCATCTGCTCCCACGCGGAGGGGGACGAGCACCTGCGGCTGCGCGGGGCGGTCATGGGCGCCATGTCCACCATCAACCCCCGCGACCTGCGCCGTTACATCAACCACTGGACCGAGCAGCTGGTCAACAAGTTCTGCGAGCGGGGCACCGCCGACCTGGTCTCCGAGTTCGCCGAGCATCTGCCGATGGCCGCCCTGTGCGAGATCCTCGGTATGCCCGAGGAGTACGACGACCGTCTGGTGCAGACCACCCGCGACCTGCTCAAGGGCACCGAGACCGCGATCGCCAGCAACGAGTACGTCATGAGCGTCCTGATGCGGCTCACCCTCCGCCGGCGCGCCGAGCCCGCCGAGGACTTCACCAGCTACCTCATCAACCACCCGGCCGGACTCACCGACGACGAGGTCGGCCAGCACCTGCGTCTCGTCCTGCTCGCCGCGTACGAGGCCACGGCGAACCTCCTCGCCAACGTGCTGCGGGTGGTCCTCACCGACCCGGGCTTCCGCGCCCAGCTCAACGGCGGTCAGATGACGGTGCCCCAGGCGGTGGAGCAGTCCCTGTGGGACGAGCCGCCGTTCAGTGCCGTGCTCGGCTACTTCGCCAAGCAGGACACGGAGTTGGGCGGCCAGCGCATCCGCAAGGGCGACGGGCTGTTCCTCGGGATCGCGCCGGGCAACATCGACCCGCAGGTCCGCCCGGACCTGAAGGCGAACATGCGGGGCAACCGCTCGCACCTCGCCTTCGGCGGCGGCCCCCACGAGTGCCCCGGCCAGGACATCGGCCGTGCCATCGCCGACACCGGCGTCGACGCGCTCCTCAAGCGACTGCCGGACGTCCAACTCGCGGTCGAGGAGGACGAGTTGAAGTGGACCGCGTCGATCTCCTCGCGGCACCTGGTGGAGCTCCCGGTGGTGTTCGACCCGGCGTCGCCGCAGGACATCATGCGGCGGCCGGGGGTGAACACCGTGACCCGGCCGCGTCCGGACTCGGACAACGCCGTGTCGGTGCCGAGGCCCACCCTGGAACCCCGGCCCTCGGCACCCGAGTCGGAGGCCGCGGCCCCCGAACCGGTCCGCCGGCCCAGTGCCTGGCAGCGCTTCCTGCGCTGGTGGCGCGGCTACTGAGGCCGCTCGTCACCGGCCCATTCGTCGTACGCGGACCACGCCAGGAGCGTCCGTCCGCTGCGGTACGCATGCCGGTGCCCCGTGACCGGATCGGTGAACTCCAGCACCCGCGCCAGCAGTTGGAGCGGGCGCCGGAAGTCACCGGCCGGCACCGGGCCGGTCACCACCGGGTACAGCGGGTCGCCGAGGATCGGCACGCCCAACGCGGTCATGTGCACCCGCAGTTGGTGCGTCTGCCCGGTGCTGGGCAGCAGCCGGTATCTCGCCAGCCGGCCCCGGTGCTCGGCCAACTCGACGCGGCTCACCGCGTTCGGCTCGCCCGGCACCTCCCGGGCGGCCATCACGCCCCGCTCCTTCTCGATCCGGCTGCGGACCGTGCACGGCAGCTCCAACGCCTCGCGGTACGGGGCCACCGCCTCGTACTCCTTGCGTACGACCCGGTCGCGGAACAGCGACTGATAGGCGCCGCGTTCCTCGGGCCGCACCGTGAACAGCACGAGCCCGGCGGTCAGCCGGTCGAGCCGGTGCGCGGCCCCGAGCGCCGGGATGCCCAGCTCCCGCCGCAGTCGCGCGAGTGCCGTCTCGGTGACATGGCTGCCGCGCGGCGTGGTGGCGAGGAAGTGCGGTTTGTCGGCCACCACGATGTGCTCGTCCCGGTGGACGACCTCCAGCGGGAACGGCACCGGCACCTCGTCGGGCAGCTCCCGGTGGAACCACACGAACATCCCCGGCACGTACGCTGCGTCGGGTGCGACCGGTCGCCCGTCCGCCCCGACGATCAGCCCCGCGTCGAGCATCCCGTCGATCACCCCGGCCCCCGCCGCGAGCCGCTCCACCAGATGCTCCCGCACGGTCTTCCAGGCCCCGTCGAACGGCAGCCGCACCCGCACGGGATCCACCCCGTCGCGCTGCGGCAGGGGCGAGGGTGGAACCGGGGATCTTCGTCTCACCTGGTCAAGCGTACGCAGCGGCCGCCGGCCGGGCGCACGAACGGTCCTCCCCTCAGACGTGCGGGGGCGCCTCCGCCACCGCCGACCGGGCCTTGTGGACGCGGTACGCGCCGCCCAGGACGAGGGTGACCCCCAGGAACAGCACCGTGAACCACTGGAAGTACCAGTGCCCGCCCGCCGGGTCGTACACCTCGGCCCGGGGCCAGGCCAGGTTGACCGTCATGAACAGGCCGTAGAGCAGGGCGAGCGCGTTGACGGGGACGCCCCAGCGGCCGAGGGAGAAGAGGGGGCGGCCCGTCTCGTCGGTGCCCTCGACCGTGAAGTCGCCGCGCAGGCGCCGCCACAGCAGGGGGCCGGTGACCATCGCGTACGCGAGGTACAGCATCACGATGCAGGTGGTGCCGATGGCCAGGAAGGCTTCCGGCGAGGCGAAGTTGAGGAGCAGCAGGGCCGCGGCGAGGACACCGACGACCAGGGCGGGGGCGCTCGGCATACCGGTGCGCGGGTTGACCTTCGCGAGGCGCCCGGAGAACGGCATCTGGCCGTCGCGGGCCATGGAGAACAGCATCCGGCAGGCCGACGTCTGGATCGCGAGGGTCGCGACCGCGATGGCGATGACCACGTCCACGAGCAGGGCCCGGCCCACGCCGTCACCCAGGCTGCTGGTGAGGACGTAACTCAGACCCTCGACGCCGAGCCTGCCGTCGGTGAGGCTGGGCGCGGCGAGCAGACCGCCGAGGATGATCAGGCCGCCGAGCAGGCCCGCGGCGCCGAGCGCGGTGAGGATCGTACGGGGCGCGGTGCGCCGGGGGTGGTGCGTCTCCTCGCTCATCTCGCCCGCGCTGTCGAAGCCGATCATCACGTACGCCGCCGTGAACGAGCCCACCAGCAGCGCCCCGACCAGGCCCGACTCGGCGGCAGTGCCGGTGTGGAAGGTGATGCCCGGGGTGCGCTCGGAGTGGGTGAACAGGAGCACGATGATCAGGGCGGCGCCGATGATCTCGGCGGTCACACCGATGCGGTTGATCAGGGACATCACACGGTTGTCGATGACGTTCACGAACGTCGTCAGGACCAGCAGGAGCACGCCCAGTACCGCCGCGTTGGCCGCGCCGCTCGCCGACGTGGGCGCCGGGTCGTCGCCGATCAGCTGGAAGCCGGACCAGATCGCGGGCATGACCACCTGAAGCGCGAGCGCCGCGGCCGCGACCACCACGATCTGCCCGATCACCATGATCCAGCCGGCGAACCAGCCGAAGGTGAGGCTGGAGAGCCTGGACGACCACTGGTAGATGGCGCCGGAGATCGGATAGCGCGCGGCCAGTTCGGCGAAGCACGCGGCGACCAGCAGCTGGCCGATCAGCACGGCCGGCCAGGCCCAGAAGAAGACGGGACCGCCGAACGCGTACCCGAAGGCGAAGAACTGGAAGACGGTCGTCAGGACGGAGATGAAGGAGAAACCGGCGGCGAACGAGGCGTACCTGCCCAGGCTGCGGTGCAGCTCCTGGGGGTAGCCGAACTCGGCGAGCGAGCGGTCGCCGGACGACTCCGGGGGATCGGGGCGTACGTCGGAGGGGGCGGTAGTGGTCACGGCGGCGGCACCTGCCTTCGGCGCAGGGGAGCGGGATCCTGGCGGCGACTGAGGAACTCCGCAGCAGAATTCCTGTCGGGTGACAGAAATTAGGGAGGGCCTGTTTCGCCCGCGTGACGCGGCCATGTCGAGGCCGGGCCTAAGTCCTCACGCCCTTGCGCCTGAACCTGAATCGCGATACATCGTGTGTATTGACGCTCACCGTTGAGACGCGATATGTTCGGCCACGGATATTCGTGTACGAGGATATGAGTGGTGATCCCGGTGGCCATCAAGCGCCGCAAGCTCGGCAACCCCCTGGCGCTGGCCGTCATGGTGCTGCTCACCGAGCGGCCGATGCATCCGTACGAGATCGCCCAGACCCTGCGCAGCCGCGGCAAGGACGCGAGCCTGAAGATCAACTACGGCTCGCTCTACACGGTCGTGCAGAACCTGGAGAAGTACGGATTCGTCGAGGTCGCCGAGGTGCAGCGGCAGGGAAACCGCCCCGAGCGCACGCTCTACGGCATCACGGACGCCGGGCGCGAGGAGGCGACGGAGTGGCTGTCGGACCTGCTCTCCGTCCCGGCCCGGGAGTTCCCGATCTTCGAGGCCGCCCTCTCGCTGATGGCGGTGATCCACCCCGACGAGGTGGCGCGCCTGCTGACCGAGCGGCTCAAGGTGCTGGACGTGCAGGCGGCGAGCGCTCGTGGAGGCCTGGCGAAGCTGTACGAGACGCTGCCGCGGATCTTCCTCGTCGAGAGCGAGTACCAACTGCACATGGTCGAGGCGCAGGCCGAGTGGGTCCGCGGCTTTCTGCGGGAGCTCGGGTCCGGAGCGCTCGACGGGGTCAAGGAGTGGCGGAGCTTCCACGAGACCGGGGAAGTGCCGCCGGAGTTCGAGGAGTTGGAGGCCCACCACTTCGAGAAGGAGTGAGGCAGCAGCAAACAGAACAGACCCCGGCAGAGCTGTTGGAGCAGCTCCGCCAGGGTCTCGAACCCCGAGCCGACTCCGAGGTGAGGCAGGCCAGGCGATCGAGGTGCGGCACGCCCAGGATAGCCCGGCGCTCTTCACGCGGATCAGCCGTCATCCGCTCACCCAGGAGAGCAGTCGTCATGAGCACCCGTGCGCCCGCAGTGCAGGCGCGTCAGCTGATCAAGACCTACCCCGGCGATGTCACCGCCCTCAGCGGCATGGACCTCACCGTCGAGGCGGGCACCGTCTTCGGACTCCTCGGCCCGAACGGCGCCGGCAAGTCCACCACCGTCAAGATCCTCACCACCCTCGCCCGCCCCGACTCGGGCACCGCCACGGTCGCGGGCCACGACGTCCTGCGCCATCCGGACCGGGTGCGCCGCGCGATCGGCGTGGTCGCACAGAAGTCCGGCGCGGACCCGGTGGCCACCGGCCGTGAGAACCTCCAACTCCAGGGCAGGCTCTACGGGTTGAAGGGCGCGGCCCTCCGCAACCGGGTGGACGAGCTGCTGGCCCGCTTCCAGCTCGGGGACGCGGCAGGCCGCCAGGTCAAGGGCTACTCCGGAGGCATGCAGCGCCGTCTCGACGTCGCTCTCGGCCTCGTCCACCGGCCCGAGGTCCTCTTCCTCGACGAGCCCACCACAGGCCTCGACCCCGAGGCACGCACCGCGATGTGGGACGAGATCGCCCGCCTGGCCGGCGGCGAGGGCCTGACCATCCTGCTCACCACGCACCACCTCGAAGAGGCCGACCGCCTCGCCGGGCACATCGCGATCGTCGACCGCGGCCGTGTCGTCGTCCAGGGCACCCCGGACGCCCTCAAGGGCGAACTCCGCGGCGACGCCGTCCATGTGGAACTGCGCCACCCCGTCGGCGAAGCCGGTCGTACGCTCCTGGCAGGCGCCCTCACGGCCCTGCCCGGTGTGTACGAGGCGCTCTTCCACGGCCGCCGCATCAGCGTCCGCGCCGAGGACGGGGCCGCGGCCGTGCCCGTCCTGCTCGCCGCCCTGGAGCGCGCCGGGGTCGCTGTCAGCGCGGCCACCGTCGCCCGTCCGTCGCTCGACGACGTCTACCTGCGCCACGCGGGCCGCCGTTACTCCGAAGCCGAGGCGGCGGCAGCGGTCGCGGCCGAGGGGACCGACGGCCTCGCCCTCACGGGAGGCACCCGATGAGCACCAACGCCCTCACCCAGACCTGGTACATGACGCAGCGTCAGCTGACGGCTGTACTGCGCCAGCCCGCGTACGTCGTGATGATGCTGATCCAGCCCGCGATCTGGCTGTTCCTGTTCGGCAACCTCTTCAAGGAGGTCGTCCAGCTCGGCGGCTTCGGCACGAGCAGCTATCTCGACTACCTCGTACCGGGCATCGTCGTGATGAGTGCGCTCAGCTCCAACATGTGGGCGGGCATGGGCACGTTGGAGGAGATCGAGCGCGGCACGCTGAACCGGTTCCTGACCACTCCGGTCGGGCGCGGCGCCCTGATGAACGCCAACGTCGTACAGCAGGCGCTCACCACGGCCGTGCAGTCCGCGCTGATCATCCTGCTCGGCAGGCTGGGCGGCGCGGACTATCCCGGCGGGGCCGCGGGACTGCTCGTACTCGTCGTCGCGGCCTCACTGCTCGGCACGGTCTTCGGCGCGTTCTCGAACGCGCTCGGCATGCTGGTGCGCCAGCGGGAGTCGATCATCGGCATCAACACGTTCCTGCTGCTGCCGCTGACCTTCCTCTCCTCGGCCTTCATGGCCCCGTCCCAGATGCCAGGCTGGATGCGTAACATCGCCGACTACAACCCACTCGACTGGGCGATGGTGGCGGGCCGTTCAGCGATGTCGGAGAACCCGGACTGGTCCGTCGTACTGACGAGGGGCGGCGCACTCCTGGCCCTGGCGGTAACTGCGGTCTGGCTCTCGATCCGCACGTTCAGGTCATATCAACGCTCGGTCTAGGGGCCCTTTGCAGGGGCGGTCACTTTGAGGCCGCGTGCACAACCGCGCCCCTTCAGGGGCGCGGGGAACTGCGCGACCAGCTACAACGAACCCGCAGACGACAACGAACCCGGGACGGAACCTAGGCAACCGGCGGAGCTTCCTGCTCCGCCTCGACCTGCGCGTTCCAGTCCCGCTTCGCGGCCTGCCACCCGTCCTCGTTGTGTCCCAGCCGCCAGTACCCGGAGATGGACAGATCCTCGCGCGCGACCTCGTGCTCGACGCGGAGCAGCCGGCGGAGCTCCTTCACGAAGGCGGCCTCGCCGTGCACGAACGCGTGCACCCGACCCTCGGGGAACGAAAGGCCCCGCACGGCCTCGACCAGCGCCTCACCGATCGGCCGGTCACCGCGGTGCAGCCAGACGACCTCCACGTCGGAGTCGATCTTCTGCTCCTCCTCCGGCCCCGCGACCTCCACGAAGGCATGCACCCGCGCACCGTCGGGCATGGCCTCCAGCGAGGCGGCGATCGCGGGCAGCGCGCTCTCGTCACCGGCCAGCAGATGCCAGTCCGCCCCGGCGTCGGGGGCGTACGCCCCGCCGGGGCCGAGGAACCGGACGGTCTCGCCGGCCTGGACGCGGGTCGCCCACGGCCCGGCGAGACCCTCGTCGCCGTGGATGACGAAGTCGAGTGTCAGCTCACGCAGTTCCGGGTCCCAGGCGCGCACCGTGTACGTACGCGTCACGGGCCACTGGTCGCGCGGGAACTCCTCGCGGATCCGGGTCATGTCGAAGGGCTCCGGATAGGTCACACCCTCGGCCCCGAACAGCAGCTTGACGTAGTGGTCGGTGCTCGTGCCCGCGGTGAAATCGGCGAGGCCGTCGCCGCCGAGGACCACACGCTGCATATGCGGCGTGAGTCGCTCCGTGCGGATCACGCTCGCGGCGTGGGGCTTGGGGGCCCTCCGTGCCGGACGCTCTGCCATGACAGCCTCCCGAAGTTCGCTTAGGCTTACCTAAGTTAGCACCTCACCGTCCACTGGCGCCCCCTTCTTGAGAACCCGATTACCGTTTCGTGGGAATCGAATTGCTGCTTCAACTGCGGAGTGTCGTCAGCAGTCGCGCCAGCGAACCACCCAGGCCCCAGCGTGTCGCGAGCTCCTCCAGAGCTGCCGGATCGCGCGGCGTGTGGGGCAGCGCGGTGGTCACGTCCGGCAAGGGTACGTCTCCGGCCACCCGGACGACCTCGGGCGCGACGGCGACGTACGGCCGGGACTCGTCGAGACGCTTGCGCTGGGACGGTGTGAGCTTGGCCTTCGGGTCGTCGACCGCCGCCATGATCCCGGCCAGGTCCCCGAACTCGGCCAGCAGCTTGGCGGCCGTCTTCTCGCCGATGCCCGGCACGCCCGGCAGACCGTCGCTCGGGTCGCCGCGCAGCAGCGCCAGAGTCGCGTACCCCGCGCCGTCGACGCCGTACTTCTCGCGCAGCCAGGCCTCGTCCGTGAGCTGGAGCATGCCGACGCCCTTGAGCGGGTACAGCACGCGCACCCCGCGCTTGTCGTCGACCAGTTGGTACAGGTCGCGGTCGCCGGTGACGATGTCGACCGGGCCCGTGGCGCGGCCGGCGAACGTCCCGATCACGTCGTCCGCCTCGTACCCCGCCACGCCCACGCGCGCGATGCCCAGCGCGTCCAGGACCGCCTCGATGACCGGCACCTGGGGCGAGAGCGTGTCGGGCACCTCCTCCTCGTCCGGACCGACCTCGGTCTCCTGGGCGACGCGATGCGCCTTGTACGAGGGGATCAGGTCGACCCGCCACTGGGGCCGCCAGTCCGCGTCCATGCAGGCGATCAGATCGTCCGGGCGGTGGTCCTTCACCAGCCGGTCGATGAACTCGAGCAGACCCCGCACGGCGTTCACCGGTGTGCCGTCCGGGGCCCGCACGGAATCCGGGACCCCGAAATAGGCCCGGAAGTACAGGGAAGCGGTGTCGAGGAGCATGGTTCGCCGGGGCTGCTGTGTCTGCTGCGTCACGCCTCGCATCATGCCGTACGCCGCTGACAGTCACCGGCAGTCACCGGTCGGCGCGGAGAGTGGACGAAAGCGAGTGCCCACACCCTCCGGATGTAAACGCCTTGTGAACTGGGACACGGTCGCGTTTGCGCCACCCGGGCGGGGGCAGGCGCCGATCCGGAGTGAACCCGGTCGCATTTTCAACCACATCTGACATATGCGCACCGGACGAGCGGGCGGAACCCGCGTCGCTCCACGGCCCGCCGGCGGGGGAGGCGGGCCGTCTTCGTTCGACCCGAGAGGTACTTGTGTCATCCAGGCTGCAGGCGGAACAGCTCTACAAAGTGTTCGGCAGACGACCCGGCGAGGCGGTCGAGCGACTGCGCGGGGGAGCCGACCGTGAGGAACTGCGCGCGGACGGCACCACGGCCGCGGTGATCGACGCGTCGTTCACGGTCGAACCGGGCGAGATCTTCGTCGTCATGGGCCTGTCGGGATCCGGCAAGTCCACCTTGCTGCGCATGCTCAACGGACTCCTGGAGCCGACCGCGGGACGCGTGGTCTTCGACGGGCAGGAACTGACCGCGCTCAACGACCGTGAGATGCGCGAGGTCCGCTCCAAGAAGGTCAGCATGGTCTTCCAGCACTTCGCGCTCTTCCCGCACCGCAGCGTCCTGGAGAACGCCGCGTACGGCCTCGAGGTGCAGGGCGTGCCGCGCGCCGAGCGCGAGGAGCGCGCCACCAAGGCCCTGGTGCTGGCCGGACTCGCCGGCTGGGAGAAGTCCTGGCCCGACGAGCTGTCCGGCGGTATGCAGCAGCGCGTGGGCCTCGCCCGGGCGCTCGCCACCGACGCCGACCTGCTGCTGATGGACGAGTCCTTCAGCGCGCTCGACCCGCTGATCCGCCGCGACATGCAGGACCAGCTGATCGAGCTCCAGAAGAAGCTCAAGAAGACCATCGTCTTCATCACCCACGACCTCAACGAGGCCATGCGCCTGGGCGACCGCATCGCCGTCATGCGCGACGGCAGCATCGTCCAGATCGGCACCGCCGAGGACATCCTCGTCCGCCCCGCGAACGACTACGTCGCCTCCTTCACCAAGGACGTCGACCGGTCCCGGGTCCTCACCGCGTCCTCCGTCATGGACACGGAGCTGCGCGGCGACGAGGCCGACTGCGGCTGTGAGACCGCCAGACCCGACTCGTCGTTCGGCGAGCTGTGCGCCATCAGCGCGCGGCTGGCGCACCCCGTGGCGGTCGTCGACAAGAAGGGCAAGCTGCTCGGTGTCGTTCCCCGGCAGCGGCTCGTCGGCTTCCTCGGCGACGAACAGGGCGAACCCGTGCCCTGCGACACACCGCGCGACAAGACCGTGAAGGCGGTGAAGGCCGGTGCCTAGGATCCCCTTCGGCGACTGGGTCAACGACACGGTCGACTGGCTGCTCAACCACATGGCGTGGCTCTTCGACTTCCTGAAGACCGTCTTCCAGGGCACCTACGACGTCATCAACGACGTCCTGCAGGCGCCCGAACCCCTTCTCCTCGCGGGCATCTTCGCGGTCATCGCGTTCTGGCTGCGCGGCACGTCCGCCGGTGTCCTCGCCTTCGTGGGATTCGCCTTCATCGACTCCCTCGAACTGTGGGAGAACGCGATGGTGACCCTGTCGCTGGTCCTGGTGGCGACGATCATCGCGCTCGTCATATCCGTACCCGTCGGCATCTGGGCGGCCCGCTCGGACCGCGTCAGCGGCATCGTCCGCCCCGTGCTCGACCTCATGCAGACGATGCCCGCGATGATCTACCTCATCCCGGCCATCCTGTTCTTCGGCACCGGCGGACCCGCGGGCATCGTGGCCACCCTGATCTTCGCCCTGGCACCCGGCGTCCGTATGACGGAACTGGGCATCCGCCAGGTCGACAAGGAACTGGTCGAGGCCGCCGACGCGTTCGGCACCACCCCCCGCAACATCCTGCTGCGCGTCCAGCTGCCGCTGGCGCTGCCCACCGTCATGGCCGGTGTCAACCAGGTCATCATGCTGGGCCTGTCCATGGCCGCCATCGCCGGCATGGTCGGCACCGGCGGCCTCGGCGGTGACGTGAACGAGGCGATCGGCCAGCTCAACGTCGGCCTCGGCGCCGAGGCGGGCATAGCCATCGTCATCCTCGCCATCTACCTGGACCGCATGACCAGCGCCCTGGGCACCCAGGTCTCGCCGCTCGGCCGCCGCACCGCCGCCAAGCTGCGTGCCGCACAGGGCCTGCAGATCTGGTCCTACCGCCCCCGGCCCTCCGTGGCCGTCATCGGCGTCGTCGTGCTCGCGCTCGTCGCGGGCGGCATGGGCATCTTCGGCTCCAGCGACACCGAGACCACCGCGTCCGACGGCGGGAACGTCGGCCAGGGCAAGAAGGTCAGCATCGGCTACATCCCCTGGGACGAGGGCGTCGCCTCCACCTTCCTCTGGAAGGAGATCCTGGAGCAGCGCGGCTTCGAGGTCGAGACCAAGCAGTTCGACGCCGGCCCCCTCTACACCTCGCTCGCCCAGGGCGACATCGACTTCCAGACCGACTCCTGGCTGCCGACCACCCACGAGCAGTACTGGAAGAAGTACGGCAAGCAGCTCGACGACCTCGGCTCCTGGTACGGCCCGACGTCCCTGGAGCTGAGCGTGCCCGCCTACATGGGCATCGACTCCCTGGAGGACCTCAAGGGCAAGGCGGGCGAGTTCGACGGCAAGATCACCGGCATCGAGTCCAGCGCCGGAATGATGGGCCTCCTCAAGACCAAGGTCCTCAAGGAGTACGGGCTCGACAAGGAGTACAAGGTCGTCGACAGCTCCACGCCGGCGATGCTGGCCGAGCTGAAGCGCGCGTACGCCAAGAAGGAGCCGTTCGTCGGCACGCTCTGGTCGCCGCACTGGGCGTACAGCGAGTACAAGCTGACGAAGCTCGCGGACCCGAAGGGGGCCTGGGGCAAGGGCGACGGTGTGCACACGCTCTCCCGCAAGGGCTTCGCCCAGGACAACCCGGTCGTCGCCAAGTGGCTCAAGAGCTTCAAGATGACCGAGAAGCAGCTCACCAGCCTTGAGGCGGACATCAACAAGGCCGGCAAGGGCAAGCAGCAGGACGCCGTGCGCACCTGGCTGAAGAGCAACCCCGGTGTCGTCGACAAGCTGGCCCCGGTCGAGAAGTCCTCCTCCGGCACCCCGGCCGAGGCGAAGCGCACGGTCGACGTCGCCTGGTTCCCCTGGGACGAGGACGTCGCCGTCACCTACCTGTGGAAGGACGTCCTGGCCCGGCGCGGCTACAAGCTGAACCTGAAGCAGATGGACGTCGGCCCGGTCTACACCGGCCTGGCCACCGGCGACATCGACCTCAACTTCGACGCCTGGCTGCCGTACGCGCAGGCCAACTACTGGGACAAGCACAAGGACAACCTGCGGGACCTCGGCACCTGGTACGAACCGACCTCCCTGGAGATCGCGGTGCCTTCGTACGTGAAGGACGTCAAGTCCCTCGCCGACCTCAAGGGCAAGGGCGATCTCTTCGACGGGAAGATCATCGGCATCGAACCGGGCACCGGCGAGATGAACCTCGCCAAGACGAAGGTCCTGCCCGGCTACGGCCTGGACAAGGAGTACGAGATCGTCGACGGCTCCACGCCCGCGATGCTGGCCGAGCTGAAGCGCGCGTACGCCAAGAAGGAGCCCGTCGCCGTCACGCTCTGGTCGCCGCACTGGGCCTACAGCGAGTACGAGCTGACGAAGCTCGCGGACCCGAAGAAGACGTTCGGTGAGGGCAACACGATCCGGACCATCTCCAGCAAGAAGTTCCCGGAGCAGTACCCGCAGCTCACGAAGTGGATCAAGAACTTCAAGATGAGCGAGGACGAACTCGGCAGCCTGGAGAGCGAGATCAAGGACCGCGGCCAGGGCCAGGAGGAGGAGGCCGTCTCCGCGTGGCTGAAGGAGCACCCGGACATGGTGGAACGGATGACTCCGCAGTAAACACGTCTCCAGTGGGGGGCCGTTTCCGAAAACGGGCCCCCACGCGCGCGTGACGACGAATCGCGCGCGGACAAGCCTCCGCGAGGGGTGGGCAGCGCCATACGGCGAGGCCCACCCCTCGCGGCGTCACCTGTGCATACGACCCGGGCAAGGGCCGCGCCGGCCTGACGGCACCGCGCGCACACCGCGACAACCGCGCCGGCGCTCCCACCGGCGCGAACTGTGACGGTCGGTCACGCGATCCGTGCGGCGATGTTTACAGCGATGTGACGGGCGCATGAAACGGTTTGCCGAACACCCGTAGGGTGCAGACAAGACATCAGGAACTCGCGAGAAATTGGCGCGTACGTACAACGAACGTGCCGCCACCGCACCGCACCGCATGCACCGAGCAGCGCACCGACGACGCACAGGGGGGAGCCGAAGCGATGGATGAAAACAAGGAAACCCTTCGAGTGGGCGCGGCCGTCAGGCGGCGGCGCCGGGCACTGGAGCTCACCCTCGCCGTCGTCGCCGAGCGCAGCGGTCTGTCGGTGCCGTTCCTGAGCCAGGTCGAGAACGAGCGGGCGCGGCCCAGCATGCGTTCCCTCCAACGGGTCGCCGACGCCCTGCACACCACGTGCGTCGAACTCCTCGCCGCCGCCGACCCGGCGCGCAGCGTCGACGTGGTGCGCGCGGACGACTCCGAGTTCACCCACGAGCCCCGAGTGCGCCCCCTGGTGCGCGGTCACCACCAGTTGCACGCCATGGAGTTCTCCGGCGACCACGACGCCGGCCGTGAATTCCAGCACCGCAACGACGAGTTGATGTACGTGGCCGACGGCGCCGTCGAGGTCGAGGCAGAGGGCCGCGCGTACCGACTGGGACGCGGCGACACACTGCACCTGACGGGCGGCGTACGGCACCGGTGGCGGGCGACCGACGCGGACACGCGCGTGCTCATCGTCGCGGTCGCGGACCACATCGAGGCCGTGGAGGACGATCCACGCCGATGACCGTCATCCGGAGTACTCGGCCATGAGAGTGGTGTCACTCGTCCCGTCGCTCACCGAGGCCGTCGCCGTGTCCGTACCGGGTGTCCTGGTCGGGGCGACCGACTGGTGCAGTCATCCGGCCGACCTCGACGTCGTACGCGTCAAGGGCACGAAGAACCCGGACGTCGAGCGGATCGTCGGCCTCGCGCCCGATCTGGTGATCGCCAACGAGGAGGAGAACCGCGAGCCCGACCTGGCCGCCCTGAGGCAGGCGGGACTCGACGTGCTCGTCACCGAGGTACGGGACGTGCCGGGCGCCTTTCGGGAACTGGAGAGGGTGGTCCGCGCGTGCGGGCTGCGGACGCGGCCGCGATGGCTGGACGAGGCCCAGGAAGCCTGGCTGGACCCGCCCCGCCCGGAGAGGCGCCTGCGCGCCGCCGTACCGATCTGGCGGCGGCCCTGGATGGTGCTCGGGCGGGACACCTTCGCCGGGGACGTGCTGGCGCGGCTCGGCGTCGACAACGCGTACGCGACGCACACCGAACGCTATCCGCGTGTCCCGGTCGACGAACTGCGCGCCGCCGGTCTCGACCTGGTCGTGCTGCCCGACGAGCCGTACCGCTTCACGAGCGACGACGGCCCCGAGGCGTTCCCCGGTGTGCCCTGCGCACTGGTCGGAGGGCGCCATCTCACGTGGTACGGACCGTCGTTGGCGGAAGCTCCACAGGTGCTCGGCGAGGCGCTGCGAGCAGCCGTCCGCTGACCAGGCCGCGAACCGTGTGGACGGCGGCCACCGCCCAGGCCGCGAGGAGCAGGGCGTACAGGGCGACCGTGAGCCCGTCGTAGACGACGAGCCCGGTGTGCCGGGCGAGCCCCTCGGCGCCCGTCACACACGTACCGACCGGGAAGGTGAACGCCCACCAGGTCATGCCGAAGACCATGCCCCGGCTGCGGGCCCGCAGCACCAGGGCGCCGGCCAGTGCCAGCCAGAGCAGCGCGAAACCCATCACCGGGACGCCGTAGAGCACCGGCAGGATCCCGAAGCCCTGGTCGTACGGGGCGGGCACCACACCCGGGGCGGCGACGGCGAACTTGTCGACGGCCGTCGTGGACTGCCCCAGCGGACCCAGGACCAGGAACAGGGTCGGGGTGAGCGCGAGCGGCAGCGGGCCGCCCGTGACGAGGCGGGCGAAGATCATCGGCAGCATCACGAGCGTGGCCAGCAGACTGAGACCGAACATCGCGAAGCAGGCGAGCAACAGGGTCTCGCGGGCCTGGTCGGCCGGGAGATGCGGTACGAGCAGAGGGCCGAGCGCCGCGGAGACCATGGGCGCGACGAGGGGGAGCAGCCATACCGGGGTGGCCTGGGACGGGTCCAGGCGGTGGCGCACGACCATCAGGTACGGGACCGCCACCGCCGCCACCAGACCGATCAGGGTGCCCGTGGAGAAGAGCACGGCGTCCAGGGCGACCGCCGCCCGTGTGCCGATCCAGTCCCGCCCGACCACCAGGGCCCCGCCGCCCACGGCCAGCAGGGCCATGGAGAGACAGCCGTAGAAGGGGGCCATCGACGGGTCCAGGAGGTGGGCGCGGGCCTGGTCCCTGTGGTGCGTCCAATGGGCCGCCCGGGCGGTGAGGAGGGCGACGAGCAGGGTCAGCGCGAGTGCCCAGACCGCGGTGCAGATCGTGCGCAGGCCCGGGATGTCCACGGGGAGGCCGGCACCTGCCGTGGCCACGATTGCCGTGCCCATCACCGGGGCGTACCAGTTGGGGCCGAGATGGCGGAGAGGGGATGGCTTTGTCGTCGCCTCTGCCTCTGCCTTTGCCCTTGTGGGGCGGCCGGGGTTGGCGTGGCTGGTGTTGTCCGTGGTGGCGGTGAGCGGGTGGGCTGTGGCCATGAGTTCACCGTGCCCCGGTGGGGGAGCGCTCGCCAGGGAGTGCCGGTCTATGAGGACATAAGGTGGGCTTATGAGTCGGGATGACGGGACGGGTGACCAGGGAGTTCGCGGGACGGCGTCCATGGCGGGGGGTGGGCTGTCGCACCGGGTCCCCGATCTGGGTGCGCTGGAGCTGCTGCTCGCCGTGGCGCGGCTCGGGAGTCTGGGGCGGGCCGCCCGGGAGGTCGGGATCACGCAGCCGGCCGCCAGCAGTCGGATCCGGTCCATGGAACGGCAACTGGGGGTCGCCCTCGTCGACCGGTCGCCCACGGGGTCGCGGCTCACCGACGCGGGGGCACTGGTGACCGACTGGGCCCGGCGCGTCGTGGAGGCGGCGGAGGCCTTCGACGCGGGCGCGCAGGCGTTGCGGGACCGGCGGGACTCCCGGCTGCGGGTCGCGGCGAGCATGACGATCGCCGAGTATCTGCTGCCCGGGTGGTTGCTCGCGCTGCGCGCGCAGCGGCCGGACACCGCGGTGTCGCTGATCGCCGGGAACTCGACGGTCGTGGCCGAGCGGGTGCTCTCCGGCGAGGCGGACCTCGGGTTCGTGGAGGGGGTGTCCGTGGCGAGCGGGCTGGACTCCGTGGTCATCGCTCACGACCGGCTGATCGTGGTGACCGCGCCCGGGCATCCGTGGGCGCGGAGGCGGCGGGCGCTCGACGCGGGGGAGCTGGCGGGGGCGCCGTTGATTCTGCGGGAGGAGGGGTCGGGGACGCGGCAGGTGCTGGATGCGGCGCTCGGCGGGCTGGCCCGCCCTCTGATCGAGCTGTCCTCCACGACGGCGGTGAAGGCGTCCGCGGCTTCGGGGGCGGGGCCGGCGGTTCTCAGCGAACTGGCGTTGGGGGAGGAACTGTCCGCTCGTCGGCTTGTCGAGATTCCTGTGGAGGGGGTTCGGCTGAGTCGGGACTTGCGCGCTGTCTGGCCTGTGGGGCATCGGCCGACCGGGCCTGCGCGGGATCTGTTGGCGTTGACTCGGGGGTAGGGCGGTTGGTTCTCCGCTGCGGGTGCGTTGTGGCTGGTCGCGCCCCGCGGCGGAGCCGCAGATGTCACAGCCCCGCGCCCCTGAAGGACTGAGCGGTTCCCCGGGCCCGTGAGTGGAGCGAGCGCGTCAGGAAGCGGCCTGGATCAGGCCTGCCATGACTCGGGTGTCCTCGCCCATCTCGGGGTGCCACTGCACCCCCAACGCCCAGCCGGGGCCGGGGAGTTCGATTGCCTCGATCGTGCCGTCCGTCGCGTGGGCGGAGGGGGCGAGGTCGGTGCCCAGGCGGTCCGCCGCCTGGTGGTGGTAGGTCGGTACGGATGTTTCCTCGGGGACCAAGGAGGCGTAGAGGGAGCCCGGGACCGGTTTTACGGTGTGGTGGCCGAAGACGCCTACTGATTCGATGTGGTCGTCGAGGTGCTGGACGAGTGTTCCGCCGAGCGCGACGTTCAGGAGTTGCATTCCGCGGCAGATTCCGAGGAGTGGGGTGCCGGAGGCCAACGCGGCGTCGATCAGGGCGAGTTCCCAGGTGTCGCGGGCGCGGGCCTCGGGGCCGCACCGTGGGTCCCGGGCGGCGCCGTAGCGGGACGGGTCCACGTCGGGGCCGCCCGCGATCACCAGTCCGTCGAGCCGGGCCACGGTCCCGGCGGCGTGGGTGGGTTCGTCCGGTGGCAGCATCGCGGCCAGGCCGCCCGCCGACTGGACCAGGCGCGGGTAGCCGGCCGGCAGCAGTGCCGCCTCCAGTTCCCAGACGCCCCAGCGTGCGGTCTCCAGGTATGTGCTGACTCCGATGAGCGGTCTGCCTGTCATCCCCACGCTCCCTGTTCTTCGTGCCTCTCGGGAGGAGGCTAATAGACCGACCCCATACCTTTACAGGGGAGACTTGACTGGATCTTGTGGGCGGGCGCCTCGCACGGGTTCTACGCCAGGAAGCCGCGCAGGAGTGCCGCCGTGCCCGCGCAGTGTTCGCGCATCATTTCCCGGGCTCCGTCCGCGTCTCCGTCGAGTACCGCCTCGACCAGTGCCTCGTGCTGGCGCTGCGAGTGCTCCAGGTTCCGGACCAGCAGGGGGATGCAGTCGAGCAGGTCGTTCACCGTGGCGCGTACGGCCGCGTACTGGGCGGTGAGCGTCGGTGAACCGCACAGCTCGGCGAGGGTGAGATGCAGGAGCGTGTCCAGGCGGCGGTAGTCCGCCAGGGGGGCGTCCTGGGTGCGGGCCAGGGCCTCGCGCAGGCGTGTCGACCGGGCGGGGGACAGGCCGTGTGCGGCACAGAGGCCCGCCGCTCCCACCTCCAGGACCTCGCGGAAGCGCAGGACGTCCTCTATGTCGACCTCGTCGATCCGGCGGCGCAGCTCCGCCTCGCCGGGGGCGTCGGCGCGGGGGAGGACGAACGTGCCGCCGTAGCGGCCGCGCCTCGACTCGACCAGGCCCTGGTCCTGGAGGACCTTCAGGACCTCGCGCAGCGTCACCCGGCTGATCCCGAGGCGGTCCGCCAACTCCCGTTCGGCGGGCAGCCGTTCACCCCCGGGCACCAAACCCAGCCGGACGACCTGGAGGATCTGCTCCAGGGCCTCCTCGAAGCCGTTGCCCGCGCGCACCGGGCGCAGCACCGGCGTCAGCCGGTCGTTCAGTTCGTGTGGATCCGGCTGCGACATCTGGCCGTGCCCCCTTCCCAAGCAATGGTTCTCGGCAATACCTTATGGCTCTCGGCTGACCGAAGGAGGCATTTCCCGTGGCAGACCGCACACCACCCCTCAGTGTCGAGGAGCTGCACGCCCTCGTCGCGAGTGGGGAGATCGACACGGTCGTCCTGGCCTTCCCGGACATGCAGGGGCGGCTCCAGGGCAAGCGGTTCGCCGCGCGATTCTTCCTCGACGAGGTCCTGCACCACGGTACGGAGGGCTGCAACTACCTCCTCGCCGTCGACACCGACATGAACACCGTCGACGGGTACGAGATGTCGTCCTGGGAGCGCGGGTACGGCGACTTCGCCATGCATCCGGATCTGAGTACGTTGCGTCGTGTTCCCTGGAACGCGGGTACCGCGATGCTCGTCGCCGACCTCGCCTGGGACAACGGCTCGCCCGTCGTCGCCGCGCCCCGCCAGATCCTCCGGCGCCAGCTGGAGCGGCTCGCCGAGCACGGGTTCACCGCGCAGGTGGGCACCGAGCTGGAGTTCATCGTCTTCAAGGACACGTACGAGCAGGCCTGGGACGCGAACTACCGGGGGCTGACGCCTGCCAATCAGTACAACATCGACTACTCGGTGCTCGGGACCGGGCGGATCGAGCCCCTGTTGCGGCGTATTCGCAATGAGATGGGTGCCGCCGGGCTGATCGTCGAGTCCGCCAAGGGCGAGTGCAATCCCGGGCAGCACGAGATCGCGTTCAAGTACGACGAGGCCCTGGTCACCTGTGACCAGCACGCCATCTACAAGACCGGGGCCAAGGAGATCGCCTCCCAGGAAGGCGTCTCGCTCACCTTCATGGCCAAGTACAACGAGCGCGAGGGCAACTCCTGCCACATCCACCTCTCGCTCGCCGACGCCGACGGCACCAATGTGATGGCGGGCGACGGGGCTGGCGGAATGTCGCAGGTCATGCGGTACTTCCTCGCAGGCCAGCTCGCCGCGCTCCGGGACTTCTCGCTGCTGTACGCGCCCAACATCAACTCGTACAAGCGGTTCCAGCCGGGTTCGTTCGCGCCGACCGCCGTGGCCTGGGGGTACGACAACCGGACATGCGCGCTGCGGGTGGTCGGGCACGGTCGCTCGATGCGGTTCGAGAACCGGCTTCCGGGTGGGGACGTCAATCCGCATCTCGCCGTCGCGGGGCTCGTCGCGGCCGGGCTGTACGGCATCGAGCAGAAGCTGGAGCTGCCGGAGGCGTGTACCGGGAACGCGTACACCTCGGGCTACGAGCACGTGCCCACCACGCTGCGCGAGGCCGCCGAGATCTGGGAGAACAGCGCCATCGCCAAGGCCGCCTTCGGTGACGAGGTGGTCGCGCACTACCGCAACATGGCACGCGTCGAACTGGACGCCTTCGACGCCGCGGTGACCGACTGGGAGCTCCGCCGCTCCTTCGAACGCATGTGAGGGGTTCTTCGTTGTCCCAGTCCCAGTCACAGTCGCACTTGCGGGCCGCTGGGTCCGACGAGCACGAGCTTCAGGTGCTCAATCCGGCCACCGAAGAAGTCGTCGCCACCGTTTCGGGTGCCGGTACGGCGGAGGTGGACGCCGCCGTCGTACGGGGTGCGAAGGCGCAGGTTCGATGGGCCGGCCTCGCGCCCGGTGAGCGGGCCCGGCTGTTGCGTCGCTTCGCCGTCGTTGTCGATGAGCATCTGGAAGAGCTCGCCCAGCTGGAGGTTCGCGAGGCCGGGCATGTCGTCGGCAACGCCCGCTGGGAGGCGGGCAACGTGCGTGATCTGCTCGACTACGCGGCCGGGGGTGTGGAGCGGCTCACCGGGCACCAGATCCCGGTGCCGGGCGGTCTCGACATCACGATCCTCGAACCGCTGGGCGTTGTCGGAATCATCGCGCCCTGGAACTTCCCGATGCCGATCGCGGCCTGGGGCACGGCTCCGGCGCTCGCGGCGGGCAACGCGGTCATCCTCAAGCCCGCCGAGACGACCCCGCTGACGGCCCTGCGGCTGGCCGAACTCGCCCTGGTGGCTGGGCTTCCTGAGCATCTCTTCCAGGTGCTCCCGGGGGCGGGCCCGGTCACCGGCAACGCGCTGGTCGAACACCCCGGGGTCGCGAAGATCGTCTTCACGGGGTCAACGACCGTGGGCAAACAGGTGTTGGCGAAGGGATCGGCGCTTCTCAAGCGCGTCACCCTCGAACTCGGCGGCAAGAGCCCCAACATCGTCTTCGCCGACGCCGACATCGAGGCCGCCGCGGCCGCCACCCCCATGTCCTTCCTCGACAACTCCGGCCAGGACTGCTGCGCCCGCACCCGCATCCTCGTCCAGCGGTCCGCGTACGACCGCTTCCTCGAACTGCTGGCCCCTGCCGTCGAGTCCGTCGTCGTCGGCGACCCGGCCGACGAGAAGACCGCCATGGGCCCGCTGATCTCCCAGTCCCAGCTGGAGCGCGTACGGTCGTACGTCACCGACGATCTGGCCGGCATCCGGGGAACCGCCCCCGAAGGCCCCGGCTTCTGGTTCCCGCCCACCGTCCTGACCGGAATCGAGTCCCACGCGCGCGTGGCCGTCGAGGAGGTCTTCGGACCGGTCGCCGTCGTCCTCCCCTTCGAGGACGAGGCCGACGCGATCCGCCTCGCCAACGCCACCGAGTACGGCCTGGCCGGTTCCATCTGGACCCGGGACGTGGGCCGCGCCCTGCGTGTCTCCATCGCCGTCCGCGCCGGGAACCTGTCCGTCAACTCCCACTCCAGCGTCCGCTACTGGACCCCCTTCGGCGGCTTCAAGCAGTCGGGCATCGGCCGTGAGCTCGGCCCGGACGCCCTCGCCGCCTTCACCGAAACCAAGAACGTCTTCATCAGCACGGAGGGCCCCGCACAGTGAGCGCATCGACCGACGACATCATCTGCCGCCGCCTGGTCGGCCGCACCGCCGTCATCACCGGGGCCGGCAGCGGCATCGGCCTCGCCACCGCCCGCCGTCTCGCCTCCGAGGGCGCCCACGTCGTCTGCGGCGACGTCGACGAGACCCGTGGCAAGGCGGCCGCCGAGGAGATCGGCGGCATCTTCGTGAAGGTCGACGTCACCGACCCCGAGCAGGTCGAGGCGCTCTTCAGGACCGCGTTCGACACGTACGGGTCGGTCGACATCGCCTTCAACAACGCGGGAATCTCGCCGCCCGACGACGACTCGATCCTGGAGACGGGCCTGGAGGCCTGGAAGCGCGTCCAGGAGGTCAACCTCACGTCGGTGTACCTGTGCTGCAAGGCCGCGATCCCCTACATGCGGCAGCAGGGCAGGGGGTCGATCATCAACACCGCGTCGTTCGTGGCCCGGATGGGTGCCGCGACCTCGCAGATCTCGTACACGGCCTCCAAGGGCGGAGTGCTCGCCATGTCCCGTGAGCTGGGCGTGCAGTTCGCGCGGGAGGGCATCCGCGTGAACGCGCTGTGCCCGGGGCCGGTCGACACGCCCCTCCTCCAGGAACTGTTCGCCAAGGATCCGGAGCGGGCCGCGCGCCGCCTCGTACACATCCCGGTCGGGCGGTTCGCGCAGGCCGAGGAGATCGCCGCGGCGGTCGCCTTCCTCGCCAGCGACGACTCCTCGTTCGTGAACGCCACGGACTTCCTGGTGGACGGCGGGATCTCTGGCGCGTACGTCACGCCCCTGTAGGCCGATCCGGGAGGCGCCCGTGTGCTGGGGCCCGGTCCCTTGGGGTGTGTCCGGGAGTGCGTCATCTCGGCTGCGGGCCGTCCGTGGCTGGTCGCGCAGCCCCCCGCGCCCCTACGGAGCACGGTGGCGCACCGGAGTCCGCCGAAGCCGCCTAGAGTGCCGGGATGAGCATGACGCCCCCGCCCGGCTGGTACCGGGACCCCTCCGCCCCGCACGTGGAGCGCTGGTGGGACGGGACCGCCTGGACCGAACACCGGCGCTCACCCGAGGCGACGACGCCCCAACAGCCGTACGTGCAGCCGCAGTTCGCACCTTCGACGCCGACGGTGCCGCTCGGGACCGGCGTCTCCGGCGGCTCCGGACGCGGGAAGGCGATCGCCCTCACCGCCGCGGCGGTCGTGCTGGTCGCCGCGATCGTCACGGGTGCCGTCGTCCTGAGAGGGGACGACGGCGACCCGCAGACGCAGACCGCGCCGACGCCCACGTCGTCCGCGCCCACGAGCGCCGAGCCCTCGCCCTCGGAGTCCAGCTCCGAACCGTCCGCCGACGACCCCTCCGTCGTCGTGGACGAGCTCAACGGAATCACCCTGCCGCTCCTCGACGGCTGGGCCAGACCCCAGAGCGTCACCGAGACCGACATCATGATGACCACGTCCGGGACGTACGACTGCCCGGGCGACGACGGCCTCTGCCGCCACGGCACGGTCATCTCGCGCACGGTCACGTCGAACGACGAGAAGTCCCCCGAGACCCTCGCCAAGGACGACATATCCGAGGCGGCCGACCGCGCCTACGACCGCAACAAGGTCAACCAGCGCCCCTTCCACGGCATCACCTCCCACGAGGTGGTCAAGCAGGGGTCGGTGGCGGTCGCCGGCCGCACCGGGTACCTCGTGCGCTGGCGCGTCAAGACCGAGGCGGGTCCCGGAGGCTACGTCCAGTCGATGGCGTTCCCGTCCAGCGTCGGCTCGGAGTCGATGGTCATGGTGCGCTACGCCTTCGACGCGGGCGAGGAGGGGCCGCCCCTCGCCGACATGGACCGGATCACCAAGGGGATCCGGCCCGTCGGCGACGAGGGCACGGGCGGCGGAGTGGGCAGCAGCATCGGCCCCACCCAGTAACCGACTCCGGCCTGCACGGCAGGTCGGTTGTCGGCTACAGGAACGTGTGGCCTTCCCCGCGATAGGTCGGGACCGTCGCCGTCACCGCGTCGCCCTCCACGAGCCGCAGCACGTCGAACCGCTCGCACAGCTCCCCGGCCTTCGCGTGCCGGAACCACACCTTGTCGCCGATCAGCAGATCGTCCGCAGGCGAGCCGAGCAGCGGCGTCTGCACCTCGCCGGCCCCCTCCTGGGCGTCGTACCGCAGTCCCTCGGGCAGGTACGGCACGGGCGACCGGTCGGGGCCCGCGGCACCCGACGCCGGGTAGCCGCCGCCGAGGACGGTCACCACACCCACCCCCGGCCTGCGCACGACGGGCTGCGCGAAGAGCGCGGCCGGACGCCCGCTGAACGACGTGTAGTTGTCGAAGAGCCGCGGCAGGTACAGCCCGGACCCGGCCGCGATCTCGGTCACCGAGTCCTCCGCCGCGGTGTGCTGGACGCTGCCCGTGCCACCGCCGTTGACGAACTCCAGGTCCGGCACGACGGCCCGGACCGCCCGCACGACGTCCGCACGGCGCTGCGCCAGCTCCTTGCGAGCCGTGGCCTGCATCAGCCGGATCGCACGCGACCGCAGCGGCCGCCCCTGCAGGGAGTCGCCGACCCCCGCGATGTGCCCCTCGTACGCCATGATCCCGACGAGCCGGAAACCGGGCCGACGAGCGACCGTACGAGCCATCTCGGCGACCTGGGCGGGGGAGTGCAGCGGCGAACGGCGAGCGCCGACCCGGACCCGGCCGCCGAGCATCTTGAGCGCGGTGTCCAACTCCAGGCAGACACGCACCTCTTCGCGCCCGCCGTCCCGGGCGTCGTCGATCAGCTTCAGCTGCGCCGGGTCGTCGACCATGACGGTCACGGCGGCCGCGAGCTTCGGATCGGCGGCGAGCTCCGCGTACGCCTTGCGGTCCGCGGACGGATACGCGAGCAGTACGTCCTCGAAGCCGGAGCGCGCCAGCCACAGCGACTCGGCGAGCGTGAACGACATGATCCCGGCGAAGCCGTCCCGGGCCAGCACGCGTTCGAGCAGCGCACGGCAGCGCACGGACTTGCTCGCGACGCGTACGGGCTTGCCTGCCGCCCTCCGCACGAGATCCTCCGCGTTGGCGTCGAAGGCCTCCAAGTCCACGATGGCGACGGGTGCGTCTAGGTGAGCGGTGGCCCGGTCGTAACGGGCCCGGTCTGCGGCGCGGGCAGTCATGGGCGAAGCCTGCCAGACCTGATTACCGCAGGGTAGGGGGACGTTCCGGGCAGATGCCCCGGGCCTGCCGACTGGTTCCCACTCGCACAGCGTCAACCCGTAGAGTGACGCGCACGCAAGCAGGGAACGGATCCGGAGGGGATCCTTCGGCGGGCCGGTCGCGGGGGCCGAGGAAACGGGGGGTGCATGAGCACGGAAGCGCGCCGCGCCTCCATTCCTCCACGGCCCTCGACGCCCCCCGAGCAGCCCGCGGCGGAGAGCGGACGAGAGCAGTCCGAGGGGTCTGGAGATACGGGAAACCCGGGTACGCCGTCGGGCCGGGGCGCCGCCGAGGCGCCCGAGAGCCCGGACCGTCGGCCCTGGTTCGACGCCTTCGGGCCTGCGAGGCCGGGGCGTGCGTCGCACCGGCCCGGGACCGCGGGTGTTCCGCAGCGGCCCGAGGGGTCCGACGCCGATGACACGGACTCTCCGGCCGGGCGCGACTTCGTAGACGTACCGCCCAGGCCCGGCAGCGCGGGGACTCGGCCGGGCTCCGGCGCCCCGGGCACACCGCACCGGCCGCACGCGTCGGACGGGACCGGCCCCCGGGGTACGTCCTCGGCCGCGGCGTCCCGCTTCCCGAACCTCCGTCCCGCCGGCGAACGGCGACACGAACCCGAGATGCCCCCGCCGCCACCCGCTTCGGCACGCTTCCCGGACACACCGCCGCCCGACACGGGTGCCATCCCGCGCGTGGAACGGACCGGCAAACCGCCCGTCCCGCCGCGTCCGGCGAACGGCCCACGCACCTCCCCGGAGAACGCGGCTCGCCCACCACGCCCGGCCGACGCCCCCGGGGCGACCCCGGGACGCACCGAACAGACGACTCCGGGACGCACCGAACGGACGGGCGTTCCGCCTCGTCCCGCGCGTGAACCCGGGGCGGCCCCGAGGACCACCGACCGGGCCGATGTCCCACGGCGTCCGGCGAACGAGCCGGGGATGGGCACGGGGCGTGCCGAACACACGGGCGTTCCGCCGCGTCCGGCTCCCGAGTCCGGGGCGGGAACGGGGCGTGTCGAGCGGGCGGGTGCTCCGCCGCGTCCGGCGACCGAGTCCGGGGCGGCCACAGGGCGCCCGCAGCAGGCGGGCTTCCCGCAGCGTCCGGCGGGGGATCCGCATGCTCCGAGGAGGAGCGCCGAGGGGACGGCCGGGGTCCCGCCGCGTCCCGCGAACGCACCGGGAGGGCCGGGAGCGGCCGGTCGGAGCACGCGGGGGAGCGACGGTCCGGCGCGGCCCGCGGCCGAGTCCCGCGGCCCGATGACGAACGGCGAGAGCAGGTCCGCCCCGCCCCGCCCCGACACCGGTCCGCGGACGGCCGACGGCGCCTCCCGGACGGCCGGCGGTACCTCCCAGGAGCGTCCCGGCTCCGGACTGCCCCTTCGGCCCTTCGCCCCGCCGAGGCCTGAGACTCCGGCGCCCCGGCCCGGCGCCGCCGAACGCCGCGTCGCGCCGCCGTCCGGGCCGGGTGCCGCGGAACGCCCGGCCAGGCCGCCCGTGCCGCCGCGGCCGAGCACGTTCCACCCCTCCGCGCGGCGCACCGGCGCCCCCTGGGAGACCCCGACGGAGACCACCACCAGGCTCCGGCCCGTCCCGCCCGACCCACCCCCGGCGCCCAGCGCCCCGCGCCGCCCGGACATTCGCCTGTCCGGCTCGGCGGAGTCCTTCACGGACCCCAATCCGCACGTCACCGAACCCCCGGACCCGGCCCACCGTCCCTTCGTGTCCCTCGCGGCCCCCGACACGTTCGACCACGACACCGTCCAGCCGCACACGGGAGGCGCCCGACCACGCCCCCGCCTCGCGGCCGTGGTGACCTGCGTCGTGCTGGGGCTCGGGCTCATCGGCGGTGCGGTGACGGGCAGTTGGCTGAGCGGCGACAGCGCGGGCGGGGCCGGGACACCGGACGCGTTCACGGCTGCCGGGGATCTGTGGCACAGCATTCCCGTGGACGAACTGTTCCCGCCCACCGTCGACGGCGAGGGCGCCGGCCCGGGCGGCGCCGACCGCACATGGACCCGAATCGCCGTGGCCCCGGACAGCGGCTGCAAGGACGCCTTCGACCCGCTCCTGCGCAAGGCCCTCGCCCCCGCGGGCTGTCTGCGCCTCCTGCGCGCGACCTACACGGACGCCACCCGCAGCCACGTCACCACGGTCGGCCTGCTGTTCACGAAGGCGGACTCCGCGGCGATGGGCACCCTGCGCGCCCGGTTCAACGCCCAGGGCCTCGACCGGCGGCGCGACCTCATGCCCCGCCCGTACGCGGCGCAGGGCACCCTCGCCGCCGGGTTCGGCGACGACCAGCGCGCCTCCTGGACCGTGTCGGTCCTGACCGACGCCCCGGTCGTCGTCTACGCCGTCTCCGGCTTCGCCGACGGCCGTACCGTCACCGAACCGCAGCCCGCCGAGGACGCGATGAAGGCCGACGCCACCACACCCGCCGCCCAGGGCGGCCTGGGCCACGACGCACAGGGCCTCGCCGACCGAATCGAGCGGAGCCTCCGGAAAACCGTCAACTCGGCCACGGAGAAGCCGTCATGACCCGCAGGGCCCTGCACAGGAGGGGATTCGTGGTCGGCCTCCTGGCCGCCGCCGTCGCCCTCCTGCCCGCCACCGCCGCTCACGCCGACGGCATCCGCGCCAAGCAGTGGGCCCTCGACGCGATGCACACACAGGAGGCGTGGCAGACGTCGAAGGGCAAGGGCATCACCGTCGCCGTCCTCGACACGGGAGTCGACGACGAACACCCGGACCTCGAGGGCAACGTCCTCACCGGCAAGGACATGGTCGGCTTCGGCGCCGGCCGCGGCGATCGCCCCTGGGCCCGCCACGGCACCGCGATGGCCGGCATCATCGCGGGCCACGGTCACGGCGCGGGCGACGACGACGGAGTCATGGGCATCGCCCCCGAGGCGAAGATCCTCCCCGTCCGCGTGATCCTCGAAGACGGCGACTCGGCCCGCGGCAAGGCCCGCAACACCCGCGGCAACGCCCTCGCCGAAGGCATCCGGTGGGCCGCCGACCACGACGCCGACGTCATCAACCTCTCCCTCGGCGACGACTCCAAGTCCGCCCACCCCGAGGCCTCCGAGGACGCGGCCGTCCAGTACGCCCTGAAGAAGGGCGCCGTCGTCGTCGCCTCGGCCGGCAACGGCGGCGAGAAGGGCGACCACATCTCGTACCCGGCGGCCTACCCGGGCGTCATCGCCGCGACGGCCGTCGACCGCTACGGCACCCGCGCCTCGTTCTCCACCCGCCGCTGGTACGCCACGGTCAGCGCGCCCGGTGTCGACGTCGTCATCGCCGATCCGGACCGGAAGTACTACGAGGGCTGGGGCACGAGTGCCGCGTCGGCCTTCGTCTCCGGGGCGGTCGCCCTCATCAAGGCGGCCCACCCGGGCCTGTCCCCGGCCCAGATCAAGCAGCTCCTGGAGGACACGGCCCGCGACGCCCCCACCGGCGGCCGCGACGACTCCCGCGGCTTCGGCTTCGTGGACCCCGCGGCAGCCATCAAGGCAGGCTCCGACCTGAAGCCCGAGGGCCTGAAGGCGGCGGCTCACAACAACAAGTACTTCGGCAAGGGCCCCGACACCGCCAAGGAGGACAGGCCCACCTCAGCCTGGGTGGGCCCCCTGGCAGGCAGCACCGGCGGCGTCCTCCTGGTAGTGGCCGTCATCCTCTGGCGAGGCAGCAGAAAACCGACCGAGCCTCGATAGGGGCGCGAGGAACTGCGCGCTCAGCCCAGAACGACCGGCACACAACACACCGCGCGGCAACGTTCTTCAGGGGCGCGGGGAACTGCGCGACCAGCCCACCACGACCCGCACATTCACCCGCCGGACCTCGCGGGAGCGTCGGTCCCCTCGAAGCAAGCCACCGCAGCCTTCGCAGCCGCCTCCACCAGCGAAACCCCCTTCTCCTTCGACGAGTTGCCGTCGGACAGGACAGCCACCAGATACTCCCGGCCGCCCGCGCTCACCCGCCCCACGCTGTTGATGTCCCACAACCCGGTCGCACTCCGAGGCAACCACCCGTTCTTCAGGGCGATTTCAGAGGCCCCCACGCCAGACGCGGCCGCAGACACCCCCCAGCCCTGCCCCACGGCGATCTCCCCCATGAGCCCGGCCAGATATGCCCGGGAAGCCTCACTCAACTCCGACTCCGCCCCGAACACCTGCCGCAACAAGGTGAGTTGATCGGCGGCCGTGGTCTGCGTAAGCCCCCACAACGCCCCGTCCCCACCCTCCGTGTCCAGCAGCCCGAACCGCTCGTTCGCCGCCCGCAACCCCTCCGCCTGCCCGATCGCCGTCCACAGCGCGGTCGCCGACGCGTTGTCACTGTTCCGGATCATCGCGGCGGCGTACGTCTTCTCCTGAGCGGTGAGCCCTCGCCCCGCATCCCGCGCCCGCAACAGCACCGAGGCCAGAATGTCGACCTTCACGATGCTCGCGGTGTCGAACGCCCCGTCCCCGTACACCGCGCTCTCACCGGACGACACATCCAGCACCGCCACCGCCACCGCCGCCCCGTCCTCGACGGCCACGGCCTCCACCGCCTCGGCGAGCAGCGCATCCCGGTCCACCACGGGACTGGGACTGGGACTGGCCGCAGACGCAGACGCAGACGCCGACGCGGGCGCTGCCGACGCCTTCGCCGCAGCCGTGGGCACCGCCGAAGATTCCACCGTCGCCTCCATCGCTGCCGTCGCCCCCGACGAAGCCCCCGCACCGGGCGACACCGAGGACGATACGAGCCCCTCGGCATCGTGTGCCTGCGCCTTCACGTACATCGTCCCCGAGGACGTGGCACCCACGAGCACGACGGAGGCGACCGAGGCGTACACGAGAGACCTGTGGCGGGACGGACGGCCACCGCGCGGACGAGCCCTGTGGGGGAACATGCCGCGATCGTGGGCCCCGGCACTGTGCGCCCGGTTAGACGGATGTTAGAAGCGTGTCAGCGATCCCTGAGAAACCCGTGAACCCCGTGAACGCCGGGTTTCCGAGCGGCGCAAAGCGCACGATCGGCCCACCGGACGGGCCGGTGCCGCCCACCGGCACGGACCGCCGGTGCCCACCGATAGGGTCGGTGCCCGTGGCGAACAAGAACATCCCCGACCCCGGCTTCTCCGACGACGACGGCTCCGCCGACCCCCGGCTGAGCGCGGCGCTCACGGCCTGGGCCGAGGACCGGTCGGCGCACGGCCCCGTCCTCGCCGCACTGAAGGGGGCCCGGCTCCTGGTCCCGGTCGTCGCCGTGCTCGGCGAGGTCGAGGAGGACGAGAACGGGCTGCGCCGCGAGAAGACCAGCGACATGGCCGTCCCCACCCTCAAGGCCGGCGACCGGACCGCCCTTCCCGCCTTCACGTCCACCGAGTCGCTGGCCCGATGGGACCCCGAGGCCCGCCCCGTGGCCGTACCCCTGCACCAGGCCCTCCAGGCCGCCGCCCACGAGAAGGCCGACACCGTCGTACTCGACCTGGCGGGCCCGGTCCCGTACGAGCTGACGGGCCCGGCCCTGCTGGCGCTCGCCGAAGGGCGCACCACGACGGACCCGCTGGCCGATCCCGCGGTGGTCGCCGCGGTACGCGCCGCGGTCGCCGACGAGCCCCTGGTGCTCCGCGCCCACCTCGGCCCAGGCCGGGCCGACGGCACCCTCGCCCTCGTACTGGACCCGTCCGCCGCCCCGGCCGAGACAGCCCAGGCCGTCGCCCAGCGGCTCGCCGCGGACGAAACACTGAGGGCCCGCCTGGTACGCGGCCTCGACCTGGCACTCCTGCCGGCCGAGGCGACGCCACCGGGCGAGCCCCTGTACGTACGCCAGAAGTAGAGGCAGACACACGTCGGAAGAAGCCGAGACGTACGCCGGAAAGGGCGGAGCCGGACGGGTCAGCCGAAGACCGGACCCGTGTACTTCTCGCCCGGGCCCTGGCCCGGCTCGTCCGGGACGAGCGACGCCTCGCGGAACGCCAGCTGCAGCGACTTCAGGCCGTCGCGCAGCGGGGCCGCGTGGAAGGAGCTGATCTCGGTCGCGCTCGCGTCGAGCAGCCCGGCCAGCGCGTGCACCAGCTTGCGCGCCTCGTCGAGGTCCTTGTACTTGTCGCCCTCCTCGGTCAGACCGAGCTTGACGGCGGCGGCGCTCATCAGGTTGACGGCGACCGTCACGAGGACCTCGACCGCGGGGACCTCGGCGATGTCGCGGGTCATGGCGTCGAAGTCGGGGGTCTCAGGAGGGGTCTCACTCATGCCCCACACGATAGGCCCCGGCCCGTCGGCCTCCGCCCGCGGGAGCCCCGGCCCTCGTGCGAGGGATTCGCGGCCTCCGCCCGCGGTAGCCCCGGGGAACTGCCGGAGAACAGTGCGTGCAGGCCGATTCGCACCACCCCGGGGGAGCTGCTAACCTTGTGTAACGACCGGCCGGTCACTCCTGTGCCCGGCCCGCAAGTGGAGGCTCCGATCTCCCACCCGACTGTCCTCCGGGACGGCGGGTCACCCGGTCAGGCGGCCACCATCGTTCCGTACGGACGATGGAGTCGCTGGATATGCGCCCCGCGGGCCACCGCGGCGGTGCTCCGGTCATTCTTGGAGCCACCGCCTGTGTCCTGTCCGGGGCATTTTTCATGTGCCGCGGCGGTTGGTCCAGTCAAAGAGACGTATGCGAGCTGTTTGCCAGACAGTCCGTGTGGTGCTATCCGAGGAGGATCCATCAGCACCGAGCCCCGCATCAACGACCGGATTCGCGTTCCCGAAGTGCGACTTGTCGGTCCCAGCGGCGAGCAGGTCGGGATTGTTCCGCTTGCCAAGGCCCTGGAACTTGCGCAGGAGTACGACCTCGACCTGGTCGAGGTGGCTGCGAGCGCGCGTCCCCCGGTCTGCAAGCTCATGGACTACGGGAAGTTCAAGTACGAGTCGGCCATGAAGGCCCGTGAGGCGCGCAAGAACCAGGCGCACACGGTCATCAAGGAAATGAAGCTCCGGCCGAAGATCGACCCGCACGACTACGACACCAAAAAGGGTCACGTCGTCCGGTTCCTCAAGCAGGGCGACAAGGTCAAGATCACGATCATGTTCCGTGGTCGCGAGCAGTCCCGGCCGGAACTCGGCTACCGACTGCTGCAGCGTCTCGCTTCGGACGTCGAGGACCTCGGGTTCGTCGAGTCCAACCCGAAGCAGGACGGCCGAAACATGATCATGGTTCTCGGCCCGCACAAGAAGAAGACCGAGGCGATGGCCGAAGCCCGTGAGGCCCAGGCGGCCCGCAAGGCGGAGGCGAAGGCCAACCCGGGCAAGTCGCAGAACCACACGGGTGACGACATCTCCGAAGGAGAGGTCGCCGAAGCCGACACGGAGACCGCCGAGGCTCCGGCCGAGGCTTCCGCCGAGGCCTGATCCCGGGGCGCGAGTCCAAGGGGGTTCCCGGACGCGAGTCCGGGGACGTCAACCGATACACATGACGTTCCGTTGTGCCCGGTTTCACGACCGGGCACAGGAGCGCCACTGACGAGGAGAGAACGGCGCTATGCCGAAGAACAAGTCGCACAGCGGTGCCAGCAAGCGCTTCAAGATCACCGGCTCCGGCAAGGTGCTCCGTGAGCGCGCCGGCAAGCGCCACCTGCTCGAGCACAAGTCGTCGCGCGTCACGCGCCGCCTCACCGGCAACGCCGAGATGGCCCCGGGCGACGCCAAGAAGATCAAGAAGCTTCTCGGCAAGTGACGTTCGGGCGCCTCGGCGCCGTACGTCTGGACCGGGACCCAATCGAATTCGGGCCGTGTGACGACCACCACGGCCCCGCTACAAGGAGTTAACAAGTGGCACGCGTCAAGCGGGCAGTCAACGCCCACAAGAAGCGCCGGGCAATCCTCGAGGCGGCCTCCGGCTACCGCGGTCAGCGTTCGCGCCTGTACCGCAAGGCCAAGGAGCAGGTCACTCACTCGCTGGTCTACAACTACAACGACCGCAAGAAGCGCAAGGGTGACTTCCGTCAGCTGTGGATCCAGCGCATCAACGCTGCGGCCCGCCAGAACGGCATGACGTACAACCGCCTCATCCAGGGTCTGAAGGCCGCCAACATCGAGGTGGACCGCAAGATCCTCGCCGAGCTGGCCGTCAACGACGCCAACGCGTTCGCCGCGCTCGTCGAGGTCGCGCAGAAGGCCCTGCCGTCGGACGTCAACGCGCCGAAGGCTGCGTGACGCTCGCGCTGGCCTTGGCCGGACCAGCTTGTGGACCCGCTCGCCCCAGGGCTTGCGGGTCCATATGTGTTTGCGCTGCGCCCGAAATGCCCCTGTGAAGCAAAAGGTGAACCCATGCCTGTCGGCCCCGAGCTGATCTCCCCCCGTTCCGCGCGCGTTTCCGCCGCCCGGCGGCTTGCCAGGCGGAACTTCCGGGGGAAGGAGCGGCTGTTCCTCGCGGAGGGGCCGCAGGCCGTGCGGGAGGCCGCCGGGCATCGGGGGGAAGCCGGCGCCACACTGGTCGAGCTGTTCGCGACGCCGGACGCCGCGGAGCGGTACGCCGACATCGTGGGGGAGGCCCGGGACGCCGGGGCCCGGGTGCACCTCGCCGCCGAGGACGTGATCGCGGACATCTCGACGACCGTCACCCCGCAGGGACTCGTCGGGATCTGCCGGTTTCTGGACACGCCGTTCGAGGAGATCCTCAAGGCCGGGCCCAGGCTGGTCGCCGTACTGGCGAACGTCCGGGACCCCGGGAACGCCGGCACCGTCCTGCGCTGCGCCGACGCCGCGGGCGCCGACGCCGTCGTCCTCACCGACGCGTCCGTCGACCTCTACAACCCCAAGTCCGTACGGGCGTCGGTGGGTTCGCTGTTCCATCTGCCCGTCGCGGTCGGCGTACCCGTGGAGCACGCGGTGCGAGGGCTGAAGGACGCCGGTGTGCGGATTCTCGCCGCCGACGGCGCGGGCGACGACGACCTCGACGACGAACTCGACAAGGGCACCATGAGCGGGCCCACCGCCTGGGTCTTCGGGAACGAGGCATGGGGGCTCCCGGAGGAGACGCGTGCGCTGGCGGACGCCGTCGTGCGCGTACCCATTCACGGCAAGGCCGAAAGCTTGAACCTCGCGACGGCGGCCGCCGTATGTCTCTACGCGTCGGCTCGTGCGCAGCGTGCCCGCCGTGCTGGTTCCTGAGGGGGTCCGTTCCGTCACTCCCAGCTAGTAGGGTGACGGGCTCGGGGCCCTGCGCCAGACGAGAGGTGGGGTACGGGGATGAGTGTCGGCACGAGCGGTGCGAAGAGCGCATTGCGGGCGCATGACGTGCGGAGCGCGCCCGCGTCCCGGCACGGCGATCTCGCCGAACTCGGCCTCGACCCCGACGAACTGCCGGACGGACTCGTGATCGCCGACGAGCGCGGCCGGGTGATCTGCTTCAACGCCGCGGCCGCCCGCATCACCGCCACTCCCGCCGCCGACGCCCTCGGCCGGCATCTCGAATGGGCCCTGCCGTTAGAGGACCTCGAAGGCCGCCGCTGGTGGCAGCTGACCGACCCGTACGGCGGGCTGGCGATCCGGGTCGGACAGCCCGAGCGCAATCTGCTGCTCCCCGGGGGCCGGGAGGTCCTGGTCTCCGCACGGTACGTACGGGTGCGGCCCACCGGCCCGATCCGCCGCGTCGTCGTCTCCCTCCGCGACACCGAGGCCCGCCGCCGCACCGAGCGCAGCCACGCCGAGCTGATCGCCACGGTCGCCCACGAGCTGCGCTCGCCTCTCACCTCCGTGAAGGGCTTCACCGCGACGCTGCTCGCCAAGTGGGAGCGGTTCACGGACGACCAGAAGAAGCTGATGCTGGAGACGGTCGACGCGGACGCCAACCGGGTCACCCGCCTCATCGCCGAGCTTCTCGACATCTCGCGTATCGACTCGGGGCGCCTCGAACTGCGCCGTCAGCCCGTCGACATAGGTGCCGCCGTCGGTCGGCACATCCAGGCGTACGTCGCCTCCGGCCAGTCGGCCGACCGCTTCCTGCTCCGCATCGGCCAGCCCCTGCCCGATCTGTGGGCCGACCCGGACAAGGTCGACCAGGTGCTCAGCAACCTGCTGGAAAATGCGGTGCGGCACGGCGAGGGAACCGTCACCATCGACGTGGAGCCCGCGCCGTCACTCCGCGAAGGAGAGGACGCCTGCACGTCGGTCACGGTGAGCGACGAAGGCCCCGGCATCCCGGAGGAGTCCATGAACCGCGTCTTCACCCGCTTCTGGCGGGGCAGCAAGCGCGGCGGCACCGGCCTCGGCCTCTACATCGTCAAGGGCATCGTCGAGGCCCACGGCGGCACCATCACGGTCGGCCGCGCGCCCGAGGGCGGCGCACAGTTCCGATTTACGTTGCCCGTGGGCACCCCGGCGTACCTGCAGTAACGCCGAGAGGCCCCCACGGGCGCATTCGCACACCTCACCCCCGTTAGACTCGGCCTTTGGCACCTTTGCGTCCCCTTTTCAGGGACAGGGCGTCCCGCGAGTCGCGACGGGGACCGTTGGCCAACCAATCGGAAGCACGGGAAGAGATGTCGGCACCGAACAAGTCGTACGACCCTGTTGAGGTCGAGGCACTGAAACCGGAAGAGATCGAGCGCATGCGGGACGAGGCGCTCGCCGCCTTCGCCGCCGCCGGTGACCTCGACGCGCTCCAGGAGGCCAAGGTCGCCCACACCGGCGGCGCCTCGCCGCTGGCGCTCGCCAACCGCGAGATCGGCGCCCTGCCCCCGCACGCCAAGGCCGCCGCCGGCAAGCTGGTCGGCCAGGCCCGCGGCGCGGTGAACAAGGCGCTCTCCGGCCGCCAGGCCGAGCTGGAGGCCGAACGCGACGCACGCGTGCTGGTCGAGGAGGCCGTGGACGTCACGCTGCCCCACGACCGCGTACCGTCCGGCGCCCGGCACCCGCTGACCACCATGATGGAGCGGGTCGCGGACGTCTTCGTGTCCATGGGATACGAGATCGCCGAGGGCCCCGAGGTCGAGGCGGAGTGGTTCAACTTCGACGCCCTGAACTTCGGCCCGGACCACCCGGCCCGGCAGATGCAGGACACCTTCTTCGTGCAGGGCCCCAAGGGCGCCGACGGCGACGGCGAGTCCGGTGTCGTGCTGCGGACGCACACCTCGCCCGTGCAGGCCCGTGCGCTGCTCGACCGTGAGCCGCCCGTCTACGTCGTGTGCCCCGGCCGTGTGTACCGCACGGACGAGCTGGACGCCACGCACACCCCGGTCTTCCACCAGATCGAGCTGCTCGCCGTCGACGAGGGCCTGACCATGGCCGACCTCAAGGGCACCCTGGACCACATGGTCCAGTCGCTCTTCGGCGCGGACATGAAGACCCGGCTGCGCCCGAACTACTTCCCCTTCACCGAGCCGTCCGCCGAGATGGACATGCTCTGCTACGTCTGCAAGGGCGAGTCCGTCGGCAACCCCGACCGCCCCTGCCGTACCTGCTCCTCCGAGGGCTGGATCGAGCTGGGCGGCTGCGGCATGGTCAACCCCCGCGTCCTCGTCGCCTGTGGTGTGGACCCGGACAAGTACAGCGGATTCGCCTTCGGGTTCGGCATCGAGCGGATGCTGATGTTCCGCCACAACGTCGAAGACATGCGAGACATGGTCGAGGGTGACGTCCGGTTCACCCGGCCGTTCGGGATGGAGATCTGATGCGGGTCCCGCTTTCCTGGCTGCGGGAGTACGTCGACCTCCCCGCCACCGAGACCGGCCGCGATGTGCAGGCCAAGCTCGTTTCCGCCGGCCTGGAGGTCGAGAGGGTCGAGCAGCTCGGCGCCGACCTCAAGGGGCCGCTCGTCGTCGGCCGGGTGCTGACCATCGAGGAGCTGGAGGGCTTCAAGAAGCCCATCCGCTTCTGCACCGTCGACGTCGGCACGGCCAACGGCACCGGTGAGCCGCAGGAGATCGTCTGCGGCGCCCGCAACTTCGCCGTCGGCGACAAGGTCGTCGTGGTCCTGCCCGGCGCCGTGCTGCCCGGCAACTTCGCGATCGCCGCGCGCAAGACGTACGGCAAGACCTCGCACGGCATGATCTGCTCCGGCGACGAGCTGGGCATGGGCGACGACGGCAGCGGCGGGATCATCGTCCTGCCGCCCGAGCACGAGGTCGGCACCGACGCCGTCGAGCTGCTCGAACTCGTCGACGAGGTCCTCGACATCGCCGTCACGCCCGACCGCGGCTACGCGCTGTCGATGCGCGGCGTCGCCCGCGAGGCCGCCACCGCGTACGGACTGCCGCTGCGCGACCCGGCGCTGCTCGACGTACCGGGTCCGAACGCGTTCGGCTACCCCGTGCAGGTCTCCGACCCGCGGGGCTGCGACCGTTTCACCGCGCGCACCGTCACCGGTCTGTCGCCCGAGGCGCGCTCCCCGATCTGGCTGCGGCGCCGCCTCCAGAAGGCGGGCATGCGCCCGATCTCGCTGGCCGTCGACATCACCAACTACGTGATGCTGGAACTCGGTCAGCCCCTGCACGCGTACGACCGCTCCCGTGTCCAGGGCGCGATCGGTGTGCGCCGGGCCGAGCCGGGCGAGAAGCTCACCACTCTCGACGGCGCCAAGCGCACGCTGGACGCCGAGGACCTGGTGATCACCGACGACCGCGGCCCGATCGGCCTGGCCGGTGTCATGGGCGGTGCCAACACCGAGATCGACGACACCGAGGGCACCACCACCGAGGTCGTCGTCGAGGCCGCGCACTTCGACCCGATCTCCATCGCGCGCACGGCCCGCCGTCACAAGCTGGCCTCCGAGGCGTCCAAGCGCTTCGAGCGGGGAGTCGACCCGGAGGCCACGTCCGCCGCCGCCCAGCGCACGGTCGACCTGCTCGTCCTCCTCGCGGGAGGCACCGCCGACGGGGGCGTCACCGAGGTCATCGCGCCCTCGGCGCCGCACACCATCAGCATCCCGGCGAACCACCCGGACAAGGTCGCGGGCGTCGACTACGGCCGCGAGACCGTCGTACGCCGTCTCCAGCAGGTCGGCTGCGACGTCTACGGGCAGGACGAGCTGATCGTCACCGTCCCGTCGTGGCGGCCCGACCTGACGGACCCGAACGACCTGGCCGAAGAGGTCATCCGGCTCGAGGGCTACGAGAACCTGCCCTCGACCCTGCCGAAGCCCCCGGCGGGCCTCGGCCTCACCGACCGGCAGCGGCTGCACCGACGGGTCGGCCGCGCACTGGCCGGCGCCGGCTACGTCGAGGCCCTGAACTACCCGTTCATCGGCGAGCACGTCTTCGACCAGCTCGGCCTGGCCGCCGACGACCCGAAGCGCCGGGTCGTCAAGCTGGTCAACCCGCTCTCCGACGAGGAGCCCGCGCTCCGTACGACGCTGCTGCCGGGCCTCCTTCAGGCCCTGCGCCGCAACGACGGGCGGGGCTCGCACGACCTGGCGCTCTTCGAGACCGGCCTGGTCTTCCACCCGCAGGACGAACTGCGCGTCGCGGTGCGGCTGCCCGTCGACCGTCGTCCCACGGACGAGGAGATCGCGTCCCTCACCGACGCGCTGCCCGTCCAGCCCCGGCACGCCGCCGTCGTCCTCGCGGGCGCCCGCGAGCAGGCCGGCTGGTGGGGCAAGGGCCGCCCGGCCGACTGGGCCGACGCCGTCGAGGCCGCGCGCACCCTGGCCCACGAGGCGGGGACCGAACTCCTCGTGCGCCAGGGCCAGTACGGGCCGTGGCACCCGGGCCGCTGCGCCGAGCTCGCCGTCGTCGTCGACGGCACCGAGCGGGTCATCGGTTACGCGGGCGAGCTGCACCCCCGTGTCCTCAAGGCCCTGGGGCTGCCCGCGCGCACCTGTGCGATGGAACTGAACCTGGACGTGCTGGAGCAGGCGAGTGCGGGGCTGCCCAAGGGCCCCCACGTGTCGACCTTCCCGGTCGCCACGCAGGATGTCGCGCTGGTCGTCTCCGGGGACGTCCCGGCGGCCGACGTCGAGGCCGCGCTCCGTGAGGGGGCGGGTGAACTGCTGGAGTCCATCCGGCTGTTCGACGTCTACGAGGGTGAGCAGCTCGGCGAGGGGCGGAAGTCGCTGGCGTACGCGTTGCGCTTCCGCGCGGACGATCGCACGCTGACCGTGGACGAGGCCTCCGCGGCGCGTGACGCCGCCGTTGCCCTCGCGGGCGAGCGTGCCGGGGCTGTTCTTCGGAGCTAGCTCTTTGTAAGTGGTGCCGGGGAACTGCGGGTTGTCGGCTTGCCGCGGGTGTGCCGTGGCTTGTCGCGCAGTTCCCCGCGCCCCTTTCAGGGGCCCGTGGCTGGTCGCGCCCTGGCGGCGGAGCCGCAAAACGTCACAGCCCCGCGCCCCTTCTGGGTGCTGTTTGTAGTCACCTCACTCATTTGGGTGACAAGTGTGGGCGATCCGGGCCGATCGGGGCAGGCGGTCGACAGAATCGATCCGGCCGAACAGGCCGGTGCCTGCGCTGAACAGGGCCTTAGGGGGGCCATCGGCATGATCCATACCAAGGCTGGGGGTCTCCGCCGGGCCAGGCCCGGGGTGAGCCACCGGACTCGTTGGCGGAAAGCCGTATACCGAACGCTCGGCCGCACACAGGCCGACAGACTGCGCCGTGCCCGGGCCCGTCGGCTGGGACGCTGCGAGGCCCGCCGGCTCGGCCGGGACGAGCAACGACTGCGGCGGGGGCTGGAGATGGGGCTGCCCGCCGTGTGGGGCGCGGCGGCGATCACGTACAAACTGGCCTGTCCGCTCGCCCAGGAGGACGGGCTCGGCGCCCGGATCGTCACCTGTGCCGTCTTCTTCGCCGTCGGCACGGGTCTGATGCTGCACGTCAGACGAGGACTGCTGCGTGAACTCCGGCAGATCCGCAAGGTCGCGGGGGCCGCCCAGGGAGCCCTCCTTCGCCCGCTGCCCCCGCGCGTCGACGGCCTGAACATCGCGGCGGCTCAGTTCTCCGCCGACCGCGGGGCCACCGTCGGGGGGGACCTGTACGAGGTGATCGGCACCGAGCACGGTGTGCGGATCGTGATGGGCGACGTCCGCGGGCACGGACTCGCCGCCCTCGGCACCGTCGCCGCCGTGCTCGGCAGCTTCCGCGAGGCCGTCCACGACGAGGCCGAACTCACGGGCGTACTACGGAGGCTGGAGCGCGCCATGGCCCGGCATCTGCGGGAGCGCGCGAAGGCCGAGCATCCCTCGTCCGGGCTCGACCCCGACAACCCGGTCGCCGAGGAGTTCGTCACCGTGCTGCTCCTGGAGATCGGCCCGGACGGCGAGATGCGTGCCCTCAACTGCGGTCACCCGTGGCCGTATCTGCTGCGCCACCACATCGGACCGGCCGGTGTACGAGGACACGCGGAGCACCTCGCAGTCGGCGACCCCCTGCCTCCCCTCGGGCTCTTCCCCCTCCCCGCGGAGCTGCCCGTCGTCCGCTGCGGGCCCTTCCTGCCGGGCGAGGCGCTGTTCCTGCACACAGACGGCGTCGAGGACGCCCGCGACAGCGACGGCCGGTTCTTTCCGCTGGGCACCGCCCTGACCGAGGCCTCCCGCTCCCAGCCGCTCTCGCCCCGGTCCGTACTCCACACGGTCTTCACCCAACTGCTGCGCCACGCGGGAGGATTCCCGACGGACGACGTGGCCGTACTGGTTCTACGCAACGATCGGCGGCACGTCCGGGCCCCCTTGGGGGCGCGGGGAACTGCGCGGCAAGCCACGATGGACCCGCAGCCGACCAATTACCTCTAGTCATCCGGTGCTTGGCCGTCCGGCCCAACCCAGCGGCGCGAGCCGGCGGAGCCGTCCGCCCCGCCACGGAGTGTCGGGCAGGCAGCCGGGCGGACGGCGCGAATCGGGCCGCCGCACTGTACGAGGGGGAGCCGGCGGCCCGGCCGGCCTCTTACGAGGCAATTCAGTCAACCGGGTAGCAACTCTCCGCAACAGCGCGCGTACTGCCCGGATTCGGGCACTCCGTTCACACCCCGTGTGAAGACGGAGGCGCTACGTTAAGCAGCACCGTCTGCACCGAGCCACCGGATGGCATTCATGCAGCCCAACACTCTGCTCGACGCGATCCTCGACGAGGCCGGCGTCTCGCACGCGGGACTCGCCGCCCATGTCAACCAGGCAGGCCGGGCTCGTGGCCTCGCACTCCGTTACGAACACACCGCCGTGGCGCGTTGGTTGAAGGGGCAGCGACCTCGCGGCCAGGTACCCGACCTGATCTGCGAGGTACTCGCCGGCCGGCTCCAACGGCCCGTCACACTCGACGACATCGGCCTCGGGGTGCCCGGCGAGCCGGCCACCCCGCACGGCACCACACTCTCCGGATTCGTGGAGCGCGCCACCGCGCTGTGGCGCTCCGACGAACAGCAGCGCCCGCACATCCTCGGCGCCCCCGCAGTCACCGGCACGCCCGCCGTGATGCCCGTGTGGGAGTGGGAGAACCCGCCCGAGGACGTGGACGTCTCGCGCGGCGGACGGCACCGCGTGAGCATGTCCGACATCGAGATGCTGCGCGCCGCCCGCGCCCACTACGAGCAGATGTACCGCAAGGCCGGTGGCGTGGCGACCCGTACCCGCATCGTCGGCTTCCTCAACTCCGAGACCGCGCCGCTCCTCAGGGGCAGCTACACCGACGCCACCGGCCGCCAGCTGCACCGGGCCACCGGCGGCCTGGTGGCGATCGCGGGCATCTGCGCCTACGACTCCGACGCGCACGGCCTGGCCCAGCGGTACTTCCACCAGGCGCTCAGACTCGCGAAGGCCAGCGGGGACAGAGGACTTGGCGCCTATGTCATCGCGCTCCTGGTCAACCAGGCGCTCTTCATGCGCGAGCACCGGCAGGCGGTCGCCTTCGCGGAGGCGGCGCTGCGCGCCGCGGGCCGGCACATCACTCCGGCGCTCGCGTCGGACCTCTACGCGATGCAGGCCAAGGCGTACGCACACCTCGGCGACGGCAGCAGCGCGCTGTCCTGCATCCGGCGTGCCGAGCAGGCCGCCGAGCGCATCCGGCGCGGCTACGAACCGGACGAGACCGGCTATGTCCAACCCGGGCTGGTCAACGTACAGGTGGCGGAGGCCCTCCTGAGCCTCGGCGACCTGACGGCCGCGCGGGAGCACGCCGCGGCGGCCGTGGACAACCCGGCGCACGACCGGGGCAGGGTGCACCGGCTCGCCATGCTCAGCCAGATCGAACTGCGCCAGGGCAACGCCGACAAGGCGGTGGTCACCGCGGTCGAAATGGCCGAGCGGGCGCGGGGGATGGAGTCCCAGCGGCTGCGCGACAGACTGCGGGCGGTACGCGAACACCTGGTGGCCAACGGGTGCGCGGGCACCTCCGAAGCCGCTGAACTCATCGACGGGGCACTGCGCGTACCGCTCTAGGAAGAGCCCGTGGGGGAACTCGGGGAAGAGCTCCGGGAGAGTCCCGGGGAACCGTGAGGGAAGACGTCCAACCACCGCCGGAGCCCCCGAGCCTCCCCGCGGTGGGTAACTCTGCGCCTACCGCTGCGCTGCGAGCGGCCCGCTGTGAGCCTGCTGTGCGGACGCTCCTGCTGCCATATTGCCATCTACTCGGCGGAAGGTGGCAGAACAGTGCAGTGGACGAAACTGAACGAACAAACTGTGTACGCAAACCGCTGGTTCAGCGTCAATCTCGCAGATGTCGAGCTGCCGGACGGTCGGCACCTCGATCACTTCTTAATACGGCTGCGGCCGGTGGCCGTGGCCACTGTGGTGAATGAGGCGAACGAGGTGCTGCTTCTGTGGCGGCACCGCTTCATCACCGACAGTTGGGGATGGGAGCTTCCCGCGGGCGTCGTCGAGGACGGCGAGGACATCGCCGTCGCGGCGGCCCGCGAACTGGAGGAGGAGACCGGGTGGCGACCGGGACCCCTGCGCCATCTGATGAGCGTCGAGCCCTCGAACGGGCTCACCGATGCCCAGCACCACATCTACTGGGCCGACGAAGGCGCGTACATCGGGCATCCCGTGGACGACTTCGAGTCGGACCGTCGGGAGTGGGTTCCCCTCAAGCTCGTCCCCGACATGGTCGCCCGCGGCGAGGTCCCGGCCGCCAACATGGCAGCCGCGCTGCTCCTCCTGCACCATCTGAGGCTCGGACAGGACGCGTTGCCCTGAACTTCCCCCGTCGGCGTCCTGGGGCCTAGCGGCCCAGAGCCTGATAGACCGCCACGGCGAGCGCGCCCACGGCCGTGACGACCGCTACCGCGCGCAGTGGCCAGCGGGTGTGTTCCAGTGTGACGATCCGTGCGCTCAGGTCGTCCACTTCCTTGGCGGTCTGTTCGGCGCGATGGCTGAGCAGAGCCAGGCCGCCCTCGACGCGGGCATGAGCCACATCGAGTCGGCGGCGTAACTCTGCGAGTTCTCCTTGGACCACGGGATGCTCCGGGTCGGCGGTCACGGGTCCGCTCCTTTCCGTAGTCGTCACATCCGCTTCATGCGCACGGAAAGTCAACTCGCCTGGTGGACACGTGGGGAGAGTGTGCGAGGGGCATATGCGAGCCCGCCACGCACACGGTGTGTGAATGAAGCGGGCCCGGCCCCCCAAAGGGAGCCGGGCCCGCGTCGGCCTGAGGTTGTACGGACAGTAGCCGTGCCCCGTACCGGGCGCGGGGAACTGCGCGACAAGCCACAACGAACCCGCAGGCAACGGACAACCCGCGGGAGCGCTCAGGCGGTTACGCAGAAATCAGGCGTAGGTATAAAAACCGGAGCCGGACTTGCGGCCGAGCCGCCCCGCGTCGACCATCCGCTGAAGCAGCGGCGGAGCCGCGTACAGCGGCTCCTTGTACTCCTCGTACATCGAGTACGCGACCGACGACACCGTGTCGAGCCCGATCAGGTCGGACAACTTGAGCGGACCCATCGGATGGGCGCATCCCAGCTCCATGCCGTTGTCGATGTCCTCGCGGCTCGCCATGCCGGACTCGAACATCCGGATCGCGGAGAGCAGATACGGGATCAGCAGCGCGTTGACCACGAAGCCCGAGCGGTCCTGCGCGCGGATCGCGTGCTTGCCGAGGATCTTCTCGACCAGCAACTGCGCCCGGCTGATGGTGCCCTCGGACGTGGTGAGCGCCGGGATCAGCTCGACGAGCTTCTGTACCGGGGCCGGGTTGAAGAAGTGGATGCCGATGACCTGGTCGGGACGCGACGTGGCGACGGCGAGCTTCACCAGCGGGATCGAGGAGGTGTTGGAGGCGAGGATCGCGTCCTGCCGGGTCACCACCTGGTCCAGCACCTGGAAGATCTCGGTCTTCACCTGCTCGTTCTCGACGACCGCCTCGATCACCAGATCGCGGTCGGAGAACTCGCCGAGGTCCGTGGTGAAGGAGAGCCGCGCCTGGGTGGCGTCACGCTCCTCCTCGGAGATCTTGCCGCGCTCGGCCGCCTTGGAGAGCGAGTTGTAGAGCCGGGTCCGGCCGATCTCCAACGCCTCGCCGGTGGTCTCGGCGACCTTCACGTCCAGGCCGGCGCGGGCGCACACCTCGGCGATGCCCGCCCCCATCTGGCCGCAGCCCACCACTCCGACGCGTGCAATGTCTCCCGCCGGGATGTCCGTCACATCGTCCCTTTCGCTCTAAATGGTCACTGGCCCGACAGGTCCCCGTCCGGTGCCTGTCACCGCCACGCACGTTACTCCGGAACTGCACACGATCCTCCGGCCGGGTCAGGCATGCTGTGCGGTGGAAACGGTCCGTGACCAGGCGGACCCGGAGCGTTTGGGGTGTACGGCATGGGGCGTATGTCACGTCGGGGATTCGCGGCGGCCGCGGCGGTCGGGCTGTCGGGACTCGTGACGGCGGGACTGGCGGTGGCGGCCGAGGTCTCCGGGGGAGACGGATCCGGTGACGGCTCCGGGGGCGACGACTCCCGGCCCCGCAGGCGCCGTGCTCCGGCAGGCGAGTTGCGGGGCATGTGGGTGGCGACCGTCGCGAACCGTGACTGGCCCTCGAAGCCCGGGCTGACCGCGGCCCAGCAGCGCACCGAACTGCTCAGGCATCTCGACCAGGCGGTGAAGCGCCGGCTGAACGCGGTGATCTTCCAGGTGCGGCCCACGGCCGACGCGCTGTGGCCATCGCCGTACGAGCCCTGGGCGCAGTGCCTCACCGGCGTCCAGGGCAAGGCCCCCGGCTGGGACCCGCTCGGCACCGCGGTGAAGGAGGCCCACGCGCGCGGTCTGGAACTGCACGCCTGGTTCAACCCGTACCGCGTCGCCAACCACACCGACCCGACGAAGCTCGTCGCCTCGCACCCCGCGCGCAAGCACCCCGACTGGGTCGTGCCGTACGGCGGCAAGCTTTACTACAACCCGGGTCTGCCCGAGGTCCGCACGTTCGTCCAGGACGCGATGCTGGACGCGGTGAAGAAGTACGCCGTGGACGCCGTGCACTGGGACGACTACTTCTACCCGTATCCGGTCGCGGGCCAGGTCTTCGACGACGACGACGCGTATGCCGCGTACGGCGACGACTTCGCCGACCGGGCGGCCTGGCGGCGGAACAACATCGACCGGCTGGTGCTGGAGACGGCCGCCCGGATCAAGAAGGTCCGGCCGGGCACGAAGTTCGGGATCAGCCCGTTCGGGGTGTGGCGCAACGCCACGACCGACTCGCGGGGCTCGGACACCCGGGCCGGCGTGCAGACGTACGACGATCTGCACGCGGACACCAGGAAGTGGGTCCGGCAGGGCTGGATCGACTACATCGTCCCGCAGCTCTACTGGAACATCGGCTTCGCCGCCGCGGACTACGCGAAGCTGGTTCCCTGGTGGGCCGAGGCCGTGCGCGGCAGCAGCACGAAGCTGTACGTCGGTGAGGCGCTCTACAAGGCCGGTGACCCCGCGCAGCCCGCGGCCTGGCAGGACGTCGCCGAGCTGTCCCGGCACCTGACCTTCGCGCGGGACCATCCGGAGGTGCGCGGGCACATCTTCTTCTCCGCCAGGGAAGTGGCGGCCGACAGCATCGGAGCCATGGCACGCGTGGTCGCCGACCACTACAAGCAGCCGGCGAAGCCCGCGCGCGGGGCCTAGTGGGCGGTGTCCTTGTGGTGCTGGACCACGCAGTCGGGGCCGGGTGACATCAGGGTCTCGTGGCCGTCCTCGAAGCGGACCCGGTAAGGGGGGCTGCCCTTCTGCCCGAGTACCTCGATGACTTCCGCGACCTTGTCGTGCTGCCCGACGATCCTGCCGTGCACCAGCAGATGGTCGCCTACGGTTGCTTGCATCTGTAGGGCCTCCTAGTTCCGCACGGGAGTAGCGGTTGGTGGCCGTAAGTCTACGGCGGGTGACACCGGTTGGTACCGGCTCGTACGGGCCGGTCAACCCCGGGCCCGTTGGGTGACGGCGATGCAGACGAGCACGGCCGCGGCCGTCAGCGGTGCGGCCGGTGTCAGGTGTTCGCCCAGGAGCAGCACCGACCACACCAGTGTGAGCAGCGGCTGGGCCAACTGCAACTGGCTGGCCTTCGGGATGCCGATCGCCGCCATGCCGCGGTACCAGACGACCAAGCCGAAGAACTGGGATCCCGCCGCGACCCACAGCAGCCCGGTCACGCTGTGCGCGGTCAGCCGGACGGGCTCGTACGACAGCGCGATCGCGGCCACGGGCACCGTCAGCGGCAGGCACAGGGCCAGCGCCCAGCCGATCACCTGCCAGCCCGGCATCACGCGGGCCAGCCGGCCGCCCTCCGTGTATCCCGCGGCGCAGATCAGCAGCGCCCCGAAGAGATAGGCGTCCGCACTGGTCAGTGCGCCGCCGCTCTGCTGCACGGTGAACGCGATCACCACGGCCGCACCCGCGAACGCCGCGACCCAGAAGGTGCGCGAGGGGCGGGTGCCGACGCGCAGTGCCGAGAACAGAGCCGTCGTCAGGGGGAGCAGCCCGACCACGACCGCGGCGTGCGCGGTGGTCGACGTCTGCAGGGCGAGGGTCGTCAGCATGGGGAAACCGAGCACGACTCCGGCGGCGACGACGGCGAGGCCCGCCCAGTGGCGGCGGCCGGGGAGCGGTACGCGCAGGGCAAGGAGGCAGCCGCCCGCGATGACGGCCGCCAGGACGGTCCGTACGGCGACGAGCGACCAGGGGCCGAACCCCTCAAGACCCCAGGCGGTGGCCGGGAAGGTGAGGGAGAACGCGGTGACGCCGAGGGCGGCTTGGAGAGTGCCGGCCCTCGCGGCGGAGCCCCGTCCCGTGGCGGGCCGACCGGTTCCGGGGGCGACGGGCACCGCTATCGCGGTCTGCGCAGTAGCGCTATCCTGTGCTCTCATGCAAGAGCGTAGCAGTGCCGGTGATCTGGTGAGTCGGCTGCGGGGCGAACTGAACCGCTACTCTCCAGGTGGAAAGCTGCCGTCCAGTAGGGCCCTCGTCGAGCGGTTCCGGGTGAGTCCCGTGACCGTGTCCCGTGCGCTGGCCCAACTGGCCGCCGAGGGGCTGGTGGTCACGCGGCCAGGGGCCGGGGCGTTCCGGGCCACGCCGCGCGACGCGGGGCCGGCCGTCGGGGACACCTCCTGGCAGGAGGTCACGCTGAGCGCGGACGCCGCCGCCGAACTCGTACCGCGCACGGTGGACGCCTCCGCGGTGGTCGCCACACTCGCCGCCCCGCCGCCGGGAGTCGTCGAGTTCAACGGTGGCTATCTGCACCCCTCGCTCCAGCCGGAGCGGGCGATGGCCGCCGCCCTGTCCCGGGCCGGCCGCCGCCCCGGTGCCTGGGGACGGCCGCCGGTGGACGGGCTGCCTGAGCTGCGCGAGTGGTTCGCGCGGGGCATCGGGGGTGCCGTCACCGCCGCCGAGGTGCTCATCACGGCGGGCGGCCAGTCCGGGCTGACCACCGCGTTGCGCGCGCTCGCCCCGCCCGGCGCCCCGGTCCTCGTCGAGTCGCCCACCTACCCCGGCATGCTGGCGATCGCCCGCGCCGCCGGCCTCAGGCCCGTGCCGGTGCCCGTGGACCGGGACGGTGTGAAACCGGCACTGCTCGCGGACGCCCTCAAGGCGACCGGCGCCCGTGTCTTCGTCTGCCAGCCGCTCTTCCAGAACCCGACCGGCGCGGTGCTCGCCCCCGAGCGACGAGGCGAGGTGCTGCGGATCGCACGCGACGCGGGCGCGTTCGTCGTCGAGGACGACTTCGTGCGCCGGCTCGTGCACGAGGACGCGGGGCCGCTGCCGCGTCCGCTGGCCTCGGACGACCCAGACGGAGTCGTCGTGCACGTCTGCTCCCTCACCAAGGCGACCTCGCCGAGCTTCCGGGTGAGCGCGCTGGCCGCCCGCGGGCCCGTACTGGAGCGGCTGCGGGCGATCCAGGTGGTCGACACCTTCTTCGTGCCGCGCCCGCTCCAGGAGGCGGCCCTGGAACTCGTCGGCTCGCCCGCCTGGCCACGCCATCTGCGTGCCGTCGCGACCGAACTGAGGAACCGCCGCGACACGATGACCGCCGCGCTCCGGCTGAACCTCCCCGAACTCTCCCTGCCCCACATCCCGTCCGGCGGCTACCACCTGTGGCTCCGCCTCCCCGACGGCACGGACGAACAGGCTCTGTTCGCCGCCGCGCTCCGCTCGGGCGTCGCCGTCACCCCCGGCCGCCCCTACTTCAGCGCCGAACCCCCGGCCGCCCACCTGCGGTTGAGCTTCGCGGCGGTCGCGGGGACGGCGGAGATCACGGAGGGCGTACGGAGACTGCGGGCGGCCTGCGACGAGGTGCTCCGGGCCTGAGCCACCCCCGACGATCCGATGGCACCGGGTCCTCGGTGATCCACCGTCCGTGAGCATTCCGTGCGCGCTGCGGATCACCTCTTGACCTGCGGAGTCCCGCCCTCCACCATCGCCGCATGCATGTTCGGGTCACGCTGATCGCTGCCGCCCGCAGCTCCTCGCTGCTCGCCGAGCGCTTCGACGACGACCGGCCGCTCGACCAGGCGGGCTGGGGCGAGGTGCAGCGCGTCGTACACATGCTGGTGCCGTTGGCGGCTGCCGAGCTGCGGTACTGCTCACCGACTCCGCGCAGCCGGGCCACCGGTGACGCGCTGGGCCTCGCGCCGCTGGCTCAGCCGGCCCTGCGGGACTGCGACATGGGGCGCTGGCGAGGCCTGACACTCGGCGAGGCGATGGCCCGTGAACCCGAGGCCGTGGACGCCTGGCTCGCCGACCCGTACTCCGCGGCGCACGGCGGAGAGTCGCTGGTGGAGTTCATCCAGCGGGTGGGCGGCTGGCTCGACACCCGCCCGGCCGACGACGGGGGCCGCATCGTCGCCGTGGCCGAGCCCGCCGTCGTACGGGCCGCGCTCGTCTACGCCTTGAAGGCGCACCCGTCGGCGTACTGGAACCTCGACGTCCGCCCGTTGTCGACGGTCACGCTCACCGGCCGGGCCGGGCGCTGGAACCTCCGCTTCGAGGCTCGGTCCGAGCGCCTCTAGCCCTGCCCGGAGTCGTGCCCGGCCTCCCGCTCGGCGTCCCGCGTGTAGTCCGTCGTGAGGAGCAGGTCCTTGGCGGGGCCGCCCACCCGCCACACCGTCCGCCAGTGGTCCGCGTCGTGCACGGTGAACTCGCCCCGGTAGAGGTCCGCCGCGCACGGATGGTCGGTGACGTGGTGCCCGGAGGTCAGGTCCAGGTCGTGGAAGCGGCGGCCGTCCGCGAACCGAACGTCGGCCCGGCCGGCTCCGTCGTCATCCGCCAGGAACCGCAATGTGCGCTCGGCGGGGCGGGCCACGTTCTGCCACACGAAGGTGCCGGACTCGTGGTGGAGCAGCCCGGCCTCGTCGTCGAGCGGCTCGAACACCGTCGCCCCGCTGAACGAGCCCCGGTCCCCGCTCGCGAGATCCCGCACCGAACGCTCCACGCGCCAGCCGCCCGTGAGATACGCCAACACATCGGTCACCGGCCAGTATTCGGACATCCCCTCCGCCTCCCCGGCCTCTCCTGTGCAACCCATTGACGTGCTCCTGCCCTCTACCTATCTTGCCGTTCGAAGTATTGATCAGCGTCCGATATCTCGAACAAGATCTCGCTTGCTGAGCCCCCTCTAGAGCCGCGGAGGATCCATGTCACGCACCCGCACCCGCTGGAGACTCTCCCTCACGGCCACCGCACTGCTGGCCGCGTCCTTCCTCGTCCCGGCCCCGGTGAACGCAGCCGCCGAGGACGTCACCGCCGAGGACACCACCGACTACGCGATCACCGTCGACCCGAAGACCGCGGGCGCGAAGATCGACGACACGATGTACGGCGTCTTCTTCGAGGACATCAACCGGGCCGCGGACGGCGGCCTGTACGCGGAGCTCGTGCAGAACCGGTCCTTCGAGTACTCGAAGGCCGACAACGGCTCGTACACGTCGCTCACCTCCTGGGCGGCCACCGGCACCGCGAGGACCGCGGACGACGACGGCCGCCTGAACGCCCGCAACCGCACGTACCTGGCTTTGGACGGCGGCTCGTCCGTCACCAACTCCGGCTACAACACCGGTATTTCGGTCGAGAAGGGCAAGGTCTACGACTTCTCAGTGTGGGCCCGCGCGGAGGGGAGATCGGCGCTCACGGTCACCCTCCAGGACGCCGACGGCGAACTCGCCGAGGCCAGGCGCGTCACCGCCCGCGGCGGCTGGGCGAAGTACACGGCACGCTTCACCGCCACCCGTACCAGCGCCACCGGCCGGCTCGCCGTGGCCGCCGGCAGCCCGGTCGCCCTCGACATGATCTCGCTGATACCGCGCGACACGTACAAGGGCCACGGTCTGCGCAAGGACCTCGCCCAGAAGATCGCCGCCCTCGACCCCGCCTTCGTCCGCTTCCCGGGCGGCTGCCTCGTCAACACGGGCTCCATGCAGGACTACAGCGAGGCCTCCAACTGGGAGCGCAAGCGCTCGTACCAGTGGAAGGACACCATCGGCCCCGTCGAGCAGCGTGCGACGAACTCCAACGTCTGGGGCTACAACCAGAGTTACGGGCTCGGCTACCACGAGTACTTCCAGTTCTCCGAGGACATCGGCGCCATGCCGCTGCCCGTCGTGCCCGCGCTCGTCACCGGCTGCGGCCAGAACCAGGCCGTCGACGACGACGCGCTCCTCAAGCGGCACATCCAGGACACCCTGGACCTCATCGAGTACGCCAACGGTCCCGTGACCAGCGAGTGGGGCAAGGCACGGGCGAAGGCGGGCCACCCGAAGCCCTTCCGTCTCACCCACCTCGCGGTCGGCAACGAGGAGAACCTGCCGAACGAGTACTTCGAGCGCTTCAAGCAGTTCCGCGCGGCCATCGAGGCGAAGTACCCGAACATCACGGTCATCTCCAACTCGGGCCCGGACGACAGCGGTTCGACGTTCGACACGGCCTGGAAGCTCAACCGGGAAGCGAACGTCGACATGGTCGACGAGCACTACTACAACAGCCCGCAGTGGTTCCTCCAGAACAACGACCGCTACGACTCGTACGACAGGAAGGGACCCAAGGTCTTCCTCGGCGAGTACGCCTCGCAGGGCAACACCTTCAAGAACGCCCTCTCCGAAGCCGCGTTCATGACCGGCCTCGAACGCAACGCGGACATCGTGAAGCTCGCCTCGTACGCTCCGCTGCTCGCCAACGAGGACTACGTGCAGTGGCGGCCCGACCTGATCTGGTTCAACAACCACGCGTCCTGGAACTCGGCCAACTACGAGGTCCAGAAGCTCTTCATGCGCAACGTCGGCGACAAGGTCGTGCCCTCGACCGCGACCGGCACACCTTCGTTGAACGGGCCCATCACGGGCGCGGTCGGCCTGTCGACCTGGGCGACGACCGCCGCGTACGACGACGTGTCGGTGACCGGCGCGGACGGTACGGCGCTGCTGAGCGACGACTTCTCCGGTGACGCCTCCAAGTGGACCCACACGGGCGGCGGCAGCTGGAGCGTCCAGGACGGGCAGTACGTGCAGAGCGACGTGGCGGCCGAGAACACCATGGTCTCCGCGGGCGACCCGGCCTGGCACGACTACGACGTGCATGTGAAGGCGACCAAGAAGTCCGGCAAGGAGGGCTTCCTCGTCGCCTTCGGCGTCAAGGACACCGGCAACTACTACTGGTGGAACCTGGGCGGCTGGAACAACACCCAGTCCGCCGTCGAACAGGCCGTGGACGGCGGCAAGTCGACGCTCGTCTCCAAGGCCGGGTCCATCGAGACGGGCCGCGCCTACGACATCGACATCAAGGTGCGCGGCCGCCAGGTGACCCTCCTCCTCGACGGCCAGGAGTGGGGCAGCTTCACCGACGACAAGCCGGCCGAGCCGTTCCGGCAGGTGGTCACCAAGGACAAGAAGACCGGTGACCTGATCGTCAAGGTCGTCAACGCCCAGGCGGCGGACGCCCGTACGGCGATCGACCTGGGCGGTGCGAAGGTCCGCTCGAAGGCCGCGGTGACCACGCTGGCCGCCGCGCCCGACGCCGTGAACACCGAGACGGACACGGCCGTCGCACCGGTCGCCTCCACGTTCTCCGGGGTGGCCGACAGGTTCACGTACACCTTCCCGGCGAACTCGGTGACGTTCCTGCGGATCAAGAAGGGATGACCTGGCGGGCGGCCCGGGCCCCGAACGGGCCTGGGCCGCCCGTACGTCCTGTGCACCCGGGCAGGGATCTCGGCCGTGACCGGGTGAGCACCCCGACGCCGGAGTCGCCGCGCCGCCGGAACCGGGCGCTTCCCCCGGCGGGAGACGCTCAGTTCCCGGCGCGCTCCGGCGCGGTGGCCGGAGATCGCAGGGCGAGTAGGTGGCCGTTGAAGATGCCGACGTAGATCATGCCGTCCACGACCGTCGGCGAGCCCACCCGGTGACCTGCTGGGAACTTCCCGCGCAACGCGCCGGTGGCCGCGTCCACGGTGTACAGGTGGTGGTCCCAGGAGCCGAAGTGGATCAGCCCGTCGGCCACCGCCGCCGAGGACGCCACCGCCCCGTCGGCGGCGAACCGCCAACGCGGCTCGCCGGTGGCGGCATCCACCGCGTAGTGATGGCTGTCCCAACTGCCGCAGTGCACAAGGCCGTCGGCGACCGCGGGGGAGGCGGTCACATAGTGGCCGGTGCGGCACTCCCACTTCCGCCGCCCGTCGTGGGCGTCCACCGCGTACAGGCTGCTTCCGCTGCTCAGGAAGACGGTCCCCCCGGACACCGCCGGCATCGATGCCTCGTTCCACTCGCGGCCGGTGGTGAACCGCCAGCGCCTCTCCCCGGTGGCCGCGTCCACTGCATGGAGCCCCTTGTTGCCACGCTCCCCGCCGACGTGTGCGTACACCACGCCGTCGGCCACGGCCGGGCATCCGAGCACCTCGCCGCCGGTCAGCTCCCATCGCTGCTCCCCGGTGGTGGCGTCGAGGGCCCGCAGACCGTTCCCGTTGCCGATGTACACCACCCCGTCGGCCACGGCGGCACGCGAACTCACGGGCGCACCGGTAGCGGCCTTCCAGAGCTGCCGTCCGGTGACTGCGTCCAGCGCGTACGTGTGGCCCGTCGCGTCGTCGCTGCCGAAGTGGACCACCGAGTCGGCCACCACCGGCGCCAGCGGGCGGATCCGCTCATGACCGGTGACGAAGCTCCACCGCTGCTGCCCGGTGGCCGCGTCCAGGGCATACAGCTCGGGCCCGCTGCTGACGTGCACGAGGCCGTCCGCCACGGCCGGCCTCGACATCCCCCCGTGGCCGGTCACGAAGCGCCACCGTTCCCTCGACTCCAGCGACACCATCCGCCGCACCCCCGTTTCCGCCCGTCCCCGCCCCGTGGGCCCGGTCGGGGCCCACGGGCATGATCCCTCACAGGGGCCGGGTGGAGAAGAAGACGTTCAGCGACGCCCCTCTTCACACAAGCTCCAGCCGCCCGAACCGACCGAGACGCCGCGGCCCGGCCCACCCGGGGTCATGGCGCATGGGCGCACAGGTCCAGGTGTCGTCGAGGCGCCGCGTCAGGACGGGGCGAGGACGCAGAACTCGTGGCCCTCCGGGTCGGTCAGGCACGTCCACGGGACGTCGCCCTGGCCGAGGTCGAGGTCGGTGGCGCCGAGGGCCCGCAGCCGGGCCACCTCCGCCGCCTTGTCGTCACCGGGGTAAGGCAGCAGGTCGAGATGGACGCGGTCCGGCACGGTCTTCACGTCGGGCGAGCGGAGGAACTCGAGATACGGACCGACACCCTTGGCGGAACGCAACGACGCGTGATCGTCGGTCACCTCGTGCAGGTTCCAGTCCATCGCCTCGCCCCAGAACCGGGCCATGGCCCGCGGATCCACGCAGTCGACCACCACCGCGGCGATCGGCCCGGTGTCCCGGTAGATCTCCCGAGGCTCCAGCACGCAGAACTCGTTGCCCTCGGGGTCGGCGAGTACCGTCCACGGCACATCGCCCTGACCCACGTCGACAGGCGTCGCACCGAGAGCCTTCAGACGCGCGACCAACTCCGTCAGATGGGCCGCGGAGGTGGTGGCGAGATCGAGGTGCGTACGGTTCTTCGTTGCTGTCTTGGACTCCGGGACGGGAACGACGTCGATGCAGACGGCGGCCGGGTGCGGCCAGACGAGGTCGCCGTCGGGTCCGACGTAGGTGGTCACGCCGGGGCTGAACACACTCCAGCCGAGCGCCTCCGCCCAGAACCGGCCGACTGCCGAGGCGTCCAAAGCCTTCATGTTCACCTGAACAGGTCGCAGTGCCATGCCGGCGATCCTATGCACCGGCTCTGCCACGACACCCGCGGGTCCCGGACCGTCGAGACCGACTGGGCAGCCGATCCGGCGGACGAGCGGCTGACCTGGTGGGGCTGAGCGCTGGGAAGTCGCACAGCATCCCGCGCTACGAGCCGGCCATCGCCGTCACCGCATGACCCGTGGATCCAAGACCGCGCCCGCGCTGAGCGGTAGATCCTCACCCGGCATGCCCGTTACGCGTGAATGCCTCCCACCCGGCACCGCCCCACGATCATGTGTTCGCCGAGACGGGGTGACACCTGCCTCGAAAAGCTCCGAGATTGCATAAACGTGCATCGAAACGTATAGTCATGCCATCCAAGAGGAGGGTTCCATGGCGGTACGTGCGGCAGTGGCCGGAGCGAGTGGGTACGCGGGCGGGGAACTGCTGCGTCTGCTCCTGGCGCACCCCGAGGTCGAGATCGGCGCTCTGACCGGAAACTCCAACGCGGGGCAGCGGCTCGGTGCGCTGCAGCCGCATCTGCTGCCGCTGAGCGACCGCGTGCTTCAGGAGACCACACCCGAGGTCCTCACGGGACACGATGTCGTCTTCCTGGCGCTGCCCCACGGACAGTCCGCCGCCGTCGCCGAGAAACTCGGTCCGGATGTACTGGTCGTCGACATGGGGGCCGACTTCCGGTTGAAGGACGCGGCCGACTGGGAGCGGTTCTACGGCTCCGCGCACGCCGGGACCTGGCCCTACGGCCTCCCCGAACTGCCGGGTGCCCGCGCCGCGCTGGAGGGGTCCAAGCGCATCGCGGTGCCCGGTTGCTACCCGACGGCCGCCTCGCTGGCGCTCTTCCCGGCGTACGGAGCCGGTCTCGCCGAGCCCGAGGCCGTGATCGTCGCCGCCTCCGGGACCTCCGGAGCGGGCAAGGCGCCCAAGGCGCACCTGCTGGGCAGCGAGGTCATGGGGTCCATGTCCCCGTACGGCGTGGGCGGCGTCCACCGGCACACCCCCGAGATGATCCAGAACCTCGGCGCGGCCGCCGGTGAGCCCGTCACCGTCTCCTTCACCCCGACCCTCGCCCCGATGCCCCGCGGCATCCTCGCCACGTGCACGGCGAAGGCCCGCGAGGGCGTCACGGCCGAGTCCGTACGGGCCGCGTACGAGAAGGCCTACGCCGACGAACCGTTCGTGCATCTGCTGCCCGAGGGCCAGTGGCCCGCGACCGCGTCCGTCTACGGTTCCAACGCCGTTCAGGTGCAGGTCGCGTTCGACGCGGCCGCGCACCGGATCATCGCGATCAGCGCCATCGACAACCTCACCAAGGGCACCGCGGGCGGTGCCGTACAGAGCATGAACATCGCCCTCGGGCTCGACGAGGCCACCGGCCTTTCCACGATCGGAGTCGCACCGTGAGTGTCACGGCAGCCAAGGGCTTCACCGCCTCCGGCATCGCAGCAGGCATCAAGGAGAACGGCAACCCGGACCTCGCCCTCGTGGTCAACAACGGGCCCAGACTGGCCGCGGCGGGCGTCTTCACCTCCAACCGTGTGAAGGCCGCGCCGGTGCTCTGGTCCGAGCAGGTTCTGAAGGGCGGCGAGTTGACCGCCGTCGTCCTCAACTCGGGTGGCGCCAACGCCTGTACGGGCCCGAAGGGTTTCCAGGACACCCACGCCACCGCGGAGAAGGTGGCCGAGTCCCTCAACATCGCCGGGCTGGACGAGACGGGCGGTCACGCCGCAGGCATGATCGCCGTCTGCTCCACGGGCCTCATCGGCCTGCTTCTGCCGATGGACAAGCTTCTGCCGGGTGTCGACAAGGCAGTCGCCCAACTCAGCCCGCACGGCGGCGAGAAGGCCGCCATCGCCATCAAGACCACCGACAGCGTCCACAAGACCTCCGTGGTCACCGGGGACGGCTGGACCGTCGGCGGCATGGCCAAGGGCGCGGGCATGCTCGCCCCCGGCCTCGCCACGATGCTGGTCGTCCTCACCACGGACGCCGACGTCGAGAGCGGCGTACTGGACAGGGCCCTGCGCGCCGCCACCCGCACGACCTTCGACCGGGTCGACTCCGACGGCTGCATGTCGACCAACGACACCGTGCTGCTGCTCGCCTCCGGAGCCTCCCAGGTCACCCCGGACGACGCGGAGTTCGCCGAGGCCGTACGGAAGGTCTGTGACGATCTCGGTCAGCAGCTCATCCGGGACGCCGAGGGCGCCAGCAAGGACATCAAGGTCGAGGTGGTCAACGCGGCGAGCGAGGACGACGCCGTCGAGGTGGGCCGCTCCATCGCCCGCAACAACCTCCTCAAGTGCGCGATCCACGGCGAGGACCCCAACTGGGGCCGTGTCCTGTCCGCCATCGGCACGACCCGAGCCGCCTTTGAACCCGACCGGCTGAACGTCGCCATCAACGGTGTCTGGGTCTGCAAGAACGGCGGCGTCGGCGAGGACCGCGACAAGGTCGACATGCGCTACCGCGAGGTCCACATCGTCGCCGACCTCGCAGCGGGCACCGAGACCGCCACGATCTGGACCAACGACCTCACCGCCGACTACGTCCACGAGAACAGCGCGTACTCCTCATGAACGCCACCCGCAAACACACCGCACTGCCCAAGGCGCAGATCCTCATCGAGGCGCTGCCCTGGCTGACGCGGCACAACGGCAGGACGGTCGTCATCAAGTTCGGCGGCAACGCCATGATCGACGAGGACCTGAAGGCCGCGTTCGCACAGGACGTCGTGTTCCTGCGCCAGGCCGGGCTCAAGCCCGTCGTCGTGCACGGCGGCGGCCCGCAGATCAGCGCGGCCCTGGACCGGCACGGCATCGTCAGCGAGTTCAAGGCGGGCCTCAGGGTCACCACCGAGGACGCCATGGACGTCGTACGGATGGTCCTCGCCGGGCAGGTCCAGCGCGAGCTGGTCGGGCTGCTCAACCAACACGGGCCGCTCGCCGTCGGGTTGACCGGCGAGGACGCGCACACCATCACCGCCACCAGGCACCAGCCCGAGATCGACGGGGAGTTGGTCGACATCGGGCGGGTGGGCGAGATCACCGCGATCGACACGGGCGCGATCGAGGCACTGCTCGCCGACGGCCGGATCCCGGTCGTCTCGTCGATCGCCCGTAGCCAGGACGACGGACATGTCTACAACGTCAATGCTGATACGGCGGCTGCGGCACTCGCTGCGGCGCTGGGTGCCGAAACACTGATGGTCCTCACGGACGTCGAGGGACTCTACGAGGACTGGCCGAACTCCGACGAGGTCATCAGCCGGCTCACCGCGAGGGAGCTGGAGAAGCTGCTGCCCGAACTGGCCAGCGGCATGGTGCCGAAGATGGAGGGCTGTCTGCACGCCGTCCGCAACGGCGTGAACACCGCCCGGGTGATCGACGGCCGGGTCCAGCACTCGATCCTGCTGGAGATCTTCACCGACGAGGGCATCGGCACGATGGTCGTGCCGGACGCGGAAGAGCCGCGCAAGCAAGAGCCGAACACGCACGAGGGGGAAGCCGTATGACCGCCAACGAACAGCTCACCCAGCGATGGCAGGGCGCGCTGATGGACAACTACGGCACCCCGCGGCTGCCCCTCGTCCGGGGCGCGGGCACCAAGCTGTGGGACGCCGACGGCAAGGAGTACCTGGACTTCGTCGGCGGGATCGCGGTCAACGCGCTCGGCCACGCCCACCCGGCGATCGTCGAGGCCGTCAGCCGGCAGATCGCCTCCCTCGGCCATGTCTCCAACCTCTTCGTCGCCGAGCCGCCCGTCACGCTCGCCGAACGGCTGCTCCAGCTCTTCGGACGGGACGGCCGGGTCTACTTCTGCAACTCGGGGGCCGAGGCCAACGAGGGCGCCTTCAAGATCGGCCGGCTCACCGGCCGCGGGCACATGGTCGCCACCGACGGCGGCTTCCACGGCCGGACCATGGGCGCGCTCGCGCTCACCGGCCAGCCGGGCAAGCGGGAGCCGTTCCTGCCGCTGCCGGGCGACGTCACGCATGTGCCGTACGGGGACCCGCAGGCGCTCGCCGCCGCCGTCACCGAGGACACCGCGCTGGTCGTCATCGAGCCGGTCCAGGGCGAGAACGGCGTGATCGTGCCGCCGCCCGGTTACCTCAAGGCCGCCCGCGCCATCACCGCCGCCACCGGCACGCTCCTCGTCCTCGACGAGGTGCAGACGGGTGTCGGCCGGACGGGGCACTGGTTCGAGTACCAGGCCCACGAGGGTGTCCTGCCGGACATCGTCACGCTCGCCAAGGGACTCGGCGGCGGGCTTCCGCTCGGCGCGACCGTCGCCTTCGGCCGGGCCGCGCAGCTGCTGAAGCCCGGTCACCACGGCACGACCTTCGGCGGCAACCCGGTCGCCTGCGCCGCCGGACTCGCCGTCCTCGACACGATCGAGGCGGAGGGGCTGCTGGAGAACGTGAAGCGGACGAGCGAGAAGCTGCGGGACGGAATCGAGTCCCTCGGCCATCCGCTGATCGACCATGTCCGGGGCGCGGGCCTCCTCCTGGGTATCGTGCTCACCGAGCCGCTCGCGCCCCGCGCGCAGCAGACGGCTCAGGACGCCGGTCTCCTGGTGAACGCGCCCGCCCCCGATGTCGTACGGCTGATGCCGCCGCTGAACGTGAGCGACGACGAGGTGGACGCGTTCCTGCGGGCCCTGCCCGGCGTCCTCGACCAGGCCCGAGACGCCGACGGGGACGGAGCATCCTGAGGAATGGGACGACGACGATGAGTCAGGCGCAGGACCACGAGCACGCGGGGCCCGCGGTCCCGCAGACCCGCACCGCACGCCACCGCCGGATCGTGGACATCCTCAACCGGCAACCGGTGCGCTCCCAGAGCCAGTTGGCCAAGCTTCTTGCCGACGACGGGCTGAACGTCACTCAGGCGACGCTCTCCCGGGACCTGGACGAGCTGAACGCGGTGAAGATCCGCAACAACGACGGCGATCTGATCTACGCGGTGCCGAGCGAGGGGGGTTTCCGTACCCCGCGCGCGCCGCTGGGGGAGTCGGCGAAGGAGGAGCGGATGCGGAGGCTGTCCTCGGAGCTGTTGATCTCCGCGGAGGCTTCGGCGAACCTCGTGGTTCTGCGGACCCCTCCGGGGGCTGCGCAGTTTCTTGCCTCGGCGATCGACCAGGCCGAGTTGCACGACATTCTCGGGACGATCGCCGGGGACGACACGTTGCTGTTGATCAGTCGGAACCCCACGGGTGGGCAGGCGTTGGCCGATCACTTGCTGCGGTTGGCTCAGAACCATCATTGAGGGTTCTGGATCGGGTGCGGGTGCGCTGTGGCTGGTCGCGCAGTTCCCCGCGCCCCTGAAGACCCCGCCGCTCGCGCGCCTGAAGGGGTGAGTCCTTCTCAGCCCAGCCTGTTGGCCAGGCCCCCCGTGCATCTGACCTCGTCGCCCGCTGTGATCAGCAGGGCCTCGACGTCCGGCAGGGACTCCAGCCAGGTCAGGGCCTGGCGGGAGCCCATCGCGAAGGCCGCTGTCGCCCAGGCGTCGGCCCAGGTGATGCGGGGGCCGACGACGGTCACGGCGACCAGGTCGGTGACCGCGGAGCGGCCGGTGCGCGGGTCCACGATGTGGGTGCCGCGCTCGGCGGAGCCGGAGGTGGCCACGGCCAGCTCGTCGACCCCGGCCGCCGAGACCACGGCGGCCAGCCCGCCGGGCCGCAGCGGGTCGGAGACGCCTACCCGCCAGGGCCGGTGCGGCCCCGGCACGCCGTACATCTGCACGTCGCCGCCGCCGTTCACGCTGACGCCGCTCGCCCCGGCCGCGACGAGATGCCGGGCCACGCGCTCGACGGCCCAGCCCTTCACCATGCCGGTCGGGTCGATGAGACCCGCGTATCTCGTACTGAACCAGCCGTCGCTCAACCGCTCGGCCTCGGCGCACAGTTCGAGCACCTCGGCGACCTCCGGGTCGCAATTCTCGACGGTCAGTTCGCCGCGCGCCAGCCGGGAGATCTGGCTGTCCTCGCGGTAGGTGCTGAACACCTCGTCCACCGCGTGGAGTTGGGCCACGGCCTCCGCCAACGCGGCCTGTACGGCCTCGGGTTCACCGCCCCGTACGTCGAAGGAGAAGACCGTGCCCATCACCTCCTCCGCGTGACGCACCGCGACGGGCGCCTCGGCGGGTTCGGCCAGATCGGCCGGCTCGGTCGGTTCAGCCACCGGCCTGGTCCAGGGCCGACTGCAGGGACTCCTTGTAGCCGCCGCTGGTGTACGTGGCGCCGGACACGGCGTCGATGTCGGCGCTGCCCGCCGCGACCGCGGCCTGGTTGAGCTTGGGCACCGCGTCACCGCTGATCTGGGTGCTGCGTCCGCCGCTGGGCGACTGCACCGCCTCGGACTTGGTGATCTTCCCGCCGGTGACGGTGATCCGGACCTGCACGGGGCCGTAGTCGGTCTCGACGGCCGTGCCCGTGAGGGTCTTGGCCTGGGCGGCACCCCCTCCGGTGGAGCCGCTCGCGTCGGCCGAGCCGCCTCCGCCGCCCGAGCCGCCGCCGGTCGCCGAGGACGCGCCGGCCTTGTCGAGGGCCGACTGCAGGGACTTCTTGTAGCCGCCGCTCGTGTAGGTGGCACCCGAGACCGCGTCGATGTCGGCGCTGCCCGTCTGGATCGCCGCCTGGTTGAGCTTGGGCACCGAGTTGGTGCTGACCTCGGTACTGCGCCCGCCGCTGGGTGCCTGGACGGCGGCGGCCGAGGTGATCTTCCCGCCGCTCATGGTGACCCGGACCTGGACATTGCCGTACTCGGTCTTGACGACGTCACCGGTGAGGGTCTGGTCACCTCCGTTGCCCGCCTGTACGCCTCCGGAGCCCTGGGGCGCGACCGACTGCTGCCCTTGTGGCGTGCCCTCGGCCGACGCGGCCGCCGGGTCCGAGGAGGGCTTCAGCGTCAGCAGAAGGACGATCCCGGACACCGTGGCGGCACCGGCCAGCACGATTCGTCGCAGGGGGTGGCTCTTCTTCATCGGTGCGGACTCCCGTTCGTCACAGCTCGAAGGACTCGTGGTGGATGCGGCGGGCCGGCACGCCCGCGCCGCGCAGTGCGGTGTACGCGCCCTCGGCGAAGCCGGGAGGCCCGCACAGGAACACGTCGTGCTCGTCGATGTCGGGCAGCTTCCGGCGCAGCGTCTCCGGGTTGATGTCCGGGCGCTCCCCGTCGGGGCTGTTCACCGCGTACATCAGGCGGGCGCCGCGCTCGTCGGCGATCGCCGACAACTCGTCCCACAGCGCCAGGTCCTGCGTGCTGTTGGCCCGGTACAGCAGGGTGAGGTCGCCACGCTCGGCCGGCAGTGTCTCGAACAGCGCCCGCATCGGGGTGATCCCCACTCCGCCGGCCATCAGCAGCACCTTGCCGCGGCTGCGCCGGGACGCGGTCATCGCGCCGTACGGGCCCTCGGCCCACACCCGCGTGCCCCGCTTCAGTCCCTTCAGCGCGGTGCTGTGGTCGCCGAGCGCCTTGACCGTGATCCTGAGCAGACCGGGCCTGGGCGCCGCCGACAGCGAGTACGGGTGCGAACTGAGCCGCATGCCCGGTGCCAGGAACCGCCAGCGGAAGAACTGCCCGGGCTCGGCACCGATGCGGTGCAGCCGCTTCCCGCTGATCAGGACGGAGACGATGCCGGGCGCCTCCTCGACGACCTCCTCGACCCGCATGCGATGCCGCAGGTTCAGCCGGATCGGCGTGATCACCCGGTACCAGAGCACCAGCGCGGTCACGGTCCCGTACAGCGCGTACCAGGCCGTCGTGGCGGCCGGCTCGACCGCGAAGTCGTTGCCGGTGGACAGCTGGTGCCAGAACGACAGGTACACGGCCGCGTAGGTGAGCAGGTGGATGTGGTACCAGGTGTCGTACGGGATCCGCTTGCGCAGTCCGCCGACGGAGATCAGGCCGATGAACAGCAGCAGACCCGTGCCGATGGCCGCCTTGCCCATGTCGGGCAGGGTTGTGACCGACTCGATGGTCTGGTCGACGACCCCCGTGTTCGCCTGCAGGGCGTAGCCGTACATCGTCAGCCCGATGTGGGCGAGCGTGAGGCAGAGCGTGTAGCGGCCGCTCATGGCGTGCCAGCGAGCGACCCGGTCGGAGCCGACCCGGCGTTCCAGCGCAGGCACCCGGGCCATCTGCAGGACCACGAGAGCCATCAGATACCCGGCGAGCAGACCGGTGATCCGGCCCGCGTTCAGGATCCGGCCCTTGTCGTCCGCGATGGACGGGGTGTTGCTCCACCACAGCCAGATCACGCCCGCCGCACCCGCCCAGACGGCGATCAGCAACGGGATGGCGGGGGAGCGGCGAGGGCGAATGCGGCGCATCGTCTGGCGCCGCGCCGCGCGGCCGCCGGCGATCGTGCTCACGGTTCCTCCGTGGGGGACGCTGGGAAGGGGAGTGGCCCCTTGGCCCAGTGGTACGTCCCGGGACGGCGGAGTGTTCAACAGCCCGCGGAGCAAGCCGTGAACTGGTGCGACTCGCGGTAACCCGAGGTGGCGCGGGTCTCCTCGGCCGACGGCCGCGCGGACGTCGGTGCGGAGGTCAGTAGCGGACGATCGAGGTGGGCCCGCCGTCCGTCCCGATGGCGATGTGCGGGCTGCGCGCCGGATCGGCCCAGGTCAGGATGCGTCGCATCGCGTCGTGGGACACGGAGACACAACCGGCCGTCGCTCCACTTCCGTTGACGTGCAGGAAGATCCCCGCGCCGCGTCCCCGCACCGGCCGCTCGTAGTTGAATCCGATGACGAGCGCGTACGCGTACTGCGTCCTGTACGTGATCAGGTGCTCGGACTCGGCGGCACGGCAGTCGGCGGGGCGTGGCTCGGTCCAGCGGTTGTAGGAGCGGGAGGCGGTGTCCTGGCACCACCAGGAGTTCTGCCTCACAGGGCGGTACTTCGTGGTCGTCCCCTCGGGCGCTGGCTCGATGCCGAAGGCGTACGGCAGGTCGTACAGGCCCGTGGGGGTGGTGTCGGTGCCCTGCTTGCGGGAGTTGCCCTCGACGAGGCCCTTGGCACCGAAGCGCGCGGGTACGGAACCTGCCTTCACCCAGTGCCCGTTCCGCCGGTTCCACCAGGTGACCGTGCCGGTCGTCGAGGAGGTCCGGGAGGCCTGCGCGGTGATGAGCTGGCTGCCGCCGCCGGTGTCCGCCATCCGTTCGGGAAGGGGAGGCGGGCCGCTGGGAGCCAGGGCCAGGGTGAGGAGGGACGCGGACACGAGGAGGACGGCGGCACCGGGACGCATGGACCGGACGCTACGGGGAGGCAGCGGCCGGGGCAGCCCGGGTGGGCCGTCCGGGCGCCGACCGTCGGTGTGTTCCCCGGTGTCGGCGCCGGTGTTCCCGTGGTTTCCGGGCGGCCCGCCGGGGCGTCCGGAAACCACGGGGTCCACAGGGTCCGGGCTCACGGACCCAGCGGGTTGAGGAGTTCGGCCCTGCCCTCGAACGCGTACAGCAGGAGGTCGGTCATGTCGAACTTCCCGTCGGCCTTCCGCTGCGGGTCGGGGGTGAGGAACGGACGCCAGAAGGGGTCACGCACGATGGAGTGGTGACTGCCTTCGATGGCGCGGTGGAAGACCTCGGCGACGATGCGGCCGCCGACGCCGGTCAGTTTGCCGCCGCCGTTCACCTCGGCCTCGCGGAGGATGTAGAACCACAGCGGGCAGTCCCTGACGAGCTTCTTCTTGAGCGGGTCGGAGAGCTGGGCTCCGTCGCGGTTGTCGAAGTCGGAGGCGAGCAACGGCTTCACCCTGAGCCGCGAGGCCATCTGCTGACCCGTGGCGAGACCCACCATGTTGGCCCGGGTGAGGTTCCGGAACGCCAGGTTCAACTCGATGGCGTCGCCGGGCCCCTGCGGGCGTGCGCCGAACGAGCCGAGCGGCAGTTTCGCCAGCGGGTCGACCATCAGAGTGTCGATGCGCTTGGTGAGGTTGAACTCCGCGGCGGTCACGGCGAGGTCGGGGCGACCCCCCTCGGGGAAGTCGAACAGGCGCCGGAAGTCGGCGACCCAGTTGGTGGGAAGGCGCTCGAAGCTGCCCGACTCGGGGTCGTTGATGTCGCCGCCCGGGGAGAGGTTGCCGCTGGTGCCGGTGAAGCGGAACAGCAGCTCCAGCGTGGCCACGGTGCGGCCCGTGCGGAAGATCCTGTTCCACTCGTACTCGTCGCGCACCATGCTGTGGCCGAGACGGTAGGCGGCCACGGAGAACTCGATCGGCATCGTCGGGCGGTCCTGGTCCCCCGGCGAGGGCTCGAAGTGCTTGCGCCCCTTGTCGAAGACCTCGTCGATGACGGTCCCGTCGACGATCCGCGGCAGGAAGTCGTGGACCAGCATCCACTGGTAGTGCTTGACGACCGCCTCGCGCGCCGACTCGAAGAGCGCCGCGCTGGAAACGCCCTTGTCGGCGAGCTCGGTCACGAACCGGTTGTGGAAGCGGATGAAGGCGCTGTGGATCTGCGCGACGGCGAGGTTCTCGTCGTTGCGCGGATCCGGGATCAGTGGCCGTCGTCGCTCGGACGGCAGCGAGCCGGCTCCGACCCGGGGCAGGTCGAAGCCGGCCAGCGGGTCCTTGGTGATGTCGGTGGCGCCCGGGATGCCCTGGGTCGTGCCGGACTTCAGCCGGATCCCGTCGTCCTCGTAGAAACGGCGGTCGAAGCGGTTGTCCGGTCCGAGGCCGTAGAGGCTGTCGAGGTCCAGCGCCGGCGACCTGCCCTGGAGCAGCTGCTGGACGGTGACGTCCTCCTCCAGCCGCACCGCAGTGGCGTCCAGGGTCAGGTCGTGGTCCACGAACTGGCCGAGATAGGTGAAGCCCGCCGGTACCCCGGGGTTGGAGTCGGGCTGGCCGCCCGGCCCGGGCGGGTCCGTGGTCATCTTCTGGGCGAGTTCCGTGCGCTGGGCCCGGTCGAGCAGCTGGTCGGGCTTCGCCTTCGGCCCCAACCGGGAGAACTGGAACTTGCGCAGCGCCGCGACGCTCGACGCCGCCTGCGCCTCGGCCGGTTCGTCGGCCCCGGGGTCGGCGAGGATTCCCTCACCCACGACGAAGTACGAGTTCCGGACATGACGTTTGCGCTGAGGTTCGCTTGCGGCTCGGAACATGGATCCCCCATCCGTTCCTGGTGTTCCCGCCCGGTGGGCGGTTTTTGCCGAGCGTAGGGGCTGCGCACGGTGGAAGGGAGAATTCCGTCAAATGGCACAACTGACGTTTCTGCGAAGAAGATCGGCAAAAAGCTAATACTCTGACATCACGGACTGGAGCGGCGCAAGGTTCTCGAGTGGTGCGGGCTCAGGCCGGGGTGGGAGGCAGCGGCAGGGGCAGCCCGGGCAGGCCGTCCATGCTTGTCGCGATGTGCTCCTTCTTCCCGAAGTACGCGTCGAGTGAGGCGTCGTCCTCCCGCGCGAAGCGCTTGGCGTGCAGGTCGCGGTCCTCGTCGTACGACATGAAGGGCACCGCGTAGCCGCAGGTGTCCCGGACGAGTTCGGCCGTCACCACGATGATCGCCCGCAGGCCGTGCGGCGTCGGGTCGATGCCCGGGAAGTGCGCGAGGAGTTCCTTGAAGCGCGGGTCGTCGCGGAAGACCGGCTCGCCCCGGCCGTGTACGCGGACGATGTTCGGCGGGCCCTGGAAGGCGCACCACATCAGGGTGATCCGGCCGTTCTCCCGGAGGTGGGCGATCGTCTCGGCGTTGCTCCCGGCGAAGTCCAGGTAGGCGACGGTGAGTTCGTCGAGGACCACGAACGAACCGGTGAGGCCCTTGGGCGAGAGGTTGACCGTGCCGTCGCCCGACAGGGGCGCGGTCGCGGTGAAGAAGAGGGGCTGCGCCTCGATGAACGTACGCAGGCGGCCGTCTATGCGCTCATAAGTCTTTCCCATGTCTAACGATTATGGCCGCAACTCCTTCGCTTGTCTAAAGAATTGCGCCGCCCGCGCGTGTGGGGTGCGACGGGCGGCGTGGTCTCCGGGTGATGCCCGGAGATCCCCGGGGCCCGGGCCTTGCGGCCTACGGGCCCCGGAGTCGCCCCGGCCGGCGTGCGGGGCGCCCGTGGGGGGACGTCGGTGATCCGGTGACTACTTGTTGAGCGTGCAGGCGGCGAGGGAGTCGAGGCCCTGGGGCTTGGCGGCGGTGCGGCCGATGGCGGTGGCGATGCGGTTGATGGTCGCGACGCGCTTGTCCTTGAGGGGGCCGACGATGGCGTTCTGGGCGAAGTTGGCGCCGCCCTGGCCGACGGTGTCGACGAGGCGCTTGTTGGCCTCGGCGATCTGGGTGTCGAGGAGGGCCAGGTTGCGGTCGACCTCGGCCTTGGCGGAGGCGGGGATCGCGGGCAGGCTCGGCGCGACGGCGGGGCAGCTCACCGTGCCGGCCGCGTTCGTGTTGCCGGTGTTGCCCGTGTTTCCGGCGTTCCCGGTGTTGCCGCCCGCCTGCTGGGTGGGGGACGCGCTCGGTGATGCCGCGGCACCGCCTCCGGCCGCCGCGCCCGCGTTCAGCGTGCAGGCGGCGAGGGAGTCGAGGCCCTGGGGCTTGGCGGCGGTGCGGCCGATGGCGGTGGCGATGCGGTTGATGGTCGCGACGCGCTTGTCCTTGAGGGGGCCGACGATGGCGTTCTGGGCGAAGTTGGCGCCGCCCTGGCCGACGGTGTCGACGAGGCGCTTGTTGGCCTCGGCGATCTGGGTGTCGAGGAGGGCCAGGTTGCGGTCGACCTCGGCCTTGGCGGAGGCGGGGATCGCGGGCAGGCTCGGCGCGACGGCCGGGCAGCTCACCGTGCCGGGGGACGCCTTTGTTCTGGCGGCCTGGCTGTTGCCGCTCTTGGACGTTTCCCCGGCCAAGGCCGATCCGGCGATGACCGCTCCGGACAACGCCACCGCGGCCACGCCACCGATGATCGCCACGCGGCGCTTGTTGTACTTCGGGAGAGCCCTGGACATGCGAGTGCCTCACTTGGGTCAGGAGTGGGTTTACAAACGCGGCGCCGGCGTTCGGGTTGGAGTACGGGTAAGCGGTTTCCCGCGTTCAAGCGACTCCGAAATTACTTTCCGGCACACCTCGGATTGACGAATCATGCAGAGCACTGCATACTCATGCATGTCAGTGAATGCATTGTGAGGAGAAGCCCGTGACCGAGCGCGTCGTACTCGCCTACTCAGGCGGTCTGGACACCTCCGTCGCCATCGGCTGGATCGCCGAGGAGACGGGCGCCGAGGTCATCGCGGTCGCGGTCGACGTCGGCCAGGGCGGCGAGGACCTGGACGTCATCCGCAAGCGCGCCCTCGCGTGCGGCGCCGTCGAGGCCGAGGTCGCGGACGCGAAGGACGAGTTCGCCGAGGAGTACTGCCTCCCGGCGATCAAGGCCAACGCCCTCTACATGGACCGCTACCCGCTGGTCTCCGCCCTCTCCCGGCCGACGATCGTCAAGCACCTCGTCGCCGCCGCCCACAAGCACGGCGCGGGCATCGTCGCCCACGGCTGCACCGGCAAGGGCAACGACCAGGTGCGGTTCGAGGCCGGCATCCAGGCCCTCGGCCCGGACCTCAAGTGCATCGCCCCGGTCCGCGACTACGCGATGACCAGGGACAAGGCGATCGCCTTCTGCGAGGAGAAGGGCCTGCCGATCGCCACCACCAAGAAGTCGCCGTACTCCATCGACCAGAACGTCTTCGGACGCGCCGTCGAGACGGGCTTCCTGGAGGACATCTGGAACGCCCCGATCGAGGACGTCTACGAGTACACGCAGAACCCGGCGCTGCCGCGCGAGCCCGACGAGGTGGTCGTCACCTTCAAGGCGGGCGTCCCGGTCGCCGTCGACGGCAGGCCGGTCAGCGTCCTCCAGGCCATCCAGCAGCTCAACGACCGCGCGGGCGCCCAGGGCATCGGCCGGATCGACATGGTCGAGGACCGGCTCGTGGGCATCAAGTCCCGCGAGGTGTACGAGGCTCCCGGCGCGATCGCGCTGATCACGGCCCACCAGGAGCTGGAGAACGTCACCGTCGAGCGTGAACTCGCCCGCTACAAGCGGCAGGTCGAGCAGCGCTGGGGCGAGCTGGTCTACGACGGCCTGTGGTTCTCCCCGCTCAAGCGCGCCCTGGACGGGTTCATCAACGAGGCCAACCAGCATGTCTCCGGCGACATCCGGATGACCCTGCACGGCGGCCGTGCCGTCGTCACCGGGCGGAAGTCCGAGGAGTCGCTGTACGACTTCAACCTCGCGACGTATGACTCGGGCGATACGTTCGACCAGTCCAAGGCGCAGGGATTCATCGACATCTTCGCGCTGTCCTCGAAGATCGCGGCGAAGAGGGACCTCGCGTAGCGTTCTGCGGAGTCCGGTACATGGCCCCCTGCGGGTTGTGGTGGGCTGGTCGCGCCCACGCGGCGGAGCCGCATATCGACACAGCCCCGCGCTCCTTGGGGGCGCGGCCCTGCTGGAAGAGTGGGGAAGCGGTTGTACATCAACAGTCTTGAGGAGTACAGCAAGTGAGCAGCAACAGCGGTGATGTACGGCTCTGGGGCGGGCGGTTCGCCGACGGGCCCGCCGAGGCCCTTGCCAAGCTGTCCGCGTCCGTCCACTTCGACTGGCGGCTGGCGCCGTACGACATCGCCGGATCACGTGCCCACGCGCGCGTGCTGCACAAGGCGAGACTCCTGACCGACGACGAGCTGGAGCGCATGCTCGCGGGGCTCGACCGGCTGGAGGCCGTCGTCGCGGACGGCTCCTTCGTCGGCACCATCGCCGACGAGGACGTCCACACCGCCCTGGAGCGCGGGCTCCTGGAGCAGCTCGGCCCAGACCTCGGGGGCAAGCTGCGTGCCGGCCGCTCGCGCAACGACCAGGTCGCCACGCTCTTCCGGATGTACCTGCGCGACCACGCCCGGATCATCGGCGGGCTCGTCGCCGACCTCCAGGACGCGCTGATCGGGCTGGCCGAGGCCCACCCGGACGTCGCGATGCCGGGGCGTACGCATCTGCAGCACGCCCAGCCCGTGCTGTTCGCCCACCATGTGCTGGCCCACGCCCAGTCCCTGTCCCGGGACGCCGAGCGCCTGCGGCAGTGGGACGAGCGGACGGCCGTGTCGCCGTACGGCTCGGGCGCCCTGGCCGGTTCCTCCCTCGGCCTCGACCCGGAGTCGGTCGCCAAGGACCTCGGCTTCGAGCACGGCAGTGTCGGCAACTCCATCGACGGCACGGCCTCGCGCGACTTCGTCGCCGAGTTCGCCTTCATCACCGCGATGATCGGGGTGAACCTCTCCCGGATCGCGGAGGAGGTCATCATCTGGAACACGAAGGAGTTCTCCTTCGTCACCCTCCACGACGCCTTCTCGACCGGCTCGTCGATCATGCCGCAGAAGAAGAACCCGGACATCGCGGAGCTGGCGCGCGGCAAGTCGGGTCGGCTCATCGGCAACCTCACCGGTCTGATGGCGACGCTCAAGGCCCTGCCCCTCGCGTACAACCGCGACCTCCAGGAGGACAAGGAGCCGGTCTTCGACTCCTGCGACCAACTGGAGGTCCTGCTGCCCGCCTTCACCGGCATGATGGCGACCCTCACCGTCCACCGCGAGCGCATGGAGGAGCTGGCCCCGGCCGGGTTCTCGCTCGCCACGGACATCGCCGAGTGGCTGGTCAAGCAGGGCGTGCCGTTCCGCGTCGCGCACGAGGTCGCGGGGGAGTGCGTCAAGGCCGCGGAGGCCGACGGCATCGAACTCGACGGCCTCACCGACGAGCAGTTCGCGAAGATCTCCGCGCACCTCACGCCCGAGGTCCGGTCGGTGCTGAACGTGCCTGGCGCGCTGGCCTCCCGCAACGGCCGCGGAGGAACCGCCCCGAGCGCGGTCGCGGTCCAGCTGACAGAGGTGAAGGCGAACGTGGCGGCTCAGCACGAGTGGGCGACGGCCAAGAAGAAGTAGGCATCTGGCCCTGAGGGCCGGAGGCCCTCCAGGGGCGCGGGGAACTGCGCGAGCAACCACAACGAACCCCGCACCCGCCAAAGCACCACACGAACCGAGCTCTCGGGCGCCCTTCGCCAAAGGTCATCGCGGGTTACGTTGGTCGGACAGCCGTACAGGAGCCGACCAACGGAGCCCGCGATGCCCTTCGCCCGACTGGCCACAGCAACGACCCCCACCTGCCACATCGGACTGGGCCTCGCCGCAGTCGGCCGCCCCGGCTACATCAACCTCGGCCGGGACCACGACCTCGGAGAGGACCGCAGCGTCGAGACGCTGCGCACCCGCACCCACGAACTCCTCGACGCCGCCTACGCCCAGGGCGTGCGCTACTTCGACGCCGCCCGCTCGTACGGCCGCTCGGAGGAGTTCCTCGCCGGCTGGCTGAACACACGGTCCGACATCGGCGACGTCGTCGTCGGCAGCAAGTGGGGCTACACCTACACGGCCGACTGGCGCACCGACGCCGAGGCGCACGAGATCAAGGACCACAGCCTCGCCACGTACGAGAGGCAGCGTGCCGAGAGCGCCGAACTGCTCGGCGACCGGCTCGACCTCTACCAGATCCACTCGGTGACCCCGGACAGCCCGGCCCTCACCGACAAGGAACTGCACGCCAGGCTGGCCGAGGCCGCCGCGCAGGGGCTGACCGTCGGCTTCTCCACCAGCGGTCCCGCCCAGGCCGACGCGATCCGCACCGCGCTCGCCGTGACGGTCGACGGCGAGCCGCTGTTCCGTACCGTCCAGGCCACCTACAACGTCCTGGAGACCTCCGCGGGCCCCGCGCTCGCCGAGGCGCACGACGCCGGGCTCACCGTGATCGTCAAGGAGGGCATGGCCAACGGCCGGCTCGCCGACCCGCACGCGCCGGACGCCGTACGTGCCATCGCCGAAGAGGCGGGCCTCGGCTCCGACGCGGTCGCCCTGGCGCTCGTCCTGCGGCAGCCCTGGGCCGGCGTCGTCCTCTCCGGCGCTGCCACAGCCGTCCAGCTCTCCTCGAACCTGCACGCCGCCGTGGTCGACCTCGACGACGAGCAGCAGACCCGGCTCGACGCGCTGGCCGAGGAGCCGGTGGCGTACTGGGAGCGGCGCGGGCAGCTGCCCTGGCACTGAGCCTTCGCGGCAAGAGCCGCAGGAGCCGCAGGAGCTGGAAGAACCGGAAGAGCTGGAAGAACCGGAAGAGCTGGAAGAACCGGAAGAGCTGGAAGAGCTGGAAGAACCGCTGGTGGTGAGCGTCGCGCGCTTCGAGTGAGACATTGATGTCTCATATGGTTTATGGTTGTCTCATGGCCATCGATCGTGACCACGTGCTGCGCAGCGCGGCCGCCCTGCTCACCCGGAAATCCACCGCCACCATGGACGAGGTCGCCAAGGCGGCCGGGATCAGCCGGGCCACGCTGCATCGCCAGTTCGCCGGGCGCGACGCCCTCGTACGGGCGCTGGAGGATCTCGGCATCCGCGAGTGCGAGGCGGCGCTGGACGCGGCGCGGCTCGACGAGGACACCGCCCGGGAGGCCGTACGCCGCCTGGTGGGCGAGATCGAGAGCGCCGCCGGGCTGCTCGCCTTCCTCTACTCCGAGAACCAGCTGTTCGAGGGCGAGGAGCGGCACGAGGGCTGGGCCCGGCTCGACACGCGGATCGCGGCGGTGTTCCGACGCGGCCAGGAGAGCGGCGAGTTCCGCATCGACCTCACCCCGGTCTGGCTCACCGAAGCCCTCTACGGACTCATCGCCTCCGGGGCATGGGCCGTGACCGAGGGCCGGGTGGCGGCCAACGACTTCCACCACATGATCGTCGAGCTGTTGCTCGGCGGCGCACTACGGAGAGAGGAATCATGACCAGCACGGTGCGGCCGGCGTTCGCGGCGGAGACGGAGAAGCGTCCGGGCCGCTGGCTCGCGCTCGCCGTCCTCGTCCTCGCCGTGCTGCTGGTGGCCGTCGACGCGACCGTCCTCGGTCTCGCGACCCCCTACATCAGCGAGGACCTCAAGCCCTCCGGTACGCAGCTGTTGTGGATCGGAGACGTCTACTCCTTCGTCATCGCGGGCCTGCTCGTCTCGATGGGCAGCCTCGGTGACCGCATCGGCCGCAAGAAGCTGCTGCTCATCGGCTCGGTCGCGTTCGGTCTCGTATCCGTGCTCAACGCCTATGCGAGCACTCCCGAGTTGATGATCGTGGCGCGGGCGCTGCTCGGTGTCGCGGGCGCGACCCTGATGCCCGCCACCCTCGCGCTCATCCGCAACCTCTTCCACGACCCGCGCGAACGCAGCCTCGCCATCGGCATCTGGGGCGCCACCGCCTCGGCCGGCACGGCGGTCGGCCCGGTCGTCGGCGGATTCCTCCTCGAACACTTCTGGTGGGGCTCCGTCTTCCTGATCAACCTCCCCGTGATGGCGGTCCTCGTCCTCGTCGGCGTGAAGCTGCTGCCCGAGTCCCGCAATCCCGAGCCCGGCCCCTGGGACCTGATGAGCGTCGTGCTGTCGCTCGTCGGCATGGTCGGCATCGTGTACGGGATCAAGGAGGCCGCCTCGCACGGCCCGAACGCCACGGCGGGCGCCGCGGCACTGCTCGGCGCGGCCGGGCTCTACGGATTCGTACGCCGTCAACTCACGCTGCCCATCCCACTGTTGGACATGCGGCTGTTCCGCAACCGCGGCTTCTCCGGAGCCGTGCTCGCCGACCTGCTGACCATCCTCGGCCTGTCCGGGCTGGTCTTCTTCCTCTCGCAGTTCCTGCAACTCGTGCAGGGCAGGGGGCCGTTGGAGGCAGGTCTTGCCGAACTGCCCGCCGCTCTCGGCGCGGTGGCGGCGGGCCTGGTCGCGGGTACGGTCGCGCGCCGGTACTCGGTACGTGCCGTCACCGCCGGCGGACTCGCCGCGATCGGGCTCGCCCTGGGCGCGCTGACCCTGCTCGACGAGACGACCGGGTATCCGCTGCTCGGCGGGGCCCTGCTGGTCGTCGGCGTGGGCGCGGGCTTCTCCTTCACCGTGACCGCCGACGTGATCCTCTCCAGCGTGCCCAAGGAACAGGCAGGCGCCGCCTCCGCGGTCTCCGAGACGGCGTACGAACTCGGCGCGGCCCTCGGCATCGCCCTGCTCGGCTCCATCGTCACCGGCGTCTACGCCGGGTTCACGGCCCCGCCGGGCACACCGCCGGAGGTGGCCGCCGCGGCCCACGAGTCCCTCGGCGGCGCCGTGGAGGCATCCGAGGGGCTGCCCGACGCCGAGCCGCTCCTCGACGCCGCCCGCACAGCCTTCGTCGACGGCGTCGCCCTGGCGGCGGGCCTCGGCGCGGCGGTACTGCTGGCGGCGTCGGTGGCGGCATGGGTACTGCTGCGGGGCCAGAAACTGGGGGACGGGGCGGAGCACCCGTAGACACCGCCATTGGTTCTGTCCGGCTGCGGGCAGTCGTGCCCCTTCGGGGGCGCGGGGCACTGCGCGATCGGCCCCGACGCACCCGCAGCCGACGGACAACCTTCCGCCCCCAACTCCCGCTCCAAAGGAAACCCGCAGGCAGCGCCCCCCTTTAAGCGCGTTTTCGCCCTCACCTGATGGTCTTGGCTCCGTACCCGACGTCGTCCCACACGGCCGAAGGAGCCACCGACCATGACCCGTCGTATCCGTAACCGAAAGATCCTCGTCGTCGCCGTGCTGGCCGCCGCAGGCCTGGCAGGCGGCGGCGTCGCCCTCGCCGCCGACGGTGACGAGGCCCCGCGCGAAACGGTCCGCTTCGTCGTGGAGGAGGGCGCGGCCGAAGAGGGCGCGCACGACAGCGGAACCCGCACCTGGACCCGCGAGGACTGCCCCGACAAGGACGGCACCAGCGGCACCCCCTCCGCGGATCCGAGCAACCCCGCGGCAGCGCTGTGACCACCGCCGACCCACGCGGCGACACCGCGGACGGGAAGCTCCTCGAAGAGGCGCTCTTCGAGGTCAAGCGGGTGATCGTGGGCCAGGACCGCATGGTGGAACGGATGTTCACCGCGGTCCTGGCCCGTGGCCACTGCCTGCTCCAGGGTGTCCCGGGCGTCGCCAAGACACTCGCCGCGAAGACCCTCGCGCAGGTGGCGGGCGGACGTTTCGCCCGGCTGCAGTTCACCCCCGACCTCGTCCCGTCCGACATCACCGGCACCCGGATCTACCGCCCGTCCCAGGAGACGTTCAGCGTCGAACCGGGCCCGGTCGTCGCCAACTTCGTCCTCGCCGACGAGATCAACCGCGCCCCCGCCAAGGTGCAGTCCGCGCTCCTCGAAGTGATGGGCGAGCACCAGGTCTCCATCGGCGGCACCACCATTCCCGTCCCCCAGCCGTTCCTCGTACTCGCCACCCAGAACCCCATCGAGTCCGAGGGCGTCTACCAACTCCCCGAAGCCCAGCGCGACCGCTTCCTGCTCAAGGTCGACGTCGCCGTCCCCAGCGAGTCCGAGGAACTCGCGATCCTCTACCGCATGAGCGTCGACCCGCCCCGGGCGCGCCCCGTCCTCACCCCCGAGCGGCTCATCTCGCTCCAGCGCGCCACCGACGAGGTGTTCGTGCACCACGCGGTCGCCGAGTACGCCGTACGACTGGTCGTCTCGACCCGTGAACTCGCGGGCCCCGGAAGCCGGTTGGCGCACGGTGCCGGCCCGCGCGCCACGCTGGGCCTGGTGGCCGCCGCCCGCGCGCTCGCCCTGCTGCGCGGCCGTGGTTACGTCCTCCCCGAGGACGTGCACGACCTGGCCCACGAGGTGGTCGCCCACCGACTGGTGCTGTCCTTCGACGCGCTCGCCGACGGCGTCACCGGCGCCGAGATCGTCGACGAGGTACTGGCCGCCGTGGAGCAGCCGCGCATCACCCCACGCCAGGCCGCCACGCGCCCCGAGGGGCGGACAGAGGGACGACCAGAAGGCCGTACAGAGGGACGCGCAGAGGGGGGAACGGAGGGCGAAGCGGCATGAGCGGCACCCCGACCCTCAGCGAGCTCACCCCCGAACAGGCCCTGAAACACCTGGAGTTGCTCTTCACCCGTCGCCCCGACGGTCTCCTCCAGGGCGACCACCCCGGCCTCGTACCGGGACCGGGCACCGAGGTGTCCGAGACCCGGCCGTACGTCATCGGCGACGACGTGCGCCGGATGGACTGGAACGCCACCGCACGCACCACCGTCCCGCACGTCCGTCTCACCCTCGCCGACCGCGAACTGACCACCTGGATCGTGCTCGACGCGTCCGCGAGCATGGACTTCGGCACGGCACGGATGGAGAAACGCGACCTGGCCGTCGGCGCCGCCGCGGCCGTCGCCTTCCTCACCGAACGGGCCGGGAACCGGCTCGGCGCGCAGATCACCGGCCCGGGCGGCATCCAGCGGATCCCGCCCCGCACCGGGCGCCACCACCTCCTCACGATCCTGCGGGCCGCCCTGGACCGGCCCCGGGTGGCGGCGGCCGCGGCAAAGGAGGCCCCGCACTCCCTGGCCGGCGCCCTGCGCTCGCTGCGCACACTCCCCGGCAGCGGCCTGGTCGCAGTCGTCTCCGACTTCCTGGAGACAGGCTGGGAGCAACCCCTTCGAACGGTCGCCCACCGCCACCAGATCCTGGCCGTCGAGACCGTCGACCCTCGTGAACTGGAGCTACCTGACGTGGGGTTGCTCAACGTCGTCGATCCAGAGACCGGCATCAGGCGCGAAATCCCCACCCACTCACGGCGGTTGCGTGAGCGGTACGCCGAAGCGGCCCTGGAACAGCGTGCGTTGATCAAGGCATCCATCCGCCGGGCGGGCGCGGCCCACCTCCGGCTGCGTACGGACCGCGACTGGGTGCGGGACGTCGTACGCCATGTCGAGGAGCAGCGGCGCAGGTCGGGAGGCGGTGCCACGTGAACACGTCCGTCGCCCCGATGTCCGTACCCCCGGCCGTACCTCCGGATCCCCCGGAGGGGGCCATGAGTCCGCTGGAGGTGCCGTGAGTCTTCACTCGCCCGGCTGGCTGCTGCTCCTGGTGCCGCTCGCCCTGCTGATCGGCGCCTATCTCCTGGTGCAGCGCAGGCGCGGCCGGTACGCGGTCCGGTTCACCAACCTCGAACTGCTGGACAAGGTCGCGCCCCGGCGGCCCGGCTGGCGCCGCCACGTCCCGGCGGCTGCCTTCTGCGGCACGCTCGCGTTGCTCGTCGTGGGCTTCGCCCGGCCGACCACGGAGGTGCAGGTGCCGCGTGAGCGCGCCACGATCGTGGTGGCGTTCGACGTGTCGGCGTCCATGGAGGCCACCGACGTCGAGCCGACCCGCTTCGAGGCCGCGCAGCGTGCCGCGCTCGCCTTCGTCGACCGGTTGCCCGAGCGCTTCAACGCGGGGCTCGTACCGTTCAGCGGTTCCGCCACGGTCGCGGTCCCGCCGACCACCGACCGCGGCGCTCTGCGCTCGGCCATCGAACGGCTCACCACCGGCGAGGGCACGGCGATCGGCGAGGCCGTCGTGGCCGCCCGTGACGCCGTCCGCATGCTCGACCGGGAGGCCGAGACCAAGCCGCCGCCCGCGCACATCGTGCTGCTGTCCGACGGCTCCAACACCACGGGCCGGTCCGTCGAGTCCGCGGCCCAGGAGGCGGCCGGCGACAAAATCCCGGTCTCGACCATCGCGTACGGCACGGAAAGCGGGACCATTGACCTGCCGTCCGGCGACACGGTGAGCGTCCCGGTCGACGGCCCCGCCCTGCGGGACCTCGCCTCCGGCACCGGCGGCGACTTCCACGAGGCCGCGACGGGCGAAGAACTCCAGGAGGTGTACGAGGACATCGGCAGCTCCGTCGGGCACCGAACCGAGGAACGCGAGATCTGGCAGTGGTTCGTCGCGGCCGGCCTCCTCACGGCCCTCGCCACCGCGGCCACCTCACTGCTCTGGTTCTCCCGACTTCCCTGACCCGCAACCCCTCCGGCTTCCGGCGCCCTGCTCCGGCATCCGGCTTCCGGCACCACCGGGTTCCGCGCCCCGGCCCCTCGGGTCCAGGGTTCCGCGACCAAGGAGGAACGACCGTGTCGTACGACCGATTCCAGGGCCACCCGGGCCCGCCGCGTCACCCGGGACCACCGCGCGACGCGGGTTTCCAGGACCGGCCGGGTCTCCCGGACGAGCCGGGTCTCCCCAGCGGCGCGGGCCTCCCCGGCCGCGCGGGGCCGCCGGCTCACCCCAGTCCGACCCGCCCGCTGGGCCCGTCACGGCCCATGGGGCCACCCCGTCCGCCCGGCCCTCTGGGCCCCAACGGCCCCAGGGCGGAAGGTCATCGGGCCGAGGCGGAGCCGGGCGACCCGTACCGGAGCGGGCACCCCCACACCCCCTATCCGGGCCTGGGCGAGCCGCGCGGACCCTCCTTCCTGCCCGGTCGGCCCCCTTCGGGATTCGGCCCGGCCGCGCCGCCGGAGACGTCGTACCCGAGCCCGTACGCGACCCCGGCCCCGCAGCCCCCTCCGGCCCCGCCTCCCCGGTCTCCCCGCAAGGTCAGCCCCCTCGTGGCCGCGGTCCTCGCCGCCGTCCTGGCGGGCGGGGCCGCGGGTTACGCGGCGGGGGCCATCGGCGACGAGGAGCCCGCCGCGTCCGCGGCCGAGCAGGACGACGTCACGGGGCTCGAAGCGGTCGCCGCACGCGTGCTGCCGAGTGTCGTGTCGATCGAGACGGCGGAGGGACAGGGCTCCGGGTTCGTGTTCGACGAGCGCGGCCGGATTCTCACCAACGCGCATGTGGTGGCGGGGAGTTCGGAGGTGTCGATCGAGCTCCAGGACGGGCGTCGGCTCCGTGCGGACGTACTCGGTGACGACCCCGCCAACGACGTGGCCGTCCTGGAACCGGAGACCGCCCGAGGGCTGCGCGCCGCCCAGCTGGCCGCCGGGGCCCGGGCCAAGCCCGGTGTGGGCGACACCGTCCTCGCCATAGGCTCCCCGCTCGGCCTCAGCGGCACCGTCACGTCGGGCATCGTCAGTGCGCTCGACCGATCCGTGCGGCTCGGTGAGGGGGGTGAGCGGCGGCGGGCCCTGCAGACCGACGCGTCGATCAATCCGGGCAACTCCGGTGGGCCGCTCGTCGATGCTGAGGGTCGTGTGATCGGCATCAACACGGCCATCGCGACGTTGGACCAGCAGCGGGGCGGTTCGATCGGGATCGGGTTCGCCATCCCGGTGGGGGACGCGCGGGCCGCAGCCCGGGCCATCATCGACGGCGGCTGAGTGTTCCCGGGGAGGGCCGGTTCGCGGCTGCGGGCCCGTTGTGGCCGGTCGCGCAGTTCCCCGCGCCCCTGACGGGGGCACGGCACATACAGCGGCAAGAGGCGGGTGGGGCATATGAGACTGCTGGTCGTCGAGGACGAGGAAGACCTCGTCGTTGCGCTCAAGGTCGGGCTGGTGCGGGCCGGTTACGCGGTCGACATCGCGCCCGACGTCGACACGGCCACGGAGAAGCTGGCCGTCAACGACTACGACCTGGTGCTGCTGGACCTCAACCTGCCCGACGGCGACGGCTTCTCGGTCTGCCGTGCCGCACGGGCCACGCCCGGCGGTCCCCGCATCCTGATGCTCACCGCCCGCGACCGTCTCGCCGACCGGGTCCGTGGCCTCGACGAGGGCGCCGACGACTACCTGGTGAAGCCGTTCGCGCTGCCCGAACTCCTGGCCCGGATAAGGGCGTTGCTCCGCCGCGAGGACGGCGGAACCGCGGTCGTCGAGGTCGGCGAGCTCCGCCTGGACACCGCCCGGTTCGAGGCCTTCCGGGGCGCCCGCCCGCTCCAGCTCACGCCCAAGGAGTTCGGCGTCCTGCACTACCTGATGACCCGCCCGGGACGTGTCGTACCGGCCGAGGAACTCCTCGAACACGTCTGGGACGAACACGCCGACCCGTTCACCAACACCGTGCGGGTCACGGTCGGTTCGCTGCGCCGGAAGATCACCGGAGAAGAGGAACCACTCATCGAGACGGTGATCAGGCAGGGATACCGCCTCAAGGAGACACGATGATCGGCGCGCTGCGGATCGTCAGGGGCAGGCTCCGCCTCCCGGCGTTCACCCACACCATCCGCTTCCGTCTCACCGTCCTCTACTCCGGCCTCCTCTTCGTCCTCACCGCACTCGTCCTCGGCGGGACGTACCTCGCGGTCGAGCGCAGCGGCGAGGCGCACCCCGTCAGCAAGCAGTTCTCGGCGTCGAAGTACGTGAACGACGAGTACGTCGGCGAGATCCCGGTGGTGAAGGTCCAGGAGGTCGAGGCCGCCGTCAACTACGAGACCCTCGCCAACCTCCGCCGCTTCTCCTTCGCCGTACTCGGCGGACTCGCCGTCACCAGCCTCGCCATCGGCTGGATCCTCTCCGGCCGCGCCCTGCGCCCCGTACGCGCCATCTCTCGTACGGCCGCCGAGATCCAGGCCACCGACCTCTCGCAGCGCATCCGCCTCGACGGACCCAAGGACGAACTCCGCGACCTCGCCGACACCGTCGACTCCATGCTCGACCGCCTCGACGAGGCCTTCCGCGCCCAGCGCCAGCTCATCGACGACGCCTCCCACGAACTGCGCAGCCCGCTCGCGATCATCCGGGCCAACCTGGACGCGGTGCTGACGGCGGAGGAGTCCGAGGAGGCCGAGCGCAGGGCGGCCGTCCGAAGTGTGGACCGCGCGACGACCCGCATGACCCGCCTGGTCGAGGACCTGCTGGCCACCGCACGCCGTACGGCACCCGCGCTGGCCGACGCGGACGTCGATCTGGCGGCGGCCGCGGGTGAGGCCTGCGAGGAGTTCGCGCCGCTCGCCGCCGAGCGCGGGCTCGTACTGCACCGGCGTCTCACCACGGGCCTGACGGTCATCGGCGACCACGACGCGCTGCGCAGAGCGGTGGGCAACCTGCTCTCCAACGCCGTACGACTCTCACCGCCCGGCACCGGCATCACGGTCGCCGCGGGCCGGACGGACGGCTGGCTCTGGGCTTCGGTCCAGGACGAGGGCCCCGGCATCCTCGACGACGACCAGACCCGGGTCTTCGACCGCTTCTGGCGTGCGAGGGGCAACGGCGGCGGCCACGACCGTCACGCGGGCCTGGGCCTGGCGATCGTCCGCCAGATAGTCGAGTCCCACGGCGGCCAGATCCGCCTCTTCTCAAGAGTCGGCGAGGGCTCGACCTTCGTCCTCTGGTTCCCGTCCCCGGGAGCCGACCACACCAACACCGCCCCACCGGACGAACAGCCCAGCTGAGGCGCCCCCAAGGGGCGCGGGGAACTGCGCGACAAGCCACAACGAACCCGCAGCGCACCACCAACCGGAAGCCCCACCCCCGGAGCCCCCGCCCAACCAGCGGAGCTAAGCCGCTTCCTTGGCCTTCGTGGCGTACATGTCCACATACTCCTGCCCCGACAACCGCATGACCTCAGCCATCACCGAGTCCGTCACGGCCCGCAGCACATACCGGTCCCGGTCCATTCCCTCGTACCGGGAGAACTCCATCGCCTCACCGAACCGGACAGTGACGCGGCCCGGCCGCGGAAACCCCGCACCGCCGGGCTGGATCTTGTCCGTGCCGATGATGGCGAACGGGACGACGGGCGCGCCGGTCATCATGGCCAGCCGGGCGATGCCGGTGCGGCCCCGGTAGAGCCGGCCGTCGGGGGAGCGGGTGCCCTCGGGGTAGATGCTGAAGACCTTGCCCTCCTCCAGCACACGACGGCCGGTCATCAGCGCCGCGACACCGCCGCGGCCGCCGTCACGGTCGACCGGGATCATGCCGCAGCCCGTGAAGAACCAGGCCATGAGCCGGCCCTTGATGCCCTTCCCGGTGACGTACTCGTCCTTGCCGATGAAGAAGACCTGCCGGTCGCAGAAGAGCGGCATGATCATCGAGTCGATGAACGTGAGGTGGTTGCCGGCCAGGATGACCGGGCCCGTGCCCGGGATGCGCTCCGCACCCTCCACCCGTGGGCGGAACATCAGGCGCATGATCGGTCCGAGCACTGCCTTGATGAGCGCGAAGCGGGACAACGTGCCCTCCGGTGTCAAGGGATCGGTATAAGTCTGTGCAGGTGAGGACGATACTCGCGGCCCCCCGGGTCTTGCACATCGGGTTCACCGAGTGGATACGCACTGTTGACCCTTGTTTACCTGCGGTGGCGCCCTGTCGCACGGCTGTCATCCGTACGACACGGTGTGACGAAGTACGCACCTGTTAGGCCTTTTGGGAGGCCGGGTGCGTGATGGGTGGGGCCGGCGGGCGCGGTTCCCCGCGCCCTTACGAGTCGCGGGTACCCACCCGGGCCGCCTCCACCCACCCAGCGGGTCCGGCGTCCGAGGACAAGTCGGTCCAGGACGTCCCCACCGACCCCCGGCCAACTCGCGGACCCCACAAGACATCCAGCGTCACCCGCGTGTTCCGTCCAAGGTCTCCCCTCCGTCACCCCCGCGCACCTACGATCGTCCCGCTTTGACAGGTGCAGGGCAGTATGCGGAGGAGCGCACATGGGGACGCAGGAGTCGAACGAGGGACTGAACGGGACCGGCCCGGGACGGCGCGCGCTGCTCGGGGCCGCGGTCCTCGGCGCCGGCGGAGCGGTCCTCGGCGTGCCGGCCACGGCGAGAGCCGACGAGAAGCACGGCGGCGGTGGCTACAAGAGCCTGCCGAAGCCGACGATCATCGGGCACCGCGGGGCCAGCGGCTACCGGCCGGAGCACACGCTCGGCTCGTACCAGCTGGCCCTCGACATGGGCGCGCACGTCATCGAGGCGGGCGACCTGGTGCCCACCAAGGACGGCCACCTCGTCTGCCGCCACGAGCCGGAGATCGGCGGTACGACGGACGTCTCCGCGCACCCCGAGTTCGCGAGCCGCAAGACCACCAAGCTCCTCGACGGGGTGTCCACCACCGGCTGGTTCACCGAGGACTTCACGCTCGCCGAGCTGAAGACGCTGCGCGCCAAGGAGCGCATCCCGGCCAACCGCCCGCACAACACCCTCTACGACGGCCGCTGGGAGATCCCCGCCTTCGAGGAGGTGCTGCGCTGGCGCGAGGAGCAGAGCCGCAAGCGCGGCAAGCAGGTCTGGATCTACCCCGAGCTCAAGCACCCCACCTACTTCCGCAAGCTGGGCCTCGGCCTGGAGGAGCGGGTCGCCAAGGTGCTGCGCAGGCACGGCCTGGACAAGAAGAACTCGCCGGTCATCCTCCAGTCCTTCGAACCGACCAGCATCCAGCGTCTGAACAAGCTGGTCGGCAACCCCCTGGTCGTGCTCCTGTCCGCCGCCAACACCCGTCCCTGGGACTTCGTGGAGACGGGCGACCCGCGTACGGTCGCCGACCTGGTCAAGCCCGCGGGCCTGAAGCAGATCGCCTCCTACGCGCAGGGCATCGGTCCGACCCTCGACCTGATCATCCTGAAGGACGCGAGCGGCAACCTCACCACCCCGACCACCCTGGTCCGGGACGCGCACGCCGAGGGCCTGATCCTGCACCCGTACACGATGCGCAACGAGAACCCCTTCCTGCCCGCGAACTTCCGCAAGGGCACCGACGCGGACGGCTACGGAGACGCCTTCGGCGCCTTCCGTACCTACTTCGCGACCGGCATCGACGGGGTCTTCACCGACAACCCCGACACCGGTGTCCTCGCCCGCGAGGACTTCCTGAAGCGCTGAGTCCCGGCAGGCACCGCGCCCGTCAACAGCTGAGCCCCCGGCCCCGGTTGGGGTGACAGACGGCCGCCCCGGCAACCTCGTGCCGGGGCGGCCGCGTCGTGCCGCATATGACCCACGACATGCTTGACACGCTGCGTCCACTGCTCGCCGCCGAGGCCTCCGCGGAGGCATATGCCTCGGGCGCGGAGCCCGGCGACCTGGAACAGGCCGTCTGGGTGCGCCTCCTGGAGCACCTCGGCACGGACGGCCCGCCCGCAGACCCGGCCGCCTGGCTGCGCGGCGCCGTCCGCTCCGAGGCCCGCCGCACCCGGCGCACCGCGAGCATCGAACTGCCGTACGTATCCGAGCCCGCCGACGACAGTGGACCGGGCCCGGAACAGCTCGCGCTCACCGCCGCCCGGCGCCGGGCCCTGCACTCCGCCGTACGCAAGCTGCCGGGCCGCTGTCCGCGGCTCATGGCCGCGCTGCTGTCCCCGCAGGACCTCACATACCGGGAGATCGCGGGGGAGTTGGGTATCTCACAGGGCAGTCTCGGTCCGGAACGTTCCAGATGCCTGGGTTGTCTGCGCCGAATGCTTACGTCGGAGGTTGCGGCGCACGAACCACGGGGATAGGAGTGAGGGACAACCGGCGGAACAGGTGAGCGGGAGGCATGCACACATGGGCATGAGCGTGACCATCTCGGCGGCGACCGAACAGGACGCCGAACAGATCCTCAAACTGCAGTTCCTCTGCTACCAGAGCGAGGCCGAGCTGTACGGCGACTACAGCATCGAGCCCCTCACCCAGCCCCTCGACTCCCTCAAGGCGGAGCTCGCGGGCGGCACGGTCCTGGTGGCCCGGCTGGGTGGCGAGGTGGTGGCCTCGGTGCGTGCGGCTGTGGATGCGGATGGCACGGCCCGCATCAACAAGTTGATCGTCCATCCCCGGATGCAGCGGCACGGGCTGGGCGGGCGGTTGCTCGACGCGATCGAGTCCCGGCTGGCCGAGCACGGTGGGGCGAAGAGTTTCCAGCTCTTCACGGGACATCGCAGTGAGCACAATCTGCGGTTGTACCGGAAGCATGGGTATCAGCAGGTGTCCACGGAGCGGGTGGACGAGCGGCTGAGTCTGGTGACCCTTGCGAAGGGGTCTTCGACCAGTGCATTTGTTGCCAGCGCGTAGCGCTGTTCTTCGTCTGCCGGTTCGTTGTGGCTGGTCGCGCAGTTCCCCGCGCCCCTGAAAACGGGGCGCGCCGGACCTGACGTACGCCTACGAAGTGGCGGCCCTGCTGCGGCGGAGCCAGAACATCGCCGTCACCGGGAGCAGGACCGGGATGAAGAGGTATCCCATGCCGTAGTCCGACCAGACCGTGGCGTCGGGGAAGGCGGAGGGGTCGGTCAGGGTCCAGGTGCCCACGGTCAGGACGCCCGCGAGTTCGGCGGCGCAGCACACCAGCGCCGCCTTGCGGGCCGTTTCGCCGCCGCGCACGAGCGAGTACGTGATGAAGCCGTAGACGAGCCCGGCCACCGCGGACAGCAAATAGGCGAGCGGCGCATTGTCGAACTCCGTCGCGATCTGCACGGCGGAGCGCGACACGGCGCCGACGACCATCACGCCGTACAGCCAGACCAGCAGCATGCCCGGACCGCCGATGAGCCGCGTCCGCTCCGGCTGCTTGTCGGTCGCCGTCATCTCAGCCTCCCCAGATGTCGTAGAGCCGCACCTGGAGCACGGCGAGGACCACACCGCCGGCCGCGACCGTGATCGAACCCCAGCGGGTGCGCTCCGCCAGCGACATGAAGCCGGCCGCCGGGATGCACGCGAAGGAACCGATCAGATACGACACGAAGATCGTCGTGCCCTGCTCCGGCTTCTCGCCGCGGGCCAGCTGGACGACGCCGACCACGAGCTGGACGAGGGCGAGCAGCGTCACCACGGCCATGCCGATGAAGTGCCAGTCCTTGGTCGGCTGGTCGCGGTAGGCGGCCCAGCCGCACCAGGCGGCGAGCGCGAGCGCGGCGACGGCGGTCGCGACCGTCAGGGCATCAAGCATGCCGCGACCCTATTACGGGCCAAAAGGCCCGATGCGATCGCCCCCGGGGTGCCCCGTAGGGTCGAGGGCATGAAGATCCAAGCCGATGCCCTGCTGTTCGACAACGACGGAACGCTCGTCTCGTCCCTGGAGTCGGTGTACCGCTGCTGGACCCGCTGGGCCGAGGAGTACGGGATCACCGCCGAGGAGTTCGCCCGGGTCGAGCTGCACGGCCGCCCCGCCGCCGAGATAGCCGCCGACCTGCTGCCCGCCGACCGGGTCCCCGAGGCCGTCGTGCGCATCGAGCAGCTGGAGGTCGAGGACGTCGAGGGCGGTGTCCATCTCCTTCCGGGGACCAGGGCGCTCCTCGACTCCGTGCCCGCCGACCGCTGGGCCGTCGTCACCTCCGCCACCCGGCGGCTGGCCGAGGCACGCCTCGACGAGGCCGGTATCCGGCCCAAGACCCTGATCGCCGCCGACGACATCACGCGCGGAAAGCCCGACCCCGAGCCGTTCCTGCTCGCCGCCCGCCGGCTCGGCGTGGACCCGGCCCGCTGCGTCGTCTTCGAGGACGCGCCCGCGGGTCTGCAGGCCGGCCGCTCCGCCGGGATGACCACCGTGGCATTGACCACAACACACCAGGCCGCCGAGCTGGACGCGGACATCGTCGTCGGTGACCTCTCGGCCGTGTCGGCGCTGGTCACGGACGGGGGAGTGGAGATCTCCGTCGGCGGCTGAGGGGAGTCCACCGCTGTCCGCGATGCGGACAGCGGTTCCCGGTCCCGCGCATACGTCTGCTTTACTTTTCTCATGACCACGACGAGCAGCCGCATCCTTGCGACCGAGGCGACCATGACGCCCGGTGCTCGCTGTATGTGTCGAATGTGCGCCTTCTAGAGGGCCCCCGCACCACCCAGAGCCTCGCGCCCCGAAGCGAGACCGCTCAGGTCTGCCCGTACGACCTTTTCGTACGCGCCTGAGCCTGCCCCGCGCACACAGTTCTGCCGAAGCCCGGCTTTCATCGCCACCGCGAGAACGACCGTGCCGCGTTCGGACCGAATGCACCCGTGCCCGGCGCACACCCACGCCCTGCACTCGACAGTGACGGAAACCCCAGTGATCACGACAACAGGCCTGAAGAAGGTCTACCGCTCGCGCGGCCGTGAGGTCACCGCCCTGGACGGCGTCGATCTGCACGTCCGCGAAGGCGAGGTGTACGGCGTCATCGGACAGTCCGGCGCCGGCAAGTCCTCCCTCATCCGCTGCGTCAACCTCCTGGAGCGCCCCACCGCCGGCACGGTGACCGTCGCCGGACAGGACCTCACGGCCCTCGCCGGGCGCGGCCCGCGCGCGGGCCGGGAACTGCGCAAGGCACGCAGCCACATCGGCATGGTCTTCCAGCACTTCAACCTGCTGTCCTCGCGGACGGTCCAGGACAACGTCGAGCTGCCGCTGGAAATCCTTGGCGTGTCTGGGAAGGAACGTTCCCGCAAGGCGCTGGAACTGCTGGATCTGGTCGGCCTGTCCGACAAGGCCAAGTCCTACCCGGCCCAGCTCTCCGGCGGCCAGAAGCAGCGCGTCGGCATCGCCCGCGCCCTGGCCGGCGATCCGAAGGTGCTCCTCTCCGACGAGGCGACCAGCGCGCTGGACCCCGAGACCACCCGCTCCATCCTCCAGTTGCTGCGCGACCTGAACCGGCAGCTGGGCCTGACCGTCCTGCTCATCACGCACGAGATGGACGTCGTCAAGAGCATCTGCGACTCGGCCGCCCTCATGGAGAACGGCAAGATCGTCGAGTCCGGCACCGTCAGCGAGCTGCTGGCCACCCCCGGCTCCGAGCTGGCCGCCGCGCTCTTCCCGGTGAGCGGTGACGCCTCCGCCGACGACCGCACGGTCATCGACGTCACCTTCCACGGCGATGCCGCGACCCAGCCGGTCATCTCGCAGCTCTCGCGCACGTACAACATCGACATCTCGATCCTGGGCGCCGCGATGGACACCGTCGGCGGCAAGCAGGTCGGCCGGATGCGCATCGAACTGCCCGGCCGCTACGAGGAGAACGTCGTGCCGATCGGCTTCCTGCGCGAGCAGGGTCTGCAGATCGATGTCCAGGGCCAGGCGCCCGTGCTGGTGAAGGAAGGTGCCAAGTGACCTGGTCGGAGATGCAGCCGCTGCTGGAGCAGGCCTGTTGGGACACCCTCTACATGGTCGGCTGGTCGACGCTCATCGCCGTCGTCGGCGGTCTGCCGCTGGGCGTCCTGCTGGTCCTCACGGACCGGGGCGGCCTGCTGCAGAACACCGTGCTGAACAAGGTCATCGGGCAGGTCGTGAACGTCGCCCGCTCGATGCCGTTCATCATCCTGATGGTCGCGCTGATGGGCTTCACCCGCTCGATCACCGGCACGACCATCGGCCGGGAGGCCGCCATCGTGCCGCTCGCGATCGGCGCCATCCCCTTCTTCGCGCGCCTCGTCGAGACGGCGGTCCGCGAGGTGGACGGCGGGCTCGTGGAGGCCGTGCAGTCGATGGGCGGCAACACCTGGACCGTCGTCCGCAAGGTGCTCGTCCCCGAGTCGCTGCCGTCGCTGATCTCCAGCACCACCACGACGATCGTGGCGCTCATCGGCTACTCGGCGATGGCGGGCACGGTCGGCGCGGGTGGCCTCGGTGACATCGCGATCCGCTACGGCTACCAGCGCTTCGAGACCGAACTGATGTGGATCACCGTCGGCATCCTCGCCGTGGTCATCTCCCTCATCCAGTTCGCCGGGGACTTCGCCGCCCGCGGGCTGCACCGCCGAGGTGGCCAGTCGGGTGCCGCCCCGAGGCTCAGGCTCCTGAAGGCCGCCACCGCGACCAGCAAGACCGTCTGACCCCTACGGCCCCCGCTCCTCACTCCCACTCCCTCAGTACTCACCCCCCTCAGTACTCACTCCCCTCAGTTCTCCCCGCACACCCTCCGCGGGGCCGCTACACCCTCAGGAAAGGCACTTTTCGTGCGTAACACTGCCAAGTTCACCACCGCCGTCCTCGCCGCCGGAGCCCTCACCCTGGGTCTCACCGCCTGCGGTTCGGAAGAGGCCTCGGGCTCCGCCGACACGAGCGACCCGCTGGTCGTCGCCGCGAGCCCGGTCCCGCACGCCGAGATCCTCACCTACGTCAAGGACAACCTGGCGAAGGATGCGGGCCTCGACCTGCAGGTCAAGGAGTTCACCGACTACGTCCTGCCGAACACGGCGACCCAGGACGGCTCCGTCGGCGCCAACTACTTCCAGAACCAGCCGTACCTCGACGACTTCAACAAGAAGAACGGCACCGACATCGTGCCCGTCGTCACGGTCCACTTGGAGCCGCTCGGCCTCTACTCCAGCAAGTTCAAGAAGGCCGACGAGCTGAAGAGCGGTGCGACGGTCGCCGTCCCGAACGACACGGTCAACGAGGCGCGGGCGCTCAAGCTCCTCGACGCCAACGGGATCATCACGCTCAAGGACGGCGCGGGCAACGACGCGACCCCCAAGGACATCGCGAAGAACCCGAAGAACCTCAAGTTCAAGGAGCTGGAGGCGGCCCAGACCCCGCGCTCCCTGGACGACGTCGACGCCGCGGTGATCAACGGCAACTACGCCATCGAGTCCGACCTCAAGCCCTCCGAGGACGCCCTCGTCCTGGAGTCCGCCAAGGACAACCCGTACGGCAACTTCCTCGCTGTCAAGAAGGGCAACGAGGACGACCCGCGCGTCAAGAAGCTCGCCAAGCTCCTCACCTCTCCCGAGGTCAAGAAGTTCATCGCGGACAAGTACGCCGGCTCCGTCGTCGCGTCGTTCTGAGCCCCCCTTCCAAGGATCGAGGACGACCACAGATGCGTAAGCCCGTAATTCCCGCCGCCGCGGCCGCACTCGCCCTGGGGCTCGGGCTCACCGCCTGTGGCTCCGGGTCCGGCTCGGACGGTGGCGGTTCCGACGGCCCCCTCGTCGTCGGGGCCACCGCCGTCCCGGCCGGCGAGGTCCTCTCGTACATCAAGAAGGACCTCGCCGCGAAGAACGGACTCGACCTGGAGATCAAGGAGTTCACGGACTACGTCCTGCCGAACACCGCGCTCCAGGAGGGCTCGCTCGACGCGAACCTGTACCAGAACGAGCCCTACCTGGACGACTTCAACAAGTCCAAGGGCACCGAGCTGGTCCCGGTCGTGAAGGCGTACCTGCCGCCCATGGGCGTGTACTCGAAGAAGGTCCAGGACGTCACGGAGCTGGCCGACGGAGCCACCGTCGCGGTGCCGAACGACATCACCAACGAGGGCCGCGCCCTCCAGCTCCTGGCCTCCGAGGGCGTCATCACGCTCAAGGACGGCGCCGGCACGACCGCGTCCCCGGGGGACATCGTCAAGAACCCGAAGAACCTCAAGTTCAAGGAGCTGGAGCCGGCCCAACTGCCGCGTTCCCTCGACGACGTGGCCGCCGCGGTCATCAACAACAACTACGCCCAGGACGCCGGCCTCAGCCCCGCCGAGGACGCCATCCTCCTTGAGTCCGTGAAGAACAACCCGTACGCGAATCTCCTCGCCGTCAAGAAGGGCAACGAGGACGACCCCCGGGTCGAGAAGCTCGCGAAACTCCTGACCTCTCCAGAGGTGACGAAGTTCATCGAGGACAAGTACCAGGGGTCGGTCCTGCCGGTCACCTCCGGCTGACGCCGTTCCGCTCGCACTCACGGGGTCGATTCGTCGACAACGACTCGACCCCGTGGTGCAGTTCGGTGCTTTCATGCTGCATGCTGGGCAGTTCAGCAGGCCCGACGGTCCCTGATGGTTACGGAGCGGCGCATGACTAACACCTTCCCCGACATCTCCCTCAGCACGGAGCGGTTGGTGCTGCGCCCTCTCGAGGACGACGACCTGTCGGCCCTCACGGAGATGATGAACGACGAGCAGGTCGTGGCCTGGACCTCCGTACCGCAGCCCTTCACCGAGGATTCCGCCCGCTCCTGGATCAACCGGTACGCGCCGGGTGAGCGCACCTCCGGCCGCGGGCTCGACCTCGCCGTCACCGAGTTCCTCACCCAACGCCTGGTCGGCATCGTCCAGTTGGGCAAGACGAATTGGCATGTCCGCTCCACGGAGCTGTCGTACATCGTCGCCCCCTGGGCGCGCGGCGAGGGCTATGCGTCCGAGGCGGCGCTCGCCACGGCCCAATGGCTCTTCGGCGACCAGAAGTTCGAGCGCCTGGAGCTGCGCACCGCCGCGGACAACACGGCCTCGCAACAGGTCGCGCAGAAGATCGGCTGCATCAGCGAGGGCGTCCTGCGCAACGCCTGTATAGCGCGCACCCGCACCGAGGACGGGAGCTGGGTCACCCTGCGCACCGACTTCATCGTGTGGGGACTGCTCCCCGAAGACATCGAGGGCATCGCCGAGCAGCTCGCCGACACCGGCGGCTTCACCTCGTACTCCGACTGGAACTGACGCCGTAGGCGGACGGCCACCGCCCGGAGGACGGCCGCGGACCCGCGCCCCCACCTCCGGAAGTCACGAGGTACGCTCACGGGGCTCCGCATGCCTGCCTGGCGGCCGCATGCCCATCCGAGACCTGCGAAGACTCCAGGAGACTGACGACGATGGCCGACCGGGTCACGGTGATCGGCTGGGACGGCTCGCCGCTGACCGACGCGGCGCGCTCGGCTCTGGGCGCCGCCACGCTGGTGGCGGGAGCGGGCCATCACCTGGGCCTCCCCGAGGTGCCCGTGGCCGCCGAGCGCATCCGGCTCGGCAGCGTCTCCCTCGCCGCCCGCCGCATCGCCGCCCACCGGGGCACGGCCGTCGTCCTCGCCGACGGCGACCCGGGCTTCTTCGGAGTCGTACGCACCCTGCGCGCCCCCGAGTTCGGCCTGGAGGTCGAAGTCGTCCCGGCCGTGTCGTCCGTGGCCACCGCTTTCGCCCGTGCCGGTATGCCCTGGGACGACGCACAGGTGGTCGTCGCACACCGGCGCACCCTGCGACGCGCGGTGAATGTGTGTCGCGCTCACACCAAGGTCGCCGTCTTCACCTCGCCCGGAGCCGGCCCCGCGGAGCTGGGCCTGCTCCTGGACGGGGTCCACCGCACCTTCGTCATCTGCGAGGAACTCGGCACCGCGCGCGAACGGGTCACGGTCCTCACCTCCGACAAGGTCGCCGACCACACCTGGCGCGACCCGAACATCGTGATCGTCATGGGCGGGCCCGTCGCCCCCTCCGAGGGCGGCAGCTGGATCGCCGGACGCGACCCGGGAACCGGACCGCGCGGCTGGGCCCTGCCCGACGAGATGTACGGCGGCGATCTCGGCGAGGGCGAGACCGAGGTGCTGCGCGCCGCCCAACTCGCCCGCCTGGGACCGCGCGTCGGCGACCTCGTGTGGGACATCGGCTCCGGCAGCGGCGCCTTCGCCACGGAGGCCGCGCGCTGCGGCGCCGCCGTCATCGCCGTCGACCGCGACCCGAACGCCTGCGCCCGCACCATGGCCACCGCCCGCCGCTTCGGCGTCCAGCTCCAGATCACCCACGGCACCGCGCCCCACATCCTGGAGAACCTGCCCGAACCGGACGTCGTTCGCGTCGGGGGTGGCGGCGCCGCCGTGGTCTCAGCCGTCGCCGACCGGCGCCCGCAGCGGATCGTCACCCACGCCGCGACACGCGACGCCGCCGAACTCGTCGGCAGGGACCTGACGGAGCACGGCTACCAGGTCGAGTGCGCCCTTCTGCAGTCCGTCGAGCTGGACACCCGGGCCTGGACGGAGAAGGAACGGAGCGTCGCGTTCCTGCTCACCGGGCTCCTGCCCGATCGCTCCCTGTGATCCGGTTGTCGTACCGCGCGCGGTAGGCTGGCCGATCGTTGTACTGCGCTCGGCTTGTCCGGTATTTCGCCGGTCAATGTCCGGAAAACGCACCTGTTTTGGGATGCGTGTGGTACGGCGGAAAACCGGAGGACGCGCAACGTGGCGCAGTCCACAGCGGGCCGTGGCGGATCACCCTGTCGCGGTGGCGGGCCGACCGCGACAATGCCAGTTAATGGCTTTGTCGACCGGTCGTTCGTGCCGCCCGGCACGCATGCTCGTTACTTCATTGCGGGCGGTCGGTGCGCCGCTCCGGACGAGCAGGTCGTTGGAGCACTAACCGATGGGCGAGGGGTACGCATGACCGACACCGGCCAGGTCCCGGGCGAGGGACTGCCGGAGAACCAAGGCATGGTGGAGCAGCCGGGCGTCCCCGCCCCCGGCGCGTACACCTACCTCTCCGACTCCACCGCCGAAGACGAAGACCTGTTGCTGCTGCCGGGCGCCCAGGGCGCGTGGGGCAACGAAGTGGCCCCGCCGGCCCCGGTGCCGGTCGTCGAGACCGTCCACGAGCCGGGACCGCACGAGACGGCGGGCCGGGACAGCGGCTCGGTCGACCTCAGCGCCGTCCGGATGTCCTCGCCCGCTCCGCAGCCGCCCGTCGCCCGCCGCCCGCTGCACCTCGGCCCGCCCACCCCGGACGGCGCCGGCAGCCCGGTGCGTTCCCTCGCCGACCGCGGCCCGGCGGGAGCACCCGCCCACGCCGTTCCCGTACGACAGGCCGGTCCGCCCACGGTCGGTCCCGAGTACCTCGACGTGCCGCGGGACGAGATCGCGCTGCAGGGCGCGGCTCCCTGGGGCGCGCAGGCCCAGGTACAGGTCGCGCCGCCGGTGGCACAGGTCGACTCCGAGGTCGAGGCTGCAGAAACGGTCTTCCCCGAAGGTGGGGGAGCGCACGCCGGTGGTATGCCGGACGATGGCACCGCGCCGGTAGCGGAGGCCGCGCACACCCCCGACGCCGGGGGGGTGCCGCTCGCCGGGGGCGAGGGAATTCCCGCCGCACAGCCTCCCGCCGAGGCGCCCGCCCCCGAGTCGGCCCAGGCGGAGCAGGTACAGCAGGTGCACCAGGACCCGAGCGCCGCCGAGGTCCCCGAGGCCGGGCCCGCTCCCGTCCAGCCCGTCGCCGACGCTCCGGAGGCCGAGCCGACTCCGGATCCCGCCTACGTTCCTCAGCAGCCGGAAGCGCTGCCGGGTCCCGAGTCGGTGCAGGCTCCCGAAGCGGCCCAGGCACCGGAGGCCGTCGCCCAGGCCCCGGAAACGGTTCTGGTCCAGGACTACGCGCAGGCTCCGGAAGCGGTCCAGGTCCAGGACTACGCGCAGGCCCCTCTGCTCGCGGACGGTTCGCTCTTCCCGCAGGCTCCGGAGACACCCCAGACCCACGAGGCCGCCCAGACGGCTCCGGAGTTCGCGCACACCCCGGACCTCGCCCAGTTCCCGCAGCCCACGCCGTTCCCGGTGGCGCCCGTCGCCGCGTACGTCCCGCAGCCGTCGGACGACGCGGGCCTGCACACGCCCGAGGCGTACCAGCCTCCGCAGGCGGCCGACGAGGTGCAGCCCGCACACGCGGAGCAGGACCCGCACCCGCAGGCCGCGTACGAGGCGGAGCAGCAGTTCCAGGATCCTGCGGCCCAGTTCGCCGAGACCGGTCCGCAGGCCGGGTTCCCGCAGCAGCAACCGCAGTTGACGGAACCCGCGCCCGCCGTGGAAGAGGCCGCCCAGGCTCAGGACATCGTCCAGCCCCCGCAGTTCGCGGAGCCCGCCGAAGTGCCTGCCGAGAGCGTCGTCGACCTCACGCCCTCGCAGGCGGCCCCGGTCGACAGCGCCGCACAGTCCGAGGCGCCCGAACCGGTCGCGGCACCTGACCCGGTCGCGGCACCCGACCCGGTCGTGGTCCACGGCGAGGCGACCCACGGCGACCCGACCCACGGGCACGAGTTCCACGAAGAGGCGGCCGTTGCCACGGCCGTCCCCGTGGAGGAGCCCCACGCGGAACAGCCCGTCGGCCAGTTCGTGCCGGTCGAGGGCGCCGTCCCGACCACCCCGCACCTGGCTCCGACCCCGCCGCACGGCATGACGGTGCCGCCCCTGCCGGAGGAGTTCACCGAGCAGCCCGCCGAGCAGCCCGCCGAGGAGCCGGCCGTGGAGACGGCAGCTCCGGCCGTGGCGACCGCCGAGCAGCTCGCGCCCGTCGAGCAGCCGGCGCCCGAAGCCGCGCCCGCGGAGGAGCCGGAACAGGTGCTCACCCTGCCCACCCCCAGGGAGCCCGAAGAGGCCCCCGAGGCCGAGGCAACTCCCGTACCGGAGGCTCCGGTTCAGGTCGAGGACCAGGATCAGGACGCGGAGCCCGTAGCCGCACAGCACGCGGAGGACCTGGACACCAGGGCCGCCGACCAGGAAGAGAGCACGGCCGCCGTGGCAGAGACGAGAGAGCCCGCCGGCCCGGCCGCGCCCGGCTACGACGACGCCGAGCGCGAGGCCGTCCTGCGCGTGATGCGCGAGCGCCGGGACATCCGCAACGGCTTCCGCAGCGACCCCATCCCGCACGACGTGCTGCTCCGGGTGCTGGAGGCGGCCCACACGGCGCCGTCCGTCGGCCACTCCCAGCCGTGGGACTTCGTCGTCATCCGCTCGGCGGAGACCCGCCGCACGATGCACGAACTGGCGCAGCGGCAGCGCGAGGCGTACGCCAAGTCGCTGCCCAAGGGCCGCGCGAAGCAGTTCAAGGAACTGAAGATCGAGGCCATCCTCGACACTCCGGTGAACATCGTCGTCACCGCGGACTCGACCCGGGGCGGCCGGCACACGCTCGGCCGTCACACCCAGCCGCAGATGGCGCCGTACTCCTCCGCGCTCGCGGTCGAGAACCTCTGGCTCGCCGCCCGGGCCGAGGGCCTGGGCGTGGGCTGGGTCAGCTTCTTCGACGAGCGGGAGATGGTCCGTGAGCTGGGCCTGCCCGATCACCTCGAGGTCGTCGCCTACCTCTGCGTCGGATACGTCGACGAGTTCCCGGAGGAGCCCGAGCTGATGCAGGCGGGCTGGTCCAAGCGCCGCCCGCTCTCCTGGGTCGTACACGAGGAGACGTACGGCCGTCGGGCGCTGCCCGGAGAGGAGCCGCACGACCTGCTCGCCGAGACCGTCTCCAACATCCGCCCGCTGGACGCCAAGGCGCTCGGCGAGGCGTGGGAGCGCCAGAAGCGCATGACCAAGCCGGCCGGGGCCCTCGGCATGCTGGAGATCATCTCCGCCCAGCTCTCGGGTCTCTCCCGGATGTGCCCGCCGCCGATCCCGGAGCCCGCGGCCGTCGCGATCTTCGCGGGCGACCACGGCGTCCACGCCCAGGGCGTCACCCCTTGGCCGCAGGAGGTCACCGGCCAGATGGTGGCCAACATCCTCGGCGGGGGAGCGGTCTGCAACGCCTTCGCCAACCAGGTCGGCGCCGAGGTCTGCGTCGTGGACGTGGGCGTGGCCTCCGATCTGCCCGCGACCCCGGGGCTCCTGCCTCGCAAGGTCCGCGCGGGCACGGCCGACATGACGACCGGCCCCGCGCTGACCCGCGAGGAGGTCAAGGCGGCCATCGAGGTGGGCGTCGAGACGGCCCGTGACCTCGTGGCGGCCGGCAACAAGGCCCTGATCACGGGCGAGATGGGCATCGCGAACACCACCGCGTCGGCAGCCCTGATCTCCGTCTTCACCGGCGCCGACCCCGCCGAGGTCACCGGCCGGGGCACCGGCATCAACGACGAGACCCTGGCCCGCAAGACCGAGGTCGTACGCCGTGCCCTGGAACTCCACCAGCCGGACCCGGCCGACCCGATCGGCGTCCTCGCGGCCATCGGCGGCCTGGAACACGCCGCGATGGTGGGCCTCCTCCTGGGCGGCGCCTCCCTCCGCACCCCGGTGATCCTGGACGGCGTCAGCGCCGGCGCCGCCGCCCTGGTGGCCCGGGCCATCGCCCCCGAGGTCCTCGCGGCCTGCATCGCGGGCCACCGCAGCGCCGAGCCGGGCCACGTGGCGGCCCTCAACAAGCTGGGCCTGCGCCCCCTGGTCGACCTGGACCTCCGCCTCGGCGAGGGCACGGGCGCACTCCTGGCCCTCCCGGTGGTCCAGAGCGCGGCACGCGCGATGCACGAGGTGGCGACGTTCGATTCAGCCGGGGTAACCGAGAAGTAGACCCGAGTCGTCGGTCTGTGGGCAGGCGTTCCGCAGGGCGGAACGGGTGGGCACAGACCGACGACGGACCCGCACGTACGGGGGTCCGGGGGCAGAGCCCCCGGTTTCGGGAAGGGGTGGGCCTGGGGAAAGAAACCCCACCCACCCCGGCCACCCACCACCCCGCACTTTAAAATCCGCACGTCAGGGCACGCTCCAAGGCTGCAGCGCGCCCACCCGCACCACCCGCATGAGGAGCCGAACCGCCATGGCCGAAAACCCCGCCTACCCCGTAGGCCTCCGCCTCACCGGCCGCCGCGTAGTAGTCCTCGGCGCCGGCCAGGTGGCCCAACGCCGCCTCCCGGCCCTCATCGCGGCAGGCGCGGACATCCACCTCGTGTCCCCGGCCGCCACCCCCTCCGTCGAGGCGATGGCGGACGCGGGCGAGCTGACCTGGACAAGGCGCCCGTACGAGCCCGGCGACCTCGCGGAGGCCTGGTACGCCCTGATCGCCACCAGTGACACCGAGGCGAACACCGCCGCCTCCGCCGAGGCGGAGGCACACCGCGTGTGGTGCGTCCGCTCGGACGACGCGGACGCGGCCACGGCCTGGACCCCGGCGACCGGCCACAGCGAGGGCGTCACGGTGGCCGTCCTGACGACGAACGCGAAGGGCCGCGACCCCCGCCACACGGCGGCCATCAGGGACGCGGTCGTGGAGGGCCTCCGTGACGGCACCCTCGTCGCGCCCCACCACCGCACCCGCACCCCCGGCGTCGCCCTGGTCGGCGGCGGCCCCGGCGACCCGGACCTGATCACGGTCCGCGGCCGCCGCCTCCTCGCCGAGGCGGACGTGGTCATCGCCGACCGCCTCGGCCCTCGTGACCTCCTCGCCGAACTCCCGCCGCACGTCGAGGTGATCGACGCGGCGAAGATCCCGTACGGCCGTTTCATGGCCCAGGAGGCCATCAACAACGCGCTGATCGAGCACGCCAAGCAGGGCAAGGCTGTCGTCCGTCTGAAGGGCGGCGACCCCTACGTCTACGGCCGTGGCATGGAGGAGGTCCAGGCGCTGGCCGAGGCCGGCATCGCCTGCACGGTCGTCCCCGGCATCTCCAGCTCGATCTCAGTTCCGGGCGCGGCGGGCATCCCGGTCACCCACCGCGGGGTCGCCCACGACTTCACGGTCGTCAGCGGTCACATCGCCCCCGACGACGAACGCTCCCTGGTCGACTGGGCAGCCCTCGCCAAGCTCCGCGGCACCCTGGTCATCCTGATGGGCGTGGACAAGATCGGCGCCATCGCCCGTACGTTGATGGACAACGGCAAGCTGGCGGACACCCCCGTGGCCGTCGTCCAGGAGGGCACGACCGCCGCGCAGCGCAGGGTCGACGCGACGCTCGCCACGGTCGCCGAGACCGTAGTCGCCGAGAACGTGAAGCCCCCGGCGGTCATCGTCATCGGCGAGGTCGTGACCGTGCGCCCGGACAGCTCCTCGCGGGCATCCGAGTAACCCCGGGTAACACAACCCGTTCCAAGCCGTTGGCACCGCACCCAGGACAAGGCAGTATCACCCTGTGGCCGATCTCATCACCGTTGAGGACCCAGCCGATCCCCGTCTGCGCGACTACACGGGCCTGACCGACGTGGAGCTGCGCCGCAAGCGAGAACCCGCCGAGGGCCTGTTCATCGCCGAGGGCGAGAAGGTCATCAGACGGGCCAAGGACGCCGGTTACGAGATGCGCTCGATGCTGCTCTCCGCCAAGTGGGTCGACGTCATGCGCGACGTCATCGACGAGCTCCCCGCTCCGGTGTACGCGGTCAGCCCGGACCTCGCCGAACAGGTCACCGGCTACCACGTGCACCGAGGCGCCCTCGCCTCCATGCAGCGCAAACCGCTGCCGACCCCGGACGACCTGCTCCAGACGGCCCGCCGGGTCGTCGTCATGGAGTCGGTCAACGACCACACCAACATCGGCGCGATCTTCCGCAGCGCCGCCGCCCTCGGCATGGACGCGGTCCTGCTGTCCCCCGACTGCGCGGACCCGCTCTACCGCCGCTCGGTGAAGGTCTCCATGGGCGCGGTCTTCTCCGTCCCGTACGCCCGTCTGGACACCTGGCCCAAGGGCCTGGAAACGGTCCGCGAGGCGGGCTTCACCCTCCTCGCCCTCACCCCGGACGAGAAGGCCAAGTCCCTGGACGAGGCGGCCCCCCACAAGATGGACCGCGTGGCCCTGATGCTCGGCGCGGAGGGCGACGGCCTGTCGACTCAGGCCCTGGTGGCGGCAGACGAATGGGTCCGCATCCCGATGGCCCACGGCGTCGACTCCCTGAACGTGGGAGCGGCGGCAGCGGTCGCGTTCTACGCGGTGGCAACGGGCAGACCACAGAGTTAGAGGGGCCTACGGCCCCGCAAGGGGCGCGGGGAACTGCGCGACCAGCCACAACGCACCCGCAGCCGGCAAAAAACGCTCACCCGCCGAGCTGAACCCCGCTCTGTCCGTACTCCTGCGCCTGCCGCACATCCCCGCCCGGGCCCCCACGATCAAGCCCTCGGGCAGGCCCTTGGCATCCCTGCGCGGCCGCAATCCCCAACGCCACGAGCAACGTAACCACCACGAACACGAACAGCCGCTGCCGCAACAACCGCGGATTGGCAGGCCGCCGCCCGGTCCCGGTGGTCCGCGGCCCAGAACGTCCCGCCCCACTCCGGGGCGGCCCGGACCGACTACCCGTACCGGACCGCGAGGGTGCCGGACGAGCCCCCGACCGCGACGGGCTGCCGTTCCCGCGAGGCGAGGACGTGCCCTGAGTGCGCCGCTGCGTCCGCTGCTCCGGGTAGCTCTCGGTCAGCCGTCCGGTCGGCCGGTCGGCCTCGGCGGTACGGGGCGCGGGCGGCCGGGCATCGCCCATCCCCTGCGCCTCCCGGGCCGCGATCTCCTTCAGCCGGAGCGACAACTGCAGCGTGCTGGGCCGCTCCTCGGGATCCTTCGCCAGACAGGCCCGTACGAGAGGTGCCAGCGCGTCCGGCACCCCGTGCAGCTGCGCCTCCTCGTGCACGACTCTGTAGAGCATCACTTCGGAACTGCCGTGTCCGAAGGGCGAGTCCTGGGTCGCCGCGTAGGCCAGCGTGGCCCCGAGGGCGAACACGTCCGTGGCCGGCGTGACCGCCGCGCCCCGCACCTGCTCGGGCGCCAGGAACCCGGGCGACCCCACCGCCGTACCGACGTGCGTCAGCGTGCTCGCGCCGGTCGCCCAGGCGATGCCGAAGTCGATGATGCGTGGCCCCTTCGGGGACAGCAGGATGTTCGAGGGCTTCAGGTCGCGGTGGACGACACCGGCCTCGTGCACGGCGACGAGCCCTTCGGAGAGGGCGGCGCCGACGGCCGCGACCTCGGCCGCGCAGAGCGGGCCCTCGTCGTTGACCTTGTCGTGCAGCGAGGGGCCCGGCACGTACTGCGTCGCGAACCAGGGCCGGTCCGCTTCCAGATCCGCGGCGACCAGCCGCGCGGTGCAGCCGCCCCGGATCCGCCGCGCCGCCGACACCTCGCGGGCGAACCGCGACCGGAACTCCTGATCCTCCGCCAGGTCCGGCCGGATCACCTTCAGCGCGACCCGCTGGCCACGCCGGTCGGAGCCCAGATAGACAACGCCCATCCCGCCCGCGCCGAGCCGTCGGTGAAGCCTGAACGAGCCGACGACACGCGGGTCCTCGCGCCTCAGGCGCATCATCGCCATGTCCATCCCCGCTGCCCGGTCCGTTTGACGAGCCACAGCTTACGTTTCCGCGGCCGGGTGCGCGCAGAGGCCGCGCCCTCACGGCCCGATCGATTGTCAGTGCCGGGTGGGAAACTTGAAAGGTGGTCAGGGGACGGGGGAGCCGGGCGGCGTTGAGCTGCACGGATCCCCAACCATCCGTCGCAGAAGGGGGATTGGACCCGTGAAGGGTGATCGCGTGGAGATAGTGGTCGACGCCGGTGACACGACGCGTACGTACGAGGTGGTGGCGAGCCGGGCGGGCCGCCGGGTGGAGACAGCGGTCCGCAGGGGGGTGGTCGAAGTGAGCGAAGTCACCCGCAGCGGATCGGTCGTGCGCACGGCCCGCTTCATGGCCACCAGGGTGCTCGCCCTCGTCGAGCAGCCGGTCCCGAGGGAGGACAGCTCGGAACAGACCGGACGTCCCCTCCGGGAAACCCCTGAGACCTAGGACCTCTTCTCCACCCAGGGGAGTAGTCCGCAGGTCACCGGTCATCCTCGGGGAGGCCCGGTAATAGGTACGAGGGCATGACGACCCGCACGCCTCTCCCGCCTAGATTTGTTGTCAAGCGGCGGGTGCAGCACTCGTCCCCCGAGGTCAGACACCCGCCGCTGCCAGACAACAGAAGCTTTTCAACAGATCTCGTCCAAGAGATCTCAACCAGAACGGTCAGGAGAGGGACCATGGCGGACACAGCATCGCGGACCATGATCCGCACGCAGGGACGCAGGGCGTACACCGCCGCGTTCGGTTCCAGCCGGTCCGGCCGACGCCACCCCCTGGTGGCGACGGCCATGGTCCTCCCTCTGGCCACCCTGCTCGTAGTCGTCTTCGGCGGCTGGGAAGCAGTGGTCACACAGGCGTCGTCCGTGGGCGTGATGCTGGGGCGCTGAGCGGCGCCCCAGGCCCGGAAGAGCGGTCCGGGCGGGGACATCCGGCCATGAAACCCCGTGGGGACGGGGGTGCGGCGGACGGCAAAAATGCGGGCGCAGCTGGGGAGCTGCGCCCGCATTGCTGTCTTTTGCGCCTAAACCGGCGCCGCTCTCGCGGACCAAATTGCTCGCCGTCGTGGTTCCTCAATTGATGGTTGCGATCCAAAGGCTGTTTGCCGACTGCGTACGCTCACGGGGGAGTCGGCGCCGTACGACCTGAGGGGGACCGAGTGACCGCAGACCTGCTGCCCGCGCTCCGGGCGAAGGTGCGGGCCGTCGCTCATCCGGCGGCGGAGGCCTGTGTCTGCGGTACGGAGACCTCCGTACTGGCCGACCGGCCCGACGGCACCGTCGTCCGGCATGCCGGCACCGTGGCGAAGGCGCACGCCGCCGACACCGACCCCGTTGAGCTCGCGGCACGGATGGCCGTCTCGGCGCATCCCCGGCTCGACGGTATCCTCCTGCCCCCGCTGAGGCCGGGCGCGGTCGAGTCGCACGGGCGGCCGGTCACCTTCTGGCCGTACGGCAGTCCCGTGGACCGGGACGACCCCGACGCCGCCCCCTGGGAGGCGGCCGCCACCCTCCTCGCGCGGCTCCACCGGACACCGCAGTCCGTGCTCCCGCCCGGCATACCCCCCATGCGCGGCCCGGCCAAGGCGGCCCGCGCCATCGCCCGCCTCCACGCGGCAGGCGCTCACCCGGCGGCCGCTCCGGTCCTGCGGGCCTGGACCGTCCTGCCCGCCTGGGCGAGGGACGAGGCCCCGATGCCGTACGCGCGCACGCTGTGCCACGGTGACCTCCACCTGGGCCAGCTGGTGAGGACGCGGGGCGGCGACTGGCTGCTCATCGACATCGACGACCTGGGCCTGGGCGAGCCCGCCTGGGACCTGGCCCGCCCCGCGGCCTGGTTCGCCTGCGGCCTCCTGCCGCCCGACGAGTGGGCCCGCTTCCTCACCGCGTACCAGAAGGCCGGCGGTCCGGCCGTTCCCGCGGACAGCGACCCATGGCCGGCCCTCGACGTCCCGGCCCGCGCCCTGACCGTGCAGACCGCGGCCCTGGCGATCGCCAAGTCGGTCGCGGCGGAGCGCCCGTTGGACGAGGTGGAAACGTCCGTCATCGATGCTTGTGACCGAATGGCCGCACACCCGCCGGAGTTGGCGGGAGAATACGCGACGTAGGGTGCAACCGACCGAAGCCGGGCGGAGTCTGTCCTGGCGGAAGCAGTACCGACCGGCGAGGAGTTGAGCCGAGCATGCAGTGTCCGAAGTGTCACGCGCCGATGCACACGTACAACCGCAATGGCGTCCAGATCGAGCAGTGCAGCGGCTGCCGCGGGATATTTCTCGACTACGGCGAGCTGGAATCGCTGTCCCGCCTGGAGGGCCAGTACTCGCAGCCCGCACCGCCGCCCCCCGGTGTCCCGCAGGCATATCCGGCCGCGGGCGCCCCGCAGGCGTACCCCGCGGCCCCCGCACCCGCCTGGGGCGCCCCGCACGGCGGTCACGGCGGCCATGGCGGTCACTACGGCCACAACAAGCGTCAGAAGAGCTTCGGCCACATGCTCTTCTCCTCCTGACGGACCCGGAGGAACGACGAAGCCCCCGACCGTACGAGACGGCCGGGGGCTTCGGCTGGTGCGCGATACTGGGATTGAACCAGTGACCTCTTCCGTGTCAGGGAAGCGCTCTCCCGCTGAGCTAATCGCGCAGGTAGGACCTGCTGTGGTGCGTAGTGCGTGCGCGATACTGGGATTGAACCAGTGACCTCTTCCGTGTCAGGGAAGCGCTCTCCCGCTGAGCTAATCGCGCGGGATCGGATCTCGCCGAACGTACCGGAAGATCCAGTGGACGATACTGGGATTGAACCAGTGACCTCTTCCGTGTCAGGGAAGCGCTCTCCCGCTGAGCTAATCGTCCTTGGAGGTGGAGACGGGATTTGAACCCGTGTAGACGGCTTTGCAGGCCGTTGCCTCGCCTCTCGGCCACTCCACCAGGAGTGCGGGGGTTCGGGAAGATCCCCCACTTCCTGCGAGCGGACGACCAGGTTCGAACTGGCGACCTCAACCTTGGCAAGGTTGCGCTCTACCAACTGAGCTACGTCCGCTTGTCGTTTCCGGTTCGCGTGAGCGTCCCGGCGACGTGTTGAACTCTAGCGGATTCCGGGGCCAGCACAAAAACGCGTTTGTGCAGCGTGCTGCGTTACGCCCGCTCCAGGACACGGCCAGGGCACCCGCGGGTCACCCGCCATAGACTCACAGCCGTGCACGACCTCCCAGCTCTCGCCCGTTTCGGCAACATCGTCGCGACCGGTCTCCTCGATGTCACCAGCGACCCGGCGGCCCTGGACTCCAGTGGCTTCTGGGCCGTCAGTGCCGACTTCGAGGGGCGGCTGGTCTGTGCCCGTTTCGCGGACGTACGTCGGGAGCCCGTTCCCTCGCCGGTGCCGGGGGAGTGGCGAGGTCCGGCCGTCGGTGACTGGACGTCGTCGCTCGACCGCGCCGCGTACACGGCCGGAGTGCGGCGCATCCGGGAGCACATCGCGGCCGGCGACGTGTATCAGGCGAACCTCTGCCGTGTCCTGTCCGCGCCGGTCGCGCCCGACGCCGACGTGGACGCGCTGACCGCTCTGCTGGCGCGCGGCAACCCGGCACCGTATGCCGGAACGATTCGCCTGCCCGGCCACGACGTGGAGATAGCCACCGCGTCTCCCGAGCTCTTCCTCCGGGTCGGCGGGAGGGTGGTCGAGTCGGGCCCCATCAAGGGCACCGGACGGACCGAGGCGGACCTGCTGGAGAAGGACCGCGCAGAGAACGTGATGATCGTGGATCTCGTGCGCAACGACCTGGGCAGGGTGTGTGCCACGGGCAGCGTGACCGTGCCCGACCTGTGCGTCGTCGAGAAGCACCCGGGGCTGGTCCACCTCGTCTCCACCGTCCGCGGCGAACTGCGCGAGGGCGCCGGCTGGCCCGAACTGCTGGCCGCGGCCTTCCCACCCGGCTCGGTGACCGGAGCGCCGAAGTCCAGCGCCCTGCGGATCATCGAGGCCCTCGAGACGGCTCCACGGGGCCCGTACTGCGGCGGCATCGGCTGGGTCGACGCGGACCGCCGCACCGGCGAGCTGGCCGTCGGCATCCGCACCTTCTGGATCGACCGGGCGGAGGGCGTGCTGCGCTTCGGTTCCGGCGCGGGCATCACCTGGGGTTCGGACCCGGAGCGCGAGTGGGAGGAGACCGAACTGAAAGCCGCGCGACTGCTCGCTGTAGCGTCGGGGGTGTACCCAGGGGCGTACGACGCAAGTGAAGGGACCCACAGGTGAAGCTCTGGCTCGACGGCCGGCTGCAGGACAGCGAGTCGGCCCGTGTCTCCGTCTTCGATCACGGTCTGACCGTGGGCGACGGCGTCTTCGAGACCGCGAAGTCGGTCGACGGCCGTCCGTTCGCGCTCACCCGCCACCTCGACCGGCTGGCGCGCTCCGCGCGTGGCCTCGGACTGCCCGAGCCCGACCGCGACGAGGTGCGCCGGGCCTGCGCGGCCGTCCTGGAAGCCAACCCGATGCCGCTCGGCCGACTGCGGATCACGTACACCGGGGGCCACGGCCCGCTCGGCTCCGACCGCGGGGAGCACGGGCCGACCCTGGTCGTCGCCCTCGGCGAGGCCACCCGGCGCCCGGACTCCACCGCCGTGATCACCGTGCCGTGGACCCGCAACGAGCGCGGCACGCTCACGGGCCTCAAGACGACCTCGTACGCCGAGAACGTCGTCGCCCTCGCCCGCGCGCGCGAACAGGGCGCGTCCGAGGCGCTGTTCGCGAACACGGTCGGACAGCTCTGCGAGGGCACGGGCTCCAATGTCTTCGTCGTCCTCGACGGCGAGATCCACACCCCGCCGGTGGCCTCCGGCTGCCTCGCCGGCATCACCCGGGCCCTCACCGTCGAGTGGACGGGCGCCAGGGAGACCGACCTGCCGCTGGACGTCCTGGAACGGGCCGACGAGATCTTCCTGACCTCCTCGCTGCGCGATGTGCAGGCCGTGCACCGGGCCGACGCCCGTGAACTGCCGGGCGCACCGGGCCCGGTGACCGCCAAGGCCATGCGGATCTTCGACGAGCGGGCGGGCGACGACCTCGATCCCTGACAGGACCGACGCCCTCAACCGGATGACGTAGGCCTCGCGGACGGGTACAACACCCCTGATGACCACGACCCTGCGGCCGACCGAGCCGCTTCAGCGCGACGCCGACGGGGCGCTGTCACGGCACTACACGGTGTGCGTGAACAGCCGTCCCGTCGGCGCGATACACCTCTCCGCCCACTCGCTCTCCGAGCCGTCCGTCGCCCGCATCCATGACCTCGGCATCGACGAACCGGACCGCGGACGTGGCCGCGGCACCGTGGCCGCGCTCGCCGCGGAAGAGGTGGCGCGCGGCTGGGGCTGTACGCGGATCGAGGCGTCGGTGCCCGCCACGGCCACGGCCGCACTGCGGCTGGCCACGGCCCTCGGTTACGTGCTGCGCAACCGCCAGATGGAGAAGCGGCTCGGCGACACACCGCCCGAACTGCCCGCCGGCAGCCTGGGACGCCCTATGACGGAGGCCGAGTTCGGGCCCTGGGAGGAGCGGGCGAAGGAGGAGTACACCAAGGACTGGATCACCCGCGGAGTGCCCGAGGCCGAGGCCCGCGCCAAGTCCGAGCTGGACCACGCCACTTCGCTGCCGGACGGGATCGGCAGCGCGGGCATGGACTTCAGTGTCCTGGAACACGAGGGGACACCGGTCGGCGTGCTGTGGCTGGGCGCACGCGACGGCTGGTCGTTCGTCTACGAGGTCGAGGCCGACGAGCGCTGTCGGGGCCGGGGCCACGGCCGTTCGCTGATGCTCCTGGCGGAAGCCCGGACGATCGCCGCCGGACGCCCCGGCATCCGCCTGAACGTCTTCGACGGGAACGCCCCGGCCGAGCGGCTCTACGAGTCACTCGGCTACGAGACGACCATCCATCACCTCTACAAGAACCTGCTGTAGCTGCACCTGTGCCTGTAGGGGGCCGCGGGCGCGGCGGTCAGGCCTTCTGCTCGGCCAGCAGCCGGTCCACGATCTCCTCGACGCGCTCGCGCAGCCCCTCCTGGCTCTTGCCGCCGTCGAGCCGCTCGCCGTCGATGACGTAGGTCGGGGTGCCGGTCACGCCGATGGCCTTGCCCTCGGCCTGGTCGGCGTCGACGATCAGGATGTGCCGGCCGTCGATGAGGGCGGTGTCGAACTCCTCGGCGTCGAGGCCGAGTTCCCGGGCCATCTCGACCAGGAAGGGTTCCCCCTCACGGTCCAGCTCCTGTACGCGCCCGAGCACCGCCTCGACGTACGGCCATGCCTGCCCCTGTTCGGCGGCCTCCTCGGCGGCCTGGGCGGCGGCGAAGGCGTGCTTGTGCTTCTCCAGCGGGAAGTGCCGCAGCCGCAGCTCCAGCCGGTCGCCGTAGCGTGCGCGCAGCGCTCGCAGGTCGTCCAGGGCGCTACGGCAGTCCGGGCACTGCAGTTCGCACCAGACGTCCAGGACGGGGGCGGCGGGGCGTGCGGGGGAGGAGTCGCTCATGGGCCCCAGTCTCCCAGCCGAGGCCCTCGCGGCCCAACCGGGACCGTCCACCCCTGAGCGAACCCCGAACCACTCCTGATCGCGTACCGGGAACCGGGCCCTGAGGAGGACCCGACCCGGAGATGTCCCTGAGGTCTGCCCGGACCATGGCATACCGGGCAGCGGGCGGTGCAGGATGGAAGGGACGAATCTGACCCTGCTCGCCCCAGCCATGTCTGGAGGACCGGATGATTGCCGAGACCGTCTGTTCCGCTGTCGCCGCGGCCGGCCTGGGCATCGCCGCGGTCACCGCGTACCGCAAGCGTTTCCTCATGGCGGTCCGCCTCACCGCGTACTCGCTGGTCCCCCTCGGTCTGGTGATGACCGGGGCCGTCGAATGGGCGGCGGAGACCGCCTTCAGCCCGATGGCCTGGGCGGGCTTCGGAGTGCTCGGCGGGGCCTGGCTGCTGTTCATGACCTCGCGAGCGGTGGAGCGGCGCACCGGCGGGACCCGCAAGGAGCGCAAGGCCGCCCGGGCCGCGCAGCGCGAGGCGGTGGCCCCGGCGGCCTCGGCACCCTCGCTCGGCGCGGCCGCGGCCACCCGCCCGGCGACCCGACCCGCGGCCAAGCCCCGCAAGACCGAGTCCGGGGACGACTTCAGCGACATCGAGGCCATCCTGAAGAAGCACGGCATATGAAGCAGCGCTTCATGTGACGTTGTGCGGCGCGTGAAGCAGCACGGCCTATGGCGCTCTGAAACGACACAGTGATGCGGGCGGTGCGGCGGAGCGTGCGCGTCCGGCAGGCGCCTATCCCAGATCGTGGACCGCTGTGTCACGGATTTCGGCTAACTCCCCCATAATCCGGGCGTGTTGATCGCGTAGGGCCAGTCGGCTGCGCCATCATCGCCGCGAGATGCTGGACACAACACAGAGCGACACCGCGGCTCCTTCCGAGGAGCGGCGGGGTTGTCTCTTCGCGCTTTCCCAGCCACCGCTGATGATCTTCCTTGCGGTGATCGGCTGTCTGCTGCTCATGGCTTCGCTGCACGATCTGCTGCTGCTCTGAGCCGTACGCGGAGTCCCTGGCGCCACCCGCCGAGGACTCCGTCAGCCCGCCGCCTCCTTGCGACGCGCCCGGTATGCGGCCACGTGGAGACGGTTTCCGCAGGTGCGGCTGTCGCAGTAGCGACGGGAGCGGTTGCGGGAGAGATCGACGAAGGCGCGTCGGCAGTCCGGTGCCTCGCAGCGGCGCAGCCGCTCCTGTTCGCCGGCCACCACGAAGAACGCCAGGGCCATGCCGCAGTCGGCGGCGAGATGGTCCGCGACGGACGCGCCCGGCGCGAAGTAGTGCACGTGCCAGTCGTAGCCGTCGTGATCCGTGAGACGCGGAGTGGTGCCCGCAGCGGCGACCAGTTCGTTGATGAGCGCGGCGGCGGCCCGGGGATCCGGGGCCGCGAAGATCGAGGCGAATCGCCCCCGGATCTTGCGTACCGCCGACAGATCCAGCTCGGACAGGGTGCCGACATCGCTGATCTCGTGGTTCTGTACGAAATCGTGCAGGCCCGCGACGTTCGCGAGCCCGTCCGTCGTGTCGTCCTCCGGTGCGGTGTTCACCAGATCGACCACGGTGTCGAGGGCGCACCGGGTGTCGTGGGTGATCAGCACATTTCGCTCCCTGGCCTGGGGGTCGGGCAGCCGCCCGCCGATGCTGGCCGATGCTAGCCGCTTACCGACCCGGGGGACCGGCTCAGTCCCGGCGGACGGCCCCGGAGCACGGGTCGGCGACATCCGCGCGGGACCGTCACAGGCGCATGCACAGGCAGATGCACAGGCAGATGCACAGGTGCCGCGACCACGGACATCCGTGGTCGCGGCACCTGTGCATGCACCATATGCGGTTGTCTGAGCCCGAGCCGTCTCCCCGAGTGGACGGCGCCGGGCGGCTTGGTGCGGAGTCTCGTCCTAGCTTTCGGCCAGGATGTGCGAGAGCTCCGTGTCGAGATCGAAGTGCCGGTGTTCCGTGCCAGGGGGCACGGCGGCATCTGTTCGCTTCAGGAACGACTCCAGGGCCCGCGCCGGGGCCTCGAGCAGTGCCTCTCCCTCCGGAGAGCTCAGGGCGATGCACACGACGCCCTGACCGTGGCTGCGCGACGGCCAGACGCGGACGTCGCCGGTGCCGGTGGGCCGGTGCAGGCCCTCGGCCAGAAGGTCGCGGGCGAACACCCACTCGACGGTCTCTTCGGCTCCGGTGTGGAAGGTGGCGTGCACGGCGTAGGGATCGGCCGTGTCATACCGCAGTCCTGCGGGAACAGGCAGTGAGGACTCGCTCGACACAACGAGGCGCAGGTGCAGCTCGCAGCTGACCGTGGTGTTCATAAGCGCCAGGGCCTTTCGCTCAGTGTGCGCTCGGGGATTCGCACGTCGGCGAAATCGACATGCCACCTACGGTGCCGTTGTAAACCCCTCTGAGCGTTTTGCGTGTCTTTAGGTACCTCATCCGGCCGAGTGCTCGTTCGCGGAGTACCACCATTCCGGTGACCGGTTTCCGTCGGGTAGGGTTTGGCCGTATGAATACGGGGAGTGACGAAACGGGGGAGGCCGTCGCGGCGGCCGATGGAACGAAGAGTGAGCCGGCGCTCGGATCCCGTGCGCCGGAATTCATCAAGGCACGACGGGCGCTGCACCTGAGCTGGCAGGTGGGCGTGTTCATCGTGGGTCTCGCGGTCGTCGTGGCCGGCGTGATCATGCTGCCACTGCCTGGACCGGGCTGGCTCGTGATCTTCGGCGGCATGGCGATCTGGGCGACCGAGTTCGTCTGGGCCCAGCTGGTGCTCCGCTGGACGAAGCGCAAGGTCACCGAGGCGACGCAGAAGGCGCTCGACCCCAAGGTGCGCCGCCGCAACATCATCCTGACGTCCATCGGGCTGGTGATCATCGCGGTGCTGGTCGGGATCTACGTCTGGAAGTTCGGCTTCGAGATGCCGTGGAAGATCAAGGAGTAACAGCCCTCCGCATCCTTCGCGGGCGGTCGGAGGCACCCCCTGACATGGGGTAATCTTCTCCGTGCGCCCGGGCGATTAGCTCAGCGGGAGAGCGCTTCGTTCACACCGAAGAGGTCACTGGTTCGATCCCAGTATCGCCCACCGTACCGATTGGCGGCCGGGTCCACAGAACACGTGGACCGGGCCGCCAATCGCCGTTTCGGCACGCGTTTGTCGCGCGTCGAGAGGGCCCGCCATCTGCGCCCTGGGTACCGGTCCGGCCGGAGCGGGCGGTCCCGTGCGTGGCTGGCTGGAGGGGACGTTGTCCGTCGTTTCTGAGAGGCGGACCCATCTGTGGATTCCCCGCGGTGGACGCGTGTCCTGGGCCCCGCAGCGGGCACTGTCCGAGGCCTCTCGGAGAGGGTGCCCGACTGCGATTCCGCGAAGTGGACGCCGGCCCTGGGCTTCCAGGTGAGAGCGCCGGGCCGCAGCTTCGCGGAGCGGCGCTGAGTCCGGGCTTCACGGAGGTGCCCAGCTGTAGCTTCGCGGAGTGGCCCGGGGTCGGGCTCCCGCGGTAGATGCCTAGCCGTGATCCCGCCGAGTGGACGCCGGGCTTCGGCTTACAGACGAGGGTGCCAGGCCGCGGCTTCGCGGAGTGGTGCTGAGCCCCGGGCCTCGCAGAGAGGGCGTTCAGCTGCGGTTTCGTGGAGTGGGTGCCGGGCGGGGGCCTCCCCGAGTGGGCGCTGAGCTCGGGCTTCTCGGAGCGGGCGCGTGGACGAGGTGTCGCGGAGTGGACGCAGGCCTGGGCTCCTCGGAGCGGACACCCAGCCGTGATTCTCAAGAGCGGATGCTGGGCCTGAGCCTCCCGGGGCGGACGCCCGGCCATGATCTCCGCGGATGGGACGCCCGGCCGATGCTCTCTGGACCGGACGCTTGTCCCAGCTCCCAGCTCCCAGCTCCCAGCTCCCAGTGAGCAGTGAACGCCCGACCACCTTTCCCACGGCTCGACCACCGTGAGTCTCCAGCCCCGGCCCACCACCCCAAGTCGCCCCACCACCCCCACCCACACTCGGCCGGCCCTCCTGACATCCCGCCCCACACCAAGCCCCCTCAGGGGCGCGGGGAACTGCGCGACCAGCCACAACGAACCGGCACCCAAAAGACCACACAAGCCGCCCCCACCTGGACAACGTGCCTGCTCAAGCCCACAGCCGCCCACGGCAACCGCCCAGCGGTCACCCCCGGCTGCCTCGCGAGCGCCGCCGGTATCGGCAGCCCCTCAGCGGGACGTCAGCCACCCCCATCGCCGCCCCGGCCTCCACCCCCGCCCCCCGGCGTCCCACCCCCACCCCACCAACTCCGCACCCCACCCCCAACGTTCACCCACCCCCTCCCGAATCCAGCCCGCCAAACCCCGTTCGACCACCCGACCAACCCCACCCCACCTGCGGACTCGCCCAACTCCCTTGCCGAATCACCCCAGTTCAGGCCGCCGCGCGAGCGACCCCGTTCACACCGATTCCTGTCCGAATCATTGACGCCCGCTGAGACCCTCCGTACCTTGTGCCAGCAAGCGCTTACTTGAAACGATTCATGGCAGCGGACGGTTACGTCGCGGGGAGGCCCGACTGTGGGAGACAACGGGAGTGTTGAGAGGCGGACGGTCCTCAAGGCGGCTGGAGCGTCGCTGGCCACGCTGGGGCTGGCCACGACGACGGCCTGCGGGGGAGACAGCGGCGGATCGGGGGACGGAACCGTCGAGATCCGCTTTGCCTGGTGGGGCGCGGAGGAGCGCGCGAAGCGCATCAACCAGACCATCGCGCTCTTCGAGAAGAAGTACCCGAAGATCAAGGTGAAGACGGACTTCCAGGATTACGTGGCCTTTTGGGAGAAGTTCCAGACCCAGGCCGCGGGCGGGAATCCGCCGGACGTATTCCAGAACGCTGTCGCATTCCTGCGGAAGTACGACAAGAGAAGTGTTCTCCTCGATCTCAAGTCCCAAGTGGACGCCGGAAATCTGAGCCTCGAGAACTTCCGCGCCGGAGTCGAGAAGGTCGGCGAGGTGGACGGAAAGCTGCTCGGTATACCCGTCGGTTCCAACACGATGTCACTGGTCGTCGACGAGAAGGTCTTCGAGAAGGCCGGGATCAAGCCCAAGGAAGGGTGGACCTGGGACGAGTACTTCGCCGCCCTCAAGAAGATCCACGACAGCCGGAAGGTGGCGGGGGACACCGGCTACTTCGGGATCATGTACCTCTACGACCTCTACCTGCGCCAGAACGGCAAGGCGTTCTTCACGGAGGACGGTCTCGGCTTCGACGAGGCCGCCCTGACGGAGTGGTGGCAGGACGGCTACAACCGCGTCAAGGCGGGGATCATCACCGACCCGAAGAAGGTCGAGCAGAACAAGCCCAAGTCCTCCCTGGCCTCCGGCGACGCGGCCTCCGAGTTCACCTGGGACAACTTCACCGTGCGCTACGCCACGGAAGGCGACAGCACGTACGGGCTCGCGCCGATCCCGACGACCGACGGCAAGCAGACCGGCCAGTACCTCTCCTCGCTGATGCTGAGCGGCTCCGCCCGGACCAAGCACCCGAAGGAGGTCGCCCAGTTCATCGACTTCATGGTCCACGACCCCGAGGTCGGCAAGATCATGGGCTACGACCGCGGCATCCTGGCCACGACCGAGCAGTTCGACGCGTACAAGCCGACCGACGCCCCGAACCAGGCGATCGCCAAGTACGAGGAGGACGTCGCGGCGGCCGGGGTCCTCGGGACGATCACTCCGCACCCGGCGGGCGCCGACACCGTCGAAGCCGCGTTCCTGCGCATCGCCGGTGACCTGTCCCAGGGCAAGACCAAGGTCTCCGACGCGGTGAAGCAGTTCTTCTCCGAGGCCGAGACCGCGCTCGCCGCCTGATGGGAACAGCAGTGACGACGCTCATCAAGGACTCTCCGCCGGATGCTCCGGAGAAGCGTCCCGGTCCCCCCGCCGCCGTCAGGCGGCGGGGCCGCCGGGAGAATCTGGCCGGCTACCTCTTCATGTCCCCGTGGATCGCGGGCTTTCTGCTGCTGACCGCGGGGCCCATGGCCGCCTCGCTCTATTTCGCGTTCACGGACTACAACCTCTTCGACTCCCCGAAGTGGATCGGCCTCGACAACTTCACCAGGATGCTCGACGATCCGCGGTGGCAGAAGTCGGTGGAGGTGACGGCGAAGTACGTCGTCATCGGCACCCCGCTGAAGCTGCTGCTCGCGCTGGGTGTCGCCCTGCTGCTCGCGCAGAGCCGGCGCGGGCAGGCCTTCTACCGGGCCGCGTTCTACGCGCCCTCCCTGATCGGCGCGAGCGTGTCCGTCGGCTTCGTGTGGCGGGCGCTGTTCTCCGACGACGCCGTCGTGGACCGTACGCAGTCGTTCTTCGGCTTCGACGTCGGCGGCTGGGTCGGCAACCCGGACTGGGTGCTCTACAGCCTGGTGGCGCTCACCGTCTGGCAGTTCGGCGCCCCCATGGTCATCTTCCTCGCCGGGCTCAAGCAGGTCCCGAAGGAGCTGTACGAGGCGGCCGAGGTGGACGGCGCCGGGCCGTTCAAGCGGTTCTGGAGCATCACCCTGCCGATGATCTCTCCGGTGCTGTTCTTCAACGTGCTGCTGGAGACCATCCACTCGTTCCAGATCTTCGGCTCGGCGTACGTCGTCTCCAACGCCACCTGCGGACCGGCCGACTCCACGCTCGTCTACACCTGTTACCTGTACCAGAAGGGCTTCAAGGAGGCCCAGATGGGCTTCGCCTCCGCGATGGCCTGGATGCTGCTGCTCGCCGTGGCGCTGGTGACGGTGGTCCTCTTCTGGTCCCAGAAGCGGTGGGTGCACTACGAGGAGGCCTCCCGATGAGCACCACCACGACTCCGGCCACCACCCCGACGCCGACCACGCCGCGCAAGTCGCTGGACCTCGGGCGCAAGCGGACCGGGTCGCTCGCCTGGCACCTCGGTGCCCTGCTCGTCCTCGCGGTCGTCCTCTATCCCGTCATCTGGGTCCTCGGCGCCTCGTTCAAGCCCAGCCGGGAGATCATCGGCAGCCTGGAGCTCTTCCCGACCAGCCCGATCCTCCAGAACTTCAAGGGGCTCGCCGACGGCATCGCGGACATCTCGATCGCCACGTTCTTCGAGAACTCCCTCTTCTACGCGCTCGGCTCCGTCGTCGGCATCCTGATCTCCTGCTCGCTGACGGCGTACGCCTTCGCGCGCATCCGGTTCGCCGGGCGCAATCTGATGTTCTCGCTGATGATCGGCACGCTGCTGCTGCCGTACCACGTGCTGCTCATCCCGCAGTACGTGATGTTCCAGAAGATGGAGCTCATCAACACCTATGTACCGCTGCTGATCGGCAAGTACCTGGCGACCGAGGCGTTCTTCGTCTTCCTCATGGTGCAGTTCATGCGGAACCTGCCGAAGGAACTCGACGAGGCGGCGCGGCTCGACGGCTGCGGGCATCTGCGGATCTACTGGTCGATCGTGCTGCCGCTCTGCCGTCCGGCGCTCATCACCAGCGCGATCTTCACCTTCATCAACGCCTGGAACGACTTCATGGGCCCGCTGATCTACCTCAACGAGCCCGGCAAGTACACCGTCTCGCTGGGCATGATGATGTTCCGCGACCAGGAGGGCGTCGCCAACTACGGCGGCATGATCGCCATGTCGCTGGTGGCGCTGCTGCCCGTGCTGGCCTTCTTCCTCGCCTTCCAGCGGTACCTGATCGACGGCATGGCGACCTCCGGGCTGAAGGGCTGAGCCGGTCATGACCCACACGCGCACGAAGGCCCGTACGGACGCCGCTCCCAGGCGCGAATCGGCCTTCGCCGAGCGGTTCGCGCTCTTCGCCGAGTGTCTGCTCACCGGGGTGTGGATCGCGGTGGCCTCGCTGCCCGTGGTCACCTATCCCGCCGCGTTCGCCGCCGGGTCCCGGCATCTTCGACGGCGTACGGCCCATCTGGGCGGTGGCTGGCGGGAGTTCGTCTCGGACTACCGGGCGGCCCTGCGCGGCGGATGGATCGCGGGACTCGCCGGGTGGGCCGCGGCCCTCGCGGTGTGGGTGGACGTCCAGGCCGTGCGTGCCGGGATCCCGGGCGGCCCGGTCGTCGGGGCCGTCGGTCTGTTCGCCCTGATCGGGCTGGTCGTCGCCGGGCTGCGCGCGGCGGCGGTCTGGGAGCCCGGCGCGTCCTGGCGGGAGCTGCTCGGGGCCGCCGGGCGCCGTACCGTCCTCGACCCCGCCGGGTCGTTCCTGCTGGTCGGCGGAGTGGCCGTGGTGGCCTGCTCCGCCTGGTTCATCCTGCCGCTGGCGGTCCCCGTGCTCGGGGCCGTCGCGGCAGCGGCCGTCGCCGTGGAGGAGCGCGCCCGGCACCGCTGACGCAAACCGTTCAACAACACCCATCACCCGTACTCAAGGTCGGCGTCCCGCGCCGCGCCTCTCTCTGCCATGCCCCTGACTTCCCCGCACGGAAAGGAATGGCTGCATCTCATGTCTCCCATCCCCCGTAGGTCCCTCCTCAAGGCGGCCGCCGTCGCCGGAGCCGCCGCCCAGTTCAGCTGGGCCCTGGGCGCACAGGACGCGCAGGCCGCGCCGAGAGCCGAAGCCGCCGACGCGGACCCGGTGACCCTGGACTGGCTGGAGGACGGCGGCCTCGGCGCCGCCCCCGGCTCGACCGTGGGCGTGCCCTGGCCGAAGGGCGCGTACGAGAAGGAGCAGACGTTCGCGCTGACCGACGGCGACGGCAAGGAGGTGCCCGTCCAGTCCTGGCCGATCGGCTACTGGCCGGACGGATCGCTGAAGTGGACGGCGCACGCGGTCGGGCCGGGGGCGGGCAGCGGCAAGCTCACGCTCGCCGCGGGGTCGCCCGCCGCACCCGCGAAGAAGGTGACCGTCGACAAGCGCGGCGGTTCCATCGACGTGTCGACCGGTGTCATCACCGCGAAGATCGGCAAGAGCGGCTCCACGCTGGTGAAATCCGTACTGCGCGGCTCGACGGAGATCGCCAAGGACGGCCGTCTCGTGCTGCTGCGCCAGCCCGAGATCGAGGACGGCGACCAGGGCGCGGAGAAGTACGAGCGGTTCGAGAGCGCCATCAGTGAGGTCGAGGTCGAGCAGGACGGGCCGGTCCGCGCGGTCGTCCGTATCGACGGCAAGCACCGCAAGGGCAGCCGGAGTTGGCTGCCCTTCTCGGTCCGGCTCTACTTCTACGCGGGTGCCGAGTCGTTCCGCATGGTGCACACGATCACCTTCGACGGCACCCAGGAGCCAGGGAAGGCCAGCGGCGACTTCATCCGTGGCATCGGCGTCCGGTTCAAGGTGCCGATGCGCGACGCCGCTTACGACCGGCACATCCGTATCGGCGGCGAGGGCACCGGTCTGCTGCGCGAGGCCGTCAAGGGCATCACCGGTCTGCGCCGGGACCCGGGCACGGCCGTGCGCACCGCCCAGTTCGAGGGCAAGAAGCTGCCCAACCCGTCGACCTGGGACCAGCGGGTGACCACCCGCCTCCAGTACATCCCCGAGTGGGGCGACTACACCCTCTCCCAGCTCTCCGCGGACGGCTTCACGGTCCGCAAGCGGACCAAGAAGGGCCACGGCTGGATCGGCGCGGGCGGCGGCCGGCGCGCGAGCGGCTTCGGGTACGTCGGCGGCGCGAGCGGCGGACTCGCCTTCGGGCTGCGGGACTTCTGGGAGAAGTTCCCCGCCCAGCTCGACATCCGCAACGCGCAGACCGACGAGGCCGAGGTCACCATGTGGCTCTGGTCGCCCGAGGCACAGCCCATGGACCTGCGCTTCTACCACGACGGCATGGGCCAGGACACGTACCCCGAACAGCTCGAAGGCCTCAACATCACCTACGAGGACTACGAGCCCGGGTTCGGCAGGCCCTACGGCATCGCCCGTACCAGTGAACTCCTCTTCTGGGCCCACGAGTCGACGCCGGGCGCCGAGGCGATGGCCGAGCAGGTGGAGGCCGTGCGCACGCCTCCGCAGCTCGCCGCCCCGCCCAAGCACCTAGTCGAGGCGGGCGTCTTCGGCCGGCTGTTCTCCGAGCCGGACCGCACCACCGCCGCCAAGGCGAAGATCGAGGACCACCTCGACTTCCTCTTCACCTATTACAAGGACCAGGTGGAGATGCGCCGTTGGTACGGCTTCTGGGACTACGGCGACATCATGCACAGCTACGACCCGAGCCGGCACCAGTGGTGCTACGACGTCGGCGGCTACGCCTGGGACAACTCCGAGCTCTCGCCCGACCTGTGGCTCTGGTTCGCGTACATGCGCTCCGGCCGCGCCGACATCTTCCGCTTCGCCGAGGCCATGACCCGGCACACCGGCGAGGTCGACGTCTACCACCTCGGCAAGTGGGCGGGCCTCGGCACCCGCCACGGCGTCCAGCACTACGCGGACAGCGCCAAGCAGCAGCGCATCGCCAACACCACCTACCGGCGCTACTACTACTTCCTCACCGCGGACGAACGCGTCGGCGACCTCATGCACGCCAACGTCGACTCCGACGAGACGTTCCTCGTCCTCGACCCCATCCGCAAGATCCGCACCGAGCCGTACGAGCCGGACCGTAACGCGCTCTCGATCGGCTTCGGCACCGACTGGAGCGGTCTGGTCTCCGCGTGGCTCACCGAGTGGGAGCGGCGCGGGCCCAAGTGGGAGAAGGCGAAGGCGCGGGTCCTGTCGACGATGGAGACCATCGCCGCCCAGCCCAACGGGTTCGTCCAGGGCAGTGCCCTGTACGACCTGGACACCGGGAAGTTCGCCGTCGCGGACAAGGCCGTGGTCGGCGTCTCGCACCTCTCGGCCATGTTCGGCCTGGTCGAGCTGAACGCCGAGCTGCTCGACCAGATCGACATGCCGAAGTTCAAGGAGGCGTGGCTCGACTACTGCCGCTACTTCAACGCCACGAAGGCCGAGCAGAAGGCCCGCTACGGCTCCGACTTCGGCTCCCTGCTGCTCTTCCAGGGCCACGCACGGCAGGACGCGTACGCAGCCGTGCAGTTGGGCGACGACGCGCTGGCCGCGCGGGCGTGGCGGCAGTTCTACAACAGTGCCGACGCGTGGGACTACAAGGAGTCGACGGACTGGTCCACGAAGAAGGTCGACGGGCCGACCGGCTTGGTCCCGGGCAGCGAGGCGTCGTGGGTTTCGACGAACACGACGGCGTTGTACGGGTTGGCGGCGATTCAGAATCTGGCGTTGGTGGGCGACAAGATGCCGTGACGCTCCGCTGGGGGGCGCGGGGTTGTCTGCGGGTCCGTTGTGGCTGGGCGCGCAGTTCCCCGCGCCCCTGAGGGCGCGCCCCTGACGGGGCGCGCTCGTCAGCGCATCCTTCCCAGGACCTCTCGGACTCGGCGGGCGTCGCGTAGGCGCTGCTCGTATGTGGCGCCCAGGGCGAGGAGCAGGAGGCCGGCCAGTGCCGGAGGTACCCAGCGGGGTACCGCGCCCATCGCCTGGGCGATGTACGGGGCCAGTTCGTGGAGGGCGACCAGGGCGAGGGTGCCGCCGCCGAGGACGAGCAGGGCCTGCAGGCGTTGCCGGGCGCCGACGAGGGTGACCAGGAGTGCCGCCGCGCCGAGCAGCAGCGGGCGCGGCCAGTCGAGGTCGCCCCATGCCGCGAGAAGGCTCGGCAGCAGGGTCACCGACAGGCCGGGCCCGTAGGCCGTCCAGGACGAGGTCCGCTGGTCCCGCCGCCTGCGGACGAACCCGACGACCAGCGCGGGCACGGTCACCGGCAGGGTGTACGCCTCGGGGGAGCCGACCTCCCAGGACGCCAGCCGGACCCAGGTGGCCAGCACGAACAGGGCCGCCGCCGCGTAGCCGACCTGCCGGCGGTCCGGCCGGACCGCCGTGCCCGCGGCGATCACGCCGCACAGGGCCAGGACGAGGGCGAGCACGGGCGGTTCCATGACCGCGAGGCCGATCGCCACCAGTGCGGCGACGGCTCCCGTGATCTCGACGGACAGCGTCGGCGTCGCGTCCTTGAACCGGGCCGCAAGCAGCGCGGCCGTGGCAGGCACCAGCAGCACGAGCAGCGCGATGTGGTGCGGCTGCCAGCCCAGGGACGCGCCCGTGGCGCAGGCCAGCGCGGTGGCGTACGCGAGGGACACGGCGGCCGAGACGGCCCGGATCTCGTGCTTCTGCCACGCGGCGACCGCCGCGAACAGGGCGGTCAGGCTTCCGAGTACGGCCAGTGTGGCCGTTTCGGCGGCCAGGGAGAGCGCGACGAGGTGGAGCGAGGTGAGGAGCGCGAGGCCGAGGGTGGTCAGCGTGATGGGGGAGAGGCGGGGACGCGCCGGGGGTCCTGTTGGACGTTCGGCTCCGTCGCCGGTCAGGTCCGCGCGACGACTGTACGCCGCGGCCGTCAGGGCGGCAGCCGTGGTCACGCCCAGCGTCAGTAGGCCTGCTGCGTAAGGGAGTTCGAGAGTGGCGGGCAGGACGAGGACCGCGGCCCAGGCCAGACCGAGCGCACCGCTCAGGGCGAGGGACCGGTGCGGCCCGCCTCGCAATGCCAGGAACAGCACCGCCGCGACCGCGGCCGGCACCAGCGGAGCCGTCTCCATGTTCGACGGCCAGGGCGTGGAGACCGTCACCGCGTCCCGGGCGTCCGAAGGCGCACCGGACCACACACGGTCCACCCAGCCGACGGGGCCCACGAGGACCACGGTGACGAGGGGCAGAGCCCATGCCACGGCCAGGGCCTGCACACTCGCGGAGGACCACCGCAGGCCACGGCGTACGGACTCCGGCAGCCGGGTGCCGCGCACGGCCAACAACGCGACGCCGCACACCAGATGGCCCGGAACCGTCCACGCGTCGGGCAGTACCGAGCGGAGCACGCCGCCCGCCGCGGCGACGGTGATCAGGCCGCCGGTCAACGAGAGACCGGGGGCGGCCTGCGCGGCGGGGGCACGCCACGCGGCCCCCAGCGCGATCGCCGCGGCGAGGGCGAGGAGCGCCGCCGCACGGGCGGCGGCGCCCGGACCGGTGGCCTCCCACGAGAGCCAGCCGGCCGCCAGAACGCCCCAGGCGCCCGTCCCGTACGCGCCGACGGAGGCGACGACACGTACGGACCGCACGGACACCGAGAGGGCCACGACCGTGTCGAACGCGGCCGTCACCAGCAGCGCCGCCGTGATCGTGTGATGGCCCGCACCGGCCGCCACCACCCAGAGCAGCAGCGGGAGTTGGGCCGTCGCCATCGCCGCCGGGAACGGCAGGCGCAGGGCGCCGAGCGACCGCCCGTACGCCGTCCACAGCACGGCCAGGAGCGCGGTCGCGGCGGCCGCGTATCCGGTGCCGTCCACCTCCGGGAGGGCGGCCTCGTGCAGGGCGTAGGCGTCGAGCACCGTCAGCACCAGGCCGAGGCCCGCCACCGACTCGGCAGTCGAGCGGAGCCCGCGCTTCAGCAGCGGCACGGGAGCGGCGAGCGCGGCGAAGGTGACCGCGCCGAGGACCGCTGCCCGGCCTGCGATGCCCAAGTGCCCCCAGCTGACCAGCGTGAACGCGATCGCCGCGACGGTCAGCAGGACGCCGCCGAGCACGAGCAGCACGTTCTGCACGCTGGGAGCCGTGGCCTCGGGCCGGGGGCGGGGCGCGGGCGCCGACCAGATGGCCGGCGTCTGGGCCGGGCCCCAGGCCGGAGCCTGGGCCTCGGCCGACCGGAGCACACCGAGCAGCCAGGACCGGCGGGCCAGCAGTTGGGCCCTGCGCGCGTCCAGTTGCCGCAGCTCGTGATCGAGGATCCGCAACTCCTCGGCCGGTGGCGGAATGTTCGTCATGACTCGGAGTGTGGTCCGGGTCACGCCGCACGGCATGAGCGCACGTACTCAGGACGTACTCAGATCAGGACATCCCGAGGTGCGGACGCGCCGGTTCTGCCCGGGCCGGGCCGCGTACCGGCAGACTCGGACCATGAAGCGCATGGACTGGACGCATTACCGCTTCCGCAGCCTGTGGTCGGTCGCCGCCCCGCTCGGCGAGGTCTTCGACGCGCTGGCCGACGCCGAACGCTATCCGCGCTGGTGGCCGCAGGTGCGCGAGGTGACACCCCTCGACGCGAGCAGCGGCGTCGTCCGCATCCGCTCGGTGCTGCCGTACGACCTGTTCTTCACCGGGCGCGAGGTGCGCCGCGATCCGGCGGACGGGGTCCTGGAGATCGCGATGACCGGCGACGTGGACGGCTGGGCGCGGTGGACCCTCGCCACCGACGGGACCGGCACCCGCGCCCGCTACGACCAGGAGGTCCATGTGACCAAGCCGCTGCTGAGGCGGCTCGCCGTGCCCGGACGGCCCGCGTTCCGCGCCAACCACGCGCTGATGATGCGGGCCGGGCGGAAGGGGCTGGTCGCCTACCTTCGCGGCACCCCTTCGCGCGAACCGTGAAGCGGTTTGAAGGAAACGCGAGGAGACCTGTATTGTTCAGTGCGTTCCCGGGCGATTAGCTCAGTGGGAGAGCGCTTCGTTCACACCGAAGAGGTCACTGGTTCGAACCCAGTATCGCCCACCGGGAAAGGCCGGTCCGTCACAGACGGACCGGCTTTTTTGTTCGCTGCCGACGGGATACGGCTCAGGCCGCCGCCGACAGTTCGGGGCGCAGCGGCCACGCCGGATCGACCGCCTCCTCCGTGCCGCTGCGCGCGAACCACGCCTGGAGACCGCGCGCCTGGGCCGCGTGCCAGACGGCCTGCAGCGTGTGCAGCTCGGCCGCCGAGAGTCGCTCGAGACGCGTCGCGAAACGGCGCCCGACCGCCCGTACGACCTCCAGCGAGGCCAGTGCGTCGGCCGCCGCGTCATGCGCTCCCGTCAGCTCCACGCCGTAGTGCGCGCAGAGGTCCGTGAGCGTGCGGCGGCCCTTGCGGTAGCGGTCCAGGTGTTTGTCGAGGACCCGCGGATCGAGCACGCGCAACGGCACGGTCTCGAACCAGTGGTCCAGGGAGGACGCCCGGTGCCTGCGCAACTCCCGGTCCAGGAGCGTCAGATCGAAGGGCGCGTTCATCACCACGAGCGGGCGTCCCGCCGCGCTCTGTTCGGCCAGTTCCCTGACTATCTCGTCCATCACCGGCGACGGCCAGCGGCCGTTGAGCCGGAGATGCTCATCCGTCAGCCCATGAATCGCCGTGGCCCCCTCGGGCACCCGCACCCCCGGATTGACCAGCCAGCGGCGCACGCGCGGGCGGCTTCCGGGAGCGTCCTGGACGACGACGGCGGCCGACACGATCCGGTCGGTCTCCACGTCCACACCCGTCGTCTCGGTGTCGAACGCGGTCAAGGGGCCCTCGTACCAGCACGTCATACGCACACAACTCCTCGTTCACCTTCGGCAGTTGACGCGCCGTCCCCTGCCCTTTTTGTGATACCCGGGCTGTTTGCGCCGTACGCCGGAAGGAGACAACAGAGGTACGGGTCTTTGCAGTTCAGCGGCCCGCAACGTGGATCCACCTGATTCGGAAGGCTGTTGGACATGGCGCTCGCGCAGCCCGAGCAGGGCGGGCTGCTGCCCCAGAGGACGGCACCGCATCGAGGCTCACTGGCCACCACGGCGTGCATGGAGACACTGCAGGTCGGTTATCTGCACGCGGTCGCGGCGGCCGCGGGCTGTTCCCTGTCCCAGCCCTTTCCGGACAACGGCATCGACTGGCACGTCAGCCACAGCGCCCCCGGGCACACGGTCGACGACGAAGTCACCATCAAGGTGCAGCTCAAGTGCACGTACCAGATCCCGCCGAACCCGCCGGGCCCCGCCTTCTCCTTCACGCTCGACAACGCCCACCTGGAGAAGCTGGCCCGCACCCCGGTCTCGGTGCACAAAATACTGGTCGTGATGCTCGTGCCCAGATCACAGGACGACTGGCTGCGCGCCGGCCACGACCGCCTCGATCTGCGGCACTGCTGCTACTGGATCAACCTCGCCGGACACCGGATCACCGGCCGGCGCAGGACCACCGTGCGGATTCCGACCTCTCGCGTCTTCGACGACCGCGCGCTCTGCGAGATCATGACGCGGGTCGGAACGGGAGGCAGACCGTGACGCACCGCCCCACCGACGAGCCCCTACGCCCCGTCAGGCCCCACCCCGCCGAGACACCCGGGCTCTGGGACCAGTCACCCCGGACCGACCAGGTCGACCCGGCCGTCCTCGGTGCGCTCCTGCACCGGCACGGCTGGCAGCGCCGCGGCGGAGCCCCCGGACGGTACGGCCGCTGGACCCCACCAGGGCCCGGCGGCTCCGGTACCAGCCTGCTGGTACCGGAGAGCCGGGCCTTCCCCGACAGCGAGGACCTTCTCGCCGAAGCCCTCGTCGCGCTGTCGCGCAGCGCCTCGCCCTCCGCCCGTGACGTCCTGGTCGGCCTCGCCGTGCCCAGTGACGAGATCCGCTGGTGGCGCGATGTACCGACGGGTCCCGTCGGCGTCTCGCCGTGGACAGTCGAGGAGCAGTTGCGTTCGGCGGCACGGCAGATGCTCCTCGCGGGTGCCCTGGCGTCACGCGCGCGTGCGGGCTACTACGGCGCCCGCCACCGCAGGCCCGCCGCCGCGTCCCTGGAGAACGTGCTCGTCGGAGCCGCCCCCGGCGGCCGGCAGCTCACCGCCTTCGTGCCGGTCGCCACCGGCCGGCCGCTCGCCGTCCGCCTCCACCAGGCGTTGTACGCGGCCCGCGAGGCCATCGACTACAAGCGCGCGACCGGTGGCATGGACGCCTTCGACGGGGCCGTCGAGGCGGGCGTGAGCCATGAGCTCACCGAGGCGCTGGCGTCCCTGGTGCGTGGCACCGAGGGTGCCCGGATCGCCGTCGAGTGGGCGCCCGCCGCCGGGGTGCCCGAAGGGTGCGCGACTCCCGCCGAACCCGTCGAGTTCTCGCCCGGCGACCTGCCCGCACTCCGCGAGGCCGGCGCCCGCTATCTGCGCGAGGAACCCTCCGTGCCCGTGCGCATCACCGGAGCCGTGGTGCGGATGCGCAGGTCGGGGCCGCGCGGCGACGGGAACGTACGGCTGCGGGTCATCGCGGGGGCGGAGGTCCCGCACGTACGGATGACGCTCGACGAGGAGGCCTACCGGATAGCGGGGCACGCCCATCTGGTCGGGCTGCCGGTGCGGGTGCACGGGCGGTTGGAGAGCCGTGGCGGATTCAGGCGGCTGACCGGGGCGTCCGGCGTCGCGCCCGTGCAGGTCGACGAGGCGGAGCGGGACAGGCTCATGAAGTCGCTGCAGGAGAACCTCGACTTCTTCGAGGAGGCGTGCAGCGGGGACTGATCCGCTTCACGAGGCCCGGCAGGGCAGTAAGGGCGACCGTTTCGCGAGGGGTGCCCCCGGCTCGGTACGATCGCCCTTATCCATTACGTGCGTAAGAGAAGTTGCGCGCGCCCCTTGCAGGCAGGAGAGTCCGGTGTCAGACGTCCGTGTGGTCATCCAACGCGATTCCGAGCGGGAAGAGCGCGTGGTGACGACGGGCACTACGGCGGCCGAGCTCTTCGCCGGTGAGCGCACCATCGTCGCGGCCCGCGTGGCGGGCGAGCTCAAGGACCTCGCGTACGAGGTGAAGGACGGCGAGACCGTCGAGAGCGTGGAGATCTCCTCCGAGGACGGTCTCAACATCCTGCGCCACTCCACCGCGCACGTCATGGCGCAGGCCGTGCAGGAGCTGTTCCCCGAGGCCAAGCTGGGTATCGGCCCGCCGGTCAAGGACGGCTTCTACTACGACTTCGACGTGGAGAAGCCCTTCACGCCCGAGGATCTCAAGGCCGTCGAGAAGAAGATGCAGGAGATCCAGAAGCGCGGTCAGCGTTTCTCCCGTCGTGTCGTCACCGACGAGGCCGCCCGCGAGGAGCTGGCGTCGGAGCCGTACAAGCTGGAACTGATCGGCATCAAGGGCTCCGCTTCGAGCGACGACGGCGCGGACGTCGAGGTCGGCGGCGGCGAGCTGACGATCTACGACAACCTCGACGCCAAGACCGGCGACCTGTGCTGGAAGGACCTCTGCCGCGGTCCCCACCTGCCGACCACCCGGAACATTCCGGCGTTCAAGCTGATGCGCAACGCGGCCGCCTACTGGCGCGGCAGCGAGAAGAACCCCATGCTCCAGCGCATCTACGGCACCGCGTGGCCGACCAAGGACGAGCTGAAGGCGCACCTCGACTTCCTCGCCGAGGCCGAGAAGCGCGACCACCGCAAGCTCGGCAGCGAGCTGGACCTGTTCTCCATCCCGGAGCAGATCGGCTCCGGCCTCGCCGTCTTCCACCCCAAGGGCGGCGTCGTCCGCCGGGTCATGGAGGACTACTCGCGGCGCCGCCACGAGGAAGAGGGCTACGAGTTCGTCTACACCCCGCACGCGACGAAGGGGAAGCTCTTCGAGACCTCGGGCCACCTGGACTGGTACGCCGACGGCATGTACCCGCCCATGCAGCTCGACGAGGGCGTGGACTACTACCTCAAGCCCATGAACTGCCCGATGCACAACCTGATCTTCGACGCGCGCGGCCGCTCCTACCGTGAACTGCCGCTGCGCCTCTTCGAGTTCGGGACCGTGTACCGGTACGAGAAGTCGGGCGTCGTGCACGGTCTGACCCGTGCCCGGGGCTTCACGCAGGACGACGCGCACATCTACTGCACCAAGGAGCAGATGGCGGAGGAGCTCGACAAGACGCTCACCTTCGTCCTCGGGCTGCTGCGCGACTACGGTCTGACCGACTTCTACCTGGAGCTCTCCACCAAGGACCCGGAGAAGTTCGTCGGCTCCGACGAGATCTGGGAGGAGGCCACCGAGACGCTGCGCCAGGTCGCCGAGAAGCAGGGCCTCCCGCTGGTCCCGGACCCGGGCGGCGCCGCGTTCTACGGCCCGAAGATCTCCGTCCAGACCAAGGACGCGATCGGCCGCACCTGGCAGATGTCGACCGTGCAGCTCGACTTCAACCTGCCCGAGCGGTTCGACCTGGAGTACACGGGCCCCGACGGCACCAAGCAGCGGCCGGTGATGATCCACCGAGCGCTGTTCGGGTCGATCGAGCGCTTCTTCGCGGTCCTCCTCGAGCACTACGCGGGCGCGTTCCCGGCGTGGCTGGCGCCCGTCCAGGCGGTCGGCATCCCGATCGGCGACGCGCACGTGGACTACCTGCAGAAGTTCGCCGCCGAGGCGAAGAAGAAGGGGCTGCGAGTCGAGGTCGACTCGTCCTCCGACCGTATGCAGAAGAAGATCCGCAACGCCCAGAAGCAGAAGGTCCCCTTCATGGTCATCGCGGGCGACGAGGACATGGCGGGCGGCTCCGTCTCCTTCCGCTACCGCGACGGCTCCCAGGAGAACGGCATCCCGCTCGACGAGGCCATCGCGAAGATCGCGAAGGTGGTCGAGGAGCGCGTGCAGGTCTGATCGCGGGCGCGGGTCCGATCCCGTACGCGAGCGCTTGACCGTACGGTCACGAAGGCGCCCGGAGGCCTCCGGAGAGCTCAGCTTTCCGGAGGCCTCTCGTGCTGCGCGGGAGCTGCGGCCGGGCGGCCTCCGGAGAGCTCAGCTTTCCGGAGGCCTCTCGTGCTGCGCGGGAGCTGCGGCCGGGCGCTCGTCCGGCACGGGGGCTGCTGCCCGGCGCTCGTCCTCGCTCGAGAACACCTGCAGCAGCCATGCCGAGAACGACCCCGTCACCGCGCCGAGCAGCGCGAGCCCGCAGGCCATCAGGCCCACCGCGATCACGCGTCCGGCGGCCGTCACGGGAGTCACGTCGCCGTATCCCACGGTCGCGAGCGTGGAGCAGGTCCACCACACCGCGTCACCGAAGGTGCGGATCGTCGCTCCCGGCGCCGCGTGTTCCTGCTGGTACACCGCGAGCGCGCCCGCGAAGCCGAGCAGGGCGACCGAGAGGCCCGCGTACGTGATCACGCGCGCGTGCAGGGCGAGCCGCGGTCGCCCCTGCCGGCGCTGGACGGCCTCGTACACCCTGACCACGCGTACGGGACGCAGCAGCGGCAGGGCCAGGACGAGAGTGTCCAGCCAGTGCGTCCGCACGAAGCGGTGTCCCTGGCCGCTCAGCCGCCAGCGCACGGCGTAGTCGACGGCGAACGTCGCCCAGCTCGCCAGGGTCACCGCGAGGCACAGGTCCCGCCATGCCTCGGGCAGGCCGTGGGCGAGGACGTGGATCGCGTACGAGGTGAGGAACAGCATCGAGGCCACGGCGAGCGGGACCTCGGCGCGATGTTCCCAGCTGGTCGTGCGGCTGTCGTCGTCCATCGGCTCAGCTTGGCCGGGGGCCCTTTCACGTGGTACCCGGCGACACGCCGCGAACGGGCGAAGCCATATGCTGCACCACATGACGAGTGAGCCGGAGCAGCAGATCGGAGTCGGCACACAGGACGCGTTCCAGCGCCTGTGGACGCCCCACCGGATGGCGTACATCCAGGGCGAGAACAAGCCCACCGGTCCCGGGGCCGACGACGGCTGCCCCTTCTGCTCGATCCCGGCCAAGTCCGACGAGGACGGGCTCGTCATCAAGCGTGGCGAGCAGGTCTACGCCGTGCTCAACCTGTACCCGTACAACGGCGGGCACCTGATGGTGGTGCCCTACCGCCACGTCGCGGACTACACCGACCTGACCGTGCCGGAGACCGCCGAGCTCGGCGAGCTGACGAAGCAGGCGATGACCGCGCTGCGGGCCGCCTCAGGCGCGCACGGGTTCAATATCGGGATGAACCAGGGCACGGTCGCCGGTGCCGGTATCGCCGCGCACCTGCATCAGCACCTCGTGCCCCGCTGGGGCGGCGACACCAACTTCATGCCGGTGGTCGGCCACACGCGGGTACTGCCCCAACTGCTCGCGGACACAAGGAAGATGCTCGCGGAGGCCTGGCCGACAACCTGAGCCCCGCCCCATAAGGGGCGCGGGGCTGTGCCGATTTGCGGCTCCGCCGCGAGGCGCGACCAGCCCCCATGACCCGCACGATCTTCACGACCGTACGATCCACGCCCCCGACCGCCGAACCGCCGGCGGCCTACGCGTCGTACACGTCCGCCTTCCTCGGTGACGCGTCCTGGATCGCCGTGCTCAGGAAGGACGAGCGGTTGCCGAACTTCTCGGTGTCGACGCCGTTCTCCTTGAGGATCTTGATGGACGCCGCGTGCACCACGCGCAGCACGGGCGTGGCGGCCCGCAGCGCGTCGTCGGCCATGAAGCGGTGCCGCCAGGGCTGATCGGCCCACGCGTGCCGCAGGCCGAACGGCTCCGGGAGCGTCAGGCTGCCGCCGAGCCAGTTGAGCAGCGGCGGGTACCAGGTGATCGGGGCGCGCACAGCGAGGCGCACCACCTCGTCGGTGTCGACGAGCGGCAGCTTCTTCGCGCGGGTCTCCCACGGCTTGAAGGACTTCGCGATCTGCTTCGTCTTCGCCGAGGGCTTGGTCGTGAACAGCGAGTGCACGGGTCCGAGAGCGTGGCCTGTGACCTCGATGCGCAGGGTCTCGTGCAGCACGGTCACCGTGATCAGCATGGTGATGACCAACTGGCCGTCCCAGAGCGTCCACTGGATCCCGAGGTAGTGCCGGTCGCCGCTGCCGAACTGCTGCTTGTTGCAGATGTCCTGGATGGCGTGGTTCTTCACCTGGTACGCGTCCACGTCCGTACCGCCGGGCCGGGACACCGAGCCCGCGTTCTCCCCGATCGGGGTGACCACCCAGTGCTTTATCGAGGGGCGCGGGAAGCCGCCGGTGTTGAGCGGGCCGCGCTCCAGCATGCGCAGCTGGTCGTGGATCGACCGGATGACGTCCCAGCTGCGGAAGGGGTGGATCTCCTTGCTCTCGTCGAGCGGCACCAGATCCTCGGCGAGCTGCCAGCTGCCCCAGCGTGTGCCCATGCCGAGTATGCCCTTGGGGCCCGCGTAGAAGACGGAGTTGGACTGCTGCTCGGCGCTCAGCTTGGCCAGGTTCTGGCGCAGCGACTCCGCCGCCGTCTCGCCGGGGCTGCCGGGCACCGCCTCGGGGATCTTGGCCCCCACGCCGCCGCCCGACAGCAGGCCCTCCCAGCGTGCGCGCAGGTCCTTGGCCGTGCGCTCACAGATCTGCTGGGCCCAGAACCAGCCGACGACCGGCATGACGATCGCCGCGCGTGCGTACCAGGCCCAGAAGCCGCCGAACGGCAGCCGGAGCAGGAAGATCACGGCGAGCGCGCCGAAGGCGATGAGGAGGGTGGTGGCGAGGGCGGAGGCGCGCTTGTCCTCACGCTTGGCGATCATCGTGCGGATCTGGAAGATCAGCAGCCAGGCGATGAGCCCGGGCAGGAAGATCAGCCCGCACAGCACCGTCACCGCCGTCAGCCAGTTGTCGCGCTCCCTGCGGATGCGGTTCGCCGCCAGGCAGTGCTCGACGACGACCTGCGGTTCGGTGCCGAACGACTGGATGAGCGCGTTGCGGCCGCTGCCCAGCATCCGGTCGTGCACGGCCCGCGAGAACGCCTCGCCGAGGTTGGGCACGAAGAGCTTGAGCTTGCCCGCCTTGACCGTCGACTTGTGCCGGTCGTTGTTGGCTTTGAGGATCTCCCCGACCTCGTTGTCCCGGTATGCCGCCGAGGCCAGGGCGAACGTCGCCGCCGTCTGGCCCGCGGCACCAGAGAGCGGGACCTGCGCTCCGGGCCTGAAATCGAATCCGTCGTCCGCCACTGCCGCCCCCATCGCCGCCGTGCTCCGCTGCTGCGGCTTTTCCCGACTTCCGTGCTCCGCACACCTGTTGATCAGGTCATCGTCTTGATCAGGTTCTCAGAGTATCCGCCGGGGCCGACATCCGTCGGCGGACAGCCGAAGCTGCCCGCCGACCCGTAGGGGTGATCGACCGTGCTTCAACTAGGGATTTCCCTGGGCCTGTTCGCGGATCTTCTCCGCCAACTGCGCAGGCATCGGCTCGTGTCGGGCGTATGTGCGGTTGAAGCGAGCGGTGCCGTGCGAGAGGGAGCGCAGGTCGACCCCGTACCGTCCGATCTCGATCTCGGGGACCTCGGCCCGTACGAGAGTGCGGTTGCCGCCGGCCTGCTCGGTGCCGACGACGCGGCCGCGCCGCCCGGACAGGTCGCTCATCACGGCGCCCACGTACTCGTCGCCGACCAGGACCGTCACCTCGGCGACCGGTTCCAGGAGATGGATCCGGGCGTCGACCGCGGCCTCCCGCAGGGCGAGCGCGCCGGCGGTCTGGAACGCGGCGTCCGAGGAGTCCACCGAGTGCGCCTTGCCGTCGAGCAGCGTGATCCGGATGTCGATCAGCGCGTAGCCGGCGGCCACGCCCCTGGCGGCCTGCGCGCGCACGCCCTTCTCGACGGACGGGATGAACTGCCGGGGCACGGCCCCGCCGACGACCTTGTCGACGAACTCGATGCCGGAGCCCCCGGGCAGCGGCTCCACCTCGATCGCGCAGATCGCGTACTGCCCGTGCCCGCCCGACTGCTTCACATGACGGCCGCGCCCGGCCGACCTGTCGGCGAACGTCTCCCGAAGGGAGACCTTGTGCGGTACGACATCGACCTGGACGCCGTAGCGGCTGCGCAGCCGCTCCAGGGCGACGTCCGCGTGAGCCTCGCCCAGACACCACAGGACGACCTGGTGGGTGTCCTGGTTCTGTTCGAGCCGCATCGTCGGGTCCTCGGCGACCAGCCGGCCCAGGCCCTGCGACAGCTTGTCCTCGTCCGCCTTGCTGTGCGCCTGGATGGCGAGGGGCAGCAGCGGGTCCGGCATCTCCCACGGCTCCATGAGCAGCGGGTCGTCCTTGGAGGAGAGCGTGTCGCCGGTCTCCGCGCGACTCAGTTTGGCCACGCAGGCGAGGTCGCCCGCGATGGCGTGCGTGAGGGCGCGCTGCTGCTTGCCGAACGGTGCGGACAGGGCGCCGATGCGCTCGTCGACGTCGTGGTCCTCGTGGCCGCGGTCGGCGAGCCCGTGCCCGGAGACGTGCACCGTCGCGTCGGGGCGCAGCGTCCCGGAGAACACGCGGACCATCGACACCCGGCCGACGTACGGGTCGGACGCGGTCTTCACGACCTCGGCGACGAGCGGTCCGTCCGGGTCGCAGGCCTTGACCTGGCGGGCCCTGCCGTCCGGGGTGGTGACCGTCGGGGCCTCGCGCTCCAGCGGGGTCGGGAAACCGCCGGTGACCAGTTCGAGGAGCTCCACCGTGCCAAGCCCCTGCTTGGCACCCTCGGCGGCGGGCGCGGCTGCCAGCACCGGGAAGAAGATCCCGCGCGCGACGGCCCTTTCCAGGTCCTGCACGAGTGTCTTGAAGTCGAGTTCCTCGCCGCCGAGGTAGCGGTCCATGAGGGTCTCGTCCTCGCTCTCGGCGATGATCCCCTCGATCAGCCGGTTGCGGGCCTCCTCGATGAGCGGCAGCTGCTCGGGGCCCGGCTCGGACTCCTTGCGCTCCCCGGAGGAGTAGTCGAACAACCGCTGCGACAGCAGCCCGATCAGACCCGTCACGGGCGCGTGCCCGTCGGGCCCCTGCGGCCCGTGCAGCGGCAGGTAGAGCGGCAGTACGGCGTCGGGGTCGTCGGCCCCGAAGGCCGCCGCGCACGTCCGCGTCATCTCGTCGAAGTCCGCCCTGGCAGACTCCAGGTGCGTGATCACGATGGCCCGTGGCATGCCGACCGCCGCGCACTCCTCCCACACCATGCGCGTCGAGCCGTCCACCCCGTCCGAGGCCGAGACGACGAAAAGGGCCGCGTCCGCCGCTCGCAGACCGGCCCTCAACTCGCCGACGAAATCGGCGTATCCGGGTGTGTCGAGAATATTGATCTTGTATCCGTCCCAGTCGACGGGTACCAGGGAGAGCTGTACTGAGCGTTGCTGCCGGTGCTCGATCTCGTCGTAGTCGGAGACGGTGCCGCCGTCCTCCACACGGCCCGCCCTGTTCACCGCTCCCGCCGTCAGCGCGAGAGCTTCCACCAGCGTCGTCTTGCCCGATCCGGAGTGGCCGACCAGCACCACATTCCGTACGGACGCGGGGTGGTCGGCCGCCGTAGCCCTGCCGGCGGCTCCGGGGTGTGCATTCGCCTTGTCGCCCATGGCCTTGCCTCCCGTGCACGGTGAGGTCACTGTGGGCGCGGACGCGCGGCGCCGCGTGCGGTGGCGGCTCCGATGACGCCCGCGGTGTCTTCGAGCTTTGCACTCGTGTCACGGTGCGTCCATACAACGGACGCGATCGCGCCGTCCCACGGATGTCATCAGGACGTGACCCGGGGCGCGGGTGCCCGACCGTCGCACAAGCGCACGCGTGGCTACGATGGGCCAGCCGGTGGCCAGCAGGGGCCGCGCGGCCACACCGACCCTCGGGAAGGCCATGCTGAACAAGTACGCGCGTGCATTCTTCACGCGTGTCCTCACACCGTTCGCCGCGTTTCTCATCCGCCGGGGGGTAAGCCCCGACACGGTCACCATCCTGGGCACGGCCGGAGTGATGGCGGGCGCGCTGGTCTTCTTCCCCCGGGGAGAGCTGTTCTGGGGCACGATCGTCATCACACTGTTCGTGTTCTCGGACATGGTCGACGGCAACATGGCACGCCAGCTGGGCCGTTCCAGCCGCTGGGGCGCCTTCCTCGACTCGACGCTCGACCGGGTCGCCGACAGCGCGATCTTCGGCGGATTCGCACTCTGGTACGCGGGTGGCGGCGACGACAACGTCCTGTGCGCCGTCTCGATCTTCTGCCTGGCCAGCGGTCAGGTGGTGTCGTACACCAAGGCCCGCGGCGAGTCGATCGGACTGCCCGTCGCCGTCAACGGCCTCGTCGAGCGCGCCGAACGCCTGGTGATCTCACTGGTCGCGGCAGGTCTCGCGGGCTTCCACAAGACCTTCGGCGTGCCCGGTGTCGAGATCCTGCTGCCCATCGCGCTGTGGATCGTCGCCGTCGGCAGTGTCGTCACGCTGATCCAGCGCGTCGTCACGGTTCGCCGGGAGTCCGCCGAGGCCGACGCCGCGGCCGACGCCTCCCCCGACCCCTCCGCCCCCGCCTCGCCGGACAACGCCTCGCAGAGCAGCGAGGCCACTCCGTGAGCGGTCTGAAGGGCCAGCTGACGTACGCGGCGTACGCAGCGGGCTGGGGAGCCGTCAAGAAGCTCCCCGAGCCCGTCGCCGTACGCCTGGGCCGGACCATCGCCGACATCGCCTGGAAGCGGCGCGGCAAGGGCGTACGACGCCTCGAATCCAACTACGCGCGCGTGCTGCCCGACGCGACCCCGGAGCGGCTCACCGAACTCTCCAGGGCCGGCATGCGCTCGTATCTGCGCTACTGGATGGAGTCCTTCCGGCTGCCCGCCTGGAGCAGGGAGCGCATCAGGGGCGGCTTCGTCGCGAAGGACATCCACTACCTGACCGAAGGGCTCGCCTCCGGCAAGGGCGTCATCATCGCGCTGCCGCACCTGGCCAACTGGGACCTGGCCGGCGCCTGGGTCACCACCAAGCTGGAGACTCCGTTCACGACGGTCGCCGAGCGGCTGGAGCCGGCGAAGCTGTACGACCGGTTCGTCGCCTACCGCGAGAGCCTCGGCATGGAGGTCCTGCCGCACAGCGGCGGCACCGCGTTCGGCACGCTGGCCCGGCGGCTGCGGGAGGGCGGGCTGGTGTGCCTGGTCGCCGAGCGCGATCTGTCGGCCTCCGGAGTCGAGGTCGAGTTCTTCGGGGACACGACCCGGATGCCCGCCGGTCCGGCCCTGCTCGCCCAGCAGACCGGCGCACTGCTGCTGCCGGTGACGCTCTGGTACGACGACTCGCCCGTGATGCAGGGCCGGGTCCATCCGCCCGTCGACGTCCCCGAGTCAGGTACCCGGGCCGAGAAGACGTCTGCCATGACACAGGCGCTGGCCGACGCCTTCGCCACGGGTATCGCCGACCATCCGGAGGACTGGCACATGCTGCAGCGCTTGTGGCTCGCCGACCTGGAGCCCCGCTCCGGGCCGGCCGAGGGGGAACAGCCGTGAAAATCGGCATCGTCTGCCCGTACTCCTGGGACGTGCCCGGGGGAGTCCAGTTCCACATCCGCGACCTGGCGGACCACCTCATCGACCTCGGGCACGACGTGTCCGTCCTCGCCCCGGCCGACGACGACACCCCCCTTCCGCCGTACGTCGTCTCGGCGGGCCGTGCCGTCCCGGTGCCGTACAACGGCTCTGTCGCGCGCCTCAACTTCGGGTTCCTGTCGGCCGCGAGAGTGCGGCGCTGGCTGCACGACGGCACGTTCGACGTGATCCACATCCACGAGCCGGCCTCGCCGTCGCTGGGCCTGCTGGCCTGCTGGGCCGCGCGGGGGCCGATCGTGGCCACCTTCCACACGTCGAACCCGCGGTCCCGGGCGATGATCGCCGCGTACCCGATCCTGCAGCCCGCACTGGAGAAGATCAGGGCACGCATCGCGGTGAGCGAGTACGCGCGGCGCACCCTCGTCGAGCACCTGGGCGGTGACGCCGTCGTCATCCCGAACGGCGTCGACGTGGACTTCTTCGCGAAGGCGGAGCCCAAGCCCGAGTGGCAGGGGGACACGATCGGCTTCATAGGGCGTATCGACGAGCCCCGCAAGGGTCTGCCGGTCCTCATGAAGGCGCTGCCGAAGATCCTCGCCGAGCGGCCGGGGACCCGGCTCCTGGTCGCCGGGCGCGGCGACGAGGAGGAGGCCGTCGAGAAGCTCCCCGCGGAGCTGCGGTCGCGCGTCGAGTTCCTCGGCATGGTGAGCGACGAGGACAAGGCCCGGTTCCTGCGCAGCGTCGACCTGTACGTCGCGCCCAACACCGGCGGCGAGAGCTTCGGCATCATCCTGGTCGAGGCCATGTCGGCGGGCGCGCCGGTGCTCGCCTCCGACCTCGACGCGTTCGCACAGGTCCTCGACCAGGGCGCGGCGGGCGAGCTGTTCGCCAACGAGGACGCCGACGCGCTGGCCGCCTCGGCGGTACGGCTGCTCGGCGACCCGGCGCGCCGCGCGGAACTGCGCGAACGGGGGAGCGCGCATGTGCGGCGCTTCGACTGGTCGACGGTCGGCGCGGACATCCTGTCCGTCTACGAGACGGTCACCGACGGCGCCGCGGCGGTCGCCGCCGACGAGCCCGACGAACCGGGCGGGCTGCTGGCCCGGCTCGGCCTGGTGCGGGACTGAGAGCGGGAGGGAACGCGCGTGGTGTGGGACGCACATGGTGCGGGGGACGTACGTGACGTCCGGGAGGTGCCCCAGGCGGACGCCAGGACGCCTCTGACGGCCGAGGAGGAGCTCCGCAGCCGTTCGGTCTTCGCCACCGAGATCGGCGCGCAGCTGGCCCGCCAGGGGTGGGCCGTCTTCCCGGCGCACACGCCGGAGGAGCGCATCCGGCTCTTCGCGGTGGCGCGGATCATCGAGCAGCGGCTCGGACACCGAGTCGAGGCCGTACCGGAGGACATCTGCTCCATGCGGTTCACGGTGGTGGGCGCCGCACACGAGGCCGGCCCGGCGGCCGGGGCATCAGGACGGCTGAGCGACTGACGCCCGCGGTGGCGCACGCGGGTGCGGTGGCGCCGCCGGGGCGACGGAGGGACCTGGCCGGGCCGGCCTTCGGTGTCCCTGGGTTCCAGTGAGACGGGGTGGCGGCCGGGTGCGGCGGCCACCCGGCCGAATCCGGAGTGCCGCGACCGCGTCCGGGCCGATGCGGGACCGCTGCGGCAGCCTCCGGAACTGACGGCGGGTCACCGTGGTGGCAGCAGGCCGCGACGCAGCGGCGGCCCGCGGCGCCTTCGTGCGGCTCGGTCGCTGATCGTCGTGTGGGTCGACGCCGGGGCGGGCGGCCCGGAACGCACCGGTAGCCTGTGCGCCCGTGACCTCCACACTGATCTGGATCGTGGTCGCCCTCGTGGCGATCGGCCTCTACCTGAGCTGGACCGCGGGCCGTCTCGACCGACTGCACTCGCGGATCGACGCGGCGCGGGCCGCGCTCGACGCGCAGTTGCTCCGGAGGGCGTCGGTGGCACAGGAACTGGCCACCTCCGGAGTGCTCGACCCGGCCGCCTCGATGGTGCTCTACGAAGCGGCGCACGCGGCCCGCCAGGCCGAGGAGGACAACAGGGAGGTCGCCGAGAGCGACCTCAGCCAGGCACTGCGGGCCGTCTTCGGCGAGGTCCAGCAGGTCGAGGCGGTGCAGGCGGTCCCCGGTGGCGAGGACGCGGCGCGCGAACTCGCCCAGGCGGTCCGCCGGGTTCCGATGGCCCGGCGCTTCCACAACGACGCCGTACGGGCGGCCCGTGCCCTGCGCCGCCACCGCAAGGTGCGCTGGTTCCGGCTGGCAGGCCACGCGCCCTTCCCACTGGCCTTCGAGATGGACGACGAGGCTCCGGTCGCCCTCGCGGACCGCCCGGGAACGTAGTCCACGCGCGCGTGGACCCCGGGAAAGGCTCCCGGCACAGGATCCGACGCCGTCGGCACGGCACACGACGTCCCTGGTCACAGCCCCGCCCACCCGGCCTGACCACGGGAAACACGCCCGTAGGCCCGGAAAATGAGCCACCGCCTCCCCATTGGCCCTTGCAGTGGCCTGGTCCTCAAGCGTTTCCTCGGTATCTGCAGAAGCCCTCTTCCACCGAGTGAGGTCAACCCTTGTCCAGCACGCTCTCCACTCCCGCCCAGCCCACCGACACCCCTGCCACCGGCACCGCGCGCGTGAAGCGCGGCATGGCCGAGCAGCTCAAGGGCGGCGTGATCATGGACGTCGTCACGCCGGAGCAGGCGAAGATCGCCGAGGACGCGGGCGCCGTGGCCGTCATGGCCCTGGAGCGGGTGCCCGCCGACATCCGCAAGGACGGCGGCGTGGCGCGCATGTCCGACCCCGACATGATCGAGGGCATCATCGAGGCCGTCTCGATCCCGGTGATGGCCAAGTCGCGCATCGGCCACTTCGTGGAGGCCCAGGTCCTGCAGTCCCTCGGCGTCGACTACATCGACGAGTCCGAGGTCCTCACCCCCGCCGACGAGGTCAACCACTCCGACAAGTGGGCCTTCACGACCCCCTTCGTCTGTGGCGCCACCAACCTGGGCGAGGCCCTGCGCCGTATAGCCGAGGGCGCCGCCATGATCCGCTCCAAGGGCGAGGCCGGCACCGGCAACGTCGTCGAGGCCGTCCGTCACCTGCGCCAGATCAAGAACGAGATCGCCCGGCTGCGCGGCTACGACAACAACGAGCTGTACGCCGCCGCCAAGGAACTGCGCGCCCCGTACGAGATCGTCAAGGAGGTCGCCGAGCTCGGCAAGCTCCCGGTCGTCCTGTTCTCCGCCGGTGGTGTGGCCACTCCCGCCGACGCCGCGCTGATGCGCCAGCTCGGTGCCGAGGGCGTCTTCGTCGGCTCCGGCATCTTCAAGTCCGGCGACCCGGCCAAGCGTGCCGCCGCGATCGTGAAGGCCACCACCTTCTACGACGACCCGAAGATCATCGCGGAGGCGTCCCGCAACCTCGGCGAGGCCATGGTCGGCATCAACTGCGACACCCTCCCCGAGGCCGAGCGCTACGCGAACCGCGGCTGGTAACCACCCATGACCGACGTACCTGTCGTAGGCGTCCTGGCTCTCCAGGGCGACGTACGGGAGCACCTGGTCGCCCTGGCCTCGGCGGACGCCGTGGGCAGGGCGGTGCGGCGCCCCGAGGAACTCGCCGAGGTCGACGGACTCGTCATCCCCGGCGGTGAATCCACCACCATCTCCAAACTGGCCGTCCTCTTCGGCCTGATGGAACCTCTCCGCGCGCGCGTGCGGGCCGGAATGCCCGTCTACGGCACCTGCGCGGGCATGATCATGCTCGCCGACAAGATCCTCGACCCGCGCTCGGGCCAGGAGACCATCGGCGGCATCGACATGATCGTGCGCCGCAACGCCTTCGGACGGCAGAACGAATCCTTCGAAGCGACGGTCGACGTGAAGGGCGTGGAGGGCGATGCTGTGGAGGGCGTCTTCATCCGTGCCCCCTGGGTCGAGTCCGTGGGTGCGGAGGCAGAGGTGCTGGCCGAGCACGACGGCCACATCGTCGCCGTACGTCAGGGCAACGCGCTCGCCACGTCGTTCCACCCGGAACTGACCGGCGACCACCGCGTGCACGGCCTGTTCGTCGAGATGGTGCGCGCGAACCTGGCTCCGGGGTCCTAGTAGGATTCCTGGGGTTCGTAAAGAGTTGGGTTACGCGAAGGAGACAGGCAGATGTCCGGCCACTCTAAATGGGCTACGACGAAGCACAAGAAGGCCGTGATCGACGCCAAGCGCGGCAAGCTCTTCGCGAAGATGATCAAGAATATCGAGGTCGCGGCCCGTACCGGCGGTGCCGACCCGGCCGGTAACCCGACGCTCTTCGACGCCATCCAGAAGGCCAAGAAGAGTTCGGTCCCGAACAAGAACATCGACTCCGCGGTCAAGCGCGGCGCCGGTCTCGAGGCCGGTGGCGCCGACTACGAGACGATCATGTACGAGGGCTACGGCCCGAACGGTGTCGCGGTGCTCATCGAGTGCCTCACCGACAACCGCAACCGCGCCGCCTCGGACGTACGCGTCGCCATGACCCGCAACGGCGGCAACATGGCCGACCCGGGCTCCGTCTCGTACCTCTTCAACCGCAAGGGTGTCGTCATCGTCCCCAAGGGCGAGCTCGGCGAGGACGACGTCCTGGGTGCCGTGCTCGACGCGGGCGCCGAGGAGGTCAACGACCTGGGCGAGTCCTTCGAGGTCATCTCCGAGGCCACCGACCTGGTCGCGGTGCGCACCGCCCTCCAGGACGCCGGGATCGACTACGACTCCGCCGACGCCAACTTCGTCCCGACCATGCAGGTCGAGCTGGACGAGGAGGGCGCCAGGAAGATCTTCAAGCTCATCGACGCCCTTGAGGACAGCGACGACGTGCAGAACGTCTTCGCCAACTTCGACGTGAGCGACGAGGTCATGGAGAAGGTGGACGCGTAGCGCCGCCGCGAGCCGCACCTGCTCAACGGGCCGACGGGACACACCCGTCGGCCCGTCGCTTTGCCGGGCGTCGATGGCGGTCGATGTCGGTGGCACCCGATAGCCTGCACGAACTGGGGGCACCTCCCAGCGGTGGCTGGGGGAGATCGAAGGAGGGGGCGGGTGCGGGTACTGGGCGTTGACCCCGGACTGACCCGGTGCGGTGTCGGTGTGGTCGAAGGTGTCGCGGGCCGGCCCCTGACCATGCACGGCGTCGGTGTCGTACGGACGCCCGCCGACGCGGAGTTGGGGCAGCGCCTCGTCGCCATCGAGCAGGGCATCGAACAGTGGCTCGACGAGTACCGGCCCGAATTCGTCGCGGTGGAGCGGGTGTTCAGCCAGCACAACGTCCGTACGGTGATGGGCACGGCCCAGGCCAGCGCGGTCGCCATGCTGTGCGCAGCCCGGCGCGGGATTCCCGTGGCCCTGCACACGCCCAGCGAGGTCAAGGCCGCGGTCACCGGAAACGGCCGCGCCGACAAGGCCCAGGTCGGTGCCATGGTCACCCGGCTGCTCCGGCTGGACGCACCCCCGAAGCCCGCCGACGCGGCCGACGCCCTCGCCCTCGCGATCTGTCACATCTGGCGTGCGCCCGCCCAGAACCGCCTGCAGCAGGCCGTCGCGCAGAACCGGCTCCAGCAGGCCGCCGCCCTGCACGCGTCGAAAGCCGCATCGCAGAACGCGCCGAACCACGTACAGAACCACGCACCGAAAGGCCGTACCGCATGATCGCCTTCGTCAGCGGCCCCGTCGCCGCCCTCGCGCCCGACTCCGCGGTGGTCGAGGTGGGCGGCATCGGCATCGCGGTCCAGTGCACGCCGAACACGCTCTCCGGACTCCGCATGGGCCGGCCGGCCAAGCTCGCCACCTCCCTCGTCGTACGGGAGGACTCGCTGACGCTGTACGGCTTCGCGGACGACGACGAGCGGCAGACCTTCGAGCTGCTGCAGACCGCGAGCGGTGTCGGGCCGCGCCTGGCCCAGGCCATGCTCGCGGTGCACAGCCCCGACGCCCTGCGCCGCGCGGTGTCCACCGGCGACGAGAAGGCCCTCGTCGCGGTGCCCGGCATCGGCAAGAAGGGTGCCCAGAAGCTCCTCCTGGAGTACAAGGACCGCCTCGGCGAACCCGTCGGACCCGGCGGCCGGGCCATCGGCACACCCGTCACGGCCGGCTGGCGCGAGCAGCTGCACGCCGCGCTGATCGGCCTCGGGTACGCGACCCGCGAGGCCGACGAGGCGGTCTCCGCGGTGGCGCCGCAGGCCGAGGCGGCCGGGACGCCGCAGATCGGCCAGCTGTTGAAGGCCGCCCTGCAGACGCTCAACAGAGCGCGTTGAGCTGCGCAGGAGGTGCGGGAGTGAAACTGCGGGTCCGTTGTGGCTGGTCGCGCAGTTGCCCGCGCCCCTGTGGGGCGCGGCACCGCCTGCCCCATGCCCGTACGACCCGGACCCACTACCTCGCGAGGCACAGCACATGAACTGGGACGACACGGCCGACGACGACACCGCCGAGCGGCTCGTCGGTGCGTCCGCCGACCATGAGGAGCAGGCCGTCGAGGCCGCCCTGCGCCCCAAGGACCTCGACGAGTTCATCGGCCAGGAGAAGGTCCGCGAGCAGCTCGACCTCGTCCTGCGAGCCGCACGCGCGCGTGGCGCCACCGCCGACCACGTCCTCCTCTCCGGAGCCCCCGGCCTCGGCAAGACCACCCTCTCGATGATCATCGCCGCCGAGATGGAAGCCCCCATCCGCATCACCAGCGGCCCCGCCATCCAGCACGCGGGCGACCTCGCCGCGATCCTCTCCTCCCTCCAGGAGGGCGAGGTCCTCTTCCTCGACGAGATCCACCGCATGTCGCGGCCCGCCGAGGAGATGCTCTACATGGCGATGGAGGACTTCCGCGTCGACGTCATCGTCGGCAAGGGGCCGGGCGCCACCGCCATCCCGCTCGAACTGCCGCCCTTCACACTCGTCGGCGCCACCACGCGCGCGGGCCTGCTGCCGCCCCCGCTGCGGGACCGCTTCGGCTTCACCGCCCACATGGAGTTCTACGAGCCCGCCGAGCTGGAGCGCGTCATCCACCGCTCGGCGAACCTGCTGGATGTCGAGATCGACACCGCGGGCGCCGCCGAGATCGCGGGCCGCTCACGCGGCACACCCCGTATCGCCAACCGGCTCCTGCGCCGCGTCCGCGACTACGCCCAGGTCAAGGCCGACGGCTACGTCACGCAAGAGATCGCCGGCGCCGCCCTCGCCGTGTACGAAGTGGACAGCCGAGGCCTCGACCGCCTGGACCGCGGTGTCCTCGAAGCCCTGATCAAGCTCTTCGGCGGCGGCCCGGTCGGTCTGTCCACGCTCGCCGTCGCCGTGGGGGAGGAGCGCGAGACCGTGGAGGAGGTCGCCGAGCCCTTCCTCGTCCGTGAGGGACTCCTGGCCCGTACACCCCGCGGACGGGTGGCGACACCGGCGGCGTGGGCCCATTTCGGCCTCACCCCGCCCCGGCCGTCAACCGGTGGAAACGGACAACAGGACCTGTTCGGGGCGTGACGGCGAGGGGGCTCGCGGGGTCAGGAACCCCGGTGCCATGCTGAGCGTTGTTCCTTGACGGCGGACTCGCTTAGACTCCGCCGATGCCGCCTTTGTCGGCGGCGCACATACCCCATCCATCAGGCCGCTCACCATCGCGGTCGAATGAAGGAAGTTCCGTCCCGTGAGTCTCGTGACCCTCCTCCCGTTCATCGTGCTCATCGGGGCCATGTTCCTGATGACCCGGTCGGCCAAGAAGAAGCAGAATGCGGCTGCGCAGATGCGCAACGACATGCAGCCCGGCTCCGGCGTCCGCACGATCGGTGGCATGTACGCAACGGTGAAGGAGGTCAACGAGGACACGGTCCTCCTTGACGCAGGCCCGGGCGTCGACCTGCTCTTCGCGAAGAACGCGATCGGCGCGGTCCTCAGCGACGACGAGTACAACCGCCTCGTTCACGGCATCGAGCACGACCTGAAGGATGACGAAGCGGTCGTCCCGGACGACGCCTCCTCCCTCACCGAGACCGACGAGCCCGCCGACGCTTCCGACGACAAGCCCATCGACCTCGGCAAGAAGGACGCGGCGGACACGCCCGCCGACGAGTCCGCCGAGTCCGCCGACGCGGAGCCGAAGAAGGCCGACGAGGCTGACCTGAAGAAGTCCGACGGCGAGTCCGACGCGAAGTAGTCATGTCCGGGGACCGCGGAGTGCGCCGCTCGCGCGCCGCGGTCCCCGGGACGTGTGGCTTCGCACGGAATCTCGACACCATTCATGCCCGTCCGCGCAGGTACTTCGGTCACCGGGCGGACGAAGAGGGAGAACGAGAAGGTGGCAGCACCTAAGAAGGGCCGACAGGGCACCCAGGGCAGGCCGGGGCGCACCTTGGCCCTGATCCTGATCGCCATCGTGGCGCTCACCGGCGGCATGTTCGCCTCCGGACACTCGACGCCGCGCCTCGGCATCGACCTCGCCGGCGGTACGAGCATCACGCTCCAGGCGAAGAACGAGCCGGGCCAGAAGAACGCGATCAACCCGACCAACATGAACACCGCGGTCGACATCATGAACCGCCGTGTCAACGGTCTGGGCGTCACCGAGGCGGAGGTGCAGACCCAGGGCGAGAGCAACATCATCGTCAACATCCCCAAGGGCACCAACTCCGAGCAGGCCCGGGAACAGGTCGGCACCACCGCCAAGCTCTACTTCCGTCCCGTCCTGACCACCGAGGTCTCCGGTGGGGACCCGGCGGCCAGCCCCTCGCCGAGCGCCTCCAGCAGCGCCTCCACGGGTTCGGACAAGGAAAGCGACAAGGACAAGGCCACCGACAAGGCCACCTCGTCCTCGTCGCCCTCCGCGCCCCCCTCGGCCACCTCCAGCACGCAGGGCCGTGCGCTCACCGACGCGCTGAAGGCCGACCCCACCCCGTCGGGGAGCGGTTCCGCCGCGTCCAGCCCGTCCGCCTCGCCGTCCGCGAGCACCGACCCGGCGACCGCCAAGCTCCAGGCGGAGTACACCGCGCTCGACTGCTCCAAGAAGACGGTCCGCGCCAAGGCCGGTGACGGCGTCAAGGCCACCGACCCGACCGTGGCCTGCGGTCAGAACTCCCAGGGCCAGTGGCAGAAGTACATCCTGGGCCCGGCCGAGGTCGAGGGCACCGACGTCGACAAGGCCTCGGCCCTGTTCGACACCCAGGGTGCCGCGGGCTGGAAGGTCACCATGGACTTCACGTCCAAGGGAGCCAAGAAGTTCGCGAGCATCACGGGCAAGCTGGCGCAGAACCAGTCCCCGCAGAACCAGTTCGCCATCGTCCTCGACGGTGAGGTCGTCTCCGACCCGTACGTCAGCCAGGCGCTGACCGGCGGCAGCGCGGAGATCTCCGGCAGCTTCAAGCAGCAGGAGGCCGAGGACCTGGCCAACATGCTGTCGTACGGCGCGCTGCCGCTCACCTTCACGGAGGCGAGCGTCACCACCGTCACCGCCGCGCTCGGCGGCGAGCAGCTGGAGGCCGGTCTGATCGCCGGCGCCATCGGTCTGGCGCTGGTCATCATCTACCTGGTGGCCTACTACCGGGGTCTGTCGCTCATCGCCATCGCGTCGCTGCTGGTCTCCGCGGTCATGACCTACGTGATCATGTCGCTGCTCGGCCCGACCATCGGCTTCGCCCTGAACCTGCCGGCGGTCTGCGGCGCCATCGTGGCCATCGGCATCACAGCGGACTCGTTCATCGTGTTCTTCGAACGCATCCGTGACGAGATCCGCGAAGGCCGCACGCTGCGTCCCGCGGTCGAGCGCGGCTGGCCGCGCGCCCGGCGCACCATCCTGGTCTCCGACTTCGTGTCGTTCCTCGCCGCGGCCGTGCTCTTCGTCGTCACGGTCGGCAAGGTCCAGGGCTTCGCGTTCACGCTGGGTCTGACCACCCTGCTCGACGTGGTCGTCGTCTTCTTCTTCACCAAGCCGCTGATGACGATCCTCGCCCGCAAGAAGTTCTTCGCGGAGGGCCACAGCTGGTCCGGCCTCGACCCGAAGCGACTGGGCGTCCAGCCGCCGCTGCGCCGTACCCGTCGCGTGTCCGCTCCCGTCGACACGAAGGAGGCCTGAGATGTCGAAACTCGGCACCCTCGGCGCCCGGCTCCACCGCGGCGAGATCGGCTACGACTTCGTCGGCAAGCGCAAGCTCTGGTACGGCATCTCCATCCTGATCACCATCACGGCCATCGTCGGCCTGGCGGTGCGCGGCCTGAACATGGGCATCGAGTTCCAGGGCGGCGCCGTCTTCACCACCGAGAAGACCAGCATCTCGGTGAGCCAGGCCGAGACGTACGCGGAAGAGGCCTCCGGCCACGACGCGATCGTCCAGAAGCTCGGCAACGGCGGACTGCGCATCCAGATCGCCGGCATCGACACCGGCAAGTCCGACCAGATCAAGCAGGAGCTCTCCAAGGACCTGAAGGTCGACGCCGAGAAGATCAACGCCGACCTGGTCGGCCCCAGTTGGGGTGATCAGGTCGCGAACAAGGCCTGGCAGGGTCTGGCGATCTTCCTGGTCCTGGTCGTGATCTATCTGGCGATCGCCTTCGAGTGGCGCATGGCCGTGGCCGCGCTCGTGGCGCTCATCCACGACATCACCATCACGGTCGGCGTCTACGCCCTGGTCGGCTTCGAGGTCACCCCCGGAACGGTGATCGGTCTGCTCACGATCCTCGGTTATTCGCTCTACGACACCGTCGTGGTCTTCGACAGTCTCAAGGAGCAGACGAAGGACATCACCAAACAGACGCGCTGGACCTACAGCGAGATCGCGGACCGCTCGATCAACGGCACCCTGGTGCGTTCCATCAACACCACGGTGGTCGCGCTGCTCCCGGTCGGCGGCCTGCTGTTCATCGGTGGCGGTGTGCTCGGCGCTGGCATGCTCAACGACATCTCGCTGTCGCTGTTCGTCGGCCTCGCGGCCGGTGCGTACTCCTCGATCTTCATCGCCACGCCGCTCGTCGCCGACCTCAAGGAGCGCGAGCCGCAGATGAAGGCCCTCAAGAAGCGTGTGCTCGCCAAGCGGGCCGCGGCTGCCGCGAAGGGCGAGTCCCTGGAGACCCCGGTCGTCGACGAGCGGTACGACGACGAGGAGCCCGAGGACGCCGACGCGACGCCCGCGGTCGTCGGACCGCGAGCCCAGCGTGCCCAGCCGTCGTCCCGTGGCAGGCGTGGCCGGCCGTCGGGGAAGCGCCGATGACCGGTATCGAAGAGCTGCTGCTCAGCCGCATCCGTGACGTCCCGGACCATCCGGAGCCGGGAGTGACGTTCAAGGACATCACCCCGCTCCTGGCCGACCCGGCGGCGTTCACGGCGCTCACCGACGCGCTGGCCGAGATCAGTGTCCGCAGCGGTGCCACGAAGATCGTCGGCCTGGAGGCCCGCGGCTTCATCCTGGGCGCGCCCGTCGCGGTCCGCGCCGGACTCGGCTTCATCCCCGTGCGCAAGGCGGGCAAGCTCCCCGGAGCGACCCTCGGCCAGACGTACGACCTGGAGTACGGCTCGGCCGAGATCGAGGTGCACGCCGAGGACCTGAGTGCCGACGACCGCGTCATGGTCGTCGACGACGTCCTCGCCACCGGTGGCACAGCCGAGGCCTCGCTCCAGCTGATCCGCCGGGCCGGCGCCCGGGTCGCCGGCGTCGCCGTCCTCATGGAGCTCGGTTTCCTGGGCGGTCGCGCCCGGCTGGAGCCGGCCCTGGACGGAGCCCCGCTGGAGGCGCTGCTCAAGGTCTGAGCAACCCCTGAGGCGCCCGTACGACACGCCTGAGGCACCTGTAGGACACCGCGGAGGCGGGCCCGGAGGAATCCGGTGCCCGCCTCTCGCGTTTCTCCCGTAGAGGGCGGTCTCACCGGCCGAAGGCGAGTCCGCAGCCCAGGATCGCTACCATGGGGTCTCCGGAGCCTGACCGGGGACCCGGATCGCGCACGAGGAGTCCTCTTGCCAGACGAGGCCCAGCCACTCACCGCCGCCAAGACCGAGAAGTCCGCGGCGCCCGCAGGCACGCCCGCACCGACCGCGAGCACGCCCGCGAAGAACGGCTCCGCCGAGCCCGCGGCCGGAGCCAAGGCGGCTGAGCAGCCACGCCCCGAGCCGGCCGCCCCCGAGCGCCAGGCAGCACCCGCGTCGGCGGCCCGCCCCACGGCCGGTCAGCCCGCACGCTCCGGCGGCGGCTCCTCCAACCGTGTGCGCGCCCGGCTGGCCCGTCTCGGCGTCCAGCGGTCCAACCCGTACAACCCGGTCCTGGAGCCCCTGCTGCGGATAGTGCGCAGCAACGACCCGAAGATCGAGACGTCCACGCTCCGCCAGGTCGAGCGCGCCTACCAGGTCGCCGAGCGCTGGCACCGAGGCCAGAAGCGCAAGAGCGGCGACCCGTACATCACGCACCCGCTCGCCGTGACGACGATCCTCGCCGAGCTGGGCATGGACCCGGCCACGCTGATGGCGGGCCTGCTGCACGACACCGTCGAGGACACCGAGTACGGCCTGGACACCCTCAAGCGGGACTTCGGCGACCAGGTCGCGCTGCTCGTCGACGGCGTCACCAAGCTCGACAAGGTCAAGTTCGGCGAGGCCGCCCAGGCCGAGACCGTCCGCAAGATGGTCGTCGCCATGGCCAAGGACCCCCGCGTCCTGGTCATCAAGCTCGCCGACCGCCTGCACAACATGCGCACCATGCGCTACCTCAAGCGCGAGAAGCAGGAGAAGAAGGCCCGCGAGACGCTGGAGATCTACGCTCCGCTGGCGCACCGCCTGGGCATGAACACCATCAAGTGGGAGCTGGAGGACCTCGCCTTCGCGATCCTCTACCCCAAGATGTACGACGAGATCGTGCGTCTGGTCGCCGAGCGCGCCCCCAAGCGCGACGAGTACCTCGCCATAGTGACCGACGAGGTCCAGTCCGACCTGCGCGCGGCCCGCATCAAGGCGACCGTAACCGGCCGCCCGAAGCACTACTACAGCGTCTACCAGAAGATGATCGTCCGCGGCCGTGACTTCGCGGAGATCTACGACCTGGTGGGCATCCGCGTCCTCGTCGACACGGTCCGCGACTGCTATGCGGCACTGGGCACCGTCCACGCCCGCTGGAACCCGGTTCCGGGGCGGTTCAAGGACTACATCGCGATGCCCAAGTTCAACATGTACCAGTCGCTGCACACGACGGTGATCGGTCCGAACGGCAAGCCGGTCGAACTCCAGATCCGTACGTTCGACATGCACCGCCGCGCCGAGTACGGCATCGCCGCGCACTGGAAGTACAAGCAGGAGCCCTCCGCCGGCGCCTCCAAGGTGCGCACGGACGCGCCCAGGGGCCTCGGCAAGGACAAGGACGCCGTCAACGACATGGCGTGGCTGCGCCAGTTGCTCGACTGGCAGAAGGAGACCGAGGACCCCAGCGAGTTCCTGGAGTCCCTGCGCTTCGACCTGTCCCGCAACGAGGTCTTCGTCTTCACGCCGAAGGGCGACGTCATAGCGCTCCCGGCCGGGGCGACGCCGGTGGACTTCGCGTACGCGGTCCACACGGAGGTCGGCCACCGGACTATAGGAGCGAGGGTCAACGGACGCCTCGTACCGCTCGAATCCACCCTGGACAACGGCGACCTGGTCGAGGTCTTCACCTCGAAGGCGGCCGGCGCGGGCCCGTCACGCGACTGGCTGGGCTTCGTCAAGTCCCCGCGGGCCCGCAACAAGATCCGCGCCTGGTTCTCCAAGGAGCGCCGCGACGAGGCGATCGAGCAGGGCAAGGACGCCATCGCGCGCGCCATGCGCAAGCAGAACCTGCCGATCCAGCGCATCCTCACCGGCGACTCCCTGGTCACGCTCGCGCACGAGATGCGCTACCCCGACATCTCGTCCCTGTACGCGGCGATCGGCGAGGGCCATGTGGCCGCGCAGGGTGTCGTACAGAAGCTCGTCCAGGCGCTCGGCGGCGAGGAGGCGGCCACCGAGGAGATCGACGAGAGCGTCCCGCCGGCCCGCGGCCGCGGTCGCAAACGCCGGTCGAACGCCGACCCGGGTGTCGTCGTCAAGGGCGTCGACGACGTGTGGGTCAAGCTGGCCCGCTGTTGTACGCCTGTTCCCGGCGACCCCATCATGGGCTTCGTGACGCGCGGCAGCGGGGTGTCGGTCCACCGCAACGACTGCGTCAACGTCGACTCGTTGTCCCGTGAGCCCGAGCGCATCCTCGAGGTCGAGTGGGCCCCCACCCAGTCGTCGGTCTTCCTCGTCGCCATCCAGGTCGAGGCCCTGGACCGCTCACGGCTCCTGTCGGACGTCACGAGGATCCTGTCCGACCAGCACGTCAACATCCTGTCGGCGGCCGTCCAGACGTCCCGCGACCGGGTGGCCACCTCCCGCTTCACCTTCGAGATGGGCGATCCGAAGCACCTGGGCCACGTCCTGAAGGCGGTCAGGGGAGTCGAGGGCGTGTACGACGTGTACCGGGTGACATCGGCGCGCAGGCCGTAGACGGTCCGGCCTCAATCGGCCACTACGTAGAGGGGGCTTCCGTACGAAACGTACGGAAGCCCCCTCTACGTAGAAGCGGAAAACCATGGAGGGGCTCAGCGGCCCCGCCCCGGTGGTCTCAGCCGCCGAACTCCTGCAGACCCTTCAGCGCCTGCTCAAGGAGCGCCTGGCGGCCGTCGAGCTCCTTCTGGAGCTTGTCGGCCCGTGCGTTGTTGCCGGAGGACCGCGCCGACTCGATCTGGCCCTGCAGCTTGTCCACGGCCGCCTGGAGCTGCCCGGTCAGGCCCTCGGCACGCGCGCGTGCCTCCGGGTTCGTCCGGCGCCACTCGGTCTCCTCGGACTCCTGGAGGGCCCGCTCCACCGTGTGCATCCGGCCCTCGACCTTCGGGCGGGCGTCGCGCGGCACATGGCCGATGGCCTCCCACCGCTCGTTGATCGAGCGGAAGGCGGCCCGCGCCGCCTTCAGGTCCTGCACCGGGAGGAGCTTCTCGGCCTCCTCGGCCAGCTCCTCCTTGAGCTTCAGGTTCTCCGTCTGCTCCGCGTCCCGCTCGGCGAAGACCGAGCTGCGCGCCGCGAAGAACACGTCCTGGGCACCGCGGAAGCGGTTCCACAGGTCGTCCTCGTGCTCGCGCTGGGCGCGGCCCGCGGCCTTCCAGTCCGCCATCAGCTCGCGGTAGCGGGCGGCCGTCGGACCCCAGTCCGTCGAGCCGGACAGCGACTCGGCCTCCGCGACCAGCTTCTCCTTGGTCTTGCGGGCCTCCTCGCGCTGCGCGTCCAGCGACGCGAAGTGCGCCTTGCGGCGCTTGGAGAACGCCGAGCGCGCGTGCGAGAAGCGGTGCCACAGCTCGTCGTCGGACTTCCGGTCGAGCCGGGGCAGACCCTTCCACGTGTCCACGAGCGCCCGCAGCCGCTCACCGGCGGCCCGCCACTGGTCGGACTGGGCCAGCTCCTCCGCCTCGGCGACCAGCGCCTCCTTGGAGTGCCGGGCCTCGTCGGACTGCTTCGCCCGCTGCGCCTTGCGCTCCTCGCGGCGTGCCTCGACCGTCTCTACGAGCTTGTCCAGCCGCACCTTCAGCGCGTCCAGATCCCCGACCGCGTGGTGGGCGTCCACCTGCTCGCGAATGTGGTCGATGGCGATCTGGGCGTCCTTCGCCGACAGGTCGGTGGTCTTCACTCGTCGCTCGAGGAGGCCGATCTCGACGACCAGGCCCTCGTACTTGCGCTCGAAGTAGGCCAGTGCCTCGTCGGGAGAACCGGCCTGCCAGGAACCGACGACCTGCTCGCCGTCGGCCGTACGCACGTACACGGTCCCCGTCTCGTCGACGCGGCCCCACGGGTCGCTGCTCACAGCGCCTCCTCCACATGATGCCTGCGTGGGGCTGCTTTACCCCCGGGCATCGTCCACAGTTTCGTCACGGCCAACATAGGCGACCGGCGGGGCGGCTGTCCGCATCCCGCGCGACCGAAATTTCGCTGCTGGAGGTCAGGATTTCGTCACGGTCGCCTTGTCGATCACGACGGTCGCATTGGGTGCGCCGTCGCCCTGGCCAGTGCTCTCGCCGGCCTTGGCGATTTTCTCCATGACCTTCATGCCCGATTCGGAAATAGTCCCGAACGGTGTGTAGTTGGCCGGCAACGGACTGTCCTGGTACACGAGGAAGAACTGGCTGCCGCCGGAGTTGCGGCCTTCCTTCGTCTGCGCGTTGTACTGGTTGGCCATCGCCACCGTGCCCGCCGGATACACGTCGCCCTTGAGGCGCTTGTCCTTGAGGTTCTCGTCAGGAATCGTGTAGCCGGGGCCGCCCATGCCGGTGCCCTTCGGGTCGCCGCACTGGAGCACGAAGATGCCGTTCGTGGTGAGGCGGTGGCACTTGGTGTGGTCCAGATAGCCCTTGCCCACCAGGAAGTTGAACGAGTTCACGGTGCGCGGGGCCTTCGAGGCCGGCATGTCGATGTCTATCGTGCCGCAGGTCGTCTGCAGCTTCATCGTGTAGTCCGCCGACTTGTCGATCGTCACCGCCGGCTCCTTCTTGTAGCTCAGCGACTTCACCTTGCCCGCGGCGGCCTTCTCGCAGGGATCCGGTGCCTTGCTGGGCGCGGAGGGGCTCGGGCTGGCCTCGGCGGCCGCGTCCGACTTGTTGTCGTCGTTCTTGAAGACCCCGGTCGCGTACGACACCACGCTGCCCACGACGACCACGCCGAGGACCGACGCGATCACCGCGTTGCGAGCGTGGGCCTTGCGTCGAGCGGACGTGCGCCGCTGCTGTTGCCGCAAGAACTTCTCCCGGGCGAGCTGACGCCGCCGCTGTTCCTGGGTGACCACCGGGTTATCTCCTCATGCGTCTCGTACGTCAGGTGGGACGCGTGCGTCTGTCGAGCCGACCGCCTGCGTGTGACCCGTACCGTATATGGGTTCGCTGTGGTTCCGGCAGCGCCGGTAGGCTCTGATCCACAGCCAGGCCATTCCCCGTAAGACATACCGAAGGACGAACGTGCTCATTGCCGGGTTCCCCGCCGGGGCCTGGGGCACCAACTGTTATCTGGTCGCCCCCGCCGCAGGCGAGGAGTGCGTGATCATCGACCCGGGCCATCAGGCCGCCCAGGGAGTCGAGGACACGCTGAAGAAGCATCGGCTCAAGCCCGTCGCGGTCGTCCTCACGCACGGCCACATCGACCATGTCGCCTCGGTCGTCCCGGTGTGCGGCGCGCACGACGTGCCCGCGTGGATCCACCCCGAGGACCGGTACATGATGAGCGACCCGGAGCGGGCGCTCGGCCGCTCCATCGGGATGCCGCTGATGGGCGAGCTGACCGTCGGGGAGCCGGACGACGTGAAGGAACTGACGGACGGCGCCGCGCTGAAACTAGCCGGCCTCGACTTCTCCGTCGCGCACGCGCCCGGCCATACGAAGGGGTCGGTGACGTTCCGGATGCCCGAGAACACGGAGATCCCGTCCGTGTTCTTCTCCGGGGATCTGCTCTTCGCCGGCTCCATCGGACGCACCGACCTGCCCGGCGGCTCCCACACCGAGATTCTCGACTCGCTGGCCCGTGTGTGCCTGCCGCTCGACGACTCGACCGTGGTGCTGTCCGGCCACGGCCCCCAGACGACCATCGGCCAGGAGCGCGCCACCAACCCGTACTTGCGGCAGGTGGCGGCGGCCGGCCCGGGAGCGGACCCGACCTCCGCTCCTCGACGAGGAATGTGACGAGAATTCCCGTGAGCACCTTCAAGGCCCCCAAGGGCACGTACGACCTGACTCCGCCGGACAGCGCGACGTTCCTCGCGGTGCGCGAGGCGATCGCCGCGCCACTGCGGAACTCCGGTTACGGATACATCGAGACGCCCGGATTCGAGAACGTCGAACTGTTCGCGCGCGGGGTCGGTGAGTCCACCGACATCGTGACCAAGGAGATGTACGCCTTCGAGACCAAGGGCGGCGACCAGCTGGCGCTGCGCCCCGAGGGCACGGCCTCCGTGCTGCGCGCCGCCCTCGAAGCCAACCTGCACAAGGTGGGCAACCTCCCCGTCAAGCTCTGGTACTCGGGCTCGTACTACCGCTACGAGCGCCCCCAGAAGGGCCGTTACCGCCACTTCTCGCAGGTCGGCGCCGAGGCGATCGGAGCCGAGGACCCGGCCCTGGACGCCGAGTTGATCATCCTGGCCGACCAGGCGTACCGCTCGCTCGGGCTGCGGAACTTCCGGATCCTCCTCAACTCGCTGGGCGACCAGGAGTGCCGTCCCGTCTACCGTGCCGCACTCCAGGACTTCCTGCGGGGGCTGGACCTGGACGAGGAGACGCTCCGGCGGGCCGAGATCAACCCTCTCCGTGTCCTCGACGACAAGCGCGACGACGTCCAGAAGCAGCTCGTGGGCGCTCCGCTCCTGCGGGACTATCTCTGCGACGCGTGCAAGGCGTACCACGAGGAGGTGCGCGAGCTGATCACGGCCGCCGGTGTCTCCTTCGAGGACGATCCGAAGCTGGTCCGGGGACTGGACTACTACACCCGCACCACCTTCGAGTTCGTGCACGACGGTCTCGGTTCGCAGTCCGCGGTCGGTGGCGGCGGTCGCTACGACGGCCTGTCCGAGATGATCGGCGGTCCCGCGCTGCCGTCCGTCGGGTGGGCGCTCGGCGTCGACCGTACGGTCCTCGCGCTGGAGGCCGAGGGGGTGTCCCTCGAACTTCCCGCTTCCACCAGTGTGTTCGCGGTGCCTCTCGGGGACGAGGCTCGGCGGGTGCTCTTCCGGGTGGTGACCGAGTTGCGCAGGAACGGGGTCGCGGCCGACTTCTCCTACGGGGGCAAGGGGCTCAAGGGGGCCATGAAGAACGCCAACCGGAGTGGTGCGCGCTACACCGTCGTCGCGGGTGAGCGTGACCTCGCCGAAGGCGTCGTCCAGCTCAAGGACATGGAGTCCGGCGAGCAGGCGCCCGTCGGCGTGAACGAGATCGTGGCGGAACTGGAGTCCCGGCTGAGCTGAGCGGGCGGACTGGGCCGGTTTTTGCTCGCCCCCGCCGCCCCTACCCGTCCCGTCCCTGGGGGCTGCGCCCCCAGACCCCCGCTCATCGGCCTGAACGGCCTCGTCCTCAAACGCCGGACGGGCTGAAATTCAGCCTCTCCGGCGTTTGAGGAGCGGGGGTTCGGGGGCGGAGCCCCTGGTACACCGTCAACTCGGTGAGCGTCGATTCGTCCTGGCAGATGGTGGCGATGCGCGGGGGTCACGGATGGGTGGTCCTGGAGCGGCTATGCCTGTGCTGTCATGCCGTCGAGCGTCCCGCCGAAGCGAACGTTCCGGGACCACCGCGCGTACTTCCTTATGTCCATCGAACGGTGGACACGCGCGCGTGTGCGGCACAATGACCGTGCCCGGAAGGCCCCCTCAAGCTACGGAAACGGCGTGATGAGCAAGACGACAGTCAGGGAAGGCATCAGCACCGACTCCCACGACCAGGAACGTGCCGAGGCCCCACAGTCCGTGGGCGGCGGTCGTTTCCTCGCCGTTCTGCTGGTGATCACGGGCGCGGCCGGACTGCTGGCCTCCTGGGTCATCACCATCGACAAGTTCAAGCTGCTGGAGGACCCGAACTTCACCCCGGGCTGCAGCCTGAACCCGGTCGTCTCCTGCGGCAACATCATGAAGAGCGACCAGGCCTCCGCCTTCGGGTTCCCCAACCCGATGATGGGCCTCGTCGCGTACGGCATCGTGATCTGCGTCGGCATGAGCCTGCTCGGTCGCGCCACCTTCCCGCGCTGGTACTGGCTGACCTTCAACGCAGGCACGCTGTTCGGCGTCGGCTTCTGCACCTGGCTGCAGTACCAGTCGCTGTACAACATCAACTCGCTGTGCCTGTGGTGCTCCCTCGCCTGGGTCGCGACGATCATCATGTTCTGGGCCGTGACCTCGCACAACGTCCGCAACGGCTTCCTGCCCGCGCCGGGCTGGGTGAAGGGCTTCCTCGGCGAGTTCGCCTGGGTGCTGCCGGTCATGCACATCGGGATCATCGGCATGCTGATCCTGACGCGCTGGTGGGACTTCTGGACCAGCTGACGGACCGGCGGAACCGGTGAATTCCACGGGGCCGACGGCGTTGTCAGTGGCGTGACATAGGGTTTTGGACGTGGAGCCCGACCTGTTCACCGCCGCAGCCGAAGAACGCCAGGAGAAGGACCCGTCCAGCAGTCCCCTGGCCGTACGGATGCGCCCGCGCATCCTCGACGAGGTGGTGGGCCAGCAGCATCTGCTGAAGCCGGGCTCACCCCTGCGCAGACTGGTCGGCGACGGCGGAGGCCCGGCGGGCCAGTCCTCGGTCATCCTCTGGGGACCGCCCGGCACCGGCAAGACGACTCTCGCGTACGTAGTCTCCAAGGCCACTGACAAGCGCTTCGTGGAGCTCTCCGCGATCACCGCGGGCGTCAAGGAGGTCCGCGCGGTCATCGAGGGCGCCCGCCGCGCCACCGGAGGCTTCGGCAAGGAGACCGTCCTCTTCCTCGACGAGATCCACCGCTTCAGCAAGGCCCAGCAGGACACCCTGCTCCCGGCCGTCGAGAACCGCTGGGTGACGCTGATCGCCGCGACCACCGAGAACCCGTACTTCTCGGTGATCTCCCCGCTGCTGTCCCGCTCGCTGCTCCTGACCCTCGAACCGCTCACGGACGACGACCTGCGCGGACTGCTCCGCCGGGCCCTCGCCGACGAGCGCGGCCTCAAGGAGGCAGTCACCCTCCCCGAGGACACCGAGGAGCACCTGCTCCGGATCGCCGGCGGAGACGCCCGCCGCGCCCTGACCGCGCTGGAGGCCGCGGCCGGGTCCGCGCTCGACAAGGGCGAGCCGGAGATCACCCTCCAGACCCTGGAGGAGACGGTCGACCGGGCCGCCGTGAAGTACGACCGCGACGGCGACCAGCACTACGACGTGGCGAGCGCCCTGATCAAGTCCATCCGCGGCTCGGACGTGGACGCCGCGCTGCACTACCTCGCCCGGATGATCGAAGCCGGCGAGGACCCACGGTTCATCGCCCGCCGCCTGATGATCTCCGCCAGCGAGGACATCGGCCTTGCTGATCCGAACGCGCTGCCGACAGCCGTCGCCGCCGCCCAGGCCGTCGCCATGATCGGCTTCCCCGAGGCCGCGCTCACCCTCAGCCACGCCACCATCGCCCTCGCCCTGGCCCCGAAGTCGAACGCGGCGACGATGGCGATCGGCGCAGCCATGGAAGACGTACGCAAGGGCCACGCGGGCCCCGTGCCGATGCATCTGCGCGACGGGCACTACAAGGGCGCGGCCAAGCTCGGCCACGCGCAGGGGTACGTGTATCCGCACGACCTGCCCGAGGGAATCGCCGCCCAGCAGTACGCGCCGGAGGAGCTCAAGGACCGCGAGTACTACAGCCCCACCCGCCACGGAGCAGAGGCGCGCTACGCGGACGCGGTGGAGTGGACCAGGAAGCACCTCGGTCGAGGGCGGTCCTGACCACCCTGTAGACTCCTCGAAGCGCTGCGTCCCGTGTCCGGCCTCCTTTAACGAGGAAGTCGGCATCACCAGAACGGGACATCCAGCCGGAGCCCTCACCGCAAGGCGGGGATTCCAGGAGCGTCGCGCACCGTCGAAGGTGTCGCGGGCAGCCCATCACCCTCCCGTATTCCCGGGAACCGGTCGGTGGGCCACTCGCGTGCTGCACGTATGTGCCCAGCACAGGGAGCGGCTGCCCCGCAGGTCCGACCGACCGGACCCGCAGGGTTTCCCTGGCTGCGGATTGCGACCTCCCCTAACCCTGGTGAAGCCGTATTCGCATCAGAAACATGAGGTGTTTGGTTCATGCCGAACCAGTCCCGCCCCAAGGTCAAGAAGTCGCGTGCCCTCGGCATCGCGCTGACCCCGAAGGCCGTCAAGTACTTCGAGGCCCGCCCCTACCCGCCGGGCGAGCACGGCCGTGGCCGTAAGCAGAACTCGGACTACAAGGTCCGTCTGCTCGAGAAGCAGCGTCTGCGCGCGCAGTACGACGTGTCCGAGCGCCAGCTCGTCCGCGCCTACGAGCGTGCCGCCAAGACGCAGGGCAAGACCGGTGAGGCCCTGGTCATCGAGCTGGAGCGTCGTCTCGACGCCCTGGTTCTGCGTTCGGGCATCGCCCGCACGATCTACCAGGCCCGCCAGATGGTCGTTCACGGCCACATCGAGGTCAACGGTGGCAAGGTCGACAAGCCGTCCTTCCGCGTCAAGCCCGACGACGTCGTGATGGTCCGCGAGCGCAGCCGCAGCAAGACGCTGTTCGAGGTCGCCCGTGCCGGTGGCTTCGCCCCCGACGGTGAGACCCCGCGCTACCTCCAGGTGAACCTCGGCGCCCTGGCGTTCCGCCTGGACCGCGAGCCGAACCGCAAGGAGATCCCGGTGATCTGCGACGAGCAGCTCGTCGTCGAGTACTACGCCCGCTGATCACCCTCAGCCGGATGTAGCACCACCTGTGCGTCAGCCCGTCGTCTCCCCACCCTTCCGGGTGGGTGAGGCTTCGGGCTTTCGCATGTCCAAAGGCTCCGGCAGCCCGCGCGGCGGCGGCAGCGCACCGAGCAGCTGAGGCCGGGTGTGCCCGAGTGCCCGCCCCACGGCCGCCTGCCGGCCGAGCCGCGCACCGGCGCGTACGCACTCCTCGTACCGCTCGTCGCCCAGCCGTTCCCGGGCCGTCGCCTCGCACTGTTCGTGCGGGGCGTTGTAGTAGGCGGAGCCGAACAGAGGCAGGCCCACCGACGGCCACATCCGGGACGCGGAGCCCTGGAGGACCGCGGCCTCGGCGGCGTCGCCCTCCGCCGCCGTGATCAGCGCGAGCAGCTCCATCGCCAGGACCGTGCCGAGCAGGTCGTTGAAGACGTGGTTGATGTCCAGGCACTCGACCAGCAACCGCCGGGCGCCCGGCAGATCGCCCCCGGTCCAGGCCGCGTACGCCAGGACGTACAGCGCGTACGCGAGGGTCCAGCGCTCGCCGTGGTCCACACAGACCCGGCGCACGTCCTCGCACAGCCGGACCGCGCCCGGCAGATCGCCCTGGAAGGCCAGCGTCATCGCCAGCTCGACCTGGCCCATCAGGACGTTGCTGTTGAGCTCGCCGATCTCGTGATAGCGGTCGAGCGCCGAACGCAGCAGTGTCTCCGCACGCGCCATGTCGTCGGTGACCAGGGCAAGACAGCCGGTGCGGTGCTCGGCGTAGGCCAGCGCCAGGGGGTTGCCGCTGTGCTCCGCCTTCTCCCGGCACTCGGCGAGCGCGGCGAGCGCCGACACCGTGTCGCCCTGGAGGATCGCCACATAGCCGAGCACCCACAGCGCCTTCAGCCGCGAGCGCTCGTGCTCGGTGTCGAGGAGAACGGTCCGCTCCAGCCAGTGCCGACCCTCCGACAGGCGGCCGCAGCCGACCCAGTAGAACCAGAGCGTGCCCGCGAGGTACTGGCCGAGATGGCCGCCACCCGGCTCGGACAGACACTGCTCCAGCGCGCGGCGCAGATTCGGCAGCTCCGCCTCGACGCGCGCGGCCACCTCGCGCTGCCGGGGCGAGAACCAGTCCAGCTCGCACCAGGTGGCGAGCCCCATGTACCAGTCGCGATGGCGCCGCCGCAGCCGAGCCGTGTCGCCCGTCGCCGCCAGCCAGTCGGCGCCGTACGCCCGGACCGTGTCCAGCATGCGGTAGCGCACACCCGCCGGGCTCTCCTCGCGTGTGACCACCGACTGCGCGAGCAACTCGCCCAGCACGTCGAGGATGTTGTCGGGATGCAGGCCGTCGCCCCCGCACACGTACTCCACGGCCTCCAGGTCGAACTGCCCGGCGAACACCGAGAGCCTCGACCACAGCAGCCGCTCCTCCGGCGTGCACAGCTCATGACTCCAGCCGATCGCCGTCCGCAGCGTCTGATGGCGGGGGAGCGCGTCGCGCCCGCCGCCCGTCAGCAGCCGGAATCGGTCGTCGAGCCGCATCAGCAGCTGCGCGGGGGAGAGGGTCCGCAGCCGTCCCGCCGCCAGCTCGACCGCGAGGGGGATGCCGTCGAGCCGTCGGCACAGTTCGTGCACGTCCGCGCGGTTGCCGTCATGGAGGGTGAAACCCGGTGTGCTCCCGGCCGCCCGGTCCGCGAACAGCTCGGCCGCCTCCCGCTCGGTCAGCGGCGCCAGCGGGAACAGCTGCTCGCCCTCCACCGCCAGCGGCCTGCGCCCCACGGCGAGCACCCGCAGCCCCGGCGCCCGCCGCAGCAATTCACCGACCAGCGAGGCACACGCGTCCACCAGATGCTCGAACCCGTCCAGTACGAGCAGGAGTTGACGCTTGGCCAGATGGTCGAGCAGCACCTGACGCGGCGGCCGGGACGTGTGATCCGTCAGGCCGAGGGCCTCGACGACCGCGTACTCGACGAGCTCCGCCTCCCGCACCGCGGCCAGCTCCACGCGCCACACCCCGTCGCGCGGCCGGGTTCTGGCCGCCGCGCGCGCCGCGAGCCGTGACTTGCCGACCCCGCCGAGCCCCGTCACGGTGACCAGGCGTGCCGCGCCGAGGGCCGCACCCAATTGCGTGAGTTCGGCCGCGCGGCCCACGAACGCGTTGAGCTCCAGGGGCAGATTCCCGGCCCGGTGACCGCCGGCCCCCGCACCGGAACGCTGAGAACGTCGCATGGGGAACGGAGCGTACTCATCCGTAAGCACTCCGTACAATCGCTTCGTGCAACTCCGGCTCCGGCGGGCGGTAATCCGGTACGGAGCGGCAGCCCCGGCGCGATAGGCTCGGGGGACGACTTTTCGATGTTTTCGATGTTGAGGCACGATCCAGGGAGCGGGTGCGCAGTGTCCGGTGGAGAGGTGGCCGGGATCCTGGTGGCCGTCTTCTGGGCGATCCTGGTCTCCTTCCTCGCGGTGGCACTCGCGAGGCTGGCCCAGACGCTCAGGGCGACCACCAAGCTCGTCGCGGACGTGACCGACCAGGCCGTCCCGCTGCTGGCAGACGCCTCCTCGGCCGTGCGCTCCGCACAGACCCAGATCGACCGGGTGGACGCCATCGCGTCGGACGTCCAGGAGGTCACGTCGAACGCGTCGGCGCTCTCCACGACCGTCGCCTCCACCTTCGGCGGCCCGCTCGTGAAGGTCGCGGCGTTCGGCTACGGCGTGCGCCGGGCCATCGGCGGCCGCCGCGAGGACGCGCCCGCCAAGCCCGCGCGACGCACCGTGATCGTGGGCCGCACCGTCCCGTCGGCGCGACGGGGAAAGCGGAAGAAGGACTGACGCAGCGATGTTCCGCCGTACGTTCTGGTTCACCGCGGGCGCAGCCGCCGGTGTGTGGGCCACCACCAAGGTCAACCGCAAGCTCAGGCAGCTGACGCCCGAGAGCCTCGCGGCCCAGGCAGCCAACAAGGCGGTCGAAGCGGGCCACCGCATCAAGGACTTCGCACTCGACGTCCGCGACGGCATGGTCCAGCGGGAGGCGGAACTCGGCGAGGTGCTCGGGCTGAACGCGGATCCCGAACTGCCCTCCCCGCGTCGCGTCGCCGCCATCGAGAACAGCAACGACCCGAAGTACAGCAAGAACCCGACGTATGTCGAGAGGTCGACGTACTCGTACAACCGGAATGAGGACCACTGATGGAGTCGGCCGAGATTCGTCGCCGCTGGTTGAGCTTCTTCGAGGAGCGCGGTCACACCGTCGTCCCTTCGGCGTCGCTCATCGCGGACGACCCGACTCTGCTCCTGGTCCCGGCCGGCATGGTGCCCTTCAAGCCCTACTTCCTGGGTGAGGTCAAGCCGCCGTTCGCCCGCGCCACCAGCGTCCAGAAGTGCGTCCGTACACCGGACATCGAAGAGGTCGGCAAGACCACCCGGCACGGCACGTTCTTCCAGATGTGCGGCAACTTCTCCTTCGGCGACTACTTCAAGGAAGGCGCCATCAAGTACGCCTGGGAGCTGCTCACCAGCCCCCAGGACAAGGGCGGTTACGGCCTGGAGCCGGAGAAGCTCTGGATCACCGTGTACCTGGAGGACGACGAGGCCGAGCGCATCTGGCACGAGGTCGTCGGCGTGCCCAAGGAGCGCATCCAGCGCCTCGGAAAGAAGGACAACTACTGGTCCATGGGCGTCCCGGGCCCCTGCGGCCCGTGTTCCGAGATCAACTACGACCGCGGCCCCGAGTTCGGCGTCGAGGGCGGCCCGGCCGTCAACGACGAGCGGTACGTGGAGATCTGGAACCTGGTCTTCATGCAGTACGAGCGCGGCGAGGGCACCTCGAAGGAGGACTTCGAGATCCTCGGCGACCTGCCGAGCCAGAACATCGACACCGGCCTCGGCCTGGAACGCCTCGCCATGATTCTGCAGGACGTGCAGAACCTGTACGAGATCGACACCTCCATGGCCGTCATCAAGAAGGCCACCGAGCTGACCGGCGTCGAGTACGGCAGCGGCAAGGACTCCGACGTCTCCCTGCGCGTGGTCACCGACCACATGCGGACGTCCGTGATGCTCATCGGTGACGGTGTCACCCCGGGCAACGAGGGCCGCGGCTATGTGCTGCGCCGCATCATGCGCCGCGCCATCCGCAACATGCGTCTGCTGGGCGCCACGGGTCCGGTGGTCAAGGACCTCGTCGACACCGTCATCGAGATGATGGGCCAGCAGTACCCGGAACTCGTCACCGACCGCAAGCGCATCGAGACCGTGGCCGTCGCCGAGGAGAACGCCTTCGTCAAGACGCTGAAGGCCGGCACGAACATCCTCGACACCGCCGTCACGGAGACCAAGGCCGCCGGCGGCCAGGTCCTCGCCGGCGACAAGGCCTTCCTGCTCCACGACACCTGGGGCTTCCCGATCGACCTCACCCTGGAGATGGCCGCCGAACAGGGCCTCTCCGTGGACGAGGACGGCTTCCGGCGCCTGATGAAGGAGCAGCGGGAGCGCGCCAAGGCCGACGCCAAGTCCAAGAAGACCGGCCACGCCGACATGGGCGCCTACCGCGAGATCGCCGACGCCGCCGGCGAGACCGACTTCATCGGCTACTCGGACACCGAGGGCGAGTCCACCGTCGTCGGCATCCTCGTCGACGGTGTCTCCTCGCCGGCCGCCACCGAGGGCGACGAGGTCGAGATCGTCCTCGACCGCACCCCGTTCTACGCCGAGGGCGGCGGCCAGATCGGCGACACCGGCCGCATCAAGATCGACACCGGTGCCATCGTCGAGATCCGTGACTGCCAGAAGCCGGTCCCGGGGGTGTACGTCCACAAGGGTGTCGTCCAGGTCGGCGAGGTGACCGTCGGTGCCAAGGCCCAAGCCGTCATCGACGTACGCCGCCGCACGGCCATCGCCCGCGCCCACTCGGCCACGCACCTCACGCACCAGGCCCTGCGCGACGCCCTCGGCCCGACGGCCGCCCAGGCCGGTTCCGAGAACCAGCCCGGCCGTTTCCGCTTCGACTTCGGCTCCCCGGCCGCCGTGCCCACGGCCGTGATGACGGACGTCGAGCAGAAGATCAACGAGGTGCTCGCCCGTGACCTGGACGTCCACGCCGAGATCCTGAGCATCGACGAGGCCAAGAAGCAGGGCGCCATCGCCGAGTTCGGCGAGAAGTACGGCGAGCGCGTCCGGGTCGTGACCATCGGCGACTTCTCCAAGGAGCTGTGCGGCGGTACGCACGTGCACAACACCGCCCAGCTGGGCCTGGTGAAGCTGCTCGGCGAGTCGTCGATCGGTTCCGGTGTACGCCGTATCGAGGCCCTGGTGGGCGTCGACGCCTACAACTTCCTCGCCCGCGAGCACACGGTCGTCGCCCAGCTCCAGGAGCTGATCAAGGGACGTCCGGAGGAGCTCCCGGAGAAGGTCTCCGCCATGCTCGGCAAGCTGAAGGACGCCGAGAAGGAGATCGAGAAGTTCCGCGCCGAGAAGGTGCTGCAGGCCGCCGCCGGTCTCGCCGGATCCGCCAAGGACGTGCAGGGCATCGCACTTGTCACCGGCCAGGTACCGGACGGCACGAGCGCCGACGACCTGCGCAGGCTGGTCCTCGACGTCCGTGGCCGCATCCAGGGCGGTCGGGCCGCCGTGGTGGCCCTGTTCACGACGGTCAACGGCAAGCCGCTGACGGTCATCGCCACCAACGAAGCCGCTCGCGAGCGCGGCCTCAAGGCCGGTGACCTGGTGCGTACGGCCGCCAAGACCCTCGGTGGCGGCGGTGGCGGCAAGCCGGACGTCGCCCAGGGCGGCGGCCAGAACCCGGCCGCCATCGGTGACGCCGTCGACGCCGTCGAGCGCCTCGTGGCCGAGACCGCCAAGTGAGCGAGGGCGAGCGGGTCATGCGCCGCGGCCGCCGTCTCGCCATCGACGTCGGGGACGCCCGGATCGGGGTCGCCTCGTGCGACCCCGACGGGATCCTCGCCACTCCGGTGGAGACCGTGCCGGGACGCGATGTCCCCGCCGCCCACCGGCGCTTGAAGCAGCTCGTCGAGGAGTACGAACCGATCGAGGTCGTCGTCGGACTCCCTCGCTCCCTCAAGGGGGGCGAGGGCCCGGCGGCCGTCAAGGTCCGCGCCTTCGCACAGGAGCTCGCCCGGGGGATCGCACCCGTTCCGGTGCGGCTCGTGGACGAGAGGATGACCACAGTGACGGCCAGTCAGGGACTGCGCGCCTCGGGCGTGAAGTCCAAGAAGGGCAGATCGGTCATTGACCAGGCAGCGGCCGTGATCATCCTCCAGCAGGCACTGGAGTCCGAACGGGCGTCAGGTACATCTCCGGGCGAGGGCGTCGAAGTGGTCATCTGATCGCGGTACGGTAACGTTCCGCGCGATGCGGTGGTGTTCGAATAACCTCCGCACAGGAGAGAGGCGGACGGGAGCCGAGCCACAGCCACCGCGACCGCCGCCTCGCGGCTCTAGGGGATCGATGACTGAGTATGGCCGGGGCCCAGGCTCCGAACCGTGGCATCCGGAGGACCCGTTGTACGGGGACGGCGGATGGGGAGGACAGGAGGCCGACGCGGCCCAGTCCCCCTACGGCGGCCAGCCGCAGCACCACCCGCAGGAGCCGCAGCAGCAGTACGGCGACTGGGGAGCCGCCCAGCAGGCTGGCTACGACCAGGGCCAGCAGCAGTACTACTCCCAGGGTCACCAGCAGCAGTACGTCCAGGATCAGCAGTACGGCGGTCAGGCTCCGCAGCAGTACAACAACGGCCAGGGTGGCCAGGGGTACCACGACCAGGGCGGTCAGCAGTACAACGGCGGCCAGCAGTACGGCGACGGCCGGCAGTACAACGGTCAGCAGTACGACAACGGCCAGCAGTACAACGGTGGCTGGAACAACACGGGCCAGCAGCACCCACAACAGCACCAGCAGAACCAGCAGCAGCCCCAGGTCCCGTACGGCGTCGATCCGAACGATCCCTACGGCGGCCAGGCCGCCGCGTACGGCGGTCAGCAGCCCGACTACTACGGGACCCCCGACGCGTATCCGCCGCCGGAGCCGCCGAGCCGCCGTGGAGTCGAGCCGGAACCGCCGCAGACCGACTGGGATCCGGGCCCCGACCAGGGTGAGCACGCGTTCTTCGCGGGTGGCAATGACGACGACGATGACGACGACTTCGAGGACGACGCCAAAGGCCGTCGGCGCGGCAAGGCCGGAAAAGGCGACAAGGGAAGCAAGGGCAAAGGCGAGAAGAAGAGCCGGAGCGGCTCTGCCTGCCTGGTCGTGACGCTCGTCCTCACCGGATTGGTCGGCGGCGTCGGCTATTTCGGCTACCAGTTCTACCAGGATCGTTTCGGCTCGGCGCCGGACTACGCGGGTGACGGCACGAGCGACCAGGTGACCGTCGTGATCCCCAAGGGCTCCTTCGGATCGGTGATCGGCCAGAAGCTCAAGGCCGCGGGAGTGGTCAAGAGTGTCGACGCCTTCGTGTCGGCCCAGGGGAAGAATCCGGACGGGGGCAAGATCCAGGCGGGCTCCTATCTGCTCAAGAAGGAGATGTCCGCAGAAAGCGCTGTCGCGCTGATGCTCGACCCCAAGAGCCAGAACAACCTGGTCGTCAGGGAAGGCCAGCGGAACGTCACGGTCTACGCGGCGATCGACAAACAGCTGGGGCTTTCCAAGGGCACCACCGCGGATGTCGCCGAGAAGAAGTACAAGAGTCTCGGACTTCCGGACTGGGCGGACAACGACAGCGACATCAAGGACCCGCTGGAAGGATTCCTCTATCCGGCGACCTACCCCGCCGCCAAGGGAATGAAGCCCGAGGCGGTCCTGAAGGAAATGGTGTCGCAGGCCAAGCAGGAGTACGCCAAGTACGACCTGGAGAAGAAGGCCAAGGAACTCAACCTGAACGACCCGTTGCAGGTCATCACGGTTGCGAGCCTCGTCCAGGCCGAAGGAATCACGCACGACGACTTCAAGAAGATGGCCGCCGTCGTCTACAACCGACTGAAGTCGACGAACGACGTCACCAACCAGAAGCTCGAGTTCGACTCGACGTACAACTACCTCAAGGGTCAGAGCAAGATCGACATTGCGACGAGCGAGATCCGCAACTACGACGACCCGTACAACACGTACTTCTACAAGGGTCTTCCGCCCGGGCCGATCGGAAATCCGGGTCAGGACGCGCTGAAGGCGTCGGTGGGTCCGGACGGCGGTGCGTGGATGTTCTTCATCTCCATCGACGGGAAGAAGACGGACTTCACCAAGACCTTGAGCGAGCACGAGAAACTGGTTAAGGAATTCAATGAACGGCGCAACAAGGACTGACGGAGACCGGAAGCGTCGAGCCGCCGTACTCGGTTCCCCGATCGCTCATTCCCTCTCCCCGGTGCTGCACCGTGCCGCGTACGAGGAACTGGGCCTCGACGACTGGTCGTACGACCGTTTCGAGGTCGACGAGGCGGCTCTTCCGGGATTCGTCGGGAAACTCGGTCCCGAATGGGCCGGGCTGTCGCTGACCATGCCGCTGAAGCGGGCGGTCATTCCACTGCTCGACGAGATCAGTGAGACCGCGTCCGCCGTCGAGGCCGTGAACACGGTGGTGTTCACCGAGGACGGGCGGCGCCTCGGCGACAACACCGACGTCCCCGGGATGGTCGCCGCCCTGCGTGAGCGGGGGATCGAGCAGGTGGACTCCGCCGCGATCCTCGGCGCGGGAGCCACCGCCTCCTCCGCGCTGGCCGCCCTTGCGCGGATCTGCACCGGCGAGGTCGTCGCATACGTCCGCAGCCAGGCGCGCGCCGCCGAGATGCGGCAGTGGGGCGAGCGGCTCGACGTAGAGGTGCGTACGGAGGATTGGGCGGACGCGGAGCATGCCCTGCGCGCGCCGCTCGTCATCGCGACCACGCCGGCGGGTACGACCGATGGCCTCTCCTTCGTGGTCCCCGAGCGGCCCGCCACGCTCTTCGACGTGCTGTACGACCCGTGGCCCACCGCGCTCGCGGCGCGCTGGTCGGCGTACGGGGGAGCCGTCGTCAGCGGCCTCGACCTGCTGGTGCACCAGGCGGTGCTCCAGGTCGAGCAGATGACCGGGCGGGTGCCGGCCCCGCTGGACGCCATGCGGACAGCAGGCGAGAAGGCGCTCGCGAGCAGGTAGGACCGGCCTATACGATTCGGCCTTCGGTTCCGCAGGGGGCGGAACTCGGGGGAGCCGGGGGGCTGATCCATGCATGTGACGCTGGCGTCGTGGAAGTCTGAGATCTTCGATGTGGTGCTGCGCTTTCTGCCGGACTGGGTGCAGATCGCCGTGCTCTGTCTCGTGGTGGCCGTCGTTCTCGCGACCTGGGCCTACAAGCTGAAGCACAAGCTCGCTTACCGGCGAGCGGTGCGCGCGGGGCGGCCCGTCCACGCGGCGGCGCAGTACGGGCAGGGCCGTGGCGCCGACTACCTGGGCTCCTACGCGCCCCCGACCCGCCAGGACGACGCCACGGCGTGACCCGGCCGCGTCCGCCTGATGGACCTGCGGCGGGGCAGGCGGCGCGGACGTGGGAGGATCGTTACCGGCGGGCCAGGGCCGCGCACCCGGTCGCGCCGTCGCCGTACGCGAGGACGCGCGTACGCAAAGGCAGTACGCAGTACCAGGGCGCGAGCATGAGGAGCACCGTTGAGCAGGTTGCGCTGGCTGACCGCGGGGGAGTCCCACGGTCCCGCACTTGTCGCGACGCTGGAGGGACTTCCCGCCGGCGTGCCGATCACCACGGAGATGGTGGCGGACCACCTGGCCAGGCGGCGCCTCGGGTATGGACGCGGCGCGCGCATGAAGTTCGAGCGCGACGAGATCACCTTCCTGGGCGGCGTACGGCACGGCCTCACCCTGGGCTCTCCGGTCGCGATCATGGTGGGCAACACCGAGTGGCCCAAGTGGGAGCAGGTCATGGCGGCCGACCCCGTCGACCCGCAGATCCTCGCCGAACTGGCCCGCAACGCGCCGCTGACCCGGCCCCGGCCCGGTCACGCCGATCTCGCCGGTATGCAGAAGTACGGCTTCGACGAGGCCCGGCCGATCCTGGAGCGTGCCTCGGCGCGTGAGACGGCGGCCCGGGTGGCGCTGGGCGCGGTGGCGCGTTCGTACCTGAAGGAGACGGCGGGCATCGAGGTCGTCTCGCACGTCGTCGAGCTGGCCGCCGCGAAGGCTCCGTACGGCGTCTACCCGACCCCGGCCGATGTGGAGAGGCTCGACGCCGATCCCGTGCGCTGCCTCGACGCCGACGCGTCGAAGGCGATGGTCGCGGAGATCGACCAGGCCCACAAGGACGGCGACACGCTCGGCGGCGTGGTCGAGGTCCTCGCGTACGACGTGCCGGTGGGCCTCGGCTCGCACGTGCACTGGGACCGGCGGCTCGACGCCCGGCTCGCGGCCGCGCTCATGGGCATCCAGGCCATCAAGGGTGTCGAGGTCGGCGACGGCTTCGATCTGGCACGGGTGCCGGGCTCCAAGGCGCACGACGAGATCGTGCGGACCGACGAGGGCATCAGGCGGACCTCGGGACGCTCCGGCGGCACCGAGGGTGGCCTGACGACCGGCGAACTCCTGCGCGTACGGGCCGCCATGAAGCCCATCGCGACGGTGCCGCGCGCGCTGGCCACCATCGACGTGGCGACCGGTGAGGCGACCAAGGCGCACCACCAGCGCTCGGACGTGTGCGCGGTCCCGGCCGCGGGCATCGTCGCCGAAGCCATGGTGGCGCTGGTTCTCGCGGACGCGGTGGCGGAGAAGTTCGGCGGGGACTCCGTGCCCGAGACACGGCGCAACGTCGAGTCGTACCTCCAGAACCTGGTCGTGCGGTGAGCGCTCCGCGCGTGATCCTGGTCGGCCCGATGGGGGTCGGCAAGTCCACGGTGGGCGAGCTGGTCGCGGAGCGGCTCGGCTGCGCGTACCGGGACACCGACGGCGACATCGTGGCCGAGCAGGGCCGCACCATCGCGGACATCTTCGTCGACGACGGCGAGCCCGCCTTCCGCGCGATCGAGAAGCAGGCGGTGCACCGGGCCCTGGCCGGGTACGACGGCGTGCTGGCACTCGGCGGCGGCGCGATCCTCGACGCCGACACCCGGGCACTGCTGGCCGGACAGCCCGTCGTGTACCTCTCGATGGATGTCGAGGAAGCGGTCAAGCGCACGGGTCTGAACACCGCACGGCCGCTGCTCGCCGTCAACCCGCGCCGGCAGTGGCGCGAGCTGATGGAGGCCCGCCGCCACCTCTACACCGAGGTCGCGACCGCCGTGGTGGCCACCGACGGCCGTACCCCCGAAGAGGTCGCCCAAGCGGTCCTCGACGCACTGGAGTTGAAGGAAGCATGAGCGAGGCAGTGACGCGGATCCACGTCGGCGGCACGGCGGGCAGCGAGCCGTACGAGGTGCTGGTCGGCCGCCAACTGCTCGGTGAGTTGGGCACGTTGGTCGGGGAGCGGGCCAAGCGGGTCGCTGTGATCCACCCCGAGGCGCTCGCCGAGACCGGCGAGGCGCTGCGGGCCGACCTGGCCGGGCAGGGCTTCGAGGCCGTCGCCATCCAGGTGCCCAACGCGGAGGAGGCCAAGACCGCCGAGGTCGCCGCGTACTGCTGGAAGGCGCTCGGACAGTCCGGCTTCACCCGCACCGACGTGATCGTCGGCGTGGGCGGCGGGGCGACCACCGACCTCGCCGGGTTCGTGGCGGCGACCTGGCTGCGCGGAGTGCGCTGGATCGCCATCCCCACCACCGTGCTGGCCATGGTGGACGCGGCGGTCGGCGGAAAGACGGGCATCAACACCGCCGAGGGAAAGAACCTCGTCGGCGCCTTCCACCCGCCCGCCGGTGTGCTGTGCGACCTGGCCGCCCTCGAATCGCTGCCGGTCAACGACTTCGTGTCCGGGCTCGCCGAGATCATCAAGGCAGGCTTCATCGCCGACCCGGCGATCCTCGAACTCATCGAGGCCGACCCGCAGGGCGCCCGCACGCCCGCGGGACCGCACACCGCCGAGCTCATCGAGCGCTCCATCAAGGTCAAGGCCGAGGTCGTCTCGTCCGATCTGAAGGAGTCCGGGCTGCGCGAGATCCTCAACTACGGGCACACGCTCGCCCACGCCATCGAGAAGAACGAGCGCTACGAGTGGCGGCACGGCGCGGCGGTCGCGGTGGGCATGCACTTCGCGGCCGAGCTCGGCCGACTGGCGGGGCGCCTCGACGACGCGACCGCGGACCGGCACCGCACGATCCTGGAGTCGGTCGGGCTGCCGCTGAGCTACCGCTACGACCAGTGGCCCAAGCTCCTGGAGACCATGAAGGTCGACAAGAAGTCCCGCGGCAACCTCCTCCGCTTCATCGTCCTCGACGGCCTGGGCAAGCCCACCGTCCTGGAAGGGCCCGACCCGGCGGTGCTCCTCGCCGCCTACGGCGAAGTGGGCGAATAGCCCCCTCCGGCGACACTTGGTCTGATTTGCCTTGTGCGGAGGGGCACTTCGGACCGGCCCCCGCCGTTCACCAAACGGCGGCCGGGGACGGTACCGTTCGGTAGGGAGTGGGGCGGGTGCCCCGCTCCCAGCGCCAAATTGCCTGCGGCGAGTGAGCCAAAGACACGAGACGGAGTGGCACCGGATGCAGCACGCAGTGGGGTCTCCGCTGCCGCCGCCCCACCAGCCGGGGCACGGACCGGCCGCCGGCTGGTCGCCGGCCGCACAACACTCGGGACCGCACCACCCGGGCGCGCACCCGGGCCCCGCGCCTGCGCCCCAGGGGCCCGCGCCCGTGGGCCCGCCGCCCGGCTTCGCCGGAGCGCCCAGCGGGCCCCCCGCCCCCCATCCACCGGGCCACGCACCCGCCCCGCATCACACGGTCCCGCACCACGCTCCACCGCCGCCGACGCCGGACACCACGGGCCACGTACAGCTGCCGCCGGGCGGTCCCGTCCCGATGCCGAGCCCGCCTCCCGCCGCCGGCACGCCCGATCCGACGTCGACCACCCTCGCCGTCCTGCTCATCGGACCCGCCGGCGCGGGCAAGACGAGCGTCGCCAAGTACTGGGCGGACCACCGCAGGGTGCCCACGGCGCACATCAGCCTGGACGACGTACGCGAATGGGTGCGCTCGGGCTTCGCCGACCCGCAGTCGGGGTGGAACGACCACTCGGAGGCGCAGTATCGTCTCGCCCGCCGCACCTGCGGCTTCGCGGCCCGCAACTTCCTGGCCAACAACATCTCCTGCATCCTCGACGACGCGGTCTTCCCCGACCGGCCCGTCGTCGGCCTCGGCGGCTGGAAGCGGCACGTCGGTCCCGGCCTGCTGCCGGTCGTCCTCCTGCCGGGCCTGGAGATAGTCCTGGAGCGCAACGCCGAGCGCTCCGGAAACCGCCGCCTCACCGACGAGGAGGTCGCCCGCATCCACGGCCGCATGGCGGGCTGGTACGGCTCGGGCCTCCCGATCATCGACAACTCCCAACTGGACGTCCCCCAGACGGCCCGAGTCCTGGACGACGTACTGGCAAGGTCGATCGCAAGCCCGCCGCAGTGGTAGAGGACTGATAGGGAACTCTGGAGAGGGGCCGAGCCCCTCCCACCTCAGGGGCGCGGGGAACTGCGCGACAAGCCCCCACCCACCCGCACCCGGCACACAACCTCCTGCCGCACCCCGCCCCCCGTCCGGAACCCCCACTCGGCCTCCCCCAACCGGCGCCAACCCCGCGGAGCTCATACGCTCGGGTCATGTCAGAGGCGTACGCGGCCCGCCGCGACCGGCTGAGAGAGCGCTGCACGGCGAGCGGCAGCGCAACCGCGCTGATCTCCCGCCCCGCCAACGTCCGCTACCTCGCGGGCGTGGCCCCTCACGGCGCCGTTCTCCTGCTGGGAAAGACCGAGGACCTGCTCGTGTACGGCGGTCCCCCCCAAACCCCGCTCGACGAGGGCAGGCCCGACGAGGCTCTCCGGGTGCACACGCTGGCGAGCCCCGGCGGCGACCCCGCCGTCGCCGCGGCGGACCTCGCCGCGGCCCAGGGCGCCGACTCCCTCGCCGTCGAGGAACACCACCTGACCGTGACCCGGCACCGGGCGATCGGCTCGGTTGCTCCCCGGCTCCGCCTCGGCGACCTCGGCGCAGCCGTCGAGCAGCTGCGTGTGATCAAGGACGAGGAGGAGATCTCCTGTCTGCGCATCGGCGCGGAGATCGCCGACCAGGCACTGAGCGAGCTCCTGGAATCCATCCTCGTCGGCCGCACCGAACGCCATCTCGCCCTGGAACTCGAACGCCGCCTGGTCGACCACGGCGCCGACGGCCCGGCCTTCACGACCTCGGTCGGTACGGGCCCGAACTCCGGTCGCCGCGGCCACCGTCCCACCGACCGCCGGGTCGAAGAAGGAGATTTCCTCTCCGTCTGCCTCGGCGCGACCTACCGCGGATACCGCTGCGAGATCGGCCGTACCTTCGTCATCGGGACCTCGCCCGCCGACTGGCAGATCGAGCTGTACGACCTCGTCTTCGCATCCCAGCGGGCCGGCCGCGAGGCCCTCGTGCCCGGCGCCGCCTACCGTGACGTGGACCGTGCGGCCCGCCAGGTTCTCGACTCCGCGGGGTATACGGACGGCCTTCCTCCGCTGACCGGACACGGTGTGGGGCTCGAAATCGACGAGGACCCGCAGCTGGCCCCCGCGGCCATGGGTAAACTGGACGCTTGCGTGCCGGTCACCGTCGAACCGGGGGTCCACATCCCGGGCCGGGGCGGTGTCCGGATCGATGACACGCTCGTCGTGCGCCCCGAGGCGGACGGCGGACCCGAGCTACTCACCATCACGACCAAGGAGCTGCTCGCGCTCTAGCTTCCCGCTGTGCGCGTGTTCCGGGGTCGTCCACGTCAGTCCAGGAGATTCCGCAACCGTGGCTTCCACGAACGACCTCAAGAACGGCCTGGTGCTCAAGCTCGAAGGCGGCCAGCTCTGGTCCGTCGTCGAGTTCCAGCACGTCAAGCCCGGCAAGGGCCCGGCCTTCGTGCGCACCAAGCTGAAGAACGTGCTTTCCGGCAAGGTCGTCGACAAGACGTTCAACGCCGGCGTCAAGGTCGAGACGGCCACTGTCGACAAGCGTGACATGCAGTTCTCGTACATGGACGGCGAGTACTTCGTCTTCATGGACATGGAGACCTACGACCAGCTCATGGTCGACCGCAAGGCCGTCGGCGACGCCGCGAACTTCCTGATCGAGGGCTTCACCGCCACCGTCGCCCAGCACGAGGGCGAGGTGCTCTTCGTCGAGCTGCCGGCCGCCGTCGAGCTGGTCATCCAGGAGACCGAGCCGGGCGTCCAGGGCGACCGCTCCACCGGCGGCACCAAGCCCGCCACCCTGGAGACCGGTTACCAGATCCAGGTCCCGCTCTTCATCACCACCGGTGAGAAGATCAAGGTCGACACCCGTTCGAGCGACTACCTCGGCCGGGTGAACAGCTAACCGTGGCTGCCCGCAATACGGCCCGCAAGCGCGCCTTCCAGATCCTCTTCGAGGGTGATCAGCGTGGCGTGGACGTCCAGACGGTCCTGGGTGACTGGATCCGGCACTCCCGGACCGACACCCGGCAGCCGCCGGTGAGCGAGTACACCATGCAGCTCGTCGAGGGCTACGCGAAGTACGCGAAGCGCATCGACGAGCTGATCTCGCAGTACGCGGTGAGCTGGACGCTCGACAGGATGCCGGTCGTCGACCGCAACATCCTGCGGCTGGGCGCCTATGAGCTGATCTGGGTCGACGAGACCCCGGATGCCGTGGTGCTCGACGAGGCCGTGCAGCTCGCCAAGGAGTTCTCCACGGACGAGTCGCCCGCCTTTGTGAACGGTCTGCTCGGCCGGTTCAAGGAGCTCAAGTCGTCGCTTCGGCGCGACGAGGTCTGAACGTGAGGGGGCCGCGCGTTTCGTTGTAGCGTGCGGGCCGTCCTGGGCTTGTCGCGCAGTTCCCCGCGCCCCTGAGGAACGCCGGAGGGGCCCCAGCGATCTCGCTGGGGCCCCTCCGGCGTTCCCGTACCTCCGGCGTCCCCGAGGCCCGCAGAAAGCCGCCGGGGTGGCCGGAACCGTCTGGTTCCGGCCACCCCGGCGGCACGTTTCTTCTCAGTCCCCGTACGGGTCAGGCGTCCTCGTGGGAGACCGCGCGGCGCGCGTCGGCGTCCAGGACGCCCCAGCTGATCAGCTGCTCGGTGAGGACCGAGGGGGACTGGTCGTAGATGACGGCGAGCGTGCGCAGGTCGTCCTGGCGGATCGACAGCACCTTGCCGTTGTAGTCGCCGCGCTGGGACTGGATCGTCGCCGCGTAGCGCTGCAGGGGGCCCGCCTTCTCGGCCGGCACGTGGGCCAGCCGCTCCAGGTCCAGGACCAGCTTCGGCGGCGGCTCGGCGGCTCCGCCCGGAGTGGTGCCCGGCAGCAGCTCCTGCACCGGCACGCCGTAGAAGTCCGCCAGCTCGGCGAGACGCTGTACGGTCACGGCGCGGTCGCCGCGCTCATAGGAACCGACCACGACCGCCTTCCAGCGGCCCTGGGACTTCTCCTCGACGCCGTGGAGGGAAAGGCCCTGCTGGGTGCGGATGGCGCGGAGCTTGGCCCCGAGCTGTTTGGCGTATTCGCTGGACATATAGCTCCCCGGCACTGTGTCGACGTGCGGCTCGGCCGCGCGGCTGGTGACTCACTGTGAGGTTACGCAGCGTGACTCTGCCTCGTCAAGCCGAATGGTCCGGACCGACCCTTCCGTGGGAGCCCGGTACGGCTGGTGCCAAGGGGGTGATCAGGGGCGTTGCCGGGCTGGTACCGTGGTTGGCGCAATTCCGACGTCCTTTAATGATCCGTCCCGTGAGGCGGAGAAGGAGGTCCGTTTCGTATGGACTCAGAGCAGGACAAGCAGCAGTACGAGGCCGACGCACGGCCCGTTCTGGAAGCCCCCGACATCGCGCGGGTGCTGACCCGCATCGCCCACGAGATCGTCGAACGCGCCAAGGGCGCCGACGACGTGGTGCTTCTCGGCATCCCGACCAGAGGCGTCTTCCTCGCCCAGCGGCTGGCCGCCAAGCTCGAAGAGATCACCGACCGCAAGATCCCGGTCGGTTCCCTCGACATCACCATGTACCGCGACGACCTGCGCATGCACCCGCCGCGGGCGCTGGCCCGTACGGACATCCCCGGTGACGGCATCGACGGCCGCCTGGTCGTCCTCGTCGACGACGTGCTCTTCTCCGGCCGCACCATCCGGGCAGCCCTCGACGCGCTGAACGACATAGGGCGTCCCCGTGCGGTACAGCTCGCGGTCCTCGTCGACAGAGGTCACCGCGAACTCCCGATCCGCGCCGACTACGTCGGCAAGAACCTCCCCACGTCGTTGCGGGAGACGGTCAAGGTCCAGCTCGCCGAGGAGGACGGTCGCGACACCGTGCTGCTCGGTGTGAAGCAGACCGCCCGGCCCGGCGAGCGGTAGCTGCACTCAGCCGTACGTCCGCCCGTACGACCCGAGTGCGCCTCCGCGCGCCCGCGCCCGGCCGGCTGTGCCCTTCCGAGGGACACCTCCCGGGCCCCCGCTTCCCGACCTGAACTGCCTTACGGAGCCTGACAGATGCAGCGTCATCTCATCTCGGCCGCCGACCTCACCCGCGACGACGCCGTCCTGATCCTCGACACCGCCGAGGAGATGGCCCGGGTCGCCGACCGGCCGATCAAGAAACTGCCGACCCTGCGCGGCCGGACCGTCGTCAACCTCTTCTTCGAGGACTCCACCCGGACGAGGATCTCGTTCGAGGCCGCGGAGAAGCGTCTCTCCGCGGACGTGATCAACTTCACCGCCAAGGGATCAAGCGTCTCCAAGGGCGAGTCCCTGAAGGACACCGCGCAGACCCTCGAAGCCATGGGCGTCGACGCCGTCGTCATCCGGCACGGCGCCTCCGGAGCCCCGTACCGGCTCGCCACCTCCGGCTGGATCGACGCCGCCGTCATCAACGCGGGAGACGGCACCCACCAGCACCCCACGCAGGCCCTGCTCGACGCCTTCACCATGCGCCGCCGGCTCGTCGGCCGGGACGCGGGCCTCGGTCAGGACCTGGCAGGCAAGCGCATCACGCTCGTCGGCGACATCCTGCACAGCCGGGTCGCCCGCTCGAACGTCGACCTGCTGCACACCCTCGGCGCCGAGGTCACCCTCGTGGCCCCGCCGACCCTGGTGCCCGTCGGCGTCGAGTCCTGGCCCTGCGAGGTCTCGTACGACCTGGACAGCACGCTCTCCAAGTCCGACGCCGTGATGCTGCTGCGTGTGCAGCGCGAGCGGATGAACGCGGCGTTCTTCCCGACCGAGCGCGAGTACTCGCGGCGCTACGGGCTCGACGGCGACCGGATGGCGAAGATGCCCGAGCACGCCATCGTGATGCACCCCGGGCCGATGGTCCGCGGCATGGAGATCACCGCCGAGGTCGCCGACTCCGGGCGCTGCACCGCCATCGAGCAGGTCGCCAACGGCGTCTCGATCCGGATGGCCGTGCTCTACCTGCTTCTCGGCGGCAACGAACCCGCCGTCACCCACACCCGTACCGAGGAGAAGTAAGTCACATGAGCAAGATCCTTATCCGTGGTGCGAAGGTGCTCGGCGGCGAGCCGCAGGACGTCCTGATCGACGGTTCCGAGATCGCGGCCGTGGGCAGCGGCCTGTCGGCCGAGGGCTCCGAGGTCGTCGAGGCCGACGGCAAGGTGCTCCTGCCGGGGCTCGTGGACCTGCACACCCATCTGCGCGAGCCCGGCCGTGAGGACTCCGAGACGGTCCTGACCGGTACGCGCGCGGCGGCGAGCGGCGGCTACACCGCCGTGTTCGCCATGGCCAACACCTTCCCGGTCGCCGACACCGCCGGTGTCGTCGAGCAGGTCTACCGGCTGGGCCAGGAGCACGGCTACTGCGACGTGCAGCCCATCGGCGCCGTCACCGTCGGCCTGGAGGGCAAGAAGCTCGCCGAGCTGGGCGCGATGCACGAGTCGGCCGCCGGCGTCACGGTCTTCTCCGACGACGGCAAGTGCGTCGACGACGCCGTGATCATGCGGCGGGCCCTCGAATACGTGAAGGCCTTCGGCGGGGTCGTCGCCCAGCACGCGCAGGAGCCCCGGCTCACCGAGGGCGCCCAGATGAACGAGGGCGTCGTCTCCGCCGAGCTGGGACTCGGCGGCTGGCCCGCGGTCGCCGAGGAATCGATCATCGCCCGGGACGTCCTGCTCGCCGAGCACGTCGGATCGCGCGTGCACATCTGCCACCTGTCGACCGCCGGATCGGTGGAGATCGTGCGCTGGGCCAAGTCCCGCGGCATCGACGTCACCGCCGAGGTCACCCCGCACCACCTCCTCCTCACCGACGAGCTGGTGCGCTCGTACAACCCCGTCTACAAGGTCAACCCGCCGCTGCGCACCGAGCGCGACGTCATGGCCCTGCGCGAGGCGCTCGCCGACGGCACGATCGACATCGTCGCCACCGACCACGCCCCGCACCCGCACGAGGACAAGGACTGCGAGTGGGCCGCGGCCGCCATGGGCATGGTGGGCCTGGAGACCGCGCTGTCCGTCGTCCAGCAGACGATGGTCGAGACCGGGCTGCTCGACTGGGCCGGCGTCGCCGACCGCATGTCGTTCAAGCCCGCCGGTATCGGGCGGGCGCAGGGCCACGGCCGTCCCGTCTCGGCAGGCGAGCCCGCCAACCTCGTCCTCGTCGACACGGCATACCGTGGAGCCGTGGACCCCGCGGGCTTCGCTTCGCGCAGCCGCAACACTCCGTACGAGGGTCGTGAGCTGCCGGGCCGTGTCACGCACACGTGGCTCCGGGGCAGGGCCACGCTCGTCGACGGGAAGCTCGCGTGACATCACTCACCCCCATTGCAGCGCAGATCACAGCGGACATCGCCGCGGAACAGAAGTCCGCGGAAGTGACCGACTGGGCCGCCCGGATCGGCTGGCTCGTCGGCCTCGTGCTGTTCATCGCGCTCGTCTACTGGCTGATGCGCGAGGGCTGGAAGTGGCGCGGCGCACTCCAGGGCGACCTTCCCGAGCTGCACACCGCGCCGGAAGAGCCCGGTGAGGCGAGACTGACTGTGCTTTCGATGAGTGGCCGCTACCACGGCTCCACCACCGCCGGGCAGTGGCTCGACCGCATCGTGGCGCACGGCCTGGGCACCCGCAGCCGGGCCGAGGTCACGCTGACGGACGCGGGCCTCGATGTCGTACGCCCCGGAGCGGCCGACTTCTTCGTGCCGGTCGCCCAACTGCGTGAGGCCCGGCTCGACAAGGGCATCGCGGGCAAGGTCCTCACCGAGGGCGGGCTCCTCGTCGTCACCTGGGAGCACGGCGACCGGCTGATCGACTCGGGCTTCCGCTCCGACCACGCGGCCGAGCACAACGAGTGGGTCGACACCCTGAACAACATGATCAACACGAGCGACAAGAGCGACAAGACGGAAGGCGCACGATGACGACCTCCATCCAGGGAACCGCCTCACAGAGGCGAAAGGCGGCTCCCGCCGTACTCGTCCTGGAGGACGGCCGGACCTTCCGCGGCCGCGCCTACGGGGCCGTGGGGGTGACCTTCGGCGAAGCGGTGTTCTCCACCGGCATGACCGGCTACCAGGAGACCCTCACCGACCCGTCGTACCACCGCCAGGTCGTCGTGATGACCGCCCCGCACGTCGGCAACACCGGCGTCAACGACGACGACCCCGAGTCGAAGCGCATCTGGGTCGCCGGTTACGTCGTACGGGACCCCGCGCGCGTGCCCTCCAACTGGCGCTCCCGGCGCTCGCTGGACGAGGAGCTCGTCCAGCAGGGCGTCGTGGGCATCAGCGGGATCGACACCCGCGCGCTCACCCGCCATCTGCGCGAGCGCGGCGCCATGCGCGTCGGCATCTTCTCCGGCAACGCGCTGCCCGACGAGGGCACCATGCTCGCCGAGGTGCGCCAGGCCCCCGAGATGAAGGGCGCCAGCCTCTACGAGGAAGTGGCCACCAAGGAGACGTACGTCGTCCCCGCGATCGGCCCCGACGGCGAAGCCGTTTCGATCGGTGCCGCGAAGTACACCGTCGCCGCGGTGGACCTCGGCATCAAGGGCATGACCCCGCACCGCATGGCCGAGCGCGGCATCGAGGTGCACGTGCTGCCCGCCACAGCGACGGCCGAGGACATCTACGCGATCGAGCCGGACGGCGTGTTCTTCTCCAACGGCCCCGGTGACCCGGAGCAGGCCGAGCACCCCGTCTCCCTGATGCGTGCCGTGCTGGAACGGAAGACACCGCTCTTCGGCATCTGCTTCGGCAACCAGATCCTCGGCCGCGCCCTCGGCTTCGGCACGTACAAGCTGAAGTACGGTCACCGGGGCATCAACCAGCCCGTGCAGGACCGTACGACCGGCAAGGTCGAGGTCACCGCGCACAACCACGGCTTCGCCGTCGACGCGCCGCTCGACAAGGTCTCCGAGACCCCCTACGGGCGTGCCGAGGTCTCGCACGTCTGCCTGAACGACCAGGTCGTCGAGGGGCTGCAGCTGCTCGACCAGCCGGCGTTCAGCGTCCAGTACCACCCCGAGGCGGCGGCGGGCCCGCACGACGCGGCCTACCTGTTCGACCGCTTCGTAGAGCTCATGGAGGGCCAGCGTGCCTAAGCGCACCGATATCCAGTCCGTCCTGGTCATCGGCTCCGGCCCGATCGTCATCGGCCAGGCCGCCGAGTTCGACTACTCCGGCACCCAGGCCTGCCGCGTCCTCAAGGCTGAGGGCCTGCGGGTCATCCTCGTCAACTCCAACCCGGCGACGATCATGACCGACCCGGAGATCGCCGACGCGACGTACGTCGAGCCGATCACCCCGGAGTTCGTCGAGAAGATCATCGCCAAGGAGCGGCCGGACACCCTGCTGCCGACGCTCGGCGGGCAGACCGCCCTCAACACCGCGATCTCCATGCACGAGCAGGGAGTGCTGGAGAAGTACGGTGTCGAGCTGATCGGCGCCAACGTCGAGGCGATCAACAAGGGCGAGGACCGCGACCTCTTCAAGGACGTCGTCGAGGCCGTCCGCGAGAAGATCGGGCACGGCGAGTCCGCCCGCTCGGTCATCTGCCACTCCATGGACGACGTCATCCAGGGCGTCGAGACGCTCGGCGGCTACCCCGTCGTCGTCCGGCCCTCCTTCACCATGGGCGGCGCCGGCTCCGGCTTCGCGCACGACGAGGAGGAGCTGCGCCGCATCGCGGGGCAGGGCCTCACGCTCTCGCCGACCACCGAGGTGCTCCTGGAGGAGTCCATCCTCGGCTGGAAGGAGTACGAGCTGGAGCTGATGCGCGACAAGAACGACAACGTCGTGGTCGTCTGCTCCATCGAGAACTTCGACCCCATGGGCGTGCACACCGGCGACTCGATCACCGTGGCGCCCGCGATGACGCTGACCGACCGCGAGTACCAGCGCCTGCGCGACATCGGCATCGCGATCATCCGCGAGGTCGGCGTCGACACCGGCGGCTGCAACATCCAGTTCGCGGTGAACCCGGACGACGGCCGCATCATCGTCATCGAGATGAACCCGCGGGTCTCGCGTTCCTCGGCCCTGGCCTCCAAGGCGACCGGCTTCCCTATCGCCAAGATCGCCGCCAAGCTGGCCGTCGGCTACACCCTCGACGAGATCCCGAACGACATCACGGAGAAGACGCCGGCGTCCTTCGAGCCCACGCTCGACTACGTGGTCGTCAAGGCCCCGCGGTTCGCCTTCGAGAAGTTCCCGTCCGCCGACTCCACGCTGACCACGACCATGAAGTCGGTCGGCGAGGCCATGGCGATCGGCCGCAACTTCACCGAGGCGCTGCAGAAGGCGCTGCGGTCGCTGGAGAAGAAGGGCAGCCAGTTCACCTTCGTCGGCGAGCCCGGCGACAAGGCCGAGCTGCTGGCCGAGGCGATCCGGCCGACCGACGGGCGCATCAACTCCGTCATGCAGGCCGTCCGCGCGGGCGCCACGCCCGAGGAGGTCTTCGACGCCACGAAGATCGATCCGTGGTTCGTGGACCAGCTGTTCCTGATCAAGGAGATCGCGGACGAGCTGGCCGCCGCCGACAAGCTGGACCCGGAGCTGCTCGCCGAGGCCAAGCGCCACGGCTTCTCCGACGTACAGATCGGCGAGATCCGCGGCCTGCGCGAGGACGTCGTGCGCGAGGTGCGGCACGCGCTGGGCGTACGCCCGGTCTACAAGACGGTCGACACCTGCGCCGCCGAGTTCGCCGCCAAGACGCCGTACTTCTACTCCTCGTACGACGAGGAGTCGGAGGTCGCCCCGCGCGAGAAGCCCGCGGTGATCATCCTCGGCTCCGGGCCGAACCGCATCGGCCAGGGCATCGAGTTCGACTACTCCTGCGTCCACGCTTCCTTCGCGCTGAGCGACGCGGGCTACGAGACCGTGATGGTCAACTGCAATCCCGAGACCGTCTCCACGGACTACGACACCTCCGACCGGCTGTACTTCGAGCCGCTCACCCTGGAGGACGTGCTGGAGATCGTCCACGCGGAGACGCTCGCCGGACCGATCGCCGGCGTCATCGTCCAGCTCGGCGGACAGACTCCGCTGGGTCTCTCGCAGGCGCTCAAGGACAACGGCGTGCCGGTCGTGGGCACCCCGCCCGAGGCGATCCACGCCGCCGAGGACCGCGGCGCCTTCGGCCAGGTCCTCGCGGAGGCCGGGCTGCCCGCGCCGAAGCACGGCACCGCCACGACGTTCGCCGGGGCCAAGGCCATCGCCGACGAGATCGGCTACCCCGTCCTCGTCCGGCCGTCGTACGTGCTCGGCGGGCGCGGCATGGAGATCGTGTACGACGAGACGCGGCTGGCCTCGTACATCGAGGAGTCGACCGAGATCAGCCCGTCCCGGCCGGTCCTGGTCGACCGCTTCCTGGACGACGCGATCGAGATCGACGTGGACGCGCTGTACGACGGCCACGAGCTGTACCTCGGCGGTGTCATGGAGCACATCGAGGAGGCCGGCATCCACTCCGGCGACTCGGCGTGCGCGCTGCCCCCGATCACGCTCGGCGGCTTCGACATCAAGCGCCTGAGGGCCTCGACGGAGGCCATCGCGAAGGGTGTCGGGGTCCGCGGACTGATCAACATCCAGTTCGCGATGGCGGGCGACATCCTGTACGTCCTCGAAGCCAACCCGCGTGCCTCGCGCACCGTCCCCTTCACCTCGAAGGCGACCGCGGTGCCGCTGGCGAAGGCCGCCGCCCGGATCTCGCTGGGCGCGACCGTCGCCGAACTGCGGGCCGAGGGACTGCTGCCGGCCGTCGGCGACGGCGGCGAACTGCCGCTGGACGCACCGATCTCCGTCAAGGAGGCCGTCATGCCGTGGTCGCGGTTCCGCGACATCCACGGCCGCGGCGTCGACACGATCCTCGGCCCGGAGATGCGCTCCACCGGCGAGGTCATGGGCATCGACTCGGTGTTCGGCACGGCGTATGCCAAGTCCCAGGCGGGCGCGTACGGTCCGCTGCCGACCAAGGGCCGTGCCTTCATCTCGGTCGCCAACCGGGACAAGCGCTCGATGATCTTCCCGGCGCGTGAACTGGTCGCCCACGGCTTCGAGTTGCTCGCCACGTCCGGTACGGCCGAGGTGCTCAAGCGCAACGGCATCAACGCCACCGTCGTGCGCAAGCAGTCCGAGGGCGAGGGCCCGAACGGCGAGAAGACGATCGTCCAGCTCATCCACGAGGGCGAGGTCGACCTCATCGTCAACACGCCGTACGGCACCGGCGGCCGCCTCGACGGCTACGACATCCGTACGGCTGCCGTGGCCCGCTCCGTGCCCTGTCTGACGACGGTCCAGGCGCTCGCCGCGGCCGTCCAGGGCATCGACGCGCTCAACCACGGTGACGTGGGCGTGCGTTCGCTCCAGGAACACGCCGAGCATCTGACCGCGGCCCGCGACTAGCAGCCCCGAGGGGGACACCGGAAACGGTGTCCCCCTCTTCATGAGGCTCATCAGGCTCTTCTTGAGGACACCGACCATGTACAAGCTCTTCTTCCGGCTCGTGTTCCAGCGCATGGACCCCGAGCAGGCCCACCACCTCGCTTTCCGCTGGATCCGGCTCGCCGTCCGTGTCCCCGTCCTGCGGACCTTCGTCGCCGCCGTGCTCGCGCCCCGCCACAAGGAGCTGCGGACCGAGGCGTTCGGGCTGCGGATGCACGGGCCGTTCGGGCTCGCGGCGGGCTTCGACAAGAACGCGGTCGCCATCGACGGGATGTCGATGCTCGGCTTCGACCACATCGAGATCGGCACGGTGACGGGGGAGGCGCAGCCGGGCAACCCCAGGAAACGCCTGTTCCGCCTCGTGCCGGACCGCTCGCTGATCAACCGCATGGGGTTCAACAACGAGGGCTCCGAGGCCGTGGCGGGGCGCCTGGCGGCCCGTACGCCCGTCTTCAGGACCGTCGTGGGCGTCAACATCGGCAAGACCAAGGTGGTTCCGGAGGCCGAGGCCGCCGCCGACTACGTGAAGTCCACCGAACGGCTGGCCGCGTACGCCGACTACCTCGTCGTCAACGTCAGCTCGCCGAACACGCCCGGGCTGCGCAACCTCCAGGCCACCGAGTCGCTGCGGCCGCTGCTGACCGCCGTCCGCGAGGCGGCCGACCGGACGGTGACCACGCGCCGGGTTCCGCTGCTGGTGAAGATCGCGCCCGACCTGGCCGACGAGGACGTCGACGCGGTCGCCGACCTCGCCGTCGAACTCGGCCTGGACGGGATCATCGCCACGAACACCACCATCGCGCGCGAGGGGCTCGGTCTGAAGTCCGAACCCACCCTGGTCGGAGAGACCGGCGGACTCTCGGGCGCCCCGCTGAAGGCGCGCTCCCTGGAGGTGCTGCGCCGCCTCTACGCGCGCGTGGGGGACCGCATCACCCTCGTGGGCGTCGGAGGGATCGAGAACGCCGAGGACGCCTGGCAGCGGATCCTCGCGGGCGCCACGCTCGTCCAGGGCTACAGCGCCTTCATCTACGAGGGCCCCTTCTGGGGCCGTGCCATTCACAAGGGCCTGGCCGCCCGCCTGCGCACCAGCCCGCACGCCACCCTCGCCGACGCGGTCGGCGCCGACGTAAGGAAGACGACGGTATGACTGAGCCCTTCGGATCGCGACTGCGCCGCGCCATGGACGAGCGTGGGCCGCTGTGCGTCGGGATCGACCCGCACACCTCCCTGCTCGCCGACTGGGGTCTGAACGACGACATCGCGGGTCTTGAGCGCTTCAGCCGCACCGTCGTCGAGGCGCTGGCCGACCGGGTGGCCGTGCTCAAGCCCCAGAGCGCGTTCTTCGAGCGCTTCGGGTCGCGGGGCATCGCCGTACTGGAGAAGTCGGTCGAGGAGGCGCGGCAGGCCGGTGCGCTGGTCGTCATGGACGCCAAGCGCGGCGACATCGGCTCGACGATGGCGGCGTACGCCTCCGCCTTCCTGGAGAAGGGCTCGCCGCTCTTCTCCGACGCGCTCACCGTCTCGCCGTACCTCGGCTACGGGTCGCTGAGGCCGGCGGTCGACCTCGCGCGGGAGAGCGGCTCGGGACTGTTCGTGCTCGCGCTGACCTCCAACCCGGAGGGCGGCGAGGTGCAGCACGCGGTACGCCCCGAGGACACGGCCCTGCGGAACGTGGGCGCGACCATGCTGGCGCATCTCGCCGAGGAGAACGCGGGGGAGACCCCGATGGGCTCCTTCGGGGCGGTCGTCGGCGCCACGCTCGGCGATCTGTCCTCGTACGACCTCGACATCAACGGCCCGCTCCTCGCGCCCGGAATCGGTGCCCAGGGGGCCACACCGGCCGATCTGCCGGGCGTGTTCGGCGCGGCGGTGCACCGGGTGGTCCCGAACGTCAGCCGGGGTGTTCTGCGTCACGGACCCGACATCGGCTCGCTACGCGCGTCATCGGACCTCTTCGCGGAGCAGATCAGGGCGGCCGTGGCGTCTGCCTAGCGCTTTTCGTGGGCGTCCTTCAGGCGTCCCGAGTCTGAATACATCCTCAAATCCGGGGCATTTTGTCCGGAATGTCGGACTCGATAGAGGCTGACCAGGACTTTTCCGCTGTTCTCGCTGACTCCGGCGGACTTGCCCGCTAGTCTCCGACGCAGAGTGAACGGGCAAGAGCGTTGCTCGTTGCTCCCCAGGTGTGGGGCGACTAGGTTCCTCACCGGTCCGTATCCGACAGTTCGACATCCGAGGTGACGTAGGCGTGGCTCTTCCGCCCCTTACCCCTGAACAGCGCGCAGCCGCGCTCGAAAAGGCCGCCGCGGCTCGCCGGGAGCGGGCCGAGGTCAAGAATCGACTCAAGCACTCCGGCGCCTCCCTTCACGAGGTCATCAAGCAGGGCCAGGAGAACGACGTCATCGGCAAGATGAAGGTCTCCGCCCTCCTGGAGTCCCTGCCGGGCGTGGGCAAGGTCCGCGCCAAGCAGATCATGGAGCGACTTGGCATCTCCGAGAGCCGCCGTGTGCGCGGTCTCGGCTCCAATCAGATCGCGTCTCTTGAGCGCGAGTTCGGCGGCGGTGCTGCCTGACGTTCTCGGGCACCCCTGAGAACCTGGATAATCGCCGCATGGCTGCAACACCCCGGGGGACGACCCCCGTACCCCCGGACGTACGTCCGCGGCTGACCGTGCTCTCCGGCCCCTCCGGGGTCGGCAAGAGCACGGTCGTCGCCCATATGCGCAAGGAACACCCCGAGGTCTGGCTCTCGGTGTCGGCGACGACCCGCAAGCCGCGCCCCGGGGAGAAGCACGGTGTCCACTACTTCTTCGTCAGCGACGAGGAGATGGACAAGCTGATCGCCAACGGCGAACTGCTCGAATGGGCGGAGTTCGCGGGCAACCGCTACGGGACACCGCGCAAGGCCGTGCTCGAACGGCTGGAGTCGGGTGAGCCGGTCCTCCTGGAGATCGATCTCCAGGGAGCCCGGCAGGTCCGCGAGTCCATGTCGGATGCTCTGCTCGTGTTCCTGGCTCCTCCCTCCTGGGAGGAGCTCGTGCGCAGGCTCACGGGGCGGGGCACCGAACCGCCCGAGGTGATCGAGCGCCGGCTGGAGGCCGCAAAGATCGAACTGGCGGCAGAGCCGGAGTTCGACGTCACCCTGGTCAACACCTCCGTCGAGGACGTGGCGCGCGAGCTGCTAGCCTTGATGGCAGTTGTGTGATCGTTTTCGATCCCATCCCACCTTTCGGAAGGCAGAGCGTGTCCTCTTCCATCTCCACGCCCGAGGGCATCATCAACCCTCCGATCGACGAGCTCCTCGAGGCAACCGACTCGAAGTACAGCCTCGTGATCTACGCCGCCAAGCGCGCGCGCCAGATCAACGCGTACTACTCGCAGCTCGGTGAAGGCCTCCTTGAGTACGTCGGTCCCCTCGTCGACACGCATGTCCACGAGAAGCCGCTTTCGATCGCCCTGCGCGAGATCAACGCGGGTCTCCTGACGTCGGAGGCCGTCGAAGGCCCGGCGCAGTAGTATTTTCGGCTTGCAGTTCGTTTTTCCACAGGCCCGGCAGCGCGACTGCCGGGCCTGTGGTGTGTGATGGGGACGTACGTTTTCCGAGGTCCGGGGAGAGACGTGGACAAGCCGAAGGTCGTGCTGGGGGTCAGCGGTGGCATCGCCGCGTACAAGGCCTGTGAGCTGCTGCGGAGACTGACCGAGTCGGGGCACGACGTGCGGGTCGTCCCGACGGAGTCCGCGCTGCACTTCGTCGGCGCCGCGACCTGGTCCGCGCTCTCCGGCCACCCCGTGTCCACCGAGGTCTGGTCGGACGTCCACGAGGTCCCGCACGTCCGCATCGGACAGGGGGCCGACCTGGTCGTCGTCGCCCCCGCCACCGCGGACATGCTGGCGAAGGCCGCCCACGGCCTCGCCGACGACCTGCTGACGAACACACTGCTCACCGCCCGGTGCCCGGTCGTCTTCGCCCCCGCCATGCACACCGAGATGTGGGAACACCCGGCCACCCAGGACAACGTGGCGACGCTGCGCCGCCGCGGCGCCGTGGTCATCGACCCGGCGGTGGGGCGCCTGACCGGCGTGGACACGGGCAAGGGGCGGCTGCCCGAACCGTCGGAGATCTTCGAGGTCTGCCGCCGGGTGCTCGCGCGCGGCGTCACAGAGCCCGACCTCGCCGGCCGTCACGTCGTCGTCAGCGCCGGAGGCACGCGCGAGCCGCTCGACCCGGTCCGCTTCCTCGGCAACCGTTCCTCGGGGAAGCAGGGGTACGCCCTCGCGCGCACCGCCGCCGCCAGGGGTGCCCGGGTCACCCTGATCGCCGCGAACACCGGCATGCCGGACCCGGCCGGTGTCGACGTCGTACAGGTCGGGACCGCCGTGCAGTTGCGCGAGGCCGTGCTCAAGGCCGCGCCGGAGGCCGACGCCGTGGTGATGGCGGCGGCGGTCGCGGACTTCCGGCCCGCCGCATACGCGGCCGGAAAGATCAAGAAGAAGGACGGCCAGGAACCGGAGCCGATCGTTCTGGTCCGTAATCCGGACATCCTCGCGGAGATCTCGGCGGACCGCGCCCGCCCGGGCCAGGTGATCGTCGGTTTCGCCGCCGAGACGGACGACGTCCTGGCCAACGGGCGGACGAAGCTCCGACGCAAGGGCTGCGACCTCCTCGTGGTGAACGAGGTCGGCGAACGCAAGACCTTCGGCTCCGAGGAGAACGAGGCGGTGGTGCTCGGCGCCGACGGAAGCGAGACCCCGGTGCCGTACGGACCCAAGGAAGCCCTGGCCGAGACCGTGTGGGATCTCGTGGTGCGTCGCATCGGGTGAATGTCTCATTCGCTCCAACAGACCCGCCAAAACCGTCAGATCGGGGTGTGGGAGCCTGGCGCAGAAGGTTCGTCGTGTCGCAGAATGCCCGTGCCGCAGGTCACAGCGCTTCCGAGAGGCGAGACAGTAGCCCGGCGGCAGAGCGCGACCGATAAACTGTTCTCGGACGACGCCGGGCGCAGCTCCCGGCCGTCCGCCAATGATCAGCCAGCAGCCGCTGCAACCTCAGGGAGCGTTGTGTCCCGTCGCCTGTTCACCTCGGAGTCTGTGACCGAGGGTCACCCCGACAAGATCGCTGACCAGATCAGTGACACCATTCTCGACGCGCTTCTCCGCGAGGACCCGCATTCCCGGGTCGCCGTGGAGACGCTGATCACCACCGGCCTCGTGCACGTGGCCGGGGAGGTCACCACCAAGGCGTACGCGCCGATCGCGCAGCTCGTGCGCGACAAGATCCTCGAGATCGGTTACGACTCCTCGAAGAAGGGCTTCGACGGCGCCTCCTGTGGCGTTTCGGTGTCCATCGGCTCGCAGTCCCCCGACATCGCGCAGGGCGTCGACACGGCGTACGAGAAGCGCGTCGAGGGCGACGAGGACGAGCTCGACAAGCAGGGTGCGGGCGACCAGGGCCTGATGTTCGGCTACGCGACGGACGAGACGCCCGCGCTGATGCCGCTCCCGATCCACCTCGCGCACCGTCTCTCGCGGCGCCTCTCCGAGGTCCGCAAGAACGGGACGATCCCGTACCTGCGCCCGGACGGCAAGACCCAGGTCACCATCGAGTACGACGGCGACAAGGCGGTCCGTCTGGACACGGTTGTCGTCTCCTCGCAGCACGCGTCGGACATCGACCTGGACTCCCTCCTGGCCCCCGACATCCGCGAGTTCGTGGTCGAGCCGGAGCTGAAGGCCCTCCTCGACGACGGCATCAAGCTGGAGACCGAGGGCTACCGGCTGCTGGTCAACCCGACCGGCCGCTTCGAGATCGGCGGCCCGATGGGCGACGCCGGCCTCACCGGCCGCAAGATCATCATCGACACCTACGGCGGCATGGCCCGCCACGGTGGCGGCGCCTTCTCGGGCAAGGACCCGTCCAAGGTCGACCGCTCCGCCGCGTACGCCATGCGCTGGGTCGCGAAGAACGTCGTCGCCGCGGGCCTCGCCACGCGCTGCGAGGTCCAGGTCGCCTACGCCATCGGCAAGGCCGAGCCCGTCGGCCTCTTCGTCGAGACCTTCGGCACCGCCAAGATCGACGCCGAGAAGATCGAGACGGCCATCACCGAGGTCTTCGACCTCCGCCCGGCCGCGATCATCCGCGACCTGGACCTGCTCCGCCCGATCTACGCCCAGACCGCCGCGTACGGCCACTTCGGCCGTGAGCTGCCCGAGTTCACCTGGGAGAAGACGGACCGGGTGGACGCGCTGCGGAAGGCCGCGGGGCTGTAGTCCCTCCGGTTCCACGGTTTTGTGAGGCCCGGCGCCCCGAGGGGTGCCGGGCCTCACCGCTGTCCGCCCGTCGGATTCCGCGGGCAGACGGCGGGGCCGACAAATCATTGGCACGGCCGTCGTCGCACTTCGTACGCTGGCGGTCCTTCCGGTGCGCAGGCCGCGGTTGCTTCGGTGGAGTGCGTCGAGTGCGTGCGGTGAATCTGGTTCATGTGCCGCTGCCGTTCTGAACTCGGGAGGAGCTGATGTCGCGGCGCCCGGTGCGATGGTTGCGGATACTTCCGGGTTGACCCCTCGCAGGTTCGAATCCTGCTGCCGGTCCTGGACCGGTATGGCCGAGTGGCCCATGGCAGAAGCGCCCCAGGGGCGTTCGCGATCCGCGGCCGGCCTGATCTCGGGCGCGCGGCGGTGTCAGTGGGGTCTGGTAGGAATGTTGCTGTGAGCAGCACGGATGGGCGTGGTGAAGGCGGGGCCGAGAGTGCGCCGCCCGAGCAGCTTGCCTTGATTCGGGATGCCGTGCGGAAGGCGCCGCGGGCCAAGCCGCGGACCTGGCGGGGAGCCGCGGTCGCCAAGGAGCTGCCCGTGGCGCGGGTGCTCGTAGACAAGGGCGTGCTGCATCTCGATCGGTACTTCGACTATGCCGTGCCCGAAGAACTCGACGCCGATGCGCAGCCGGGGGTGCGGGTGCGGGTGCGGTTCGGGGCCGGGCGGCACCGCGTGCGGGAGGGACGGCGCGAGGGCGGGGGGCTGATCGACGGGTTCCTGATCGAGCGGCTGGCCGAGTCCGACTACTCCGGGCCGCTGGCCGCGCTCGCTCAAGTCGTGTCGCCCGAGCCCGTGTTGAGCGAGGAGTTGCTGGGGCTCGCCCGGGCCGTCGCCGATCGGTACGCGGGGAGTCTGGCCGATGTGCTCCAGCTGGCCGTGCCCCCGCGCAACGCGCGAGCCGAGCAGAAGCCGTCGCCCGAGCCGTTGCCGGTTCCCGAGGCGCCGGGGGTGGGGTCCTGGGACCGGTACTCGCGGGGGGCCGCCTTCGTCGAGTCGCTCGCGGGGGGCGGAGCGCCCCGGGCCGTGTGGAACGTGCTGCCGGGGCCCGGCTGGGCCGAGGAGCTGGCGCGGGCCGTGGGGGCGACGCTCGCGTCGGGCCGTGGCGCGCTCGTCGTCGTGCCGGACGGGCGGGCCGTCAGCCGGGTCGACGCCGCGCTGACCTCCGTGCTGGGCGAGGGGCTGCACGCCGTGCTCACCGCCGAGGCCGGACCCGAGAAGAGGTACCGGCAGTGGCTCGCGGTGCGGCGAGGGTCCGTACGGGCCGTCGTGGGCACCCGGGCCGCCATGTTCGCGCCCGTGCGGGATCTGGGGCTTGTCGCCATGTGGGACGACGGGGACGGCAGCCACAGCGAGCTGCACGCCCCCCAGCCGCACGCCCGGGAGGTGCTGTTGCTGCGGGCCGCCCACGACAAGTGCGCGTTCCTGCTGGGAAGTTGGAGCTGCACCGTCGAGGCCGCGCAGCTCGTGGAGAGCGGCTGGGCGGCTCCGATCGTCGCCGAGCGGGAGCAGGTGCGGGCGGCGGCTCCGCTCGTACGGACCGTGGGTGACGGGGATCTCGCGCGCGACGAGGCGGCGCGCGCCGCACGGCTGCCCACCCTCGCCTGGCAGGTCGTACGGGAGGGGCTGAAGCAGGGGCCGGTGCTGGTGCAGGTGCCGCGGCGTGGCTATGTGCCGCGGATGGCCTGTGCGCAGTGCCGGGCGGCCGCGCGGTGTCGGCACTGTGCCGGGCCGTTGGAGGGGCAGGACGCCGGTGGGCTGCGCTGCGGGTGGTGCGGTCGGGACGAGCCGGAGTGGCGCTGTCCCGACTGCGGAGGGTTCCGGTTGCGTGCGCAGGTCGTGGGGGCGCGGCGGACCGCCGAGGAGCTCGGGCGGGCCTTTCCCGCGGTCCCTGTGCGGACCTCGGGGCGCGAGCAGATCCTGGACACGGTGCCGGGGGCACCCGCGCTGGTCGTCAGTACGCCGGGCGCGGAGCCCGTGGCCGAGGGCGGGTACGCGGCGGCGCTGCTGCTCGACGGCTGGGCGATGCTGGGGCGGCCCGATCTGCGGGCGGGCGAGGACGCGTTGCGGCGCTGGATCGGGGCGGCGGCGCTGGTGCGGGGGCAGCGGGACGGCGGGACCGTGGTGGTCGTCGCCGAGCCGACGCTCCGGCCGGTGCAGGCGCTGGTGCGGTGGGATCCGGTGGGTCATGCCGTCCGTGAGCTGGCCGAGCGCGCCGAGCTGGGCTTTCCGCCCGTGTCGCGGATGGCTGCCGTGTCCGGGACGGCGGATGCGCTCGCCGGTTTTATGGCCGCGGTCGAACTGCCGCCTGAGGCCGAGGTGTTGGGGCCTGTACCGGTGCCTCCGGCGGATCCCGGGCGGCCACGGCGGGCGGGGGCGCCGCCGGTGGGCGAGCCGTGGGAACGGGCGCTGATCAGGGTGCCGCCGGGGAAGGGGGCCGCGTTGGCGTCCGCGTTGAAGAACGCGCAGGCGGCTCGGATGGCGCGTGGGGGGAGCGGGGGCGCCGGAAGCGGCGGGGGGAGTGACGTGGTGCGGATTCGGGTCGACCCGCCGGATATCGGGTGACCGTGCGGGACCGCTGGCTGCCGAAGGCGATGAGACCGATGAGGCCGATGAGTGCGGCCGGATGTCAGCGGGTGTTCGTTCGGGTTCACGGATCTGCCCCCGAGCCTCGTCGGGGGCAGACAGATGAGTGTGGGATCAGCCGTTGCGCGGGCCCGGGAAGGCGCTCGGCCTGATCTCCTCGCGGAACGTGGAGCTGCCCGCTGTCGGCTGGGTGGGCATGGGCATCGGCATGGAACGGGCCGCGGGGACCGTGGGAAGGCCGGTGTTGACGGCGACCGTGCGGGAGGATCCCGACGGTTCCGTGGCGCGCTCGGCCTCGGCGGCGGCCTGGGCCGCCGCCCGGCGGGCGCCGTAACGGCGGTGCACCGCCTGTTTGGTGACCCCCAGTGCCGAGCCCACCGCGTCCCACGAGAAGCCCAGTGAGCGGTCGAAGTCCACGGCAGCCGTGACCAGGGTCTCGACACTGTCCCGCAGCTCCTGGGCGAGGCGGACGGTCGGGGCGGGAGCGCGCCCGTAGACGACGAAGCCCGTGGAGGGGCCTGAGCGGCGCGGGCGGTAGACGTTGCCCAGCTGGGCAGTCAGCGTGCGCAGTGCGTCCACCTGCCGGCGGACCCGCTCGATGTCCCGCACCAGCAAGTGCAGGCTGGCCCGAGCCTGGGCGTCGTGGGTTGCGTGGTCGGCCATGAACAAGCCTCTCGAACCGGCGTTGAAAAGGACCGGGCAGCGAGTGCGGCCCGTTTTGGTCAACTCTTTCTTGACCAACGCGTTTCAGGGTGAGTGGTCACGCTTATGGGGCGTGGGGGCATATGCGTACGCCCCCGGCGGCCGGGCGTGCGCTTGCATCAGCCCTGGCTTTCGGCCTTCGGCCTTCGTCTTCGGCCTCGTGACGAGTGAGTCCCGCCCGAACTGCCCGCACCGCTCGCACGGCTCACGCCGCCCCATAGACTGGTGTGCTGCCCGTCATGAATTCGCCCGAGAGGCCGACTGCCACCCATGAAGCTCGTCTTCGCCGGTACCCCCGAGGTCGCCGTTCCCGCTCTGGACGCCCTGATCGCCTCCGGGCGGCATGAGGTGGCCGCCGTCGTCACTCGGCCCGACGCGCCGGCGGGGCGGGGGCGGAGGCTTGTCGCGAGCCCCGTCGCCGAGCGTGCGGAGGAGGCCGGGATCGAGGTGCTGAAGCCGGTGAAGCCGCGGGACGAGGCGTTTCTCGAGCGGCTGCGGGAGATCGCGCCGGACTGCTGCCCCGTGGTCGCCTACGGTGCGTTGCTGCCGCGGGTCGCGCTCGACATCCCCGCCCAGGGCTGGGTCAACCTGCACTTCTCGCTGCTGCCCGCCTGGCGCGGGGCGGCGCCGGTGCAGCACGCGGTCATGGCCGGGGACGAGATCACCGGGGCCTCCACCTTCCTGATCGAGGAGGGGCTCGACTCCGGGCCCGTCTACGGGACCGTCACCGAGGAGGTGCGGCCCACCGACACCAGCGGGGATCTGCTGACGCGGCTCGCCTTCGCGGGAGCGGGGCTGCTTGCCGCGACCATGGACGGGATCGAGGACGGCACGCTGAAGGCCGTGCCGCAGCCGGCGGACGGTGTCACGCTGGCTCCGAAGATCAGCGTCGAGGACGCGCACGTGGACTGGGCCGCGCCCGCGCTTCGCGTCGACCGGGTCGTACGCGGGTGTACGCCCGCGCCGGGGGCGTGGACCGTGTTCCGGGGGGAGCGGCTCAAGTTGATCCAGGTTGCGCTTGCTCCTGAGCGGACGGATCTCGCTCCGGGGGCGTTGGGCGTCGGCAAGAACAATGTGCACGTGGGTACTGGGTCGTGTGCCGTCGAGTTGCTGTGGGTGCAGGCTCAGGGGAAGAAGCCGATGCGGGCGGCGGATTGGGCGCGGGGGGTTCGGATCGGGTCCGGCGAGGTGGTGGGGGGCTGAGGGTTCCTTTCCGACTGCCGGCTCGGGTGGGTGGATGCGTAGCCGTAGCGACGGGTGGGTTGTCGGGTGCGGGCCGGTGGGGGCTGGTCGCGCAGTTCCCCGCGCCCCTAAAGATGCGCATTCCCCGCGCCCCCAGGAAGAACGAGCCGTCCCCCGGTGCCGCCCAAGAAGAACGAGCCGTCCCCCGTGCCCTCCATGAGCGTGCCCTTCCTCGCGTCCTGAGAAGGAACACGACCGCCCCCGCGACGTACGCTGGACCCGTACCTCTTCCACGATCCGGAGCACCTTTTACGTGAACGAGCAGTCCCGTCGGCCCCGGCAGCAGGGCAAGCCGTACCGTCGTCCCAAGAAGGACCCCGTGCGGATGCTTGCCTTCGACGCGTTGCGGGCGGTGGACGAGAGGGACGCGTACGCGAATCTCGTGTTGCCGCCGCTGCTGCGGAAGGCGCGGGAGAAGGGCGACTTCGACGGGCGGGACGCGGCGCTGGCCACGGAGCTGGTGTACGGGACGCTGCGACGGCAGGGGACGTACGACGCCGTCATCTCCGCGTGCGTCGACCGGCCGCTCCGCGAAGTCGACCCGCCGGTGCTGGACGTGCTGAGCCTCGGTGCGCATCAGCTGCTCGGGACGCGGATCCCCACGCATGCCGCCGTGTCCGCGTCGGTCGAGCTGGCGCGGGTCGTGCTCGGCGACGGGCGGGCGAAGTTCGTGAACGCCGTGCTGCGGAAGATCGCGCAGCACGATCTCGACGGCTGGCTGGAACTGGTCGCGCCGCCGTACGACGAGGACGCCGAGGACCATCTGGCCGTGGTGCACTCGCATCCACGATGGGTCGTCTCGGCGCTGTGGGACTCGCTGGGGGGCGGACGCGCGGGGATCGAGGATCTCCTCGAAGCCGACAACGAGAGGCCCGAGGTGACCCTTGTGGCCCGCCCGGGGCGCTCCACCGCCGATGAGATCCTCGGCGCGCTCGGAGAGGAGAACGCACTGCCGGGGCGCTGGTCGCCGTACGCCGTGCGGCTGTCCGAGGGCGGCGAGCCGGGCGCCATCGACGCCGTACGCGAAGGCCGTGCGGGCGTGCAGGACGAGGGCAGCCAGCTCGTGGCGCTCGCCCTCGCCAACGCGCCCCTCGACGGACCGGACAAGGCATGGCTCGACGGCTGCGCCGGACCCGGCGGCAAGGCGGCCATGCTCGCCGGACTCGCCGCCGAGCGCGGGGCCGTGCTGCTCGCCTCCGAGAAGCAGCCGCACCGGGCCGGCCTCGTCGCCAGGGCGCTCGCCGGGAACCCGGGGCCCTACCAGGTCATCGCCGCCGACGGGACACGGCCGCCGTGGCGTCCGGGGACGTTCGACCGCGTACTGATGGACGTGCCCTGCACGGGTCTTGGTGCCCTGCGCCGTCGTCCCGAGGCCCGCTGGCGGCGGCGCCCCGAGGACCTGGACGGGTTCGCGCCGTTGCAGCGCGGACTGCTGCGTACGGCACTCGACTCGGTGCGGGTCGGCGGTGTCGTCGCGTACGCCACCTGCTCGCCGCACCTCGCCGAGACCCGGGTCGTGGTCGACGACGTGCTCAAGCAGCACGGCGGCTCGGCCGAACTCCTCGACGCCCGCCCGCTCTTCCCGGGCGTACCGGCCCTGGGCGACGGCCCCGACGTACAGCTGTGGCCGCATCTGCACGGGACGGACGCCATGTACCTGGCGCTGATCCGCCGGACCGGCTGAGTTCGGCCGGCGGTGGGGGAATCTCGAACTGCCCGGCCCGGTCTCGCGGCCGGTGGCCACCCCGTGGCCGGTCGGCCACGGGTCTGAGCCTGCCTGGTCGGCCTGTGCGGCCCGGTATCCCGCTCGTCCGTCACAACGGGCGCAGGTGCTCGACCGTGACGCGGTGTTGCTCGGCCAGTCGCCGGGCGATCAACGAGCGGTGGCAGGCTTCCGCGTCGCGCTCGACGCAGAACAGCGCCGCGACCCCACCGCTCGACAGCGCCGACACGATCGGCGTGAGGTCGGCGCTGTCTAGGATCTCGGCGGAGTAGCGGCGGGTGTACTCGGCAGCGAGCTCGTGGCGGGAGCGTTTGCCGACCCCTCGGCGAGCGTCCTCGGCGTACTGGAGCCGGCGTAGCTCGGTGGTCGGGGCGAGGTCGGGACGGTGCTCGTAGGCGATCCGGACACGGGCGAGGGCCGCCTGCAGCCGGAGCGAGTTCGCCCAGGCTCAGTCGGGTCCACGGACACCGCGGCGCCGGCGTACGTCGAGCAACAGGCGGACGTCTGCGTGGCCCAGCCGTTGGAGTAGGACTCGCCGTCCAGGCCGTGGACGCCGGTCGTCACCATTCTGAGCACCCGAAGTCACCTTTCTGCCTGCCGCTCGTGCCGGTTGAACCGGCACGAGCGGAGGTGGCGAGGTCGCGTCACGCGACGGCGGTCCCCTCCAGCTCGACCAGCTGGCCGGGGATCGCCAGCCGCGTCACCCCGAGCATCGTGGTGGCCGGCGCCACCCCGGCGGCGCCCAACCGCGCCGCCAGCACCCCGTAGTGCTGGAACAGCAGATCGACGTCGGTCGCGTAGACGTTGAGCCGGACCAGGTTCGCGAGAGACATGCCGGCCTCGCCGAGCACGGCCTCCAGGTTGTCGATGCTCAGCGCCAACTGCGCCGCCATGTCACCGTCATGCTCGGGCTTGCCGTCGCCGCTCATCGCGGTCTGCCCCGATATGTAAAGGATCCGGGTGTGCCCGGAGACGAGCTCACCCTGGTTGAATCCCATCTCCGCCGACCAGGTCACCGGGTTGACCGCCGTTCGTTCCATCGCCACTTCAGCTCCATTCGATTCATGGGGTGTACGTACGGCCATCGGCTCGGTAGCCGCCGGCCTCGATGTCGTGTCAACGAGCCTCGCAACAAATCACGACATCCTTGGTCATGTATTTCGATAGAGTTCTCGTATGCGTGCCGACCGGTTGGTCTCGCTTGTGCTGCTGCTGCGGCAGCGCGGTCGGCTGACTGCCGACACGCTGGCCCGGGAGCTGGAGGTGTCCACCCGCACCGTGCTGCGCGACATCGAGGCGCTGTCGGCGGCCGGCGTCCCGGTCTACGCCGAACGCGGCAGGCACGGCGGGTTCGCGTTGTCGCCCGGTTTCCGGACCGAGCTCACCGGCCTGAACCACGACGAGGCCCTTGCCCTGCTGACCGCCGGATCGGGGCGCGGCGAGCTGGTGTTCGGCCTCGGCTCGGCGCTCGCCTCGGCCATGCGGAAGGTGGTCGACGCCCTGCCCGAGAGCCACCGGGCGAGCGCGAGCGACGCGGCCCAGCGGTTTCTCGTCGACCCGGAGACCGACCTGCTCTCCCGTCGGCCGGTCACCGAGGAGGTACCCGACACCGTGATGATCGAGGTCCGGCGCGCGGTGCTCGCCGGACACAAGTTGCGCATCCACTACGCGGCCACGGGCCGGCCACCGCAGTGGCGCACGGTGGACCCGATCGGCCTGGTCACCGTACGAGACCGGGGCTACCTACTGGCCACGAGATCCGGCGAGGACCGCACCTACCGGCTGTCGCGGATGTCGGCCGCCGAGGAACTCCCCGAAACGGCACAGCGGCCGAACCGGGTCGATCTGGACCGGATCTGGCGGGAGCGCTCCGCGGAGTTCCTCTCCGGCGGCGACCACAGCACCGTGCTGGTACGGGTGAACCCGGCGCGGCGGGAGGAACTGCTGGACACCGCGCTGGCCGTCCGCGCGGAAGAACCCGACGCGGACGGCTGGCTGCGGCTTGAGGTGACCTTCCAGGATTCACGGCACGCCGAATGGGCGCTGTGGCAGCTCAGCACGGACGCGGAGGCCCTGGCCCCGCGGTCGTTGCGCACCGCCCTGCGGAACCGAGCCGACGCGATGGCCACCCGGTACGGAGACTCCACCTGAGACCGGCGCTCCGTCCGGGCTCGGCTCTCGGCCCACCGGCAACCGGCACCGACAGGCCCACCGGCAACCGGCACCGACAGGCCGGCCGGGCTACTCCGGCGCGCCTCCCGGCTTCGACGCCGGTTCCGGAGGCCCGGTCCCGGGGTCGGTGGCCGTCGGAGGACCTGCCGTGCCCCCGTCCTCGTGGGCCAGCCGGTGCGGCCACCACACCTTCGGGCCGACGTCCAGGAACAGGGACGGCACGAGCACCGAGCGCACGATGAACGTGTCGAGCAGTACGCCCAGGGCGACCGCGAAGCCGATCTCGGCGAAGGCGACCATGGGGAGCGTGCCGAGGGCGGCGAAGGTTCCGGCGAGGACCAGGCCCGCCGAGGTGATGACCGCACCGGTGGTGGCGAGGCCCGTGACCACGCCCTTGCGGGTGCCCTGGCGGCCCGCCTCCTCGCGGATGCGGGTGGTCAGGAAGATGTTGTAGTCGATGCCCAGGGCGACCAGGAACACGAAGACGAACAGGGGGAAGTCCGTCGACTCGCCCGCGTAGTCGAAGATGTGGCGGAACGCGAGCGCACTGATCCCCAGCGCGGCGGCGAAGGACAGCACCACCGTGCCGATCAGCAGCAGCGGGGCGACCAGGGCGCGGAGCACGGCGCACAGGATCAGCAGGACCACGATGAGCACCAACGGGATGATCAGGATGTTGTCGTGGGTCGTGGCCTTGTCCATGTCGAGCAGTGAGGCCGTGCCGCCGCCCACCTGCGCGTCGGCGTCCGGTACTTCGTGCACGGCGTCCCGTACCCGCTCCACCGTCTGTTTCGCTGCCTCGCTGTCCGCGGGTGCGGTCATCGTGGCCTCGAAGAGGACCTTGCCCTCGAACTCGGGTTTCGTGCCCGGTGGCAGGCCGAGGGATTCCGGTACGACACCGCGGGTGGCCGCGACCGCCTGGCCGACGTCCTCGGCCTGGGCGCGGTTGCTGACGATGACGAGCGGATCGCCGCTGCCCGCGGGGAAGTAGCGCGCGGACACCTCCTGGCCGACGATCGAGTCGGGTTTGCCGGTGAAGGCGTCGGCGTTGCTGATGCCCTCCGCGCGCAGCTGGATCAGGCCCAGGGAGAGCAGTGCGAGCGCCGCCGCCGTGACGCCCCAGATCAGCCGCGGGCGACGGGTGATGCGGTTGCCCATCCGCGCCCAGACACCGCGCTCGGTCGGGTCCGCGGAGCCGAAGTGCGGGATCACCGGCCAGAAGATCCAGCGGCCGAAGATCACCAGCAGGGCCGGGAAGAGGGTCATCATCGCGGCCAGTGCCACGGCGACGCCGATGGCGGCGACCGGGCCGAGGCCGCGCGTCGAGTTCATCTCGGCGGCGAGCAGCACCAGCATGCTCAGGACGACGGTCGCGCCGGACGCGAGTACCGCAGGGCCCGCCCGGTGCAGGGCGAGTGCCATCGCCTCGTGGCGGTCCTCGTGGCGGCGCAGTTCCTCCCGGTAGCGGGCCACCAGGAGCAGGGCATAGTCGGTCCCCGCGCCGAAGACGAGGACGGTGAGAATGCCCGCGCTCTGGCCGTTGACGGTCAGGCCCGCGTGCTCGGCGAGGAAGTAGATCACCGCCTGCGCGGTGAACAGTGCGGCGACCACGCCGAGCAGCGGGACCAGCAGCAGGGTGGGACTGCGGTAGGTCAGCAGCAGCATCACGATGACGACGGCCATCGCCGAGAACAGGAGTGTGGAGTCGATGCCCTCGAAGGCCTCGGAGAAGTCCGCGGACGTACCGCCCGGGCCCGTCACATGCACGGCGAGCCCGTCGCCGCCCTTGCCGGTCACGTCACGGATCGAGTCGACGGCGGGCGAGATCTCCTCCCAGCCCTTCTCGTCCATCCTGATGGGGACGTAGATCTGGGCCGCGCGCGGATCGGTCTGCCGGTCGAACACCGGGCCGCGGGTCTCCGCGCCGAGGATGCCGTGCGCACGCAGTTCCTTGATCTGGCGTGCGTCCTCGTCGATCTGTGCCCGCTCCTCGGCCGTCAGGCCGCTCTCACGGGCGTACACGACCACCGCGGGGATCTGTTCCGGCCTGAAGTCCTCGGAGATCTCCAGGACTTGGGTGGATTCGGCGGATCCGGGCAGCCAGGACGCCGCGTCGTTGTCCTGTGCGTCGGTGAGTTTCGAGGCGAAGGGCGCCGTCAGGAACAGCAGCACCAGCCACAGTCCCACGACGATCCATTTGCTGCGTCGGCCGCACACCAGCCAGCCGATGCCGCGTCCCTGCTTCCCCTGTGCGTCCGTCATGGCGACCCCCGTAGCCGCGTGTGGAGCTGGTGGGCCGACAAGGATGGCACGGGCGGCAAGCCGGGTGCAGTCCCTCGGCGGGGTTGGTATATACCGATCGGTCCGGGTCGAGGACTTCGGTGACCTCGGGGACCTCGGCGACCGGGGAGAACAACCGGCGCCGGACGTGGCAGGCTTAACGCATGGCCGCGCAGATCAACCCCAGCATCCTGTCCGCCGACTTCGCCCGCCTTGCCGAGGAGGCAAAGGCGGTGGAAGGGGCTGACTGGCTCCATGTCGACGTGATGGACAACCATTTCGTCCCGAACCTCACGCTAGGTGTGCCGGTCGTAGAGTCTCTGGCGCGTGCTACGGACACGCCGCTGGACTGCCATCTGATGATCGAGGACGCCGATCGGTGGGCGCCGCAGTACGTAGAAGCGGGTGCCGGGTCCGTCACCTTCCATGTCGAGGCGGCCGCCGCACCCGTGCGGCTCGCCCGCGAGATCCGGGCCAAGGGCGCCCGGGCCTCCATGGCCCTGCGGCCCGCGACTCCCATCGAGCCGTACGAGGACCTGCTCCCCGAGCTCGACATGTTGCTGATCATGACCGTCGAGCCGGGCTTCGGAGGCCAGGCCTTTCTCGACATCATGCTGCCCAAGATCCGCCGCACCCGCGAGTTGATCAACAAGCACGGCCTCGAGCTGTGGCTGCAGGTCGACGGCGGGGTCTCGGCCTCCACCATCGAGCGCTGCGCCGAGGCGGGCGCCGACGTCTTCGTCGCCGGTTCGGCGGTGTACGGGGCGGCCGACCCCGCCCAGGCGGTACGTGCATTGCGCACGCAGGCGGAGGAGGCGACGGCCCAGGCAGCATGGGCATGCGACCACTGAGCCAAGGGAACGTGAACGCCGCCCCTCAGGGCTGATCAAGTACGCCGGATCTGCAAGGATGAACGGCGAATCCAGAGTGTGAACAGCAGTGAGGAGATCGCCGTGTCGGGTATGTCGGCGGGCCGGTCGGCCATGCGGATGGGACCCGCTGAGCTGGTGCAGGCGGCGGCCATGGCCCGCCGTTTCTACCTAGAGGGCAAGTCCAAGATCCAGATCGCCGAGGAGTTCGGCGTCAGCCGCTTCAAGGTGGCCCGGGTCCTGGAGACCGCCCTCGAACGGGATCTCGTGAGGATCGAGATCCGCGTCCCCGCCGAGCTGGACGCGGAGCGCTCGGACGCGCTGCGCGCCCGCTACGGCCTGCGGCATGCCGTCGTCGTCGAGTCCCCGGCCGAGGCCGAGGAGTCGCCCGACCCGGAGAACCTCGGTGAGGTCGCCGCCGACCTGCTCGGTGAACTCGTCGCCGAGGGCGATGTGCTCGGCCTCGCCTGGGGCCGCTCCACCATCCACATGGCGGCCGCGCTCGACCGGCTGCCGCCGTGCACGGTGGTGCAGTTGACGGGTGTCTACGACGCAGGGACGGCCGAGCGCGGCTCGGTCGAGGCGGTCCGCCGGGCCGCCCAGGTCTCGGGCGGGGACGCCCATCCCATCTACGCGCCGATGCTGCTGCCGGACGTGGCCACCGCGGCGGCGCTGCGCAGCCAGACGGGGATCGCCCGCGCCTTCGAGTACTTCGACAAGGTCACCGTCGCCTGTGTGTCGATCGGCTCCTGGGAGGCAGGCATCTCGACGGTGCACGACATGCTCACCGAGGAGGAGCGCGCCCACTACGCCACCCTCGGTGTGGCCGCCGAGATGTCCGCGCACCTCTTCGACTCCGAGGGCCGTCGCGTCGGGCGGGACCTGGGGGAGCGGTGCATCACCGTCGAGGCCGACCGGCTGCGGCGGATCCCCGAGGTCGTCGCGATCGCCGGTGGCCAGCGCAAGGCGGCCGCCATCGACGCGGTGCTGCGGTCGGGCCTGGTCACCAGCCTGGTGACGGACACGGCGGCCGCGGACTATCTGATGACGGCGGGTTCGACCCCGCGCCCCGCCCTGAACCGGGCGGACCCGGACGGGCCCTGAGCCCGCAACGCTCCGACGGCGGCTCGGCGACGCGCCGCGTGGGGACGGCTGTGGCAGCATCGGCGACATGCTGCTCCGGTCCGTCCCCCGTCTGTTTCCGGGGCTGTTCCTCTGTCTCGTCGGGTGTCTCGCCGCGGTGCTGCTGACCGGCTGCTCGTCGGCGGACACATCGACAGGGACCGGCGCCGGCACCGGGTCGGCCACGAGCACCGCGGCCCCCTCCTGGGCCGAGGGCATGGAGACGGTCGAGGAGGGGCGGCTGCCCGCCGAGGCCCTTCGGACGCTCGCCCTCATCGACGCGGGCGGCCCCTTCCCGTACGCCAAGGACGGCTCCGTGTTCGGGAACTTCGAGCGTGAACTGCCGCGCCACGAGCGCGGTTTCTACCACGAGTACACGGTGCGGACGCCCGGCGAGCGGGACCGCGGAGCCCGGCGCATTGTCACGGGGCGGGGTGGCGAGGTCTACTACACCGATGATCACTACAACTCGTTCTGGGCGGTGCTGAGATGACGCACGACGTGGCGGGCCGCCACGTGGTCGCGCTGGACCTCGACGGCGTCGCGGACAAGGCGGGCCTCATGGAGCGCTGCGTACGCGCCCTGGAGCTGCCGGACTGGTTCGGGCGCAACTGGGACGCGCTCGCCGACAGCCTCGGCGACTCCACCGTCTGGCCCTCGCCCGCCGTGGAGCAGGGGCTGCTCGTCGTCGTCACCGGCTGGCAGCCGTACGCGAAGGCGCGGCCCGACGAATGGGAGATCGTGCAGGACGTGTTCTCCCAGGCCGCGGACCGCACTCCGCCGCTCACCGTGGCGCTGGCTCTTGGAGGATCGCACCACTAGCCCCCTGACCAGCCTGGACGATCGGCCCGGGGCGTGCGAACCCACTGTCATGGGACAATGAGGTACGTGCTCTTCCCTCGGGCTGTCCTGTTCGGGGGCCACCTCTGAACCACTGGGATGTGCAGCACGTGCGTTTCCTCAACGACATCCAGCCCGCGTACGACCTGACGTACGACGACGTCTTCATGGTGCCGAGCCGTTCCGCGGTCGGTTCGCGGCAGGGCGTCGACCTGGCTTCGCCGGACGGCAGCGGCACCACGATTCCGCTGGTCGTCGCCAACATGACGGCCATCGCGGGCCGCCGGATGGCCGAGACACTGGCCCGCCGGGGCGGGCTCGTCGTCATTCCGCAGGACATCCCCATCGAGGTAGTCACCGAGGTCGTCTCCTGGGTCAAGAGCCGTCATCTCGTCCTGGACACCCCGATCGTGCTGGCCCCGCACCAGACGGTCGCCGACGCGCTGTCCCTGCTGCAGAAGCGCGCACACAACGCCGGTGTCGTGGTGGACGACGACGGCAGGCCGGTCGGCGTGGTCACCGACGCCGACCTGAGCGGCGTCGACCGCTTCACGCAGCTGTCCGAAGTCATGTCCCGGGACCTGCTGCTGCTCGACGCGGACATCGAGCCGGGCGAGGCGTTCAACAGGCTCGACCACGCGAACCGCCGGTACGCCCCCGCCGTGGACAAGGACGGCAGGCTCGCCGGCATCCTCACCCGCAAGGGCGCCCTGCGCGCCACGCTCTACACGCCGGCCACCGACGCGGACGGCAAGCTGCGCATCGCGGCCGCCGTCGGTATCAACGGCGATGTCGCGGGCAAGGCCAAGCAGCTCCTCGCCGCCGGCGTCGACACGCTCGTCGTGGACACCGCGCACGGCCACCAGGAGTCGATGATCGCCGCGGTCAAGGCGGTTCGCGGGCTCGACCCCCAGGTGCCGATCGTCGCGGGCAACATCGTCGCCGCCGAGGGCGTACGCGACCTCATCGAGGCCGGCGCGGACATCATCAAGGTCGGTGTCGGACCGGGCGCCATGTGCACCACGCGCATGATGACCGGTGTGGGCCGCCCGCAGTTCTCGGCCGTGCTCGAATGCGCCGCCGAGGCGAAGAAGTTCGGCAAGCACGTGTGGGCCGACGGCGGTGTGCGCCACCCGCGCGACGTCGCCATGGCGCTGGCCGCGGGCGCGTCGAACGTCATGATCGGTTCCTGGTTCGCCGGTACGTACGAGTCGCCGGGCGACCTCCAGCAGGACGCCGACGGCCGCCTCTACAAGGAGTCGTTCGGCATGGCGTCCGCCCGCGCGGTGCGCAACCGCACCTCGGAGGAGTCGGCGTACGACCGTGCCCGCAAGGCCCTGTTCGAGGAGGGCATCTCGACCTCGCGGATGTTCCTCGACCCGTCCCGGCCGGGCGTCGAGGACCTGATCGACTCGATCATCGCGGGCGTCCGCTCCTCCTGCACCTACGCCGGTGCCAACTCCCTGGAGGAGTTCGCCGAGCGGGCCGTCGTCGGCATCCAGAGCGCGGCGGGTTACGCGGAGGGCCAGCCGCTGCACGCCAGCTGGAGCTGACGCAACTCCCTTCCGCACGGCCCCTGTTGTCCCGCATGCCGGGAAGGCGGGGGCCGTGCCGTTCCCGATGTCGCTAGGGTCGGGCGGATGAGGATCGACGTCTGCCGCGCCGAGGACATCGCGGCGCTGGAGCGGTTCATGCCCTCGCACAGCGTGGACGGGAGCCACGGGGCGCGGTTCGCGCGGCAGGAGGCGGGTGACAGCAGCTATCTGATCCCCTGGCTCGACGGCCTGCCCGTCGGTCACGCGGAGGTCCGCTGGACCGGTTGCGAGGCTCCCGAGGTGCGGGCGGCCCAGCCGGGCTGTCCCGAGCTCAACGGGCTGTTCGTCTGGCCCGCGTCGCTCCGCTCGCGGGGCATCGGAACGGCACTGGTGCGTGCCGCGGAGGAACGGGCGGTCGCCCGCGGAACCTGGCTCATGGGGCTGGGTGTGGGCGACGACAACCCACAGGCCGCGCGGCTCTACGCACGGCTCGGCTACCGGCCCACCGTGTCGTACGTCGATCGCTGGGCGTATCTCGACGTGGACTGTGTGCGCCACGTGTGCGCCGACCCCTGTGTCTTCCTGGTCAAGGACTTGACCCTCCCGTCAAGCTCTCTTGACGTCAAGCCTGCCTGACGAGATGCTGGGGTCATGACGACACCGCAGAGCATCGAGCCCCAGTACACGCTGCTGACCTCCGTGGCCCGTCTCGACGAGCTGCGTGTGCGGGAGTCGCTGGCCGGGGCGGGGAGCGACGAGGAGGCCCTCGACCGGGGCGAGCTGCTCGAACTGCTCGCGCTGAGCGAGGTGGTGGCCCGCAAGGCCGCGTACGGGCGGCAGTTGAGCGTGCGCGCGGCGCGTCGGGCCGGGGCCTCCTGGTCGCAGATCGGAGCGGCCCTGGGCACCAGCAAGCAGGCCGCCTGGGAGGCCCACAACCGGTGGATCGACGAGCAGGCGGCGGCTCACGGGCGGCCCGGGCAGATGGGCTTCGACGAGGGCGACGTGGCCGAGGCACGGGCGATCGCGGGGGAGCCGGACGGGGCCTGAGTGGGCGGCTCCTGCTCCTGGGGACTGTCCTGCGGGCGGGCGGATGGGCCGTGAGACCGGCCGAGGGACGTACCACGCGAGTGGTTCCGGGCCTGCTCTCCGGCCGGGCGGCGGAGCTGTGCGGCGGGCGGAGGGGAAGGTCGCGCAACGGTCGAAAGGCCCCGCGCAACGAACACGCGCCTGCCCGGGATCAACGCAACGATCTTGCGGAGGCGCGCAAGGTTGCTGCATTACGGCTGGAAAGGCTGTCCTCGTAGAGTCGTGCGCTGAACGTAGTGTGGCGGGGACCCCGTGCACGGTGGTCCCCTTCCTTCGGACTGCCGTGGGGCCGCGCCGCCCTGACCGGCAGCGATGAAGGAGCCAGCCGCGTGCTCGACCACGGCGCACCCCCGCAGTCCCGCAGTCACCCCACCCCCGAGCCTCCGGGAGCCGGCGCGCGGCTGATGCGCCGCAAGCCCGTGGAGAGCCTGGTCGCGGAGGGTGGCCAGGGCGAGGGCGGCAGCCTGCGGCGCTCCCTCGGCCTCTGGCAGCTCACGATGATCAGCATCGGCGCCACCCTCGGCACCGGCATCTTCGTGGTGCTCGGCGAGGCCGTCCCCAAGGCGGGCCCGGCCGTCACCGTCTCCTTCGTGATAGCCGGCCTCACGGCGCTCTTCTCCGCCCTCTCGTACGCCGAGCTGGCGGGCACCATTCCGGTCGCCGGGTCCTCGTACTCGTATGCGTACGCAACCATGGGCGAGCTCATCGCCTGGATCTGCGGCTGGTGTCTGGTCCTGGAGTACGGCGTCTCCGTCGCGGCCGTCGCCGTCGGCTGGGGCGAGTACCTGAACGAGCTGCTCGACGGCACGATCGGCGTCACCATTCCGGACGCGCTCTCCGCGCCACCCGGTGACGGCGGCGTCTTCAACCTGCCCGCGCTCATCGTCGTACTGCTCGCCATGGCGTTCCTGCTCGGCGGCGCCCGTGAGTCCGCACGCGCCAACACCGTCATGGTCGTCGTGAAGATCGCCGCGCTGCTGCTGTTCTGCGCGATCGGCATCCAGGGCTTCCGCTCCGGCAACTACGAGAACTTCATGCCGCTCGGCATGGCGGGCGTCAGTGCCGCCGGAGCGACCCTCTTCTTCTCCTACATCGGCTTCGACGCGGCCTCCACGGCGGGCGAGGAGGCCAAGAACGCTCAGCGCGACCTGCCGCGCGCCATCATGCTCTCGCTGATCATCGTGACCGCGCTGTACGTGCTCGTCGCGGCCGTCGCCGTCGGCGCGAAGCCCTGGCAGGGCTTCACCGACTCGGAGGCCGCGCTCGCCGGGATCATGAAGGACGTCACCGGGGACGCCTTCTGGGGCACGCTGCTCGCGGCCGGCGCGGTCATCGCCATCGCGAGTGTCGTGCTGACCGTGCTCTACGGGCAGACCCGCATCCTCTTCGCCATGTCCCGCGACGGGCTCGTGCCCAAGGTCTTCTCGCGCGTCCACGCGAAGACCGGTACGCCCCGCGTCAACACGGTCATCGTGTCCCTGTTCTGCGGTGTCCTCGCCGCCGCGATTCCGCTCGGGCAACTCGCCGACGCCACCAGCATCGGCACGCTCTTCGCCTTCGCGCTGGTCAATGTGGCCGTTGTGGTGCTGCGGCGTACGAGGCCCGAGATGCCCCGTACGTTCCGGGTGCCGCTGTCGCCGGTGATGCCCGCGCTCGGCTTCGCCTTCTGTGTGTGGATGATGGGCAGCCTCGACACCGTGACCTGGGTCGTCTTCGGGGTCTGGATGGCCGTCGGGCTCGTGTTCTACTTCAGTTACGGCTATCGCCGCTCCCGTCTCGCCACTCCAGAGAAGTGATCCACCCGCAGTGCTGAACGATCTCGACGAACGCATCGTGCACGCCCTCGCCGAGGACGCCCGCCGCTCCTACGCCGACATCGGGCAGGAGGTGGGGCTGTCCGCGCCCGCGGTGAAACGGCGGGTGGACCGGTTGCGGGCCACCGGGGCGATCACCGGGTTCACCGTTCGGGTCGACCCGGCCGCGCTCGGGTGGGAGACGGAAGGGTTCGTCGAGATCTACTGCCGGCGGAACACCTCGCCGGAGACGATTCAGCGGGGGCTCGAGCGGTATCAGGAGGTTGTTGCCGCGTCCACCGTGACGGGGGAGGCGGATGCGATGGTGCAGGTCTTCGCCTCCGACATGCGGCATTTCGAGCGGGTGCTTGAGCGGATTGCCGGGGAGCCGTTCGTGGAGCGGACGAAGTCCGTGTTGGTGCTGTCGCCTTTGCTGCGGCGGTTTTCTTCGGGGTCGCCCACGTAGGTGGTTGTCCGGGGTGGGTGGCGGCCGCGGGTTCGTCGTGGCTGGTCGCGCAGTTCCCCGCGCCCCTGAAAGATTGCGCAGTTCCTCGCGCCCCTGAGGGGGCGCCCCCCGGTCCGTGGTCGCGTGCGGGTGGGTGGGGGCTGGGCGCGCAGTTCCTCGCGCCCCTGAAGGGGCTGGTCTCAGAAGTCGGACTGGCCTGATTGGCGGGCCAGGGCGTTGTTGGCTATGGAGTTGTGGACGCTGAAGGTGATGGCGTCCGGGCGGTAGCGGTCGTCGGACCATTCGACCGGGCGGCCCTCGCGGGTCGTTGTCACGCGGCGGACGCGCAGGAGAGGGCTGGTGCGGCGGACGTCGAGGAGTTCGGCGTCCTGGGCGCCGGCCGCCACCGCGTCGATGACGTGCTCGCCGTAGGCGAAGACGAGGCCGGTGTCCTCGTAGAGGCGCTGGGTGACCGAGGGGCAGTCCGGTTCGACGGCCTCGACGGCGGGGGAGATCCAGGCCGCGTAGACCGTGCGCTCCAGGAGGACCGGGTCGCCGTCCAGGCCGCGTACGCGCAGGACGTGCAACACCGGGGTGCCCGTGGACAGTTGGAGGCGGACGGAGTCCTCGGGGGTGGCCGGGCGGTACTGCGACGACACCACGTGGCCCGTCGCCTCGCGGCCCATCGCGCGGGCCCACTGGGCGAAGCTGCGCAGTTCCTCGAAGGACTGGCTGCGGCGGCTCGCGAGGACCACGCGGCGCGCGCCCTGCCGGGAACCGATGAGGCCCTCGGCGGTCAGGGCGGCGACGGCCTGGCGGACCGTTCCGCGGGAGACGCCGTAGCGGGCCGCAAGGTCGGTCTCGGCGGGCAGTCGACTGCCCACGGTGTACTCCTCGAGGTCGATCGCCCGCCTGAGTTCCTCGGCGATCTCCTCGTGTCGCGTCGCCATGCTCCCCCTCTGTGCGCAGATGAGTACCCCTTGATCAGCCTAGACGAGGATCGCCGGTGACAGGTGCGTCCGGCGAGTGGCAGGGAAATCAAGGGTCACGGTTTCGACAATGTTTACGAACAGGTCATCAATGCCGGGCCTACTTGGGCCAACTTGTTCAGACAAGTTCTGCTGACCAGCTCTGCGTCTCGTGTCACCCCTGCGCGCCCCCTGGAGAAGAACGTGACCGTGTCCCTGCCCAGAACAGCCGTCTTCGTCGGCGCCGCCGCACTCGCCCTGAGTGCCTGCGGCGCGGCCCCCGACGACGCGTCCACCACCACCGACGGCAGGAGCGCCGCCACCGCGACCTCCGCCGAGGCCTTCGGCGGCATGGACGCACTGGTGAAGGCGGCCAAGAAGGAGGGCACGCTGCAGGCGATCGCACTGCCCCGCGACTGGGCCAACTACGGCGCCCTCATCGACGGCTTCAAGAAGAAGTACGGCATCAAGATCGAGGTCGAGAACCCCGACGGCACCAGCCAGGACGAGATCAACGCCGTGACGTCGAGGAAGGGACAGGGCCGGGCGCCCGACGTCCTGGACCTGGGCAGTTCGTTCGCGCTCAGCGCCGCCCAGCAGGGACTCCTCGCGCCCTACAAGGTCGCGGGCTTCGCCGACATCCCCGAGGGGCAGAAGGACGCGCAGGGCCGCTGGTTCAACGACTACGGCGGCTACATCTCCATCGGCTGCGACGCCAAGCGCGTGAAGACCTGCCCGACCACCTTCGCGGACCTGCTGAAGCCGCAGTACAAGGGGCAGGTGGCGCTCAACGGCAACCCCACCAAGTCCGGTTCGGCGTTCGGCGGTGTCTGGGCGGCCTCCCTCGCGAGCGGCGGCTCCTTCGACGACATCCAGCCCGGCCTCGACTTCTTCGCCAAGCTGAAGAAGAACGGCAACTACACGCCCGTCGAGTCGACTCCCGCCACGGTCGAGAAGGGCGAGACGCCGATCAGCATCGACTGGGACTACCTCAACGCCGGGTACGCCGACGAGTTCAAGAGCAAGGGTCTCGACTGGAAGGTCGCGGTCCCGTCCGACGGCAAGTTCTCCCAGTACTACTCGCAGGCCATCAACAAGGACGCCCCGCACCCGGCGGCCGCCCGCCTGTGGCAGGAGTACCTCTACAGCGCCGAGGGCCAGAACCTCTGGCTCAAGGGATACGCCCGCCCGGCCCTGATGACCGCCATGGAGAAGGCCGGCACGCTCGACAAGACCGCGGCCGCCAAGCTCCCCGAGGTCTCCGGGACGCCCTCATTCCCGACCGAGGCCCAGCAGAGCAAGGCCAAGACCGTGCTCGGCCAGGGCTGGGGCAAGGCCGTCTCCGGATGACCGCGACCCTCACCCGTGTGGACGTGGCGCCCGTCGCTTCACCGAAGCGGCGGCGCCACGCGCCCGGCTGGCTGGCCGTCGTCCCGCTGCTCGCCTTCGTGGCGCTCGCCTTCGGGATTCCCGCGCTGGCCATGCTGAACGGCGCGTTCACCGTCAAGGACCCGGCCACCGGGGCGACTTCGTACACCACGGCGAACCTGACCGCCTCGCTGAAGGGCGCGTACCTCACCGCCCTGCTCGGCAGCGTCAAGCTGTCCGCCGTCTCGGCGGTCATCTCGACGGTGTTCGGCCTGCTGGTCGCCCAGGCCGTGGTGACCTCCCGCTTCCGTGCGCTGCGCGAGGCCGTGCTCACCGCGTCCGGCGTGCTCGCCAACTTCGGCGGCGTCCCGCTGGCCTTCGCGTTCGTCGCCACGCTCGGCAACTCCGGTGTCCTGACCCGGCATCTGGGCCTCGCCGACAAGGGCTGGGACCTCTACAGCTTCTCGGGTCTGGTGATCGTCTATCTCTACTTCCTGATCCCGCTGATGGTCCTCACCATCACACCCGCCCTCGACGGACTGCGCGTCCAGTGGCGCGAGGCCGCGCGGAACAACGGCGCCACCGCCGTCCAGTACTGGCGGCACATCGCCCTGCCCGTCCTCGCGCCCTCACTCCTCGGCGGGTTCGTGCTGCTCTTCGGCAGCGCCTTCGCCGCGTACGCCACCGCCGCGGCCATGGTGGGCAGTTCGGTCCCGCTGGTCACCCTGCAGATCGCCGACGCCATCTCCGGCAACGTCCTGGTCGGCCAGGAGAACGTGGCGCTCGCCTTCAGCCTCGACATGGTCCTCGTCGCGGGCCTGGTGATGGCCGTGTACCTGCCCCTGCAACGACGGAGCGCGCGATGGCTCGACAACTGAACCGGTCCGTACGTCCCTGGCGCGGGGTCGTCCTCGCCGGCGCCGCGCTCTACTTCCTGGTGCCGCTCGCCGCGTCCGTCGTCTTCACGGTCGACGTGCCGGGGGAGGGCGTCACCTTCGACGCGTACACGCAGATCTTCGGCACCGACGGGTTCGTCTCCAGCCTGCTGCTCTCGCTGGAACTGGCCGCCGCCACCATCGCGATCGTGCTGCTGCTGATGGTGCCCGCGATGGTCGCGCTGCGTCTCGGCGCCCCGAAGCTGCGGCCCGTCGTCGAGATCGTCTGCTCACTGCCGCTCGTCGTCCCGCCGATCGCGTTCGTCGCCGGGATTGGCACGGTCCTGAAGTGGGGGCCCGAACACCTCTCCCGCACCCCGCTGTTCCAGACGTTCGTGTCGATCCAGAACCCCGACTTCCCGTTCGTCCTCGTCCTCGCGTACGTCGTGATGGCGCTGCCGTTCGTGTACCGGGCCCTGGACGCCGGGCTGCGCGCGATGGACGTACGCACCCTCGTCGAGGCGGCCCGCAGCTGTGGCGCGGGCTGGCCCCAGGCGCTCGTACGGGCCGTGCTGCCGAACCTGCGCGGGGCTCTGCTCAACGCGTCGTTCCTGACCCTGGCCCTGGTGCTCGGTGAGTTCACCGTCGCCCAGCTGCTCGGCTTCCGGCCGTTCGCCGTGTGGATCGTCAACGTCAGCGGTTCGCAGGCCCAGTTGTCCGTCGCCGTGTCCGTGCTCAGCCTGCTCGTCACGTGGGCACTCCTTCTCGCGCTCGCCGGATTCGGTGGGCGCTCCCGTACCGCTCCCCGGGGATGAACCATGACCGCAACCACGCTTGAGAAGACGGCCACGACGGCCGCCACCGTCGAGTTCCGGGGCCTGCGCCGGGAGTTCGGCCGGACCGTCGCCCTCGACGGGCTCGACCTGACCGCACGGCCCGGTGAACTCCTCGCCCTGCTCGGTCCGTCCGGCTGCGGCAAGACCACGGCGTTGCGGATGCTCGCCGGGTTCGAACACCCCGACTCCGGTGAGGTGTTGGTCGACGGCGAGGACGTCACGCGCGTCCCGGCCCACCGGCGCGACGCCGGAATGGTGTTCCAGTCGTACAGCCTCTTCCCGCACCTCAGCGCGCTCGACAACGTCGCCTTCGGACTGCGGATGCGCAAGGTGCGGACCACCGAACGGCAGGCGCGGGCGGCTGAGTTGCTCGAACTCGTCGGGCTCGGCGACAAGGGTGCGAGCTTCCCGCATCAGCTCTCCGGCGGTCAGCAGCAGCGCGTGGCCCTTGCCCGCGCGCTCGCGCTGCGGCCCCGCGTCCTGCTCCTCGACGAACCGCTGTCGGCGCTCGACGCCAAGGTGCGGCTCACGCTGCGCGAGGAGATCCGCCGGCTCCAGCAGGAACTCGGCATCACCACCCTGTTCGTGACGCACGATCAGGAAGAGGCCCTGTCGATGGCGGACCGGGTCGCCGTGATGCGCGCCGGACGGCTCGAACAGTGCGCGGCTCCGGCCGAGTTGTACGGGCGGCCCGCGACCGCGTTCGTCGCCGAGTTCGTCGGCACGATGAGCCGCATACCGGGGCGGGTGACGGACGGAACGGTCGAGGTGCTCGGGCAACGGCTGCCGGTCGACGGCGAAGCGCCCGCCTCGCCCGAGGTCGACGTGCTCGTACGGCCGGAGGCGGTGCGGGTGACGGCCGAGGACACCTCGGACGCCCGGGTCGTCGCCTCCGCCTTCCTCGGCGCCGCCACCCGCGTCACCGTCCGGCTCGCCGACGGCACCGAGGTGAAGGCCGATCTGCCGACCCACGAGGCCGCCGCGCTGGGCGCGGGTGCCGCCGTGACCGTGAGCCTGCCGGAGCGTCCCGTCCTGGTCGCCGACCGTCTGTGAGAGAGAGCCGCGTGACCCCCCACACCACCCCCGACTCCCACCCCCCTCGACTTCCCCAACAGCCGCTCCAGGCCGTCCTGTTCGACATGGACGGGACCCTCGTGGACACCGAGCGGCTGTGGTGGGACGCGGTCGAGCACGTCGCGGCGGGGCTCGGCAGGTCGCTCACGGAGGCCGACGAGGACGACGTGCTCGGGCGGCCCGTCGAGCACACCGCCGAGATGCTGAGCCGGACGACGGGCGCCCCGTTCGCCGAGGTCGCCGCGGACCTGCACCGGGAGTTCGCCGTCCGGGTGCGCTCCGGTGTCGTGGCCAGGCCCGGCGCGCTCCGGCTGCTCGACGCACTGGCCGCGGACGGCGTGCCCACCGCTCTGGTGACCGCGTCACCGCGTGCCATCGCGGACCTCGTCGTCGAGGCCCTGGGCACCGGCCGCTTCGCGGTCACCGTCACCGCCGACGACACCCCGCGCACCAAGCCCGCCCCCGACCCGTATCTCGCCGCCTGCCACGCCCTCGGCGTCCAACCCGCGTCCTGCGTGGCGGTCGAGGACACCCGGACCGGTGTCTCCTCGGCGGAGGCGGCGGGCTGCACGGTGCTCGCGGTCCCGTCGCTCGCGCCGATCGCCGCCGCGCCGGGCCGCACGGTCCGGGAGAGTCTGGAGGACGTGACCCCGGCCGGACTGCGCGACATGATCACCACCCGTGAGGCCCCTGAACCGTCTGACCATTCTGACCTGCCCGAGCTCTCTGACCTGCGTGAACTTCGCGTGATGAGCTGGAACCTCTGGTACGGCGGCACGAAGGTCCGCCATCACCGTGAGAAGCAGCTCAAGATCATCTTGGAGTCCGGAGCCGATGTGGTCGGCCTGCAGGAGACGTACAGCACCGCTGCCCGGGAACTCGCCGAAGCGCTGGGCTGGGCGTACCACCAGGCGGGCGAGAACCTCGGTGTCATCAGCCGGTATCCGATCACGGACAGGCTGGGCGCCGCAGACCCCGGCTTCTACGGGGCGACCGGAGTACGCGTCACGCTCGGCGCGGACCAGGACGTCGTGCTGTGGAGCGCCCACCTCGACTACACGCCGTACGGCCCGTACGAGGCGTCCTTCGACGGGCTCGCCGGGCCCGAACTGGCGGCCCACGAGTCGGGACGGCTGGGGCAGGTACGGGAGATCCTGGCCGCGATGGCCCCGGACCTGACGGCCCGCGACACCACTCCGGTCCTCCTGGTCGGCGACTTCAACGCCCCCTCCCACCTGGACCGCGAGGACGCCGAGTGGCCCGTGACCAGGGCCGCGGAGGAGGCCGGCCTGCGCGACTCCTACCGGGAGGCGCACCCCGACCCCGTCCGGAGCCCCGGCCACACCTGGTCGCCGGTCCACTCCGAGCACGAGGACGGCAGCGGACGCCCGGAGCCGCAGGACCGGATCGACTACGTGCTCTGCGCGGGCGCCGGGCTCCGGGTCCTCGACTCCCGCACCCTCGTCACCGGCACTCCGCGCCCCTGGCCCGACGTCGAGGACAACGACTGGCCGTCGGACCACGCGGCGGTGATCACGACATTCTCGCTGGGCCGGGCAGCCGGTTCCGGCTGAGCGGCTTTGGGGGTGCAGCACCGCGCTCCTTTAGGGGCGCGGGGAACTGCAGGGGCGCGGGGAACTGCACGACCAGCCCTCACCGGGCCCGCAGAATTAATCACCGCACCCTCAGCGGAGCGCCTAGCATTGCTGTCATGACCTGGCGACATTGATCCACCAGCCGTGCCTCCCGAGGGGCCCGAGGACCGCCTCGGACGCCGTATCTCCGGCGTCCGAACTGTCCCTGCGGTCCCTGCGGGAAGGCCTCATGACACTCTCACCTGCGCGTGTGCCCGGCACCGGCCCTGGCTCCGGCCCCGCCGTCCGGCGGCTGACGACCACGCTGTACGGCTACGCGTTCCTCGACGACTTCGTCCTGCTCTACCCGGTGTACGCCCTGCTGTTCAGCGACACGGGGCTCACGGTCTGGCAGATCTCCTCGCTGTTCTGCCTGTGGTCGCTGACCGGCGTCCTGCTGGAGATCCCGTCCGGCGCCTGGGCCGACGCCGTCTCGCGGCGCCTGCTTCTGTGGTTCGGACCGCTGCTCACGGCCGCCGGATTCGCCCTGTGGGTGCTCGCCCCGTCGTACTGGGCGTTCGCCCTCGGCTTCGTCCTCTGGGGCGCCAAGGGAGCGCTCGGCTCCGGCGCGCTGGAGGCGCTGGTCTACGAGGAGCTGGACCGTCTCGGCGCGGCGGCCCGGTACGGGGCCGTCATGGGCCGGGCCCGCGCGGCCGGGCTCGTGGCCGTGATGGCGGCGATGCCGCTGACCGCGCCGGTGTTCGCGTTCGGCGGCTACCCGGCCGTCGGGTTCGCCAGTGTGCTGGCCTGTCTGCTCGCTGCGGCCACCGCGGCACGGTTTCCGGAGCACCGGGAACCGGCCGAAGCGGCGAAGGACGGCGACGCCCGCCGCGATCGAGCGGGCGACGACTCCTGCGAGGGACCGGGCGACGGACCTGGTGCGGGACTGGGCGACGGCCCCGGCGACGGCTGGACCCGGACGCTGCGGGCCGGGCTCGCCGAGGCCCGTGGCGACCGGTCCGTCCGTGGTGCCCTGCTGCTCGTCCCGGCCGTGACCGCCGTGTGGGGCTCCCTCGACGAGTACACACCGCTGCTCGTCCGCGACACGGGCGTCGCGGAAAGCGCCGTCCCGCACTGGCTGTTGCTGATCTGGGCGGGGGCGACGGTCGGCGGGCTGCTCGCCGGCGTCGGCTGCCGGCTGGGCACGGGCGGGTTCGCCGGGCTGCTCGCGGTCTCGGCCGTGGCACTGGCCGCGGGCGCGTGGGTACGGACACCAGCCGGCATCGGGCTGGTGGCGCTCTCCTTCTGCGGGTTCCAGCTGGCGAGCGTGCTGGCCGACGCCCGGCTCCAGGACCGGATCGGCGGAACCGGCCGGGCCACCCTGACCTCGGTGGCCGGAGTGGGCACCGACCTGACCACCATCGCCGTGTACGGGGCATACGGGGTGGTCGGGTCGGCGACGACGCACGGCGCCGCCTTCGCCCTGTTCGCGGTGCCCTACCTCGTGGCGGCCGCGCTGCTGGCGGCCGCCGGGAAGGGGCCGGCAGGGAAGAGGGCGGCCCGCGCGGCTAGAACCTCGGGTTCCAGGGCACGACCGTGAAGTCGCCCGTGCCCTTCTTGACCTTCTCGAAGGGCGCGGAGCCGACGCACTTGGGCAGGTCCTTCGTCTCGACGGGGTTGCCGGTGGAGGCCCAGCTGTATCCGAGCCGGTCCTGCCGTCCGGTGTCGTGGACGGTGATGCCGACCCGCTTGCCCTTGGCGCCCGGCAGATCCGAGTCGGTGACGACGCCGGAGACGACGGCCACCTTGCCGCCGGTGAGGAGGCAGTCGACCTCGGCCTTCGCCCAGGCACCGTCGCCGCCGGCGTAGTGGCTCCACTCGAAGGTGCCGGTTGCCTTCAGCGGATCGTCCGTGTCCTTCGCCGCCAGATGCGCGTCGAAGGAGAACGTGATGTCGTCCCCGGCCGACCGGTACAGCTTCGCCCTGCCGGTGAGCGCGGCGGCCTCGCGCCGCCGCTCACCGGCCGCGGAGGCGACGGAGTGCGCTGAGGCGGGGGAGGCGGTGGAGGGCGTCGAGGTCTCTCCGGCGGCGGCGGTCGACGACGTGTTGGATGCGGAGGCGGACGCGGCGGCCCCGGTGGCCCCGGCGGTCACGAGCAGAGCGGCACCGAGTACGGCGGTCTTCGTACGGCGATTCATGTCGGCCCTTTCGGTGGTTCGTCCGGTGGTTCGGTGACTGGTGCGGACAGCACTCACTGTCCCGGCGCAGGCGCCGCGCCACATCGCGCCGCAGGCTGCACCGCGCCTCCGCCACCCGGCGGGGGAGTACACCCCTGACCTGCGCCCCTGGGAGTACGGGCCCTCGTGCCAGGGGCGCGCATGCCAGGGGGCGCAACGAATCGCCGCCGTACCGCCGACGGACGCAACGATTCGTTCACCGGCGCGCAACGGCTCCTCCTTGTCCGCCCGAGCCTGCCGCCCGTACCGTCTATCTGGCCCCCGAACCCCTTCCGATTCCGGTGAGGATCACGCATGCGCACCGCCCTGCTCCAGAGCTCCGGCCGTCCCGGCTCGGTCGTCGAGAACCTCAAGGTCCTCGACGAGGCCGCGGGCCGTGCAGCCGCCGCGGGCGCAGGGCTCCTCGCCGCCCCGGAGATGTTCCTGACCGGCTACGCGATCGGTGCTGACGTGCGCAGGCTCGCCGAGCCCGCCGACGGCGACTCCGCGGACGAGATCGCCGAGATCGCCTCCCGGCACGGCGTGGCCATCGCCTACGGCTACCCGGAGCGCGCCGCTGAGCTGGTCTTCAACTCGGCCCAGCTGATCTCCGCCGACGGCACGCGTCTCGCCAACTACCGCAAGACGCACCTCTTCGGCTGCTTCGAGCAGGAGTGGTTCACCCCCGGGGACGAGCCGGTCGTCCAGGCCGAGCTGGACGGCCTCCGCGTCGGCCTGATGATCTGCTACGACGTGGAGTTCCCGGAGAACGTCCGTGCGCACGCCCTCGCCGGCACCGACTTCCTCGTGGTGCCCACGGCCCAGATGCACCCGTTCCAGTTCGTCGCCGAGTCCGTCGTACCGGTGCGCGCCTTCGAGAACCAGATGTACGTCGCGTACGTCAACAGGGTCGGCGTGGAAGGGGAGTTCGAGTTCGTCGGGCTCTCCACTCTGGCCGGCCCGGACGGGGGCGCCCGGGCCCGCGCCGGCCGCGGCGAGGAACTCGTCCTCGGTGATGCGGACCCCGCTCTCCTCGCCGCCTCGCGCGAGGCCAACCCGTATCTGAAGGACCGCCGCCCCGGCCTCTACGGGTCCCTCGTCTGACACCCCCGGACGCCTGACACCCCCAGCCCCACCCGCCTCACCCCAGCTTTCCCGCAAGGAGTCCGTACCCCATGACGTCCACGGTGCCCCCCGCCGTCCCGCACACCGACGCGCAGCCGCCGATCACCATGTTCGGCCCGGACTTCCCGTACGCGTACGACGACTTCCTCGCGCATCCCGCGGGCCTGGGCCAGATACCGGCGACCGAGCTCGGCACCGAGGTCGCCGTCATCGGCGGCGGTCTGTCCGGCATCGTGGCCGCGTACGAGCTGATGAAGATGGGCCTCAAGCCCGTCGTGTACGAGGCCGACAAGATCGGCGGGCGGCTGCGGACGGTGGGCTTCGACGGGTGCGACCCCTCCCTCACCGCCGAGATGGGCGCGATGCGCTTCCCGCCGTCCTCCACGGCGCTCCAGCACTACATCGACCTGGTGGGGCTGCGGACCGAGCCGTTCCCCAACCCCCTTGCCGAGGCGACCCCTTCGACCGTGGTCGACCTCAAGGGCGAGTCGCACTACGCGACCACCGTCGACGACCTGCCGCAGGTCTACCGCGACGTGATGAACGCGTGGAACGCCTGCCTCGAAGAGGGCGCCGACTTCTCCGACATGAACCAGGCCATGCGCGAGCGCGACGTGCCGCGCATCCGCGAGATCTGGGCGAAGCTCGTCGAGAAGCTCGACGACCAGACCTTCTACGGCTTCCTCTGCGAGTCGGAGGCCTTCAAGTCCTTCCGGCACCGCGAGATCTTCGGCCAGGTCGGCTTCGGAACCGGCGGCTGGGACACCGACTTCCCGAACTCCATCCTGGAGATCCTGCGCGTCGTCTACACCGAGGCCGACGACCACCACCGCGGCATCGTCGGCGGCAGCCAGCAACTCCCGCTGCGCCTGTGGGAGCGCGAGCCGCAGAAGATCGTGCACTGGGCGTACGGGACGTCGCTCGCCGACCTCCACGAGGGGACGCCGCGGCCCGCCGTGACCCGCCTGAACCGCACGGCCGGCAACGGGATCACGGTCACCGACGCCTCCGGCGACATCCGTACGTACCGGGCGGCGATCTTCACAGCCCAGTCCTGGATGCTGCTGTCCAAGGTCGCCTGCGACGACGCGCTCTTCCCGATCGACCACTGGACGGCCATCGAGCGCACCCACTACATGGAGTCGAGCAAGCTCTTCGTGCCGGTCGACCGGCCGTTCTGGCTGGACAAGGCCGTCGACGACAGGGGAAATCCGACGGGCCGTGACGTCATGTCGATGACGCTCACCGACCGGATGACGCGCGGCACCTACCTCCTCGACGACGGGCCGGACAAGCCCGCCGTCATCTGCCTCTCCTACACCTGGTGCGACGACAGCCTGAAGTGGCTGCCGCTGTCCGCGAACGAGCGGATGGAGGTCATGCTGAAGTCGCTCGGCGAGATCTATCCGAAGGTCGACATCAGGAAGCACATCATCGGCAACCCGGTGACCGTGTCCTGGGAGAACGAGCCCTACTTCATGGGCGCGTTCAAGGCCAACCTGCCCGGCCACTACCGCTACCAGCGGCGCCTGTTCACGCACTTCATGCAAGACCGGCTGCCCGAGGACAAGCGGGGCATCTTCCTCGCGGGCGACGACATCTCCTGGACGGCCGGCTGGGCCGAGGGCGCCGTACAGACCGCCCTCAACGCCGTATGGGGCGTCATGCACCACTTCGGCGGCGGAACGGACCCGGCCAACCCGGGCCCGGGCGACGTATACGACGAGATCGCTCCGGTAGAGCTCCCCGAGGACTGACGACAGGACGATTCGGGCCCTGCCCCGCCCCTTCAGGGGCGCGGGGAACTGCGCGACCAGCCCCCACCGTCCCGCAGATAGATCACCGCGTTCCCAACGGAGTAAGCAGACACCGGCCGACCAGGCCAACCCCCGTGTCGAGCCGCTCGACGAACTCCCCGGCCAAGTCGGGGAGTTCCCGCAGCGCCCACACCGCCCGCGCGGCGGACCACGCCGCGTCCCGCGCCCGGTCCAGGCTCCACGCGCCGAGCAGATGGGTCAGCGGGTCGGCGATCTGGAGGAGGTCGGGGCCCGGCATCAGATCTTCGCGGATGCGCTCCTCCAGCGAGACGAGGACGTCACCCACGCGGTCGAACTCGTCCTCCAGTTCGGCCGGTTCGCAGCCGAGCGTACGACAGGCGTCCACCACCGCGAGCGCCAGATCGTGCCCGATGTGCGCATTGATGCCCGCAAGTGCGAACTGCAGTGGACGTACTCCGGGATGACGTCGGAGCTGGAGGAGCGGCCGCCAGCAGGCGGGCGGACGACGCTCGTCCGCCACCGCCTCGACGGCGTCGAGATAGCGCTCCGCGAACCGCACGTCCAGCGTGATCGCCGCGCGGGCATCGGTGAAGTGCCCTGTCTCCAGGCGCCGGTCGACCTCCTCGGTGACGGCGAGGTAGACACGGTTGAAGACCGCGACACCGTCCCGCTCGGGCCAGGCCGCACCGAGCGCACGCATCCGGTGCACCACCGCGTCGACGCTGTGCACGCGAGCTGTGAACTGTTCCAACGGCACCATGGGGGCAGGGTCCCAGGCCTACGCTGTGCCGAGGGCCGCCGGGCCGAGCGCTTCCCCAGAACGGGGGAACACGCGGGACCCGACGGAGGGGGGAGCACCACGTGTCAGGGCAACGTGCCCATCGCCTGGCCGCACGCAGGGCCGAGCGCAGGCGCGCCGCCCGGCGCGGCGCCATGGTCGCCGTGGCGTCCGCGGTCGTCGTGGTCGGCACGGTGACGGGGATGATGTCCGCGCTCGACGACGGCCGGGGCAGCGACGAGGCACGCCCCGACGTCACCAGCTCACCACTCCTGCAACCGCTGCCCGGTGTGCCCACACCGTCGCCCTCGAAGACGTCCGCCTCGCCGTCCCCGTCGCTCTCTCCGTCCAAGGCCACGCCGAGCCCGAAGCCGTCGAAGAGCGCGTCGACGAAGCCGAGGACGGAGCCCGTGTCCGTGCAGCTGTACCGCCATCCCGAGTCCCAGGTCCTCGACTGGGTCCGCGACCACCGCGACGACCCGCGCCGCCCGCTCATCGAGTCCCGGATAGCCGACCGGCCGGCCGCCGTCTGGTTCGCGGACTACACGCCGTCGAACATCACCGCCCGCGTCAGGGCGGTCACCTCGGCCGGCTCGGCGAAGGACAGGGTCCCGGTCGTCGTCCCGTACGCGATATCGAACCGCGACTGCGGAGGCGCCTCGCAGGGCGGTGCGCCTGACCTCGGGGCGTACGACGGGTGGATCGACAAGTTCGCGGCGGGCCTCGGTTCCGAGGAGGTCATCGTGGTCCTGGAGCCGGACGCGATCGCCCAGTCCGACTGCCTGTCCGAAGGCGACCGGGCCGCCCGTTTCGCCTCGCTGGCCCGTGCGGGACGCGTCCTCAAGGCGGCGAACCCGAAGGCGCGGGTCTACTTCGACGCGGGTCACTCCGACTGGAACACCCCGGAGAAGCAGGCCGGGCTGCTGCGCCGGGCCGGTGCCGCATCCGCCGCCTCCTCGGACGGCATCTTCAGCAATGTCTCCAACTTCAACCGGACGGGCGACGAGATCGCGTACGTCCGCCGGACCCTCGACGCCCTCGGCGGCCCGGCGGGCCTGGGCGCCGTCATCGACACCAGCCGCAACGGCAACGGCGCCCCGGCCGACGGCGAGTGGTGCGATCCCGCGGGCCGCAAGCTCGGACAGGCGCCGACCATGAGCACCGGAGAGGCACGGATCGACGCCTATCTGTGGGTGAAGCTGCCCGGCGAGTCCGACGGCTGCAAGGGCGCGCCGGGGACGTTCACCCCCGACTACGCCTACGACTTGGCACGCTGACCGCCCGCCGAACCGGATCCCGAATCGGAGCCGGAAGCGGATCCCGAGTCGGAGCCGTACGACGACGTGCCCTCGTCGAGCAGCGGTTCCTGCGACTTGAGGTGCGCGGGGGCCATCGCGCGCAGCGCGTGGTAGCCGACGATGACGACGATCGTGCCGAGCGCGATGCCGCTCAGCGAGAAGGTGTCGGTGAACTCCAGCGTGACGTTGCCGACGCCGATGATGATGCCCGCCGCGGCCGGCACCAGGTTCAGCGGATTGCGCAGGTCCACGCCCGCGTTGAGCCAGATCTGCGCGCCCAGCAGGCCGATCATGCCGTACAGGATGACCGTGATCCCGCCGAGCACACCGCCCGGAATGGCGGCCACGACCGCGCCGAACTTCGGGCAGAGGCCGAAGAGCAGCGCGAAGCCGGCGGCGGCCCAGTAGGCGGCCGTCGAGTAGACACGGGTCGCGGCCATGACGCCGATGTTCTCGGAGTACGTCGTGTTGGGCGGGCCGCCCACGGCGGTGGAGAGCATCGAGCCGACGCCGTCCGCGGAGATCGCGGTGCCCAGCTTGTCGTCCAGCGGGTCGCCGGTCATCTCGCCGACCGCCTTCACATGGCCCGCGTTCTCGGCGACCAGCGCGATGACGACCGGCAGCGCCACGAGGATCGCGGACCACTCGAAGGACGGGCCGTGGAAGTTCGGCAGCCCGATCCAGTCGGCCCGGCCCACGGCGGAGAGGTCGAGCCGCCAGTGATCGGTGAGCTTGCCGCTCGCGTCGACCGAGTGGATCCGCCCGAAGACGCGGTCGAAGACCCAGGAGATCCCGTACCCGAAGACCAGCCCGAGGAAGATCGCGATCCGCGACCAGAAACCGCGCAGGCACACCACGGCCAGAGCGGTGAACAGCATCACGAGCAGCGCCGTCCACTGGTCCTGCGGCCAGTACGTGGAGGCGGTGACCGGCGCCAGGTTGAAGCCGATCAGCATGACGACCGCGCCCGTGACGATCGGCGGCATCGCGGCGTGGATGATCCGCGCCCCGAACCGCTGCACCGCGAGACCCACGAGGAACAGCGCGACCCCGACCACGAAGACGGCACCGGTCACGGTCGCGCTGGTGCCGCCCTGCGCGCGGATCACCGCCGCGACGCCCACGAAGGACAGCGAGCAGCCCAGATAGCTGGGCACCCGGCCGCGGGTCGCGAGCAGGAAGATCACCGTCGCGACGCCCGACATCATGATCGCGAGGTTCGGGTCGAGGCCCATCAGGACGGGCGCGACGAAGGACGCCCCGAACATCGCCACCACGTGCTGGGCGCCGAGCCCGGCCGTACGCGGCCACGAGAGCCGTTCGTCGGGGCGGACGACCGCCCCCGGCGCGGGCGTGCGCCCGTCACCGTGCAGCTTCCAGCGCACGCCGAGGTCCATGGTGGGGTTCCGCTTTCTCTGTACGACGAGATCTGTACGCCGATGGGCCGACGTCAAGATCCGCAAGTGAAGATCAGCGCCATGGTAGGGCGGAGCTGGGAGAGCGGCCGGTTCAGGGCCGACGATCCGGAACCGGCGCGTCCGCCGAGCTGGCCTTCCCGCCGGTGGTGCGGCCGCTGGCACGCAGCACGTTCGCGAACGAGGCGAGGCCGAGGGTCAGCACCGTCACGAGGACGAACGACGTCACCAGGCTCGTCGCGTCCGCCACGGCCCCGATCGCGGACGGCGCGATCAGGCCCGAGGTGTACGTGATGGTGGCGACGCCCGCGATGGCCTGGGACGGATTGGGGCCGCTGCGGCCCGCCGCCGCGAAGCAGAGCGGGACGACGACGGCGATGCCGAGACCCAGCAGGGCGAAGCCGGCCATGGCCACCGCGGCGTTCTGGGCCATCACGACGAGCAGCGCACCGAGGGTCGCGAGGGCACCGCTCACCCGTACCGTGCGGACCGGGCCGAAGCGGTCCACCACCGAGTCGCCGGCGAACCGCGCGATCGCCATGGTGAGCGTGAAGCCCGTGGTGGACGCGGCCGCGACCCCGGCCGAGCTGTCGAGGACGTCCCGCAGATACACCGCCGACCAGTCCAGGCTCGCCCCCTCCGCGAACACCGCGCAGAAGCCGATCGCGCCGATGAGCAGTGCCGACTTCGGAGGCAGCGCGAAACGCGGGGGCGGTTCCTCGTCCTCGGTGGGACGCAGGTCCAGCACCCACTGACAGGCGGCCACGCCGATCAGGGTGAGTGCCACGGCTGCGAGCGCGTGGTGCAGGCGCGCGTCCGAGCCCAGATGGGCGGCGACGGTGCCGGCCGCCGAGCCGACCAGTGCGCCCGCGCTCCACATCCCGTGCAGCCCGGACATGATCGACTTGTCGAGCCGGGTCTCGATCTCGACACCCAGGGCGTTCATCGCCACGTCGGCCATGCCCGCCGTCGCGCCGTAGACGAAGAGGGCCATGCACAGGGTCAGCAGATTCGGCGCGAGTGCCGGGAGGATGAGCGCGAGCGTCCACAGGGCGATCAGGCCGCGCAGGGCCGCGCGGGCGCCGAAGCGGTGGCTGACGCTGCCCGCGAGCGGCATCGCGACGGACGCGCCGATCGCCGGGAACGCGAGCGCCAGGCCGAGCTGGCCGGCGCTCACGGAGGCGTGGTCCTGGATCCACGGGACGCGGGTCGCGAACGAACCGGTGACGGCACCGTGCACGGCGAACACCACCGCCACCGCGTACCGGGAGCGCTTCACCTCGCGCTGGTCGTAGACCACTTCACTCATTTACCCGGCCCCCCTTGTCCATTACCCGCCCACTCCCCACTGTGCCGCCGTAAACTATCAGGGACCCTGCCTGATAGATAGGCGGTATCGGGCCTGCCGCCCCGGCGCCCCCGATCTGGAAGGATCCCGGCATGCCCGCATCACCGAGCACCGCCCGGGCCATCAACGACCGGCTCGCCCTGCGCCTCCTCCAGCAGGAAGGCCCTTTGACGGCAGGGCAGTTGAAGCAGCTCACCGGCCTGTCCCGACCCTCCGTCGCCGACCTGGTGGAACGCCTCGCCGTGGCCGGACTCATAGGCGTCGTGGGGGAGTCGGGCGAACAGCGACGCGGCCCGAACGCCCGGCTGTACGGGATCGTCGCCGACCGCGCGCACCTGGCCGCACTGGACGTAAGGACCGAGGGCGTGTCCGTCCTCGTGTCGGATCTGCTGGGCTCGGTGCTGGCCGAGGCGTCGGTGCCGATCGGCGACGGTACGGACACCGGGCCCGCCGTCGAGCAGGCGGTCACCCTGGTCGAACGTACGGCCAAGGAGGCGGGCGTCGAGCGGCTGCACACCATCGGTGTCGGAGCCCCCGGGCTGATCGACCCCGCCACCGGCGAACTCCGTGACTCCTCGGGGCTGCCCGAATGGCACCGCCGCCTCGCCGCGGCGTTGCAGGAGCGACTGCCGGCCCGCGTCCTGGTGGAGAACGAGACCAACCTCGCCGCGCTGGCCGAGCAGCGCGACGGGGCCGCGCAGGACCGCGACACCTTCGTCCTGCTCTGGCTCGGCCACGGCATCGGCGCGGCCGTCGTCCTCGACGGCTCCCTGCGCCGGGGTGCCTCAGGAGGCACGGGCGAGATCGGCTTCCTGCCGGTGCCGGGGACGAACGGCCTGCCGTCCGCGACGGGCTGCGAGGGCGGCTTCCACTCCCTCGCGGGCGCCGCCGCGATTTCCGAACTGGCGGCGCGCCACGGGATCGTGGCGCCCGCCGCTCCCCATGAACCCCATGCGGCGGCGCTGGTTCGGGAGGCCGTGGCGCGGGTCGCGGCCGACGCCGGGGACCCCTTGGCCTCGGGCTTCCTCGACGCGCTCGCCGAACGTGTCGCCCTCGGTGCCGCGTCCGTCGTCGCCGTCCTCGACCCGGGATGCCTGGTGCTCGCGGGCGAGATCGGCGGTGCGGGCGGCGAGGTGCTGGCCGCCCGTGTCCAGGACCGGGTCGGCCGTATGTCGCCGCTGCCCACCGAGGTGCGGGCCGGCACCCTGGGTGGCGGCGCCGTGCTCCGCGGCGCGCTGCTGATGGCGCGGGACGGGGCCCAGGACGAACTGTTCGCACCTCCGGAGAGGTGACGCCCGCCTCCGGAGAGGCGAAAGCCGCTTCTGGAGGAGTGACGCCCGCTTCCGGTTCCGGAGGGATGGCGCCCGTCTCCGAAGAGGCGACGGACGGCAGCGGCCGATGTCCGGGAACGGAGACCCGGCGGCGGGGCAAGGGCCTCCGTCACCGCCGCCGGGTCGTTCTGGGGGCGGGCCGGCGAACGCGGAGCCCGTGGAGGCGTCGGTGAACGCAGACCCTAAAGAGGACTAGACCAAAGCGTCAATAGGTATGGACCAATCGTAAGCTGCTGTGTCTGAAAGGTAGTTGGTCCGTCACGAGTGTCCCGTGAAGTCCATCGGCACACCCTGTGAGGCAGCCCACAACATTCGCCCGCATGGGCGTCGATCAGGCGTGGCACACTGAGTCTGTACCAGAAGCAGCGCACTCCGGGGTCGGTGAAAGTCCGAACCGGCGGTTACAGTCCGCGACCCGGTCGCTTCCAGCGGCCGGTTGACCAGGTGAAATTCCTGGACCGACGGTTAAAGTCCGGATGGGAGGCAGTGCGCGGCGGGCGGGCATTCGTGCGCGCCGCCGTCTGTTTCGACGTGTCCCTCGGGACCCGTCCTACGCGGCGTCGTCCCCGGTGTCCTCGCTCGCTCATATCTGTCGTCATCGACAGGCCCCGGAGTCCGTGCCCGAAATGGCAGGAGGACCCGGGAAGTGTTCACCGGAATCGTCGAAGAGCTGGGTGAGATCACCGCCGTCGAGAACCTCGACGACGCCTCCCGTTTCCGGCTCCGTGGCCCCGTAGTCACCGAAGGTGCGCGCCATGGCGACTCCATCGCCGTCAACGGCGTCTGTCTGACGGTCGTCGAGCACGAGGGCGACGAGTTCACCGCCGACGTGATGGCGGAGACCCTGAACCGCTCCAGCCTCGGCGTCCTCGCCGTCGGCTCCCGCGTCAACCTCGAACGCCCCATGGCCGTGGGCGAGCGCCTCGGCGGGCACATCGTGCAGGGCCATGTGGACGGCACGGGCGAGGTCATCGAGCGCAAGCCGTCCGAGAACTGGGAGATCGTGAAGATCTCCCTCCCCGCGGACCTCACGCGCTACGTCGTCGAGAAGGGCTCCATCACCGTCGACGGCATCAGCCTGACCGTCGTCGAGGCGGGCCCCGACTTCTTCACCGTCAGCCTCATCCCGACCACCCTCGACCTGACCACGCTCGGCCTCAAGCAGCCCGGCGACCCGGTCAATCTCGAGGTCGACGTGATCGCCAAGTACGTCGAGCGGCTGCTCGGCTCGCGGGGAGAGCAGCCGGCGGCCCTGCCCGGCACCCAGGGAGCGACGCCGTGAACTGGCTCAACTCGGAGGCGTTCACGCTCTTCGGCCAGCACATCAAGTGGGCCGACATGATCGGCAACGTGATCGGTCTTGCCGGCCTCGCCCTCGGCTGGCGGCGGTCCATCTGGACCTGGCCCGTCCAGTTCCTGTCCGGTGCCATCCTCCTCGCCGCCTTCGCCACCGCCCACCTCTCCGGCAGCGCCGGCAAGCAGGTGGTGGTCATGGCCGTCGCCCTGTGGGGCTGGTGGCAGTGGAACCGCGGCAAGGGCGGCGCTCAGGACGGCTCCATCGCCGTCCGCTTCGCCACCTGGCGCGAGCGCGGGTACCTCCTCGGTGCCGCGGCCGTCGGCACCCTCGCGGTCGGCAGCCTGTTCACCGCCTACCCGACGCTGTCCTGGGACCCCTGGCCGGACGCGTACATCTTCGTCGGCACGGTCGTCGCGATGTACGCCCAGGCGCGCGGCATGGTCGAGTTCTGGTTCGCCTGGCTGCTCGTCGACCTGGTGGGCGTGCCGCTGAACTTCGCCAACGGCTTCGCCTTCTCCGGCTTCGTCTACATCATCTACGGCGCGCTCGTCCTGTGGGGCATGCGCGACTGGTGGCTGCGCTCCCGCAAGGCCGGGCAGCCCCTCCTGGAAGGAGCCCCGGCATGACAACGGCGCCGGTTTGGTACAGCACGGGACACGATCAGGACGCCTCGGACTTCGCGCTCGACCCGGTCGAGCAGGCCATCGCGGACATCGCGGCGGGCCGCCCGGTCGTGGTCGTCGACGACGAGGACCGGGAGAACGAGGGCGACCTCGTCATCGCCGCCGAGAAGGCGACCCCCGAGATCATCGCCTTCATGATGAGCGAGTGCCGCGGTCTGATCTGCGCGCCCATGGAGGGCGACGAGCTCGACCGCCTCCAGCTCCCGCAGATGGTCGAGAACAACACCGAGTCGATGCGCACGGCCTTCACGGTCTCCGTCGACGCGGGCCCCGCCTACGGCGTGACCACCGGCATCTCCGCCGCCGACCGCGCCACCACGCTCCGGCTGCTGGCCGGCGGCGAGGCCGAGGCGGGCGACCTCGTGCGCCCGGGCCACATCTTCCCGCTGCGCGCCAAGCCCGGCGGCGTCCTGGTCCGCAACGGCCACACCGAGGCCGCCGTCGACCTCGCCCGGCTCGCCGGTCTGCGCCCGGCCGGCGCCATCGTCGAGATCGCGGGCGAGGACGGCCGGATGCTGCGGCTGCCCGAGCTGATCCCGTTCGCCCGCAAGCACGGCCTGACGATCATCTCCATCGAGGACCTGATCGCCTACCGCCGCACCGCCGAGCCCACCGTCCGCCGCGAGGCCGAGACCCAACTGCCCACCGCCTTCGGCGAGTTCACGGCCTTCGGCTACCGCTCCATCGTGGACGGCGTCGAGCACGTCGCCCTGGTCCACGGCGAGATCGGCGACGGCGAGGACGTCCTCGTACGTGTCCACTCCGAATGCCTCACCGGCGACATCTTCCACTCGCTGCGCTGCGACTGCGGCCCCCAGCTCGAAGCGTCCCTTGAGCGCATTCAGGCAGAGGGCCGCGGCATCGTCGTCTACCTCCGCGGCCACGAAGGACGCGGCATCGGGCTCCTGTCCAAGCTGCGCGCGTACGAACTGCAGGAGCAGGGGCACGACACCCTCGACGCCAACCTGGAGCTGGGCCTGCCCGCCGACGCCCGGGACTACGCGGCAGGCGCGCAGATCCTGGAGGACCTCGGTGTGCGCAGCCTGCGCCTGATGACCAACAACCCCGAGAAGACCGACGCGCTCGTCCGCCACGGCCTCAAGGTCACCCACCGCGAGCCGATGCCCGTACAGGCGGGCGAGCACAACCTCCGGTATCTGCGCACCAAGCGGGACCGGATGGGGCACGACCTGCCCTGGCTGGACACGACGACCGTGTCCGCCTGCGGCAACCAGTAACGGCAAAGCACGAGGAGAGACACACGTGAGCGGCAAGGGTGCACCCGAACTGTCCGTACGCAACTGCAGCGACCTCAGGGTCGCCGTCATCGCGGCACAGTGGCACGAGAAGGTGATGGACGGTCTCGTCGACGGCGCGCTGCGCGCCCTGCACGAGCTGGGAATCGACGAGCCGACCCTCCTGAGGGTCCCCGGCAGCTTCGAACTGCCGGTCGTCGCGAAGGTCCTCGCGGGCCGCGGATACGACGCGATCGTCGCGCTCGGCGTCGTCATCCGCGGCGGCACCCCCCACTTCGAGTACGTGTGCCAGGGCGTCACCCAGGGCCTCACCCAGGTCTCGATCGACACCGGCGTGCCCATCGGCTTCGGCGTCCTGACGTGCGACACCGAGGAACAGGCCCTGGACCGCGCGGGCATCGAGGGCTCGAACGAGGACAAGGGCCACGAAGCGGTGACGGCCGCCGTGGCGACGGCGGCCACGCTCCGCTCAGTATCTGAACCGTGGCGTTAGAGACACTATTAAGTGCAATAAGGTGGGCGCCACCATGTCCAATAAGACGTTCGAGGAGCTCTTCGACGAGCTCCAGCACAAGGCAGCCAACGGCGACCCCGCCACTTCCCGCACCGCGGAGCTGGTCGGCAAGGGGGTCCATGCCATCGGCAAGAAGGTCGTCGAAGAGGCCGCCGAGGTCTGGATGGCCGCCGAGTACGAGGGCAAGGAAGCCGCCGCCGAGGAGATCTCGCAGCTGCTCTACCACGTCCAGGTGATGATGGTCGCCCGCGGAATCTCGCTGGACGACGTCTACGCCCACCTGTAAGTCTCCTGGTTCCACCCAGAACCCGTCACGCAAAGGAAGCCGACCTCATGCTGCGCATCGCCGTCCCCAACAAGGGTTCCCTGTCAGGCCCCGCGGGGGAGATGCTCCATGAGGCCGGCTACCAGCAGCGCAGGGAGGCCAAGGAGCTCAGGATCGTCGACCCGGAGAACGAGGTCGAGTTCTTCTACCTCCGCCCCCGCGACATCGCGATCTACGTCTCCTCCGGCAAGCTCGACATCGGCATCACCGGCCGCGACCTGCTGATCGACTCCGCGGCCCACGCGGAGGAGATCCTCCCGCTCGGCTTCGCCCGCTCCACCTTCCGCTTCGCCACCAAGCCCGGCACGGCCAAGTCCGTCGAGGACCTGGCCGGCATGACCGTCGCCACCTCGTACGAGGGCATCGTCGCCAAGTACCTCGACGACAAGGGCATCGACGCGTCCGTCGTGCACCTGGACGGCGCCGTCGAGACGGCCATCGAGCTCGGTGTCGCCGAGGTCATCGCGGACGTCGTCGAGACCGGCACCTCGCTGCGCAACGCGGGCCTCGAGGTCTTCGGCGATCCGATCATGAAGTCCGAGGCCGTCGTCATCCGCCGCACAGGCGCGGAGACCACCGAGGAAACAGAGCCCAAGGTGCAGCAGTTCCTGCGCCGCCTCCAGGGCGTCCTCGTCGCGCGGACCTACGTGATGATGGACTACGACTGCCGCGTCGAGCAGCTGGAGAAGGCCGTCGCCCTCACTCCGGGCCTGGAGTCGCCGACCGTCTCGCCGCTGCACAACGAGGGCTGGGTCGCCGTGCGCGCCATGGTCCCGTCCAAGGAAGCCCAGCGGATCATGGACGACCTGTACGACATCGGCGCGCGGGCCATCCTGACCACGGCCATCCACGCCTGCCGCCTCTGAGGAACGCCCGCCATGTCCGACGCACCAGAGCTGCCCGCTCTTCCGGTCACCTTCCGGCCGGGCCGCACCCGAGCCGTCCTGCTGACCGCCGGCGCCACGATCTTTGTGGTCATCACCACGGTCGCGATGCTGCTGGAGAAGCTCAGCCCGGGGGAGCGCACCAGCTTCGTCTTCACCGGGGCCCTGCTCTTCGGGGTGCTCGTGCTGCTCTCACGGCCGAAAGTCGTCGCCGACGAGTCCGGCGTGACCGTCGTGAACATCGCCGGCCGCCGGAAGCTGGCCTGGGCGGAGATTGTGCAGGTCAACCTGCGCCCGGGCGACCCGTGGGTGTTCCTGAACCTCAGTGACGGGACCAGCCTGGCCGCGCTCGGCATCCAGCCGGGCATCGCCAAGCAGCACGCGATCCGTGATGCCCGTGCGCTGCGCGCCCTCGCCGAGGCCCGCTCCATTCGCGACCCCGAAGGACAGCAGGACGGCCGGCACGACGAACATCACGGCTGACTCTCGGCCTTCCACCCTGCCGTACGGGCCCATGTCTTGATTAATCTGTTGGCGGAGGCGTTTTCGTTGCGCCTCCGCCGCTGACTTTCCACCCGGAACATCAGAGGCCCCCTGCTATTCGAGGAGTGACTCCCTCCAGCGATGGACGGATCGTCCTGTAGTACCTGCGCCGCCCCCTCCCGACATATCGAGGCGGCGGCATGACCATCCCCCTGCTGCTCCTCGGAGCGGCGTTCCTGTTGATCCTCGCCAACGGCTTCTTCGTGGCGGCCGAGTTCGGCCTCGTCACGGTGGAGCGCCCCGACGCCGAGAAGGCCGCCGCCGAGGGCGACCGACGCGCCCGTACGGTCGTCAACTCGCTCAAGGAGCTGTCCTTCCAGCTCTCCGGCACCCAGCTCGGCATCACCATCACCTCGCTCGTCGTCGGCATGCTCGCCGAACCGGCGCTCGCCGAGCTGCTCAACGGCCCCATCACCTCGGTCGGTATCCCCGAGGGCGCCGTGTCCGGTGTCGCCGTGGTCGTCGGCATGCTGCTGGCCTCGGCCGTGCAGATGGTGATCGGCGAGCTCGTGCCCAAGAACTGGGCGGTCTCCAGGCCCATGCAGGTCGCGCGGTTCGTCGCGGGCCCGCAGCACGCCTTCTCGACCGCGTTCCGGCCGGTGATCTCGGGGCTGAACTCCGTGGCCAACCGGCTCGTCCGCACCCTGGGCGTCGAGCCCACCGCGGAGCTGGCCTCCGCCCGCACCCCCGGCGAGCTGGTCTCCTTGGCCCGGCACTCGGCCCAGGCCGGTGCCCTGGAGCAGGACACCGCCGACCTGTTCGTCCGTACGCTCTCGCTGGCCGACCTCACCGCGCAGCACGTCATGACCCCGCGCGTGAAGGTCAGCGCCCTCCAGTCCTCCGCGACCGCCGAGGACGTCGTGAACCTCACCCGGGCCACCGGCCTGTCCCGCTTCCCCGTCTACCGGGAGCGGATCGACGAGATCGTCGGCATGGCGCACCTCAAGGACGCCCTCGCGGTGCCCTCGCACGACCGCCTGCGCACGCCCGTCACCAGGATCGCCCAGGCCCCGTTGCTCGTCCCGGAGACGCTGCCCGTGCAGCCCCTCCTGGAGCGGCTGCGCAACGAACAGCCCATCGCCGTCGTCGTCGACGAGTACGGCGGCACGGCCGGTGTGGTCACCCTGGAGGACATCGTCGAGGAACTCGTCGGAGAGGTCCGCGACGAGCACGACGGCCATGACGTCCCGGAACTCGCCGCCGCACCGGCCGAGGACGGCCGGCCCGCCTGGGACGCCGACGGCAGCTGCCGTGTCGACATCCTCCAGCGCATAGGCCTGGACGTCCCCGAGGGCCCGTACGAGACGGTCGCCGGCCTGGTCGCCGATCTGCTCGGCCGGATCCCCGCGCCCGGTGACAAGGCGGAGCTGCCGGGCTGGCGCCTCTCCGTGCGCCAGGTCGGGCACTACCGGGCCGAGCGGGTCCGGCTGGTCAGGACCGCCGGCGCCGCTTCGGCTTCCTCGGCCTCCGTTTCCGTGGTGGAGGCCGTGCGATGAGCGTGCTCCAACTCCTGTTCGCGGTCCTGCTGGTGCTCGCCAACGGCTTCTTCGTGGGCGCCGAGTTCGCGCTGGTCTCCGTCCGGCGCAGCCAGATCGAACCGCTCGGCACCGCACGGGCCCGCCAGGTCATGTACGGCCTGGAGAACCTGCCGCAGATGATGGCCGCCGCGCAGTTCGGCATCACGGTCTGCTCGCTGACGCTCGGCGCGGTCGCCGAGCCCACCGTCGCGCACCTCCTGGAGCCGGTGTTCCACGCCGTGCACCTGCCCGAGGGCATGATCCACCCGCTCGGGTACGTCATAGCCCTCGCCGCGGTCGTCTTCCTGCACCTCGTCGTCGGCGAGATGCTGCCGAAGAACCTGGCGATGGCCGCCCCCGAGAAGACCGCGCTGTGGCTCAGCCCCGGCCTGGTCGCCTTCGCCCGGCTCTGCAAGCCGGTGACGCTGGGCCTCGGCGCCTGCGCCCGAGTCATCCTGCGGCTCTTCCACGTCGAGCCCAAGGACGAGGTCGAGGCGGTCTTCACCAGCGAGCAGCTCAACCGGCTCGTCGAGGACGCGGGACAGGCGGGCCTGCTCGACCCCGAGGAGCAGGAGCGCCTCGAGGACGCCCTGGAGCTGGGCTCCCGCCCGGTCACCGACGTGCTCCTGGGCAGCGAGTCCCTGGTGACCGTCGGCCCCTCGGTCACCCCGGGCCAGGTCGTCGCGCTCACCGCCCGCACCGGGTACTCCCGCTTCCCGGTGGCCGCCGAGAACGGGGCCTTCATGGGCTATCTGCACGTGAAGGACGTACTCGACCTGGAGGAGTCGGAGCGGGCGGTACCTCAGCAGGTCTGGCGCCCCATGACGACCCTCGGGGCCGAGCTCCCGCTGGACGACGCCCTGACCGTGATGCGCCGCGCCGCGACGCACCTCGCCCAGGTCGCCGACGCGTCGGGACGCGTGCTCGGCCTGGTCGCCCTGGAGGACGTACTGGAGCTGCTGGTCGGCGAGGTCCGCGACCCGGCGCACCGAAATTCGACGACAGTACGGGTCGGCGAGCCGCGCTCCGGGGTCGCTGAGCCTTCGGAGACACCACAGCAGGCACTGGCAAGCTGACGCAGAAGACCCGCGCCCCTAAGTTTTTAGGGGCGCGGGGAACTGCGCGACAAGCCACGACGGCGCCGCACCCGCGAGCCGACAGCAAGGCACCGAGCTCGTCGGCGGGTCTCACATAGGTGAGGGATCCTGCGGCCCCCGCCCCGACAACACCTCGCCATACGCCTGCATGAGATCGGCCAGCCGAAGCGTGGACAGATCGTCGCGGGTGAGGTGCCCCGGGTACACCGAAAGCCGCAAATCACGGTACGCGCAGCTCTTCTCGTACAGTGTCCGCAGGAACCGCCCATTGCCGAGCTCATCGATCCAGCCCTGATCGACAACGTGCCCGCTGATGGACCGCAGCTCGTCGAGCGCCTCCTCGTCCCACACGTCACCGTTCTCCGCGGCAAGCACCTCACCGATCGAGGTGAGTTCGAGCGGACGGTACGAGGGGAAGTCGACGCGAGTCGTGAAGCGGGACGACAGCCCGGGGTTGGCGGCCAGCAGCCGGTCCATGCCCTCCGGATAGCCGGCGAGGATCACCACCAGGTGATCGCGATTGTCCTCGGCCCGCTTCAGCAGCACCTGCAACGCCTCGTCGCCGTACGCGTCGCCCTTGCCGTAACCGGAGTTGGAGAGCGAGTAGGCCTCGTCGACGAAGAGGACGCCGCCGATCGCGGAGTCGATCAGTTCGTTGGCCTTCACGGCGGTCTGGCCGAGGTACTCGCCCACCAGGTCGGCGCGTTGGGCCTCGACGAGATGGTCGCCGCCGAGCAGTCCGAGTGCGTAGAAGACCCGGCCCAGGATCCGGGCCACGGTCGTCTTGCCGGTGCCGGAGGGACCCGAGAACACGAAGTGCCGCTTCGGCGGCTGGACCGGCAGACCCTGCCCGGCCCGCAGCCGCGCCATGTTCAACTGCGCGGACAGCGCCTTCACTTGGCGCTTGACCGGTTCGAGACCGACCATGTGCTCCAGCTCCAGGAGCGCCTCTTCGAGCAGTGCCGGATCGGTGGGCCCGGTCGGCAGATGCGGCGGACGCACCGGCACGATGGCCTTCTCGCGGACCCGGTCCGCCTCCGAGGGCAGCGTGCCCGGCGGCGGCAGTTCGGGCTCCGAGAGCTTGAGATCACGGCCCTCGCCGCCGAACAGCGGGTCGACACCGTCCGGGCCGTCGAGAATGTCCTGCCCGACACCGGTGAGCGTGATCGCCGCGAGGTCGGCCGTGTCGTCGTACCCGTCGCCCTCGGAGATCGCCGCGAGCCGCGCGGAGGTGTCCATGAAGGCCGGGTCGACCCTGTGCACCGCCCGGTACAGGGGCAGCGCCGCGGCGGAGCGGCCCGTGCCCTCGTGCGCCCGCGCCAGCCAGTACCGCAGCTCCTTGCGCTGAGGCTGCTCGCTGCGACAGCGCATCAGCGCGGACGACAGCAGTGGCTCGGCCTGCCCGAACATCTCCAGGCGTACCCGTGCCATGCCGCCGAAGAGACCCGCCTCGATGCCCAGCATCGGATCGTCGATCAGTGGATCCGTGTGCCGGACCAACTGCTCCCAGTCCTTGACGAGATACGCCCGGCAGGCGTGCAGGAACCGCACCTGCGGATCCGCGTCCACGGGCGGCAGGCTCGCGAGCGCCCGGTCCAGCTCCGGGACGTGACGTCCGTCGAGCCAGTGGGAGGCGTGCGCGAGCAGCAGATCGCGCGGCGACTCCAGGACGGGCTGCACCCACCAGCCCAGCCAGTACCAGGAGTTGAGCGTCCGCCGGTGGCGGGAGCGCTGTTCCCCGAAGCGCTCCCGGTGCCGGAACATGCGCAGCAGCGCCGTCGTCGTGTCGATGCGCAGCGCGTGCAGCCCGAGCCAGCCGTCGGCCATTCCCGGATCCATCCGGACCGCGGCGCGGAATTCCTCCTCCGCCTGCGGATAGGCCCCCATCGTGTAGGCGTCCACACCTCGCAGCCAGGCGAGGTCGGCCGGGGCCTCGGGGCCCTGCGTGCCGAAGTCCATCACGTCCCCCACAAACCGTGCCCCCGTTGATCGCCGGGCGGGCCGGTGCCCGTCGGCAGTCTTCGTCGAACCGCTGTGCCGCGGACGGGAGTTGCGTTCGGTGCGGAGAGCAGCCGTCCGAATGTCGCACCGAGAGGCATCGTACCTGCGGGGCAGTACCGGGCCGAAGGGTGCCGCACGACAGGTTCTCCGAGGTGGGAGCAGATGGGGCGCACTCGGTTTGGTGACCGAGGGTGAACGAATCGCGCCTCGGAGCGTCCGAAAAACGGCTGTGGGCAGAACGAAGCCCCCGATCACGGGGGAACAACCGGGGGCTTCGCGTCTGCGGGGCGGCCCCAAAAGGCCGCACATTCAGAACGTAAGTCCTGTACGGCCCCCGGGTCAAGCCGAGTTGGGGCACTCAGGCAACTTCTCAGATGTGGGTCTTCACAAGTTCAGCACACAGACGCTGGCCCATCACGGTCTGTGACCGAGAGGCTCTTCGCTGAGGTCGCAGCAGGTCCCTGGAGCACCTCGTACCCCTCTGAACACTGCAGCACCAAAAGATCGGCGAACTGTTTTGACGGGTCCTTGGTGAAGTGGCGGCGCTCGGCGCGGACCCACCCCTCCCAGAACTCGTTCTGCACCGAACCGTCCCTCCGCCGCCCGCGTGCCCACGCGTCCTCGTCGGCCAGCTCCATCCACAGCAGCCGCGCCAGCCACGGCCTGAGCGCGCGACGGCCGGCGCCCACCCCCTCGACGAGGATCACGGGCGCGGGCGGCAGCGCACGGGCCGGTCCGAAGCCACGTGCAGTCCAGTCGTACGGCCGGTAGTGCGCCGCCGTGCCGTGGGACAGCGGCGCGACGACCTCCCGGAGCAGTCGTCCGGTCCAGGCGAAGAGCTCCTCGTGCGTGGCGATGTCGTCCAGGTGGAGCACGGGAGCCCCGCCCAGTGCCTCGGCCAGATGCTCCGCGAACGTGGTCTTCCCCGAGCCCGCGTGCCCGTCGACACCGACGAGCCGGACGGGGCCGCAGGAGGGCGGCAGCCGGTGCAGCCGGGAGGCGAGGACGTCGAGGTGGATGAGGGATCCCTTGGTGCGGTGCGGTGCTCCTGGGCTTCACTCTACCGAGGTCACCCTCGGGTGACCGGGGGAGAAGATGCCGTCGTCCTGTCGCGGCCATACCAGTGGTATCAACCAATATTTGTCGGCGCCGCGACACGCGAAGTGCTGGCAGAAGCGGTGATCGCGAACCATAGTTGGCCCACACCCACGCATTGGACCTGCCCGTTCCGGACACCTGGGGGTCACCCGCCCATGACCAGAGCTGAACAGCCGTCCCGCAGAAGTCTCCTGGCCGTGGCCGTCGCCGCGGCCACCGCGGGCGCCGCGAGTCCGGCGGCGGCCGCCGGCTCGACGGCCGGCCCCGTGAGAACCCGGACCGCCGCCCCGTCGAAAGCCCCGTCACGCCTCGTGGACAACCATGCCTGGACCTCGTACACCGACTGGCGCGGTGGTGTCGCGGAAGGGACCCGTGCCGTGCCGGGGGTGCGCCCGGGCCTGGCGATCGGGACGCCCGAGGGCCGGACCGACTACAAGGATCCGCACACCGGCACGACCGCCACCTGGGAGTACGCGCGCTGGACCTCGCCCGTCCACCGCCTCGCCGTCCCCTCGACCGAGGTCATCCCCTCCTGGAACGCGCGGACCCCGGCGGGCACCTGGCTCCAGGTCGAGCTGTCGGGCAAGTACTCCGACGGCACGGGCACACCCTGGTACGTGATGGGCCGCTGGGCGGCCGGGGACCAGGACATCCGGCGGACCTCGGTGGACGACCAGAGCGACGGCAGGAGCAGTGTCTGGACGGACACCCTCTCCATCGACGACGCGGCCTCCGGGCTGCGCCTGGTGTCGTACCGGCTGCGGCTGACCCTGTACCGCAAGCCCGGGACCACGGCCACGCCGACCGTGTGGCGGCTCGGCGCGATGGGCTCCGACGTCCCGGACCGCTTCACCGTGCCGGCCTCGACGCCCGCTCTCGCGCGGGAGCTGACGGTGCCGCGCTACTCGCAGGAGATCCACGCCGGCCAGTACCCCGAGTACGACAACGGCGGCGAGGCGTGGTGCAGCCCCACCTCCTCCCAGATGATCATCGAGTACTGGGGCCGGAAGCCCACCGCGGCGGACCTGGCCTGGGTCAAGCCCGAGTACGCGGACCCGCAGGTGTGCCACGCCGCCCGGTTCACCTTCGACCACCAGTACAACGGCTGCGGGAACTGGCCCTTCAACGCCGCGTACGCCGCGACGTACAAGGACCTCCAGGGCGTGGTGACCCGGCTCGGCTCGCTCGCCGACCTGGAGACGCTGATCGCCGCCGGAATCCCGGCCATAACGTCCCAGTCGTTCCTCAGGACCGAACTGACGGGAGCGGGGTACGGCACCGCGGGCCATCTGATGACGGTCATAGGGTTCACCGCCGACGGCGACGTGATCGCCAACGACCCGGCCTCGCCGGACAACAACGCGGTTCGGCGCGTCTACAAGCGGCGCGAGTGGGAGAACATCTGGCTCCGTACCAAGCGGTACAACGCCTCCGGGGCGGTCGTCTCCGGTACCGGCGGGGTCTGCTACGTCTACTTCCCGGCCCGTCCCACGGCGAGCCAGCGGAGGGCGCTGGCGGCGGTGGGCATTCGCTGAGCGACGGCTGAGCGACGTCTGCGTGGCGCGGCAGCGGTGACGAGACCGCTGTGACGGGGCTGCTGTGGCGGGTGCCACAGCAGCCCCTCGCGCGTGACCAAGCTCTCTCCCGCAAAAGCCCGATCCGGTGGCAAGGTGGACAGAACGGTGGGGGGAGTCCACTGCAAGACCGACGTGAGCGAGCTGCCATGACCACGACCTCAGCCACCGCCGGACGTGTCCGTGCCCGTACCGGTGGCCCCAAGGACGACGGCCCGAAGATCCTCGAGCACCTCGTGGGCTGGACGTTCGTGGTGGTACTCGCGATGTTCGTGACGCAGCTCGGCCTCCTCTGATCGCAGTCGAAGAGAGTCGAACAGGCTGGTGGCGCTGCTCTGCCATACTGCGGTGGTCCCGCTCGCAGTTGGAGACCAGGTCCGGAATTGAGTAACAGTCAGCAGCGTGGTGCCGACCGCCCCGGAGCGCGCGGCACCGACCGTTCCTTAGCGCGCCGCGCCGAACTCATCGCCATCGGGCGGAAGTTGTTCGCCGACACGTCCTACGACGCACTGTCGATGGACGACATCGCGAAACAGGCGCAGGTGGCCAAGGGGCTGATCTACTACTACTTCAAGTCCAAGCGCGGCTACTACCTGGCGATCGTCCAGGACTCGGTGGCCGAGCTGATCTCCCGGGCGGCCAGTGGCCTCGAACTGCCCCCGGCGGAGCGGGTCCACCGCACCATCGACGGCTATCTGCGCTACGCCGAGCACAACCACGCCGCGTACCGCACCATCATCAGCGGGGGAGTCGGTTTCGACGCCGAGGTGCACGCCATCCGGGAGAGCGTGCGGGAGGCCATCGTCGAGACGATCGCCGAAGGGGCGTACGGGCGACGGAAGATCGCCCCGCTGCCGCGCATGGCGCTGCTCGGCTGGCTGTGCAGCGTCGAGGGGGCCACCCTCGACTGGATCCACCACTACAGCCTCCCGCGCGACCTCATGCGCGAGCTGCTGGTGAAGATGCTCGGCGGCACGATGCGCGCCATCGAGGAACTCGACGCCTCCTACCCGGCCCCGAAGGCCGCACGCCGGGACACGTGACACGAGTGGAGGGCGGGAGCCCGCCGACCGGCCCCGCCCTCCGCTCAAGTGCCCTGCCGCCGAAGCTAGTTGATCGCCTTGATCAGCTCGCCGTTCGACGTGTCACCGCTCAGCTCCCAGAAGAACGTGCCGCCCAGGCCCTGCGCGTTCTTGTAGTTCATCTTCCCGGCGATGGTCGACGGGGTGTCGTAACTCCACCAGTTGTTCCCGCACTTGCCGTACGCCGTGCCGCCGACCGTGCCGGTCACCGGGCACTTCGTCCTGAGCACCTTGTAGTCGTCGATGCCCTGCTCGTACGTGCCCGCCGCCGGCCCGGTGGCGGTGCCGCCGGGCGCAGCCTGGGTGACACCGGTCCAGCCACGCCCGTAGAAGCCGATGCCGAGCAGCAGCTTCGAGGCCGGGACGCCCATGCCCTTGAGCTTGGCGATGGTCGCGGAGGTGTGGAACTCCGCCTTCGGGATCCCCGAGTAGGAGTTCAGCGCCGAGTGCGGAGCCGTGGGACCGGTCGCGTCCCAGGCGCCGAAGAAGTCGTACGTCATCGGGTTGTACCAGTTGACGTACTGGGCGGCGCCCGCGTAGTCCGCCGCGTCGAGCTTGCCGCCGGCCGTGGCGTCGGCCGGGATCGCCGAGGTGACCAGTGCGGAGCCGCCGAACTTGGCGCGCACCGCGGACATCAGGTTCTTGTAGGCGGCCCGCCCGCTGGTGTCACAGGTGGCGCCGCACGCGTTGGGGTACTCCCAGTCGATGTCGATCCCGTCGAAGACGTCCGCCCACTTCGAGTTCTCGACCAGGTCGTAGCAGGACTGGGCGAAGGCCGCCGGGTTCCTGGCCGCCTCGGTGAAGCCCGCCGACCAGGTCCAGCCGCCGAAGGACCAAAGGATCTTGAGGTTCGGGTGCTTCTTCTTCAGCTCGCGCAGCTGGTTGAAGTTGCCGCGCAGCGGCTGGTCCCAGGTGTCCGCGACTCCGTCGACCGACTCGGCCGCGGTGTGCGTCCGCTCGGTCGCCGCGTAGTTGTCGCCCATCGCGCACTTGCCGCCGGTGACGTTGCCGAAGGCGTAGTTGATGTGCGTCAGTTTGGCCGCCGAGCCGGACGTCTCGACATTCTTGACCAGGTACTTCCGGTCGTAGGTGCCCCATTCGGTGAAGTAGCCGACGACCTTGGAGGCGGCCTTCGGCGCCGCGGCCCGTTCGGCGGGGCCGGCCGCGGTGGCCGTACCCGCGCCGGCGAGCAGCCCCGCGCCGAGAACGGCGCAACACGCGGCGGAGATGAGCGCCCTGAAGCGGACGCGGGGGCGGAGCGAGCTGAACATCGTGTCTCCTCGTGGGGGAGAGGGGAACGGGCGCCTGTTGGCATGAACGCGGTGAAGCGTCGGAGCGAAACAGTAGGAGGACTAGACCAGTACGGTCAATGGTTCGGACCAATTCGGCACAGGATTCGCTACGGGAATCCTTTACTCTTGAGTAAGCGGTCGTTAACTGGTGACTCGATGCCTCCGATCGGGCATACTCACAGCGCACAGCCGCTGATCAGCCGCTTCCGTGACCCGGAGGCGCCGAGCATCGACAGTGCCCAGTAAGACCAGGCGGGGCAGCCCCACCCAGGTGTGCGTTCGCCGAAGTGCCCGACAGGGAGGAGAGCGTCGCCATGCCCGACCGCGCCCCGCAGCCGGTGGACCGTCAACTGCCCACGGACGAGGCCCGGGATCTGATCTCGCTCGTCCGCGACATCGCGCAGCGCGAGATCGCCCCGAAGGCGGCCGAGGAGGAGGACGCCGGGCACTTCCCGCGCGAAGTCCTCACGCTGCTCTCCGAGTCGGGACTGCTCGGTCTCCCGTACGACTCCGAGTACGGCGGCGGAGACCAGCCGTACGAGGTCTACCTCCAGGTCCTCGAAGAGCTGGCCGCCGCCCGTCTCACCGTCGGCCTCGGCGTCAGCGTGCACACGCTCGCCTGCCACGCCCTCGCCAACTACGGCACCAAGGAACAGCAGGTCGAGCATCTCCCGGACATGCTCGGCGGCGGCCTCCTGGGCGCCTACTGCCTCTCGGAGCCGTCCTCCGGCTCGGACGCCGCGTCGCTGCGCACGAAAGCCGTGCGGGACGGCGACCAGTGGGTGATCACGGGCACCAAGGCCTGGATCACACACGGCGGAGTCGCCGACTTCTACACCGTGCTCGCGCGGACCGGCGGTGAGGGGGCGCGGGGCATCACGGCGTTCCTGGTGCCCGGCGACGCGGAGGGGCTGAGCGCCGCGGTGCCCGAGAAGAAGATGGGCATGAAGGGCTCACCCACCGCCCAGATCCACTTCGACGGGGTACGGATCCCGGACGACCGGCGCATCGGCGACGAGGGCCAGGGCTTCGCGATCGCCCTGTCCGCGCTCGACTCGGGGCGGCTCGGCATCGCGGCCTGCGCGATCGGTGTGGCCCAGGCCGCGCTCGACGAGGCCGTGGCGTACGCCACCGGGCGGCAGCAGTTCGGCCGCCCGATCGCGGACTTCCAGGGCCTGCGCTTCATGCTCGCGGACATGGCGACCCAGATCGAGGCGGGCCGGGCGCTCTACCTCGCCGCGGCCCGGCTGCGTGACGCGGGACGGCCGTTCGCCAAGCAGGCGGCCATGGCGAAGCTGCACTGCACCGACACCGCGATGAAGGTCACCACCGACGCCGTCCAGGTACTCGGCGGGTACGGCTACACCGCGGACTTCCCCGCGGAGCGCTTCATGCGCGAGGCCAAGGTGCTGCAGATCGTCGAGGGCACCAATCAGATCCAGCGGATGGTCATCGCCCGTCATCTCGCGGGTCCCGAGTCGCGCTGAACCTCTCGTACCCGTACATCGCCGAGGGCGCCGCGAGCCGGGCCCACTCCGGGTCGTGGCGGCCCGGCAGGGTCCGGCCCCGGTCGGCCCAGGTGCGGATCAGGGCGCGGTAGATGGGGGGATCCAGGGGCTGATGGTGCACGTGGGACCCCTGTGATCCCTGGGTTGCCTGTGTCCAGTGAACTCCCTGCGTCCACTGAGTTCCCTGCGCCCACTGTGTCTCCTGTGGCCCCAGGGACCCCTGGGGAACCGATTCTGCCGACGCGGGGAAGGGGATCCGGCGGCGGCGCTCCGCCTCTGCGTATGTGGGGGTCATACCGTGGCCAACGGGTCCACGGGCGGACAGGTCACCGGCGCGGGGATTCGCCAGTGAGTTCGCGGCACGCCCTTGTCCGGGTCGCCGCCGGTCCGCATGAGGGGCGCACCGGACTCTGGCCCCCCGAGGCCTTCTGACGTACCGTCAACTCCGCCGCCGGGGGGCCGCACCCCTCCGGGCGACGTCACGCGCCGTACGCCCCGGGAGGCAGCCGATGCCCGACGACCGCCCCGTAGCCCTCGACGAGTACCCCGTGCACCAGGTCCCCCTCTCGATGAAGCACGTGGCGACGGGGGACCGGAACGCCTACGACCGGTGCATCTTCCAGGTCTTCGACCACCAGGGGCGGGCGCTGCTCATCCTGGGGCTCGGGGTGTACCCGAACGTCGGGGTGATCGACGCGTACGCGACCCTTCGCGTCGGCGACACCCTGCACGCCGTACGCGCCTCCGACGCGCTGGACGACGACACCCGGATGGCGATGGCGGTCGGTCCGCTGCGGATCCTGGTCGAGCGCTCACTGAAGGACTTCGTCCTGAGCTGCGCGGCCGACCCCGAGGACCCGGACGGACTGTCGTACGAGATCAACTGGTCGGCGGACTTTCCCGCGCTGTGGGAGCCGCATCACGTCCAACGCCGGGGCGCCCGCCTCACGTTGGAGGGGCGGCGCTTCGTGCAGGCGGGCCGGTGCGAGGGCTGGATCCGGGTCGCGGGGGAGGAGATCCGGTTGTCCGCGGACGGCTGGACCGGCACCCGCGACCGGAGTTGGGGCACGCGCCCCCTGCCCGGCGAGGAAGGCGGCCGGCTCGCCGAGGAGCACCGCACCGAAGGCTTCCACTGGCTCTGGTGTCCCGTCCGCTTCGAGGACCGCTTCCTGATGGTCGTCACCCAGGAGGACGCCGACGGCTACCGGACCCTGAACGACGCGACGCTCGTGCGGAACGGGGAACGCGACCGCCAACTCGGCTGGCCCCAGGCCGAGATCACCTACCGGAGCGGAACCAGGCACCCGGAGCGCGCGATCGTCCACCTCGGCGACTTCCGCAAACCGTCGGAACTCGGCGTCGAGATCCTCACCTCCTCGCCGCTCGCCGTCGGAGCCGGCTATCCACCCGCCGACGACTGGCAGCACGGCACCTGGCGGGGACGCGGCTGGACCGACCGGCGTACGTACGACCTTTCGGATCCGGCTGCCCTCGGGCTCGCCGCGTACGGCGTGACCGACCACGCCGCCCGCTTCATGCTCGACGGACAGGTGGGGCACGGGATCTTCGAGCACGGCTCGTTCGGACGGCACGACCCGAGCGGGTTCACCGGGTTCGACTCGGTCGCGCCGTAAGGAAGTTGACGCGAGGGAGGGAGTGGAGCGATGGCAACGGCACCCCGTCCGCGTACGACCACACGTGACCCGGAGGAACTCGCGCAGCGGCTGACCGCCTGGCTCGCCGGACGGCTGCCCGGCGCCAAGGCGGTCGACGTCCGCGTCCCCGCCTCCAACGGACTCTCCAGCGAGACGCTGCTCTTCGACATCGAGCACCCCGAACCCCCGGTGCGTGCCTGCGCGTTGAGGCTCGCGGCGGACCCGGCGGCGTACACCGTCTTCCCGGTCTACGACCTGCCGCGCCAGTACCGCACCATGCGACTGGTGGCGGACCGCACGGACCTGCCCGTCCCGCGGGTGCAATGGCTGGAGGAGGCCCCGGGGCCCCTCGGGGCACCCTTCTTCGTCATGGAGCGCGTGGCGGGCCGCGTACCGCCGGACGTCATGCCCTACACATACGAGGGCAACTGGCTGCACGCGGCAAGTGACGCCGAGCGGGAGCGACTTGAGGACGCGTCGGTAGGACTCCTCGCCCGACTGCACGACCAAGTCCCGGTGCGCGAGGCGGACTTCCTCGTCCCGCCGGGGCACGGCAGCGCGCTGCGACGCCATGTAGCGGCCCAACGCGCCTACTACGAATGGGTGATTGACGGGCTGTCACGCTCGCCTCTGATCGAGGACGCCTTCGACCGGCTCGACGCACTCTGGCCGCGCGACGAGGGCGAGACGGTCCTCAGCTGGGGTGACGCACGCATCGGAAACGTCATCTACGACGGCTTCGAACCCGCCGCCGTCCTCGACTGGGAGATGGCGGCACTGGCCCCGCGCGAGGTCGACCTCGGCTGGATGATCTACCTGCACCGCTTCTTCCAGGACCTCACCGTGAGCTTCGGCCAGCCCGGACTGCCGGGCTTCCTGCGCCGGGACCGCGTTGAGCTGCGCTACGCCCAACTCACCGGTCACACACCGCGGGACATGGACTTCCACATCCTGTACGCCGCCCTGCGGCACGCCGTGGTCATGCTGCGCGTCGCCTACCGGCAGGTGCACTTCGGTGAGGCCGCCGTCCCCGCGGATCCGGACACACTGATCCTGCACCACGACAGCCTGCGAGCCATGGTGCAGGGCAGTTACTGAAACTGAGGACCGCTCAGGCGGAAACCGGCCGTGTGGTGCTCAGGCGGCCTCGTCGCGCATCACCGGCACTCGCATCGGACGCGAGCCGGGGCCCCCGACGTGAGAGAAGGGCTGCGTACGCCAGTCGAGCCCCTGAGGGAGCGTCAACAGCAGGGCGGTGTCCTGCTCCTGAACCTCCATCGTCTCGTCGGCGGGCCGGGCCTCGGCCGCCGTACGGCCCGTACCGGCGCAGACCGTGAGCCCGAACGGGTTCCACGGCGACGCGCACAGCGCGTGCTCCGGCAGGATCTCCTCGTCCGCGAGGAGCGCGATGGGCTGCGCGCAGTCCGGGCAGATCACCCGGAACATCTCGAAGGTGTCGTACGCGTCGAGCTCCTCGGCGTCAGGTTCGACACCCTCCGGCTCGGGCTCGACGACGGGCTGCTGCCGCTTGGGCGCGGTGCGACCAGGGCGCTTCAGACTCTGCATGGGCTACTCCCCCTCGGGTGGGCCGACAAGGCACTGCGACCTCGACCACAGCAAGCACTTCCCGCCCCGTCTCTGCGGTAATCACGAGAACATCACGGACCCGACCGCTGCTATGTGGCGTTCGTCACATGCCGCGTGCAGGTGCCCGACCCGGTGGTTTTGTCCCCCGGGTGTCTCGCCCGCTTCTTCAGGCCACATCACAAACAGGGTATGACCTGCGCCGCAGAGTACCCGAGGGGATCAAGGGCACTGTAGGTTCTCCGCCATGGAGGAGCTGGACCGCCACATCGTGCAGTTGCTCGTCGAAGACGGGCGGATGAGCTACACCGACCTGGGCAAGGCCACGGGCCTGTCCACGTCGGCCGTGCACCAGCGGGTGCGCCGGCTGGAGCAGCGGGGCGTCATCCGCGGCTATGCCGCGGTCGTCGACCCGGAGGCCGTCGGGCTGCCGATCACGGCCTTCATCTCGGTGAAACCGTTCGACCCCAGCGCCCCCGACGACATCGCCGAACGGCTGGCCGACGTCCCGGAGCTGGAGGCCTGCCACAGCGTCGCCGGCGACGAGAACTACATCCTCAAGGTCCGCGTCGCGAGCCCCCACGAGCTGGAGGAACTCCTCGCGCGCGTGCGCACGCTGGCGGGCGTGTCGACACGTACGACGGTGGTTCTCTCCACGCCGTACGAGGCCCGGCCGCCGAAGATCTGAACCCCCGAGTGCGGGGACCCCCGTGCGCGGGGCGGAGGCGCCCAGGGGCGAGACTGTTCCCATGAGTGAGAGCACCGCCGACCCCCAGCAGAACCGAGCCTCGTCAGGGGCCCGGGGCACTGCGCGATCAGCCACAGAAGACCCGCAGTTGCCGGACAGCCGTTCCCGCGGGGCGCTCACCGTGCTGCTGCGCGGCGGTGAAGTCCACAGCCCCGCGGACCCGTTCGCCACCGCGATGGTCGTGGAACGCGGGCAGGTCGCCTGGGTCGGCTCCGAGGGCGCGGCCGACGCGTTCGCGGACGGCGTCGACGAGGTGGTGGACCTCGAAGGGGCGCTCGTCACCCCGGCGTTCACCGACGCGCACGTGCACACCACGGCCACCGGACTCGCCCTCACCGGCCTCGACCTCTCCGCCGCCCGCACCCTCGGCGAGGCGATCACCCTCGTACGGGACTTCGCGGCGGCCCGTCCCGCCGACCGGGTACTCCTCGGTCATGGCTGGGACGCGTCCCGCTGGCCCGAGCGGCGCCACCCGCGGCGGGAGGAGCTGGACGAGGCCACCGCAGGGCGCCCGCTCTACCTCAGCCGGATCGACGTCCACTCGGCCGTCGTCACCACGGCGCTGCTGGACATGGCGCCGGGCGTACGCCGGGCGCAAGGCTTCGAGGACGGCGAACCGCTCACCCGCGACGCCCATCACGCCGTACGCGCCGCCGCGTTCGCAGCCGTGACCCCGGAGCAGCGCACCGAGGCCCAGCGTGCCGCACTGAAGCACGCGGCCTCGCTCGGTATCGGCTCCGTCCACGAGTGCGCGGGCCCGGAGATCTCCTCCGAGGACGACTTCACCGGACTGCTGCGGCTCGCCGTGGAGGAGGCCGGGCCCCGGGTCGTCGGCTACTGGGCCGAACCGGGGGAAGAGGGCGTGGCGAAGGCCCGGGCGCTGGGCGCGGTCGGCGCAGCGGGCGACCTCTTCGTGGACGGCGCCCTCGGCTCGCACACGGCCTGCCTCCACCAGCCGTACACCGACGCCGAGCACAGCGGCACCGCCTACCTCGACGCCGCCGCCGTCGCGGCCCACGTGGTGGCATGCACCGAGGCGGGCCTCCAAGCGGGCTTCCACGCCATCGGGGACGCCGCCGTGGCCTCCGTGGTCGACGGAGTCCGCGCCGCCGCCGAGAAGGTCGGCCTGGCCCGCGTACGCGCCGCCCGGCACCGCGTCGAGCACGCCGAGATGCTCACCCCGGAGACGATCGCCGGTTTCGCCGAACTCGGCCTCACCGCCTCCGTCCAGCCGGCCTTCGACGCGCTGTGGGGCGGCGAGGACGGCATGTACGTCGAGCGCCTCGGCGCCGAGCGCGCCCGGACGCTCAACCCGTTCGCGGCCCTCCTGCGGGCCGGAGTGCCGCTCGCCTTCGGCTCCGACAGCCCCGTCACACCACTCGACCCGTGGGGCACGGTCCGTGCCGCGGCCTTCCACCGCACTCCGGAGCACCGGGTGTCCGTGCGCGCCGCGTTCACGGCGCATACGCGGGGCGGCTGGCGGGCGGTCGGACGCGACGACGCGGGACTCCTGGTACCCGGCGCGCCCGCGGACTACGCCGTGTGGCGCACCGAAGAACTCGTCGTCCAGGCCCCGGACGACCGGGTCGCCCGCTGGTCGACCGACCCGCGCTCCGGCACCCCCGGACTGCCCGACCTCACGCCCGGCGCGCGACTGCCCGTCTGCCTGCGTACGGTCGTGGGCGGACGGACGGTATTCGTACGGCCGGACGAGTGATGTCCCGGGGTGGCGCGGCGTCGATCATGGGCCGGCGCCCTGTCGCGCGACCTGCGTATCCTCCGCGCTGACCAGGGGTTTGAGGGAAAACCACCAGGTCAAACGACTGTTGACAGCGAGCGGCAGGTGGCCGGTAGGTTCGGCCGGGTCCACCACCGGACGTCCGACCGGTGAACTTCCGCGCAGTCGCCGCAGCGCAGTTGGGTCAGGGGTGGTGTGCCGCACCGGTACACCACCACTGGGAGCCAGGCCCAGCGCCCGCGCCACGGCGCGAGGGAACGTTCCGGCTCGGATGGTGTGACCCGGGTGGGGCCCGGACGCTCAGTAGACAACGGCTTTCGGTCGACCCGCAGCCAGCGGGTCCCAGGTCGGCCCGAAGGGCGCCGGGCCCCGATCCGCAGTCCCACCCCCCTCCGAGAACTTTCACGCCGGTGCCTCACCGGCCTGAAGAGCGACGCTCGCTATGGTGGAGCCCCTCGCACGGAAGTCTTAAGGGGAAGCTGTGAACGACGGCGGTGGGCGACAGTTCGGTCCGCTCGGCACGACCTTGGTGATCATCCCGACCTTCAACGAGGCGGAGAACATCAAGGCGATCGTCGGCCGGGTGCGGGCATCCGTGCCCGCGGCGCACGTTCTGGTCGCCGACGACAACAGCCCCGACGGCACCGGCAAACTCGCCGACGAACTGACCGTCGAGGACTACCACGTCCACGTGCTGCACCGCAAGGGCAAGGAAGGCCTCGGCGCCGCCTACCTCGCGGGCTTCCGCTGGGGTCTGGAGCACGGGTACGGAGTCCTGGTCGAGATGGACGCCGACGGCTCGCACCAGCCCGAGGAACTGCCCCGGCTGCTCACCGCGCTCAAGGGTGCCGACCTCGTGCTCGGGTCCCGCTGGGTGCCGGGCGGGCGCGTCGTCAACTGGCCCAAGTCCCGTGAGTTCATCTCGCGCGGCGGCAGTCTGTACTCGCGCGTCATGCTCGACGTACCGATCCGCGACGTCACCGGCGGCTACCGCGCCTTCCGCCGCGAGACCCTGGAAGGCCTCGGCCTCGGCGAGGTCTCCTCGCAGGGCTACTGCTTCCAGGTCGACCTGGCGCGCCGGGCCGTCAAGGCCGGCTATCACGTGGTCGAGGTGCCGATCACCTTCGTCGAGCGCGAACTGGGCGACTCCAAGATGAGCCGCGACATCCTGGTGGAGGCCCTGTGGAGGGTGACCACGTGGGGGGTCGGGGAGCGGGCGGACCGGATTCGCGGGCGTCGGAAGTCCTGAAGTCCGGTTCCTCGTGCGGTCCGGCTGTCGGTCTGTCCGGGCAGGTGGTGCCGTTGCGGTCCGGCTGCCGGGGCGGGCGGCTCGGCCTCACAGGTGGTGCTGACCACGCGTTTATCCCGTACTGAGCCGTGCCCAGGCACACTGGACGCATGACGACTGGCGCTTCGACTCCGCCCCACCCCGCACGGCCCCGGCGCTCCGGCCCGCTCCGGTACCTGCCGCTCGGCATCGCCGCATGGCTGGTGCTGGAGATCTGGCTGCTGATCGTGGTGGCGGGTGCCACGAGCGGCTTCACCGTCTTCCTGCTGCTGGTCGCCGGATTCGTCCTCGGCTCCGTGGTCATCAAGCGGGCCGGACGCCGAGCCTTTCGCGCGCTGAGCGAGACGCTGCAGCAACAGCAGAGCGGGGCGCTGCCGCAGGGCGGTACGAATTCCGAGGGCAACGGGCTGATGATGCTGGGCGGCCTGCTGCTGATGCTGCCGGGGCTGATCTCCGACGCCCTCGGGCTGCTTCTGCTGGTTCCGCCGGTTCAGAAGGGGCTGAGCCGTTATGCGGAGCGGACCTTTGAGCGCAAGATGCGGGAGGCCGGCGCTGGGACGCTCGGGGGTGCCTTCCAGCAAGCGCGTATCCATCGGCCTGATGGGAAGGTCGTTCCGGGCGAGGTCATCCGCGACGAGCCGCAGGACCGTCGTCAGGAAGACGCGGGCCCGAGGCCCCCGCTGAACGGCTGACGCCGAGGGCTTTCTTCGCCCCCGCCGCCCCTACCCATTCCCGTCACTACTCGGGGGCTCCGCCCCCGAACCCCCTTTGCGCAGTTCCCCGCGCCCCTTTGGGGGCGCGGGGAACTGCGCGATCAGCCACAGCGAGCCCGCACCCGAAGTCACCCAAAAGCCATCCGAACGCACAAAACCGCAGGCACCGTACCCGGAGGTACGGCACCCGCGGTTGGGTGCGTGCGTTGTATGCCGCCCAACCCCCGGAGGGGTTACGCGGACTTGCGGCTGTCCCGAGGGTGGACCGCGATGTTCATGGCTCCGGAGCGAAGTACCGCCAAGCGCTCTTCGAGGACCTCTTCGAGTTCCTCTCGCGTGCGCCGCTCCATCAGCATGTCCCAATGCGTGCGCGCGGGCTTGGCCTTCTTTTCCTCAGGGCCGTCGCCGTCCACCAGGAGTGCCTGGGCCCCGCAGACCTTGCACTCCCACTCCGGCGGGATCTCCGCCTCCACCGAGAAGGGCATCTCGAATCGATGGCCCTTCTCGCATGCGTACTCCACGGCCTGGCGCGGAGCCAGGTCGATGCCGCGGTCCGTCTCGTAGCTGGTCACCACGAGGCGCGTGCCGCGAAGAGCTCGCTCACTCATGAATCGTGCCTCCCGGGCTTGTCGCCCACAGGACAGGTGTCGCTGTCGTCGTCATCCGGTCAACGTCCGGTCGGCGGTAAAGATTCCCGTTCCGGGTCATGCGTCGCCGTCGTAGCCGCCCCTTGTTGTACCCACCTGCGCCCGGTTTGTCACATCTGAGGCCAGATGTCACCTAGCGTTTCGGCATCTTTGACGCGCAGTAACGGTACGCCTGGCAGGCCAAACGCGTACACTACCGGCCTTTGGCCTCCGGCGCTAAATCCTGTCCGGAACCGGGTTGCCCGCGTCGCGCACCGCCTGGCGTACCGGAACCCTCGCGAGCAGCACGAATCCCAGCACGAAGAAGATCACGAGCGAGATGATCGCGTCCCGATAACTTCCGGTTAGCTGGTACGTCAGACCGAACAGAAGCGGGCCGAGCCAGCTCATACCGCGGTCGCTCATCTCGTACGCGGAGAAGTACTCGGCCTCTTTGCCGGGCGGCACCAGATGCGAGAACAGGGACCGGGACAGTGCCTGGCTGCCGCCGAGGACGAGCCCGATGCCGGCGGCGAGGACGAAGAACCAGACGGGCGCGCCGGCGGGCAGGAAGTAGCCGGCGCCCAGCGTCACGGTCCAGGCGATCAGTGATCCGAGGATGGTCCGTTTGGCGCCGTACGTCCGGGCGAGTCGCCCCATGCCGAGCGCCCCGGCCACCGCGAGCAGCTGGACCAGCAGCACGGCGACGATCAGCGTCGACTGGTCGAGGCCCAGTTCCTCGGATCCGTACACGGATGCCTGCGAGATGACTGTCTGGATGCCGTCGTTGTAGACCAGATAGGCGAGCAGGAAGGCGAGCGTCAGTGGCTGGCGGCGCATGTCCCGCACGGTGGCCGCCAGCTGCCGCCATCCGTGCGTGGACGTACCCGAGGAGGACGTCGTGCGGCGGTCGCGCAGCCGCTTGAGCGGTACGAGCGTGAAGGCGCCCCACCAGATACCGGCCGAGGCCAGACAGATGCGGACCGCCGTCGCCTCCGAGACGCCGAAGGTGTCATGGGCCGTGTAGAGGATCAGGTTCGCGACCAGGACCAGTGAGCCCGACGCGTAACCGAAGGCCCAGCCCCTCGACGAGACGGCGTCGCGCTCCTCCGGCGGGGCGATCTGGGGGAGGTAGGAGTTGTAGAGCACCATCGAGACGGCCAGTGAGGCGTTGGCCACAATCAGCAGGAGACCGCCCAGCAGATAGCGGTCGCCCTCCAGGAAGAACATGCCCGCGGTGGCCGCGGCGCCCAGGTAGGCGGCGACCGCGAGAAGCGGCTTCTTGCGGCCAGTGCGGTCGGCCGCCGCGCCCGCCATCGGCATCACGAAGATCGACAGGATGACGGACGCCGACACGCAGTACGCGAAGAAGGAGCCGGCGCGCAGGGGGATCCCCAGCGGGTGCACGAACCCGTCGGCGTCCGCCGCCGCCTTGGCGACCGATGTCAGATAGGGGCCGAGGAAGACGGTGAGCACACTCGTCGAGTAGACGGAACAGGCCCAGTCGTAGACGTACCAGCCGCGTTGTTCGCGCCGCCGTTCCGCGGCCTCGTCGGCCGCTCTTTCCCGCACGGTGTCGGTGCCCACCCGTGCCCTCGCTTCCCCGTCGCAGTCCCCGTACGCGGACGCCGCGCGGGGCGCCGGGCCGTCAGACCCAGGTGCCGCGGTCCTCCAGGACCCCGCGCAGCGTCTCGATGTGATCGGTCATGATGCCATCGACCCCCAGGTCCAGGAGCCGGTGCATCCGTGCGGGTTCGTTGACCGTCCAGACGTGAACCTGCAGCCCGCGCGCGTGGGCCGCGCGCACGAAGCGGTGATCGACCACAGGGACGCCCGACTGGGACTCCGGCACCTGGGCGCAGACCGCCGAGCGGCGCAGCGGGGCCGCGATCCCCCATGACCGCAGGCGCAGTCCGAGGACGCCCCGGGTGCCGTAAGAGGTGGCCAGGCGCGGACCGGCCAGGCGCTGCGCACGGGCGACCCGCGCCTCGGAGAAGGAACCGACACAGACGCGCTCCCAGGAGCCGGTGCGCCGGATCAGGTCGAGCAGGGGGTGCAGGGCGGGCTCCGCCTTGATGTCCACGTTCCAGCGGACGTCGGGGAACGTCTCCAGCAGCTCCTCGAAGAGGGGGACCGGTTCCGATCCCGCCACGCGCGCGTGGCTCACGTCGTCCCAGGGGAGGTCCGCTATCCGGCCCGACCCGTCGGTCACCCGGTCCAGCGTCGCGTCGTGGAAGGCGACGAGTTTTCCGTCCGCCGTGGCGTGTACATCGGTCTCGATGTATCGGTAGCCGGCCTCGACCGCGCGCCGGAACTGGGCCGCGGTGTTCTCCAGGCCGGCCGCGGCCCCGCCCCGGTGGGCGAAGGCGATCGGGCCGGGATGGTCGAGGTAGGGGTGGCGTATACGGGTGCTCACCCGCGCAGTATCGCCTGCTCCGGTTGCCCGGCGGCAACGACCGTGCTGCCGCCCGATGATGCCGAGGGGACGGCGAACACGCGCAGGAAGAGCTGAGCCAGCGGGCCGATGGCCACCGCGTACAGGACCGTGCCCACGCCGACCGTGCCGCCGAGGGCGAAGCCCGTCGCCACCACGGCCACCTCGATGGCCGTACGCACCAGACGGATCGAGCGGCCGGTGCGCCGGTGGAGCCCCGTCATCAGGCCGTCGCGCGGGCCCGGACCGAAACGGGCCGCTATGTAGAGCCCGGTCGCCACGCCATTGAGGAGGATGCCTGCCACCAGCAAGGGGATGAGGATCCCGAGCGCGTGCGCGTCAGGGACCAGGGCGAGCGTGCCGTCCATGGCGATACCGACCACGAAGACGTTGGAGACCGTGCCGAGGCCCGGGCGCTGGCGCAACGGGATCCACAGGAGCAGCACCACGGCGCCCACGATGATCGACACCACGCCGATCGTCAGCCCGGTGAGCTCGGCGAGGCCCTGGTCCAGGACGCTCCAGGGCGCCAGGCCCAGGCCCGACTCCACGAGGAGGGCCACACTCGCGCCGTACAGCGCGAGGCCCGCGTACAGCTGAAGCAGTCGGCGCGTGACGCGCCCCGACGGCGGGCTCGATGGCGGACCCGACGGCCGGTCCGACGGCGAAGTGGACAAGATGTGCCCCCTGGTGGTGATAGTGGCCTGACCCGTGACACTCTGTGGCTTGAGAAGAAGCCTCTTCCATGGCCAATTCGGGAAAGGTGGACTGGAAATCATGGCGCAGTGGACCTCGGCGGTGGGTGCCGCTCAGCTCGCGCGGCTGCTCAACTCCCAGCAGGAGCGCCCGGCGGGCCCAGGCACACGCCGTCCGCCCGCCTATCGCGCCCTCGCCGACGGCATCCGTCTGCTCGTCCTCGAAGGGCGCGTCCCCGTCGCCGCGCGGCTGCCCGCCGAGCGCGAACTGGCCCTCTCCCTCTCCGTGAGCCGCACCACCGTGGCGGCCGCCTACGAGGCGCTGCGCGCCGAAGGGTTCCTGGAGTCCCGCAGGGGAGCGGGCAGCTGGACGGCCGTACCGGCCGGGAACCCGCTGCCCGCGCGCGGCCTCGAACCGCTGCCGCCCGAGGCCCTCGGCTCCATGATCGACCTGGGCTGCGCGGCCCTGCCCGCCCCTGAGCCGTGGCTCACGCGTGCCGTCCAGGGCGCGCTGGAGGAACTCCCGCCGTACGCCCACACGCACGGCGACTATCCGGCGGGGCTGCCCGCGCTGCGCGAGATGCTGGCCGAGCGGTACACCGCGCGCGGCATTCCGACCATGCCCGAACAGATCATGGTGACCACGGGGGCCATGGGCGCCATCGACGCCATCTGCCACCTCTTCGCCGGGCGCGGCGAGCGCATCGCCGTCGAGTCGCCCTCGTACGCCAACATCCTTCAGCTGATGCGCGAGGCCGGGGCCCGTCTGGTGCCCGTCGCGATGGCCGAGGGGCTCGCGGGCTGGGACATGGACCGCTGGCGGCAGGTGCTGCGCGACGCGGCGCCCCGGCTCGCCTATGTCGTCGCGGACTTCCACAACCCGACCGGCGCGCTCGCCGACGAGGACCAGCGGCGACGGCTCGTCGACGCGGCCCGCTCCGCCGGCACGGTGCTGATCGTGGACGAGACCATGAGCGAGCTGCACCTGGACGAGGACCTCGAAGTGCCGCGTCCCGTGTGCGGTTTCGACCCGGCCGGGTCCACGGTCATCACCGTCGGCTCGGCCAGCAAGGCGTTCTGGGCGGGCATGCGGATCGGCTGGGTCCGCGCCGCCCCCGACGTGATCCGCAGTCTGGTCGCGGCCCGTGCGTACGCCGACCTCGGCACCCCCGTCCTGGAGCAGCTCGCCGTCAACTGGCTGCTCAGCACTGGTGGCTGGGAGCAGGCCGTGGACATCCGGCGCACCCAGGCCCGCGAGAACCGCGACGCGCTCGTGACGGCCCTGCGTCGTGAACTGCCCGGCTGGGAATACGACGTGCCGCGCGGCGGGCTCACGCTGTGGGTGCGTACGGGCGGTCTGTCCGGTTCACGGCTGGCCGAGGTCGGCGAGCGGGTGGGAGTGCGCGTGCCCTCCGGGCCCCGCTTCGGAGTCGACGGGGCCTTCGAGGGCTATGTGCGGCTGCCTTTCACCGTCGGCGGTGCGGTGGCCGACGAGGCCGCGACGCGCCTGGCCGCGGCCGCCCGACTGGTGGAGTCGGGGGCGAACGGCGGAACGGACGCCCCGCGCACGTTCGTGGCCTGACGCTTCTGGCTGCGCCTGGTGCTGTGACGACTCCCGTGCTGTGACGCCTTCCGTGCCCGGTGTCCCGAGGGAGGCGCGGTAATCCAGGCCGCTGCCGACGTGCCAGTGGCGAGGGGAGCGGACGGTAGGGAGGGCGCCGCGCTTCCTCGTGCGTGACGCCTCGCCCTCCGCCCGCTCAGCCTTCCGCGGGGACGCCCACCGCACCCGGCGCGGTGAAGCTCACGGGGCTTTCCGGGGCCGCGTCCACAAGGTCTCCGGGTGACATGCCCGTCGGCTCGGCGTCCGCCGGAGTCGTGCGCGCCGGCAGCAGACCGACCACTGCCTGACGGTGGGCCTCGCTCGTCGCCTCGTCGTACGGATCCGGGGTCGCCGGGACCTGGAGGCGGTGGACCGGACCCGAGCCCAGCCGGGCGTAGCCGCGGCCGGGCGGCACGTCCGGTGTCGGAGTCGTGGGCGGGGGAGCCCCGAGCACCGCTTCGAGCTGGCTCGTGGACGCGTGGCCGAGCACGACACGCGCGCGCGTGTGCCCGCGTACCGCCTCGCCGAGCGACTCCAGGGCGTCGAACTGTTCGGCCACCACCACCGTCACACCGGCGGCGCGGCCGTGGCGCAGCGGCACCTGGAGGAGGGACTGGGGATCCTTGCGGCCGTCGGCCGCCGCGAGATGACCGAGGACCGTCGGACGGTCGAGGAGGAGCCAGAGGGGACGCCTGGTGTCCTCCGGCGGGGTGTGGCCCGCCTGCCGGGCACGGTTCGCGGCGATGAGTCGGCGCTCCGTCTCGTGCGCCGCCCACTCCAGGCTCGCCAGCGCGCCCGCCAGGCCGCACTCGATGCCCAGGACGCCGTCGCGGCCGGTCAGACACGCGAACTCGCCGCTGCCGCCGCCCTCGACGATCAGTACGTCGCCGTGCTGGAGGGCCTGCAGCGCCATCGAGCGCAGCAGGGTGGTCGTGCCGCTGCCGGGCCCGCCGACCGCGAGCAGATGCGGCTCGGTCGAGCGCGCACCGGTGCGCCAGACGACCGGTGGGGCGTCCCGCCGCTCGTCGCCGAAGGTGAGCGGAAGCGTGCGCTGGACCCCGGCCGGGTCGGTGAAGCCGAGGACGGTCTCGCCCGGAGCCGTGACGAAGCGCTGGGCGGCGACATCGGTGGGAAGCGGCGGCAGCACGGTGACCGAGAGCTGGTTGCCCTCCTCGTCCCACGCGAAGCGGTACTCGCGCCCGCGGCCCGACTTGGTGTGCAGCAACTGCTCGATACGGGCACGCGCGTCCGCCTCCCCGTCGGTGAAGTACGCGGGGTAGTGGAGCGAGAGATGCGAGACACGGCCGGTGTCGTCGAACTCGTACGAGGTGAAGGCCTTGTCCCACTCGCCGCCGTGGGCGTAGAGCGGGGCCGGGTCCTCGGGAACCGAGAAGTAGGGGACGAGTGCTTCGTAGAGCGACTCGAGGCGCTTGGCCTGCGCCTCGTCGGGTCCCGTCGGCCCGGGCGGGGTGCGGTCCCGGCCGTGCCACGCCGACGCCCCCATGAGGGTGATGACGGCGAGCAGCGGCCCGTACGGGACGAGAGCCACGACCAGGACGACCGAGGCCACCAGGAACAGCAGTGGACCGCGCCGGTCCTTGGGGGTGTCCGCCCACTTGCGCCGTCCGGCGGCAGCCAGCCGGCGCAGTCCACGAGTGACCGTGATCAGTGGGTGAAGGACGTCGGTGGCGCTGTCGGCGGCCGTCCGGGCCAGGTCCCGGCTGCGGGCGATCTGCGCGCTGCCGGTACTCAGAATGCGGGGAAGAGGGCGCCGGGCCACTGCTGTCTCCTGGAGGTGCGTGCGAACGGGATGGGCGTCAGAACTTGATCCCGCCGAGCAGCCCGGCCAGGCTCGCGCCGCCTGCCGTGATGCTCGGAGCGATGGCCGTGCCCGCGAGGTAGAACCCGAAGAGGGCGCAGACCAGCGCGTGCGAGGCCTTGAGGCCGTCCTTGCGGAAGAAGAGGAAGACGATGATGCCGAGCAGCACCACACCTGAGATGGACAGGATCATGAGAGTTCTCCTGGTCGATGGGGACAGTCACCATGAGTACTTCCAGGCTCACAGGATGTATCCATACGATAAAAGGTGCAACAGAGTGAAATTCCGCTTATTTCATCCCGATGGCCCTGTCCAACCGGGCCTCCAGGGCGGCCGCTCGACGGTTTGCCGGATTCGTGGTGATCTTTGCCTCGGTCGGGCCCGGTCATGTGCCCGCGAAGCCAGTACGCTGGCGATTCACTCGTACGGCCGCACCGCTGACGGCCGCACGTTCCCGCAGTCCCGTTCGTTGTCGCATGTGTTGTCGCAGTGAGAGGCGGTCCCGCCGATGAGTGAAGCCCCCGACCCGGAGGTCGTGGAGCTGGCGACCAAGATCTTCGATCTGGCCCGGCAGGGTCGGACCGAGGCGCTGGTGGCGTATGTGGACGCGGGTGTTCCGGCCAACCTCACCAACGACCGCGGCGACTCGCTCGTGATGCTGGCCGCCTACCACGGCCACGCCGACGCCGTGAGTGCCCTCCTGGAGCGCGGCGCGGAGGCCGACCGCATCAACGACCGGGGACAGACTCCGCTCGCCGGAGCTGTCTTCAAGGGCGAGGACGCCGTGATCCGGGTCCTCCTCGACGCCGGTGCGGACCCCTCGGCGGGCACGCCCTCCGCCGTCGACACGGCTCGTATGTTCGCCAAGGCCGAATTGCTCGAACTGTTCGGCGTGCACTGAACAAAACGCCTTGACCAGGCGAAACAACAATTTTGGGGGAGGCGGTACGGGGCCGCCGGAAATGCGGTCGCGGCAGCGAGAACCGCTGGGTCATCATGACGTCGTGATTCACGTACGCGATGGCTGGGCAGGTGTTGCCGCACCGCGCGGACCGTGATGCGGCCCGCACGGGCCACCGACGAGAGGCAGAGGAAGATGGTCTACAGCAAGCAGGAAACGGCGGGCGCCCCGACGTGTTGTCACGCGGCCAGGTAAAGCAGGATCCCCGGTTGCGTCGACGCTTGATGTGAGGCTGTTTCCCATGTTCGATCCGGTCATAGCGCCCAGCGGTACGCTGCTCGGCCTGCTCCAGAGGGGCCGCGGCGACGGCACGCTGCACGCGCTCACCGCCCCGCGCGCCGAAGCGCTCGCGGCACTGAACCAGTGTGTGCTGCGCGACCCCCGCCACGACTGGCAGGTGGAGAACCGCTCCCTCTACTACGCACGTCTCTTTCTCGACCTGAGCGGCGAGCTCGACGAGATCGAGGCGCACCTCTTCGACGCGGACGACGTCCTCGACACGGACGAGTCACGCACGGGCCTCGCGCTCGCCGTCCTCGGCCACCTCGCCTCGTACGGCAGGCGGGACGCGCTCGAACTGCTCAGGCGGTACGCCGCCTGCGGCGCCAACTGGGCCTGGGCCCTCGACGAGCTGGCGCTGCGCGACGACGACGCAGGACTGCGTGCCCTCGCGGCCCCCGTCCTCGCCCGGTTCCCCGCCGATCCCGAGGGCGAGGCCGAACTGGCGGTCGTCGTACGGGACTCCTTCGAACCGCGGCCCTGGCGCCTGTGGGCCGACGATCCCCGCGAATCCATCGGCACGCGTGTGCGTGCCGCCCAGGAATCAGGCTCCTTCGACCGATGGCAACGGCAGATGCGACCGTCCGGGCCCCGCCCGGGGTGGAGCGTGCGGGCCGTCTTCGAGTGGGCCCAGCAAGGCATCGAACGCGGAGCGGCCCTCCATGTGCCGGCCGCGCGATGCCTCACGGCCGTCGCCGGACCCGAGGACCGCCCCGAGATCATCGAGGCCGCCCGCACCGGAGACGACGGCGCGCGCTGCACGGCCCTGCGCTATCTCGCCGACAGCCAGGATCCCGACGTACTCGATCTCATCGAGGCCGCCCAGGCCTCCGCCTCGCGGCTCGTCGTGGAAGCCGCCGTGGACGCCTTCGAACGGATGCGGTCCATCGCCGCCGTGGAGCGGGCGCGCGGCTGGGTCCACCGGCCAGACGCCCTCGGAGAGGCCGCCGGGCGCGTCCTCGCCTGCCGGGGCGGCGCAGCGGACCGGGAGCTCGTCCTCGGCGCCCTGCGCGAGGCCGTCCGGGGCGACGGGCCCGACGCCCCGACCCTGTGGACCCTCGTCGACGGCGCCGGACGTCTCGGCATCGCCAACGCGGCCCCCGTACTGCGGCATGTCTACCGCGAGACCGCCTCGTCCCATCTGCGCCAGCGCGCTGCCCGCGCGCTGGCCGCCACCGATCCCTCGTTCCCCGCCGGGTTCGCCGTCGAGTGCCTCTGGGACTGCGAGGAGACCACCCGTGAGGTGGCCGCGCGGCACGCCGAGACCGGGGACGCCCGGGTGGTCGACCAGCTCCGGCGGCTCGCCGCCGATCCGGCCGAGGAGGCCGAGGTACAGACCGCGGTACGCAGCCGCATCGGACCGGACGCGTCCGCCGTGTGAGGCACACGAGTGGGACCCTGAGTGCGACAGCGGTGTGGGACCGCCGTGTGCGTGTTCCGTCGTCGGCCCGTATCCCGTTGGTACGGGCCCGGACGCCGGAGCGTGACCGGTCTGTGATGCGGGGGCATGCGGAGCGCAACGCTCACGGGACGTTCCTCATCCGGAAAGATCCACGTTGACGCGTCCACGTCCGGCCCGACGACAACACGGGTATGCGTGTCGTCATCGTGACCGAATCCTTTCCCCCCGATGTGAACGGCGTGGCCCACTGCGCGCTCCAGACCGCCCGACACCTCGTCGAGCGCGGTCACGCCCCCATCGTCGTCGCCCCGGCCACGGCCGCCGGCAACGGGCCCGACGCCCTCGCGCCGTGCCCCGTCGTCCGAGTCCCCTCCCTACCGCTCCCCGGCTACCCCCAGGTCCGCGTCGCCCTCCCCAGCCGACGCGTCGCCGCCGCGATCACCGAACACCGCGCCGACATCGTTCACCTGGCCAGCCCCTTCGTCCTCGGCGTCCGTGGCATGACGGCCGCCGCCCGGCTCGGCATCCCCGCCGTGGCCGTCTACCAGACCGATCTCGCCGGCTACGCCCGTACCTACGTACACGCGGGCGAGGCGGCCGCCTGGCGCCGGATCCGCTCGGTCCACGCCGCCGCCGACATCACCCTCGCCCCGTCCACGCCGGCCCTGCACGACCTGGAGGCACACGGTGTGCCGCGGGTACGGCTGTGGCAGCGCGGCGTGGACACCGTTCGTTTCCGGCCGGAACACCGGGACGACACACTCCGCCGTGAGCTCGCCCCGAACGGCGAGCTGATCGTCGGCTACGTGGGCCGTCTCGCCCCCGAGAAGCAGGTCGAACTCCTCGCCGGAGCCTGCGGCCTGGACGGCGTACGGGTGGTCGTCGTGGGCGACGGACCCAGTCAGCCGAGCCTGACGCAGGCCCTGCCCGGCGCTGTCTTCCTGGGGCGTCGCACCGGCGACGAACTCGCCCGGATCTTCGCCTCGTTGGACGTCTTCGTGCACACCGGACCGTTCGAGACGTTCTGTCAGACGGTCCAGGAGGCGATGGCGAGCGGTGTCCCGGTCGTCGCCCCCGCCGCGGGCGGACCGCTCGACCTGGTGGCGCACGGGCGTACGGGACTGCTCGTCCCGCCGCGCGACGAGACCGCCGTGCGCGACGCGGTGTGGTCGCTCGCCGCCGATCCCGCACTGCGGGCCGCGTACGGCGCCGAGGCGCGGCGGACCGTCGAGGGCCGCACCTGGGCGGCCGTCGGGGACCAGCTCATCGGGCACTACACCGACGTACTCGCAGGGCGGGCGGTGGTCGCGGCATGAGCGCGCCCCTGCGAATCGTCCGGCTCGCCAACTTCGTCGCCCCAGCCTCGGGCGGCCTGCGGACCGCGTTGCGCGAACTGGGCGCCGGATACCTGGCGGCCGGGCACGAGCCCGTACTTGTCGTGCCCGGCGAGCGCGCCTCGGACCGCGAGACCGAACAGGGGCGGGTGATCACGCTGCCGGGCCCGCTGCTGCCCGGCACCGGCGGCTACCGCGTCCTCACCGACAAGCGGCGTGTCGCCGGCCTCCTGGAGGCGCTCGCGCCGGACCGCCTTGAGGTGTCCGACCGCACGACGCTGCGCTGGACCGGCGTCTGGGCGCGGCGCGCCCGGGTGCCCGCCGTGATGGTCTCCCACGAGACCGCCGACGGCGTACTGCGCACCTGGGGCCTCTCCGAGGGCATGGCGCGCAGGACCTCCGACGCCCTCAACATCCGTACCGCCCACCACTATTCACGGATCGTGTGCACCACGGAGTTCGCGGAGCGCGAGTTCGTCCGCATCGGCGCCCGCAATGTCGTACGCGCCCCGCTGGGCGTCGACCTGGAGGGCCGGCACCCGGCACTGCGGGACCCGGGGCTGCGGGCCCGGCACGCGCGAGAGGACGAGGTCCTGCTCGTGATGTGCTCCCGGCTGTCCGTCGAGAAGCGGCCCGGCACGGCGCTCGAAGCCCTGGAGTCGATGCTGCGCCGCGGGCGGCGCGCGGTGCTCGTGGTGGCCGGTGACGGGCCGCTGCGGGCCCGCCTCGAACAGCGGGCGCGCGAACGGCGGCTGCCGGTCACCTTCCTCGGACATGTCGGCGACCGCGCGCTCCTGAGTGGTCTCCAGGCCTCCGCGGACGTGTGCCTCGCCCCCGGGCCCGCCGAGACCTTCGGACTCGCCGCCCTGGAGGCGATGGCCTGCGGCACGCCCGTCGTCGCCAGCGCCTCCTCCGCGCTCTCGGAGGTCGTCGGCTCCGCCGGAGCCACCGCCGCGGACAACGGAGAGGCCTTCGCGGACGAGATACGGATGCTTCTCGACCGCCCGGAGAGCGAGCGGCGGGAGGCCGCACGCGCGCGTGCGGCCTGTTTCGGGTGGCCGGCCGCCGTCGAGGCGTTTCTCACCGCCCATGACGCCGACGTCCGGGTGGGGCGGCCCGAGGCGCCCGCGGTTGCCCCCACCGTGGAACGGGCTCGGGAGGGCGTCGGATGAGACCCCTGCGGTTCGTGGCGCTCGGTGACTCCCTCACCGAAGGGGTGGGCGATCCGGTGGGCGAGGAGTGGCGCGGCTGGGCCGCGCTGCTCGCCGCCGGGCTCGCACCGGCCGACGCGCCCGTGGAGTTCGTCAACCTCGCGGTCAGCGGCGCCCAGACGCGTGACGTCCTGGAACGCCAGACCCCGGCCGCGCTGGCCGAGCGGCCGGACGTCGCCTCGGTCGTCATCGGCGTCAACGACACCCTGCGGTGCACCTTCGACATCCACGCCGTGGCCGAACGGCTCGACGAGGTGTACGCCGCGTTCACCGGGCAGGGTGCCGTCCTGCTCACCGCCTGTCTGCCCGATCCCGGCGCGATGCTGGGGCTGCCCGGGGCGCTGGCCCGTCCGCTCGCACGGCGTCAGCGGGCCGTGAACGCGGTCGTGCACGCGCTGTCCGAGCGGTACGGAGCGGTGCATCTGCATGCCGCGGAGGGTGACTGGGTCACGGACCGGGCCATGTGGAGCTCGGATCGGCTGCACCCGGGGGAGCGGGGGCATCGGCAGCTCGCGCTCCACTTCCACGCGCTGCTCGCCGAGGCGGGCACCGCCACGGGTGTCGCGCCTTCCGCCGAGCCCGAGTTCCCCGAGCCCACGCGGTCGGCCAGCCTGTGGTGGCTGGCCACCGCCGGGACGGGGTGGGTGGCTCGCCGCTGCACCGATCTGTTGCCCCAACTCCTCAGCCTGGCGGCGTCCGAGATCCGCCATCGGGCGCGGGGGACCAGCGCGCGGCTCGACCTCAGTGCGTCCCATGCGGTGGTGGCGGCGTTGGCCGCGCTGTCGGTGAGCGGTGAGCAGCCCGACGTCGCTTAGCGCTCCGCGGGTTGGGCCGATATTTGGCTGCAGGTCCGTTGTGGCCGGTCGCGCAGTTCCCCGCGCCCCTTTCGGGGCGCCGGTTCCCCGTGCGCCCGACGGGGCGCGGCCCAGTACTCGGCTCTGCATCCGCGTCAGCGGCGGCGTACCACCAAGAAGCGAACCGGGGTGCCCGGGACCGCTTGGGCCGTGGCGGGGAGGTCGGTGGGACGGACGACCGCGATCACCGGGTAGCCGCCGGTGGTCGGGTGGTCGGCCAGGAAGACCACGGGGCGGCCGTCCGGGGGGACCTGGATCGCGCCGAGGACCATGCCCTCGCTGGGGAGTTCACCCGGTCGGGCCCGCTCCAGGGCGGGGCCCTCCGTGCGCAGGCCGATGCGGTTGCTAGCCGAGGAGACCCGGTAGGTGTGCGTGGTGAGGGTGCGGATCGCCGCCGCCGTGAACCAGTCGTCGCGTGGGCCGAGCGTCACCCGCAGGACGAGTTCGGCGGGGGGCCGCGGCTGCGGGACGACGTCCACGCGCGCGTGGGGGGCCGTCGGCGTCCCCAGGGGGAGCACCGTTCCGTCCGTGAGAGGCGGCGGGCCCAGGCCCGACAGCAGGTCCGTCGACCGGCTGCCGAGCACCGGTTCGACGGCCACGCCGCCCGACACGCCCACATAACTGCGTACTCCGGAGACCGCCGTCCCCACGGACAGCAGCGCCCCGGCGGGCACGCGCACCGGTGCTCCCCAGGCGACCGGTCGCCCGTCCACGGTGACCGGGCACGGGGCACCTCCGACGGCGACGATGACGGTCGAACGCGGCCGTACGTCACAGCCGTTGAGCGTGGTCTCCAGGAGGGCCGCCTCGGGCGGATTGCCGACGAGCCGGTTGACCAGGGCGGCGGCGGGCGCGTCGAGCGCACCGGAGCGCGGAACGCCCAGGTGCGCGTGGCCCGGGCGCCCCTGGTCCTGCACGGTGGTCAGCGCCCCGGCCCGTACGACGGCGAGCGCGCGGTCCGTCATCAGGACTCCACCGGGACGAATCGGACCGGCGTGCCGGGCGACAACAGGGCGGCGGGCACGCGCGCGTGGTCCCACAGGACGGCGTCCGTCGTCCCGATCAGTTGCCAGCCGCCCGGCGACGAGCGCGGATACACGCCCGTGTACGGCCCCGCGAGGCCGACGGAACCCGCCGGGACGGTCGTACGGGGTGTCGCGTGCCGGGGCACGCCGTAGCGGGCCGGGAGCCCGGTCAGATAGCCGAAGCCCGGGGCGAACCCGCAGAAGGCGACCCGGAATTCGGCCGCCGCGTGGATCCGCGCGACCTCCTTCGGGGACACGTCCCAGTGGGCGGCGACGGCCGCGAGGTCCGGGCCGTCGTAGCGGACGGGTATCTCGACCGCCTCCTGCGCGCGCGCAGGCGCGGGCGGCAGTTTCGAGGTGGTCAGGCGAGCGGCCAGCCTCGCCGGATCGTCGAGACCGTCCAGCAGGACCGTACGGGCCGCGGGGACGATCTCGCGGACGGAGAGCGAGCCCTCCGCGCGGCGGCGGAGCAGGTCGGCGTGCAGGGCCTGTGCCTCCTCGTCCGTCGACACCTCGACGAGCAGCGCACGGTCGCCGACCGGCAGTGCCCTCATACGAACGCCTCCACGCGGATGCCCGACTCCTCCAGCCGTGCACGGACCAGGCGGGCCAGGTCCACCGCGCCGGGTGTGTCGCCGTGCAGGCACAAGGAGCGGGCCCGAACCGGGATGTCACGCCCGGAGTGGGACGTCACGACACCAGAACGGGCGAGGGTCACCGAGCGTTCCACGACCGTGTTCGGATCGGTGATGACCGCGCCGTCCCGGCCGCGCGGCACGAGGGTGCCCTCCTCGGTGTAGGCGCGGTCCGCGAACGCCTCGGTGACGACGGGGAGTCCGGCCTTCCCGGCCGCGTCGAGGAGACGCGAGCCGGGCAGGCCGAGCACGGGGAGCGTGGCGTCCGCGAGCATCACGCCCTCCACGACCGCGCCGGCCTGTTCCTCGTCGTGCACGACGCGGTTGTACAGCGCGCCGTGCGGTTTGACGTAGGCCACGCGCGCGCCCGCCGCGCGCGTGAAGACCTCCAGGGCGCCTATCTGGTAGGCCACTTCGGACGCCAGCTCGTAGGGCGGCACGTCCATCGCGCGTCGCCCGAAGCCCGCCAGGTCCCGGTAGGAGACCTGGGCGCCGATCCGTACGCCGCGCTCGGCCGCCAGGTCGCACACGCGGCGCATGGTGGCCGCGTCCCCGGCGTGGAAGCCGCAGGCCACGTTGGCGCTGGTGACGACGGACAGCAGCTGTTCGTCGTCGGTCAGGCGCCAGTGGCCGAAGCCCTCGCCGAGGTCGGCGTTCAGATCGATCGTGCTCATGGGGTGCTGTTCCTCCCGGTCAGGCGACGCGGTACTGCTCGTCGCGGGCGTCGGTGATGAACATCTGGCCCGGTGCGTGAGTGATCGCGAACGGCGGGCGCGAGGCCATCACCGCGGCCTGCGGCGTCACACCGCAGGCCCAGAACACCGGGATGTCGTCCGGCTCGGCGTCCACCGGATCGCCGAAGTCGGGGCGGGCGAGGTCCTCGATGCCGAGGCCGCCCGGATCACCGCAGTAGACCGGGCTGCCGTGCACCGCGGGCAGCAGGCTGGTCTCCCGGATCGCCGCGGGCAGGTGCTCGGGCGGCACCGGACGCATCGACACCACCATGGGGCCGTGCAGCCGCCCCGCGGGACGGCACTGGCGGCTGGTCACGTACATGGAGACGTTGCGTCCCTGCTCGATGTGGCGCATCGGCACACCCGCATCGGACAGCGCCGACTCGAAGGTGAAACTGCACCCGATGAGGAACGACACGAGGTCGTCGCGCCAGTGGGCCAGCACGTCCGTCGGCTCCTCCACCAACTCGCCGTGCTTCCACACCCGGTAGCCCGGCAGATCGGTCCGCAGATCGGCGTCGCCGGCCAGGACGGTCGTCCAGGAACCGGCGTCGGTGACGTCGAGCACCGGGCAGGGCTTCGGGTTGCGCTGGCAGAACAGCAGCATGTCGTACGCCCAGTCGGCCGGCACCGAGATCAGGTTCGCCTGGGTGTGGCCCGCCGAGCAGCCCGCGGTGGAACCGGACACTCCCGAACGGAACCGGGAGCGTGCCTCTGCCGGGCTCCACGCGTGCGCGTGGTCGTCGAGAAGGTTCAGGGGGCGGTGTTGCGTACGGTTCACAGGAGCTCCTTCCCACGGGTCTCGGGCAGACCGATCAGGGCCAGCGCCGCGAGACCGTATCCGATCGCGCCGAAGACCAGCGCGCCCCCGACACCCCAGCTGTCGGCCAGGAAGCCGACCACCGTCGGGAAGACCGCGCCCACGGCACGGCCGGTGTTGTACGTGAAGCCCTGTCCCGTGCCGCGCACCGCCGTCGGGTACAGCTCGCTGAGGAACGAGCCGAAGCCGCTGAAGATCGCCGACATACAGAAGCCGAGCGGGAAACCGAGCACCAGGACAAGGGTGTTGGCGCCGCTCGGGATGTTCGCGTAGGCCAGGATGCAGACCGCCGAGAGGATCGCGAAGAGCAGGATGTTGCGCTTGCGGCCCAGTTTGTCGGTGAGATAGCCGCCGGTCAGGTAGCCGATGAAGGCTCCGGAGATCAGGAACGTGAGGTAGCCGCCGGTGCCGACGACGGACAGCCCGCGGTCCGTCTTCAGATAGGTCGGAACCCAGGTGGCCAGCGTGTAGTAGCCGCCCTGGACGCCCGTGGAGAGCAGGACCGCGAAGATCGTCGTCTTCAGCAGTCCGGGCGAGGCGGCCGTGCCCGGCTTGAAGATCGCGGCGAACGAACCCTTCTCGGGGCTCTCCTTGCGACGCTGGGCCGCCTCCGGCGCGTCCTTCACATTGCGGCGTACCCAGACGACGAGCAGGGCCGGCAGCGCTCCGGTCCAGAACATCACGCGCCAGGCGAGGTCGTCGTCCAGGTACTGGAAGACCAGCGTGTAGACCAGTACGGCGAGTCCCCAGCCCACGGCCCAGGAACTCTGGATCGCGCCGAGCGTGCGCCCCCGGTGCTTGGGGCTCGCGTACTCGGCGACCAGGATCGCGCCGACCGCCCACTCGCCGCCGAAACCGAGCCCCTGGAGAGCGCGGAAAACCAGCAGGGTCTCGTAGTTGGGCGCGAAGCCGCAGGCCACGGTGAAGACCGCGTACGTGATGACGGTGATCATCAGCGCCTTGACGCGCCCGATCCGGTCCGCGATCACACCCGCGGCCGCGCCGCCGATCGCGGACACGACCAGCGTGACGGTCGTGAACAGCCCGGTCTGGCCGCTGTTGAGACCGAAGTACGCGGACAGCGCCACCATGCTCAGCGGCAGCGTGAAGTAGTCGTACGAGTCCAGCGCATAGCCGCCGAACGCGCCGCCGAAGGCGCGGCGGCCGCGCGGACCCAGTGCACGCAGCCAGGCGAACGCGCCCTCGTCGTCGGTGGGTTCACCCGCTCCGGGGCGCGTCTCGGTGTTCAGGGCCTGCGGTGGAGGGGTCGTGCTCATGGGCACCTCACAGATGAGGGACGGGAGGGTGCTTGAGGACTGAGCCGTGCGGAAGCAGTGGCGGTGCGAGTTGTGGCGTGCGGAAGCGGTTGCGGTGCCGAACTGTGGCGTGCGGAAGCCGTCGGCTCCGGGACGAGCGGCCGGTGCCTGACTAGCAAGGTAGAGGATCGTTGAACGATCCCTCAATACCCATGTTGTTTCGTTCTTGTATCTGCGATTGAATTCGGGCGTGGCCGAACTGAACGGACTGGCGGACGACCGCGCGCTGCTGGGTCGCACCAGCACCGCCGAGCGGGTCTCGGACATCCTCAGAAGCCGGATCGCCGAAGGGTTCTTCCCGCCCGGCACACGGCTGTCGGAGGACAGCATCGGCAACGCGCTCGGCGTCTCGCGCAACACGCTGCGCGAGGCGTTCCGGCTGCTCACGCACGAACGGCTGCTGGTCCACCAGCTCAACCGGGGTGTCTTCGTGCGGGTCCTGACCGTCGAGGACGTCGAGGACATCTACCGCACCCGCAGCCTCGTCGAATGCGCCGTCGTACGCGGGATCGGCGAACCGCCCTACGCGGTCGACGGCCTCGCCAAGGCCGTCGCGGACGGGCGGCAGGCGTCCCGCGAAGGCGACTGGAAAGGCCTGGGCACGGCCAACATCCACTTCCACCGGGAGCTGGTGGCGCTCGCCGGCAGCGCCCGCACCGACGAACTGATGCGCAGCGTCTTCGCCGAACTCCGCCTCGCCTTCCACCTCGTGGACGACCCCCGCCGGCTCCACGAGCCGTACCTCGCCCGCAACGGCCAGATACTGCAGGCCCTCCAGGACGGCGACCGTGAGAAGGCTGAGAGCCTGCTCGGTACATATCTGGATGATTCACGCAAAAGGGTTGTGGAGGTCTACGGCCGCCGCGTGGCAGAGGACGCCCCCTAGGGCGCGGGGAACTGCGCGATCGGCCACAACGGGCCCGCAGCCCACAAACAACCGTGCTCACCTGGTACCCCCGGCGGAGCGCTTCGCGTCGTTTGGGTCGTTGTCAGACCGAGGACCTAGTCTGTGCACCGTGACTTCGCCTGCATCGACGGACAGCGTTCCGCCCCAGCTCAGCGCGGGGCCGCGCCCCGCACCGGGCCCGGCCGCCGACGAGGGGCTGGCGCGGCGGCTGCGCGCGCTCGCCTGCACCGCGCCGCTGCACGACTTGGACGTACGCAAGGCGAACCTCGCGGGTGAGTACTCGGTGTACGGGATGGCGGAGGTGGCCCTCGCCGCCATCGACCTCGTCACGCTGAACATGGACTTCGACACGGGCGCCGACCACGACCAGATAGTGGCCAGGCTCATCCCGCGCATCGCCGCCCAGGCCCCGCGCCGGCCCGTCGCCGAGCATGAGCGCGTCGCACGCTGGGTCCTGGAGAACCTCATCAACGTCGGCAGCGTCGACCGCGGCTTCCGGGCCGTATACGGCACCTTCGCGCCCGACGGTTCGTACGTGCGCCGGGACTACGACTTCAAGCTCATCGAGGAGGTGCCCGGCTACGGAGGGAGCGTGTATCTCCGTACGACGGACGAGGCGGTCAACGTCCTCGTGGGCGCCCTCGACACCGACGTCACCAGTGCGCAGATCGCCGCCGAGGTCAAGCTGGAGGTGCTGATCAGCCGCGGCCGGCTCGCGGACGCGCAGCTCGCCGCCGAGCAGGCCCGCTACCGGACCGTCCAGTACTCGGAGACGCTCCGCAGAGCGCTGGACGCGACCCGGCGCAACGTACGGGCGGTGGACTGGCTGCAGGCCGTGCCCGACATGATCGCCGAGGCGCTCGACCATGTCGCCGACCGCTATCGGCACGAGAACGCGATCCTCACGAACATCCGCAAGGCGCGGGACGAGTCGGAGGACGCCGAGCAGAAGCGGCGGGCCGCCGAACTCGTCGACATCGTCAAGGACTGCATCCGGCGGCACACACAGCTGCAGTCCCGGCTTCTGGAGGCCGGGCCGCTGTTCCGTGCCGAGCAGGACCGACAGGCCTTCGCGACGCCCATGACGACGTCGGGGATCGATCTGTACGGGCATCTCGTCGCGCCCGTGCTGCCGTTGCCCGTGGAGCAGGCGCTGCGGGTGACCGACGCGTTCTTCGCCCGTGGGACGGGGCTCCGGACGCCCGCGTCCGTTCGGGTCGGGGATCTCGTCGATCTTCTGCTGACGCCGCCGATAGAGCGCGAGCACCTCGGGGCCGAGATGCCCGAGCCGGATCTGATCGCCACGCCGGACGACAGCCGGTTCAGCGAGGAGCAGCTCGCCGCCGCCATGGAGCTGCTCGACCTGCCGGCCGACGCGCCGCGCCGGCTGTCCGGGCTGCTGGCCGACGCGCGGCGCCGGGATCCCGAACTGCCCTATCTGCTCGCCCTGCTGGCCGTGCACGCGGCCAGTCCGCCGGTCGGCACGGCGTATCGGCAGGGTGAGGAGAAGCTGTTGTTCGCCGTGGACGACGGGACCGAGCTGGACGATCCGGAGTTCGGTGGGGCCGATCTGATCGTGGGGATGGCGCTGCTGGATGCGGTGGGGATGGCGGCGGATCGGAAGGATGCGGCGTGAGCGGTTCGCTGGGTTTGCCGGGTGACTTCGGGTTGTCTGTTGGCTGCCGGCCGTCCGTGGCTGGTCGCGCAGTTCCCCGCGCCCCTGTGGGGGCGCTTGTCCTCAGCCCCGTATTCAAGTTCAGGGAGTTGCAGTAGCCGTGACCGAGCAAGTCGAGTGGAGTGAGCCGGAGGCTGCCGCCGCGCCGGTGAGCAGCGCGGTCACTCCCGCCGACGCCGCCGATGCCGCTCGGCTCGTGGCCTTCGGGTTGCAGCCGAAGTTGCAGCCCGCGCGGGATCAGGAGTATGCCGAGCTGTTGCGGAGGTACCGGGAGGATCCGCCCTTCGCGCGGCTGGCCGATGCCGTGGCGACCGGGCTCGGGCTCGTGGTGCTCGAGGTGTCCCCGCGGGCGGGGATGGCGGTGACCGCGGCCGAGGACTCGGTGTTCGCCGTGAGGATGGGCGACTACGCGCGGCGCGCGTCGGCCGACTCGGGGGACCGGTTCCTGCACGGGCTCGCGCATCTCGCCGTCGCCGCCATGGCGTTCCCGCGCCCGGAGGACCTCGCCGACGACGGGTACATCGGGCGCGTGTCGGTCAACGGTGTCGACGCCTTTGTGCGGCAGGCCTGTCGGCGGTTGGAGGAGCGGGCCGACGAACAGGGGGAGAACACCGACCCGGCGACCGACGCACCGGGCCTTGAGGCCGCCTGGCGGATCTGGGCGCGGCGCAGCTCCACCGGGGCCACCAAGGACGCCCGAAGACTCGCCGGTTCGACCACCGGCATCATCGGCAAGGCCGTCGCGTTCCTCACCGACTCGGGGTTCCTGCAGCGCACCGGGGACGACGGCGGGGGGACGTACCGCACGACCGCCCGCTACCAGCTCCAGGTACGGGACATGGCGGGCAGTGCCGCGATGGCCGAGCTGCTGGAGCTCGGCATCGTGCCGGTCACCGACGGCACCGCCAGCCTGCTGCCCGCCGAGGACACCGAGGATCTGGAGCTGGCCGCCGATGCCGGACTGCCGTTCCACTCATGAACCGGCGGCAGGCCCGTTGACCGGGACCCGTCGGCCCCGGTCCACCGCCTGACCCTCCGACCGACCGCCCCAACTCCCTTTACGACTACGAGAGTCCGCCGCCATGTACGAGCTGTCCAGGGTCCGCCTCTACTCCATCGGGCCTGCCGGTGCGCGCTACGCCGACACCGTGCTGGACCTGCGGGGTGTCGGCGAGCCCGTGCCCGACCCCGCGCCGACGCAGGCGGAGTTCTTCGAGGAGGAGCCCGTCGGGCCGCCGCGCCGCCCCGCGCCCGCCGGTGTGCTCTTCCTGGAGAACGGCGGCGGCAAGTCCGTACTGCTCAAGCTGATCTTCTCCGTGATGCTGCCCGGTCACCGGAACACACTGGGCGGCGCCAGCTCCGGCGTGCTGCGGAAGTTCCTGCTCGCGGACGACTGCGGGCACGTGGCGCTGGAGTGGCAGCACACGCTGACCGGCGAGTGTGTCGTGGTCGGCAAGGTCAGCGAGTGGCGGGGGCGCCAGGTCTCCAACGATCCGCGGAAGTTCGCGGAGGCCTGGTACTCGTTCCGGCCCGGGCCCGGGCTGAGCCTGGACAACCTGCCGGTCGCCGAGGCCACTTCCGTGCGGCCGTCCGTCGAGGGTGCCTCGGGCGCGCAGGGGCGCCGGCGCACCATGAAGGGCTTCCGGGACGCGCTCACCGAGGCGGGCAAGGCGTACCCGCATCTCGAAGTGCACTGGGAGGAGATCCACGACCGTTGGATCGAACACCTCGGCGACCTGGGCCTCGACCCCGAACTCTTCCGCTACCAGCGTGAGATGAACGCCGACGAGGGCGAGGCCGCCGGTCTCTTCGCCGTCAAGAAGGACTCCGACTTCACCGACCTGCTGCTGCGGGCGGTCACCGACACCCGGGACACCGACGGGCTCGCCGACCTGGTCGGCGGGTTCGGCAACAAGCTGGGTCGGCGGGCCGAGCTGATCGCCGAGCGCGAGTTCACCGCCGGATCCGTGGACCTGCTCGGGCGGATCGTCGAGGCGACCGGCACGCGTTCGCGCGCACGGGACGTCCACGCGGGCGCCGAGCGGCGTACGAGGACGCTGGCGCGAAGGCTCTCCGCGCGCGCCGGGCAGGAGCGGGGCCGCACCGGCGACCTCGCCCAGCAGGTCACCGCCGCCGCCCACCGGGTCACCGAGGCCGACAGCTCCCGGGAGCGCAGCGCGCTGATCTCGGCCCAACTCGCATACCGGCATGCCTCATTGGCCCTCGCCGGGGCCGAGAAGGGCGCGGCAGCGCAGAAGCGGGAGCTCGCCGACGCACGCACGCTGCACTCCGCGTGGCAGGCCGCCGAACTGGTGCTGCGGCACCGCGCCTCCGCCGACCGCTCCGCGCGGGTGGCCGTCGCCATCCGCGAGGCCGAGCGGGACGCCGCGCCGGCGCTCGCCGCGCGGGCCAAGGCCGCCGCCGATCTCGTACGGGCCCTGCACGCCGCGGCCGAGGGGGCCGAGACGGTAGCCAACGAGGAGGAGGAGCGGTCCGCCGCGCTCCAGGAGGTCGGCGAGGCCGCCTACCGGGACTCGACGTCCGCCGCCACCGAGGCACAGCGCGCCCGCAGCGAGATCGGCCATCTGCGTCAGCGCCTCAGCGAGGTCGAGCAGGAGACCGCCGAGGCGGTGCGCGCCGGGTGGCTCGACGACACCGCCCCCGACGCCGACCCGGCCCGTGCCGCGCTCGCCGCCAGTGATGCCGAGAAGACCGCCGTCGCCGCCTGGGACACCGCGCGCGAGGCGTCCAGCCGTACCACGGAGCACTCCCGCGAGGCGGCGTCCGCCGAGTCCCGCGCCGAGCTCACGGCGGCCCGCGCGGCCGACGCCGCGACGGCCGCCGAGCGCGCCTACGACGCCGAGCGGGGGACCGCCCGGGCGCTGGCGGGGGAGGAGCGGCTGGCCGAACTGCTGAGCCTGCCGGGTGCCTCCGGCGGTTCGGGAGGCTCCGGGCGCGGCGGGCTGCCGCAGCCGCGACAGGGCGCGGGCACGGATTCCACCGAGGGCGCCGTGCGTGGAAACGGCGGCGCGCGAGCGGACGGAGCCGACCATGGGAACACGTCGGGCCGTGCTTCCGGGACGAGCCCTGGCACCGACGTAGCGGGCACCCGTCGCGGGCGGGGCGGCCCGGACACCGAAGCCCACTCCGACGAAGCGCCCCTCTCTGCCGAGGAGTTGGACCACTACGCCGACGAGCTCCGGGAGCTCCTCGACGACGGGGTCGCCTCCGCCGAGCGGCAGCTCTTCGAGTTGCGGACCGCCGCGGCCGACGACGCGCGGATCCTCGGCGCGCTCGGCGACGGCGGGCTGCTGCCGCCAGGACCCGACGTGCTGGCCACCGTGGAGTACCTGGGCGAGCACGGCATCCCCGCCCTCCCCGGCTGGCGCTACCTCGCGCAGGCCGTCGACCCTGTCGACCACGCACGCGTGCTGGCCGCGCGGCCCGAGCTGGTCGACGGCGTGATCATCACGGACCCGGACACCCACGCACGGGCCCGCGAAGCGCTCGCCGACGCCGCGCTGCTCCCGCGCTCCGCCGTCGCCGTGGGCACGGCCGCCGCGCTGCTCGCCCCGACCCCGGCTCCCGACGCGGGCGACGGGGATGTCTTCCTCGTACCGCCGAACCCGGCCATGCACGACGAGCACGCCGCCGACGAGGAGCGGCAGACGCTGCGTACGCGCGCGGCCGAACGGGACGAGGAGATCCGGGAGCTGGCGGCCCGGCTCGCCAAGGACCGGGAGCTGGCCGCCCGGCTCGCCTCCTGGCGGACCGGCTGTCCGGCGGGGCGGCTCGCCGAGCTCGCCACGGCGGCCCACGACGCGCGCACGTTCGCCGAGGAGTCCGAGGCGGAGCTGTCCGAGGCTCGTACGGTCCGGGCCGAGGCCGACGAGGCGGCGGCCGAGGCGGCCCTCGTACGGGACGAGCGGCAGGAGGCCGCGCAGCGGGCCCGGCGCGCCGCCGACGCACTCGCCGGACTCGCCTTCCGGCTGCGCGAGCGCGCCGGCTGGCAGGTCAAGCTGCGCGAACTCGCCGACGACGCGGCCGAGTCGGAGGCCCGCGCCCAGTCCTGCCTCGAGCGTGCCCGCGCCGCCGACGAGGACCGGCGCGGTGCCCAGCGCGCCGCCGACGACGCCCGCCGCACGGCCCGCGCCCTGCGCGGCGAGCGCGCGGAGATCGCGGGCGCCCCCGACGACGTACCGGAGGCCGACCCGGCCGCCGCGAAGTCGTCGCTGCCCGCTCTGCGCGAGGCCTATCGCGCCGCCTCACAGCTCTACGAGCAGGTCGGCGTCGGCGCCGACCTGCGGGCCGAGCAGTCCCGGGCCGAGAGCGACGAGAGCGCGGCGCTCGCGGAGCTGGAGCGGCTGAGCAACAAGGTGCGTACACGTGCAGCGCAGCTCCTGGAGTCCACCGACGGCTCCGACGGGCCCTCCCGGCAGGCCGCCGCGGCCCGCGCCGAGGAGCTGGTGCAGCTTCTGGAAACGCGAATGTCGACCGCGAGCGAGCAGCTCGGACGGCTGCGGGGCGAGGCCGAGCGGCACGCGCCCGAGGACGGCGAGGCGCACACCGAGCTGCCCGAGGACCTGGTCCCTCGCGACGCCGAGCACGCACAGAGCCTGCTGCGCACCGCCACCGGTGAACTCGCCTCCCGCACCGAGGCGTTGAGCCAGGCGCGCGCGGCCCACGCCGAGCTGCTCGACGCCCACCGCGCCGCCGAGGACGCGGCGGGCGGTTTCGATGAGACGGCCGCCCTGCTCCGGGACCTCCTCAGGGAGCACTCGGACGAGGAGCAGGAGGAGTCCGAGCCTTACCCGGGCACCCTAGAAGAGGCCCGGCACTCCGCCGCCGAGTCCCGCCGTTCCCTGCGCGGCTGCGCGGCCGACCTCTCCGCCGCGGAGACCTCGGTGCGCGAGGCGAGCGACGTACTTGTCCGGCATGCCAACTCGACACGCTACGAGCAGGTGCGCACGCCCGCGCGCCAGCAGATCCGTGAGCTGCCGGCGTCCTCCCTGCCCGAGCACGCACAGAAGTGGGCGGACGCCTTCGCGCCCCGACTGCGGGTCCTCACCGACGAGTTGGAGCAGCTGGAGCGCAACCGCGACTCGATCGTCGACCGGCTGCGCGGGCTCGTGGAGTCCGCGCTCGCCACACTCAGGTCGGCCCAGCGGCTGTCCCGTCTCCCCGAAGGCCTCGGGGAGTGGTCGGGGCAGGAGTTCCTGCGCATCCGCTTCGAGGAGCCCGACCAGGCCACGCTCGCCGAGCGGCTCGGCGAGGTCGTCGACGAGGCGACCCGCGCGGCCGTCAAGAAGAACTCCGACATGCGCCGCGACGGAATGTCCCTGCTGCTCAGAGGGGTCAGCGCGGCCCTTCAGCCCAAGGGCGTCGCCGTCGAGATCCTCAAGCCCGACGCCGTACTGCGCGCCGAGCGGGTACCCGTCGGGCAGATGGGCGACGTGTTCTCCGGCGGCCAGCTGCTCACCGCCGCGATCGCGCTCTACTGCACGATGGCGGCCCTGCGCTCGAACGACCGGGGCCGCAGCGACAAGCACCGGCATGCCGGCACGCTCTTCCTGGACAACCCGATCGGCCGCGCCAACGCGACGTATCTGCTGGAGCTCCAGCGGGCCGTGTCGGACGCCCTCGGTGTCCAACTCCTCTACACCACGGGCCTGTTCGACACGACCGCGCTCGCGGAGTTCCCCCTGGTCATCCGCCTCCGCAACGACGCGGACCTCCGAGCCGGCCTCAAGTACATCAGCGTGGAGGAACACCTCCGGCCGGGCCTCCCGCGTGAGGCTCCGGCCGGGGAGGCGGTACACACGGAGATCACGGCGACGCGCATGTACAAGCGTCCGGCGCCGAGTGTTCCGTAAGGACGGCAGTGGGGAACTGCGGGCCCGCCGTGGCTGGTCGCGCAGTTCCCCGCGCCCCTAAAGGGGCCCGCCCTACGCGTCCTCCTTCAAAAGATCAGCACACTTCTCGCCGATCATCATCGTCGTGATGCACGGATTGACGGCCACAAGATCCGGCATCACGGACCCGTCAGCGACCCGCAACCCTTCAACGCCCTTCACCCGAAGCCGAGCATCCAGAGGCGCCGAGGCGTCGGAATCCGCACCCATCTTCACCGTGCAGGACGGGTGATAGACGGTGTTGTGCGTCTTGTGGATGTAGTCGAGCAGCTCGTCGTCCGTCCGGACATCCGGCCCGGGGGCCAGCTCGGCCCCGGCCCACACGCTCAGCGCGGGCTGCTCCGCGATACGACGGGCCAGCTTCAGCCCGAACGTCATCACGCGCGCGTCGTGCTCGTGCGTGAAGTACCGCGGATCGACCTTGGGCTTGTCCCGGAAGTCGCGCGTCCGCAGCCGCACCGTGCCGCGCGACTTCGCGCTCGTCACGTTCGGCGTGAGACAGAACGCGTTCTCGGAGGTCGGATATCCCCAGCGCGCGGTGTTCATGTCGAACGGCACCGAGCCGTAGTGGAACATCAGGTCCGGCCGGTCCAGGCCCGGTTCGGTGTCGTAGAAGATGCCCGCCTCCCACCACTGGCTCGAGGTGGTCGTCATGGGCTGCTTGGCGTCCCACATGATGACGCCCTCGGGGTGGTCCTGAAGGTTCTCGCCCACGCCGGCCGAGTCCACCACCACCTCGACACCTACCTCGCGCAGATGCTCGGCGGGCCCGATGCCCGACAGCATCAGCAGTTTCGCGCTGTCGATCGAGCCGCACGACACGATCACCTCGCGCCTGGCCCGTACCGTCCGCGTGTGGATCAGGTCCGGGTCCAGGTACTCGGCGCCCACGCAGCGCCGCCCGTCGAGCACGAGTTTCTTGGCCCGCACCCCGGTCCGTACGTCCAGGTTCGGACGCTTGCCGAGGATCGGGTGCAGGTAGGCGACCGACGAGGACTGGCGGATGTTGTTCTCGTCGGAGTTGATCTGGAACCAGTTGGCCCCGCGCACGACCGTCTTTCCGGTGTTGAACGGGGTGGTCGGAATGCCCGCCTGGGCGCAGGCCTCCAACAGGGCGGCGCCACAAGGGTCGTCGCTCTTCAGCTGGCGCAGCTTCACCGGGCCGGTGCGGCCGTGGTGCTCGCCGGGAGCGTCGTTGTTCTCCAGCCGCTGGTAGAGCGGGAAGAGTTCGGCTGCGCTCCAGCCCGTGCAGCCCGCGGCCGCCCAGCCGTCCAGGTCCTCGGCCGGTGCCCAGAAGGCGATACAGGAGTTGTGCGAGGAGCAGCCGCCTAGCACCCGGGCGCGGGCGTGCCGCATGAAGCTGTTGCCGCTGGCCTGCGGCTCGACCGGGTAGTCCCAGTCGTAGCCGGACTCAAGGAGCCCCATCCAGCGCTCCAGCTTCATGACGTCGTCGTCGCCGACGTCGCTGGGCCCCGCCTCCAGGACGCACACCGTGACGGACGGGTCCTCGGAGAGCCGGGCCGCGACCACATTGCCCGCGGTGCCGCCGCCGACCACGACGTAGTCGAACTCGTCTTCGTTCATGGGGAGTTGACCTCCTTGAGTCCTTGCGACGTTCTGCCTTCGGATCGGGCGCTCAGTCGGCCGTCGGGGTGGCCGCGGGAGAGGCGGGCGGAAGAGGTGTGTCGGGGGACTTGTACTGATGCTCGGCGAGCACTCCGGTGCGGTGCCGCTGCACGAACCAGTAGTAGGCGAAGCCGCCGCCCATCACGATGCCGACGAACAGGACGGCACCCCAGCGCAGATACCAGTGGTACGGGGCGGCAGCGTTGTAGACCGCGGCGCGCGGCCAGATCAGGTTGATCATCATGGCAGTGCCCCACACCACGGCGACGATGTTGACGGGCAGTCCCCAGCGGCCGAGCGAGAACTTGCCGTCTCCCGCGGGCTGCCACTGGCCGCGCAGCCTGGCCACCAGCATGGGCCCGGTGACCAGCAGATACGCGAGGTAGATCAGGATGATGCCGATACTGGTGACCACCGTGAAGATCTGCGGCTGGCGGATGTTGACCACCAGGATCGCCAGCGCCAGGATGCCGATGATCACCGCGGGCAGGATCGGGGTCTGGAAGCGCGGATGGACCTTGGCCAGCTTGGCGGAGGCGGGCAGGTTGTTGTCGCGGGACATCGCGAAGGCCAGCCGGATCGCTGCCGTGTGCACGGCCAGGGCGCACACGGTGACCGCGATGAACACGCACCACAGCATGGCCTTGCCCGCGTCCTCGCCGAGCACGTTGAGGACGACGTACTGCAGGCCGTCCGTGGACAGCTTGTCGCCCTTCAGGCTGGACACGCTCATCAGCGCGAGCAGCAGGATGAGCCCGCCGAGGACGAACGAGGCGACGATGGCACGGATGATGGCGCGCGGCGCGTTGCGCGACGGGTCGAGGGACTCCTCGCCGAGCGAGGCGGCCGTGTCGAACCCGTACATCACGTACGCGGACGCCAGCGAGGCGATCAGGAACGCGCCGAGGTAGCCGCCGGGCTGGCCCGCTCCCGTGCCGTTCGTCTCCAGCACGACGCCCGGTCCACGGGTGATGTGCACGGCGAACAGCACGATCAGTACGACGGTCGCGATCAGCTCGATGAAGACGCCGGCCGTGTTGATCCTGGCCATCAGCTTCACACCGAGGGCGTTCACCAGGGTGGTGAAGAGAATGAGTACGGAGGCCAGCAGCACGGCGTTGGTGGCCACGTCGTACTTGCCGGTGCCGTCGCCCACGAACTGGAACGCGGAGGAGATCTGGGGAAGCGTCAACTGATACGCAAGGGCCACGGCCGCGATCGACACGATCGAGGCGATCAGCATCGTCCAGCCCGCCAGCCAGCCTATGTGCGGGTTGCCCACCTTCTTGGACCAGTTGTAGACGGAGCCGGCCACCGGATAGCGGGCGGCGAGTTCGGCGAAGCAGAGCGCGACCATGAACTGGCCGACGAAGACCATGGGCCAGGACCACCAGTAGGCGGGCCCGCCGCTGCCGTAACCGAAGTAGAAGAGCTGGAAGGTGCCGGTGAGGATGGAGATGTAGCTGATGCCGGCGGCGAAGGTGTGGAAATTGCCGAGCGTGCGCTTCAGCTCGGGCTTGTAGCCGAACTCGTTGAGTTCCGAGTCGTCGTTGCTGTGTTTCTCAGGTGGTTGAGCGGTGGTGGTCATGAGGCGCCTCCTGGGAAGGGGGAGTTCTCCCGGGCGGGAGGGGGAGTGCGGCTCGTGCGGGGCCGTTGTGTGCGGGTGTTCGATCTCAGGGTGAGGAAAGCTGGATCTTACGGCGAGAACGGCCGGTTCTGACCATGGGGAACGTCGTTTTCTTGCGGTTTCCTGCGATGGGTCACGAGAACCAGCCCTGGGGTCTCGGGTTCGTCGTGCGCCAGATGTGCTTGGTCTCGCGGTACTCGGCGAGACCGGCAGGACCGAGCTCCCGCCCGAACCCGGACTGCTTGTAACCGCCCCACTCGGCCTGTGGGACGTACGGGTGGAAGTCGTTGATCCAGATGGTGCCGATCCGCAGCGCGGACGCGACCCGCTGGGCCTTGGCCTCGTCGGAGGTGAAGATCCCGCCGGCGAGACCGTAGATCGTGTCGTTGGCCAGCCGCACCGCCTCCGCCTCGTCTGCGAACCGCTCCACGGTCAGTACGGGCCCGAAGGACTCCTCCTGGACGACCGACATCCGGCCGGAGCACTCGTCGAGCACGGTCGGCGGGTAGTAGAAGCCGTCCGGGTGCGGAGGCTCGGTCGGGCGTTCCCCGCCGCAGCGCAGCACAGCGCCTTCCTCCAGGCCCTTGGCGACGTACGCCTCGACCTTCTCCCGGTGGGCCGCCGAGATCAGCGGGCCGGTCTGTGCCTGCTCGTCGAACGGTCCGCCCAGCCTGATCAGCCGGGCCCTGCGGACGACCTCGTCGACGAACCGGTCGTGCAGCGAGTCCTCGACCAGGAGCCGTGCCCCGGCCGAGCAGACCTGCCCGGAATGCAGGAAGACGGCCGTCAACGCCATGTCGACGGCCGTCTCGAAGTCGGCGTCGGCGAAGACGATGTTCGGGTTCTTGCCGCCCAGTTCGAGGGCGACCTTCTTCACCGTCCCGGCCGCCGCGGCCATGAGTCTGCGGCCGGTCTGCAGACCGCCGGTGAAGGACACGAGGTCCACGTCCGGATGGTCGCCCAGCGGAGCGCCTGCCTCCGGACCGGCGCCGAGGACCAGGTTCGCCACACCCGCGGGCACCCCGGCCTCCTCCAGGAGGCGCATCAGATGGATCGCGGTGTGCGGGGTCAGCTCGCTCGGTTTGAGGACGAAGGTGTTGCCCGCGGCGAGCGCCGGGGCGACCTTCCACGCAGTCTGGAGCAACGGATAGTTCCAGGGAGTGATCAGCGCGCAGACACCGACCGGTTCGTACACGACCCGGCTGTCGACGCCCTCCGTGCCCGTCTCCACGACCCGGCCGGACTCGCTCGCGACGAGCCGGCCGAAGTAGCGGAAGCAGTTCTCGATGTCGTCGATGTCGTACTCGCTCTCCACCAGGCGTTTGCCGGTGTCGAGGGACTCCGCGCGGGCGAGTACGTCCTTGTCGCGGGCGAGCAGGTCGGCGACCCGCAGCAGCAGGTCGCCGCGCTCGTTCGCGGGTGTCCGGGGCCAGGGGCCGTCGTCGAAGGCGCGGCGCGCGGCCGCGATCGCGTCGGCCGTGTCCTGGGGTCCGGCCTCGTCGACCACGGCGACGAGTGAACCGTCGGCCGGACAGCGGATCTCGCGGGTGCCCTTCTCCCGCGCGCTCGTCCATGTGCCGCCGATATAGAGGTCAGCCATCCATGCCTCCCAGCATGCCAATGAGCCACTCGTGGAAAATCCCGATGTGGTGCTCGGTGGGCACCAGCACCCCGCCCCTCCGGTAGGCGCGGGACGCCATCGCGGGCTGCGTACGCTCGCAGGCCTCGAAGTCCTGGGCGTTGACCCGGTGGAAGAGTTCCACGGACTTCGAGACGTCGGCGCCCGACTCGACGACCTCGGGTGCGTAGAGCCAGTCGCACTCCACGATCGTCCGGTCCTCGGCGAGGGGGAACATGCGGTGCAGGATGACATGGTCGGGGACGAGATTGATGAACACGGTGGGTTTGACCGTTATCGCATAGTAACGACGGTCCTGATCCTCCGCGACCTCGGGAAGTCTCCCGAATCCCTCGCTGCCGTCGACGGTGAAGCCCTTGACCTCCTCGCCGAACTCGGCGCCGTGTCCCACGTAGTACTGGGCGGCGTAGCCGTCGGCGAACTCCGGGAGGACGTCGGTCAGCTCGGGGTGGATCGTCGCGCAGTGATAGCACTCCATGAAGTTCTCGACGATCAGTTTCCAGTTCGCCTTCACGTCATAGGTGATGCGTTTTCCGAGGGCGAGGTTCTCCGTGCCGTAGTGGTCGATGGCCGCCACGTTCCCGAGCCGCTCCACGGCCGCGTCCATCACCGTCTCCTCGAAGGACGGGGGCTCGTCGGCCAGGCACACCCAGGCATAGCCGAGCCACTCCCGCAGCGCGACCTTGACCAGGCCGTACTCCGTTCGGTCGACGTCCGGCATCTTCACGAGGTTCGGCGCCGCGATCAGCTTGCCGTCGAGGTCGTACGTCCATGCGTGGTACGGGCACTGGAGATTGCGCCGGACCTCGCCGGCCTCCTCCAGACAGAGGCGGGCCCCGCGGTGGCGGCAGACGTTCAGGAAGGCGCGCAGCTCACCGGTGCGGGACCTGGTGATCAGGACGCTTTCGCGGCCGACCTGGACCGTACGGAACGCGCCCGGTTTGGCGAGGTCAGCGCCGCGGACCGCGCAGAACCACATCGACTCGAAGAGCCGTTCCTGCTCCTGTCGGAAGATCTCCGGATCGGTGTAGTAGTGCCCCGGAAGGGTGGCGATCAGGCTGGGCGGCAGCTGACCGGGGGCGGAGACGGGGGCGGGGGAGACGGGGGTCGTCGTCACGTGCGTGCTCCTCAGGCGGGCGCGGCGGCGAGGCGGTGGGGGTCGAACAGGCCGATCGGGTGAGCGGTGGTGCCCGTGAGGGCCAGGTCGGCGAGGATCTCGCCGACGACCGGCACGAACTTGAAGCCGTGCCCGGAGAACCCGCAGGCCACGGTCACGGACTCCGGATGCGCGGGATGCCGGGCGATGACGAAGTGCTCGTCCGGGGTGCTGGAGTACATGCAGGTGGCGGCCTTCAGGAAGGTGCCGGGCAGGTCCGGGACGGGGCGGGACATGTGGTCGGCCATCGCCCGGATCTCGTCCTCGTGGACCGTGCGGTCGATGTTCTCGGGGGTGCACTCGACGCCCTTGCGGAAGAAGGCGACCTTGGCGCCCAGCTCCGGTCCGTCGATGGACGGGAAGCCGTAGACCTGGACGTCGTCCGCGTCCTCCCAGATGTAGATCGGATGGTTCTCGGGCAGGAAGGGCCGGACCCCGCCCTTCGGCTGGAACCAGTACATGACCTGCCGCTCGATGCTGAACGGCACCCCGAGGTCGGTGAGCAGCTGCGGCGCCCAGGCGCCCGGGCAGATCACCAGCTGGCTCGCGGTGTACGTGTTCTCGGCCGTGTGGACGCGTACCCCGTCCCTGTACGGCTCCCAGCGGGTCATCGGCTCGTCGAAGTGCAGGTCGGCGCCCTGCCGGGTGGCGAGCTGGAGATGGGCCGCGACCATGTTCTCGGGGCGGACCAGGCCGGCCTTCTTCTCGTAGAGCGCGACCTCGTCGTCCTTCGGGTCGAGCGTCGGGAAGCGGCGGCGGATCTCGGCCGCGTCCAGCATCTCGTGGGGCAGGTCCCACTGCGTGGCCGAGCGCAGCGAACCCGAGACGGTCAGCGAATCGGGGGGCCCGATCATCACACCGCCGCACAGTGTCGCGATGTCCCGGCCGGTGGCCCGCTCCACGTCCTCGTACAGCTCGTAGGCGCGCAGCAGCAGCGGTACGTACGCCGGGTCCTCGAAGTAGGACTGCCGGGTGATCCGCGAACCACCGTGACTGGAACCGCGGTTGTGCACCGGCCCGAACTTCTCCAGCCCGAGCACCCGCGCACCCCGCGAGGACAGATGGTGGGCGGCGGCACTGCCCATCCCGCCGAGACCGATGACGATCACGTCGTAGGTAGGGGACACAGGGCACCTCCAGAGCTTGTGATCAACGCCGTATGCGGGTCATCTTCGGATCGAAGAGCGGTTCGTCGGCAACGGTCGCGGGCACCTTCTCGCCGAAGTACTCGACATGCACACTCGCCCCGGCGGGCAGTACGGGCAGCCAGGCGTACGCGACACACCGGCCGAGCGAGTACCCGTACGACGCGCTGGTGACGTAGCCCGCGGGGGAGCCGTCCACGTACACCGGTTCCTTGCCGAGGACCACGGACGCCGGGTCGTCGAGGAGGAGTGGCGTGAGCCGGCGCCGGGGCTCGCCCCGGGCCTCCAGGGCCCCCATCCCCGTGAAGTCCCCCTTGTCCAGGCGGACGGCGAAGCCGACACCCGCCTCGTACGGGTCGTGCTCGTCGGTCATGTCGACGCCCCACGCGCGGTAGCCCTTCTCCAGCCGCAGGCTGTTGAAGGCGGAGCGCCCGGCCGCGATCACGCCGTGCTCCCGGCCCGCCTCCCAGAGGGCGTCCCAGAGGCGGAGCCCCAGGTCGGCGGAGGTGTAGAGCTCCCAGCCAAGCTCGCCGACGTAGCTCAGGCGCATCGCGGTGACCGGGACGTGGCCGAGATACGTCTCCTTCGCGCGGAAGTAGCCGAAGCCCTCGTGCGAGAAGTCGTCGCGGGTCAGCGGCTGGACGAGGTCGCGGGCGAGCGGACCCCAGACGCCGATGCAGCAGGTGCCGGAGGTGATGTCCCGGACGTGTACGCCCTCCGGGGCGTGCCTGGTCAGCCAGTCCAGGTCCGCCGGGGAGTTGGCGCCCACCTGGAAGCGGTCGGGCCCGAGCCGCGCGACGGTCAGGTCGGAGCGGATGCCGCCCGTCTCGTCCAGGAGCAGGGTGTACGTGACCGCGCCGGGCTTCTTGCGGAGGTTGTTGCTGGTCATGCCGTGCAGGAAGTCGAGGGCACCGGGGCCGGTGACCTCAAGGCGGCGCAGGGGAGTCATGTCGTAGAGAGCGACCTTCTCGCGGGTCGCCCTCGCCTCGGCCGCCGCGATCGGCGACCAGTAGCGGGCCGACCAGGCGTCGCGCTCGGGGAGCGGGCCGAGGGCGTCGACGAGGGGGGCGTTCGCCTCGTACCAGTGCGGGCGCTCCCAGCCACCGCCCTCCAGGAAGTACGCGCCCAGCTCCTGCTGGCGGGCGTGGAAGGGGCTGACCCGCAGCGGACGCGGCTGCTCCATCGGCTGGAGCGGATGCAGCACGTCGTACACCTCGACGAACTGCTGCGAGCCCCTGTCCCTGATGTACGAGGGGGAGCGCTGGGCGTCCTCGAAACGGGTGAGGTCGCACTCGTGGGCGTCGGTCTCCGGGCGGCCGTCGACCATCCACTCGGCCACCGCCTTGGCGACTCCCGCCGAGTGCGTGACCCACACGGCCTCCGCCAGCCAGAAACCGCGCAGCGCACGGGACTCGCCGAGCACCGGCATGCCGTCGGGCGTGAAGGAGAAGACGCCGTTGAAGCCCTCCTCGATCTCCGTCTCCCGCAGCGCCGGTATCAGCCGGCGGCAGTCGTCCCAGCTCGGCGCCCAGTCCTCCTCGGTGAAGGGGAACGAGGACGGCATCTCCATGTCGTTCGCGCGCGCCTCGTCGTAGTCGAGGACCGCGAACGGGTCGACGGGGAGCGGCTTGTGCGCGTAGCTGCCGATGCCGATGCGGTCGGTGTGCTCGCGGAAGTAGAGGTCGCGGTCCTGGAAACGGAGGATGGGCTTCGAGGCCTCTTCGGTGGCTTCGCCCAGTTCGGGAAGGGGCCTGGTCCTCGCGTACTGGTGGGCGAGCGGTTGCAGGGGTACGTCGATGCCGGCCATGCGGCCGATGACCGGGCCCCAGAAACCGGCCGCCGAGACCACGTGGTCGGCGGGGAAGGTGCCCCGGTCGGTGACGACCGCGGTGACCTTGCCGGCTTCCTGCTCGATCCCGGTGACCGTGTGCCGGTCCAGGAAACGGGCGCCACGGCTTTCGGCCCGGGTCAGCTGGGCGCGGGCCGCGAGCAGCGCGCGGGCCAGGCCGTCGTCGGGTGTGTGGAAGCCGCCGAGGACCATCGACTCGTCGATGAGCGGCCACAGTTCCTTGCAACGGGCCGCGCTCACGATCTCGCCGCGGATGCCCCAGGAAGCGGCGTACCCGGCCCGGCGGTGCAGCTCCGCCAGCCGCTCGGGAGTCGTCGCGAGCTCAAGGCCGCCGACCGGGTTGAAGCAGGAGACCCCGTCCACCTCAAGGGAGTTGAACTTCTCGACCGTGTACCGGGCGAACTCGGTGAGGGTCTTCGACGGGTTCGTCTGGAAGACCAGGCCCGGCGCGTGCGAGGTGGAGCCGCCGGGAGCGGGCAGCGGTCCCTGTTCGAGGACGGTGACGTCGGTCCAGCCGCGGGCGGTGAGCTCGTCGGCGAGGGAGCAGCCGACGATGCCGGCGCCCACGATGACCACGCGGGGGTTCGTTTCGGGCGTGCTGGACATGCCCCTCCTTGTCGTGGTGGGGGTTGTCGTGGCGGGGGTGAACGCGCTCAGGGAGCGGGGACGTTGGGGCGTTCGGCGGCGATCGTGGTGTCCTCGCCGTGTCCGGTGTGGACGTCCGTGTCGCCGGGCAGCGTGAGCAGCCGGTTGCGGATGGAGGCCTCGATGGTCGGTCGGTCGGAGTAGGAGCGGCCGGTGGCGCCGGGACCGCCGTGGAAGAGGGTGTCCCCGGTGAAGACCGCGTCGAGGAACGTGGCGTACAGGGAGCAGCTGCCCCAGGTGTGACCGGGGTTGTGGATCACCTGGAGCTCGATCCCGGCGACGCCGATCCGCTGTCCGTCGAAGAGCTCGCCGTCCGGCTTGCGGTCGGGGTGCGTGGCGGCCCACAGCTCGTGGTCGGCGGGGTGCAGGAGCACCGGCGCACCGGTGAGCCCGGCCAGCTCGGCCGCCGCGTCGACGTGGTCGTCGTGCGCGTGGGTGCACACGACGGCGACCACCTGGCGGCCCGCTACGGCCCGGTGGATCGTACGGGCGTCATGGGCGGCGTCGACGATCAGTACCTCCTCATCGTCGCCGACCAGCCAGACGTTGTTGTCGACGTCGAAGGTCTCGCCGTCGAGGCTGAACGTGCCTGAGGTGACCACACGCTCGATCCGTACGGTCCCCCGGGCGCTCACAGGACCACCACCGAGCGCAGCACCTCGCCGCGGTGCATCTTGGCGAAGGCCTCCTCGACCTGGTCGAGCGCGATGGTCTCCGTGACGAAGGCGTTGAGGTCGAGGAGGCCGTACAGGTACTGGTCGATGAGGAACGGGAAGTCGCGGCTCGGCAGGCAGTCGCCGTACCAGGAGGACTTGATCGCGCCGCCGCGGGAGAAGACGTCGATCAGTGGGAGTTCGATCTTCATGTCGGGGGAGGGGACGCCGACCTGGACCAGCAGGCCGGCGTGGTCGCGCATGTAGAAGGCCTGTTTGAAGGTCTCGGGGCGGCCCACCGCGTCGATGGCGATGTCCACGCCGAAACCGTCGGTGAGTGCGCGTACGGCCTCGACCGGGTCGGTGCCCCGGGAGTTGACCGTGTGGGTGGCGCCGAACCTCTCCGCCTGGTCGAGCTTCTTGTCGTCGATGTCGACGGCGATGACCTTCATGGCGCCGTTGAGGCAGGCACCCGCGATGGCCGCGTTGCCGACGCCGCCGCAGCCGATGACGGCGACCGTGTCACCGCGGCCGACGTTGCCGGTGTTCACGGCCGCTCCGTAGCCGGCCATCACGCCGCAGCCGATCAGGCCCGCGGCCTCGGGCCGGGCCGCCGGGTCGATCTTCACCGCCTGTCCGGCCGCGACCAGGGTCTTCTCGGCGAAGGCACCGATACCGAGGGCGTTGCTGAGCGGGGTGCCGTCCAGGAGTGTCATCGGCTGGGTGGCGTTGCGCGAGTCGAAGCAGTACCAGGGACGGCCCCGGCGACAGGAGCGACAGGAACCGCAGGGGGCCCGCCAGGCGAGCACCACGTAGTCGCCGGGGGCCAGGTCGGTGACGCCCTCGCCGACCGTCTCGATCGTGCCGGCCGCCTCATGGCCCAGCAGGAACGGGAAGTCGTCGTTGATCGCGCCCTCCCGATAGTGCAGATCCGTGTGGCAGACCCCGCAGGCCTGCACGGAGACGAGCACCTCGCCCGGACCCGGGTCGGGAACGACGATCGTCTGCACCTCGACGGGTGCGCCCTTCTTCACAGCGACTACGGCACGGACCTCGTGTGGCACGACCCAGCTCCTCTGCTGTTGCGCAATGCACTATGGGTTGCGCGATGAGGAACATAGTGAGAACGCCGCCAAGGGGCCGTCAAGGGGTGCGGGTTAATCCTTGGCAAAAGGAACGGGCGGCACGAAATCTGTCCGACACACAGAAGCGCGGGGCCAGGTGTTCCTGGCCCCGCGCTTCGTGCCGTGTCCCTGCGGCGTCCGGTCTCCGGCTCCGGTACGCGTCCGGCCCCGCTTCCGTCAGAAGCCGTATCCCATCCGGCGCGACAGGTCGGCGGCGGCTGCCGCCGTGCGCTTGGCGAGTTCGGGCAGACGGTCCGAATCCAGCCGGTACACCGGGCCCGAGACGCTGATCGCGCCGATCACCTTCCCGTCGTGGGCGCGTACCGGGGCGGCGGTCGCGGCCAGCCCCAGCTCCAGCTCCTCCAGGGCGAACGCGTACCCCTGTTCCACCACGGCCTCCAGCTCGCCGCGCAGCGCGGCCGTACCGGTGATCGTGCGCTCGGTGAATCGCGGGAGCGGCCTGGCCAGCAGCCCTTCCCTCAGGGTCGGCGGCAGATGCCCCAGCAGCACCTTTCCGCTGGACGTGGCGTGCAGCGGGGTGCGTCTGCCCAGCCAGTTCTGCGCGGTGACGGACGCGGCGCCACGGGCCTGCATGATGTTGACCGCCGCGTTGTCGTCCAGGACCGCGATGTTGACGGTCTCGCCCACCTCGTCCGCGAGCTCGCGGCACACGGGCACGCCCTCCTGGGAGATGTCCAGACGCACTGCCGCCGCCCCCGCCAGGCGTAGTACGCCGGCGCCCAGGTAGTACTTCCCGCGGTCCTTGGCCTGGGCGACCAATCCCCTGTTCTCCAGCACTCCGAGGAGTCGGAAGGCGGTGGACTTGTGCACCTCCAGCTCGTCGGCGATCTCGGTGACACCCGCCTCGCCGAGCCGGGCGAGGATCTCCAGCACGCTCACGGCGCGGTCCACGGACTGGACGGCGCTCCCCGCGCCCCTGCTCTGCTTCCCGGGTGTCTCCTCTGTGCGGTCAGCCTGCTTCTGCGTGCGGGTCATAACTCAACTCTCACCACCTGGCGGCCCGGATTGAGCCGCATCTGCCGGAAGCCCTTGACGTGACGGGCATCCCGCGCGGATTCTGTTGCGTATAGCGCTCCCTCGTGCGCCATACGAAACATCATGTTACCGAAGAGTCCGTGACCGGGAAGGTCTCGGACCAGACCGGACCTGAGAGGTCCCGGACCGTGGTCCTGGACCGAGAGGGGGGCCCGTGATTCCCGTCTGCCGCCTTGATGACCTCCCCGCGGGCGAATCCGTCCGCATCGACACCGCACCGCCCATCGCCGTGTTCAACGCCGATGGCGAGCTGTACGCCATCGATGACACCTGCACCCACCAGGATGCGTCCCTCTCCGAGGGATGGCTGGAGGGTTGTCTGGTCGAATGCCCGCTCCACGCCGCGTCATTCGATCTCCGCACCGGCCGGCCGACGTGCCTTCCCGCACGTCGGGCCGTCCGCACCCACCGCGTCACCGTCGACGACGGCATCGTCCACGTCCACGTGGCGGCCGAGGAAGAGGAGGGCACGGCGGCATGAGGACCGTGACCGTCGTCGGGGCCTCGCTGTCCGGGCTGTACGCGGCCCGGGAACTGCGTGCCCAGGGGTTCGACGGGCGGCTGGTGGTCGTCGGGGACGAACCGCACCGCCCCTACGACCGCCCCCCGTTGTCCAAGGACTTCCTCACCGGCCGGTCGGGCGAGGACCAACTCGCCCTCTCCGACGCCGAGGAGACCACCGAGCTGGACGCCGAGTGGCTGCTCGGCGTCCGCGCCCGCGGCCTGGACGCGCGCGGCCGGACCGTCCTGCTGGGCGACGGCCGCACCGTCTCCACCGACGGAGTGATCATCGCCACCGGAGCCTCGGCCCGCGGTCTCCCCGGCTGCGAACTCGCCGGAGTCCACACCCTGCGCACCCTCGACGACGCGCGTGCGCTGCGTGCCGAACTCGCCGCGGGCACCCGCCGTGTCGTCGTCATCGGCGGCGGCTTCATCGGCGCCGAGACGGCCTCCTCCTGTGCGGGACTCGGTCACGACGTCACCGTCGTCGAGGCCGCGCCGCTGCCGCTGGTGCCCCAACTGGGCCCGGAGATGGCCGCGGTGTGCGCCGGGCTGCACCGGCGCGGCGGTGTCGACCTGGTCACGGGCACCGGCGTCGCCGGGCTGCGCGGCACGGTCGCGGTGACCGGGGTGGAACTCGCCGACGGTCGCCTCCTTCCCGCCGACATCGTGATCGTCGGCATCGGAGCCATCCCCAACACCGACTGGCTGGCGGGCTCGACGCTCGCGCTGAACGACGGAGTGCTGTGCGACGACGGCTGCGTGACGGCTCTGCCCCAGGTGGTCGCCGTCGGTGACGTCGCCCGCGTCGGCGGAACCCGTGCCGAACACTGGACCAGCGCCACCGAGCAGCCCCGGGTCGCCGTACGCAACCTCCTCGCGGGGCACACGGCGGAGACCGTGCGCCCGCTGCCCTACTTCTGGTCCGACCAGTACGGAGCACGCATCCAGTTCGCCGGACGGCGGCTCGACACCGACACCGTCCGGATCGCGGAGGGCGGCATCAGTGACGGCACGCCCGACGAGGGAGGCTTTCTCGCCCTGTACGAGCGGGACGGCCGGACGACCGCGGTGCTCTCCGTGGACCGACCACGGCCGTTCATGCGAGCCCGGCGCGAACTCGGACGCGGGGTGACGGCGGAGGCGGCCGCCTCCTAGCGCCGCCATCCTCCAACGGGGGAGGGCTGCCGCCGTGTCCTGGCGGAGCAGGGGTGCGGCCGTGACCGCACCCCGAGGCAGCGCCCTGGAGCATTCGCCGAGGGGCGCTTGCCGAGGGGCATCGCCTGCCGGCCGAGGGGCGCTGCCTCCTAGGAGTGCGACAACTGGCCCGCGCCGCCGCCCTGTCGGCGTATCCGCTCCTTGGTCCGCTCCGACGACCGCTCCTGGCGGCGTGCCTTGCGCCGCTCGCGCCGGAGGGCACGGGCCGTGCTGCTGGGCACCGACACCACGCCGTTGCGCTGGTTCCACACCTGGCGCGTCACCCACACGTCCAGGGCGCCCCAGGTGGCCACCACCGTGCTCGCCACGCTGCTCAGCACCATGGGGAACGCGAGCCAGGAACCGGCCAGCGTGCACAGGAAGGCGACCATCGCCTGGATCAGCGTGACGGCGATGATGATGACGGCCCGCACCGCGGACGCCCGCACCGGATCGGGCAGCCTGCGCCTGGTCGCGGGCTCCTCGACCCACAACTGCCGGTAGTACTCCTGCTCTTCGGCCTCCGCCTCGGCTTCCATTGCGGCTTCCGCCTCAGCGTTCGCGACGGCTTGCGCCCCGGTCCCCGTCCCGGCCTTCGACTCCGCTTCCGCGACGGTTACCGTCCCGGTCTCCGGATCCGCTCCCGCCACGAACCGAGCCCCCCTGGCGGCCTTGGGGCCGGTTTCCGTCCCGGCCCCTGTCGGGGACTCCCTCTCGGCCGCCCTCACCGGGATGCCGGCCGGAATGTCGTGATCCGGTGCCTGTGGACCCCGTCGTGCCTCCGTGGCCTCCGCGACGCCCGTCCCGGCTGTCCCGTGCCGCTCCGCCGTGCCCATCAACTCGTCACTCCCCAACCGCCCGACAACCGCCTGCTCCGGAGTCACGAGAACCCCGTCTCCCCATTGGCTGCCCGGCTTGCGCTGTTTTACGCGGCCTGGGCGCGGCATGCGGCACCTGCTGCCGATTCCGCCTCCAACTTCCGTACAGACAGACGATCGACGTAACCCGAAGATTCCCGCCGACCGTAAAATTCCGGCCAACTGGCCCGCTATGCGGACCGGATGGCGCCCGGTGTCCCGTGTCGGATTCGGGGAGTCAATCTCCCGCAATGAACGGACAACTGCGGATGTCCTGTTACCGTCCCGGAACGAGTCGGTCCGGACAGGCCTTCGAGATACCTCCGTGTCGGTAGTAGGCTCACGCCGTTTGTTGACGCACATGTGTGCCCCCGGTCGCCGGGGGTCGAGCTGGGGGAGGCCATGCGCTTTCGCGGGAAGTCCATCCGCCGGAAGATCGTGGCGCTGTTGCTCGTGCCGCTGGTTTCCCTGACCGGGATCTGGGGCTTCGCCACGGTACTCACGGGGCGCGAGGTCAACCAGCTGTTCGACACGACGTTCATCGTCCAGGAGATCGGCTATCCGACCGAGGACGTCATCAGCGTCCTGCAGGACGAGCGCCGTCAGACGCTCGTCTACCTCGCCGACCCCCGGGCCTCCGAGGCACTCGCCGATCTGAGGCGCACCCGGACCGCCACCGACGAGGTCGTGTCGAAGATCCGTCGGAACGCCAAGGACGGCGACGTACGGGACGAGATGGGCGCGGAGACCACCGAGCGGCTCACCGCGCTCCTGGACGCCTTCGACGGCGTCGGTCCGCTGCGCCAGACCGTCGAGGACGGCACGGTCACCCGCGAACAGGCTCTCTACCTCTACAACCGCCTGGTGGACCCCTGTTACACCCTCCTGGCCAACCTCCAGGTCCTCGACAACGTGGACGTGGACAAGCAGGGCCGCGCCCTCGTCAACATGTCGCGCGCCCGTGAGCTGCTCGCCCGTGAGGACGCCCTCCTCGGCTCCGCCCTCGTCGTCGGCCGGGTGACCCGCGAGGAGGCCCGCGACGTCTCCGACCTGGTCGCCCAGCGCACGCTGATGTACGAGGTCGGCCTGCCGCTGCTGCCCACCGCCGAGCGCGCTCGCTACGACCGCTACTGGAAGAACGCCTCCACCGCACCGCTGCGCGTGGCCGAGCAGTCCGTCATCGCCTCCTCGCCCGGCGAGCCCCGCGGAGTCACCGCGAAGAGCTGGGACGGCGTCGCGGGTGATGTCCTCGACGGGCTCGACAAGCTCAACACCCAGGCGGGCGACCGCTTCCAGGACCGCGTGCGCCCCGTGGCGATCGGCGTCATCGTCAAGGCCGGCATCGCCGGGGTGCTGGGTCTGGCCGCGCTGCTGGTCTCGCTCATCATGTCCGTACGCATCGGCCGCAGCCTCGTCCGCGACCTGCGCCGGCTCCGCCAGGAGGCCCACGAGACCGCCGGCGTACGGCTGCCCAGCGTGATGCGCCGCCTCTCCGCGGGCGAACAGGTCGACGTGGAGACCGAGGTGCCGCGCCTGGAGTACGAGAAGAACGAGATCGGCGAGGTCAGCCAGGCCCTCAACATCCTCCAGCGGGCCGCCGTCGAGGCCGCCGTCAAACAGTCCGAGCTCCGCAGCGGCGTCTCCGAGGTCTTCGTGAACCTCGCCCGCCGCAGCCAGGTCCTGCTGCACAAGCAGCTCACCCTGCTCGACACCATGGAGCGCAAGACCGACGACACCGACGAACTCGCCGACCTGTTCCGCCTGGACCACCTGACGACCCGTATGCGCCGGCACGCCGAGGGCCTGGTGATCCTCTCCGGCGCCGCCCCGTCCCGGCAGTGGCGCAAACCCGTCCAGCTGATGGACGTCGTACGCGCCGCCGTCGCCGAGGTCGAGGACTACGAGCGGATCGAGGTGCGGCGGCTGCCGCGGATGGCCGTCACCGGGTCCGCGGTCGCCGACGTCACCCACCTCGTGGCCGAACTCCTGGAGAACGCCACGGTGTTCTCGCCCCCGCACACGGCCGTCCAGGTGCTCGGCGAGCGCGTCGCAAACGGCTTCACCCTGGAGATCCACGACCGTGGCCTCGGTATGGCCGCGGAGGCGCTCCTCGACGCCAACCTGCGGCTCGCCGAGACCCCCGAGTTCGAACTCTCGGACACCGACCGGCTCGGACTCTTCGTGGTCAGCCGGCTCGCCCAGCGGCAGAACGTCCGCGTCTCGCTGCAGCCGTCCCCGTACGGCGGCACCACCGCCGTGGTCTTCGTCCCGGACGCGCTCCTCTCGGACGACGTGCCCGACACGAACGGCATGGGCTTCCGGCTCGACCGGGCGCTCCCCACGAAGAAGGACGGCGAGGAGGGCCGTACGGCGGCCCTGTCCCAGGTGCCGGTCACGCTGCCCGGTCTGACCGCCTCGATGCTGGACGGACCCGTCGAACTGGAGTCGCCCGTCGACCTGGACGCCCTCGACGACTTCCCGGACGACCAGGACGGCGAACGCGGCGGCATCTTCCGCCCGCGCCGCTCCATCGCCGGGGTGCCCGGGGACCAGCAGCAGGTACGGCCGGATCCGCGCGAACCGGCGCACGCCGACGGCGACGCCGGCGATCCGTCCGGCGCGCCCGTGCAGCTCCCGCGCCGCCGGACCCCCAAGCTCGTCAGCTCCCACGGGCGTCCCGTGACCCAGACCAAGACGCGGCGCGACGAGGCGACGGACCGCACGGACGCCGACGAGGTGACGGAACTGCCCCAGGCGGCCCGGGAGTCGTCCGAGCGTCCCGGCGTGCTGGAGGAGCTGCCGAAGCGGTCGAGGGGTGCCAGGCGAGGACCGTCCCGCCGCGAATCCGGGGACGCCCTCGGCTCCCGCCGGGGCCCCGCGGACGACTGGCCCGGGGCCACCGGCTCGGCGGACGGCGCTGGGGAGCGTCGTCAGGCCCCCGGAGGCGGCGGTGAGCGTGGCGGCCCGGCGGACCCCGGCGAGGCGCTCACACGCGGACCTGAGGCCGTTGAAGGCCGCCGGGAGGCAGACGCCCCCGCCCTTCCCCAGCGCGCCTCGCGTCGCGGCGTCGAGTCCGGCGGCACCCAGCCCGGCACTCCGGCCGGAGGCGGCGGAACGCGTCCCGGCGCGGCTGCCGGGGGCGGCACCGGCGCGCTGCCCCGCCGTGTACGGCAGGCCAATCTGGCCCCTCAGCTCAAGGAGGGCCCCGACCGGCGGGCCGCGCACGACGCGGTCCGCGGAGCGGATCCCACGGAGCGCGACGCCGACGAAGTACGCAACCGTATGGCCTCGCTCCAGCGCGGCTGGCGACGCGGCCGTGAGGAGAACGCCGAGGGCGACGAGGCCCAGGACGGCACAGCACCAGGAACGACTAAGGGAGACGGTCGATGACCGCACCGAAGGCCGCCGGCCACACCACGACCAGCACGTCGACGGGGGAACTCAACTGGCTCCTCGACGACTTGGTGGCGCGTGTCGCCAGCATCCGCAAAGCACTCGTGCTCTCCGGGGACGGACTCCCCACGGGGGTCTCCACCGACCTGACGAGGGAGGACAGCGAACATCTGGCCGCCGTCGCCTCCGGGTTCCACAGCCTCGCCAAGGGCGTCGGGCGACACTTCGACGCGGGCAGTGTCCGCCAGACCATCGTCGAACTGGACGACGCCTTCCTGTTCGTCACGGCCGCGGGCGACGGCAGCTGCCTCGCGGTCCTCTCCGACTCCGACTCCGATGTCGGGCAGGTCGCGTACGAGATGACGCTGCTGGTCAAGAGGGTCGGCGCACATCTGGCCGCCGCTCCGCGCACCGAATTGCCCTCGGGCGGGTAGTGGGATGGCATGAGCGGAGACAGTCAGGGGATGTCCCACTGGTTCGACGACGAGGCCGGACCGGTGGTCCGTCCGTATGCCATGACACGCGGCCGCACCACCAGCGCGGCCCAGCACCGCCTCGACCTGATCGCGGTGGTCGTGACGGAGCTGCACGCCGAGGACCCGGAGGCGGACCATTCGCTGTCTCCGGAGCACGTGGACATCGTCGGACTCTGCCGTGACGCCCCCCAGTCGGTCGCCGAACTCGCCGCCGAACTCGACCTGCCCGTCGGGGTCGTACGCGTCCTCATCGGCGATCTCGTGGACGACGAGCTGGTCCATGTGACGCGTCCGGTGCCACCGGCCGAGCTGCCGGACGAAAGCATTCTCCGCGATGTGATCAACGGCCTCCGGGCCCTGTGACGCGACCCGGAGGCCCGGCCGGTCCGGGCCTCCTCGTCGGACGGGGCAAGAGCCTTCGCGTCGGACGGGCCCTGGAGTTCCCGCGCGTCGGACGACCTCAGACGACCCGGGCGATGGAACGCCCGGCCCACGCGGGCGCCGGCTCCACCAGCGGCGCGAGCAGGTTGCGGACACCCTCCGGGAACGGGACGGCTCGCCCGGCCTTCTGGTCCACGTGGAGGGCGAGCAGTTCGGACGTGGCGACCACGGTGTCGTCCCCGTCAGGTGCGGCATCCGCCGCGGCCAGGACGTACATCTCGTGCGTGAAGTGCGCCTTCTTGCCGCCCGCACCGATGATCCGGGTGCGGACGCCCAGGTGGGCCCCCTCGGGCACGTCCCGCAGATGGCGGATGTGCGACTCGACGGTGTAGAGCGAACAGCCGCTGTCCGCGCGGTACGAGGCGTCCATCCCCGCCGCGTCCATCATCGCGTCGGTCGCGTGGCCGAAGACGAGGACGTAGAACGCCTCGCTCAAGTGCCCGTTGTAGTCGATCCACTCGGGGCGCACGGTCTCGCGGAAGAGGGGCAGGGACGTCATCGGGCGCCGGTCCCGGGCAGCCGGCCGGTGGCGCGCAGGACGTCTATGACCCCCTGGTCGCGCTCCGCGACCAGGTCCGCGATCGTCCGTCCGTCGGAGGCGTCCTCACAGCCCGCGACCACGGCGTCGTAGAGCGCCCCGTCCAGCTCGGGGGCCTCAAGCCGGGTCCACGGGGACTTCAGGGACGGGCCGAAGTGGTCCAGCATGTGCGCCATGCCGCCCTCCCCGCCGGCCAGTGCGAAGGTGAGCATCGGGCCCATGAACGCCCAGCGCAGACCGGGGCCCTCGGTGATGGACCGGTCGATCTCGCGCACCGTCGCCTCGCCGTTGGCGACCATGTGCAGGGCTTCCCGCCACAGCGCCTCCTGAAGACGGTTGGCGATGAAGCCGGGGACCTCGCGCTCCATGGTGATCACGGACTTGCCCGCCACCTCGTAGAAGCGGGAGGCCCACTCGACCGCCGACGCGTCCGTGTGCGCGCCGCCGACGACCTCGACGAGCGGGATGAGGTACGGCGGATTGAAGGGGTGGCCGACGACCAGCCGCCCCGGCGTGACGGCCTCCGTCTGCATGTCCGTCATCGGGTAGCCGGAGGTGGACGATGCGATGACGATCCCGGTGGGCGTCGCCGCGTCCAGTTTCGCCAGCAGCTCACGCTTGAGGTCCAGCTTCTCCGGGGCGCTCTCCTGCACGAACTGGGCCTCCGACACTGCCTCTTCGAGCGTGTCGGTGACCGTGAGACGGGCCGGGGAGGCGCCAGGGGCGAGGCCCAGCTGTTCCAGCGCGGGCCACGCGGCGTCCACGAGACGACGCAGCCGCGCCTCGGAGTCGGGCGCCGGGTCCCACGCCCTGACGGCGTACCCGCGGGCCAGGAAGTGGGCGACCCAACCGCCGCCGATGACCCCTGCGCCGACGCAGGCCACGGTCCGTACGTCCTGGGGGGCCGGCCGGGTCACGGAGGTCCGCGGGGTTTCGGGGGCGTCTGAAGTGTGGGGCACCAAGGGCTCCTTGAGGTCTCGACGTGGGGGGACGGCGGCTGTGGCCGGTGGTCTGCGGGGCGCCCGTTCTCCGTGGGGCGCGCGGTCGGCGCGTTCCGCGTTCCGCGGGTCAGCCACGTGGCTTGAGTCCGAGCTTCAGCCGGGCCTCGTCCGGCGTGGCGACGCGCGCCCCCATCGCCTCGACGATCGTCACCGCGCGCTCGACCAGCTGCGCGTTGGTCGCCCTGGCGCCCTTGCCCAGGTAGAGGTTGTCCTCCAGACCGACCCGTACGTGTCCGCCGAGCAGCACCGACTGGGCGACCCACGGCATCTGCATCCGCCCGAGCGCGAAGCTGGCCCACTGGGCGCCCTCCGGCAGCATGTTCACCATCGACTGCAGTACGCCCGGATCGGCGGGCGCGCCCCACGGGACGCCCATGCACAGCTGGAAGACGGTCGGATCGTCCAGCAGGCCCTCGGTGCGCAACTGCTTGGCGAACCAGAGGTGCCCGGTGTCGAAGATCTCCAACTCGGGCCGTACGCCCAGCTCCTGGATGCGCCTCGCCCCCGTACGCAGCATGTCCGGGGTGGAGACGTAGAGGTTCGAGCCGTCGCCGAAGTTGAGGGAGCCGCAGTCCAGGGTGCAGATGTCGGGCAGCAGGTCCTCGACGTGCGGCAGCCGGTCGAGTCCGCCCACGAGGTCAGTGCCGGGCAGGTGCCTCAGCGGCTCCTCCGGGTCGATGACCAGGTCCCCGCCCATGCCTGCGGTCAGGTTGACGACGACGTCCGTGCCGGTCTCCCCGATGCGCTCGACGACCTCCCGGTACAGCCGAGGGTCACGGGAGGGCGCCCCCGTCTCCGGATCGCGCACGTGGATGTGGACGGCGGCCGCTCCGGCGTCCGCGGCCTCGACGGCGGACCGGGCGATCTGCTCGGGGGTCACGGGGACGTGCGGGCTCTTGCGCACGGTGTCGCCGGCACCGGTGAGGGCGCACGTGATGACGACGTCCTGGTTCATGGTCATGCGGGGGCCTCCGCTGTGCGGGGGTGGGCAGCAGGTGGGATCGTTTCTCGCATGGCGCTCGCTCGCATTGTGTTTGCATGTCGCATATAGCGAACATGCCGCCTGCCGTCGCCGTCCGTCAAGGGCGCCCGCGCACGGCACCCGTCACGCCACCGTCAGGACTGGTCCCGCGGTCAGTACCGGCGCCCCGCTCCTGTTGCCGGCCCCCGGCGGAAGCGTCTGTCCCCCTCGCAGGAACGTGCCGCCCGCCCCGAGGTGTCACAACGCGCGTGCCGCCCGCGCCACCTCCTCGGCCGCGCCGCACGCCAGCGCGCCCAGTGCCGGGAAACGGGATTCCGGCACCCGGTCCTGCGGACCCCAGATGCTGAGCACGGCGAACGGCCGGTCACGGGTGCCGAGAACGGGCGCGGACACCCCGTACAGGTTCCGCTCCATCTCACCCGCGCACACGCTGTATCCCCGCTCCCGCGTCTCGGCCAGCTCCGCGCGCAGCCGCCCCCGGTCGGCGACCGTGGTGTCGGTGTACGCGGTCAGCGGCTCGGCCAGCAGCACGTCCACCTCTTCCGCGGGCAGCCAGGCCAGCAGGGCCTTCCCGGTCGACGTGGCGTGCAGCGGAGCCTGCCGTCCGAGCCACTTGGCGCTGAGGACCACCGGGGGAGTCACCTCGTCGATGTACGTCAGCCCGAGCTGCTGCACCACCGCGAGGTTGGCCGTCTCGCCCGTCTGCTCGCTGACCTGGCGCAGGATGCCGTGGGAGCGTCGGATGAGCCCGTCGAAACCGGCGGCCGAGGCCATCCGGGCGACCGCGAAACCCACGGTGTAACGGCTGGTCAGCGGATTGCGCTCGACCATTCCGTACTGCTCCATGGTGGACAGCAGCCGCCAGGCCGTGGCCCGGTTGAGCCCGCAGCGGCTCGCGAGATTCGTCGCCGTGTCGCCGTCGGGCGCGCTGTCCGCCGTCGCCTCCAGCAGAGTGATCGCCCGCTCCAGGGACTGGACCTTGCCCGACGATCCGCCCGGCTCGGCGGGACGAGAGGCGTCGCCACCGCCCGTGCCGGGGCCCGAGCAGGCGCCCGGCTCCGTCTCGGTGTCGCCGTCGGTGCCGTCGGTGGTGCTTTCGTCTCCATGAGGGGGCTTGGGCGTAGGCATTTTCCTTGGCTCCTGACGGTTCTGCCGGAATTCGGCGCCTTGGCCGGCTTGAGTGCGATCCCCAGCCTCTCATTATCCGAGTGACCATCGCGCTATATGAACGCTTCAGTGACCGAACGGCGAATGCGGCCATCCAGCGGCGCCCCCTCTGGACCGGATGCCGAGGTGCCGGACCCCGATATGATCTGACCGATCGTCGAAAGGCACCTCCGGCTCAGGGTCGGAGCAGCGCGACATCGGGGAGACAGACGTGAAGGGCTGGCAGTTCTGGGTCGACCGCGGTGGCACCTTCACCGATGTCGTCGCCCAGCGCCCCGACGGACGGCTGCTCACCCGCAAACTCCTCTCGGACAACCCGTCCCGGTACGCCGACGCCGCCGTGGCGGGCATCCGCGAACTCCTCACCGAAGCCGGTGACGCCTCGGCGGGACGAGCGTCCGAGCAGGAACCCGGTCACCACAACGGCCTACCGGTGGAGTCCGTTCGTATGGGCACCACCGTCGCCACCAACGCCCTCCTGGAGCGCAAGGGCGAACGCACCCTTCTCGTCGTCACCCGCGGCTTCCGCGACGCGCTGCGGATCGCCTATCAGAACCGCCCACGGATCTTCGCCCGCGAGATCGAACTCCCCGAGCTGCTCCACGAACGCGTCATCGAGGTCGACGAACGCATCGCCGCCGACGGCACCGTCCTGCGCGCCCCCGATCTGCAAGCCCTCGCGGGGCCCCTCCAGGAGGCGTACGACGCCGGAATCCGTGCCGTCGCCGTCGTCTGTATGCACAGCCATCTCCACCCCGCCCACGAACAGGCCGTCGGCGAGCTGGCCGCCCGCACCGGCTTCCGGCAGATCTCGCTCTCCAGCGAGGTCAGCCCGCTGATGAAGCTCGTCCCGCGCGGTGACACGGCTGTCGTCGACGCCTATCTGTCGCCCGTCCTGCGCCGCTACGTCCAGCACGTCGCCGACGAACTCCGCGGTGTGCGGCTGATGTTCATGCAGTCCAACGGCGGCCTCGCCGAAGCCGGACAGTTCCGCGGCAAGGACGCCATCCTCTCCGGGCCGGCCGGCGGCATCGTCGGCATGGCGCGGATGTCCCAGCTGGCCGGCTTCGACCGCGTCATCGGCTTCGACATGGGCGGCACCTCCACGGACGTCTCGCACTTCGCGGGCGAGTACGAACGTGTCTTCACCACCCAGATCGCCGGCGTCCGGCTGCGCGCGCCCATGCTGGACATCCACACCGTCGCGGCGGGCGGCGGATCCGTCCTCCACTTCGACGGCTCGCGCTATCGCGTAGGGCCGGACTCGGCGGGAGCGGACCCGGGCCCGGCCTGCTATCGAGGCGGCGGCCCGCTGACCGTCACTGACGCCAACGTGGCCCTCGGCCGGATCCAACCCGCCCATTTCCCCAGGGTGTTCGGCCCCGACGGCGACCAGTCGCTCGACGACACGCTCGTCCGTGACCGCTTCACCGCCCTCGCCGACGAGATCCGCGAGCGGACCGGCGACGACCGCACGCCCGAGCAGGTCGCCGAGGGCTATCTGCAGATCGCCGTGGCCAACATCGCCAACGCCGTGAAGCGCATCTCGGTCCAGAAGGGCCACGACGTCACCCGCTACGCACTGACCACCTTCGGCGGCGCGGGCGGCCAGCACGCATGCATGGTCGCCGACTCGCTCGGCATCCGCACGGTCCTCGTGCCGCCCATGGCCGGGGTGCTCTCCGCGCTCGGCATCGGGCTCGCCGACACCACGGCCATGCGCGAACAGTCCGTCGAGGCGCCCCTGGAAGCCTCCGCGATGCCCGGCATCCTCAAGACCGCCGACGGCCTGGAGGGCGCGGCCCGCGCCGAACTCCTCGCGGAGGAGGTCCCCGAGGACCGCATCCGGGTCACCCGCCGGGCCCAGCTGCGCTATGACGGCACGGACACGGCACTCACCGTCGAGCTGTCCGAGCCCGACACCATGACCCGCATCTTCGAAGACCGCCATCGCGCCACCTACTCCTTCACCCTCGACCGTCCGGTCGTCGTCGAAGCCCTCTCCGTGGAAGCCACCGGTCTCACCGAACCCCCCGATCTCTCCGCCCTCGTCACCCCGCACTCCGCGGCCGGCACCCCGGAGACGGTCAGCCTCCACACCGGCGGCACCTGGCGCGACGTACCCCTGCACCGCCGCGAGGAACTGCCCCCCGGCGACACCGTCACCGGCCCCGCGATCATCACCGAGGCCAGCTCGACGACCGTCGTCGACGACGGCTGGCAGGCGGCCATGACCGACGACGGGCATCTGGTCATGGAACGCGTGGCGGTCACGGAGAGTTCCGATCTCGGCACGGAAGTCGACCCCGTTCTCCTTGAGGTCTTCAACAACCTCTTCATGGCCATCGCCGAGCAGATGGGCGCCCGCCTGGAGTCCACGGCCCAGTCCGTCAACATCAAGGAGCGCCTGGACTTCTCCTGCGCGCTCTTCGACCCCGACGGCAACCTCGTGGCCAACGCCCCCCATATTCCAGTGCACTTGGGTTCGATGGGCACCAGCGTCAAGGAGGTCATCCGCCGCCGCGGCGACAGCATGCGCCCGGGGGACACCTACGCGGTCAACGACCCGTACCACGGCGGTACCCACCTCCCCGACGTCACGGTGATCACCCCGGTCTTCGACACGGAGGGTGACGACACGGAGGGGGGCGACGACACGGTCCGCGGCGGCGCGGACGGCGGGCGCATTCTCTTCTACGTCGCCTCGCGCGGCCACCACGCGGAGATCGGCGGCATCGCGCCAGGGTCCATGCCGGCCAACAGCCGCACCATCGAGGAGGAGGGCATCCTCTTCGACAACTGGCTGCTCGTGGAAGGCGGTCGCCTCAGGGAGGCCGAGACCCGAAGCCTCCTCACCGAGGCGCCCCACCCCTCGCGCAACCCGAAAATGAACCTCGCCGACCTGCGCGCCCAGATCGCCGCCAACCAGAAGGGCGTCGACGAAGTCGCCCGCATGATCGAGCACTTCGGGCTCGACGTCGTCCAGGCGTACATGAAGCACGTCCAGGACAACGCCGAAGAGGCGGTCCGCCGCGTCATCGACACCCTTGAAGACGGCGAGTTCGCCTACGAGACCGACTCCGGCGCCGTGATCCGGGTGCACGTCTCCGTAGACCGCGAAAAACGCTCCGCGAAAGTCGACTTCACGGGCACCTCCCCGCAGCTCGCCACCAACTTCAACGCGCCGTTCGCGGTGGTCAACGCGGCCGTCCTGTACGTCTTCCGCACGCTGGTCGCTGACGACATCCCGCTCAACGACGGCTGCCTGCGGCCCCTCGACATCGTCGTACCGCACGGGTCGATGCTCGCCCCGGAACCCCCGGCCGCCGTAGTGGCGGGAAACGTGGAGACGTCGCAGGCGATCACCGGCGCGCTGTACGGTGCTCTCCGGGTGCAGGCCGAGGGCTCCGGCACCATGAACAACGTCACCTTCGGCAACGAGCGTTACCAGTACTACGAGACCGTGGCCTCCGGGTCCGGTGCGGGCGACGGCTTCCCCGGCGCGCCCGTCGTACAGACCCACATGACCAACTCGCGACTCACGGACCCCGAGGTCCTGGAGTGGCGACTGCCGGTCCAGCTCGACGAGTTCGCCGTACGACGCGGAAGCGGCGGGCCCGGACGGTGGCGGGGCGGTGACGGTGCCGTACGTCGCATCCGGTTCCACGAGCCGATGACCGTCTCCACGCTCTCCCAGCACCGCAGGGTCCCGCCCTACGGTATGGCGGGCGGCGAACCCGGGACGCTGGGCGCCAACCGCGTGGAGCGCGCGGACGGCACGGTCACCGAACTCGCCGGGAGCGACGCGGCAGAGGTCGGCCCCGGCGACGTGCTGGTCATCGAAACACCCGGCGGCGGCGGATACGGTCCGCCACCGTTCGGCACCACCGAGGCAAGCGCCACCACCGGACCAAGCACCACCGAACCAAGCTCGACCACCGATGCAAGCTCCACCGAAGCACGCGACACCACTGAAGCAGGAGAAGAGAACGATGATCTTCGGGCGTACTGAGCGCGGCAAGGCCCCCGTCGAGCCCGTCACGCTCAAGATCCTCGTGGCGGGCGGCTTCGGCGTGGGCAAGACGACCATGGTCGGCGCCGTCAGCGAGATCAAGCCGCTGCGCACCGAGGAGCTGCTGACCGAGGCGGGCCGTCCCGTCGACGACACCAGCGGTGTGGAGGGCAAGCACACCACCACGGTCGCCATGGACTTCGGCCGCATCACGCTCCGCGAGGACCTGGTGCTGTACCTCTTCGGGACGCCCGGTCAGAACCGCTTCTGGTTCCTGTGGGACGAGCTCGCCACCGGCGCCCTGGGTGCCGTCGTCCTCGCCGACACCCGCCGTCTGGAGGACTGCTTCGCGGCCGTCGACTACTTCGAGCGGCGGTCCATACCCTTCGTGGTGGGCGTCAACTGCTTCGAGGGCGCGGCCCGTTACCCCACGGACACCGTCCGCCAGGCCCTCGATCTCGACCCCGGAGTCCCCGTCGTCCTGTGCGACGCGCGCGGCCGGGAGTCGGTCAAGGAGGTCCTCATCCAGGTCGTCCAGCACGCGATGGCGTACGCCGCCGAGCGCCGCCAGTCCGTCACCACCTGAGGCACCGGCCGGCGACACCGAACCGGCCCGGGCAGCCGATACCGGTGCGAGTGCGGCCCGTACCCCCGCCGACAGGGGTACGGGCCGCAGTCCTCAGGCACTCCTCATGAGCCGCGCGCGCGTGGACCATCGATGACGTACGCGCGCGTGGACCTCGAAAAGGGGCCGGGTCAGCCCTCGCCGTCCTCGTGCCAGCCGAAGCTCTTCTCCACCGCCTTGCGCCAGTTGTGGTACTCGCGGTCACGGACGGACGCCTCCATGTCGGGCGTCCACTCGACGTCCTTCTGCCAGTGCGACTTGAGCTCGTCGAGGTCGTTCCACACCCCGGTCGCCAGGCCGGCCGCGTACGCCGCTCCCAGGCACGTCGTCTCGGAGACCTTCGGACGGATCACCGGCACCCCGAGCACATCCGCCTGGTGCTGCATCAGCAGGTTGTTCTTGGTCATGCCGCCGTCCACCTTCAGGGTGGTGATCTGCACCCCGGAGTCCTGGAACATCGCGTCCACGACCTCACGCGTCTGCCAGCTCGTCGCCTCCAGGACGGCCCGCGCGAGGTGCCCCTTCGTGACGTACCTGGTCAGGCCGGTGACGACACCACGCGCGTCGGAGCGCCAGTACGGCGCGAACAGGCCCGAGAACGCGGGCACGATGTACGCGCCGCCGTTGTCGTCGACGCTCGCGGCGAGGGTCTCGATCTCGTCGGCGGTACGGATGATGCCGAGCTGGTCGCGGAACCACTGCACGAGCGCGCCGGTGATCGCGATGGACCCTTCGAGGCAGTAGACCGGCGCCTCCGTGCCGATCTTGTACCCCATCGTGGTCAGCAGCCCGTTCTTCGAGGGCACGGGCCGGTTCCCGGTGTTGAGCAGCAGGAAGCTGCCCGTTCCGTACGTGTTCTTGGCCGTGCCCACGTCGTAGCAGGCCTGTCCGAACACCGCTGCCTGCTGGTCGCCCAGCGCCGACGCCACCGGAACGCCCGCGAGCTGGCCGACGGCGGTCCCGTACACCTCGGACGAGGACTTGATCTCGGGGAGGACGGCCTCGGGGACGTTCATCGCGGAGAGGATGGACTGGTCCCACTGGAGTGTTTCGAGGTTCATCAGCATGGTGCGGCCGGCGTTGGTCACGTCGGTGACGTGCTTTCCGCCGTCCGTGCCGCCGGTGAGGTTCCAGATCAGCCAGGAGTCGATCGTGCCGAAGGCGATCTCGCCGCGCTCGGCGCGGGCCCGCAGTCCCGGCACGTTGTCGAGCAGCCAGGCCGCCTTGGGCCCGGAGAAGTAGCTCGCCAGCGGCAGCCCGGTCTGCTCACGGAAACGGTCCTGCCCGTCCGAGCCGCCGAGTTCGTTGCAGAGCGCGGAGGTACGGGTGTCCTGCCAGACGATGGCGTTGTGCACGGGCTTGCCGGTGGCGCGGTCCCACAGGACCGTCGTCTCGCGCTGGTTGGTGATCCCCATCGCGCTGAGCTGGTCGGCGCGGAGCCCCGCCTTGGCGAGCGCGCCCGCGACCACGGCCTGCACCTTCGACCAGATCTCGGTGGCGTCGTGCTCCACCCAGCCCGGCTTGGGGAAGATCTGGCGGTGTTCGCGCTGGTCGACGGCGACGATGGCGCCGTCCTGGTTGAAGACGATGCAGCGGCTGGACGTGGTGCCCTGGTCGATTGCGGCGACGAACTTGTCCGTCATGACGTCCCCTTCGTCGGATTCTTCGGACGGCTGCCTCAGAAGGCTGCTTTGAAGATGAGCCCGGCAAGCACTCCGCCGATCAGCGGCCCGACCACCGGGATCCACGAGTAACTCCAGTCCGAGGTCCCCTTGTTGGGGATCGGCAGGATGGCGTGGGCGATGCGCGGGCCCAGGTCACGGGCCGGGTTGATGGCGTACCCCGTCGGACCACCGAGCGACAGACCGATGCCGACCACCAGGAACGACACGATCAGGATCGCGGTGCCGGACTCGCCGAGCCCCTTGGTGAGGCCGAACGCCAGGATCGGCAGCACCAGACCGATGGTCGCGATGATCTCGGTGATGAGGTTCGCCACGGGATTGCGGATCGCGGGGCCGGTCGAGAAGATCCCGAGCGTGGGTTGCGCTATCTCCTCGTCGGCGTTGGCCTGGAACTGGGCGAAGTAGACCAGCCAGCACAGCACCGCGCCCAGGAAGGCGCCGACCATCTGTCCGGCGACGTAGATGTGGACCTTGTCCCAGTCCCCGGTGTCGATGGCTATGCCGACGGTCACCGCCGGGTTGAGGTGTCCTCCGGACAGCGGTGCGGCGGTGTAGGCCCCGGCCAGTACGCCGAAGCCCCAGCCGAACGCGATGACGACCCAGCCGGCGTCCTTCGCCTTGGAGTAGTTGAGTACGACCGCGGCGACCACTCCGGCGCCGAAGAGGATCAGAATCGCTGTGCCGATGACCTCACCGACGAATATGTCTCCGTTGCTCATGGCGGCTCCTAGGCCCAAGCCCGGGGCGATCCGCCCCGGTCCACCGTGCAGGGTGCGTTCCCATGGCTACTTCAGCCGAGAGCAGGGAGATCCCGCGCCCCGCCCGGCGTCCGTGACGAGCGTGCCGTCGTAGTCGGATCGCCCGTGGGGCATGACCCGTTGGCGCAGGCCAGAGCCTGCGCGGCGCAGTGCCTGAATACGCCGGAATGCGGCGATGCCGACTGACACCGGAAGTGTTCACCGGCACTGTGAGAGCGTCAAGGTCGCGGGCGACAACGGTTCTGGCCCGCGCGGACTGCCCGACGGGACGGCCGCGTTCCGGGGTGTGCGTACGGCGGTGGATCGCGTGGGGGCCGACGGGTTCTGCGGCGGGAGCCGCGTGGGCCCCGTCAGCGTTCGGCCGGACAGGGCGGACGCGGCCTTCGGAGTGCGTGTACCTCGGTGGAGTGCGTGTGCCGGTGGCCTGGAGCGAAGGCGGCCAGGGCGGTCTTCCGTATCGGCTGGACCGGTAGTGGGGCCTTCACGGCCTCGCGGCAGTGGTCGGCGCCGTCCGGCAGTCCTCGGCCGCCCGCGAGCGAGCCGGTCGCCCCGGTTCCCGCTCGCGCACTGAGCCCCGCGCCCCGTTTCCCACCACCCCAACCGCCGTCCGCCGAGGCATCAGCCCGTCGCCCCTCGGCCCGCTGCTGAGAGCGGCTCACCCCCGTCCGGGCCCGCCCGCCCAACTCTCGGCGTGCGCCGGTGCGGCCCCCGACCCGCGTCGGATCTCGTGGCCCGGCAGGCCCGCGCGGCCCAGCACCCAGCTGGCCCCGCGGAGGGACTTGGCGGCCTGCTTGAGGGGCGCCAGACACGCGGCGGCCTCACGGTGGTCGGTGACACTGCCAGGGGCGCACAGCACCGTGGCGAGGGACAGCGTGACGGCGAGCCCGCCCGCCGACCAGGGCGTGTCGAGCACCGACGTGGCCAGTGGATCGAGCCACTCCGGATCCGTCAGGACCAGGAAGTCGTCACCACCGATGTGCCCGACGCGCGTGGCTCCGGACGCGGCCGCCTGCAGCGCCCGCCCCACCGCCCGGATCAGCTCGTCGCCCGCGGCGAACCCCGCACCGTCGTTGACCCGCTTGAAGCCGTCGACGTCCAGCCAGCTCAGCGCGAACTCCCGCCGGTCGGCGATCCACCGGTCCACCTCACCGGTGATCGCGTCCGAACCGGGCAGCCGCGTCAGCGGATTGAGCGCGGCGGCCTCCTCGACACGGCTCTCCGACAGCGCCCGTACGAGATCCGCCAGCCGCACGACGCCCACGCACCGCCCGAGCCGGTCGACGACCGCGACATCGTCCGACGTACGGTCCCGCGCCCCGTCCGCCACCACGTCGAGAACCTCCCACGCCGTCGCGTCGACCCCGACCGTGCGCGGCGGATCGCCCAGCCTGGCGGCGGGCCGGTCGGCGTACAGCGCGTGCCCGTAGCGCCCCGAGAGCGACAGCAGGAACCGCGAACGGTGCACCGACCGCACCGGCACCCCGGCGGCGTCCACGAGCACCACCCCGGACACCTCCGGCGACCCGGTCAGCAGCGCCCGCACCTGCCCCGCGGACGCCCCTGCGGGCAGCAGCGCGGCAGGCCGTACGAACTGTCGTACGGGCGGCCCGTAGGGCGGCGTCGTCGCGGCCACGGGGGCGAGGGCCGGAACGTACACATCCGCCGCGGGCCGCCGGGCCGGAGGCGCGAACAACTCGCCCTGTGCCAGCTGCGCGCCCGCGGACACCGCCGCCGCGCACTGCGACTCGGTCTCCACGCCCTCGACGGACAACAACGCCCCGAGCTGCTCGCACAGCGTCCGCATCGCCCGCACGGCCGCCGGCCTGGACAGCAGGGAGGCGTCCAGCTTCACCAGGTCGGGCGCGAGATCTGCGAGCACCCGCAGGGGTACGTCACCGTCGCCGATGCCGTCCGCGCAGATCCGGAAGCCCTGATCCCGCAGCACCGTCACCGCTTCGAGGAGCGCCTGGTGCGGTACGTGGGTGAAGGGCGGGCCGATGTCGACCGTCACCTCCCACGGCATGCGCCCGGCCTCCCGCACCTCGTCACGGAGCGCGGCGAGCCCTCCGAGATCGGCGAGGGTCCCGGCGAACACGTTGACGTGCAGCGGCAGCAGCGTCTCCTGACGGGCCGCCGCCCGCATCGCCAACGCGGCCAGCCGGCCGTCGAGTTCGGGATCCCGGCGCGCCTGCGCGAGGACGTCACCGGCCTCCGGACGGGCGAGTATCTCCAGCGCCGTGACCCCTCCGGTCGTCAGATTGACGACCGGCTGGAAGGCGAAGCGGAGAGTATCCGTCCAGGAGGGCACGGAAGCATGGTGACGCGATCCGCGTACGCCCAGGCGCAGTTCACGAGCTGTTCACGCACGATTCCGAGCCGATTACACAGCGTGCGGACGATCTCCTCCGGGCACGCCGCCTCCTCACCTGACGGCGATCACGGACGACCCGTGCCCGAACAGCCCCTGGTTCGCGGTGATTCCCACCCGCGCGCCTACGATCTGCCGGTCACCCGCCGCTCCTCGCAACTGCCAGGTGAGCTCGCAGACCTGGGCGATGGCCTGCGCCGGAACGGCCTCTCCGAAGGAGGCGAGTCCGCCGCTGACGTTCACCGGTATTCGTCCTCCCGGCGCCGTCGCGCCCTCCCGCAGCAGCTTGGCCGCCTCGCCCTCGCCGCACAGCCCCAGATCCTCGTACCACTGCAACTCCAGGGCCGTGGACAGGTCGTAGACCTCGGCGAGCGAGAGATCCTCGGGGCCGACGCCCGCCTCTTCGTATGCGGCCCGCGCGATCGACGCGCGGAACGTGTCGGCCGCGGGCTCCGCAGCGACCGCGGAGTCCGTCGCGATGTCGGGAAGGTCGAGCACGGTGTTGGGATAGCGCGGCGTCACCGTGGACACCGCGCGGATCCGCACCGGGTCCGCGGCCCCGTGACGGCGTGCGAACTCCATGCTGGACAGCACCAGTGCCGCCGCCCCGTCCGAAGTCGCGCAGATGTCGAGCAGCCGCAGCGGATCGGCCACGACGGCCGAGGCGGCGACCTCCTCGGCCGTGACCCGTTTGCGGTAGCGGGCGTTGGGATTCAGCGTCCCCAGGGCCGCGTTCTTCACCTTGACCTGTGCGAAGTCCTCCAGCGTGTCCCCGTGGACGGCCATCCGCCGACGCGCGTACAGCCCGAAGTACGTCGGGTTCGTCGCCCCCAGGACCCGGAACCGCAGCCAGTCCGGATCGTCGGGCCGGTCCCCGCCCGCGGGCCGGAAGAACCCCTTCGGGGCCGCGTCCGCGCCCACCACCAGAACCACGTCCGCGAGACCCGAAAGGATCTGCGCCCGCGCGGTGTTGACGGCCTGCGCCCCCGACGCGCACGCCGCGTACACGCTCGCCACCCGGGCGCCCTGCCAGCCCAGCGCCTTCGCGAACGTCGCCCCCGCCACATATCCCGGGTATCCGCCACGGACCGTGTCCGCGCCGACGATCGAGCCGACGTCCCGCCAGTCGACCCCCGCGTCGGCGAGCGCCGCGCGCGCGGCCACCGTCCCGTACTCCACGAAGCCGCGCCCCCACTTGCCCCAGGGGTGCATGCCCGCACCGAGCACCGCCACCTCGTCCGTCATGCCGTCACCCCCGTCGGCCGCCAGTGCCAGGTCGTCCAGGTCGTCTCCGCGTCCTCGTTCAGCACGCCCGGGACGACCTCCACCTCCATGCCCACCGCCAGGTCGGCGACGGTCACCCCGGGAACGGTCTGTCCGAGCACCACCAGTCGTTCGGATTCCAGTTCCACAGCGATCAACGCGTACGGCCGCCATTCGAGTTCCGGGTCGGACACATAGGGTGACGGCGGTCGGTAACGGCTGTCCGTGTACGACCACACGCGGCCGCGCCGCGACAGCGGCACCTCGGCCAGATCGCCGCCGGGGCAACCCGGATTGCGGCAGAAGGTGTCCTCACGGGGGAAGAACACCGACGCGCAGGCCGAGCAGCGCGTGCCGAGGAGCCGGAACTCCTCTCCCTCGCCGGTGAACCAGCCGGTGACCACGGGTGTACGGGTGCGCGACAAGATCCCTCCACGACACTGGATCTGACGGAACGTCAGAAGTGTGCCACGGGCAGGGGCGATTGGGCAGGGCGCCGGAGTGCCTCACGGATCACAAGACGGGTCGTCACAGGAGAACCGATCAGGCCTTCTGCGCGTCGGAGTATCGGTAGGGACGGCCGGGGCCCACGGGGGTGGTTCCGGCCGTCCCTCATCCCTGAGTCACGCGGGTCGCGTACCGCCCCAGCCGTATCCGGTCGCCCGATCGGGCGCGGACTGTATCCGATCTCTTCCCCCGGGGAACCTGCACCTGATAGACGCAGGACATGACACGACTCTCCACGGCGGTACGCGGCCTCGTCACCGTCATCGCCACCCTGCTGGCCGTCACAGCAGCCCCCGCTGCGGCCCGGGCCGCGACCGAGCCGAAGGCCCCCGCCGACTTCGTGGCCCTGAGAACCGTGGACCCCACGATCATCGAGGAGATCCGCTACTTCACCCCGCACAACTTCGTGGGCGAGCGCATCGACGGCTACCAGCAGCCCCTCTGCATCCTCACCAGGCCCGCCGCCGAAGCCCTCCACCAGGCCCAGCAGCGACTGCTGAGGCAGGGCTACTCCCTGAAGGTGTACGACTGCTACCGGCCCCAGCGGTCCGTGGACCACTTCGTCCGCTGGGCCAAGGACCTCGAAGACCAGGCCATGAAGGGCGAGTTCTACCCGAACGTCGACAAGACCCGTCTGTTCGAGGACGGTTACATCGCGGAGAAGTCCGGCCACAGCCGCGGCTCGACCATGGACCTCACCGTCGTGAAGCTCCCGGCGAAGCCGACCCGCCCGTACGTCCCCGGCGAACCCCTCGTGCCGTGCTTCGCCCCCCAGGGTGAGCGTTTCCCGGACAACTCCGTGGACATGGGCACCGGTTACGACTGCTTCGACACCCTGTCGCACACCCTCGACCCGCGCATCCAGGGACAGCAGCGCGCCCACAGGCTGCTCCTGAAGGACACCCTCGAAGGCCTCGGTTTCGTGAACCTGGCCGAGGAGTGGTGGCACTTCACGTACAAGCCCGAGCTGTACCCCGACACCTATTTCGACTTCCCGGTGTCGAGGAAATCCCTCATCCAGTCTCAGTGAGGCGGCCCGCGCAACCGTCCTTGTGATGATCGGATACAGTCCCGGGCGTGTCCCCAACCCAGATCCCGTCCGCCAACTCCGCGCCGGACTCCCACTGTTCGAGCTGCGGCGCGCCCTACGGAGAGGGCGTTTCCGGCTGGCCCCGCACCTGCTCCTCCTGCCGCACCGTGGCCTACCGCAACCCGCTTCCGGTCGCCGTGGCCCTGCAGCCCGTGTACGACACCAAGGGTGCGGCCCTGGTCGCCATCACCCGGACCATCGCTCCCGCGCGCGGGGGTATCGCCCTGCCCGGAGGGTTCATCGACCAACGGGAGGACTGGCGGCAGGCCGTCGTCCGTGAACTCAAGGAGGAGACGGGCATCGCCGCGGCCGGCCGTGACGTACGGCTCGTCGACGCGCTGAGCTCCCCCGACGGCCACCTGCTGCTCTTCGGCGCCCTCCCGGAGCGTCCGGTGGCCGACCTGCCGCCGTCCGTCGCGACCGACGAGACCGAGGGCTGGCAACTGCTGCGCAGGGCGACCGAACTGGCCTTCCCGCTGCACACCCTGGCGGCGAAGGCGTGGTTCGAGGGCCGGTACGTCTGAGAGCTCTTCACGTGCCCCGGCGGGGCCACACCCGACTCGGGCGTGGCCCCGCCGGGGACTGTGAGACCCCTTCAGAGGCGTGTCACGACGCTCCCAGCCCCCGCACCCGAACGGGCAGTGACGGCTCACTGCGGCCGTCCTCCCCATACCGCTCGACGATGACCCGCTTCCCCTTCCTGCGCGTCACATAGCGCTCGATCTCCGGCTCCTCCCAGCCGTCGCCCGAGTCCGCCACCACCAGCCCGCCCCCGGTCCGTCCGCGGGCGGGCGCCCACACCTCCAGCTCCAGGCCGCCGTCCTCGCCACGCACCGGCAGGACCGCCCCCGCACGCGCCAGGACCGGAATCCGCGACAAGGGAGCGTCGATCAGCACTTGCGCGGGCCCTTCGTACGCCTCCTCGGTCACCGTGTCGTACCAGCGCCCCCGCGGCAGCTGCACCGCACGCCGATCGGCGCCCGGGTCCAGCACCGGGGCCACCAGAAGACAGTCACCGAGCAGGAAGGCGTCCTCACAGTCCCGCAGCGCCCTGTCCTCCGGCGCGCCCCACCACACCGGCCGCACATAGGGCGCACCCGTACGGCGTGCCAGATGCGCCAGCGTCATGAAGTACGGCAGCAGCCGCCGCCGTTCGACGAGCGCCACGCGCGCGTGCCCGAGAACGTCGTCGCCGAACTCCCAGGGTTCCCGGCGCCCCGCCCGCAGACTCGAGTGCGTACGGAACAGGGGCAGGTACGCCCCCAGCTGGAACCACCGCAGATACAGCTCGGGGGAGGGGCTCCCGTCGAAGCCGCCCACATCGGGACCCGAATACGGCACGCCGCACAGCCCGAGGCCCATCACCAGCGACAGGGACGCCCGCAGACCGGGCCATCCCGTGGCCACGTCCCCGGACCAGGTACCTCCGTAGCGCTGCATTCCGGCCCACCCAGAGCGGGAGAACAGGAACGGCCGCTCCTGGGGCGTCAGTTCGCGAAGGCCTTCGTAGCCCGCCCTCGCCATACCGAGCGCGTACACGTTGTGCGCCTCACGATGGTCACCGCCGCGGCCCTCCAGGTCGTGCCGTGCCGAACGGGGCAGCGTCGACTCCCCGAAGGCGGCGAACGACACCGGCTCGTTCATGTCGTGCCAGAAACCGGCGAAGCCCTGAGAAAGCCGCTCCTCGTAGAGCCCGCCCCACCACCGTCGCGTACGCGCGCGCGTGAAGTCCGGATAGACCACCTCACCCGGCCAGACCACACCACGCACCGGCTGCCCGGCGGCGTCCCGCACGAAGGCCTCCTCGGCGGTCCCACTGTCGTACACGGCGTTACCGGGCTCGGCCTTCACCGCCGGATCCACGATCGACACCATCCGGATCCCGTCCCGGCGCAGTTCCTCGGCGAGCACCGGCAGCTTCGGGAAACGGTCCCGGTCGACGGTGAACACCTGATGCGCGTCGAAGTGGTCGATGTCGAGGTGCACGGCCTCCAGCGGCAGTCCGCGCTCGTGATAGCCGCCGACGATCCGCCGCACCTCCTCCTCGCTCCCGAAGCCCCACCGCGCGTGATGGTGCCCCAGGGCCCAGGCAGGCGGCAGCGCGGCGGCTCCGGTCAGCGACGCCCAGGCGTGCAGCACGCGCGCGGGGTTCCCCACCATCACCCAGCAGCGCAGGGGCCCGCCGTCCATCCGGAGTTCGCTCGTCCCGGCCCGGTCGTGCCCGGACCCGGCCCCCTCCTCGCCCTCGCGCAGCGTCATACCGCCGTCCCACGTGCTGTCGTGGAACACCAGGTGAGTGGCCGCGTCGGCCACCACCATCTGCACCGGCATGGTGATGTACAGCGGATCGTCGCCGGGCCCGAAGGCGTGCCCCGGATCGGTGTTCCACAGCCGATAGGTTCCGTCGCGCAGCCGGGGCCCCGACGCGCGCCCGCCCAGGCCGAAGAACCGCGCGTCCGCGGCCACTTCGGACCGCTGCATCCAGCGCGCCTCCCCACCGCCCACCGGCTCCCACCACCGCGGCGGCAGATCCCGCCGAAGGGTCACCCCGCCCGGCGTACGCACCTCCACGGCGCCGTGCCGCGAGACGACGACCGTCATTCGCTCCGCCACGACCCGCCACGCGCCGTCCTTGTCCGGCTCCAGCACGGTGCGGGGGTCCGGTTCGGGAGAGGGTCCCGCGAGCGCGTACGACGGCTCGGGCCCGGCTCCGTCCCAGCCCCAGAAGACGGCTCCGCCGGCCGTGACGGTGATCCGCAGCTCCGACCGGGTGAACCGGACGACCCCGCCACCGGGACCCGGCTCCACACTCAGTACGGGCCCGGGAACCCGCGCCCGCTCGGCGCCCCGCGGTGGCAGCCCCGAGGCGTCGGCACGCCTCCTGCGCCACGCGGCCCGCACGGTACGCAGCCCCTGGGCCGCCCCCGCCGAACCGACCGCCTTCATCGAACGCACCAGGTCACGACCGTCCATGCTGCTCAGCCTGCCACTCGAAACGGCCGATGAGTGAGTCGTTCAACTTCCGTTCACCCGTGGCAGGACCACATCTTCACGAGCCGGACTATGTGGGGCTCGCCCTGGTGCGGAAGTCGATCACATGGCATCGTCCGTGGGAGCCGCGTGACGCGCACACCCCAGCCCGTGCGCGGTACACGCACACGACGCGCACAGTCCGGGAGCCGCCCCATGACCTCAGCGAACCCCTCGCCGCTCTGGCAACCCGACCCGGGTCGCATCGCCCAGGCACAGATCACCCGATTCCAGACCTGGGCGGCCGAGCGCCATGGAGCCCCCGCCGAGGGTGGTTACGCCGCTCTGCACCGCTGGTCCGTGGACGAACTGGACACGTTCTGGAAAGCCGTCACCGAGTGGTTCGACGTACGGTTTTCGACCCCCTACGCGCGCGTGCTGGGCGACCGCTCGATGCCGGGCGCACAGTGGTTCCCCGGAGCCACCCTCAACTACGCCGAGCACGCCCTGCGAGCGGCCGACACCCGAGCGGACGAACCGGCCCTCCTCCATGTCGACGAGACCCACGAACCGACCCCGGTCAGCTGGTCCGAACTGCGCCGCCAGGTCGGCTCCCTGGCCGCCGAACTCCGTGCCCTCGGCGTACGCCCGGGTGACCGCGTCAGCGGCTACCTCCCGAACGTGCCCCAGGCAGTGGTCGCCCTCCTCGCCACCGCGGCCGTCGGCGGCGTCTGGACGTCCTGCGCCCCCGACTTCGGCGCCCGCAGCGTCCTCGACCGCTTCCAGCAGGTCGAACCCGTCGTGCTGTTCACCGTCGACGGCTACCGCTACGGCGGCAAGGAGCACGACCGCCGCGACACCGTCGCCGAACTGCGCCGCGAACTGCCCACCCTGCGCGCCGTCGTCCACATCCCGCTGCTCGGCACCGAACCCCCCGAGGGTGCCCTGGAATGGTCGGCCCTCACCTCGGCGGACGTGACGCCCGTCTACGAAGAGCTCCCTTTCGACCATCCCCTGTGGGTGCTCTACTCCTCCGGCACGACCGGCCTCCCCAAGGCCATCGTCCAGTCCCAGGGCGGCATCCTCGTCGAGCACCTCAAGCAGCTCGGCCTCCACTGCGACCTGGGGCCCGAGGACCGCTTCTTCTGGTACACGTCCACCGGCTGGATGATGTGGAACTTCCTCGTCTCCGGCCTCCTGACGGGCACCACGATCGTCCTGTACGACGGCAGCCCGGGCTACCCGGACACAGCCGCCCAGTGGCGCATCGCCGAACGCACCGGCGCCACCCTCTTCGGTACGTCGGCGGCATACGTCATGGCCTGCCGCAAGGCGGGCGTCCACCCCTCCCGCGACTTCGACCTCTCCCGCGTCCAGTGCGTCGCCACCACCGGCTCGCCCCTGCCGCCCGACGGATTCCGCTGGCTGCACGACGAAGTACGCGACGACATGTGGATCGCCTCCGTCAGCGGCGGCACCGACGTCTGCTCCTGCTTCGCGGGAGCGGTACCCACCCTTCCCGTCCACGTCGGCGAACTCCAGGCACCCGGCCTCGGCACCGACCTCCAGTCCTGGGACCCGAGCGGCGAAGCCCTCATCGACGAGGTCGGCGAGCTCGTCGTCACCAACCCCATGCCGTCGATGCCCATCCGCTTCTGGAACGACCCCGACGGCAGCCGCTACCACGACAGCTACTTCGACACGTACCCCGGAGTGTGGCGCCACGGCGACTGGATCACCGTCACCTCACGCGGCTCCGTCGTCATCCACGGCCGCTCGGACTCCACCCTCAACCGCCAGGGCGTCCGCATGGGTTCGGCCGACATCTACGAAGCCGTAGAGCGGCTCCCCGAGATCCGCGAATCCCTCGTCATCGGCATCGAACAGCCGGACGGCGACTACTGGATGCCCCTCTTCGTCCACCTCGCTCCAGGCGCCGCACTCGACGACGCCCTCCTCGGCCGCATCAAGCAGACCATCCGCGAACAACTCTCCCCGCGTCACATCCCCGACGAGGTCATCGAGGTACCCGGCGTCCCGCACACCCTCACCGGCAAGCGCATCGAGGTCCCGGTCAAACGCCTCCTCCAGGGAACCCCCTTGGAGAAGGCGGTCAACCCCGGCTCCATCGACAACCTCGACCTGCTCCGCTTCTACGAGGAGCTGGCCCGCAAGCGCGCCTGACCAACCCCGCGTTCCAGTGTCCCCTCGGGCGTACTCCCCACGTCCGAGGGGCGTTGTCAGTGCCGCCGGTTACTGTGAGTGAGCATTGATCGACTGCACGCAGGGGGAAAAATGGCACACACCCAGCACCAGACCATGCGACGCGTCCTGCGCCGCGAAATCGCCGGAACCATCGGACTGTTGACCGACGAGCAGGACTTCACCGCGATGCGGCGGCGCTACCGCACCTTCACCTTCGACAACCACGCGAGCTATCTCCAGCAGGTGGAAGCCCTGCTCCGGACCCTCGCCTCCCAGGGCGGCCACACCACGGTGGCACTCTTCGACCCCGAGGAGTACGCGGAATTCTGCGCCGAGCACGGCCTGGAACCCGACACACCGTCCAGCCGCACCCGCTTCACCGCGGAACTCGCCGCGACAGGCGCGACCGTCCCGTACGAGGGCCAGCCCCTCGACCACCTCGTCCCGAACCTCATCGACGAAGCCGTCCGACAGGCCACTTGGGAGTACGCGACTACGCTCCTGTCCCGCATCGGCACCTGCGCGTCCTGCGGCGAGGACATCGGCCGAATCGCCTTCGTGCGCGCGTCCGACCTGCTCGTCCGCATCCTTGACGCCTCGGGCCCGGGCCGGCGCCACCTCGTGTGCAGCGTCTCCACGGAGCCCGAAACACTCGTCGCGGTCCTCCGGGCCGACGACGACCAGCACGGAACACCCCACCTGGACGAGGCCGAGGCACTCGAATTCACCACCGTCCTCGCACTGGGCATCGCCACCCAGAGCCCCGGTGGCCTGGTCATGCGCGCCGACACCTCCGATGCGACCGACCGTGTCTACGGCTGGCGCCTGCGCGGCGAAGGCCTGGAGCCACTCACCGCCGGCGAGGTCTTCGACGCCTACTGCACCGATGTCGAATCCGGCGACCTCGTCTCCCCGGAGTCGGGTGTCGACTACTGCGCACCACCGGACCTGGGGGACGACGGGCCCACGACACGGCACACGCACTGAACACGCGAGGGGCGCCCCACCCTCAGGTGGAGCGCCCCTCGACCACAGCCGATCAGCGACAACGGCGCGCGGCACCGACGACTACTCGCCGGACAGCACCGCCTGGGCCGCCGTGCGCGCTTCCTCGGCACTGTCACAGGCACGCGCGGCCGCCGCGGCGCGCTCGCACTGTGCCAGCGTGTACTTGGCCAGCGTCGCGCGGACATAAGGAATCGACGCGGCACCCATGGAGAGAGAGGTGACACCGAGACCGGTCAGCACACACGCGAGCAGCGGGTCCGAAGCGGCCTCGCCGCAGACACCACAGCTCTTGCCCTCGGCCTTGGCCGCCTCGGCGGACAGCGCGACCAGGTCGAGCAGCGCGGGCTGCCACGGATCCTGCAGCCGGGACACGGCACCCACCTGGCGGTCGGCGGCGAACGTGTACTGCGCGAGGTCGTTGGTCCCCAGCGACAGGAACTCGACCTCCTGCAGGATCGACCGCGCCCGCAGAGCGGCCGACGGAATCTCGACCATGGCACCGAACTTCGCCTGCAGGCCCGCCTCACGGCACGCGTCGGCGAACGCCTTGGCGTCGGCACGGTCCGCGACCATCGGCGCCATCACCTCGAGGTAGACCGGCAGCCCCTCGGAAGCCTTCGCGAGCGCCGTCAGCTGCGTCCGCAGCACGTCGGGGTGGTCGAGCAGCGAGCGCAGCCCGCGCACGCCGAGCGCCGGGTTCGGCTCGTCCGCCGGCGTCAGGAAGTCGAGCGGCTTGTCGGCGCCCGCATCGAGCACCCGCACCACGACCCGCCCCTCGGGGAAGGCCTCGAGCACCTGGCGATACGCCTCGACCTGCTTCTCCTCGGACGGCGCGTTCTTGCTGTCGTCAAGGAAGAGGAACTCGGTACGGAACAGACCCACGCCCTCGGCACCGGCCTCGACCGCCGCAGGAACGTCCGCGGGACCACCGATGTTGGCCAGCAGCGGCACCTTGTGCCCGTCCGACGTGGCACCAGGCCCGGTCGTGGCGGACAGCGCGGCCCTGCGCGCAGCGGCCGCGGCCTCCATCTCGGCCTTCTTCTCCGCACTCGGATTCACGAAGATCTCACCGGTACTGCCGTCCACGGCGACCAACGTGCCCTCGGCAAGCTCACCCGCGCCCGGCAGCGCCACCACGGCGGGAACACCGAGGGCTCGAGCCAGAATCGCGCTGTGGCTGGTCGGCCCACCCTCCTCGGTGACAAAACCGAGGACCAGCGTGGGGTCCAGCAGAGCGGTGTCGGCGGGCGCGAGGTCACGAGCGATCAGGACGTACGGCTCATCACTGTCCGGCACGCCCGGCATCGGCACACCGAGGAGCCGGGCGACGATACGGTTCCGCACGTCGTCGAGGTCCGCCACACGTCCGGCGAGGTACTCACCGGCATTCGCCAGCAGCGCGCGATACGCGGCGAACGCGTCGTACACCCCGCGCTCCGCCGTGCTTCCGACCGCGATCCGCCGCTCGACATCGGACATGAGCTCCGGGTCCTGGGCCATCATGGCCTGGGCCTCGAGAACGGCCTGGGCTTCGCCGCCCGCCAGATTGCCGCGGGCCATCAGGTCGGCCGCAACGGCTTCGACGGCCTTGCGGGCGCGCCCCTGTTCGCGCTCCGCGTCCTCCGTCGGTATCTGCTTGGCAGGCGGCTCGAGCACCGCCGTTCCCATGTGCCGAACCTCGCCGATCGCCACACCGTGGCTCACGCCGACGCCTCGCAGCGTTGTCTCCATGTCACCCGTCTCCGATAGAGCGGCGGGTCCCGCCGCCGCGATGGTTGTCGTGCCTGCTGTACATGACGGCAGGGAAGTCAGTGCCAGCTGAAGAGAGCGTCGCCAGCCTTCACGTCTCCGTCAACGCTGACGTCGGAGAGGGACTCAGCTGTGGCCTCGAGCGCCACGATGGGGCAGATGGGGGACTTGCCGGCGGCCTCGACGGCAGCCGGGTCCCAGCGCACCACGGACTGGCCGCGCTGCACGGTGTCGCCCTTGTTGACGAGCAGCTCGAAGCCCTCGCCGTTGAGCTGAACGGTGTCGATACCGAGGTGCGTCAGTACTCCGTGCCCCTCTTCGTCGACCACGACGAAGGCGTGCGGGTGGAGCGAGACAACAACGCCGTCGATGGGGGCGACGGCCGCCGAGGCCTCCCGGACGGGGTCGATCGCGGTGCCGGGGCCCACCATGGCTCCGGAGAAGACCGGATCAGGTACAGCTGTGAGTCCGATGGTGCGTCCTGCAAGAGGGGACGTCACGGTGGTCATGGGAAGCCTCCCAGGGGCGGAGATTCAGATGGGCCGTCGCTGCCTGTCCTGGACGGCGCACTGCTCAGCAGCGTAAGTCATATGAAGTGCCGGTTCCGCACGAGAGGACCCGGTTGGCGACCGTAGAGCACAGCACAAACGATTTGCACGCGCTCCGCAGCCGCATGTAGAGTCGTACACCTGCTTGAGGCCGAGCGACGCGACCAAGCGTCCTTGCCTGGCAGCATCCAACTTGTCGGATCCTATCTCGGGGTCCGGTTCTGCATGTCCGCAGAACCGTGGTCAGAGAGACGGAAAATCACTGATAGAGTTTGGAAACACCGAAGGGAAGCCCGGAGGAAAGCCCGAGAGGGTGAGTACGAAGGAAGCGTCCGTTCCTTGAGAACTCAACAGCGTGCCAAAAATCAACGCCAGATATGTTGATACCCCGTCTCCGGCCATCACGGCCGGGACGAGGTTCCTTTGAAAAAGTCCTGCCGGGCATTGTTCCGGTAGGCGCACAGCGAGGACGCTGTGAACAGTCGGGCTTATTCCGCCCGGTTGTTCCGCTCTCGTGGTGTCATCCCGATTACGGGAATACATTCACGGAGAGTTTGATCCTGGCTCAGGACGAACGCTGGCGGCGTGCTTAACACATGCAAGTCGAACGATGAAGCCCTTCGGGGTGGATTAGTGGCGAACGGGTGAGTAACACGTGGGCAATCTGCCCTTCACTCTGGGACAAGCCCTGGAAACGGGGTCTAATACCGGATAACACTTCCACTCGCATGGGTGGGGGTTGAAAGCTCCGGCGGTGAAGGATGAGCCCGCGGCCTATCAGCTTGTTGGTGAGGTAGAAGCTCACCAAGGCGACGACGGGTAGCCGGCCTGAGAGGGCGACCGGCCACACTGGGACTGAGACACGGCCCAGACTCCTACGGGAGGCAGCAGTGGGGAATATTGCACAATGGGCGAAAGCCTGATGCAGCGACGCCGCGTGAGGGATGACGGCCTTCGGGTTGTAAACCTCTTTCAGCAGGGAAGAAGCGAAAGTGACGGTACCTGCAGAAGAAGCGCCGGCTAACTACGTGCCAGCAGCCGCGGTAATACGTAGGGCGCAAGCGTTGTCCGGAATTATTGGGCGTAAAGAGCTCGTAGGCGGTCTGTCACGTCGGATGTGAAAGCCCGGGGCTTAACCCCGGGTCTGCATTCGATACGGGCAGACTAGAGTGTGGTAGGGGAGATCGGAATTCCTGGTGTAGCGGTGAAATGCGCAGATATCAGGAGGAACACCGGTGGCGAAGGCGGATCTCTGGGCCATTACTGACGCTGAGGAGCGAAAGCGTGGGGAGCGAACAGGATTAGATACCCTGGTAGTCCACGCCGTAAACGGTGGGAACTAGGTGTTGGCGACATTCCACGTCGTCGGTGCCGCAGCTAACGCATTAAGTTCCCCGCCTGGGGAGTACGGCCGCAAGGCTAAAACTCAAAGGAATTGACGGGGGCCCGCACAAGCAGCGGAGCATGTGGCTTAATTCGACGCAACGCGAAGAACCTTACCAAGGCTTGACATCGCCCGGAAAGCATCAGAGATGGTGCCCCCCTTGTGGTCGGGTGACAGGTGGTGCATGGCTGTCGTCAGCTCGTGTCGTGAGATGTTGGGTTAAGTCCCGCAACGAGCGCAACCCTTGTTCTGTGTTGCCAGCACGTCCCTTCGGGGATGGTGGGGACTCACAGGAGACTGCCGGGGTCAACTCGGAGGAAGGTGGGGACGACGTCAAGTCATCATGCCCCTTATGTCTTGGGCTGCACACGTGCTACAATGGCAGGTACAATGAGCTGCGATGTCGCAAGGCGGAGCGAATCTCAAAAAGCCTGTCTCAGTTCGGATTGGGGTCTGCAACTCGACCCCATGAAGTCGGAGTTGCTAGTAATCGCAGATCAGCATTGCTGCGGTGAATACGTTCCCGGGCCTTGTACACACCGCCCGTCACGTCACGAAAGTCGGTAACACCCGAAGCCGGTGGCCCAACCCCCTTGTGGGGAGGGAGCTGTCGAAGGTGGGACTGGCGATTGGGACGAAGTCGTAACAAGGTAGCCGTACCGGAAGGTGCGGCTGGATCACCTCCTTTCTAAGGAGCACTTCTTGGCTGTCGGCTTGCCGATGGTCCAGAGGCCAGTACATCGGCGTACGTCCGGTGCTGGTTGCTCAAGGGTGGAACGTTGATTATTCGGCACTCTCAGTCATCTCGGGCTGCAAGTACTGTCCTTCGGGGCGTGGAAAGCTGATCACGAGTGGCGAGGGTGCCGGGCACGCTGTTGGGTGTCTGAGGGTATGGCCGCAAGGTCTGTCTTCAGTGCCGGCCCCAGTGAACTCGCCCGTCAGGGTGGGGTGGTGGGTGGTTGGTCGTTGTTTGAGAACTGCACAGTGGACGCGAGCATCTGTGGCCAAGTTTTTAAGGGCGCACGGTGGATGCCTTGGTACCAGGAACCGATGAAGGACGTGGGAGGCCACGATAGTCCCCGGGGAGCCGTCAACCAGGCTTTGATCCGGGGGTTTCCGAATGGGGAAACCCGGCAGTCGTCATGGGCTGTCACCCACATCTGAACACATAGGGTGTGTGGAGGGAACGCGGGGAAGTGAAACATCTCAGTACCCGCAGGAAGAGAAAACAACCGTGATTCCGGGAGTAGTGGCGAGCGAAACCGGATGAGGCCAAACCGTATACGTGTGAGACCCGGCAGGGGTTGCGTGTACGGGGTTGTGGGATCTCTCTTTCACAGTCTGCCGGCTGTGAGACGAGTCAGAAACCGTTGGTGTAGGCGAAGGACATGCGAAAGGTCCGGCGTAGAGGGTAAGACCCCCGTAGTCGAAACATCAACGGCTCGTTTGAGAGACACCCAAGTAGCACGGGGCCCGAGAAATCCCGTGTGAATCTGGCGGGACCACCCGCTAAGCCTAAATATTCCCTGGTGACCGATAGCGGATAGTACCGTGAGGGAATGGTGAAAAGTACCGCGGGAGCGGAGTGAAATAGTACCTGAAACCGTGTGCCTACAAGCCGTGGGAGCGTCGCTGTATGTGCTTGCACATACAGTCGTGACTGCGTGCCTTTTGAAGAATGAGCCTGCGAGTTTGCGGTGTGTTGCGAGGTTAACCCGTGTGGGGAAGCCGTAGCGAAAGCGAGTCCGAACAGGGCGATTCAGTAGCGCGCTCAAGACCCGAAGCGGAGTGATCTAGCCATGGGCAGGTTGAAGCGGCTGTAAGAGGTCGTGGAGGACCGAACCCACCAGGGTTGAAAACCTGGGGGATGACCTGTGGTTAGGGGTGAAAGGCCAATCAAACTCCGTGATAGCTGGTTCTCCCCGAAATGCATTTAGGTGCAGCGTCGTGTGTTTCTTGCCGGAGGTAGAGCACTGGATAGGCGATGGGCCCTACCGGGTTACTGACCTTAGCCAAACTCCGAATGCCGGTAAGTGAGAGCACGGCAGTGAGACTGTGGGGGATAAGCTCCATGGTCGAGAGGGAAACAGCCCAGAGCATCGACTAAGGCCCCTAAGCGTACGCTAAGTGGGAAAGGATGTGGAGTCGCAGAGACAACCAGGAGGTTGGCTTAGAAGCAGCCACCCTTGAAAGAGTGCGTAATAGCTCACTGGTCTAGTGATTCCGCGCCGACAATGTAGCGGGGCTCAAGCGTACCGCCGAAGTCGTGTCATTTCAGCATATAGGGCCAACGCCCGCTGGGATGGGTAGGGGAGCGTCGTGTGCCGGGTGAAGCCGCAGCGGAAGCTAGTGGTGGACGGTTCACGAGTGAGAATGCAGGCATGAGTAGCGATACACACGTGAGAAACGTGTGCGCCGATTGACTAAGGGTTCCTGGGTCAAGCTGATCTGCCCAGGGTAAGTCGGGACCTAAGGCGAGGCCGACAGGCGTAGTCGATGGATAACCGGTTGATATTCCGGTACCCGCTGTGAAGCGTCAAACAGTGAACCAGGCGATGCTAAGTCCGTGAAGCCGCCCTGGAGCCTTCGGGCAAAGGGGAGTGGTGGAGCCGACGGACCAGACCTGTAGTAGGTGAGTGATGGGGTGACGCAGGAAGGTAGTCCAGCCCGGGCGGTGGTTGTCCCGGGGTAAGGGTGTAGCCCGGTGTGTAGGTAAATCCGCACACCAACAGGGTGAGACCTGATGCCGAGCCGATTGTGGTGAAGTGGATGATCCTATGCTGTCGAGAAAAGCCTCTAGCGAGTTTCATGGCGGCCCGTACCCTAAACCGACTCAGGTGGTCAGGTAGAGAATACCGAGGCGTTCGGGTGAACTATGGTTAAGGAACTCGGCAAAATGCCCCCGTAACTTCGGGAGAAGGGGGCCATCACTGGTGATCCGTTTTACACGGTGAGCTGGGGGTGGCCGCAGAGACCAGCGAGAAGCGACTGTTTACTAAAAACACAGGTCCGTGCGAAGCCGTAAGGCGATGTATACGGACTGACGCCTGCCCGGTGCTGGAACGTTAAGGGGACCGGTTAGTGCACTTTCGGGTGTGCGAAGCTGAGAACTTAAGCGCCAGTAAACGGCGGTGGTAACTATAACCATCCTAAGGTAGCGAAATTCCTTGTCGGGTAAGTTCCGACCTGCACGAATGGCGTAACGACTTCTCGACTGTCTCAACCATAGGCCCGGTGAAATTGCACTACGAGTAAAGATGCTCGTTTCGCGCAGCAGGACGGAAAGACCCCGGGACCTTTACTACAGTTTGATATTGGTGTTCGGTTCGGCTTGTGTAGGATAGCTGGGAGACTGTGAAGTCATGGCGCCAGCCATGGTGGAGTCGTCGTTGAAATACCAGTCTGGTCGTGCTGGATGTCTAACCTGGGTCCGTGATCCGGATCAGGGACAGTGTCTGATGGGTAGTTTAACTGGGGCGGTTGCCTCCTAAAGAGTAACGGAGGCGCCCAAAGGTTCCCTCAGCCTGGTTGGCAATCAGGTGTTGAGTGTAAGTGCACAAGGGAGCTTGACTGTGAGACCGACGGGTCGAGCAGGGACGAAAGTCGGGACTAGTGATCCGGCGGTGGCTTGTGGAAGCGCCGTCGCTCAACGGATAAAAGGTACCCCGGGGATAACAGGCTGATCTTCCCCAAGAGTCCATATCGACGGGATGGTTTGGCACCTCGATGTCGGCTCGTCGCATCCTGGGGCTGGAGTCGGTCCCAAGGGTTGGGCTGTTCGCCCATTAAAGCGGTACGCGAGCTGGGTTTAGAACGTCGTGAGACAGTTCGGTCCCTATCCGCTGTGCGCGTAGGAATATTGAGAAGGGCTGTCCCTAGTACGAGAGGACCGGGACGGACGAACCTCTGGTGTGCCAGTTGTCCTGCCAAGGGCATGGCTGGTTGGCTACGTTCGGGAGGGATAACCGCTGAAAGCATCTAAGCGGGAAGCCTGCTTCGAGATGAGTATTCCCACCAACTAGATTGGTTAAGGCTCCCAGTAGACGACTGGGTTGATAGGCCGGATGTGGAAGCCTCGTAAGGGGTGAAGCTGACCGGTACTAATAGGCCGAGGGCTTGTCCTCAGTTGCTCGCGTCCACTGTGTTAGTTCTGAAACCACGAACAACCGTTGTAGCCATGGTCACGGCTCCGGTTTGTCTGTTTCATAGTGTTTCGGTGGTCATAGCGTGAGGGAAACGCCCGGTAACATTCCGAACCCGGAAGCTAAGCCTTACAGCGCCGATGGTACTGCAGGGGGGACCCTGTGGGAGAGTAGGACACCGCCGAACTCCTTTTAGAGCTCCGGTTCTTGGACTTTCAGTCCAAGAACCGGAGCTTTTTTGTTTTCCGGACGCCGGCCGAACCCCCTCCGCGCTGCGGGCAGATGCCTGAGGGTAAGGTCAGGGGGCATCGTTGGCACGTTCCCACAGGAGGCCCCCGGGTGGAGGTCCAGGAGACCCGCGTCCAGACAGACCGGGTCCTCACCATCCCGAACATCCTCAGCATGGCGCGCCTCGCAGGTGTGCCGCTGTTCCTGTGGCTGATCCTCAGGCCGGAGTTCGGAGGTCCCCAGAGTGACGGCTGGGCACTCCTGGTGCTCATGCTCAGCGGCATCAGCGACTATTTGGACGGCAAGCTGGCCCGGCGCTGGAACCAGATCAGCCCCCTCGGCCGGCTGCTCGACCCCGCGGCCGACCGGCTCTACATTCTGTCGACTTTGGTCGGGCTCACCTGGCGCGAGATTCTGCCGCTCTGGCTGACAAGTGTCCTGCTGGCGCGTGAGCTGCTTCTCCTGGTGATGGTGGGCATCCTCAGACGGCACGGCTATCCCCCTCCGCAGGTGAACTTCCTTGGGAAGGCTGCTACGTTCAACCTGATGTACGCCTTCCCGTTGCTGCTGCTCAGTGACGGAAGTGGATGGCTCGCGTCACTCGCTGCTATTTTCGGATGGGCGTTCGCGGGATGGGGTACAACGCTCTACTGGTGGGCAGGGATCCTCTACGTGGTTCAGGTCCGCCGCCTTGTCCGCGCGGACACCATGGCCGATTGAGCTCGCCGAATGGGCGGCCGTTAGTGGCCTCTGATGGCCCGCAAGCAGAATGTGCGGGACAATCTGACGGGTGAAGTCGGCTAGACCGTCGTCTCTTCAAGGAGGACGCTTCCGACATGAAGGCCGTCGTGATGGCCGGAGGTGAAGGCACACGCCTTCGCCCCATGACCTCAAGCATGCCCAAGCCGCTCCTGCCCGTGGCCAATCGCCCGATCATGGAGCATGTGCTACGGCTGCTCAAGCGGCATGGGCTCAACGAGACCGTCGTTACTGTCCAGTTCCTGGCCTCTCTCGTCAAGAACTACTTCGGTGACGGTGAAGAGCTCGGTATGGAGCTCACCTATGCCAATGAGGAGAAGCCACTCGGTACTGCCGGCAGTGTCAAGAACGCCGAGGAAGCGCTGAAGGACGACACCTTCCTCGTGATCTCCGGTGATGCTCTGACCGACTTCGATCTCACTGATCTGATCAATTTCCACAAGGAAAAGGGTGCGCTGGTCACGGTCTGCCTGACCCGCGTCCCGAATCCGCTTGAATTCGGTATCACCATCGTGGACGAGGAAGGCAAGGTCGAGCGCTTCCTCGAGAAGCCCACCTGGGGCCAGGTCTTCTCGGACACGGTGAACACCGGTATCTACGTCATGGAGCCAGAGGTATTCGACTATGTCGAGGCCGATGTCTCCGTCGACTGGTCCGGCGATGTCTTCCCTCAGCTGATGAAGGAGGGCAAGCCGATCTACGGCTACATCGCCGAGGGGTACTGGGAGGACGTCGGCACGCACGAGAGCTATGTGAAGGCGCAGGCCGATGTCCTGGAGGGCAAGGTCGACGTCGAGCTCGACGGCTTCGAGATCTCGCCCGGGGTGTGGGTCGCGGAAGGCGCCGAAGTACATCCCGATGCCGTGCTGCGAGGACCGCTCTACATCGGGGACTACGCCAAGGTCGAAGCCGACGTCGAAATCCGCGAGCACACCGTGGTGGGCTCCAACGTCGTCGTGAAGGCGGGGGCGTTTCTGCACAAGGCCGTGCTGCACGACAACGTGTACATCGGCCAGCACAGCAATCTGCGCGGTTGTGTCATCGGAAAGAACACCGACATCATGCGGGCCGCGCGCATCGAGGACGGCGCCGTCATCGGCGACGAGTGCCTGGTCGGTGAAGAATCGATCGTTCAGGGCAATGTGCGGGTCTATCCGTTCAAGACCATCGAGGCCGGCGCCTTCGTCAACACGTCGGTCATCTGGGAGTCCCGCGGCCAGGCCCATCTCTTCGGAGCCCGCGGAGTCTCCGGGATCCTGAACGTGGAGATCACGCCCGAGCTCGCCGTACGCCTGGCGGGTGCGTATGCGACGACGCTCAAGAAGGGCTCGACCGTCACGACCGCCCGTGACCATTCGCGAGGCGCTCGTGCGCTCAAGCGGGCGGTCATCTCGGCGCTGCAGACCAGCGCCATCGACGTACGGGACCTGGAGAACGTACCGCTGCCCGTTGCGCGGCAGCAGACCGCGCGGGGCAGTGCCGGCGGGATCATGATCCGGACGACGCCCGGGGTTCCCGACTCCGTCGACATCATGTTCTTCGACGGGCGTGGGGCGGATCTGTCGCAGGGGAGCCAGCGGAAGCTGGACCGGGTGTTCGCGCGGCAGGAGTACCGGCGTGCGTTCCCGGGCGAGATCGGGGACCTGCACTTCCCGGCCAGCGTCTTCGACTCGTACACCGGGTCTCTGCTGCGGAACGTGGACACCACCGGGATCGCCGAGTCCGGGCTGAAGGTGGTCGTGGACGCGTCGAACGGTAGTGCCGGGCTGGTGCTGCCCAGCCTCCTGGGCAAGCTCGGGGTCGACTCGCTGACCATCAATCCCGGTCTCGACGAGTCGCGGCCCACGGAGACCGCGGACGCCCGCAGGTCGGGGATGGTGCGGCTCGGCGAGATAGTGGCGTCCGCACGCGCCGCGTTCGGGGTGCGATTCGACCCGGTCGGCGAGCGGCTGTCGCTCGTCGACGAGAAGGGACGGATCATCGAGGACGACCGGGCGCTGCTCGTCATGCTCGACCTGGTGGCCGCCGAACGACGGAGCGGGCGGGTGGCGTTGCCCGTGACCACCACGAGGATCGCCGAGCAGGTGGCGGCGTACCACGGGACCCAGGTCGACTGGACGACGACGTCGCCGGACGATCTGACGCGTGTCGGGCGCGAGGAGTCGACGATCTTCGGGGGCGACGGGCGCGGTGGCTTCATCGTGCCGGAGTTCAGCAGTGTCTTCGACGGTACGGCTGCCTTCGTACGGCTTATCGGCCTGGTGGCGCGGACGCAGCTCACTCTCAGCCAGATCGACGCGCGGATTCCCCGGGCGCACGTCCTCAAGCGCGACCTCGCGACTCCCTGGGCGGTCAAGGGACTTGTGATGCGGCGCGTCGTCGAAGCGGCGGGTGACCGGTTCGTGGACACGACCGACGGCGTACGTGTGGTGGAGACCGACGGGCGCTGGGTGATGGTTCTTCCGGACCGGGCGGAGGCGGTCACGCATCTGTGGGCCGAAGGGCCCGACGACGCGTCGGCGCAGGCCCTGCTCGACGAGTGGTCGTCGGTGGTGGACAGCGCCGGTCGCTGAGCTGCACGCGCGCGTGCCGGACGTGCTCCAAAGGGGCACGTCCGGCACGACGGTGGGGCCATTCGGAGGTACTGCCCGCGACGTGCGACGATGTGCGGCATGCCGCAGCAGCCCCCCGTTCGGAGCACTCCTACGCGCCCCCCGCGCCCGGACGCATCCATGTCGCTGCTCACCAACGTCATGGACCACAGCCTCGACGACGGGTACGCGGAGGCGGCCGCCCGAAAGAAGGCCGACGGGACCGGCGCCCTGCCGAAGACGTTGCGGGCGAAGCTGGGACTCGCGGCCGGTCTGGTGCTCGCGGCCCTCGTGGTGACCGTAGGCGCCGCGCAGGCGCGGATAGCGGCTCCGGTCGTCGCCAAGGAGCGCGAGGAACTCATCGACCGCATCGACCGCGAGACGTCGGCGGCCGACAAGCTCGAGGGCAGTATCGACAAGCTCCGCGACGACGTGAGCGCGCGGCAGCGCGAGGCGCTGAAGAAACACGGCGGCGACCAGGGCGAGCTGGTGGGCATCCTGTCCGGGGCGGTCGAAGTGCACGGCCCCGGTGTGAAGCTCGTCGTGGACGACGCCAAGGAAGCCGACGAGGCCGGCGACGGAGACGCACGCGAGACGTCGGGCTTCTCCGACACCGGGCGGGTGCGCGACCGCGACATGCAGCGCGTGGTCAACGGGCTGTGGGAGTCGGGCGCCGAGGCCATCTCGATCAACGGACAGCGGCTGACGGCGCTGTCCGCGATCAGGGCCGCGGGTGACGCGATACTGGTCGACAACAAGCCCCTGGTGCCGCCCTACACGGTGCTGGCGGTGGGGGACGGCAAGCGGCTGAGCACCGAGTTCCAGAACAGCGGTGACGGACAGTATCTGGACGCGCTGCGGAAGAACTTCGGTATCCGGACCAGCATTTCCGTCGAGGACGAGGTCCGGCTGCCCGCCGCACCGAGTGTGATCGTACGAACAGCGCAACCGAGCACAGAGAAAGGCACATCGTGATCGCCGTACTGGGCCTCGTCGTGGGAGTCGTGGCTGGATTGTTGGTCCGGCCCGAGGTTCCGGCGGTGGTCGAGCCCTATCTTCCGATCGCCGTCGTCGCGGCGCTCGACGCCGTGTTCGGAGGTCTGCGGGCGATGCTCGACGGCATCTTCGACGACAAGGTCTTCGTGGTGTCGTTCCTGTCCAACGTCGTCGTGGCCGCGCTGATCGTCTTCCTCGGCGACAAGCTGGGTGTGGGCGCCCAGCTGTCCACGGGTGTCGTGGTCGTCCTCGGCATCCGGATCTTCTCCAACGCCGCGGCGATCCGCCGTCACGTGTTCCGGGCGTGAGGCCGATGAGCAGCCAGGACGAGACCCCAGAGACCCCTGAGACTCCCAGGAGTCCGGAAGCCCCTGAAACCCCGGAGGCCTCCGAGAACCGCCTGCGCAAGGAACTTCCCGACGAGGTGCGGGCGGAGGAGGCGCGGGCCGAGGCGAACCCGGAGCCGCCGGACGTCGAGGCGGAACCGCACAAGCCGGTCCTGACCGGTCGGCAGCGGCTGGTGAAGGGTCTTTGGCCGCCGCGCGTGTCGCGTGCGCAGTTCATCGTCGCCCTCCTGCTGTTCGGCCTCGGCTTCGGTCTCGCCGTGCAGGTGGCGTCCAACAGTGACAGCGACGGCGCCCTCCGCGGCGCGCGTCAGGAGGATCTCGTACGCATCCTCGATGAACTGGACGACCGTACGCAGCGTCTGGAAGAGGAGAAGCAGGGGCTGGAGGATCAGCGCACCGAGCTGGAGAACAGTTCGGACCAGGCCGAGGAGGCCCGCAAGCAGACGGTCGAGAAGGAGAAGCAACTCGGCATCCTGGCGGGCACCGTGGCGGCGCAGGGTCCCGGCATCACGCTGACCATCGAGGACGAGAAGGGGACGGTCGAGGCCGACATGCTGCTCGACGCGATCCAGGAACTGCGTGCCGCCGGAGCGGAGGCGATCCAGGTCAACGGCGTGCGGGTCGTCGCGGGCACCTATCTGACGGATGTGAGCGGCGGAGTCGCCGTCGACGGGAACAAGATCAGCGCCCCGTATCGTTTCAAGGTCATCGGCAAGCCTCAGGACCTCGAACCGGCGCTCAACATCCCGGGCGGAGTGGTGCAGACTTTGGAGAAGGAGCAGGCCACTGTCACGGTGGAACGTTCGGACAAGATCATCGTGGACGCCTTGCGACCGGCGAAGCGGCCTGACTACGCTCGGTCGTCCTCCCAGTGAACCGGGGGCGCTTGGGGGCGGCTCCTCGAGGGCATGAGGTTGCGGGGGGTCGACGCACCGAATGGGTGGTGCGTGGTGGAAACTGTCTGGTGGATACGGACGTTGTGAGGGTGTCCGGCTCGACCGGTGTGTGCAATCAGGGTTCGTCCTGCCCCACGGGCGGGTCTGTTTCGGTCAAGGGGAATCGCCCGTGAAGTTGTTTGCGAAGTTGTTCGGCAAGAGCGCGCGAGAGGGCAATGACAACGCCACTGCCCGCCATCGTGCGCAGCGCCCCGCAGAGGGCGAGGATCAAGGGGACCGCCCCCTGTTCCGCGACCAGGTCGGTGGTCCGGGCGGTGACATTTCCGGTGGTCAGGGCGCGCCGTCTGTTGACCCTGCCCAGTCGGGACGCATAGGTTTCGGCTCCGACCCGTATGCGTCCAACGCCCCCACGGGGCAGCCGCGGCAGGAGGATCCGTCCATGTCGGCCCTGGTGTGTACGAGGTGCGGTAACCGCAACGCGGAGGCGAGCCGCTTCTGCTCCAACTGCGGTGCTCCGTTGCGGGCCGGGGCGACCCCCGAGCGTCCGTCGGAGACCACCTCGACGATCTCCATCTCGGGCCTCGAGGCCTACGACGCCGAGGCCACCGGCCAGACGCAGATGCCGATGCTCTCGCCCGAGGCGCAGGCCGCGGTCGACGCGCTGCCGCTCGGCTCGGCGCTCCTGGTGGTGCGCCGCGGGCCCAACTCGGGCAGCCGCTTCCTGCTGGACGGCGAGCTGACCACCGCCGGCCGTCATCCGCAGAGCGACATCTTCCTGGACGACGTGACCGTGTCGCGTCGCCATGTGGAGTTCCGTCGCGTTCCCGACGGCTCGTTCACGGTGGCGGACGTCGGCAGCCTCAACGGCACGTACGTCAACCGGGAGCGGATCGACTCGGTCCCGCTGTCGAACGGCGACGAGGTGCAGATCGGCAAGTACCGGCTGGTCTTCTACGCGAGCCAGCGGGGTATCTGACCCGCCCCCGGACCCGGTCCGGGGGGACCCTCAGGAAGGTCCATGCTTCGAACACCGAGCGGCGGTGTCGGCCACGGCACCGCCGCCATGGACAACGGTCTGATGAGCATCGGCACGGTGCTCACTCTGCTGCGCGACGAATTCCCCGAAGTCACCATCTCCAAGATCCGTTTCCTGGAGTCGGAGGGGCTCATCGAGCCGCAGCGGACACCGTCGGGGTACCGGAAGTTCAGCCCGGGTGACGTCGAGCGCCTCGGGCACGTCCTGAGGATGCAGCGGGACCACTATCTGCCCCTGAAGGTGATCCGCGAGCACCTGGACGCCGTGGAGCGCGGTGAGGCGCTGCCGTTGCCGTCCGTGGGGCGCCAGCGCGACGGCGAGGCGCTCTGCGAGTCGGAGGGGCCGACCGTGGCCCGGATCGGGCGGGCCGAGCTGCTGGCCGCCGTGGAGATCGGCGAGCAGGAGCTCGAGGAGTGGGAGTCGTACGGGCTCATCACACCGCTGCCGGAGGGGGTCTACGACGCCGAGGCGGTGACCGTGGCCGGTCTCGTCGTCGAACTGGGGCGGTTCGGGATCGAGCCGCGCCATCTGCGAGCCGTTAAGGCAGCCGCAGACCGTGAGGCCGGCCTTGTGGACCAGGTCGTGGCCCCGCTGCGGCGTCACCGCAATCCGCAGACCAGGGCGCACGCGGAGGCGCAGACCAAGGAGCTGGCGGGGCTCGCGGTGAAACTGCACGCCGCGCTGGTGCAGTCCGCGCTCGGGGTGCGGCTTCCCTGACCCGGTGGGCCGCGCGGAGCGCGGGATCGGGCGCCCATTCCGTGCCCGACTACCCAAAGATGCCGGGCACGGCCTAGGGTTGCTGTGTGAACGAGCTCGACGTCGTAGGTGTCCGGGTCGAAATGCCCTCCAACCAACCGATCGTGCTCCTGCGTGAAGTGGGAGGCGACCGTTACCTCCCCATCTGGATCGGGCCGGGGGAGGCGACGGCGATCGCCTTCGCTCAGCAGGGCATGGCCCCCGCGCGACCGCTGACCCACGACCTGTTCAAGGACGTGTTGGAGGCCGTCGGCCAGGAGCTCACCGAGGTGCGCATCACGGACCTGCGGGAGGGCGTCTTCTATGCGGAGCTGGTGTTCGCCAGCGGGGTCGAGGTCAGTGCCCGGCCGTCCGACGCCATAGCGCTCGCGCTGCGCACCGGGACGCCGATCTACGGCAGTGACGGGGTGCTGGACGACGCCGGCATCGCCATCCCGGACGAGCAGGAGGACGAGGTGGAGAAGTTCCGCGAGTTCCTCGACCAGATCTCGCCCGAGGACTTCGGGACCAACAGCCAGTGACCTTCCGGTCCGGGCTCCAGTGACCCTCCGGGACCGCCGGACAACAGGCCGTGCGGCGCTTGTCCCGAGAGCATTCGGCTAGCCTTTCCCCGCGGTGGGACACGGGAAACCACTCCTAGGGTGATTATCACTCGGCGTGCCGAGTGTGGCGGTCGTTGACGCACCCCTGGTGGCTGCCTACCTTCGAGAAGGCAGGTCAAGGACGGAGGTCGGCGTGAGAAGCAGCGGCGACGGTACGGCTGGGGGTGCCCCCGGACCCGGTCTGGGGGAGAGCAGCCCGTACCCGCTTCACAGCAGCGCGGCCGATCACGTGCAGCGGCCGACGGCGGTGCCCGAAGACGGCGAAGTGACGCCCGAGGAGGTCGGTTATCGGGGGCCCACGGCCTGCGCGGCCGCGGGCATCACCTACCGGCAGCTGGACTACTGGGCCAGAACAGGGCTCGTCGAGCCGAGCGTGCGCGCCGCCTACGGGTCGGGGACGCAGCGGCTCTACAGCTTCCGGGACGTCGTCGTCCTGAAGATCGTCAAGCGGTTCCTCGACACCGGTGTCTCGCTGCAGAACATCCGCACCACGGTCCAGCACCTGCGTGAGCGCGGGTTCCGGGACCTGGAGCGGATGACGCTGATGAGCGACGGCGCGACGGTCTACGAGTGCTCCTCGCCCGACGAGGTCCACGCGCTTCTCCAGGGCGGCCAGGGCATCTTCGGGATCGCGGTGGGCGTGGTCTGGCGGGACGTGGAGAGCGCACTCTCACAGCTGCACGGGGAGCGCGTCGACACGGGTGAGACGCTTGTGCGGCCCAATCCGGCGGACGAGCTGGCGCGGCGCCGTAATCGCGCGGTCTGAGTCGGCGGAGCCTGTCGGGGCCGTCCGGCCCTGACACTCGCTGCCTGATGCCCTCCACCTGCCGCTGGGCGCCCGCCGTTCGGCCACGGGTGGTCCGGACTCGCGCCGGTCCTCAGGGCGCGTGCCGGGGCATTGTCAGTGGCGTAGGGCAGCATCGGACATGTGAGAACCGCGCCCACGATCCTGCATCTCGACATGGATGCCTTCTACGCCTCGGCGGAGCAGGCGGCCAAGCCGAGCCTGCGCGGGAAGGCGGTCATCGTGGGCGGGCTCGGGCCGCGAGGTGTGGTGGCCACCTGCTCGTACGAGGCACGGGTCTTCGGGGTGCATTCGGCGATGCCCATGGCGCAGGCCCGCCGGCTGGCGCCGAACGCCGCGTATCTCGTACCGCGCTTCGGGCTCTACCGGGAGATCAGCGAGCAGGTGATGGGCCTGCTGCGGGAGCTGTCGCCGCTGGTGGAGCCGTTGAGCCTGGACGAGGCCTTCGTGGACCTGGAGGCCGGGCAGACGGCCTGGGACGCGGAGTCGGCACGGCTGACCGGAGTGAGGCTGCGCGGCGACATCAGGGCCGTCACCGGACTGACCGGGTCGGTCGGGCTCGCCGCCTCCAAGATGCTCGCGAAGATCGCTTCCGAGCAGGCCAAGCCCGACGGGCTGGTGCTGATAGACCCGGGCACCGAGCGGGAGCTGCTCGCCCCCATGTCCGTGCGTACGCTGCCGGGCGTGGGGCCCGCCACGGGGGACCATCTGCGGCGGGCCGGGATCACCACGGTCGGGGAGATCGCCGAGGCGGGCGAGGACGAGCTCGTACGGCTCCTGGGGAAGGCCCACGGCGTCGCGCTGTACGCCATGGCACTCGCGCACGACGTGCGGCCCGTGGTGGCCGAGCGGGACACCAAGTCGGTGTCCGTAGAGGACACGTACGACGTGGACATCCATGACCGGGTCCGCGTGCGGATGGAGGTGCAGCGGCTCGCTGACCGGTGTGTGCGGCGGTTGCGGGGCGCGCATCTGTCGGGGCGGACCATCGTGCTGAAGGTCCGGCGGTACGACTTCTCGACGCTGACCCGGTCCGAGACGCTCAGGGGGCCCACGGACGACCCCGCGGTGGTGCGGGAGGCCGCCGCGCGGTTGCTGGAGTCCGTGGACACCACGGGCGGCGTACGGCTTCTGGGGGTGGGGGTCTCGGGGCTTGCCGACTACACGCAGGAGGACCTCTTCGCCCAGGCTCGGACCGCTGCTGCCGCCGCCGAGGAGTTGGAACATGCGGAGAAGGAAGAAGCCGAGGAGGTGGTCGAGGAGCCGGTGCCTCCTGCTGAGCGGCGGTGGCATGCGGGGCACGACGTGCGGCATGCCGAGTTCGGGCACGGGTGGGTGCAGGGGAGTGGGCTGGGGCGGGTGACTGTGCGGTTCGAGACGCCGGACTCCTTGCCCGGGCGGGTGCGGACGTTTCGGAGCGATGATCCTTTGTTGGAGGCTGCGGAGCCGTTGCCGTTGGTGGAGCGACGGCCTGGGGATGTGGGGGCGCCTGCGGGGTCGCCTGCGGCGGGCGGGGAGGGGTGATTGGGTGCGTTTGTGTCTGCGGGTGCGTTGTGGCTGATCGCGCAGTTCCCCGCGCCCCTGAAAGACGGGGGTGACTGGGGTGCGTTTGTGGGTGCGGGGCCGTTGTGGCTTGTCGCGCAGTTCCCCGCGCCCCTAAGAGGCGGGGCTGATCCCTTGCCGCTAGGAGACGGGTTGTTCCCGAGCTGCCCCAGGAGGTGACGGCCCTTTCCGAGCCGCCCCAGGAGGTGACGGCCCTCTCCGAGCCGCCCCAGGAGGTGACGGCCGTTTCCCGAGTTGCCCCAGGAGGTGGCGGGGGCCTCGCCGTCGCTTACGGGGTCTCGTCCCTGCCTGCCAGGTGGCCGAAGTCGTGGTCCGGGAAGGGGGGTGGGGGAGCTACGTCCAGGCCGTAGTGGTGGTAGAGCTGGAGTTCCTGTTCGGGGGAGAGGTGGCGGCCTACGCCGAAGTCGGGGGCGTCCTTGATCAGGGCGCGTTCGAAGGGGACGCGCAGGGTTCCGTCGGCCAGCTCGCTGGGCTCCAGGGGGACGAAGGCGTCTCTGCTGAACAGGCCGGTGCGTATGGCCGCCCACTCCGGTACGCCGGTCGCGTCGTCGAGGTAGACCTCGTCGACCGTGCCGATCTTGGTGCCGTTGCGGTCGAACGCCTTGCGGCCTATCAGGTTGCGCGGATCGATGTCGGTCTGCACGGGCCCTCCAGCTGCTCGCAACTCATCCGTAAGCACTACGAAAGAGCACTTTGGGGAGGGCGGCCACTCGGGGGAACCCCGCTGGTACCCTGGGCAACGGCTGCTGACCCCATGCGGGAGAGTCCTCCAGGCTTCATCGGAGGCGCCGAAGGAGCAAATCCTCCCCGGAATCTCTCAGGCCCACGTACCGCATGGACGAGGTCACTCTGGAAAGCAGAGCGGTGTCCGAGTTTTTGACGGGTTCCGCTCTCACCGACGGTGAAAGCCGGTGCGCCTTCACGGGCAAACCGGTGAAGCTCTCAGGTTGAGATGACAGAGGGGGAGGCCGTCCGGGCACCCATGACGTGGTGCCCCTCGAAGGTCGTCAGACCAGGAGGCCTCCGCAATGACCGCCCATCGTATTCCGCTCTCAGAGCTCGAACAGGGAATCCCCTTCGAGCAGCGCCACATCGGGCCCGACACCGAAGCCCGGGCCAAGATGCTCGCGCACGTGGGGTACGGCTCGCTCGACGAGCTGACGGCCACCGCGGTCCCGGATGTGATCAAGAACGCCGACTCGCTCGAACTGCCGGGCGCCCGCACCGAGGCCGAGGTACTGAGCGAGCTGCGCTCCCTCGCGGACCGCAACCAGGTGCTGGACTCCATGATCGGGCTCGGGTACTACGGGACGTTCACGCCGCCCGTGATCCTGCGCAACGTCATGGAGAGCCCGGCCTGGTACACCGCGTACACGCCGTATCAGCCGGAGATCTCGCAGGGTCGCCTGGAGGCGCTGCTCAACTTCCAGACCGTGGTCGCCGAGCTGACCGGACTGCCGACCTCCGGGGCCTCGCTGCTCGACGAGGGCACGGCCGCCGCCGAGGCCATGGCGCTGTCGCGGCGCATGGGCAAGAACAAGAAGGGCCTGTTCCTGGTCGACGCGGACACCATGCCGCAGACCATCGCCGTGATCGAGACCCGCGCCGAGCCGACGGGCGTCGAGGTCGTGGTCGCCGACCTGAGCGACGGCATTCCGGCCGAACTCGCCGAGCGCGAGATCAACGGCGTGCTCCTCCAGTACCCGGGCGCCTCCGGTGCCGTACGGGACCTCAAGCCCGTCGTCGAGCGGGCGCACGAGCTGGGCGCGGTCGTCACCGTGGCGGCCGATCTGCTCGCCCTGACGCTGCTCACCTCGCCCGGTGAGCTGGGCGCCGACATCGCGGTCGGTACGACCCAGCGCTTCGGTGTGCCGATGGGCTTCGGTGGGCCGCACGCCGGATACATGGCCGTGCGCGAGAAGTTCGCGCGCAGCCTGCCCGGCCGGCTCGTCGGCGTCTCGGTCGACGCGGACGGCAACAAGGCGTACCGGCTCGCCCTGCAGACGCGGGAGCAGCACATCCGCCGTGAGAAGGCGACCAGCAACATCTGTACGGCTCAGGTGCTGCTCGCCGTGATGGCCGGGATGTACGCCGTCTACCACGGTCCCCAGGGCCTGAAGTCCATCGCGCGGCGCACCCACCGGTACGCCACGATCCTCGCCGCGGGTCTGAAGGCCGGCGGGGTCGAGGTCGTCCACGAGGCGTACTTCGACACCCTCACCGTGCGGGTGCCGGGCAAGGCGGCCGAGACGCTCGCGGCCGCGCGCCGGGGCGGGGTCAACCTCCGGCTCGTCGACGCCGACCACCTGTCCCTCGCCTGCGACGAGACCACCACGCGGGCCCAACTGGGCGCCGTCTGGGCCGCGTTCGGGGTCGACGGCGACGTTGCCGTGCTGGACGGGGCGACGGAGGACACACTGCCGGCCGCGCAGCTGCGCACCGACGAGTACCTCACGCACCCGGTCTTCCACCAGTACCGTTCCGAGACCGCGATGCTGCGCTACCTGCGCCGGCTCGCCGACCGTGACTACGCGCTCGACCGGGGCATGATCCCGCTGGGCTCCTGCACGATGAAGCTCAACGCGACGACCGAGATGGAGCCGGTCACCTGGCCCGAGTTCGGCCAGCTGCACCCCTTCGCGCCCGCCGAGCAGGCGCAGGGCTATCTCACGCTCATCCGTGAGCTGGAGGAGCGGCTCGCCGAGGTCACGGGCTACGACAAGGTGTCGCTGCAGCCCAACGCCGGTTCGCAGGGCGAGCTGGCCGGTCTGTTGGCCGTACGCGGCTATCACCGGGCCAATGGCGACGAGCAGCGCACCGTCTGCCTCATCCCGTCGTCCGCGCACGGGACGAACGCCGCGAGCGCCGTGATGGCCGGGATGAAGGTCGTCGTCGTGAAGACCTCCGACGACGGCGAGATCGACGTCGAGGACCTGCGGGCCAAGATCGAGCAGCACCGCGACGAACTGTCGGTGCTGATGATCACGTACCCCTCGACGCACGGGGTGTTCGAGGAGCACGTCGCCGACATCTGCGCCCAGGTGCACGAGGCGGGCGGCCAGGTGTACGTCGACGGCGCCAACCTCAACGCGCTGGTGGGGCTTGCCAAGCCGGGGCACTTCGGTGGCGACGTCTCGCACCTCAACCTGCACAAGACGTTCTGCATCCCGCACGGCGGCGGCGGTCCGGGCGTGGGTCCGGTCGGGGTGCGCTCGCACCTGGCGCCGTATCTGCCGAACCACCCGCTGCAGCCCGCCGCGGGCCCGGAGACGGGCGTGGGCCCGATCTCGGCCGCTCCCTGGGGCTCCGCGGGCATCCTGCCCATCTCGTGGGCGTACGTCCGTCTCATGGGCGGTGAGGGGCTCAGGCGGGCCACGCAGGTCGCCGTCCTCAGTGCCAACTACATCGCCAAGCGGCTCGAACCGCACTACCCGGTGCTCTACACCGGTCCCGGCGGGCTCGTGGCGCACGAGTGCATCATCGACCTGCGGCCGCTGACCAAGGCGACCGGCGTGAGCGTCGACGACGTCGCCAAGCGGCTGATCGACTACGGGTTCCACGCGCCGACGATGTCGTTCCCGGTGGCCGGCACGCTGATGATCGAGCCCACGGAGAGCGAGGACCTGACCGAGATCGACCGGTTCTGCAACGCGATGATCGCGATCCGTGCGGAGATCGAGAAGGTCGGCTCGGGCGAGTGGGCGGCGGACGACAACCCGCTGCGGAACGCGCCGCACACGGCCGCCGCGCTCGGCGACACGTGGGAGCACGCGTACAGCCGCGAGGAGGCGGTCTTCCCGGCCGGTGTCTCGGCCGCGGACAAGTACTGGCCGCCGGTGCGCCGGATCGACCAGGCCTACGGCGACCGGAACCTGGTCTGCTCCTGCCCGCCGCTGGACGCCTACGAAGAGTAATCACCGTCGGACATGCGTCGGGGCCGGTTCCGGGATTGCTTCCCGGGCCGGCCCCTCATGTGTTCGGACGGCCTGCCCCGCCGCCCGTGTGCGCCGTGCCGCTCAGGCGGCGGTCATCACGTCCATGGCCACAGGGCGATGTGGAGCGATGATCCGGCCGTCCGGCAGGAGCTCACCGGTGTCCTCGAAGAGGAGAACGCCGTTGCACAGCAGGCTCCATCCCTGCTCCGGGTGGTGCGCCACAAGATGGGCGGCCTCCCGGTCGGCGGAGTCGGCTGTCGGGCACGGTGGCTGGTGCTGGCACATTGATGGGATCTTTCGCTTTGGTGTGAGGTCGGTGATCGGTGTCGTGTCTGTTCCGCGGCTCGAACTGATGCTCATTGCCGCCCCCCGTTTGTCAGATGGTCCGGAACCCAGTGTTGCCCTACGGGCGTCAATCCGCAGGGATTTGGCGTCAGCGCTCCTCACAGGTTGATGACGCATCACCCGTGCGGACGGTTCATTCCAACTGGGCTGTCTCTTCGGGTGGTTCCCAATGGTCGGATGGGGCTAGTCCGGACGGGCCGGGGGTGCGTTGAGTCGATGTGGCGTCACTCCGAGCAACACCGGGCGACACCCGCCCCACGTCGTCACCGCGTGGATCAGCGGGGTGCGTCACCGCCCGTGCACAGCAGCGTGCCCCGCGGCCGGTGTGTGGCCGCGGGGCACGGAAGCCGGGGTGCGCTCAGGCGGGTGAGCCGAGCAGCGGGGCGGGCGTCGGCGTCGGCGTGAGCCGATGGGTCAGGACGGGCAGCAGCTCGGCCACGCGGTGCGGTCGGTGCGCGGCGATGCCCGGCGGGGCGGGAGCCAGCGGCACCAGGAGGTCGGTGGCCGCGGGATGGCCCTCGGCTCCTTCGGCCGCGCAGTCTCCGTGCAGCCAGAGTGTGAGCATGTAGAGCTCGGGTACGGACAACAGACGGGCCTGGTACGACCCGTTCATCGTCTCCGCCTGACGCAGGGCGCGCTCGGTGGCGGTGACGTACGGGCCTTCGAAGAAGTGCGAGAAGGCCCAGCCGTCGGGGGTCAGCCTCGTTTCCGCGGCCGCCACGGCACGTTCGCCGCAGCGGATCAGGAAGCGCCACCCGGCGAGGCGGGTGGCGGAGGCGCCCGCCGGGGTGATCCGGTCGAGTACGTGGACGGGCAGCGGTAGATCGGGTGTGGCGGGTCCCTGGGCACTGCGCAGGGACGGGGTACGCGCTTCACGGACCGCGGTAGGGGAACCGAGGGCGGTGAGGACGGTGCGCAACGCGGGCGCGGGAGCCGGGGGCACATGCAGCGGCATGGTGGGTCGCCTCTCATTCGACAGGCATGGTGGCGCGAGGGCGGGGGCGGACGGCGCTGTCAGCTCTCGGGTCAGAGGAGCGTGTGCCCAAGGTCCGGTCGTCAAAGTGACGTCGTTCGCCCGAAGGGTCGGCCGCGTGGCGGGCGGCACTTTGACGGCAGGACCTACCATGGCGGACGCCAACTCTCTGCCTCGTTCGCGGAGTTTATACGACACGTGTTCTGACGGTGTTTCGTCTAGCCGTTCCGCGCATTAAGGGCAAGAGACAATTCGGTCGGCGTGACGTGCGTTTGGTCCTGGTTCTCCAGGGGTACCCGTCGATGACCTCGGAATATGCCACCGGGGTGGACGGCCGGTTCCTGTCGGCGTTTTTCACGACAGGGTCGATCGTTGAAATCGCGCACTGACCCATGCCTGGTGAATGTGCCTGTGGGTATCTGCGTTCTGAGTAGCGCCCGGGGGGTCCGTTCCAAGGCGTTATCGATCACACTGCCTGGGCATCATCCCACGTGACCCGGGACATCAGCGGCCGGTTCGTCGGGCTGCCCAGTCGAGGAGGGACACTTCGATGGGGGAGAAGGTCGTGGCGGGGCCGATCGGCCTGTCCGATCGGCAGCGCTACCGCGAAAAGCTCCAGCAGTGTCTGGCGGGGCTGGAGCGGCTGCTGGCGGAGAAGCGGTTCGACCGCCCCAAGAATCTCATGGGCCTGGAGATCGAGCTGAATCTCGCCGGTCCTGACGGCATGCCGAGAATGATGAATGCGCAAGTACTTGAGCGTATCGCGAGCCGGGATTTCCAAACAGAACTCGCCATGTTCAATCTGGAAGTCAACATTGCTCCCCATCGGCTCGGCGGCCGTGTATTCGACCGGCTCGCCGAGGAGTTGCGCACGTCACTCGCATATGCCCACCGGAAGGCGAACGAGGTCGATGCCGGAATCGTGATGATCGGTATTCTGCCGACGCTCGCCCGCGACGACCTGGTCTCCGCGAACCTTTCCGACGTGGACCGCTACACGCTGCTGAACGACCAGATCGTGGCCGCACGCGGCGAGGACTTCAGGCTGGACATCGAGGGTGTGGAGCGGCTCAGCTGCACCTCGGCGTCCATCGCGCCCGAAGCCGCCTGTACCTCCGTGCAGTTGCACCTCCAGGTCACGCCCGGACGCTTCGCCGACGTGTGGAACGCGGCGCAGGCGGTGGCCGCCGTTCAGGTCGCGGTCGGCGCCAACTCGCCCTTCCTGTTCGGCCGTGAGCTGTGGCGCGAGTCGCGGCCCCCGCTGTTCCTGCAGTCCACCGACACCCGTCCGCCCGAGCTCCAGGCGCAGGGGGTCCGTCCGCGGACCTGGTTCGGGGAGCGGTGGATCTCGTCGGCGTACGACCTGTTCGAGGAGAACCTGCGCTTCTTCCCTCCCCTGTTGCCCATCTGCGACGAGGAGGATCCGCGGAGCGTCCTCGACGAGGGCGGCACACCCCGGCTCGCCGAACTCGTGCTCCACAACGGCACCATCTACCGCTGGAACCGGCCGGTGTACGGCATCGACGACGGTGTCCCGCATCTGCGCGTGGAGAACCGCGTGCTGCCCGCGGGCCCGACGGTCACCGACGTCATCGCCAACGCGGCCTTCTACTACGGGCTCGTACGGGCCCTCGCGGGCGAGGCGCGGCCCGTGTGGACACGGCTGCCCTTCGAGGCCGCGGCCGCCAACTTCGACCAGGCCTGCCGGTACGGCATCGACGCGCGGCTGGAGTGGCCGCGACGCGGCAGGTACGGCGGCACCACACGGATGCCCGCGACGCGGCTGGTGCTGGACGAGCTGCTGCCGCTCGCGGCGGCGGGCCTGGACGCGTGGGGCGTCGAGCCGGCCGACCGGGACCTCTACCTCGGAGTCATCGAGGAGCGCTGCAAGCGGGGGGTCAACGGGGCCTCCTGGCAGTCCCGTACGTTCCACAAGGCGCTGGAGGGCGGCATGGGGCGGGATGCCGCGCTGGCCGCCACGACGAAACGGTACGCCGAGCTGATGCACCTCGGTGAGCCCGTGCACACCTGGCCGGTCGGGTTACCGGCGCCCGCCGTTTCGCTCGGGTGAGGTCGGCGGGGTGACGTGTGGCGGTGGCGGTGAGTGGGTGATCAGTTCTGGTCGCCGGCCCGTACGACGGCCTTCAGGATCGCCGAGTGGATCTGGGACGGGTCGGTGACGAGGTGGGCCGAGCCTCCGGTCGCCTCGGCGATCTCGTCGAGTTCGTTCTTGTCGGCCTCCGGCCCCACCGCGATCGCGATCAGCGGTACCGGGCGGTCCGGATCGGTCAGCTGCCGGAGCTGGGCGACGAGGGCGGAGCGCGAGATGCTCCCCGGATCCTCGTTCACACCGTCGGTCAGCACTACCAGCGCGTTGAACTTGCCCTTCGTGTAGGAGGCCGTGGCCTCCTTGTACGCCGCCAGTGTCGTGTCGTACAGGCCTGTGGCGCCGTCCTTGACCGGCTTCAGGCTGTCGAAGGCCGCCGACAGCAGGTCCCGCTGGGTGCTGCCAGCCGCGCGGCCGCCCAGCCGCTCGGCCGGGACGAGTACGCGGTAGTCGCGCTTGCCGTCGATCCTCCTGGAGAACGTCCAGAGCCCGACCTCGTCCTCCGGGGTGAAGGTGGCCAGAGCCTGCGACAGCGCCGCCTTGGTCACCTCCATACGGGACTCGCTGGTGCCCGGGACCGGCTTCGACATGGACGCGGAGATGTCGACGACCGTGGTGAGACGGGTGCTCTGCACGGTGATCGTCCACATGCCGAGGGCTTCGTCGATCTCCTTGTCCGTGGCCGGTTCCTCCGGCAGCTCCTTGTACGGCTGCGGGGCGCGGCCGCCGGCGCGGGTCACCAGCTTGTCCGGGATGTCGTCGTCATCCGTACGGAAGCCGTGCTTCTCCAGGATCCGGCGCCCGTCGGGCTCGCCGAGGAGGGTCATGAACCGCAGCGCGGCCCGGCTCTCGTCCGTGGTCAGCGCCGGTTCGTCGACCAGCGCGAACGGGTAGTCGAGCAGGGGCGAGCCGTCCTTCGGGTAGAAGAGATCGAGGTCGTCGCCGCTGTCCGCGGTCGTGTTGTACGCGAACGCCGCCTGCTCGGAGAGGATCAGCGCCTGATTGCGCTTCGGGTTGCCCTGCTCGGTGCCGGAGAGGTCGCGCGGCAGGGTGTCCAGGACCTGGCTGTCGCTGTCGGAGGCGCGCAGGGAGAGGGCCTTCGCGGTGGCCGCCGCCAGGATGTCGCCGTCCTCGGCCTTGCCCACCGCGTGCGTCAGCCGGGTCAGGGCGAGCAGACCGGTGGCACTGCGCGAGGGATTGCCCGCCCCGAGCTTCAGCCGCTCGCTCGTCGTCGTCGCGTCTGCCAGCTCGGTCCAGCTGTACGTCTTGAGGGGCCACCCGAGCGACTTCGCGGCCGTCGGGATCATCGCCACACCGACGGGTGACGAGGCGACGTTGCCCGCCGGTGTCACCGGAGTCGACTTGCCGTCCGCCATGATCCGGTTGACCCACACACCCGAGTCCGGCACCCAGGCCTCGAACTCGGTGGCGCCCTTCTCCTTCGACCGCAGGGCGTCCGTGACCTTGTACGCGTCCCGGGCGGTCACCTGCACGTCGAGGCAACTGCCGTCGGACGTCACGTCGTTGTCCCTGGCGTAGCCGGCCGCGTCCTTGAGCGCGGGCGCGATGCCCGGAGCGGCGGCGATCCTCAGGCGTACGGCACTGTCCCAGCAGGACGAACCGAAGGAGAGCACGCCGCCGTCGACCGCGGCGGCCGTGCCTGCGGCGAGGGCGAACACGAGGGCCGTCGTGAGCGCCACGTTGCGGCGCCGCGCGCGCCGCCGGGGGCCGGTGGCGCCCGTCCGGAACCCGTCCGGCAAGCTGTGACGTCCCATGGCGGTCGTGCCCTTCCCCTGGTCGAGCTGGAGTCGTTGAAGCCGTGAAATGGCCGAATGCTATGGCATCGGGGGAGGGGTGCCCGCGGGGCGTCCGTTCCCCGGACGGCTTGTCGCGCACGATCTTCGCAACTTCTTTCGAGACCCTAGCGGGGCGAAGATGGGGATGAGGCGGGATTGCTCAACTGGAGGCAGGAGTGCACGTGGAGGCAGGGTCCGTGGCTGATTCGTTTCCCGAGGACCGGCCCGCGCGGCGGATTCTCCGTGACGAGACGCTGCTCGTGCTGGGTGTCTCGCTCGGGGCCAGTGGCGTCTCCGCGCTGATCAGCTTTGTCGGTTCGGTCACCAAACCGGGAGGTCTCAAGGACCAGGCGGCCACGCTCAACGCCTCGGCCGCGCCCGGCCGTCCCTGGCTCGATCTGGCGTGGCAGCTGTTCGGGATCGCTTCCGCGCTGGTGCCGGTCGCCCTCGTCGCGCACTTCCTGCTGCGTGAGGGGAAGGGGCTGCGCACGCTCGGCTTCGACCGCACCCGTCCGTGGCCGGACCTCGCCCGGGGTGCCGCGATCGCCGCGGTGATCGGCAGCTCGGGCATCGCCTTCTATCTGGCGGCCCGTGGCCTCGGCTTCAACCTCACCGTGGTGCCCGAGGCACTGCCCGAGGTGTGGTGGAAGTACCCGGTACTGATCCTCTCCGCGATCCAGAACTCGGTCCTGGAGGAGGTCATCGTCGTCGGGTATCTGCTCCGCCGCCTCGACCAGTTGGGCTGGACACCGGTCGGCGCCCTGGTGGCGAGCTCGGTGCTGCGCGGCTCGTACCACCTCTACCAGGGCATCGGTGGGTTCATCGGCAACATGGTGATGGGCGTGGTCTTCGTCTACCTGTACCGCCGCTGGGGCCGGGTCGGGCCACTGGTGGTCGCCCACTCGCTGCTCGACATCGGGGCGTTCGTCGGGTACGCGCTGCTGGCCGGGAAGGTGGGCTGGCTCCCCACCGCGTGAACAGCGGGAAGCCCGAACAGCGTGAAGGGGGCGTACGAGATCTCGTACGCCCCCTTCACGCTGTTCAGGAGGCGAGCAGTTCGCCCTCGATGACGGTCACCGCGCGGCCGGTGAGCAGTGTGCGGTCGCCGCGGAGTCCGGTCCGTACGAGGCCGGAGCGGGACGAGGCCTGGTGGCCGGTGAGGTCGGTGCGGCCGAGGCGCTCGGACCAGAACGGGGCGAGGGCCGTGTGGGCGCTGCCGGTGACCGGGTCCTCGTCGATGCCGATGTTCGGGAAGAAGCAGCGGGAGACGAAGTCGTAGCCCTGTGAGGGGTCGGCGGCGGGCGCCGTGGCGATGATGCCGCGCTCGGAGTGGCGGGCGAGGGACGCGAGGTCGGGGGAGAGACCCAGGACCGTCTTCTCGTCGGCGAGTTCGATCAGCAGGTCGCCGATGTTCGGGCCGGTGTCATGGGTGGTGAGCGGCTCGGCGCCCAGGGCCTCGGCGACGCCCTGCGGCACGGCGACCGGGGTCAGCGGGGCCGTCGGGAAGTCCAGGGTGATCGAGCCGTCGTCGTGCGCGGTGGCGATGAGCACGCCGCTCCTGGTCGCGAACCGTACGGGTCCCTGGGCGGCGCCCGTCGTGGCCAGTACGTGCGCGGTGGCGAGTGTCGCGTGGCCGCACATCGCCACCTCGGCCGCGGGCGTGAACCAGCGCAGCGCCCAGTCGGCCTCTCCGCCCGCCGGGAGGGGATGGGCGAAGGCGGTCTCTGCGTGGTTGACCTCCAGGGCCACGTTCTGGAGCCAGGCGTCGTCCGGGAAGGACGTGGAGGCGTCGAGGAGGAGGACCCCGGCCGGGTTGCCGGCGAAGGGGCGGTCGGTGAAGGCGTCGACGATTCGAATCCGCATGAGGCAGACGCTAGGCGCTGGGCACAGGCGCAGGCCAAGGCCAATCCGGGGTGGGTGGACCGGTGCGTGGGGCGACGCCGGCGCAGAGCAACGCTCCGATCATCGCGACCGGGACCCCGCGGCAGCTGTCTGTGGACATCGACATCCTTCCTCGCGCACCACCGACGGCGCACGCATCGCCTTCGATTCTTGGCCCGCGGTAGGCGCCGCGACGTGAACGAACGGGGGCGCAAGACGGACATGGCGGAACTCCGCCAAGAATGTGTCAGCCGTGCGGCACGCCTGCCACCGGCTTGCCACCGAGGAAGTCCTCCAGGGTCTCGGTAAACAGCGTCGGCTGCTCCTCGGCCACGTAATGGCCGCAATCGTCGAGGACCACCCCGGTGACATCGTCGGCCGCCGGCCGCATCGTCTCGGCGACCATCGCGCCGCTGTACCGCGCGCCGCCGATGGCGAGCACCGGCAGCGTCAGCCGGGTCTTCTTGCGCTGCTCGTTCTGCGCGATCGTCTCGTCCAGTGCCCGGTAGTACGCGAAGCTCGCCCGCAGCCCGCGAGGATCCGCGACGATCGCATCGACGTAGACGTCGACGGCGTACGCGGGGATCGCGTCCGGGGTGGCTGCCTTCTTGGCGAACTGGTAGCCGAAGAAGAGCCGCTCCCGCCCCCGGACCAGCTCCTCGTTGAGGTCGGTGAGCCGGTTGAAGCCGAAGTGCCAGAGCCGCTGGTTGACCGCGGCCGGGCTGAAGACCGACGGGATCGGCGTGAGACCGGGGACAATGGCGTCGACGACGGCGAGCCGGCCCACCCGCTCGGGGTGATCGGCAGCGAGGGCGTATCCGGTCCACATGCCGATGTCGTGGCCGACCACGTCGAAGCGGTCGTGCCCGAGCGCGGCCATCAGAGCGACCAGATCGGCGGCCAGCGTGCCGGCGTCGTAACCGTCGTCGGGCTTGTCGGAGAGCCCGGCGCCGCGCGAGTCGACGGCGACGACGGTGTGCTCGCGGGCGAGCGCGGGCATCACTTCCCGCCAGGCGTACCAGGTCTGCGGCCACCCGCCGACCAGCAGCAGCGGCGGGCCGTCCCCGCCGGTGACCGCGTGCAGCCGCAGCCCGTTCAGCTCCACGAGCCGGCTGGTGAAGACGTCGGTGAACCCGTCGGGCAGCCGCAGCGAACTCAAGCTTGTAGTGACGTCGGCCGTGCTCATCATGGAACGATCAGTCCAACTTGTCATGCCGACGACCCTACACATCTTGAAACGATCGGTGCAAGATGCGTTAGGCTGTCGAACCATGGCGGGCCGCAAGCAATTCGACGTGGACGAGGCGCTACGACGCGCGATGTACGTCTTCTGGCGCTGGGGCTATTCGGAAGCCTCGTTCGACCGCCTGACCGAGGGCACGGGCCTGGGCCGGAGCTCGCTCTACGGCACCTTCGGCGACAAGAGCACCCTCTTCCGGAAAAGCCTCCAACGGTACGCGCAGACCTACCACCCGCTGTACGACCAGGCACTTTCCGGCCCTCACCCGAACCCGAGCGCCGTTGTGGCCGCCTACCTGCAGGTCACCCTGAACCGCATCGCCGACCCGACGGTCCCGGACGGCTGCCTGCTCACGGTGTCGGCAACGCAGTTCCCGGCCCTCGACGCGGAGGGTCGGGCGATGGTCCGCGCCATGATCGACGGTTTGCGAGCGATGCTGGAGCAGGCGTTGATGGCGGCGGGGGCCGATGAGCGCGAGGCGGCAGAGCTGGCGTTGTGCACGCTGGCGACGAACAAGTCCCTGGCGGTGCTGAGCCGCGCCGGCTTCTCGAGCGAAGACCTGGCAACCGTCGCCGCGGCCGCCGCCCGTATCCCCGGGAGACCACATCCACTGCCTTGAGCAGTGCGATGGACACCCAGAGCCCCAGCGAAGTCGTTTGGTGATGCCGAATAGTGCCAGTGGTCGGGTGCTGTCGCGGGCGTAGTGGCGGTTGGCGCCGGTGATGCGGAGTGCGCCGATGGCGGCGTTGCCGGCAAGTGTTCGCAGGCCGGCCGGAACAACGGCTCCGGGGAGTCGTGCTCCATTGCCCGCGCGAACAGGAACTCAGCGAGGCCGCTGCGACAGCCGGCCCACCGCAGGCGACGGCGCGCCGGTCACCCCGTCCGGCACGAACCTCAACCAGGACAGGGTGCATAACTGCACCGCCGTGCCGAGCCCGTTACGACCGGTCCGGAACGTAGGCAGGAACGCCTCGTCCGGCCCGGCCAACGTGAAGTGGCGGATCAACTCCGAGCGCCCGACCTCCGGGAGCGGCTTTGAGCAACCTTCCCTGGCAGTCGATCACTGATCACTGGCACAGGTCAGCCCTCCTTCGTCGATGGGTCTTGCCTGACGAACTATTCCGATATATCGTTGACGCATCGCGACAGATCAACGATGGAATGGAGTGATTGCGATGCGTTCCCACGGAGAGGAATACGGACCGGGGTTCGGCCCCGGTGAAGGGCGTGGCCGCGGACACGGCGGCCCTGGACACCCCGGTCGGGGTGGCTTCGAAGGCCGGCGTTCCGCCTTCGGTCCCTTCGGGCCCGGTTTCGGTGGTCCCGGCTTCGGCCCGGGCCCCTGGGGCGGGCGCGGAGGCCGGGGCGGACCGCGCGGCAGGGCACGGCGCGGCGACGTACGCGCGTCGATCCTGGCCCTTCTCAAGGACCGGCCGATGCACGGCTACGAGATGATCCAGGAGATCGCCGAGCGCAGCGGCGGGGCGTGGAAGCCCAGCCCCGGTTCGGTGTACCCCACCCTCCAGCTTCTGGAGGACGAGGGGCTGATCAGCAGTGCGAGCGAGGGTGGCAAGAAGCTGTTCTCGCTCACCGACGACGGCCGTGTCGCGGCCGACGAGGGTCCCGACGCACCCTGGGAGGACGCCGGGCGCGGGGTCGACTGGGAGGCACTGAGCGACATCCGGCAGGCCGGCTTCGGTCTGATGGAGGCGTTCGGGCAGGTCTGGAAGACCGGCAGCAAGGAGCAGCGCGAGAAGGCGCTGACCGTCATCAACGACGCGCGCAAGAAGCTGTACCTGATCCTCGCCGACGAGGACTGATGGTCCGTCAATGGGGGGTACTTCGACTTCGAAGTACCCCCCTTGAGCGTGTGATGAGTTCTGTTCCGGGCCGGCTCTAGGCCACCAGACCGCCCAGTTTGCGCAGGGACTCGTGCAGGGCCGCCGTCGCCGAGTCCTTCAGCTTGCCCGCCATCAACGAGACGGCGGCGCCCGTGAACTCGCCGTCGATACGGACGGTCGTGGCCTCGCCGTCGGGGGTCAGCGTGTAGCGCGTGGCAACCGTCACGGCCATCGGGCCCTTGCCGCGGATCGCGAGCAGGCGGGCCTCCTCCAGCTCCTCGATGGTCCAGTCGACCTCGGCGGGGAAGCCCATCAGCTTCATGTTCTCCTCGAAGGTGCCGCCGACTTCGAGGGACTCGGGACCGCCCTTCGGGAAGCTGGTGTGGGTGGAGTTCCACTCGCCGTACGAGGAGAAGTCCGTGAGCTGCGCCCAGACCTTCTCGGCGGGCGCCTCTATCCGTGCTTCCGCGCTGACTTCGGCCATGCGACCACCCCTCGTCTCGGGTGCTGCGCCGGGCGCAGCTGGCTACGGTGTCGCGGAACGTAGCCGCAGGGCCCTGAACATTCAATACTGATGAACCGTCAGGAAGTGTGGAGGTGGGGAAGTGCGGCGACGGGAGAGAGCGGGGCTCCCGGTGGGTGTTCAGCCGACCCGACGTATCTCCGCCGCGTCGAACAGGTCCCGGGCGCGCGGGTACGGCCCTTCGTCGTGGCAGTGCCAGGCTTCCCAGAACAGGTCGGCCGGCAGCGCGTCGTCGGGGGCGTAGACCCGGTACACGTACTGCCTGCCGTCGATGGCCGGCAGGACCACCAGCCAGCACCTGCTCTCCATGCTGCGTTGGACGAGCGCCGGTGCGATGCGGTTGCGCGAGGGGCGCAGGGCAAGGCGGCGCGCGCCTGTCGGGGGAAACGGCGTGATGTCATCCGTAAGGAGGAGGAGCCGGACAGTGATGCCCACCCTGTGTCGGACGCGAAAATGCTTCCCCGCGAGGATGACTCGATCCGAAGAGGCTGATGGGGTAAGGGATGTGCAATCCCGTACTTCCCACCAGCAGGCCGCCGGGCACGACCCGGCCCGCGTGGACATCGAGGCCCGGCTCAGCGCGGAGCTGGCGGCGGTGGTCATCGGTGCGCGCAGACGAGCGCTGCGGGACGGGGACCGGCAGATCGACACGGCCCATCTGCTGCACACGCTCCTGGAGTCCGACCCCGAGGTGCGCGAGCTCTTCGAGAGCGGCCCTCAGGTCGCCCGGCTGCTCGGCTACCTCGTGCAGCGCAGCATCGGCTACGGGCTCCGCTGGCAGAGCTCCGTCGAGGACTCCGGTGCCATACCCGTGGTGACCGAGGACGGGTGGTCTCCGGTGGCGGCGGGCGCCCTGGAGGTCGCCGGCGAGCGGGCCCTGCGGCGGGGCGACGAACGCGCGGGCGCGGTCGACCTGCTCGCGGCGATCGTCGCCGAACCCGAGTCGCGGGCGGTGGAGGTACTGGGACGCGCGGGGGTCGACGTACCGGTGCTGCTCGCGCGGATCGACACCGCGGCGGGCCGGGGCATCGAGGCCTGAGCCGGAACCGGGGCGTGCGGGGGTGTCGCCGGTCCATTCGGTGAGACAGGTGTCATTGGGGGTGACGCTCATGTCGTCGCCTGTCATCATGTGCCGGTGCATACGTCTGAGAGCAGTCAGGGCAACCGCGGGAGGGGCTTCGGGCTCGGCCTCGCGCTCGCGTCCGCGGTCGCCTTCGGGGGATCCGGTGTCGCGGCCAAGCCGTTGATCGAGGTGGGGCTCGACCCGCTGGACGTGGTGTGGTTGCGGGTCGCGGGCGCCGCACTGGTGATGCTTCCGCTGGCCGTGCGCCACCGGGGGCTGGTGCGCAGGCGACCCGCGCTGCTCGCCGGATTCGGACTGCTCGCCGTGGCCGGTGTCCAGGCCTTCTACTTCGCCTCGATCTCGCGCATACCCGTCGGCGTCGCGCTGCTCGTCGAGTACCTCGCGCCCGCACTGGTCCTCGGCTGGGTGCGGTTCGTGCAACGGCGGCCGGTGACCCGTGCCGCGGCCCTGGGCGTCGTCCTCGCCGTCGGCGGTCTCGCCTGTGTCGTCGAGGTGTGGTCGGGGCTGAGCTTCGACGTCCTCGGGCTGCTGCTCGCGCTCGGCGCCGCCTGCTGCCAGGTCGGCTACTTCGTCCTGTCCGACCAGGGCGGCGACGCGGGCGAACAGGCTCCGGATCCGCTCGGCGTCATCGCGTACGGACTGCTGGTCGGCGCGCTCGTCCTGACGGTCGTGGCGCGGCCGTGGGGCATGGACTGGGCGGTGCTCGGGGGCACCGCGGACATGGACGGCACGGCGGTCGCGGCCTCCCTGCTGCTGGGCTGGATCGTGCTGATCGCGACCGTCGTCGCCTACGTGACGGGCGTCAGGTCCGTGCGCAGGCTCTCCCCGCAGGTGGCAGGCGTCGTGGCCTGCCTCGAGGCGGTCATCGCGACCGTGCTCGCCTGGGTCCTGCTGGGTCAGCACCTGTCGGCGCCGCAGATCATCGGTGGCGCGGTCGTCCTGTGCGGCGCCTTCATCGCCCAGTCGTCCGCGCCCGCCAAGGCCTCGCAGACACCGGTGGCAGGCGGCACGGGCGACGCCGAAAGGGAGTTGTCGGCGCGAGGCACCGCCGTCTAGGCTCCCGATCATGCATTCGGACGCACTCGTTCTTCCGCCTCCGGCCGCCTGAGGCGGGCCCTCCGGAATCACCGCCCGGCCACCGGCCGGGCGGAACGGTGCTGCCCGCGGATGAAGTCCGAGGACCATCCGCGCCGAAGCGGCGACGTCACCGACGTGGCCGCTTGTGGCTGACGTGCCACTCGTACGGCGCGCGACGTGGTCCTTTCCCGAACTTCTGCGGATCTGCGGAGAGAACACGTGTCGCATGCTGTTTCCGGCCTGCCCATCGGGCGAGGCCTCCTCTATCTGACCGTCGCCGGCGCCGCCTGGGGCACCGCTGGCGCGGTCGCCTCACTCGTCTACCGCGCCAGCGACATGGGCCCCGTCGCCCTGTCCTTCTGGCGCTGCGCCGGCGGCCTCGCCCTGCTGCTCGCCGTCCGGTCGCTCCGGCGCCGACCACGCCCCACCGCACGCCCCCTCCTTCGTACGAGGCTGCTGCGGACCGGCGCCACGGGCGTGGGGCTCGCGGTCTTCCAGACCGCGTACTTCGCCGCCGTCGAGGCCACCGGACTCGCCGTGGCCACCGTCGTCACCCTCGGCGCCGGTCCCGTGCTCATCGCGCTGGGAGCGCGACTGACCATGGGTGAACGGCTGGGGCGCGCCGGATACGCCGCCGTCGCCGGGGCGCTCGCCGGGCTCGCGGTGCTCGTGCTGGGCAGCGGTGATGCGTCGGTCCGGCCGTCGGGCGTCGCTCTCGCGGTCGTGTCCGCCGCCGGGTACTCGGTGATGACGCTGCTGACCCGCTGGTGGGGGCGCGACGGCGGCACCGACGTGTCCTCGACCACCGTGGGGGCGTTCGCCGTCACGACTCTGTGCCTGCTGCCGTTCGGGCTCGTGGAGGGGCTGGTTCCGCACACCGCCGAACCCGCCCGGGTCATCGTGCTGGTGGTGTTCATCGCCGCGGTTCCGACGGCCCTCGCCTACGCCCTGTACTTCGCGGGCGCGGCCGTCGTCCGCTCGGCCACCGTCTCCGTGATCATGCTGCTCGAACCGGTGAGCGCGGCGGTCCTGGCCGTCGGACTGCTCGGCGAACGGCTCACCGCGGCCACGGTGGCGGGCACGCTGTTGATGCTCGGGTCGGTGGCCGGGCTCGCGCTCGCGGAAGCGCGGGGTGCGGGGACCGCGAGGCGTGCTCCCGAGGAGGAGCCGGCACTGCTCTGAGCACCCGCCGGCACCGGTCTGCCGGTCCGGGGCCGGTCCGGGGCAAGGGTCGGTACCGGCCGGGTGGGCCCCACCCCGTGGGGCCCACCCGGCCGGTCACCTGTGAGGGGGCCGACGCCACCTCGGCGTCACCCGCTGCGTCGCCGCAGCAGGTGTTCCCGCGCCGCCGTGTCACCCGGACCACCTCTTGTGGTCAGTTCGGCCACAACACGGTTCTGGATTTCCTCCGGCCGGTGATTCGCGTACTTGAACTTCGCCCGTACGTTCGTCACTTCGAGCCGCAGGCCGCGGATCCCGGAGAGGAGACGGCCGAACGGGGCCTCGCCGACCGTCGCACGGGCCGAACCGCCCTCGGGCTGGAAGTGGCCCAGCTGGCGGTTGATGAGCTCGGCCTTCTCCTCCGGGTCGTCCACCACATGGGCGGTGCACCGGAGTTGGACCGCCGCGTAGAAGCTCGTCGGAGTGCCGTGCTCGGGCGGGGAGTCCGGCGGAGCCTGCCAGGGGCCGGGCACGTACACGTAGTCGTCGACCACGCTCAGGGTCACGACCGGGTTCGCCTCGAGCGCCGGCCACACCGGGTTCGGGCGGGCCAGGTGGGCGAGGACCAGTCCGTACGGTCCGGGCTCGGCCTCGTGGAGGAAGTGCATCGGCTGGACGTGCGGCGGTTCGCCGGGCAGGCCGTTCACGGAGAGCTGGCCGAAGTCGTGGGCGGCCAGCCACTGTTGCCACTCGGCGTCGTCGTGGGGCGCGTCCCAGGGGTGTATGAGCATCAGAGGACCGCCAGGTAGTCGGGGACCTCGATCCCGGGGGCCAGGTCGGCGGCGGGGACCGGGGCGCCGTATCCCTTGCGGAGCGGGAGCACTCCGGTCCAGTGCGGCAGGCCGAGGTCCTCGGGCTCGTCGTTCGGACCGCCGGTGCGCAGCTTGGCCGAGACCTCGGCGAGGTCCAGGCGGAGCACGGCGGTGGCGGCCAGCTCCTTGGCGTTGGCGGGCCGGGAGTCGTAGGAGCGGCCCGGCACCACGTGGTCCACCAGCGCGTCCAGGGCCTCCCGCTTCTCGTCGGGGTCCGTCACCTGGTGGGCGACGCCGTGCACCACCACGGAGCGGTAGTTCATCGAGTGGTGGAAGGCCGAGCGGGCCAGCACGAGCCCGTCGACATGCGTGACGGTGACGCACACCGGCAGACCCGGGTCGGCCTGCCCCGCCATCCGCAGCGGGCGCGAACCCGTCGAACCGTGCACATAGAGGCGCTCACCGACCCGCCCGTACAGCGTGGGCAGCACGACGGGTGCCCCGTCGCGGACGAAGCCCAGATGGCAGACGTACCCCTCGTCGAGGATCGAGTGCACCATCTCGTGGTCGTACGCGGCGCGCTCCCTGGAGCGGGTGGGGACGGTGCGGTCGGTCGGGGTGTAGGTGGCGGGGTGCGGGGCGGCCGTCTCCGTCATGGTGCTCTCCAGGTCTGCGTCGTCGTCTGTTCTCGCACGTACGCCGTGCTCGCCTTGCGTGGCGTATTGCACTAGTGCATACTTTGCTTTGTGCTAGAAGAGTATCGGATCGAAGGTGGACGCGCAGCTGAGATTGCGGCCAGCGTCGAGCGTGCGGTGGGTTCGGGGCAGCTTGAGCCCGGTCAACTGCTGCCGCCGATGCGGGAGTTGGCGGGCCGGCTCGGGGTGAATCCCAATACCGTCGCGGCCGCCTATCGCACCCTGCGTGAGCGCGGGGTGATCGAGACGGCGGGCCGCCGCGGCAGTCGCGTGCGGTCCAAGCCGGTGACGACCGCTCGGGAGATCTCCCGCCTGGACGTGCCGCCCGGGGTACGGAATCTGTCCGACGGCAATCCGGATCCGGCCCTGCTGCCCACGCTCGCCGACGCCTTCGCGGCGGCCGCGGCCCACGCGGACCGGGAGCCGGTGCTCTACGGAGAGGCCGCCGTGGAGCCGGAGTTGGCGCGCCTCGCACGTGCGGACCTGGACGCGGACGGAGTGCCGGACGGGCCGGTCGTAGTCACCTCGGGCTCGCTCGACGCCATCGAGCGCGTGCTGGCCGTGCACCTCAGGCCCGGTGACGCCGTCGCCCACGAGGATCCGGGCTGGCGCAGTGTGCTCGATCTGATCCCGGCGCTCGGGCTGCGGGCGGTTCCGGTCGGTGTCGACGAGGAGGGGCCGCTGCCCGACGACGTGCGAGCGGCGCTGAAGGGTGGGGCGCGGGCCCTGATCGTCACCGACCGCGCGCAGAACCCGACCGGGGCCGCGGTGAGCGCCACGCGCGCGCGTGCCCTGCGTTCCGTGCTGGCCGAGTACCCGGAGACCCTGCTCGTCGAGGACGACCACGGGCATCGCATCGTCGACCTGCCCCTGCATCCGCTGGCCGGTGTGACCCGGCACTGGGCGTTCATGCGCTCGGTCGCCAAGGCGTACGGGCCCGATCTGCGGCTTGCCGTGCTCACCGGCGACCCCGTCACCATGGACCGTGTCCAGGGGCGGCAGCGGTTGGGGCCGGGATGGGTGAGCCGGTTGCTGCAACGGGCGGTTGCGGGGCTGTGGGCCGACGGTGCGGTGGACGCGCGGGCCGTGGCGGCGGCGTACGGGCGGCGGCGGGACGCGTTGATCGGCGCGCTCGCGGAGCGGGGCGTCGAGGCGTACGGACGCAGCGGGATGAACGTGTGGGTGCCCGTGCCGGACGAGACCGGGGCCGTCGCGCGGCTGCTGCACGCGGGCTGGGCCGTCGCGCCGGGGGCCCGCTTCCGGATGAACGCGCCGCCAGGGCTGCGGATCACCGTCTCGACCCTCACGCCGGACGAGGTCGGGGTGGTGGCGGACGCGGTCGCCGCCGCGGTCGGGTCGGCACCCGAGCGTCGCTACGTCTGAGATCGGAACGGGGTGACCCGGCCGCGCAGTTGCGCGGTCACGCGGTGGGCTCAGGACTTGGGTCCGGCGGGCCTGGTGGGCCTGGACTGGGTGAGTGCCGCGCCCGCCAGCACGATGACCGCGCCCACCGGTGTCGACCAGGCCAGCGACTCGCCGAGGATCGCGACGCCCGCGGCGGTGGCGATGACCGGGATGAAGTACGTGACCATCTGGGCCGTCGTCGGGCCGACCTCGGCGACCAGGCCGTACTGGATGAGAAGGGCGAGACCCGTACCGAGCGTGCCCAGCGCGATGATCGCGAGCAGGGGTATGAGCGGGAAGTGGGTCGGCAGTGAAGTGAACAGCGGGGTGACGACTGCCAGTTGGGCCGTCGCGAGCAGGAGTTGGGCGCCGGTCAGCGAGAGGTTGGAGTGGCTGGAGCCGGCCAGCGTGCGGCGGATGTAGATCCAGCCGATCGGGTAACTGAGCGACGCCAGCAGGGCCATCGTGGTGCCCGCGGCGTCCAGGCCGTTGAACCCCTGCCAGGCACCGAGCACCGTCAGTACGCCGAGGAAACCGATGCCGAGGCCCGCGACCCGGCGGCGGGTGGGCCGGTCCTCGGAGAGGGCGACCAGCGAGAGGGCCATGCCCCACAAGGGTGAGGTCGCGTTGCAGATCCCCGCCAGCGTGGACGGAATCGTCAGCTCGGAATACGCGAACAGGGAGAACGGCAGGGCGTTGAGGAGCAGGGCCGAGACTGCCAAGTGCCCCCAGGTGCGCGCTCCGCGTGGTAGCCGGTCCCGCTTCCAGGCGATTGCGACCGCGAGCACCAACGTGCCGAACAGCAGGCGGCCGAACGTCACTTGGAAGGGGGCGTAGCCATTCGTGCCGACCTTGATGAGGAGGAAGCTGAAGCCCCAGATCAGAGACAGAACGGCGAAGCGGAGGCGCCAGTCGAGGGCTCGGCGGGGGCGAGGAGGGGTGGTGTGGAGCGAGGCCTGAGGGCCGGCGGCCGGAGGGGTGGAGGGGGAGGAGGAAGCCGAGAGGGCAGGAGGGGCTGAAGGCGTACGGGGCTCGGTCGCGGCGCTCATGAAGACCACGATGGAGGATCGTGATCTCGTAGCACAAGCGAGATTTTCATCGCGATACCTCGTAGTATTGCTTACATGTTGAACCTGGAGCGCCTGCGTACCCTCGACGCCCTGGCCCGGCACGGCTCGGTCAGCGGCGCCGCCGAAGGGCTGCATGTGACGACATCTGCCGTGTCCCAGCAGATGTCCAAGCTGGAGCGGGAGGTGGGGCAGCGACTGCTCGCCAAGAACGGGCGGGGGGTGCGGCTCACCGACGCGGGGCGGCTGCTCGCCGACCATGCCGCGCGCATCCTGTCCCAGGTCGAGCTCGCCCAGTCCGATCTGGAGGCGCAGCGCGGCCAGGTGATGGGGGAGTTGAGGCTCTCGGCGTTCCCCACGGCGGCGCGCGGGCTGTTCCCCACGGCGCTTGCCGCGCTGCGGGCGGAGCATCCCGGGCTGCGGGTTCGCTCGCGTGAGCTGGAGCCGGAGATCGGGGTCGCCTGGGTGACGCGCGGCGATCTCGATGTGGCGGTGGTCCTCGACTGGTACAACAAGCCGCTGCCGCTGCCGGACGGTTTGGTCAAGGCCTCGCTTCTCGACGATCCCACCGATCTGGCGCTGCCCCTGGGGCATCGTCTCGCCGAGCGTTCCGAGGTGGACCTCGAGGACTTCGTCGACGACGAGTGGATCGCCTGGGACGAGGGGGAGTTCTGTCACGAGTGGCTGCTCTTCACGTTGCGCGGCAAGGGGATCGAGCCGGTCATCGCTCACCGGGCCGAGGAGCATCACACGCAGCTCGCGATGGTCGCGGCGGGGCTCGGCGTGTGCGTGGCGCCCCGCCTCGGGCGGGATCCCGTTCCGGCCGGTGTGCGGACCGTGCCGGTGCGGCCGCGTGTCACTCGGCATGTGTATGCCGTGTGGCGGGCGGATGCGGATCGGCGGCCTGCGATTCGGGCGGCCGTGGATGCGTTGCGCTCCGCGGGGGTGCGGGTTTCTTAGGGGCCGTTGTTCGGGTGCGGGTCCGGTGGGGGCTTGTCGCGCAGTTCCCCGCACCCCTAACGGGGCGCAGGCCGCCCCCCTCGCCTCAGAGTGCAGCGAGTTTGCGGAAGTCCCATGAGGCTGTTGCTTTTGGGGTCAGGCGCATCCAGGCGTGTCTGCCGTCGTGGGGCATCTCGGGCAGGCCGAAGTTCTTGCGGGCGAACAGCCGCTCCACGGAGTCGAGTTCGGGGTACGGCTCGCCCGTGCGCGGTGCCTCGCCGATGAACTCGACGGTGCCTGAGAGTTCGACGCCCCGCAGGTCGTCGTACTCCTCGCCCGCGTCGACGACCACGGCGACACGGGGGTCGCGGCGCAGGTCGGCCCAGCGCTTGCTGCGTGTGATCGAGTACAGCCAGAGGGACTTGCCGTCCCAGGCGAACCAGAGCGTGCTGACGTGCGGCGCGCCGTCGGCCGACACGGTCGCCAGCCGGCAGGTGCGCTGAGTGGTCAGGAACTCGTCCAGCTCGTCGGGTGTCATCATGATCCTTCGGCCCCGGCGCTGAGTGACGGCCATACGGTTCCCCTCATTTCTGACGTGACGTCAGAAAAGCATGAGGTGTCTTCCGTCCGTACGCAATGGTGGCTACGCTCGCGCGCCACCGCAGACCAGGTCGACCGGGCCGCGCAGGGTCCGGGACCGCCCGCGACAGGGGGAGCCCATGCCGTCGTTCGAGCAGCTCAGCGAACTCCTCGACCCCGCCACCACGGTCCTGCTCACCGTCGAGTGCCAGCAGGGTGTCGTCGGCCCGGACAGCGCGCTGCCCGAACTCGCCAAGGAGGCCCGCTCCTCGGGCGCGCTCACCCGGGTCGCCCGTCTCGTCACGGCGGCCCACGAGAGCGGCGTACAGGTCATGCACGCTGTCGCCGAGCGCCGTCCCGACGGCCGGGGGGCCAACCACAACGCCCGGTTGTTCCGCGCGGCCGAACGTCTGCCGGTGCGGCAGCTGTCGGGGACCGCCGCGGTACGTGTCGCGCCGCCCATCGAGGTGGCCGAGGAGGACCTCGTCGTACGCCGGCTGCACGGTCTGTCGCCCCTCGCCGGTACCGACGTCGACGCGCTGCTGCGCAACCTCGGCTGCCGCACGCTGATCGTGACCGGAGTCTCCGCCAACGTGGCCGTGCCCAACGCCGTGTTCGACGCGGTGAACCGCGGCTACACCGTCGTCGTGCCCGGGGACGCCATCGCGGGGGTGCCTTCCGACTACACCCCCGCGATGATCCGCAACACGCTCGCGCTGGTGGCCACAGTCGCCACCACGGACGAGGTACTGGCCTGTCTCAAGCGACCCCGCCGGGTCAGCCGAGCGTGATCGAGTCCCCGCTGACGGTGATCTTGGCGGCGGTGAGGCCGCTGGTCGCGGGCCCCTTCTTGACGCTGCCGTCCGTGGCGTTGAACTGGCTGCCGTGGGCGGGGCAGGTGATGGTGCCGTCGGCGACGCTGTTGATCTGCTGCTTCTGGTGCGGGCACACCGTCGAGTAGGCCTTGAACTCACCGGCCGTCGGCTGTGTGACGACCACACCCTGATCGGCGAACACCTTGCCGCCGCCCTCCGGGATGTCGGTGGTCTTGGCCAGCGCCGCGCCCCCGCCGGAGCCCGACGACTCGGAAGCGTCGGAGGAGCCGGACGAGCTGTCGTCGGAGCCTCCGCAGGCGGTCAGCGTGGCGGCGATACCGGCCCCGCCTAGCGCCGCCAGGAGGGTGCGACGACAGAGCGCCGGCGCAGGCTTGAGCGATTCGCTGGACATAGTGGCGGTCCCTTCCACAGATGTGCAGATGCGCGTTTGTGAAGTTGTGTGTTGATCCAACAGGGGGTACGGGTGCGTCCCCCGAGCAGTTCAGGCGGTTCAGGAATTGAGCGACTTCTTGATGAAATCGAGATCCAGCCTGAGCAGGGTGTCTATCACGCTCTCCTGTGTCACCAAGTGCGTGGCTCCTGGCAGCGGGAGCACGGTGTGCGGCCGGCCCGCGGCGAGCAGCGCCGCCGAGAACCGCAGCATGTGTGCGGGCGCCACATTGTCGTCGGCCATCCCATGGACGAGCATCAAGGGGCGCGTGAGCTTGTGGGCGTGCGCCACCAGGGAGCAGCGTTCGTAGTTCCCCGGCTGGACGTCCGGGTGGCCCATGAACCGCTCCTTCCAGTGCGTGTCGTACAGCCGCAGATCGGTCGGGGCCGCGCCCGCGACCGCCGCGTGGAACACGTCGGGCCGGTGCAGTACGGCCCCCGCCGCGAGATAGCCGCCGAAGGACCAGCCCCGGATGGCCACGCGTCCCGAGTCCAGTTCGGGGAAGAGCTCCGCGGCCGCGCGTACGGCGTCCGCCTGGTCCTCGATCACGGGCATGAGCTGATCCCCGTGGATGGCAGTCTCCCAGGCCCGGTCGCGCCCCGGCGTCCCCCGTCCGTCGACGCACAGCACCGCGAAACCCTGGTCGGCGAACCACTGGTTCACGGCGTGGTGCCAGGCGGCGGCCTTCACGACCTTCTGCGCGCCGGGCCCCGAGTACGAGTGCACGATCACGGGCAGACGGCCCGCCCCCGGTTCGTACGACGTCGGCAGGTACAGCGCCGCCCGCAGCTCCCGCTCGCCGAGGGTCAGGAAGCGGGGGCGCGGCTCGGTCACGGGCCGCTCGGCCAGCACCCGGATCCGCCCGGACGGTTCGCCGTCCCGCAACACCGTCACCGTCTGCCCGTCGAGGGTGGTGCTGTCCAGGACGACGGTGTCGCCCCCGAAGACGGCGCGGTGCACGCCCGGCTCTTCGGTGAGCCGCTCGAAGCCCTTGTCCGGGTCGTACGACCAGACGTGCACCTCGGTCGGCTCCTCGGACGCCGTGAAGCAGAGCCGGTCGCCCACCACGGCGAGCAGTTCGTGGACGTACATGCCCTCCGGAGTGCGCACCCCGGTCCCGGTCATCAGCAGTCCGCGCGAGCCCTCCTGCGTGGTGACGACCAGGCCGGCGGTGGCGGTGGCAGCCGGCGTTCCCGGTACGAACTCCAGCCAGGCGGCGTCCCGGAGGTGATGGAGCGTCGTCGTCGTACCCGTCCAGGGATCTATCCGGAGCAGATACGCCGAGCGCTGGTCCCTGGTCTGCACGACGGCGGAGGGTTCGGTGTCGTCCCACGTCGCGTGCACGACGTACTCGAAGGCCGGGTCGGTCCACTCGCCGGCCGGATGCGGACCGGAGGCCTCCTTGGGGAGCCGTATGTCGACACGGTCGCCGTCGAGCCGCACCATGTGCAGCGACAGCTCGGCGTTGGCGGTGCCCGCGGCCGGGTACCGGATCGCGCGCGGCGGACGCGAGGGCTCGGCGGAATCGCTGATGTACCACTGCTGGACAGGTGAGTTGTCGACGCGTACCACCAGCAGCGCGTCCCCCTCCGGAGACCACCAGAACGACCGGGTACGGTCCAGCGACTCGGCCGAGACGTGGTCGGAGAGCCCGTACGTCACCTCCGGGCCCTCAGGCCTGGCCAGCGCGCGGTCGGCCGTGCCGTCGACGCGTACGACGCGGAGGGCGCCGTCACTCACGTACGCGATGCGGGAGCCGTCGGGGCTCGGGCGTGGGGCGACGACCGGGCCCGCCGTGGGGATCCGGCGCGGGACGCCCTCGTCCGTGCGTAGGACCCACAGGGCGCCCGAGAGTGCGAACACGACCAGGCGGACGGCCGCGTCGGTGGCGTACGAGACGATCCCCGCGCTCGTCTCGCGGGCCCGCTCGCGGCGGATCCGCTCGGCCTCCGGGACCTCCCCGTCGTCGCCGAGCGTCAGCGGGTCGGCGAGCAGCCGCTCCTCGCCGTTCTCGTAGAGCCAGAGCAGGCTCGTCGTGGAGCGGCCGCTCGTGGTGCGCAGGAAGAGGACGCGGTCGCCGTCCGGCGAGACGGTGAAGCCGCGCGGCACGCCGAGGGAGAAGCGTTTCGTGCGGGCGTACTGCAGGGGCAGGTCTTCTGCGGTCACAGGTGATCCCTTCGTGCGAGTGGACGGGGAACGCCCCAGTAACCTGGGGCGATGCTCAAGGAAGTCAGCGCGACCCGCTATGTCACGCCGTTGCGTGAGGGCGGCTCGCTGCCGGGGCTCGTCGAGGCGGACGATCTCGGAACGTACGTCATGAAGTTCACCGGCGCCGGACAGGGACGGAAAACCCTCGTCGCGGAGGTCGTATGCGGTGAACTCGCCCGTCGCCTGGGCCTGCGCGTACCCGGCCTGGTCACGATCGGGCTCGATCCGGTCATAGGACTCGGTGAACCGGACCAGGAAGTGCAGGAGTTGCTCAAGTCGAGCGGCGGGCTGAATCTCGGGATGGACTTCCTCTCCCGGGCGATCGGCTTCGACGCCCTCGCGCACCAGGTGAGCCCGGAAGAAGCCGGGAGGATCGTCTGGTTCGACGCGCTGGTCAACAATGTCGACCGATCGTGGCGGAACCCTAACATGCTGGTCCTGCACGGCGATCTGTGGCTCATCGACCACGGCGCCACCATGATCTGGCACCACAACTGGCCCGGCGCGAAGGCCTCCGCGGCCAAGCCGTACGACGCCTCCGACCACGCACTCGCGCCGTTCGGCCCCGACATCGCCTCCGCCGCCGCGGAGTTGGCGCCGCGTGTCACCGAGGAACTGCTCGCGGAGGTGACGGCGGCGATCCCGGAGGAGTGGCTGCGGGACGAGCCGGGGTTCGAGTCCACGGACGCGCTCAGGCGCGCGTACGCGGAGCCGCTCCTCGCCCGCGCCGCCACCGTTCACGAGCGCGTCCGCACGAGCCAGGAGGGCACGAAGTGAGCGAGCGCGACGGCCGTGATGTCTACGAGTACGCGCTGCTGCGGGTCGTGCCGCGCGTCGAGCGGGGGGAGTACTTCAACGCGGGCGTGCTCGTGTACTGCCGCGCGAAGTCCTTCGTGGCCGCCCACACCCATCTCGACGAGACCAAGCTGCGGGTCCTCGACCCCGAGGCGGACGCGGCAGGGGTCCGGGCCGCTCTGCGCGCCGTCGAGGGCGTCTGCGCCGGGGGGGCCGCGGCGGGTCAGGCCGCGCGCGACGACGCCGGCCGGCGCTTCCGCTGGCTGATCGCGCCCCGCTCCACGGTCGTCCAGCCGGGGCCCGTGCACACCGGCCTCACGGCTGATCCCGCCGCCGAGGCGGTGCGGCTGCTCGACCTGCTGGTCAGGTAATGGATCACACCGGCCGAGCAGGCCGTTGACACTGGGTGCCAAGGCTTCTAGCGTCACGTCTGCTGAAGGTACTAAGCGGTCGCTCACCAGAGGGGCGTACCGTGAGAGCCGCAGGTTTGGTCTTTCAAGGGCTTCCCAAGGGCGAGGAGAACCAGCAATGTCCACCTCAGAGCAGCGCGTCGCCGTAGTCACCGGTGCCGCGCGCGGCATCGGCGCCGCGACCGCCGTACGACTGGCCGCCGAGGGCCGCGCCGTCGCGGTGATCGACCTCGACGAGGCCGCGTGCAAGGACACCGTGGAGAAGATCACCGCCGCCGGCGGCAGGGCGATCGCGGTGGGCGCCGACGTCTCCGACGAGGCGCAGGTCGAGGCCGCCGTGGCGCGGGTCGCCGAGGAGCTCGGGGCGCCGACGATCCTGGTGAACAACGCGGGCGTGCTCCGTGACAACCTGCTGTTCAAGATGAGCGTGTCGGACTGGGACACGGTCCTGAACGTGCACCTGCGCGGCTCCTTCCTGATGACGCGGGCCGTCCAGAAGTACATGGTGGACGCCAAGTTCGGCCGTGTCGTCAACCTCTCCTCCTCCTCGGCCCTCGGCAACCGCGGCCAGGTCAACTACTCCGCCGCCAAGGCCGGTCTCCAGGGCTTCACCAAGACGCTCGCCTTCGAGCTCGGCAAGTTCGGCGTCACCGCGAACGCCGTCGCGCCCGGCTTCATCGTCACCGACATGACCGCCGCCACCGCCGAGCGGGTCGGCATGGGCTTCGAGGAGTTCCAGGCCGCGGCCGCCACCCAGATCCCGGTCCAGCGCGTCGGCAACCCGGACGACATCGCCAACGCGATCGCCTTCTTCACGGGCGACGCGGCCGGCTTCGTCTCCGGCCAGGTGCTGTACGTGGCCGGCGGACCGCTCAACTAGGGCCGGGGGACAGGGACATGAGCACTGTGGAACTCTCGGGCAAGGTAGCCCTCATCACCGGCGCGAGCCGCGGCATCGGCTACGGCGTCGCAGAGGCGCTGCTCGCCCGCGGCGACCGGGTGTGCATCACCGGCCGCAACGAGGACGCGCTCAAGGAAGCCGTCGAGACGCTCGGCGCCGACCGCGTGATCGGCGTCGCGGGCAAGGCCCACGACGAGGCCCACCAGGCCATCGCCGTCGAGCGCACCATGGAGGCGTTCGGCCGCGTCGACTTCCTGATCAACAACGCGGGTACGAACCCGGTGTTCGGGCCGATCGCCGACCTCGACCTCAACGTGGCACGCAAGGTGTTCGAGACCAACGTCGTCTCCGCGCTCGGCTTCGCCCAGCGGACGTGGAAGGCGTGGCAGAGCGAGAACGGCGGCGCGATCGTCAACATCTCCTCGCTCGCGGGCGTCCAGGCCTCGCCGTTCATCGGGGCGTACGGCATCAGCAAGGCCGCGATGATCAACCTGACCCTTCAGCTGGCCCACGAGTTCGCGCCCAAGGTGCGGGTCAACTCCATCGCGCCCGCCGTCGTCAAGACGCAGTTCGCCAAGGCCCTGTACGAGGGCCGCGAGGGGGAGGCGGCCGCGGGCTACCCCCTCGGCCGGCTCGGCGTACCGTCGGACATCGGCGGCACCGCCGCGTTCCTGACCTCGGAACAGTCGGACTGGATCACCGGGCAGACGCTGGTGGTCGACGGCGGGAAGTTCCTCAACGCGGGAGTCTGACAACGGACCGCATCATGGACGCCCGGGCGGCTTGGCCGAAAATCGCCCGGGCGTCCACCTGCGAGGGGCGCCACCAGGAAGGACACCGTTCCGGCACGTTCCGCCATTTCTGCTGATCAAGGGCCTTGCCAGTGTGAAGGCCCATGCGGCCGGGCGCTGCGGTATCGTGCGCCCACCCTTGTGGTATGGCCGATCGAGGAGTGTGCGCGTGTTCAAGCGGGACAGATACCTGCGTCAGATGGGGGCGATCACGTCCATATCCCTGGTCGCCGGATGCGGAATCTTCTCCTCGGACTCTTCCGACGAGGGGAAGTCGATCCTCGTGGGGACGACCAGTGAGCCCAGCACACTGGATCCGGCGGCCTCCTGGGACAACTCGTGGGAGCTGTTCCGCAACGTCCACCAGACCCTCCTGAACTTCCCCACCGGCGCGTCCGAGCCCGAACCCGACGCCGCCGAGAGCTGCCAGTTCACCGACGGTGCGAGCACCGTGTACAGCTGCAAGCTGCGCGAGGGGCTGAAGTTCTCCAACGGCAACACGCTTGACGCGAAGGCCGTCAAGCACTCCATCGACCGGATCAAGAAGATCAACGTCAACGGCGGCCCCGCCGGTCTGCTGAACAGCCTCTCCCGGGTCGAGGCGAAGGGCGACCAGGAGGTCGTCTTCCACCTGAACCAGCCCGACGCGACGTTCCCCTTCGTGCTCTCCACGCCCGCCATGTCGATCGTGGACCCCGAGGACTATCCCGCGAACGCGCTCCGCAAGGACGGCAAGGTCACCGGCTCGGGGCCGTACAGCCTGGAGTCCTACGAAGAGGGCAAGCAGGCCGAGCTCGTCAAGAACGGCAACTACAAGGGCATCGCGGACCGGAAGAACAACGCCGTCACCATCCGCTACTTCCAGGAGTCGGCCGCGATGGCCGACGCTCTCAGGGACAAGCAGATCGACGTCGTCTACCGCGGTCTGCGCGCCTCGGACATCGTGGACATCCAGGACAACAGCGGGGACGAGGGTCTCCAGCTCGTCGAGAACCCCACCACCGAGATCAGCTACCTGGTGTTCAACCCCAAGGACCCGTGGGCCAAGAAGGTCTCCGTCCGCAAGGCGATCGCCCAGATCGTCGACCGGCCCGCGCTCGCCCACAACATCTACAAGGACACCGTCGAGCCGCTGTACTCGATGATCCCCAAGGGCCTGGTCGGCCACACCACGGGCTTCTTCGACGACTTCGGGAACCCCAGCTCCGCCAAGGCCAAGCAGATCCTGGCGGAGGACGGCATCACCGAGCCCGTCCCGCTCACCCTCTGGTACACGACCGACCGCTACGGCTCCCAGACCAAGCCGGCCTTCGAGGAGCTCAAGCGGCAGCTGGAGGAATCCGACCTGTTCAAGGTCACGCTCAAGAGCCGCCCCTGGAAGACGTACGTCGGCGGTTACCAGAAGGGCGAGTACCCGGTCTTCGGGCGCGGCTGGTTCCCCGACTTCCCGGACGCCGACAACTTCATCGCGCCCTTCGTGGGCGAGCAGAACGCGCTCGGCACGCCGTACGACACCCCTGAGATCACCGGCAAGCTGATACCCGACTCGCGCCGGGAGAGCGACCGCGGGGCGGTGGCCCCGGAGTTCGAGAAGGCCCAGCAGATCCTGCTGGACGACGCCCGTCTGCTGCCGCTGTGGCAGGGCAAGCAGCACGTCGCCGCGAACGAGGAGATCGGCGGCGCCGAGAACGCCATCGACCCGGCGACGATGATGGCGATGTGGGAGCTGTACTGGAAGACCAGCTGGTAGGCCGGGCACTTGGGCACTCGGGCCCGATTGTCGGTGGGCGCCTGTAGGTTCTGTGCTCTGACGGTGGCCGCGCCTCGCGCGGCCGCCCATGGCCGCGTGCTCCGCGGCCGTGAAGTGAGCGCACACCGGAGGAAGTTGACGTGACCGACACCGCCATGCTGCCCGAGTCCTGGCGCGGCGTCCTGGGCGAAGAGCTCCAGAAGCCCTACTTCAAGGAGCTCACCGAGTTCGTCGAGGAGGAGCGCGAGAAGGGTCCCGTCTACCCTCCGCGCGAGGAGGTCTTCGCCGCACTCGACGCGACGCCGTACGAGAGCGTGAAGGTGCTCGTCCTCGGCCAGGACCCGTACCACGGCGAGGGCCAGGGCCACGGCCTGTGCTTCTCGGTCCGTCCGGGTGTGAAGACCCCGCCCTCGCTGCGCAACATCTACAAGGAGATGCAGGCGGAGCTGGGCACGCCGATCCCCGACAACGGCTATCTGATGCCGTGGGCCGAGCAGGGTGTCCTGCTGCTCAACGCGGTGCTGACGGTCCGCTCCGGTGAGGCCAACTCGCACAAGGGGAAGGGCTGGGAGAAGTTCACGGACGCGGTGATCCGGGCCGTGGCAGACCGGCCCGACCCGGCGGTCTTCGTCCTGTGGGGCAACTACGCGCAGAAGAAGCTCCCGCTCATCGACGAGGAGCGGCACATCGTGGTGAAGGGCGCGCACCCCTCGCCGCTGTCCGCGAAGAAGTTCTTCGGCTCGCACCCGTTTACGCAGATCAACGAGGCCGTCGCCAAGCAGGGCCACGAGCCGATCGACTGGCGGATCCCCGACCTGGGCTGACATCACACGTCACCGCGTCACCGCGACACGCGCCACGAGCTGCCGTCACGACCCGCCGTCACGAGGTTCGGCGGGTCGGTGGACCGTCCGTCACCGTCCTGGCCCAGTGGCGCGCGGGGCCCCCGGGGCTGCCTGAGCTCGATTGTCAGTGTCTGCCGTTAGCGTCGGGAGAGGTGACGGAACGACCGGCGCGGGCGCTGCGGCCGGCGGACGAGCGTGGAGGACGATCCGGTGGCGGAGCAACAGGAGCAGGCGGCGGCGGACGCGATGATGACCAGGATCGGGCAGGTCGCCATGCTCCTCCACGGCGGTGACCGCGAGGAGGCCCGGGGCCGCTTCCTGGACCTGTGGGCCGAGATCGGCGAGGACGGCGACGTGCTGCACCGCTGCACGCTCGCGCACTACATGGCCGACGCCCAGGACGACCCCTCGGACGAACTCGTCTGGGACCTGCGGGCCTTGTCGGCGGCGGACGCACTGACGGACGGGCGGATCACGGAGCACCCGCAGTCGCTCGCGGTGCGAGCCTTCTATCCCTCCCTGCATCTGAGCCTCGCCGTCGACTACGCGAACCTGGGCCGCGCCGAGGCCGCCCGCAGCCATCTGCGCCGGGCCCGCGACACCGTGGGCGTCCTCGGCGACGACGCGTACGGGGACGGTGTGCGGGCGGGCATCGGCCGCTTGGAGCTGAGACTCGACGAGGAGGGGTCGTCGGGAGGGGCGCCCGAACCGACGCCGGGCCAGACTCCGGGGCAGGGGAGAGGGCCGGGAGGCGAGACGCTGGGGCCGCCGCGGCAGCGGCCCTAGAAGCCGTGGCGTGGTTTTCCGGGCTTGTACGTCGCCCTGGTCCCGGCCTGTACGCCACCCCCGTTGACCGGCGTCCCGTCGGTCAACGTCCGTACACGTCCTTACAGATGGTCGCCTGCGGGCTGTCCGGGTTCCAGCCGCCGTACTGCCGGCCCAAGGCGCACACATCCGTGCCCACCGGAGCCGTGGCCCTGGGCTGACGGGGGACCGCGGGGTGCTCGGGCCGCTGCTGCTCCGGGTGCCGCGGTGGATCGGCCGGGGCGCGACGGGGAGGAGCCGCCGGGGCCGCGGCGGGTGCCGAAGGTGCCGTACGGCGGGGTGTGGACGCGGGTGCCGACGGGCGCCGGGACGGGCCGATCATCTCCAGGGCCTCCCGGGCCGGCGCCTGCACGATCTGGGGCTCGGCCCTGCCGTCCGGGCGGGGTTCCGAGGCCGGGGCAGGTCCGGACGGGGCGCCCGGAGCGAGCGGTCGCTGGACGGTCACACAGCCGGAGACGGCCGAGACAGCCACGGTGACCAGGAGCGTTGCGGTGGTCGCGGTTCGATGCACCCGCGCAACTCTGCTGTGTCCGCCCCCATTTGGGGAGCTGACAAGCGGAGGATGCCCCGCATGGGTGAACGGTCGGCGCCCGAGCCCCGGTGGCCGGGCCCGATGGCCAACGGCCCCGTCGACCCATGTGCGCCCCGGTCGCCCGGCACCCCGCCGACCCGTGTGCGCCTCAGTCGCCCGTGACCCCGTCGATCCGCTCGCGGACAAGGTCGGCGTGACCGTTGTGGCGCGCGTACTCCTCGATCATGTGGGTGTATATCCACCGCAGGTTGAAGGGCTTGTCGGAGTACCTGCTTCTGCCTTCGGACAGGTCGTCGAGCGTGAAGCGGGCCGCGTTCTGCCGGGCGACCCCGATCTCCCGCTGCCAGGTGCCGTACGCCTCCTCCCAGGTGTCCTCCTCGGTGAGGTGGAACTCGCCGTCGCGGTCCTCGTCGCTGTAGTAGATCGGCCCGGGGTCGTCGCCCGCGAGCACCTTGCGGAACCAACTGCGCTCGACCTCCGCCATGTGCCGGACGAGCCCGAGCAGGGAGAGTTCGGACGGCGGCACCGAGGCGGTCCTGAGCTGGGCGTCGTCCAGGTCCTGGCACTTCCACGCGAGGGTTTCGCGGTGGTAGTCGAGCCAGCCCTCCAGCATGGCTCGTTCGCCGGCGTCGATCGCGGGTTCGTTGCGTTCAATGGTCATGCCCGCATCATCGCGGAGGGCCGAGCGGCGGCCCAATCCTTTCGGGGCCGTGCCGCCTGCTGCCGCTTGCGGGCCGTGCCGCCTGCTGCGAGGGGTCAGCTCCGCAGCATGCCCTCCAGGACCTCGCGCAGCCCGGCCCGGACCTCGCCGAGGGACGGCACGTCCGCGTGGTACGAACCCGCCGCGCACGAGAACATCAGGCCGTCCGCCCAGGCCACCAGCGACAGCACATGCCGTGCCGGATCCCGTGAACCCGCCGCCGTCAGCATCCCGGTGAGCGCGTCCCGGAACTGCCGCCCGGTGGCGTCGAAGAACTCCCGCAGCTCCGGCCGACGTGTCGCCTCCAGCGCCAACTCGTAGCGGGCGATCAGCAGTTCGCGGTTTCCGGTGAGTGAGCGATGCACCGCCAGAGCCATTCCTTCCGCCAGGGAGTCGAGCCCGCCCCGCGGATCCGGCATCTCTTCCAGGCCGAGCACCCGCGCCTCGCGCTCCGCGAGCCGCCGCACCGCCGCCTCCAGCAGGGCGAGCCTGGTCCGGGCGAGATTGGACGTGGACCCCGGTGGAAGTCCGGCCGCCGCGTCGACGGCGCGGTGGGTGAGACCGCGCATGCCGCGCTCGGCGAGCAGGTCGAGGGCGGTGTCGGCGATGAGATCGGCGCGGGCCGCGCCGGTGCTGCGTACGGGCATGACAGCCAACCTACCCTCGCAACTACATCTGTAGTACGGTCGAGTGGTCCGGTTACTACAGGTGTAGTGACCGGAGGGGGACGTCAGAGTCGCCGGATTCGGCGGAGTCGCCGGACCGGCCGAATCGTCGGGATCGTTGGAGGAGCCATGGCACAGTCACCGCGCGCCGTCGTCGTGGGCGGCGGCATCGGGGGTCTCACCGCGGCGGTGGCGCTGCACCGGCGCGGCTGGCGGGTCACCGTCCTGGAGCGGGCCGGTTCGCTGGAACCCGTCGGCGCCGGCATCTCCCTCGCGCCCAACTCCCTGCGCGCCCTCGACGTCATCGGTCTCGGCGACGAGATCCGTGACCTCGCCGCCTGGCAGGGCGACGGAGGACTGCGGACCCCGGGCGGCCGCTGGCTCTCGCGGACCAGCACCGCCGCCCTGGCCGAACGCTTCGGCGGCCCGCTGGTCCTGCTGCACCGGGCCACACTCATCAAGAGCCTGGCCGCACAGCTCCCCGAGGGCACCGTGCGCACCACGGCCGAGGCGGCCCTGGCGGATCCCGGTGACGACGACCGCCCCGCCCGTGTCAGCACCCCCGACGGCGAGCTGGAGGCCGAACTGGTCGTCGGCGCCGACGGCATCCGCTCCGCCGTTCGCCTGGAGCTGTTCCCGGACCACCCGGGCCCGGTCTACTCCGGGTTCACCACCTGGCGGGTCGTGATCCCGGTGCCCGGAGCGGACTTCGCCTCGCACGAGACGTGGGGCCGGGGCCGTATCTGGGGCACGCATCCGCTCAAGGACGGCAGGGTGTACGCGTACGCCGCGGCCCGCGTTCCCGGCGGAGGCCGGGCGACCGACGACGAACGGGCCGAACTCGTCCGGCTCTTCGGCGACTGGCACGACCCGATCCCCGCCGTCATCGACGCCGCGCGCCCCGAGGACGTCCTGCGCCACGACGTCCACCACATCGCCGAGCCCCTGCCCGCCTTCCACGCCGGCCGGGTCGCGCTGATCGGCGACGCGGCGCACGCCATGCCGCCGACCCTGGGACAGGGCGGCAACCAGGCCATCGAGGACGCGATCGTGCTCGCACATCACGCCGGTCCGCGTACGGCCCCGCTCGACGCGGGCCTCGCCGCGTACACGGCGGCACGCAAACCGCGTACGACCGCCATCGCCCGCAAGGCGGTCCAGGTCGCCCGTCTCAACATGATGCGCAGCCGTCCCGGCATGGTCCTGCGCAATGCCGCGGTCGCCGCGGTGTCGAAGGCCGGACCCGGCCTCTTCCTGCGGAGTTTCGACGGAATCGCCGACTGGCGGCCGCCGCAGGCGCCGTATGCTTCCGAGGAGACACGGGTGAGCACGCCCTAGACAAGTCGGTTCCGCGGAGGAGACCCCTGTGAAGGTCGGCTGCATCGGACTCGGAGACATCGCGCAGAAGGCCTATCTGCCGGTGCTCACCACCCGGCCGGGGCTCGAACTGCATCTGCACACGCGGACGCCCGCCACCCTCACCAGGGTCGCCGACAGCCTCAACCTGCCGGCCGGGCAGCGTCACACCGACCTCTCCGAGCTGCTCGCGCAGGACCTCGACGCGGCGTTCGTGCACGCGCCCACACACGCGCACCTCGAGATCGTGACCCGTCTCCTCGAAGCGGGCGTCGCCACATATGTCGACAAGCCGATCGCGTACGAACTCGCCGACTCCGAACGCCTGGTGAAGCTCGCGGAGGAGCGGAACACCAGCCTGGCCGTCGGCTTCAACCGGCGCTACGCACCCGGGTACGCGCAGTGCGCCGACCACCCGCGCGAGCTGATCCTGATGCAGAAGAACCGCATCGGCCTGCCGGAACAGCCCCGCACGATGATCCTCGACGACTTCATCCACGTCGTGGACACCCTGCGGTTCCTGGCGCCGGGACCGGTCGACGACGTGACCGTGCGGGCCCGGGTCGAGGGCGGACTGCTGCACCACGTCGTGCTCCAGCTCGCCGGGGAGGGGTTCACCGCGCTCGGCGTGATGAACCGGCTGAGCGGCTCGAACGAGGAGATCCTCGAAGTCTCCGGGCAGGACACCAAGCGTCAGGTCGTCAACCTCGCCGAGGTCATCGACCACAAGGGCCAGCCGACGATACGCCGGCGCGGCGACTGGGTGCCGGTGGCCCGGCAGCGCGGCATCGAGCAGGCCGTGCTCGCGTTCCTCGACGCGGTGCGCGCGGGCAAGGTGCTCAGCGCCCGGGACGCGCTGGCGACCCATGAGCTGTGCGAGCGGGTGGTACGCGCGGTGACGGACCGGCCCGCCTGACCCGCAACGACCGGGCACCGTCCGTGGCGCCCAGGACGGCCAGGATCAGCAGCGCCGCGTACACCGGCCACTCGCCGAACCGCGCGTACGGGGTGACACCGTGTGCCAGCGGCACGTCGTACACCTCCGAGGCGCTGGCATCGGTGCCGAGCCAGGAGCCGACGCGCTCACCGCTCGGGCCGTAGACCGCGGAGACGCCGGTGAGCGTCGCGTGCACCATCGGCCGGCCCGTCTCGGCGGCCCGCAGCGCCGCCAGCGACGCGTGCTGCTCGGGCGCCCAGCTCTGCTGGAACGACGAGGTCGCCGACTGCGCGAGCAGCAACTCGGCGCCGTCCCGCGCGAGATGACGGCTCATGTCGGGGAACGCCGACTCGAAACAGACCATCGGGCCGATCCGCAGTCCGTCCCCGACGTTCATCACGACCTGCTCGCCGCCGCGCATACGGTCCTCGCCCGCCGCCTTGCCCACGGACGTGGCCCAGCCGAGGAGGGAACGGGCCGGAACGTACTCGCCGAAGGGCACGAGGCGCATCTTGTCGTAGCGGTCGCCGGTCGGCCCCTCGGGCCCAACGAGCACCGAGCTCTTGTATATGCCGGGCCGGTCGGAGCGGCGCGCGTCCACGTTGACCAGGATATCCGCGTCCACCTCGCGGGAGAGCGCGGCGAGCCGGTCCGCGAGGTCGGGCCGGTCGGCGAGGTCGAAGCCGACACTGCTCTCGCCCCACACCACGAGATCCACGTCCTGCCCGGCCAGCTGCCGGGTGAGCGCCTCCTCGCGCGCGAACCGCTTCTCCGCGCCGCCGACTCCGTCGATCACGCCGGGCTGCACGACGGCGATCCGGACCCGGCCGTCGACGTCCGGCCGTGGGGACCACACCCAGGCCGCCGAGGTGGCCGCGGCCGTGGCGACCAGCCCGGCGAGTGCGGGGACACGGGACTGCCGTACGGCGACGAGGACGGCGACCGCGACGTTCACGGCGACGAGCAGGAAGCTCAGCAGCCACACCCCGCCCACCGAGGCCAGCCGCAGCGCGGGCTCCACATCCCACTGGCTCGATCCGAGCAGACCCCAGGGGCCGCCCAACCCCTCCCAGGAGCGCACGAGTTCGACCATCAGCCAGGCGGAGGGCAGCACGAACAGGGCGGAGGCGATCTGGCCCGCCGAGGGAACACCGGCCAGGAATCTGCGTGTCAGCCAGCCCCACGGTGCCCAGAGCGCGCCGAGCAGCGCCGCTATCACGAGCGTGAAGACATGCAGGCTCGGCAGCAGCCAGTGGTGCACGGCCAGCATGAAACCGAGCCCGCCGAGCCAGCCGTCGTACGCCGCCCGCCGGGCCGTCGGAGCCGAGCGGACGAGCAGGATCCACGGCACCAGCGCGACATACGCGAACCACCACAGGGACGGCGCCGGGAAGCTGAGCATCGGCAGGGCGCCGGCGAGCACGGCCGCGATGCCCCGCCACCAGGGGGAGTCGAGGCGTCGGCGCCAGTCAGCGGCGGACAGCTTCATGCAGCGCCTCCCTCGACCCCCGAAGCACGGTGCGTGACTCCAGTGTGCGCGCACCGGGACGATCTCCGTAAGGGGGCATCCGCACAGGTGGGCACGCGCCGAGGCAGGCTATCCGCCGGGGTGGGCATGGGCCGGAGCGGGGCCTTCGCCGGGGAGGACCCGCACGCGAACGGGCCGGCCGTGCGCTCCCGTGGGCTCAGTGGGCGGCGGGTTCCTGCTGCGCCTGCGTGACCCGGCGCCACTTCTCGTGGACGACCACCTCACGCAGCCGCCAGCCGTTGTACGTCCGCACCAGCCCGAAGTCGTACCGGCCGCCGCACACGAAGTCGGGTTCCGTCGATCCGCCGTCGCCTCCCGCGAACCGCATCGGATTGACGTAGTCCGCCTGGATCCGGGCCGTGTCGCCCGTGTCCTGCTCCAGCGCCCCGAACCGTACCCGCCGGTTCACGATCAGATGCTGCCGCATCGGGAACAGCTCCATGGTCTGCGCGAGCCATCCGGCGATCTGCCCCGCGTCCCCCTCGATACCGCCCGCCGACCGGTAGTCCGCCCGCCCGTCCGGCGCGAACAGTCCGCGGTACGCCTCCCAGTCCCCGTCGTCGACCGCCACCGCGTACTCGGTGACCAGTCCGTCGACCGCGAGCCGGTCCATTACCGTAGCCAGTTCCACGCGCTGCGTCATCGGCTCAGTGTTGGCCACGGGGAGGTCGGCGCCAAGGGGCGTGCAGTGATATTCACCGGTCGTGCGCCGTATGGACGTACGGATCCGGTTCCCGTCGACGATCAGCGGCTCTCTCCGGCGCTGAGAAGATCGGCATGGTCGCGGGTCTGCTCCGACGCGTCGCGGTGCCAGTCGGCCTGGATGCGGTGTTCCTCCGCCAAGGAGGGCTCGGCGGTGACGAGTTGGTCGTACACGGCGGCGATCTCGTCGTGCACCGTCGCGATGGCGAGGCGGTTGGCGCGCACGGCGTCCGCGTGCCCGCGGTGGGTGGCGAGCATCACGAAGGTGTCGCCCACGACGGTCGAGGGCGCCGCGGGCCCCTGGGCGTGCAGCGTGCCGTACTCGTCGTTCAGCCGCTGGGCCTGCGTGTCCAGGTCCGTGCGGCGGGTGTGCAGTGCGGAGCCCCGGGTGCGCAGGCTGGCCTCGTAGGCGTGCGAGCCGGGGAAGCGGACAGCGTCCAGGCCCGAGGTGATCGCGTGCGGCCGGTCCGGGCGCAGCACGGCGTACCGGACATCCGCCTCCGCCGTCACTTCGAGCGTCTTCAGGTGGGGCGGCAGGGCGCTGCGCCCGGTGGCCGCCCAGGCGTGGACGTCGCCGTACCACTTCTCATGGGCGGACTGTCGGGTGATGCCGGCTGCGTCGCCGATCTGGTTCCACGTCGTGCCGCGCTCGCGCTCGGCGACGACCGCCTCCCGTACGACGTCCTCCGCGCGGCGCTGCAGCTCGAGCGCCACGCGGAGCAGGTCTCCGGGGGCGGGGTCGGGCTCGACCGGCACGGCGTCGAGGGTGGCGTCGGCCAGTTGGCGGAGCGTCAGGGCGAGGGCGACGCGGGACTCGTCGCGGGGAGACAGCCTGTGCAGCTCGTCCGGGGCCGGAGCGGAGGAGGCGTCCGCGGTGTCGGTCATGCCGCGAAGATATCCCGACATTCTGTCCTTGTCAGGGAAAGCCTGACGAGTCTTGTCGTCGCCCAACGCTCAGGCCGGTCAAGGTCGTTGGTCGGGAGGGTGCCAGGGCCGGGTTGCAACCGGCCGTTGGCGGGCGATGGATGCGAGGCAGGGGGAACCCTTGCTGTTGGCGGGAGCAGGTGGTCCTGGGCGGGCGACCGGTGGTCGGCGGCCGACCCTGACGACGGGCCTGACGGCGGCAGTCGGGGCGGGGCGCCCTGTCGGAGTCCGTACCGCCTGAGTCCGTCTGTCCGGCGTCCGTACCGCCGGAGTCCGTCCGTCGCCCGCACGCCCGGCGGTGATCCGCCGGAAGTCGACGCGTCCGGGGTTCACCCGCCCCGGAGCCTCACACTCCGGACCTCACGCCGCCTTGATGACCTCATCGCGTATCGCCGCGGCCCACTGCACGACCAGCAGTTCGTACTCGGCCCTCTCCTGGGCCGACAGAGAACCGCCGGCGCGTATCCATAACGCGCGGATCTGCTCATTCAGCGCGGCAGCAGACCGCGCGGAACCAGGGCTCACGGAATTGGGGGACATGCGCACAAGCGTAGGGCCAAGGACTGACAGTGCGCTACCAAACGGCTACCCATGCAGTATGTGGTTGGTCACGCCAAAAACGTTTGAGGGTCGACGGGTTGGGAAGAGAGCCGGCCCTCGCTCCGTGTCACCGCTGCTCGGCCCAGGTGCGGGACCAGTCGAGCAGGGGTCCCATCGCCGTCACCAGATCCTCGCCGAGGGGTGTGAGGCGCCAGGTCGTCTCGTCCGTGGGCGCCGCGACACCCGCCTCGCGGAGGTCGGTGAGGCGGGCGGACAGGACGCTGGACGACATGGCGTCGCAGCGGCGCTGGAGGTCGCGGAAACCGATAGGCGCTCCGCTCAGGTGGAGTTCCCAGATCACGCGGAGCGTCCAGCGGCGGCCCAGGAGGTCCATCGCGGCCATGACGGGACGGCCGGTGGCCGAACCGCGCACGGGCCGACCGGGACGGGGTGCCGTGCCCAAGATGCCCTCCCTCCCCGTCGGTTGCCTCGCCACGACCCGTGGCCCTTGGCGCGCTCGCAGTGTCAGGGCGCGCCTCGGCGAACCGGCGACCGTTCCTCACCGAACCGACAACTGCCGGCGCGTTCCTTTGCGTTCCCACCCTTGCGCTTCGATTTCAGAAGCGCAAGAGTCGGCAGGCATGAAGCAACGCATCGAGGGCGTCACGCCGCCCTACGACCCCGAGTCCGAACGCGAGTTGCGCCGCTGGATGCCGCCCGGCGTCACCCACGAACCCCTGATGCTCTTCAAGATCCTGCAACGCCACCCCGACCTCGCCTCCCGTATGCGGACCCTCGGCGCGGGCCTGCTCGTCCACGGCCGGCTCTCCGACACCGACCGCGAGTTGGTCATCGCCAGGGTCGCGGCCCGCTGCGGCTGCGCGTACGAGTGGGGCGTCCACATGGCCGCGTACGCCGAAGCCTCCGGTCTGGATCCGGAGCGGATTCCCCTGACGGTGACCGGGACCCCGGCCGATCCGGCCTGGACACCACGCCAGGGAGCCCTGCTCCGGGCCGTGGACGAACTCCATGACACGGCCCGTCTGTCGGACGACGGCTGGACCGCCCTCCGCGCCCATCTCGACGAACTCGAAGCCCTGGAGTTCCTCGTCCTGGCGGGCTGGTACCGCACCATCGCGTACGTGGCCAACGGGCTGGAGATCGAACAGGAGCCATGGGCGCGGGCGTTCCCGGAGGGGTGAGCCGGGCCGGGGCCGCGGAACCCCGCGGATAATCGAGTGCCCCCAAGAGCCCGCCCCGCTACGGTGGTTCACGTCCAGGTGCGAAGGCTGCGGCTACTTCTCCTGTCAAGAGAGAGACGCGGGTTCGAATCCCGTCGCCGGCGCGAGCCGGTGTCGTCCAGCGGCCGAGGACACTTACGTCGCCGCCGCCGAGTCCGACCTCTGGACACCGAGCACGGGCCGCCCGCCACGGGGGAAATCAGGCGGGCGGCTTCGTCATGTTCGGGAGTGCCTGCGGGAGGTTCGGGTGCCCGCGGATGCGGCGGCCGTCAGCCCGCCGACTCGGCCGCGTGCGGGCTCAGCGCGCCCATGCTGACCAGCACGATGATCAGGATGCCGAGCAGGATGCGGTAGTAGACGAACGGCATGAAGCTCTTGGTCGTGATGAACTTCATGAACCAGGCGATAACGGCGTAACCCACCAGGAAAGCGATGATCGTCGCGAAGACCGTGGGGCCCCACGAGACATGGCCGCCCTCGCTCGCGTCCTTGAGCTCGAAGGCGCCGGACGCGAGGACCGCGGGGATGGCGAGCAGGAACGAGTAGCGGGCCGCGGCCTCGCGCGTGTAGCCCATGAGGAGGCCGCCGCTGATGGTGGCGCCGGAGCGGGAGACGCCGGGGACGAGGGCCATCGCCTGGCAGATGCCGTAGATCAGGCCGTCCTTCACGCTCAGGTCCTGGAGCGACTTGCGCTCCTTCGCGGCCCGGTGCTTTCCGCCCGTCTCGTCGCGCGCCGCGAGGCGGTCGGCGACGCCGAGGATGATGCCCATCACGATCAACGTCGTCGCCGTGATGCGCAGATCGCGGAACGGCCCCTCGATCTGGTCCTTGAGGGTGACGCCCAGCACACCGATCGGAATCGAGCCGATGATGACGAGCCAGCCCATCTGCGCGTCGTGATCACTCCGCATCGCCTTGTTCGTGAGCGAGCGGAACCACGCCGAGATGATCCGCGCGATGTCCTTGCGGAAATAGATCAGTACCGCCGTCTCCGTACCGATCTGGGTGATCGCGGTGAAGGCCGCTCCCGGGTCCTCCCAGCCCGCGAACGCAGCGGTCAGCCGCAGGTGCGCACTGGAGGAGACGGGAAGGAACTCGGTCAGCCCCTGGACGAGTCCGAGGATGAGGGATTCAAACCAAGACATGAAGTTACGTGATCCAAGTGCTGAGGGCGGGAGCGGAGCGAATGGCCGGACGGACGTGCCGTGTTGTCCTCTGCGGTGATCAGGCGCGCCCGGGGCAGCGTAGCGCCCCTTGGGGAAGGTGTGACGACAGGGCCTCCCCGTCACAGACCCCGCCACGGTGACCAGGGTGTTGACCCGCCGCGATGCCGCCGCTTACGTTTCCGCGAGGAGTGAAAGCGCTTGCTGCCCTCGGCGGCCATCTCGTGGCCACCGAGGAGGGCAGGCGTCCGCCAGAACCGCTGTCACGTCCGATGGAGTGCTGATCACGTCCATGCGTACCTCACGCGACGCCACCACCAGCAAGACGACCGAGCACGAGGACATCGAGCACGCGAGCAACCAGTACGAGAGCGCCGAGCGCGAGAGCCGGCCGGCGGTTCCGCTCGACGGCCGCCGGATCAAGGCCGCCGTCATCGGCACCGGAGCCATCGCTTCCGGCAGCCATCTGCCCGCACTCGCCACACTGGCCGCCGAAGGCGAGGTGGAGATCGTCGCCGCGGTCGACATCGACGCCGACGCGGTGAAGCGCTTCTGCGCGGACGGCGGTGTCCCGCACGGCTACACCGATCTCGACCGGATGCTGGCGGAACAGCGCCCGGACCTCGTGTCCATCTGCACCCCGCCGACCCTCCACCGCGACCAGTCCGTCGCCGCCCTGCGCGCCGGCGCCTGGGTGTGGTGCGAGAAGCCGCCCGTGCCGACCCTCGCCGACTTCGACGCCGTGGAGACGGAGGAGGGGGTCGAGGGCGGTCCGTACGCCTCCATCGTCTTCCAGCACCGGTTCGGCTCGGGCGCCCGGCACGTACGGCGTCTGATCGCCGACGGGGCCATGGGGCGGCCCCTCGTGGCGCACTGCCAGACCACCTGGTACCGCAACGCCGCCTACTACGCCGTGCCCTGGCGCGGGAAGTGGGAGACCGAGGGCGGCGGGCCCGCCATGGGACACGGCATCCACCAGATGGACCTGCTGCTCGACCTGCTCGGGCCGTGGAGCGAGGTGCGGGCCATGGCCGGGCGTCTGGTGCACGACGTACAGACGGAGGACGTCTCGACCGCGCTCGTACGCTTCGAGAGCGGCGCGCTCGCGACCGCGGTCAACAGCGTGCTCAGCCCGGACGAGGTCAGCCGGATCCGCATCGACTGCGAGCGGGCGACGGTCGAACTCACCCATCTCTACGGGCACAGCAACGAGAACTGGCGCATCACCCCGGCACCGGACGCACCCGCGGAGGACGTGGCGGCCTGGCAGGACTTCGGCGCCGACGTGCCGAGCTCGCACCTGGCCCAGCTGCGTGACCTGGTCGCGAGCATGCGCGCGGGCGAGCGGCCGCGCAGCAGCGGGGCCGACGGACGCACCAGCCTGGAGCTGATCACCGCGCTCTACAAGTCGGCGTTCACGGACGTCACCGTCCGCGCCGGCGAGATCGGGCCCGGCGACCCCTACTACACCGCCCTGCACGGCGGCGCGCCCGGCTGGGCACCCACGAAGCACGAGGAGGCATCGGCATGACCGCACAGGACGGCCTGCGCATCGTCCACGCCCACGGCGACCGCATCACGATCACCGAACCCACCACCGGTGTCGACCTGTTGAGCTACGTGTACGGCCCCGAGGCGGCCTGGGAGGCCCCGAAGCCGTATCTGCACCCGCTCAGGACGCTCGCGGGCAACGTTGTCACGGACTACCGGCCCAACGACCACCGCTGGCACAAGGGTCTGCAGATGACCGCCTCGCATCTGTCGGGGGCGAACCTGTGGGGCGGCAACACATACGTTCACGGAGAGGGGTATCTCGAACTCCCTGAGCGTGTCGGTTCGATGACGCACGTCGCGTTCGACGAGGTGCGCGCCGACAGCGACCGCTTGGTCATCGCCGAGCGGCTCACCTGGCATCCGTTCGACGGCTCGCTGTGGGCGGAGGAGGAGCGCCGCGTCGAGGTGCACGACGTGGACCCGGTGTCCGGTTCCTGGGCGCTGACCTGGACGACCTCCGTCACCAACCGCCGTGACGAACCCCTGCGGTTCGGCAGCCCCACGACGGCCGGGCGGGAGATGGCCGGCTACACGGGCCTGTTCTGGCGCGGCCCCCGCGGTTTCCGGGACGGCCGGATCATCGGGCCCGACGGTGAGGGCCCCGACCTGATGGGCGAGCAGGCGCCCTGGCTCGCGTACTCGGCGGAGCACGACGTCGCCGACGGGTACGCGACGCTCGTCTTCGCGCACGCCCCCGAGAACGACCACACGGGCGAGGGCGGCGCACACCCGGCCCACTGGTTCGTCCGCAACGAGCCGTTCGCGGCCGTCGCCCCCTCCTTCGCCTTCTTCGACGAGCTGGAGCTCGCACCCGGCGAGGCCCTCACCCGCCGTTACCGCGTCGTCGTCGCCGACGGTGCCTGGGAGCGCGAGGAGATCGCCAAGTACCTGGCGGTGCACCCGTGGTGAGCGCGGCCGAGGGCTTCGCCGGTCTCCCCGGAGGCGTCGCCGTCTCGCATCTGTCGGTCTACGACTGGCCCGCCGACGACGGGGTGTGCGGCGGAACTCCTCATCTGCACCTGACCTGTTCGGAGGCGTACGTCGTCACCGGCGGGCGCGGCGCGGTGCAGACCCTGACGACCTCCGGGTACGAGGTCACACCGCTCGCGCCCGGCACGGTCGCCTGGTTCACGCCCGGCACGATCCACCGGCTGGTCAACGAGGACGATCTGCGCATCACCGTCCTCATGCAGAACAGCGGGCTTCCGGAGGCCGGGGACGCGGTACTCACCCTGCCGCCGAAGTACCTGACCGACCCGGAGACGTACGCCGCCGCGACCGTCATCCCGGCGGACGCGCCCGAGGAGGAGAAGGAGCGGTTCGCCCGCGCCCGGCGCGACCTCGCCCTGGAGGGCTACCGGGCGCTGCGCGAGGCGGACGGACCCGAGCCGCTCGCCGCGTTCCAGCGGGCCGCCGCCGAGCTCGTACGCCCCCGGCTCGCCGAGTGGCGTGAGCGGTGGCGGCGGGGTGCCGAGGCGGCGGCCGCGGCGACCGGGGAACAGCTCGACCGGCTGGAGCGGGGGGACGTGTCCCACCTCGCCGACGCCGTCGTGCGGGCCGAACAGCCGTCCGCGTACGGGAAGTTCGGGATGTGCGGACGACTCGACGTGTACCGGGGGGCGTAGCACCGGCTCCGGCGGGGACGTGCTTCCGGCTCGGGCGGGGCATGCTTCCGGTTCCGCCGTGGGCATGCTCCCGGTCCCGGCGGGGAACGTGAGCGGCGGCGTTCGGACTACGCCGCCGCGGGCCCCGTCGCCGTCCACCCCGGGGCCTGCGGGTGGGCCGTCAGGTCGTCGTGCCGGACCGCCTCGCCGCACTCGGCGCAGGTGACGACCGGGACCAGTTCGTGGCCGCCCGCGTGTCCGGGACCGCCGACGTGTTCGAGCACCATGGGGCGGTCGCCGGCGTTGAGATGGCGGTCGCCCCACGCCATGAGCGTGAGGAGCACGGGCTCCAGCTCCAGACCGGCCCGCGTGGGCCGGTACTCGAAGCGCGGCGGCTTCTCGCTGTAGGCGACCTTCTCCAGCACACCGGCGTCCACCAGCCGCTTCAGGCGGCTCGTCAGCACGTCGCGCGGGGCGCCGATGTTGCGGACCAGCTGGTCGAACCGCGTGGCGCCCAGGGTCACCTCGCGCAGGACGAGCAGGGAGTACTTCTCGCCGACGAGCACGAGGGTGTCGGCGATCGAGCAGGGGCGGGCGTCCTTCATGCGATCCAGTCTATGGGGGTGGGTTGGTTCTTCCAACCCACTGGGTTACCGTGGAGTCACATAGTGGGTTTGGAAAGCAAACCCTTTGACTTCGAGGGGCCGGACCATGCGTGACGCAGTCATCGTCGAAGCCGTACGCACCCCGATCGGGAAGGGCAGGCCGAACGGGTCGCTCGCCCACATCCATCCCGTGGAACTGCTCGCCCACACCCTCCGTACGCTCGTCGAGCGCTCCGGCGTCGATCCCGCGCTGATCGACGACGTGATCGGCGGGACCGTCGACCAGGTCGGCGAACAGGCCATGAACACCACGCGGTACGCGGTCCTCTCGGCGGGCTTCCCCGAGTCGGTGCCCGCGACGACGGTGGACCGCCAGTGCGGGTCCTCCCAGCAGGCGGTGCACTTCGCGGCGCAGGGCGTCATCTCGGGGGCGTACGACCTGGTCGTGGCGTGCGGGGTGGAGTCCATGAGCCGCGTGCCGATGTGGTCGAACGTGCCGGAGGGGAAGGATCCCTTCGGGCCCGGAGTCGCCGAGCGCTACCCGGAAGGGTTGATTCCGCAGGGGATCAGTGCCGAGCTGATCGCGGCGAAGTGGTCGATCTCGCGCGAGCAGATGGACGCCTTCGCGGTGGAGTCGCACAGGAAGGCCGCGGCGGCGTGGGAGAACGGGCTGTTCGCCGACGAGGTCGCGCCTCTCGACGGTGTGACCGGGGACGAGTGCGTCCGGCCCGGCAGCAGCACGGAGGTCCTGGCCGGTCTGAAGCCCGCCTACTACGACCCGGCCTTCGGCGAACGCTTCCCGCAGATCGACTGGAACGTCACCGCGGGCAACGCCAGCCCCGTCAACGACGGAGCCTCCGCCGTGCTCATCACGTCCAGCGAGACCGCGGCCCGGCTGGGTCTGCGGCCCCTTGCGCGGCTGCACAGCTTCGCCGTCACCGGATCCGACCCGCTGCTGATGCTCACCGGTGTCGTTCCCGCCACGGAGAAGGTGCTCCGCAAGGCATCGCTCACCCTCGACGACATCGACCTCTTCGAGGTCAACGAGGCCTTCTCCAGCGTCGTCCTCGCCTGGCGGCAGGAGACGGGCGCAGACCTCTCCAAGGTCAACGTCCACGGCGGCGCGATCGCCATCGGCCACCCGCTCGGCGCGAGCGGCGCGCGGCTCACGACCACGCTGGTCCACGCGATGCGGGCACGCGGCGCCCGCTACGCCCTCCAGACGATGTGCGAGGCGGGCGGCCTGGCCAACGCGATGGTGCTGGAGGGGCTGTAGTCAGCGCCTGCGGGCGCGGTGTCGGCCCACCACGGGCGGCTGCTGTCCCGCGCCGGGCGACGGTGCCTGCCCGGGTCCGGCCACACGGTTGCGGGCGTCCCCCGGGCAGACCCCGAGGAGCCCGAGGGATCCGACTCAGCGGTCCCGGAAGTGGTGGCGCTTGCGCCAGGCGACGATCGCTCCCGCGAGGGCGGGCAGCGCGATGAAGGCCATGGCGATCAGGAAGGCGGGGGACGTCGGTGCCGAGGCGCGGGCGCCGGCGACGACGTACGCGGCGGTGTTGGGGATCGAGCCGAGGCCCGTGGCGAGGAGGAACGGGAACCAGCCCATGCGGGAGACGGACGCGCAGTAGTTCGCGGCCCAGAACGGCACTCCGGGGAAGAGCCGCGCGGCCATCATCGAGCGGAATCCGTGGCGGCTGAGCTGACCGTCCGCCGCCGTCAGCCAGCGGCCCCGGAGCAGTGGTCGCAGCGCGTCCTGCCCGAGTATCCGGCCGAGCCCGAAGGCGATCCCGGCCCCCAGCACCGTACCCCCGAGCGAGGCCCCGAGCCCGAGCTGCGAGCCGAACAGGGCGCCCGCGGCCAGATTGAGGAGCGGCCGGGGCACGAACGCGACCGTGCACAGCCCGTACGCCACCGCGAAGACCACGGCCGCGGCCGCACCGTTCAGCTGTGGCGGCCAGCCGTCGGCCAGCAGCTTCTGTGGCTCGAACAGCAGCACCGTCGCGGCCGCCGACACCAGCAGCAACACCAGCAGGGAGAGCCGGGACCACGGAGAGAGCAGTGCTCTCGTGCAGCGGGCGGTGAAACCTCTCGGCGCGGTGGCGAACTCGGTGAGGACGAGTTCCGTCGCGGGGACCGGGGGAGCGGCTGTGGCGGTGCCCCCAGAGCGGGTGGTGGCATCGAGCATCCGGTGACACTAACTGACCAGTGTGTGTGATCGCCGTATGGTTCGTCTCATGGGCGTCACAGCTTCCGGAACGTCAGATGGCCACTTGGAGCTGCCGCGCAGCGCCCTCGCGGACACCGTGCTGGAGCGGCTCACCGCCACGTACGCCGCGGCGGCCGATCCGCGGCGGGCCGGGGAGATGCGCGCGTACATGAAGGACATCGCCCCTTTCCTGGGCCTGACCACGCCCGATCGCCGCGCGCTCTCCCGCACCGCCCTCGACGGAACACCCCGTCCGGACGAGGCCGACTGCACGGCCGTGGCGCTGCGCTGCTGGCGGCTGCCGGAGCGCGAGTACCAGTACTTCGCCGTCGACTATCTGCGCCGGCATGTGAGGCGTCTCTCGTCCGGCTTCCTGCCCGTGGCACGCCATCTCGTCTCCACGGTCCCTTGGTGGGACACCGTCGACGCACTCGCCGCCCATGTGGTCGGAGGCCTCGTGGAGGCCGACCCGAAGCTGAGGACCGACATGGACAGGTGGATCGAGGACGACGATCTGTGGGTCGCCCGGACCGCCCTCCTCCACCAGCTCCGCTACAAGGACGCCACCGACACCGAACGCCTCTTCGGGTACTGCGTCCGTCAGTCCGGGCACCCGGACTTCTTCATCCGCAAAGCGATCGGCTGGTGTCTGCGCGAGTACGCCAAGACGGACCCGCGGGCGGTACGGGACTTCGTAGCCGGCGAGCGGGACCGGCTCTCCCCGCTGTCCGTGCGCGAGGCGCTCAAGAACGTCGGCCCCTGACCCACCGGAACAACCGCAGCCCACACACCAGAACATCGGCACCTCCCACACCAGCGGAAACACCCGACTCTCCGCGTCTCGTGGCCGCGAAAAACCATTCGACGAGGCCATCCGCGTCGGCGATGATCTCCTCATGTTCCGGTACGCCTTCCACCTCGCAGCATCCGCAGTCGCGGATGCGCCGAAGGCTGCCGTCCTGATCACCTTGGCCGCCGCAGACGGCGCCCGAAGCTGACCCTTCCCGGATCGTCCGGCGGACCCCGCAGGGGGAGGGTCGGCAAGTCCTTGGGGTCCCTGTCCCGGCCGCTCTGACGCCGGGGCCATCACTCAGCTCAGCTGACACCGAAGAGGCTTCGAGGTACTGCCATGCCCAAGACGGCTTACGTGCGCACCAAACCGCATCTGAACATCGGCACCATGGGTCATGTCGACCACGGCAAGACCACCCTGACCGCCGCCATCACCAAGGTCCTCGCCGAGCGCGGCTCCGGCACGTTCGTTCCCTTCGACCGGATCGACCGCGCTCCGGAGGAGGCCGCGCGGGGCATCACCATCAACATCGCGCACGTCGAGTACGAGACCGACACCCGGCACTACGCGCACGTGGACATGCCGGGCCACGCCGACTACGTCAAGAACATGGTCACCGGGGCCGCGCAGCTCGACGGGGCGATCCTCGTCGTCTCCGCGCTCGACGGGATCATGCCGCAGACCGCCGAACACGTGCTGCTCGCCCGGCAGGTGGGTGTGAACCACATCGTGGTCGCGCTCAACAAGGCCGACGCGGGGGACGAGGAGCTCACCGACCTCGTGGAGCTGGAGGTGCGCGAGTTGCTCTCCGCGCACGGCTACGGGGGCGACTCCGTACCGGTCGTACGCGTCTCCGGACTCAGGGCGCTGGAGGGCGACCCCCGGTGGACCGAGGCGATCGGCGCGCTGCTCGACGCCGTGGACACGTATGTGCCCATGCCCGAGCGGTACTTGGACGCTCCGTTCCTGTTGCCGGTGGAGAACGTGCTCACCATCACCGGCCGGGGCACGGTCGTCACGGGAGCCGTCGAGCGCGGCACCGTCCGCGTGGGCGACCGTGTCGAAGTGCTCGGCGCCGCCGTGGACACGGTGGTCACCGGCCTGGAGACCTTCGGCAAGCCCATGGACGAGGCGCAGGCCGGCGACAACGTGGCGTTGCTGCTGCGCGGCGTCCCCCGTGACGCGGTTCGCCGCGGGCACATCGTCGCGGCGCCCGACAGCGTCGTACCGAGTCGTCGCTTCTCGGCGCAGGTGTACGTCCTGTCGGCGCGCGAGGGCGGTCGTACGACACCGGTGTCCACCGGATACCGGCCGCAGTTCTACATCCGCACCGCGGACGTCGTCGGCGATGTCGACCTCGGCGAGCGGGCGGTCGCGCGGCCCGGCGACACCGTCACCATGACGGTCGAGCTGGGGCGTGACGTGCCGCTGGAGCCGGGACTCGGCTTCGCGATCCGCGAGGGCGGCCGCACGGTCGGCGCGGGGACGGTGACCGCGGTCGTCGGCTGATCTCCGGCGCGACCGGCGTGAGTGCCCGCCTCTCGTTCCGTACGGGAGGCGGGCACTCGCGTGTCCGCAGGCACGCGCGCGTCACCGAAACGCGCGTGCGCCCGTGCCGGGCCTCGGCCGAGGATGGGGACCATGACGACCCAGCAGCCCCGCCGAAGAGCCGAGATTTTCGCCGCCGCCGAGGACGACGACCGTCGATTCAGCACCTCCGCCACCGCCGACGAACGCACGCTCCTCGTCGACATCCTGGGCGCCCAGCGGGCGACACTGGAGATGAAGTGCGCAGGTCTGACAGGTGAGTTGGCCCGGCGGTCCGTGGAGCCCTCCACCCTCTCGCTGCTCGGTCTCGTCCGGCATCTCGCCGACATGGAGCGCCGCTGGTTCCGGCGGGCACTGGCCCGGCAGGACGCGCCCGCGCTGTTCTCCTCGGAGGCGTGCCCGGACGACGACTTCGACGGCGCGTCCGCCGACCCCGCCGTGATCGCCGAGGCCTGGCGGGCTTGGCGCGCCGAAGTGGCCTTCTCCGACGGCTTCGTCGCCGACGCGTCCGGCCTCGACCTGGCGGGCGAGGACCCCTGGCGCGGGCCGGTGTCGCTGCGCTGGGTCCTCATCCACATGATCGAGGAGTACGCCCGCCACAACGGCCACGCCGACCTGCTCCGCGAGCGCATCGACGGAGCGATCGGCGTGTGAGGCGAGTGACGCGGGGCGAGGTGGCGCCGGGCGGGGATCTTGCCGGAGCCCGGCCCCGTCGTGCCCGTACGGGCACAATGGACCCGTGGACGAGCCGATACCCGTGACGCGAGCCGTGGATCACGGGACCGCCAAGCTGATGCCGGACGTCGACCGGAAGCGGGCCTGGCTCCTGACCGTCGACGGAGCACCGCAGTCGTACGTGGATCTCGACGCGCCGACGCACCTGGAGTTCGAGTACGCGCGACGGCTGGGGCACGTCCTGGACACCCTCCCGGAACCGGGGCGGGCGCTGGACGTACTGCACCTCGGCGGGGGCGCGCTCACCCTTCCCCGGTACCTCGCGGCGACCCGGCCGGGGTCCCGGCAGCACGTGGTCGAGGCCGACAGCGGGCTGCTGGACCTCGTCGTCGAGCATCTGCCCGTCCCCGACGACGCGGGCATCACCGTGCACGGCGCGGACGCCCGGACCTGGCTCGAATCAGCCCCCGCCGACTCCGCCGACGTCCTGATCGCCGACGTCTTCGGCGGTTCGCGGGTCCCCGCGCACCTGACCTCGGTGGCGTACGCCCGCGAGGCCGAACGGGTCCTGCGTGCCGACGGCGTGTACCTGGCCAATCTCGCCGACGCCACGCCCTTCGCCTTTCTGCGCTCCCAACTCGCCACGTTCTCCACGGTCTTCGACGAGTTGGCGCTGATCGCCGAGCCGGGCGTGCTGCGTGGCCGCCGCTTCGGCAACGCGGTCCTCGTCGCCTCGCACCGCCCGCTCGACACCCCCGCCCTCACCCGCCGCACGGCCGCCGACGCCTTTCCGGCCCGGGTCGAGTACGGGGACACACTGCGGGTCTTCGTGGGCGACGCGCGGCCCGTACGGGACGAGGACGCGGTGCCGTCGCCGGAGCCGCCCGACGGGTCGTTCAGCATCGGCTGAGAACCGAAACCGCCCGAGGACCGATCCGATACGTGCGTCGTGCGTCTCGCGGCGGTCGGCGGTCGGCGGTCGGCGGTCGGCTCAGGATCAGCCGTCGGAGTGCGCCGGCTCGCTCTTCGCCGGTACTCCCTGGGCCACTTCCTTCGTACGACGCGTCAGATTCCGTACGTCGGGAACGCACAGCACCGCCGCCGTCACCACGACGACCAGGACCGCGCAGCCCCAGAGGGACGCCGAACGCCCGAATGCGGACTCCGCCGGGCCCGCGAGCGCCGTGGCGAGCGGCACCATGGCGATCGAGCCGAACCAGTCGTACGCCGAGACGCGGGAGAACTTGTCCTCGGGGATCTCCTGGTGGAGCGCGGTCATCCACGAGACGCCGAAGACCTCGATCGCCGCGCCGGTCACGAACATCACGGCGCACAGGGGGCCGACCGGGAACGGTACGGCGAGTGCGGCCGACGGGAGGGCGAGGGGGAAGACACAGAGGGTGCCGGCGAGGAGGAGTCTGCGTGGCTTCCAGCGCATCATCAGGAGGGCGCCGCCGACGGTGCCCGCGCCGAACGCGGCGAGGGCCAGGCCCCACGGTGCCGCGCCGCCGAGGCTGTCCCGGGCGACGAGGGGGCCGTACACCGCCTCGGCCGCGCCGACGACGGCCACCACGACGGAGAACTGGGCGACGATCGACCACAGCCAGGGCCTGCCGATGACCTCCCGCCAGCCGTCGCGGAGGTCGGTGAGCATTCCGCCGCCGGGGCCGCGGGACGGGATGTGGCTCACGTCGAGGAAGGCGCGCAGGGCGCCCGCGACCGCGAACGCCAGCGCGTCCACGGCGAGCACCCAGCCGGGGCCGACCACGGCGACCATGGCACCGCCCAGCGCGGCCCCGCCGAGGCCCGCGCCGTGCATCGCGAGGCGGAACAGCGCGAAGGCGCGGCCGGCCTGCCGGCCGCTGACGGAGGAGAGCAGCATGCCCTCGGCGGCCGGGCTGAAGAACGCGTGGCCCGTGCCGCCGAGCGCGGTCAGCAGCATCATCTGCCAGAGCTGGGGTTCGCCCGCGATGACGAGTGCCGCGAAGGCCGCCTGGGAGAGGCAGTTGAGCGTGTTGGCCGCGACCATCACGCGGTGCCGGGGGAGCCGGTCCGCGACCGCGCCGCCGATCAGCAGGAAGAGCACCAGCGGGAGGGTGCGGGCCGCTGCCACCAGACCCACGTCGCCGCCGTCGCCGCCCTCGTCCAGGACGGCGAACGCCGCCGCGATCAACGCTCCTTGACTGCCAAGGTTCGTCACCACCGCGGCGGCGGTCAGCAGGGCGTAGTTGCGGCCCGCCCACGAAGGGCGGCGCAGGCGGGCGGGGGAGTCTCCGACGGGGCTCACCCGGCGACTATCTCCGCCGCGGGACCGGCTTGCCAAACGACTTCTCGGCCTCTTCCGCCCGCCTGCTCGGCCTGCTCAGCCCGGTCGGTCCGCTCCGGCTACGGCGCGTCGGACGTCACGTGTCCGTGGGCGCGTCCTTGGTCAGGCGCACGGTGCTCAGGATCTTCTGGACGGTCGCCTCGGGGATCTCGTCACCGACGCCCTTGGCGCCGTACAGGTTCCAGGTGACGAAGTCGCCCGCGCTGTTCTTGAACGCGAAGGTGATGGCCTTGCCCTCGCTGTCGCACTTGCCGTTCTGCGGCGTGTTCTTCGAGTACGCGGTGGCGATGCTGCCCTTGAGGCCCGACTTCGTGGTGTACGACTTCGCCGGGTCCCACTTCACGCTCTTCTTGTCCGGCTGCGTGTAGCCGCCGAAGATCCACCACGGGACACGGGTCTCGGCAGCCTCGGCCGAGTCCTTGGCGCCGTTCTCGCCGCGCGTTCCGGCGGTGGCCAGCGCGGTGTCCTCGTCGCGGCCGTCCTTGTCGCTGTCCGTGGTGCACCACTTGGACTTGAGGTAGGCGGGGGCGGTGACCGTGGTGCGGTCGGTCTTGCCCTTCTCCTCCCACTCGAAGCCCACGCTGGTGTCGGTGCTCTCGATCTCCCAGTCGGCGGGGACGTCGAACATCGTGCCGAAGCGGGGGTTGATGACGACCTTCCAGCCCGCGATGGTCGCCTTCTCGCCGTCGGTGCCGCGCGGGTTGTCCTCGCCGGTGGACGGGGAGGCGCTCGGGTCCTTCGACGCGCTCGCAGACGGTGACTGCTTCGTCTTGCCGTCCTTGCCGCCGTCGGCCTCGTCGTCCTTGTCGCCGCCCAGGACCAGGAAGCCCGTGACGCCGGCCGCGATGACGACGGCCGTGGCCGCCACGATCGCGACGAGCTTCGTCCTGTTCCCGTTCCCGTCACCGCCGCCCTGCGGCGGCTGCGGAGTCTGCGGCACACCGGGCGCACTCCAACCGGGCTGCCCCGGCTGCGTGTACGGGTTCGGCGTCTGGGGTCCGGTCTGCTGGAATCCGGGTTGCTGATACGGATTCGGCTGCTGGTACCCCGGCTGCTGGTACGGGTTCTGGTTCTGGTCCTGCGGGTTCTGCTCGCCCCCGGGCGGCTGGTTTCCTGGCCACATGGGCAGTAACCCTAGTGCCGTCCCGGACACGGTTGGGTCACCGCCCTTCGTCAGGGACGTACCGGATCAGGGCCCAGATGGGTCCTTATGGAGACGTACCGTACGAACGAAGCCCCGCCGGAATTCTCGAACGCGAATGTTCGCGCCCTGTGGGCGAGTTCCGGGGTGTTCCCGGCGATCACTTTTCGCCACTGGTCACGGCTGGCTACTCGCGGGTAACATGCCCGCCATGAGCGCAGACCAGATGTCGATCGGCGAGATGCTCGCCGCCACGGTTCCGATGGTGCGGACCCTGAAGCTGGAGTACCTCGAGACCACTCCGGAGAAGGCCGTCCTCGCGCTGCCCGACCAGAGCGAGTACCACAACCACGTGGGCGGGCCGCATGCCGGGGCGATGTTCACGCTGGGGGAGTCGGCGAGCGGCGCGGTCGTGCTGGCCGCGTTCGGGGACCAGCTCGCGCGGGCCGTGCCGCTGCCCGTGACCGCCGAGATCGCGTTCAAGAAGCTGGCCAGGGGACCGGTGACCGCCACCGCCACGCTGGGGCGCTCCGTCGAGGACGTCGTCGCCGAACTCGACGCGGGGGAGCGGCCGGAGTTCCCCGTGGCCGTCGCCATCCAGCGCGAGGACGGTGCCGTGACCGGCGAGATGACGGTCATCTGGACCCTGCGGCCCAACGGCTGAGGAACTGCCCGGGGCGTCACCGTCGGCCGTTGAGGGCCCCGGATCCGCACGCGTGCGTACGGGGGCTGGGCTGGGGCGTACGAGCTGTCTCGCTTGTGACCGCCGGGAGGGTGGACCCGTCGTGCGGGGCCACCCTCCGGGAGTTTTTCCGGCTTGGTCAGCTGTAGAAGGCCGGGCGCTCGACGAGTTCGACCTCGATCCGGCCGCCCTCGGTCTGGGCACGGACGCCCGCCTCGCAGACCGCGGCCGTGGCATAGCCGTCCCAGGCGCTGGGCCCGGTGACCTCGCCGCGGCGGGTGGCGTCGACCCAGGCCTGCACCTGGCGGTCGTACGCGTCCTCGAAGCGCTCCACGAAGTCCTGGGCGATGGTTCCGCCCCAACGGCCCGCCTGGTTGGTGACCAGGGCGTGGCCGTCACCGATGCGGGCCGTGCCGCGTTCGCAGACCACCTCGGCCTGCACCTGGTACCCGAAGCCGCAGTTGACGTTGATCTCGACGTCCACGACCGCGCCGCCGTCGGTCTCGAACAGGACGAACTGCGGATCCTGCAGGCCCTCCGGGGCGTTGCCCGACGGTGTCGGCTTCAGCACGGTGACCGCGGTGATCTCCTGGCCGAGCAGCCAGCGAGTGATGTCCATCTCGTGCACGACGGAGTCGTTGATGAGCATCTCGCTGGTGAAGCCCGGCGGGGTCGCGACGTTGCGGTGCCGGTTGTGCAGCATCATTGGCCGGCCCAGCTGCCCGGTGTTCAGCAGCGCCTTGAGCTTCGCGTACTCGGTGTCGTACCGGCGCATGAAGCCCACCTGCACCAGGCGGTGCCCGACCTTCTGCTCGGCCTCCAGGACCCTCAGCGCCGAGGCCGAGCCCGGGGTGAGCGGCTTCTCGCACAGGACGGGCAGGTCGTGCTCGAAGGCGGTGAGCAGCGCCGCCTCGTGGGCGGGGCCGGGGGAGGCGATCAGTACGGCGTCGACACCGTCCGCGGCCATCGCGGCGGCCGCGTCGGTGTGGGCCGTGCAGCCCTCGATACCGTCGGCGATCCGCTTGACCCGTTCCGCGTCGACGTCCACGACCGCGGCGACGCGTGCCCCGTTGGTCACTTCGGCGAGACGGCGCACATGATCGGCCCCCATCTTTCCGGTGCCGATGACGGCCACGCCGAGCGTTCCGCGCTGAGCCATGGTCGGTAGATCCCTTCTCAGGCGCCGCAGGAGCGCAGGAACTGGCGGGTGCGCACCGCGATGGGCAGGGGCTTGTCCGGCGGACAGGGGTACATGTCCTGCTCGACGATGGCGAACAGGTCGACACCGAGGCGCTGCGCGGCGTCCAGCACCGGCTCCAGGGCGGGCACGCCGGCCGGGGGCTCGCACATCACACCGCGCTGGACGGCGGGGCCGAACGGGACCTCGTTCTTGACGACGTCGGCGAGGATCTCCGGGTCGACCTGCTTGAGGTGCAGATACCCGATGCGCTCGCCGTACGTCTCGATCAGCTTGACGTTGTCGCCGCCGCAGTAGGCGTAGTGCCCGGTGTCCAGGCAGAGGCTGACCAGGCCGGAGTCCGTCGAGTCGAGGAAGCGCTCGACGTGCTCCTCGGTGTCGATGTGCGTGTCGGCGTGCGGGTGCACGACGATGTCGAGACCGAAGCGCTCCTTCACCTCGTGGCCGAGACGCTCCATGCCCTTGGCGAGGTGGGACCACTGGCGGACCGTCAGCTCCGGCGGCTCGATCAGCGCGGCGGTCTTGTCGTCCCGCCAGAAGGACGGAATGACCACCAGGTGCTTGGCGCCCATCGCCCGGGTCAGCTCGGCGACCTGGCTGACGTGCTCCCAGGTGGCGTCCCAGACGTCGGGGCCGCGGTGCAGCGCGGTGAAGACCGTACCGGCCGACACCTTGAGATCCCGCTTGTTCACCTCGTCGGTGAGCTTGGCCGGGTCGGTCGGCAGATAGCCGTACGGGCCGAGCTCGATCCAGGAGTAACCGGCCTCGGAGACCTCGTCCAGGAAGCGTTCCCAGGGCACCTGCTGGGGGTCGTCGGGGAACCAGACGCCCCACGAGTCCGGCGCGGAGCCGACGCGGATGCGGTCGAGCGCGTTGGCCATCAGGAGGCCTTTCCTTCCGAGGAGGAGGCGGTGGTGGGTGCCTTGAGGTCTTCGGCTTCGGGGAGTTCTTCGACGTCGACGCCGCGGACCTGGGCCAGTTCGTGTTTGAGTGCGGCGAGTTCGGCGCCGCCGGCCATGTGGTTGGTGAGTTCTTCGAGGCTGACGTCGGCGCGGGCGGCGGAGAGTTCCATGGTGCCCAGGCGCAGGACGCTGAAGTGGTCGCCGACCATGTAGGCGTGGTGGGGGTTGTGGGTGATGAAGATGACGCCCAGGCCGCGGTCGCGGGCGGCGGCGATGTACTTCAGGACGACGCCGGACTGTTTGACGCCGAGGGCTGCGGTGGGTTCGTCGAGGATGAGGACGCGGGCGCCGAAGTAGACGGCGCGGGCGATGGCCACGGACTGGCGCTGGCCGCCGGAGAGGGTGCCGATGGGCTGGTCGAGGTCGTCGAGGATGATGCCCATGTTGCGCAGTTCCTGGTCGGCGGTTGCTTTCATCTTCGCGATGTCCAGGCGGCGGACGGGCCAGGGGCCTTTGGTCATCTCGGAGCCGAGGAAGAAGTTCCGCCACACCGGCATCAGCGGCACGGTGGCGAGGTCCTGGTAGACGGTGGCGATGCCCTTGTCGAGGGCTTCACGCGGGGTGCTGAGGTGCACCGGTGTGCCGTCGATGAGGAATTCGCCCTCGGTGTGCTGGTGCAGTCCGGAGATGATTTTGATGAGGGTGGACTTGCCGGCGCCGTTGTCGCCCAGCACGCAGGTGACCTGGCTGGGGTATACCGCCAGGTCGACGGTGTGCAGGGCGCGGACGTTGCCGTAGGCCTTGCCCGCGCCCTTCAGCTCGACGATCGGCTCGGCGGCGGTGTCGGGCTTGTCCTTGACCGTGGCGCCGTTGGGGGAGGTGGTGTGGTCGGTCATGGGCTTTACCTCCGGGTGGCCTGGCGGCGGACCCACAGATTGACGAGGGCGGCGAGCAGGAGCATGACGCCGAGGAAGGCCTTGAACCAGTCGGGGTTCCAGTTGGCGTAGACGATGCCCTGGGAGACCATGCCGAAGATGAAGGCGCCGATGACGGGGCCGATGGCGGAGCCGTAGCCGCCGGTGAGGAGGCAGCCGCCGATGACCGCGGCGATGATGTAGAGGAATTCGTTGCCGACGCCCTCGCCGGACTGGACGGTGTTGAACGAGAACAGGATGTGCATGCCGACGAACCAGGCGCCGGCGCCGACGCCCATGAACAGGGCGATCTTGGTGAAGGTGACGGGGACGCCGACCGCGCGGGCGGATTCCTTGTTGCCGCCGGTGGCGAAGATCCAGTTGCCGAACTTGGTGCGCAGCAGCAGCCAGGTCGCGGCGGCGGCGAAGACCAGCCAGTAGAAGACGGTGATCTTGACGTCGACGCCGCCGATGCTGATCTCGGAGGCGAAGACCTTCTTGGCCTGGTCGAACCCGTCCATGTCACTGATCGAGTCGGTGGCGACGTTCCCGGTGAAGATCTTCGTGATGGCGAGGTTGGCGCCCTGCAGGATCAGAAACGAACCCAGCGTGATCAGGAACGACGGCAGCCCGGTACGTACGAGCATGTAGCCGTTGAACGCGCCGATCGCCAGGGCGACGACGAGGGCCACGATGACGCCGGTCCATACGTTCATGGAGAGCTGGAAGCTCCACATGCTGGCGGTGAGTGCGGAGGTGGTGACCGCGACGCCGGCGGACAGGTCGAACTCTCCGCCGATCATGAGGAGTGCCACCGGGAGGGCCATGATGCCCATGACGGAGGACTCGTAGAGCACGTTGGCCAGGGAACTGGCCTCGCGGAAGGGGGAGGCGACCGCGAAGAAGAAGACGTACACGGCGATCGCCGCGATGAGCGCGCCGATCTCGGGACGGGCCGCCAGTCGGCGGGCCAGGGACCGTTCCGAGGTCCGGCCGTCCTTGGGGGCGGCCGGCGGAGCCGGCGACGAGGGACTCGTCGCCGGTGCCGTTGCCTGGGACATGGGGATCACCGAGTGCCCTTCGCGGCGAACTTCGCGATGGTTTCGACGTTGGACTTGTCGACGAACGCCGGGCCGGTGAGCACCGGCTCCTGGCCACCGCCACTGAAGTTGCCGTTGGTCTTGTACAGCCACAGGGCGTCCACCGAGAGGTAGCCCTGCAGGTACGGCTGCTGGTCGACGGCGAACTCGACGTCACCGTCCTCGATGGCGCTGACCATCTCCTTGTTCAGGTCGAAGGTCGCGACCTTCGCCTTGCTGCCCGCGTCACTCACGGACTGGACGGCGGTCAGCGCGAACGGGGCGCCGAGCGTGACCACGTAGTCGACCGAGCTGTCCTGCTTGAGCTTGGCGGTGATCGTCGACTTCACGGACGGCATGTTCGTGCCGTTCACGTAGAGGTTCGTGGTCTTGCCCTTGAACGTCTTCTTGACGCCCGCGCAGCGAGCCTCGAGAGCGACGTGGCCCTGCTCCTGGATGACGCAGATGTTGTTCTTGGCGCCGAGTTCGTTGAGCTTCTCGCCGAAGGCCTCACCGGCAACGGACTCGTCCTGGCCGAAGTACTCCAGCAGGCCCTGCTCCTTCCAGTCGTCGATGCCTCCGTTGAGGCCGACGACCGGGATGCCGGCCTTCTCCGCCTTGGCAACGACGGACTTCATGGCGTCGGGCTTGGCCAGGGTGACCGCGATGCCGTCGACCTTCTGGTCGATCGCGTTCTGGACAAGGTTGGCCTGCTTGGCCGAGTCCGGGTTGTTGGAGTAGACCAACTCGACGTTGTCCTTGGCCGCGGCGGCCTCCGCACCCTTGCGGATGAGGTCCCAGAAGGTGTCGCCGGGGGCCGCGTGGGTGATCATCGCGACCTTCATACGGGGGGTGTCGGCCTTGCCGGCAGACGAGTTGCCCGTGTCCTCCTCGGCCTTCTTGCCGCCGGAGTCGCTGGAACAGCCGGTGACTATCAGGGCCGCCGCGGCGGCCGCGGCGACGAGGGCGAATCTGCGGGAACGGGGGCGAGACGTGCGGTCCATCTTTCCGGCACCTCACTGTGCGACAGGGGAAAGGGAGCAGGGGCAGCGGTCCGGGCGGGGTGCCCGGTCCTTCGGCCCGTACGGAAGGAGACCGCAGGGCCACGTACCGACAAACTCGGCTGTGCTGTTGGGAGGGGATGTAAGTCCCTGACAGACCCCCCTGTCAATACTTTGTTAAGACATCATTTCACGATCACGTGAGAATGTAAGTACAAAGTCTTGACATGGCTCGGCCTCGGTCTTACACCTAGGACACACCGGTCCCCTGCATCCCGCACCCCCGGGAGCCCGCAGCCAGCACGAGGAGCGACGCGTATGACCGAGTCCTTCGACCTGATCACCATGGGTCGCATCGGGGTCGATCTCTACCCTCTGCAGACCGGAGTGCCGCTCGCGCGGGTCGAAACCTTCGGTAAATTCCTCGGTGGCTCGGCGGCCAACGTGGCGGTCGCCGCGGCCCGTCTCGGCCGTTCCACGGCGATCGTCACCCGAACCGGCGATGATCCCTTCGGAGCCTATCTGCACCAGGCTCTCAAGGAGTTCGGGGTCGACGACCGGTGGGTCACCCCTGTCGAGGCGTACCCGACGCCGGTCACGTTCTGTGAGATCTTCCCGCCCGACAACTTCCCGCTGTACTTCTACCGGCAGCCCAAGGCGCCCGACCTGGAGATCCGCACCGACGAGCTGGACTTCTTCGCCGTCCGGGCCGCGAAGATCTTCTGGATCACCGGCACAGGTCTGAGCGAGGAACCCAGCCGTTCCGCCACACTCGCGGCCCTCAAGGCGCGCGACAAGGCCGGCACCACCGTCTTCGACCTCGACTGGCGCCCCATGTTCTGGAAGAACCCGGCCGAGGCCCGCCCGTACTACGCCGAAGCCCTGCGGCATGTCACGGTCGCCGTCGGGAACCTCGAGGAGTGCGAGGTCGCCACCGGCGTCCGCGAGCCGCGCGCCTGCGCCGAGGCACTCCTCGAAGCGGGCGTGGAACTGGCCGTCGTCAAGCAGGGCCCCAAGGGCGTCCTCGCCGTCCACCGCGACGGCACCACCGCGGAAGTGCCGCCCGTGCCGGTCGAGGTGGTCAACGGCCTCGGCGCGGGCGACGCGTTCGGCGGCTCGCTCTGCCACGGGCTGCTGGCCGGCTGGGAGCTGGAGAAGACGATGCGGTACGCCAACGCGGCCGGAGCCCTGGTCGCCTCCCGCCTCGCCTGCTCCTCCGCGATGCCGACCGCCGCCGAGGTCGAGGATCTCGTCGCCTCCCGCGGCTGACGCCGCCACCCCCTGAACGGAGCCAAACCCTTGAGCATCACCATCCCCGACCTCGTCAGGGTGCGCGCCCGGCACCCGGAGGCGGTGGCCGAAGCGGCCGCCCGCCGGACCCGGCGTCCCCTCGTCGGCGACAGCGGCCGCCTCATGATCGTGGCGGCCGACCATCCGGCACGCGGCGCGCTCGGAGTCGGCGATCGCAGGCTGGCGATGGCCAACCGCGCCGACCTGCTGGAGCGCCTGTGCATCGCGCTGTCGCGGCCGGGCGTGGACGGGGTGCTCGCCACCGCCGACATCCTGGACGACCTGCTCCTGCTCGGCGCGCTGGAGAACAAGGTCGTCATGGGCTCCATGAACCGCGGCGGCCTGGCCGGTGCCGTCTTCGAGATGGACGACCGGTTCACCGGGCACCGCGCCGAGGACATGGCCCGGCTGAACTTCGACGCGGGCAAGCTGCTGCTGCGCATCGACTACGACGACCCCGGCTCGCTGACCACCCTGGAGTCGACCGCCCGCGCGATCGACGACATGGCCGCGCACCGGCTTCCCGTGTTCGTCGAGCCGTTCATCTCCCGCCGCGTCGAGGGAACGGTCCGCAACGACCTCACCGCCGAGGCCGTCACCCGCTCCATCGCCATCGCCTCCGGGCTCGGCGGCACCTCCGCGTACACCTGGCTGAAACTGCCCGTCACCAGCGACCCGGACGACATGGCCGCCGTACTGGAGACCTCGACCCTGCCCGCCGTCCTGCTCGGCGGCGAGGTCGGCAGGGACCAGGAGGGCGCGTACGAGAGATGGCGCAAGGCCCTGCGACTGCCCACCGTCCAGGGCCTGGTCGTCGGCCGGTCCCTGCTCTATCCCGCCGAGGGCAGTGTGGAGACCGCGGTGGACACCGCGGTCGGCCTGCTCTGACCGGAAGGACCCACTTTTCATGACCAGCGCACACCACCTGCCCGCGGGCAAGGCCGCGAGCGGCCCGTACGCCGTGGACGTCACCCCGGAGAGCGCCGGCTGGGACCACTCCAGCCTCCGCGTCCTCGAACTGGCGCCCGGCGGCACGCACTTGTTCACCGCCGGGGACAGCGAGTGGATCGTGACCTCGCTCGGCGGCGGCTGCACCGTCACGGTCGGCGACGACTTCGGCCGCGACGAGTTCGAACTGCGCGGCCGCGCGAGCGTGTTCAGCGGCGTCAGCGACTTCGTCTACGTTCCGCGCGACGCGACCGCGACGCTCACCTCGGCCGACGGCGGGCGCTTCGCGCTCACCGGGGCCCGCTGTTCCCGGCGCCTGCCGGCCCGCCACGGGCCCGCCGAGTCCGTCCCGGTCGAGCTGCGCGGCACCGGCAACTGCTCGCGCAGGGTCCACAACTTCGGCGCGGCCGGGGTCTTCGAGTGCGACAAGCTCATCGCGGTCGAGGTGATCACCCCGGGCGGCAACTGGTCCTCGTACCCGCCGCACAAGCACGACGAGAACCGGCCCGGCGAGGAGTCGGAGCTGGAGGAGATCTACTACTTCGAGATCGCCGACCACGAGGGCACGCCCGGCCTCGGCTACCAGCGGGTCTCGCCGTCCGGCCACGGAAGCGGCACCGACGTGCTCGCCGAGGTGCGCGGCGGCGACGTCGTCCTGATCCCGGACGGCTGGCACGGCCCCTCCATCGCCGCGCCCGGACACGACATGTACTACCTCAACGTCATGGCGGGTCCCGGCGCCGACCGGGCCTGGCTGATCTGCGACCACCCCGACCACGCCTGGATCCGCGACACCTGGCCGAGCCAGCCCGTCGACCCCCGGCTGACCCGACCCACCGCCCCCCAGTGAGGAACCGATGAGCCGCTCCACCCTTCGCCTGACCGTCGCCCAGGCTCTGGTGCGTTTCCTGGCCGCGCAGTACACCGAACGCGACGGCGTACGGCACCGGCTGATCGCCGGTACCTGGGGGATCTTCGGCCATGGCAACGTTGCCGGGATCGGCCAGGCGCTCCTGGAGGCCGGCGAGGACACCATGCCGTTCCACCAGGGCCGCAACGAACAGGCCATGGTGCACGCCGCCGTCGGCCACGCCCGCCAGCTGAACCGGCTCTCCGCGCAGGCGGTCACGACCTCCATCGGACCCGGCGCGACCAACCTGGTCACCGGCGCCGCCCTGGCCACGGTCAACCGCCTCCCGGTGCTGCTCCTGCCCGGCGACTACTTCGCGACGCGCGCCGCCGACCCGCTGCTCCAGCAGCTGGAGCACCCCGTCGAGGCGGACCTGTCGGTCAACGACACGCTGCGTCCGGTCTCCCGGTACTTCGACCGGATCACCCGCCCCGAGGCGCTGATCCCCTCCGCCCTGAACGCGATGCGCGTGCTCGCAGACCCGGTCGAGACCGGCGCCGTCACCCTCGCCCTGCCGCAGGACGTACAGGCCGAGGCGTACGACTGGCCCGAGGAGTTCTTCGCCGACCGGATCTGGCACGTACGCCGCCCGGCGCCCGAACCGGCCGAACTCGCGGCCGCGGTGGAAGCCGTACGCGGCGCCCGGCGCCCCCTGATCGTCGCGGGCGGCGGCATCCACCACAGCGAGGCCGAGCCGGCCCTCAAGGCGTTCGTGGAGGCCACCGGCATCCCGGTCGCGTCCACCCAGGCCGGCAAGGGCTCCCTGCGGTACGACCACCCGGCGGACCTCGGGGGCGTCGGCCACACCGGCACCGCCGTCGCCGACGAACTGGCCCGAACCGCGGACCTGGTCATCGGCGTAGGAACCCGCTACACCGACTTCACCACCGCCTCCGCCACGCTCTTCCAGGAGCCGGGCGTGCGGTTCGTGAACCTCAACGTGGCCGCCTTCGACGCGCACAAGCTGAGCGCCCGGACCCTGGTCGCCGACGCCCGCGCCGGTCTGGAGGCCCTCACCGGGGCGCTGTCCGGCCACCGCGTGGACGAGGCGTACGAGGCCGAGTACCGCGCGGGCAAGGAGCGCTGGGAGGTGGTCGTGGACGCCGTCTACCGGGCGGACGACGAACACGCGGTGCCCACCCAGACCCAGGTGCTGGGCGCCCTGGACGCCGTGGTCGGAGACGACGACGTCGTCATCAACGCGGCCGGCTCGCTCCCCGGCGACCTGCACAAGCTGTGGCGTGCGCGCAGCCCGCGCCAGTACCACCTGGAGTACGGCTACTCCTGCATGGGCTACGAGATCCCGGCGGGCATCGGCGTCCAGCAGGCCGCCCCCGGCACCGCCGTCTGGTCACTGGTGGGCGACGGCACGTACCTGATGATGCCCACGGAGATCGTCACCGCCGTCCAGGAGGGCCTGCCCGTCAACCTGGTGCTGATCCAGAACCACGGGTACGCGTCCATCGGCGGGCTCTCCGAGGAGACGGGCGGCGAGCGCTTCGGCACCGCCTACCGCTACCGGGCTGCCGACGGCACCTTCACAGGCGCTCCGCTGCCCGTGGACCTGGCCGCCAACGCCGCCAGCCTCGGCATGGACGTCCTGCGCGCCAAGACCGTCGGCGAACTGCGCGACGCCCTGGCCACGGCCCGCGCCTCGGACCGGCCGACGTGCGTGTACGTCGAGACCGACCCGACGCCCACCGCTCCCGCCGCCGAGGCCTGGTGGGACGTGCCGGTCGCCGAGGTCGCCTCCCGCGACGCCGCCTCCCGCGCCCGCGAGCGGTACGACGAGCGCGTCGTCGACCGTCGCCGCCATCTCTGACTTCCCTCAGCTCACGAAAAGGATCCACACCATGAAGAACATGAACCACTGGATCGGGGGGAAGCCCGTCGAGGGTGCCTCCGGCCGCTTCGGCCCCGTCTACAACCCCGCCACGGGCGCCCAGGAGAAGCAGGTGCCGTTCGCTTCCGTGGACGAGGTGGACGCCGCCGTCGCCTCCGCGAAGGCCGCCTTCGAGAGCTGGGGGACCGCCTCGCTGGCCAAGCGCACGACCGTCCTCTTCAAGTACCGCGAGCTGCTCGACGCGCACCGCGACGAGATCGCCGAGCTGATCACCGCCGAGCACGGCAAGGTGCACTCGGACGCGCTCGGCGAGGTCGCCCGGGGCATGGAGATCGTCGAACTCGCCTGTTCCGTACCGCAGTTGGTGAAGGGCGAGCTGTCCACGCAGGTCTCCACCCGGGTCGACGTGGCCGCGATCCGCCAGCCGCTCGGTGTCGTCGCGGGCATCACGCCGTTCAACTTCCCGGCCATGGTGCCGATGTGGATGTTCCCGCTGGCCATCGCGTGCGGCAACACCTTCGTGCTGAAGCCGAGCGAGAAGGATCCTTCCGCCTCCTACCGGCTGGCCGAACTCGCCTCCGAGGCGGGCCTCCCCGACGGCGTGCTCAACGTCGTGCAGGGCGACAAGGTCGCCGTGGACCGGCTCTTGGAGCACCCCGACATCACGGCCGTCTCCTTCGTCGGCTCCACGCCCATCGCCAAGTACATCCAGCTCAAGGGCATCGAGCACGGCAAGCGCGTACAGGCCCTCGGTGGCGCCAAGAACCACATGCTGGTTCTCCCGGACGCCGACCTGGACTTCGCCGCCGACCAGGCCATCAACGCCGCGTACGGCTCGGCCGGCGAGCGCTGCATGGCCGTGTCCGTCGTCGTCGCGGTCGGCGACACCGGCGACGAGCTGGTCGACAAGATCGCCGAACGTGCCAAGGGCCTGAAGATCGGCCCCGGCAGCGACGCGGCCAGCGAGATGGGTCCGCTCATCACCCGCGAGCACCGCGACAAGGTCGCCTCGTACGTGACCGGCGCGGCCGCCCAGGGCGCCGAGGTCGTCGTGGACGGCACCGGCTTCACCGTCCCGGGCCACGAGGACGGCTTCTTCATCGGCGTCTCGCTCCTCGACAGGGTGCCGGTCACCGCGGACGCGTACAAGGACGAGATCTTCGGTCCGGTGCTCTGCGTGGTGCGCGCCGAGACGTACGACGAGGCCATCGCGCTGATCAACAGCTCCCGCTGGGGCAACGGCACCGCGATCTTCACCCGGGACGGCGGCGCGGCCCGCCGCTTCCAGCTGGAGGTCCAGGCCGGCATGGTCGGCGTCAACGTGCCGATCCCCGTCCCCGTCGGCTACCACTCGTTCGGCGGCTGGAAGGACTCCCTGTTCGGGGACCACCACATCTACGGCAACGACGGCATCGCCTTCTACACCCAGGGCAAGGTCATCACCACCCGCTGGCCCGATCCGGCCGACGGCGGCGGTATCAACCTCGGCTTCCCCAGCAACTCCTGACGGAAGCCACACCCGAAGGAGGCCGTGCCCGACCCGGGTACGGCCTCACCGAAGCCGTCCGGGGTACCGGCACGACCAGACCGAGAGCCACGTACCGACGGACATGTGAAGGGAGGGGCTCCGTGGCAGAGACCGAAACCGCACGTCCGGGGAACGTCGCAGCGTTCGACAGCCTGGAGGTCGCCCTGGACCGGGGCAGCCCGATCCCGCTCTACTACCAGCTCGCCCAGCAACTGGAGTCCGCGATCGAGCACGGGGCGCTCGCCCCGGGCAACCTGCTGGGCAACGAGGTGGACATCGCAGCCCGGCTCGGCCTGTCCCGGCCGACCGTCCGCCAGGCCATCCAGTCCCTGGTGGACAAGGGCCTGCTGGTGCGCCGCCGGGGCATCGGCACCCAGGTGGTGCACAGCCAGGTCAGGCGCTCGCTGGAACTGAGCAGCCTCTACGACGACCTGGCGGCCGCCGGGCAGAGCCCCGCCACCCGGGTGCTGCGCAACGAGATCGAGTCGGCCTCGCCGGAGGTCGCCGCGGCCCTCGGCATCCCCGAGGGCCGGGACGTCATCGTGCTCGAAAGGCTGCGCTCCACCCACGGCGAACCCGTGGCCCACCTGTCCAACTACCTGCCCGCCACGCTCCTCGACCTGGACACCGAACGGCTTGAGGAGACCGGCCTCTACCGGATGATGCGGGCCGCCGGAATCACCCTGCACAGCGCCCACCAGACCGTGGGCGCCCGCTGCGCCACCGCCGACGAGGGGACCCTGCTCGACGAGCCGGAGGGGGCCGCGCTGCTCACCATGTGCCGCACGGCCTACGACGACACCGGGCGGGCCGTAGAGTACGGGACCCACGTCTACCGCGCCGCGCGCTACACGTTCGACTTCCAGCTGCTCGTACGCCCCTGAACGGGTGCGGCTGCCGGGGTCGGAAGGCGGCCGCGGCGGTACGTTGGGCCCGTATGGCGCGGGTGCACGGAGCGTGGCGTACGGGACGGACCACTCCCCGGGACGGAGGGGGCCAGAGTGGCGACGAGCGAGGAGAGCGGCGTGGCGCGGCGGCGGTTCGACATGGCGGACGCCGCGGTGGTGCTGCTCGACGCGCGCATGGCGGTGGCCGGCTGGACCGGCGACGCCGAGCGGCTGTTCGGCTATCGCCGGGCCGAGGTCGTCGGCCGGCTCGCGGCCGAGCTGCTGATGCCCGAGGACGCCGCACGCCTGCCCGACCTGACCCGCCGCTGCGGCCGCAACGGCGGCTGGACCGGGCTCCTCGCCGTGCGCCACCGGGACGGGCACCCCGTCGTCACGACGGTGCGGGTCGTCCCGGCCGTGGAGGCCGCGGAGGGCCCGCCGCGCTGGGTGGTCCTGGCCGCCGACTCGACCGGCGCCGCGGGCTGGGACATGAGCCGCACGGTGCTGGAGCGGATGGCCTCGCACTCACCCATCGGCATAGCCATCGTCGACGCGGACCTGCGGTACGTGTGGTCGAACGCGGCCCTGGAGCAGTTCGGCGGCGGACCCGCGCACCGGCGGATCGGAAAACGGCTCGCGGACATCCAGCCGGGCCTGGACGCCCAGGCCCTGGAGGCCGTGATGCGCCAGGTCCTGGAGACCGGCGAGGCCGTCGTCGGCTACGAACACGTCGGTACGGTCCGCTCGGCGCCGCACCGGGACACGGCCCACGCGATGTCGTTCACCCGGCTCGACGACGACCACGGCAACCCCATCGGCGTGTACTACACCGTCGTGGACGTCACCGAGCGCTACCGGGCCCGCGAACGCCTCACCCTCCTGGACCGGGCCGGCAAGCGCCTCGGCCGCACCCTGGACGTCATGCGCACCGCCCAGGAGCTGGCCGACGTGGCGGTGCCGGGACTCGCCGACTTCGTCACCGTGGATCTGCTGGAGACCGTCCTCGAAGGGGGCGAGCCCGTCTCCGGGCCGCTGAGCGGGACGGACGAGGTGCCGCTGCGGCGGGCCGGCCACCAGTCGGTGAACGAGGGCGTCCCCGAGGCCGTGGTCGAGATCGGCGAGGTGGCCGCCTACGTGGCCGGAGCACCCCCGATCCGCGCGCTGACCGGCGGCACGTCCTGGATCGAGGAGCGGCTCGACCCGCTGGCCCCGGAGTGGGCCACGGGCATCGCCGGTGACCGGGCCGCCACCTTCCTCGACCTCGGACTGCACACCGCGATGATCGTGCCGGTGCGGGCCCGCGGCACCATGCTCGGGATCACCACGTTCTTCCGGCGGCACCGGCAGGACCCCTTCGACCAGGACGACCTGGGCCTGGCCGAGGAGTTCGTCGGCCGCGCGGCCCTGTGCCTCGACAACGCCCGCCGCTACACCCGGGAGCGCGACGCGGCCCTCGTACTGCAGCGCCATCTGCTGCCGCACCGGCTCCCCGAGCAGGACGCGATGGAGGTCGCCGCCTGCTACCGGCCGGCCGACGAGCTGACCGGTCTCGGCGGGGACTGGTTCGACGTCATCCCGCTGTCGGGCGCGCGGGTCGCCCTGGTGGTGGGCGATGTCGTCGGCCACGGCATCGAGGCCGCCGCGGCCATGGGCCGGCTGAGAGCCGCCGTACAGACCCTCGCCGATCTGGACCTGCCGCCCGAGGAGGTGCTCGCCCACCTCGACGACCTGGTCGACCGGGCCGGATACGAGGACGACTCCGCGGCGTCCCCGCGCGCCGACGGCGTACGGGCCAAGGGCGCCAGCTGCCTGTACGCGGTGTACGACCCGGTCGGCGGCCGGTGTTCCATGGCCGCCGCGGGCCACGGGCTGCCCGCGATCGTCGCCCCGGACGGCACGGTCGACTTCCCCGAGCTGCCGCCGGGGCCCGCGCTCGGTGTGAGCGGCCCGCCCTTCGAGTCGGTCGAACTGGCGCTCGCGGAGGGCAGTGTGCTCGCCTTGTGCACCGACGGCCTGCTCGCCGCCGAAGGGCCCGCGCCGCAGCGGGACGCCGCCGCCGACCGGGAGCGGCTGCGCCGTGTGCTCGAACGGCGGGCGCCCAGCCTCGACGACCGCTGCCAGGCCGTGGTGGAGGCGCTGGTCCCGGCCCGTCCGCCGGACGACGTGGTGCTGCTGATGGCCCGTGCCCGCCGCCTGGACGCGGAACGGACGGTGTCCTGGGAGCTGTCCAACGACCCGGCGGCCGTCGCCGACGTGCGCAAGCGGACGTCACGGCAGCTGTGCGAGTGGGGTCTGGACGAGCTGACCTTCACCACCGAACTCGTCGTCAGTGAACTGGTCACCAACGCCATCCGGCACGCCTCCGGGCCGATAAGGCTGCGGCTGATCATGTCGCGGGCCCTGGTCTGCGAGGTCTGGGACGCCAGTCCCACCGCCCCGCACCTGCGTCACCCGAAGACGACAGATGAGGGCGGCCGCGGTCTGTTCCTGGTCTCCCAGTTCACCCAGCGCTGGGGCACCCGCTACACCCAGGACGGCAAGATCATCTGGACCGAGCAGTCGCTCACGGGCCCGGAGATCTGAGCGGGCCGGGGGTTTGGGCGGGTCGGCGCGGCGGCGAGGCGCGACTCCCTCTCAAGATGCGACGGCGCGACACGTTTCCGTCGTGCTCGTTGTGCCTAACGGTGTATTAAGTCACTTTTGTCGCATAGTGCGTCCGGAGGTCTACCCCGGACCGGCCGCCCGCGCGCCCCCGCGGTTCACCTCCTCGTGCCCGCACCCAACGAGGAGTGACGCCTCATGTCCGACACCGTGTCCCGGCGGTCCGTCCTGCGCCTGCTGAGCGGCGCGACCGCCGTCGCCCTGGCCGCGACCGCGGGACCCCCGTCCCTCGCGCACGCGGCCGCCGCCCGGCGACAACCGGCCGCGGGCCCCCGCGTCGAGGGACTGCTCACCAAGCTCACCCTGGACGAGAAGCTCTCCCTGCTGCACGGCGCCACCGACCCCAAGGCGCTCGGCCAGGCCGGCTACGTGCCCGGCGTGGAACGGCTCGGCATCCCGCCGCTGCGCCTCGCCGACGGCCCCGCCGGAGTCCGCGTCAAGCAGCACGCCACCGCCCTGCCCGCGCCCGTCCTGCTCGCCGCCGCCTTCGACCCCGGCCTCGCCCGCCGCTACGGCCAGGTCATCGGCCGCGAGGGCCGCGCGCTCGGCCAGGACGTGCTGCTCTCCCCGATGGTCAACCTCATCCGCACCCCGTACGCGGGCCGCAACTTCGAGACGTTCAGCGAGGACCCGCTGCTCTCCGCCGACCTCGTGGCCGAGGAGATCAAGGGCATCCAGGGCGAGGGCCTCATCGCGACCGTCAAGCACTACGCGATGAACAACCAGGAGAAGGACCGCGACTCCATCGACGTACGGGTCGACGAGCAGACCCTCAACGAGGTCGAGCTGCGCGCCTTCGAGGCCGCCGTCGGCGCCGGCGCCCGCGCGGTCATGGGCGCCTACAACAAGGTCAACGGCACCTACGCCTGCGAGAGCAAGGAACTCCTCACCGGCATCCTCCGCGACCGCTGGGGCTTCGAGGGCTGGGTGATGACCGACTGGCACGCGGCCCACAGCACGGTCGCCTCGCTCACCGCGGGCCTCGACATGGAGATGCCGAACGGCAAGTACTTCGGGGCCGCGCTCAAGACGGCCGTCCAGAACGGGAGCGTCTCCGAGGAGTACGTCGACCGGGCGGTACGCCGCATCCTCACCACCATGGACGACTTCGGGATGCTCGACGGCAGCGCCCCGCCCCGCCCGGCACGCAACCCGTCGGCGGGCGCGGCGGTCGCCCTGGAGGTCGCCAAGGCGGGCGCCACCCTCCTGCACAACAGGAACGGCATGCTGCCCCTGACCGGCGAGGCCGCCCGCGGCATCGCGGTCGTCGGCCCCACCGGCTCGCTGCCCTTCGTCAGCGGCGGCGGCAGCGCCCACGTCGTCCCCGACCACGCCGACAGCCCTCTGGACGCCATCAAGTCCCGCGCGGGACAAGGCGCCCAGGTGTCCTACGCGCTCGGCGAGGACCTGTTCGGCAAACCCCTGCCCGAGGACGCGCTCACGCAGGGCATCGACCCGGAGGGCCAGCGGGTCGCCGCCGGGAAGACCTGGACGTACGAGGGAACGCTCACCGTCGAGGACGACGACGAGTGGACCTTCGTCATCCACTACTCCGGAACGCGGCCCAAGGTGCTCCTCGACGGGGTCGACCTCTTCCCGGTCGCCACCGGGCTCGCGGAGCACTTCACGGGCGGTCTGGTGTCGGCCGCGCCCGACGGGCTCGCGGTGCGCCGCAGGACGCTCGATCTCGCCGCCGGGGAGCACCGGATCGAGATCACCGCGAAGGGCGGCGCCCAGGGGCAGACGTTCCGGCTGCGGCACGTCACCGGTGCGACCCGCACCCAGGACGTTGCCGAGGCGGTGAAGGCGGCCCGGGCCGCGGAGAGCGTCGTGCTCTTCGCGTACGAGGACGCCACCGAGAACCAGGACCGCACGACCCTCGCGCTCCCCGGCCACCAGACCGAGCTGATCGAGGCGGTGACGGCGGTGAACCCCCGTACGACCGTCGTCCTCAACACCTCCTCCTCGACGTCGATGCCGTGGCTGGAGCGGACCGCCGCCGTGCTGCAGATGTACTACCCGGGCCAGGAGGGCGCGGCCGCCACCGCCGCCGTCCTGTTCGGCGACTGCGACCCCGGCGGACGGCTCACCCAGACCTTCCCGGTGGACGACGACCACCACCCGGTCGCGGGCGACGTGCGCCGCTACCCGGGCGTGAACGGCGTCGAGGAGTACTCGGAGGGCGTCCACGTCGGCCACCGCTGGTACGACGCCGAGGACGTGCGGCCGCTGTTCCCGTTCGGGCACGGACTCTCGTACACCTCCTTCGCGTACGAGGACCTGGGGGTGGAGCGGACCGGGGACGGTCTTGAGGTGGTGTTCACCGTGCGGAACACGGGACGGCGGGACGGGGTGGACATCCCGCAGGTCTATGTGGGCCCCTCGCCGGACCTCCAGATCGACCGGGCCGAAAGGGTGTTGGGCGGATATCAGCGGCTCGCGCTGAAGGCGGGGGAGTCGCGCCGGGTCACCGTGCGCGTCGACGAGCGCACGCTCTCCTCGTGGAACGCCGAGCGGCACGGCTGGGTGCTCGGGACCGGGCGGCGGACCGTGTGGGTGGGGGCCTCGGCGGGTGAACTGCGGCTCAGCGGGAGGGTGCAGGTGTGAGGCCGACGGGACTCCGTGCGGTCCAAGTGACCGGGTAGGCTGCCCGGCGTGCGCTCGCGGCCGAGCGCACGCCGGGCCAGGCCCGGTCCGCGGTGAATCGGGAGGAACCGGCGTTGCACGTCCAGGAGTGGCTAGAGACCGTGCCTGCGGTCAGCATCTACGCGCTGGTGGGCCTGGTCATCGGCCTGGAGAGCCTGGGCATTCCACTGCCGGGCGAGATCATCCTCGTGTCCGCGGCGCTGCTGGCCTCCCAGCACGGTGACATCAACCCCGTCGTCCTCGGCGCCTGCGCCGTCGCCGGCGCGATCATCGGGGACTCCATCGGCTACGCCATCGGCCGCAAGGGCGGGCGGCCACTGCTGGCCTGGCTGGGCGCGAAGTTCCCCAGGCACTTCAGCGAGGGCCATATCGCCACCGCCGAGAAGTCCTTCGAGAAGTGGGGCATGTGGGCCGTGTTCTTCGGCCGCTTCGTCGCCCTGCTGCGGATCTTCGCGGGCCCGCTCGCGGGTGTGCTGCGCATGCCGTACTGGAAGTTCCTGACCGCCAACGTCCTCGGCGGCATCCTCTGGGCCGGCGGCACCACCGCCGTCATCTACTACGTCGGCATCGTCGCCGAGTCCTGGCTCAAGCGCTTCTCCTGGCTCGGCCTCGTCCTGGCCCTCCTGATCGGCCTCACCTCGATGCTGGTCCTCAAGCGCAAGGCGAAGAAGGTCTCGGCGGAGCGCGAGGCCGAGCGGTCGACGGCAGAGCGGGAGCCGATCCCGGCGACCGACTAGGCGCCCTAAAGGGGCGTAGCCCCTTTAGGGGCGCGGGGAACTGCGCGACCAGCCACGAACGGCCCGCAGCCCCCGACGAACCTCAGCCCCCGTGTGCAGCCCGGTGCTCCCGAGCCAGCGCCACGTACAACGTCCCGTTCAGCGAAACCCCCTCCCGCTCCTCCTCCGTGAGCTCCCGCTTCACCTTGGCGGGCACACCGGCGACAAGCGACCCGGGCGGCACCCGCATCCCCTGCGGGACGAGCGCCTGCGCCGCGACCAGCGATCCCGCCCCGATCACCGCCCCGTTCAGGATCGTCGCCCCCATCCCCACCAGACAGTCGTCCTCGACCGTCGCACCATGCACCACGGCGTTGTGCCCGATGGACACCCGCTCCCCGACGGTGACGGGGAACCCGGGGTCGACATGGAGCGTGCAGTTGTCCTGCACGTTGCTGTCCGCGCCGATGACAATGGGCCCGCACTCGGCCCGCAGCACCGCCCCGTACCAGACGCTCGCGCCCGGATGCAGAGTCACCTCGCCGAGCACCACGGACATCGGGGCGACGAACGCCTCCTGATCCACCTTCGGATCCTTGCCGCCCACGCCCGCGATCAGCGCCTCGTGCGTCATCGCCGCCTCCTCGTTCTCGTTGGTACCGGCACCGTAAGGGATACGGCCATGCCACGGTGGGGCGAAGATCACAGGCGCCCGAGCTCTTGGCCGGACGTCACGCTGAGTACGGTGAGCGGGTGCCCAAGCGCAAGAACACGTTCTCATCCCGGCGGCGCCGACTCGTCCAGCGCGCCGTCCACGCGGGCTGGTCCTGGGTGCAACGAACGGGCGCTGTGACCGCCGAGCGGCCCGGGCGACTGCACTTCGGAGCGATGGGAACAGGTACCAGGCTCGCCTTCCCGCAGGGCACCGTCTTCGGTGAGCCGTGGATCCATCTCGGCGACCACTGCATCATCGCCGAACAGGTCACTCTGACCGCCGGGCTGATGCCCGACCTCGACCTCGGCCCGGACCCCATCCTCCGCATCGGGGACGGCGTCGTGCTCGGCCGCGGCAGCCACGTCATCGCCGACACGACGGTCACGATCGGCAGCGACTGCTACTTCGGGCCGTACGTGTACGTCACGTCCACCAACCACTCCTACGACGACCCGCACGAGCCCATCGGCAAGCAGTGGCCGCGGATGGAGCCCGTGGAGATCGGTCCGGGCTGCTGGATCGGCACGGGCGCGGTGATCCTGCCGGGGGCGCGGATCGGGCGGAACGTCGTGGTGGCGGCGGGCGCGGTCGTGCGCGGAGTCGTGCCCGACCACGCGGTGGTGGCCGGGGCGCCGGCCCGGGTCGTACGCCGATGGACCACCAGTGACGGCTGGCAGCCGCCACTGCGCACGCCCGCGCCGGTGCCGATTCCCGACGGGGTCACACCGGAGCAGCTGCTCGCGCTGGCGGAGCTGGACGCGGAGAGCATCGCCGGGTTGCGGGCGGTCGAGGACGCCCACGAGGACGTACGAGCCGAGTCCTGACCGGCCGTGGACCCTTCGGGACCGAGGCCCGGTGGCGGCTCAGCCCGTGGCGAGCAGCACCGTGCCCACGAGCGCCAGGCCCGCGCCCGCCGCCTGGATCCGGCGCAGCCGCTCGCTGAGGAAGCCGCGCGCGGCGAGGGCCGTGACCACCGGGCAGAGCGAGGCGAGGACGGCGGCCACGGTGACCGGGCCGCGCTGGGCGGCCAGTGAGTACGTGCCGTTGGCGGCCACGTCCGCGAGGCCGACGAACGCCAGGGCCGGGAGGGACTCCCACGCGATCTTCGGGGGAGCCACGCTGCCGCGCCGGACGGCGGCGTACAGGGCCGTGCCGCCCGTGACGACGTTCGTGACGCGCTGTACGAACAGGGCGAGGAAGAGGCCGGTGAGGGTGGACGACGCCTCGGCGATCAGGGCCATCACCGCACCGAAGCCGAACGCCGCGACCAGGGTGAGCAGCACGGCCTGCCGCTGCACGGGGGCGCCCCTGAAGTGCGGTCCGCCCGCGAGGACGACCCCCACGACGGCGACCGCGATTCCCGCGAACTGCACCAGGCCCGGGCGCTCACCGAGGACGAGGCCCACCGCCACGGGGACGGCGATGCTGAGCGAGGCGAGCGGCGAGACGACGCCCATCGGGCCGAGGGCGAGCGCCTTGTAGAAGGCCAGCATCCCGACAGGCCCGACGAGTCCCGCCGCCACCGCGAACCACAACTGCGGACCCGCCTCGCTCCAGGCGCCGGTCGCAAGGACGATCGCGCCGAGCACGACGGTGGCGATCGACTGCGAGACGACCACGACCGTCAGCGCGGGGATGCGTCGTGCCAGCAGCCCTCCGCCGAAGTCGGCCAGCCCCCACAGGAGGCTTGTGGCCAGGGCGAAGAGTGCTGTCATCGGATGCCTCGCAGTACAGTTCGATGAACGATTCGGTGCACCACACCGTAGTTCAGTTCATTGAACTCTGTCATCCAGAATATTGAACGAACCTCATGGGAGCCGAGCCTCATGGGAACCACGAGAACATTGGACGGAAAGTGTCGGACCTCGACCTCCTGACCCAGTCCCTGGCGCGCAACGTCAAGCGCTGGCGCACCGAGCGCGGCTTCACCCTGGACACGCTCGCCGCCCGTGCCGGGGTCAGCCGCGGCATGCTCATCCAGATCGAGCAGGCCCGGACCAACCCGAGCCTGGGCACCGTCGTCAAGATCGGTGACGCGCTCGGCATCAGCATCACCACGCTGCTCGACTACGAGCAGGGCCCGAAGGTCCGCATCGTCCCGGCCGACCAGGCCGTGCGGCTCTGGCACACCGACGCGGGCAGCTACAACCGGCTCCTCGCGGGCACCGAGGCGCCCGGCCCGCTGGAGATGTGGGACTGGCTGCTGATGCCGGGCGAGGGCAGCCCCTCCGACCCGCACCCCGCGGGCACGGTCGAACTCCTCCACGTCACGAAGGGCGAACTGACGCTCACCGTCGACGGCGCGGAGTACCGCGTTCCCGCGGGCGCGAGCGTCTCCTTCGAGGCCAACACCCCCCACACGTACGCCAATTCGGGCGACGACCCGCTGGAGATGGTCATGGCCGTGTCGGTCCCGGGCGTGCACTGAGACCCTCGTCCGGCGCTGTGCGCACGGCTGTTAGCGTGCCGTCATGCGCGCACCCATCGGACAGTTCGACGACGCCACCCCCGCTCCCGACTGCCTCGACACACTGACCGGCCCGGTCGCCGACGCCGTACGCCAGTGGCGCGGCAGCGTCCCCGCCGACCAGATCGTGTACGTCGACACCGAGCCGGAGTGGGCCGACACCGCCACCTTCGTCGAGCACTACGGCAAGGACCTCCTCGACCGGTCGGCCAACTGCGTGGTCGTCGCGGGCAAGCGGGGCGGGGAGAGCACGCTCGCCGCGTGCGTCGTGCTCTCGACCACCCGCGTCGACGTGAACGGCGCCGTGCGCCGCCAACTCGGCGCGCGCAAGGCGTCGTTCGCCTCCATGGACACGGCGACCGGCGAGACCGGCATGGAGTACGGCGGCATCACGCCGATCGGACTCCCCGCGGACTGGCCGGTGCTGGTGGACTCGGCGGTGGTCGACCTCCCGTACGTGCTGGTCGGCAGCGGTCGCCGGCGGGGGAAGCTGCTCGTTCCGGGCAAGGCGTTCGCGGAGCTGCCGAACGCCGTGGTGCTGGAGGGACTCGGGGTCGCCTGACCGTTTCCGTTTCCGTTTCCGTCAGGCGGTCGTGTGGTGGGCCAGGGCGAGGTGGGGGTCCTTCTCGCCCGGCGCGGGTGACGGGTCCGCGTGGACCAGGGCCGCGGTGAGCCCCGGGACGGCGTGCAGCAGAGCGTGCTCGGCCTCGACCGCGATGCCGTGGGCCTGCCGCACGCTCGCCTCGCCGTCGACGACCACCGCCACCTCGGCGCGCAGCCGGTGGCCGATCCAGCGCAGTCGCAGCTCACCCACCGCCTGCACGCCCGGCACCTGGTTCAGCGCCCGCTCGGCCGTGTCGACCAGCTCCGGGTCGATCGCGTCCATGACCCGGCGGAAGACCTCGCGTGCGGCGTCGCGCAGCACCAGCAGCAGGGCGACCGTGATCGCCAACCCGACCACCGGGTCGGCGAGTTGCCAGCCGACCGCCGCGCCGCCCGCGCCGAGGAGCACGGCGAGCGAGGTGAATCCGTCGGTGCGCGCGTGCAGCCCGTCCGCGACGAGCGCGGCCGAGCCGATCTCGCGGCCGACACGGATGCGGTAGCGGGCCACCCACTCGTTGCCCGCGAAGCCGATGACGGCCGCGGCGGCCACGATCGGGATGTGCTCGACCAGTCGCGGCGAGAACAGCCGGTCGATGGCCGTCCAGCCGGCGAAGACCGCGGACGCGGCGATGGTCAGCACGATCGCGAGTCCCGCCAGGTCCTCCGCCCGGCCGTAGCCGTACGTGAACCGGCGCGTCGCCGCCCTCCTGCCCAGCACGAAGGCGATGCCGAGCGGTACGGCGGTGAGCGCGTCCGCCGCGTTGTGCACGGTGTCGCCGAGCAGCGCGACCGAACCGGAGACCGCGACGACAGCCGCCTGGGCCACCGCGGTCACGCCGAGGACGGCCAGCGAGATCCAGAGGGTGCGGATGCCTCGGGCAGAGGATTCGAGGGCCGGGTCGACCTTGTCGGTGGTCGCGTGGGAGTGGGGCTTGAGGAGGTGGGCGATGCGGTGGGCGAGACGGTGACGGAGATCGTGACGGAGGCCGTGGCGGGCGCGGGGCGGGAGGCCGTCGCCGTGCTCGTGGTCGGGGCCGTCGCGGTCCTGCCGGTGCCCGTGATGGTGATGCCCGTGCCCGTGCTCGCCCTGGTCGCTGTGCCCGTGGTGCCCGGCGCTCACATGGATCCCCTTTCCGGTTTCCGGTGTGCTCGGTGGACTCGGTGACGTCCACGGAGCCATTATGTGCGTATGAGCGCACGCATGCACCTGTCACCTGCGAACGATGAGCATCCGCGCACGCCGGGCGAGGAGCAGTTCGCCCTCGCCGCGGAGGTTCTCGCCCTCCTGGGGGACCGCACCAGGCTCGTCCTGCTGCATGCCCTGGCCGAGGAGGAGGCCGACGTCACGACGCTCACGGAACGCTGCGGCGCGGCCCGTCCGGCCGTGAGCCAGCATCTGGCTCGGCTGCGGCTCGCGGGTCTCGTCAACACACGTAAGTCGGGCCGCCGGGTGATCTACTCCCTGCGCGACGGCCATCTGCGCCGGGTCGTGGACGAGGCGCTGAACCTGGCCGACCACCGGCTGAGCGACCGGCCGGCGCACGACTGAGGCGGCCTGTTTCGGCAGGGACCCTCGGGTACTCGGGGCGTGAGCCGGAAACCGCCTCCGGGCGCGGGACGCCGATGCGGGTGATGCTGGAGGTGACGGAACCACGGCCCCGAGGGTGCTTCCGACGTTGTCGGACGTCCGCGCACGCCGGTCAGCCCGATTCAGGACGGTACTGCCATGAACCGCGACGCAACACTCCGAAGCGACGTCATCTCCAGCCATGCGGTGGTCGGTGCCCCGTGCTGGGTCAGCCTGACGGCGCGCGACCAGCAGGCCGCGGAGGACTTCTACCGGGCGGTGCTCGGCTGGCGCTTCCGGGAGGCCAGGCTGATGGACCGGTTCCGGATCGCGTACGCGGAAGGGGTGCCCGTGGCGGGCATCGCCGCCGTTGCCTCCACGTGGCAGATGGCCGTCGCCTGGACCCCGTACTTCGCCGTGGACAGCGCGGACGAGGCCGTCGCCCGGGGGCAGGAGCGCGGCGGCACCACGGCGGTCGGGCCCATCGGCTTCCCGCCGGGCCGTGCCGCCCTGCTGGCCGACCGCGACGGAGCCGTCTTCGGTATCTGGGAGGGCCAGCTCGTCGCCGGCTGGGAGACCTGGCGCCGGGCGGCCCCGGCCTTTCTGCGACTGCACACGCGCAACGCCTTCGACGCCGCCATGTTCTACGGGGAGGTCCTGGAGTGGGCGACCTCGGAGCCCGGCTGCATCGAGGTCCACTACGACGGCGACGAGGTCGTGCTGCGCAGCGACGGCGACGTGGTGGCCCGTATCCACTCCGGTGCGGTGGAGGCGGCCCCCGATCCCACGGTCCGGCCGCACTGGCAGGTCCACTTCGCGGTCGACGACGTCGACGCGTGCGTGAGTGCGGCGCTGGCCAACGGAGGCACGGTCCAGGAGGGTGCGTCCTCGCAGGGGGCGGTGCTGCGGGACCCCGACGGCGCGCAGTTCACGGTGGCGTCGCGGAAGGAGCGCTGAGGCCGCGAGGCCCGACTGGCGGGACCGCGCGACCGGAGCACTGGACGGACCGCCGGAACGATGGGATCTCGCCACCAGAATGAATGCCTCCGGCTGAAAAAAGCCCATCAGTGGCCGGAATTGATGAACGCGGCACGGAGTTATTCGTGAATCGATCGAAACCGCTTGCTTCCGCCGTGTCACCACGCGTAGACCTGTCCCCCGCAACACTTGTGTTTCGGGGGGATGTTGGCATATGCAAGGAACTGTCGACGGATTCAGCTATGGGATGGTCACGCCCCTGGCGGCCTACGTCATGGCGTGCCTGGGAGCGGCCCTGGGGCTGCGTTGCATCACCCGGTCACTGCGCAACGACCAGTCGTGGAAGCCGGGCTGGCTGGCGCTGGGAGCCGCATCGATCGGATGCGGAATATGGACGATGCATTTCATCGCCATGATCGGATTCCAGGTCGAGGAAAGCCGTATTCGCTATGACGTCGGCCTGACGATTCTCAGCCTCGCCGTGGCGATTGTCGTCGTCGGCCTGGGCGTCTTCGCCGTCGGCTACCGCGGCGCGAATACGGCGACCCTCCTCATGGCGGGCACCTTCACGGGCATCGGGGTCGCGGCCATGCACTACATAGGCATGGCTGCCATCCGTGTGAACGGCAGCCTGCAGTACGACGTCCGCACGGTGGCCCTCTCCGTCGTGATCGCCATCGTCGCCGCGACCGCCGCGCTCTGGGCCGCGGTCGCGATCCGCGGCTTCATGACCAGTCTGGGTGCCAGCCTCGTCATGGGCGTCGCAGTCTCCGGCATGCACTACACGGGCATGGCGGCCGTCAGCGTGCACCTCCACGACGCGACCGGCTCACCCGGCGACGGCGGCTCCGCCTACTCGCTCCTGCTCCCCATGCTCCTCGGCCCCGCCCTCTTCCTGCTGCTCGCGGGGGTCGTGGTGATGTTCGACCCGATGCTGGTCCTCGGGGACGGCGACTGGAGGCGACCCGTCGCCGGCCGGCGTGCGCCCACGCCCCAGGCGAGCTGGGCCGAAGAGCCCGGCTCCCTGTTCGAGGCACCCTCCGAGACAGGTCGGCGCGCGTATGGGCACGGGACACCGGCGCCGCGCAACTGGTGAGCGTGCGCCGGCTCCGCGGCCCGGGCGAGGGTTCTCGACCGCCGGGCAGTGACTGCTGCTTCCGCGCCGGCCCGCCTCAGTGAGTGGTGGTCACGCCGGGTCGATGCGGGAGACGCTGCCGCCGATGGCGAGCACGTACAGTTCGCCGTCGCCGTCCTGCACGAACGAGATGACCTCGCCGCCGTTGACTCCGAGGTCGCTCTCGCCGGTCACCTTCCCGTTCTTCATCCGCAGAGTGCGCAGGGTGCCGTCGCAGTAGTCGCTGAACACGTACTGCCCCTTGAGGTCCGGGATCGCCTTGCCGCGGTAGACGTATCCGCCGGTCACCGAGCAGCCCAGCCCGGTGCGGTCGTACTCGTGGACCGGCGGCACGTGGTTCGCGGGTTCCGTTCCGCCCCGGAACGGATGGGTGCCCTCCATCCGGGACCAGCCGTAGTTCTCGCCGCCCCTGCTCTTCGCAGGGGCCCAGTCGATCTCCTCCCAGTCGCTCTGGCCGACGTCGCCGATCAGCAGGTCGCCGGTGCGAGCGTCGAAGGAGAACCGCCACGGGTTGCGCAGCCCGTACGCCCAGATCTCGTCCTTCGCGTTCGGATCGTTCACGAAGGGGTTGTCCCGCGGGATCGCGTACGGCGTGCCGCCCCTCGGGTCGATCCGCAGCATCTTGCCGAGCAGCGTGTCGAGGTTCTGTCCGTTGCCGTGCGGGTCTCCGCCCGAGCCGCCGTCGCCGAGCGCGATGTAGAGGTAGCCGTCGGGGCCGAACCCGATGTCACCGCCGTTGTGGTTCGGGTAGGGCTGCGTCTGGGTGATGACGGTGCGCCGGGTGTTCGGCCGGATCTTGCCGTGCCGCACGGCGAACTCGTCCACGGTGCTGGTGCCTTCGAGGTTCGTGAACGAGATGTAGAAGTGCGCGAACCTCTTGTCGAACGCGATGCCCAGCAGGCCGCGTTCGCCGTCGGTGGTGGTCTCGCCGGATATGTCGAGGACGGGCTCGCCGAGCCCCTTGTCGTCCAGGACACGTACCGTGCCTGCGCGTTCGGCTATCCAGACCGTGCCACCGGGCCCGGCGGTGCCGGCGATCGGGTTCTGGGCTGTGGCCACTTCCTTGAGCGCGACCTTCGCCGCCTGACGCGGGGCGGCGGGCTCGTCGGCGGAGGCCGTGGTCAACGCGAGGGATGCGACGAGGCAGATGGTGCCGATGAACGCCGTGCTTCGGGTGTGAACTTTCACCGTGACCCTCCATGAGGCGGGGAGTGGGGAAGTCACCCGGCTGCCTGGGGCAGGGTTGTGTGGGTGTCGCCCGAGCCAGCACGCAACCTGGGTGGGGGGATTGTGTGCCGCTGGCCACGGATGAGGATACTGGGGCAGGGTGGTTTGGCCTAGACCAATAACCGGCCCAACTGCCCCTGTTCCGCTGTGGGTTCACATCTGTGGGTTCACATCCCGCACCCACCGGTGCGTCGCGTCGGCCGTGCCGTCGTCAGCCCAGGCGTGGGATCTCGATCGCCGGGCAGCGGTCCATGACCATGTCGAGGCCGGCCGCGCGGGTGCGGTCGTATGCGGCCTCGTCGATGACGCCGAGCTGGAACCAGACGGCCTTGGCGCCGATGGCGACCGCCTCGTCGGCCACCGGGCCGGCGAGGTCGCTGTTGACGAACACGTCCACGACATCGACGTCGAAGGGGATGTCCTTCAGTGAGGCGTACCCCTTCTCGCCGTGGACCGTCTCCGCCTTCGGGTGGACCGGGACTATGCGCTTGCCGTAGCGCTGGAGGACGTCCGCCACTCCGTAGGCGGCGCGCCGATCGTTCGACGACAGGCCGACGATCGCCCAGGTGTCGCCGGACTCGCTGAGGATCTTGCGGATCGTTGCCGGGTCGCCGTACACGGTCGGCCTCCTTGGGATGCGTACGAGGGCTGCTGCGCGCGACAACAGCGAGCGCGGCGCGGTGATTCCCCCGCCACCGGTCTCGCGCCGAGGCTGCCACCGGGCTCGGGCCGGGGCGGTGGCCTCGGTGCGACGGCCTCAGCGCGACGCGGAGGCGGCCACCAGCAGTTCCGCGTTGCGGTCGCCGGGACCGCCGGCCCAGCCCTCGTGGACGCCGGCCGCCATGCCCGTGGCCAGGTCGGGGGCGTTGTACGACAGCTCCCGGTACAGGGAGGCGAGGCCCACCGCGGACAGGTCGGCGAGGTCCGGGTCGGTGCGGTGCGGGGCGGCGGACTCGACGAGGGTGGTGAACAGGGACACCGTGCCGTCCCCGTTGTCGGCCAGCTCGATCACGCGGGCGTGGTGCGGATAGTCCAGGTGGGAGGCGGTGTTGATCTCCCAGAAGGACCGGGCGGGCGTGGGGTGCGCGTGGGGCGTGATCCGGTTGACATGGCTGTGGCCGTTGATCCAGGCCACCACGTTCGGGAACCGGTGGAGCAGGGCGAGGACCTCCGCACCGTCGTGCCGCGGCTCCTCGGTGCGGGCTGCGTCGGGGCGGCGGGTCATGCTCGGACTGTGGTGGTGGCTGAAGACCAGGACATGGGCGTCGTCGGCCCCGGCGTTGCGTACGAGGCGGCCGTCGGCGTCGTAGGACCGGGAGCTGTGCGCGGCCAGCGTCCGTTCCAGCCAGCGGAGCTGATCGGTGCCCAGCGAGCCCTCGTAGTGGCCGCTGCGGTACGTCGTGTCGATGCTGATGCCGATGACGTTCTCGGCCACCCGGAACGTGTAGTACATCCGGTCGCCGTCCAGGTTGTTCTCCGTGTAGCCGTGGCCGACCGGGCCCGCCCCGGCGTGGGCGGGGTCGAGATGCGCGGCCAGGTAGTCGTGCGGGGTGCACAGCCGGCGCCGTTCGTCGGACGTCACCGTCCGCGCCGAGGAGGCGTGCCGCTTCAGGATCGCCGAGAGCACCTCGCTCTTGGGGTCGTCGCCGGTCTGCAGCGCCTTCGCGTAGGCGGCCGCGTCCGTGGCCGGGACGGACAGCAGCTTGCGGGAGCCGACGGCGACGTCGCCCAGCGCGGGTGACAGACAGCCGCCGGGTATGTCGTCGTGGTTGCCGACCGTGGAGTACCACGGGATGTCGAGCCCCGGGCTGGTCACGGGCCGTATCGCGGCATCGAGGAAGCCGGGTATGCGGGGCAGCCCGCGCCGCTTGTCCAGGTCGCGCAGGGCCGCGTCGTCCGGGTGCCAGTAGAGGGGCAGGCCGGAGCTCTGGACGCCTTCGTAGACCGACGGGTCCCCGGTGTTCGGAGTGATCCTGCCGCCGCTCATCAGCGTGAGGAACCACTCCAGTTCGATCGCGGAGTTGTTGTCGACGTTGTCGCCCGTCGTCATCACGAACCCGGGCGCGAGGCCGGTGTGCGGCCCCTCGCCGAGCGCGTTCACCTGCTCCACGAGCGCCACCGCCCCCGCCACCGTCAGCGCCTCCTGGGCCCGCCACGCGGAGGGCTTGCGCGACCGCAGGAACTCGGTGCGCAGCGGGTTCTGTACGTCCGTGAGGTGCAGGTCGGTGAACTGCACGAAGCACGCGAGCGGTGTGCGCCGGTCCTGGCGGCCGGTGGCGGCAGGCGCGAGATCCCCGCGTACGACCACGGGCCATCCGGGGCCAGAGACCAGCCGTCGGTAGGCGCCGGTGTGCGCGCGGCCGCCGAGGCGGGCCGTCGTCTCCAGGGTGGTCGCCGCGTACGGGGCCGCGCGTCGCGCCGGCCGTCGGGCAGCTCGGGTGGCGAGGGGCGGCTGCGGGGCGGCACTCGCCGCGGCGGCCTGCGCGGAGGGGGCCGGGCGCTGCCGTGGGAAGACGGCAGCCGCTCCTCCGGTCGCTCCCGCGGCGACGGCACCGGACGCGAGTAGAAAGCGACGACGGTTGATCGAGGATGCGGACGGAGACGGAGACGGAGACGGAGACGGCGATGGGGACGGGGGCAGGGATGGGGAAGCGGGTGTGGGCGAGGGCGGGGGAGTGGATGCGGTCCCCGCTGTTTCGGTCCCGGTCATGGGGCGGCCCTCCGGTGCCTCCGAGAGACTCAACTAGCGGAACCACTCATTCAGGCCGCAGGGGCGGGGGTGTGAGCCGGGGTGTGGCGTGGCCGTGAACACCGCCGGAACAGGTGGAGCGGCCGATGGGGCGCCGCACTGCAGGTCCGCCCGCCGGTCCGCGACATCCGCCGTGATAGCTTGCCGAGGCCAGTCGAACCCATGTACGTGGGTCAGGGAATCCGGTGGGAATCCGGAGCTGACGCGCAGCGGTGAGGGTGACGGGCGTGGCATCGGCCACTGGATCGGAACGACGGTCCGGGAAGGCGCCTCGTCCGGGTGACCCCGAGTCCGAAGACCTGCTGGCGGCCTCCGCGGTCACGTGCCGACGGGGGAGCACCGTACGACCGGGCTCCGCGTTCGAGCCCTCGACGCCTGAGGAACTCCCGTGCCTGTCGCACGTCTTGCCCGCCCCGCTGCCCTCGTCCTGTCCGGAGCTCTCCTGCTGACCGGCTGCGGTTCGGGGGACTCGTCCTCCGACACGGACTCCAAGGCCGCCGTCACTCTCGACAACTGCGGACAGACCGTACGCGTCGAGTCCCCGCCCGAGCGGGCGGTCTCCCTGAACCAGGGCACCACCGAGATCATGCTCTCGCTCGGCCTCGCGGACCGTATGGCGGGTACCGCCACCTGGACCGACCCGGTGATGAAGGGCCTGGCGAAGGCGAACGCGAAGGTGGAGCGGATCGCCGACAACAATCCCTCCTTCGAACGGGTCCTGGACGCCGATCCCGACTTCGTCGCCGCCTCGTTCGTGTCGACACTCGGCAAGGGCGGCGTGGCCACCCGGGAGCAGTTCGAGAAGCTCGGTGTGCCCGCTTACGTCTCGCCCTCCGACTGCGTCGGCAAGGACAACGCCTCGGGCGGCGACGGCGCGCGGAAGAAGGCCCTCGGCATCGACGCCATCTACGGCGAAGTGCGCGACCTGGCCGAGGTGTTCGGCGTCGAGAAGCGGGGCGAGCAACTCGTCGCCGATCTCAAACAGCGGATGAAGAAGGCCACTTCGGGGATCGACGCCTCCGACGTCACCCTCCTGTACTGGTTCGCCAACTCCGACTCGCCCTACATGGCGGGCTGTTGTGGTGCGCCCGGCGTCATCACCCGGACCCTCGGCGCGAAGAACGTCTTCGACGACACGCACGAGGAGTGGCCCCAGATCAACTGGGAGACCGTCGCCGACCGCGACCCCGACGTGCTCGTCATCGGCGATCTGACGCGCAAGTCGCAGACCGCCGAGTCCGCGAAGAAGAAGATCGAGTTCCTGGAGTCCGACCCGGTCACCAGGAACATGACCGCCGTCAAGAAGAAGCGGTACGTCCTGCTCAGCGGGCAGGCGATGAACCCGACCATCCGCACGGTCGAGGGCGTCGAGCAAGTCGCCTCCGCCCTGCGGGAGTTCGGGCTCGCCGGGTGACACGGCCGCGTCTGGGACTGCTCATCGCCGCGGGCGTCGCCCTGCTCCTCGTGTCCGTCGCCTTCGCGATCACCATCGGTCCCGCGGACATCCGGGTCGGCGACGTCTGGTCCGTGGTCGCGTCCCATCTCGGCTGGGGCAGCTCGGAGTTGACCCCGATCCGGGACGGGATCGTCTGGGAGCTGCGGCTGCCGCGCACGCTCCTGGCGGCCGTGTGCGGGGCCGGACTCGCCGTGTGCGGTGCGGTGATGCAGTCCCTGCTGCGCAACCCGCTCGCCGACCCGTTCGTCCTCGGGGTGTCCTCGGGCGCCTCGACAGGCGCCGTGATCGTGGTCGTCCTCGGTATCGGCGGAGGGCTGGTCTCCGTCTCCGCGGGCGCGTTCCTCGGCGCGGTGCTGTCGTTCGGGCTCGTGCTGCTGCTCAGCCACACGCTGGGCGGGGCGACGGACCGTGTGGTGCTGAGCGGGGTCGCCGCCATGCAGCTCTTCTCCGCGCTCACCTCCTTCGTCGTGATGACCGCCGCCGACGCCGAGACCACCCGCGGGGTGCTGTTCTGGCTGCTCGGTTCGCTGAGCGGGGTCGGCTGGACCGATGTCTGGGTGTGCTTCGCGGTGCTCGCGGTGACCCTGCTGGTGTGCCTCGGGTACGCGCGGACGCTCGACGCGTTCGCCTTCGGCCAGGACGCCGCCGCGACGCTCGGGGTCTCCGTGGCCCGTACGCGACTGGTGCTGCTGTGTGCCACGGCGTTGCTGACCGCCGCACTCGTCAGCTCGGCGGGCGCGATCGGCTTCGTCGGCCTAGTACTGCCGCATGCCGCAAGGGCGTTGGTGGGGTCCGGGCACGCCAGGCTGCTGCCCGTCACCGCCCTCGCCGGAGCGGTGTTCCTGGTGTGGGTGGACACCCTGGCCCGCACCGTCCTGGATCCCCAGGAGGTGCCGGTGGGCGTGGTGACCTCGCTGATCGGCGTACCGGTGTTCGTGCTCGTGCTGTACCGGACGCGGAGGGCGTGATGACGGCGGAGGACATCAAGAACACCGAGCACACGCGGGTGACACCGGGAACCGAGGACGCACACGCGGCGCCGGGATCCGAGGACGCACGGTCGACACCGGGGGAGGGCCTCCGCGCCCACCGAGTGACGCGCACCGCCGACGGCCGTGTCATCCTCGACGGCGTCAGCATCACCCCGGCCCCCGGCACCACCGTCGGACTTCTCGGCCCGAACGGCTCCGGCAAGTCCACCCTCTTGCGCCTGCTTGCCGGCGTCCTCGCTCCGGCCTCCGGTGTCGTCACTCTCGACGGCAGCCCTCTCGCCGAACTGGGTCGCCGCGACATCGCCCGCCGTGTCGCCGTGGTCGAGCAACAGACGGACACCCAGGTCGAGTTGAGCGTCCTGGACGTCGTACGGCTCGGCCGTACACCTCATCGCCGCGCCTGGACCCCCGCGTCCGAGGCGGACGAGCAGGCCGTACGCGAAGCGCTGGACCGCACCGGCCTCACCGGACTCGCCCGTCAGTCCTGGCACACCCTCTCCGGCGGCGAGCGTCAGCGCGTGCAGATCGCCCGCGCACTGGCCCAGGAACCCCGCGAACTGCTCCTGGACGAGCCGACCAACCACCTGGACATCCAGCATCAGCTCGACCTGCTGAACCTCGTCACCTCACTCCCGGTCACCAGCGTCGTCGCACTGCACGACCTCAACCTCGCGGCGATGTACTGCGACCAGCTCGTCGTCCTGCGCGAGGGGCACGTAGTGGCCTGCGGCAGTCCGGGCGACATCCTCACGGAAGACCTCATCGCCGAGGTGTACGGGGTCCGGGCCTCCGTCACACGGGACGGCCCCGACGACCGGCCGCACGTGCGCTTCCTGGGGACCGTGGGTTCTCCGGCGCACCGGTGAATCGTGCTGGCCGCACCGGTGATTCGCGAACACGTGTCCGGAAATGACGTCCGCCTCCCTGCGCAGGGCCCCGTACGCGCCTACGCTCACCCCGTGCTGCGTATCACCGACGCCCGAACCGGCGAGCCCACCGACGCGACCCCCGCCCGCCGGGGCCTGACCCGCGTCGAGGCCCATGTGCCGCGCCCCGACACCACGGGCCTGCGCGTGCTCCTGGTGGCCGACGTCCTCGTACGCGCCCTGGAGATCAGCGGGACGCCCGTCTGGACCGTACTGACCGGCACGGAAGGGCGTGCGGAACTCCGCGCCCGCGCCGCGGCGCTCGGCATCCGGCCCTTCGAGGACGAGCGCGACAGCGGATCAGGCCTCGGCGAGGCCCAGGTACTGCGTGTGCGCGCCACGGAAACCGGGACGGCGGACGGTGCGTCCGGCACCGACGAGGCCGGGCTCGACATGGCCGTGAACGACGTGGCCGGGAAAGGCGAGGCGGCGAGCGGTCTGCAGGTCGAGGTCGCCCCGGCCGACGCCGAGAGTGGAGTGGCTGACGACGACGAGCGCGCCTCGGCCCTCCGCCTCGCCCTGCTCGCGTGCCCCCGCCGCGAACCCCTCCGGCTCGACGAGGCAGCCCTCGCGGACGCCGAGGACACCCTGCGGCGCTGGCGAGGCGCCGTCGCCACCTGGGCGACCCGACCGTCCGGCCCCATCCCCGACCCGGTACGCCAACAGCTGCGCGCCGCCTGGGAGGACGACCTGGACGTGCCCGCCGTACTCGCTGTGCTGCGCAAGGTGGAGACGTCGGGGACGGTCCCGGACGGCGCCCGCTTCGAGACGTACGCCTACGCGGACCGGCTCCTCGGGCTCGAACTCACCCGTGACATCGGCCGCGAGACCCCGTCGTGATCGCGCGCGCCGGAGCGGGCCCGCTGCGCCGCCTGGTCGTGCTGCGGCACGCCAAGTCGGCCTGGCCGGACGGCGTCCCCGACCACGAGCGGCCGCTCGCCCCGCGCGGGCGCCGCGACGCCCCGGCCGCCGGACGCGCGCTGGCCGACATCGACTGCCTGCCCGACCTGGCGCTCTGCTCCACCGCCGTACGCGCCCGGCAGACCTGGGAGCTGACGGCCGGACAGTGGGGCACGCCGCCTCCCGTACGCCACGATCCGCGGTTGTACGGGGCCGACGTTCCCGAGCTGCTCGAAGCGGTGCGCGAAGTGTCCGCACACACCAAGACGTTGCTGCTGGTCGGGCACAACCCAGGTCTGGAGGAGCTGGTGCTCACCCTGGCCGGCGACAGCGTCGACGACGCGATGGACGACGTACCGACGAAGTTCCCCACGTCGGCGATTGCGGTCCTCGTCCGGCACGGCGACGACTGGGGCTCCCTCGGCCCCGGCACGGCACTGCTCACCGACATGATCGTGCCGCGCGGACAGAAGCCGGGGCAGGGCCAGAGGTAGGGGCAGGGCCGGGGGAGCCGGGAGCAGGGGTCGGGGCGGTAGGGGAGGCGACCCCCGCCCGCGTGCAGCGCATACGCTGGCCCGATGCAGGACGAGTACCGCACGGTGGCCCGCGCAGGCGTGCACGAGACCGAGATCAACCGCTCCCGCTTCCTCTGCGCACTGGCGCCGGCGGCCACCGAACAGGAGGCCCAGGCCTTCCTCGCCGCCGTCCGCAAGGAGCACGCCGACGCGACGCACAACTGCTTCGCGTACGTCATCGGCGCCGACGCCTCCGTCCAGAAGGCGAGCGACGACGGGGAACCGGGCGGCACGGCGGGCGTCCCGATGCTCCAGATGCTGCTTCGGCGCGACATGCGGTACGTCGTCGCGGTCGTCACCCGCTACTACGGAGGCGTCAAGCTCGGCGCGGGCGGACTCATCCGGGCCTACGGCGGCGCGGTGGGCGAGGCCCTGGACACCCTCGGCACGATCACGCGTAAACGCTTTCGTCTGGCCACGGTGACGGTCGACCACCAGCGCGCGGGCAAGGTGGAGAACGACCTGCGGTCGACCGGACGCGAGGTGCGCGACGTGCGCTACGGAGAGGCCGTCACCATCGAGATCGGGCTGCCGGACGCCGATGTCGAGGCCTTCCGCGGATGGCTGGCCGACGTCACGGCGGGGACCGCCGGCTTCGAACTTGGCGGAGAGGCGTACGGGGACGGATAGGGCCGGCGCACAGCTGCCGCCCGCCTGTCCGCCCGCCGACGTCATCCGGCACGAGACGGCGATGTCCATGCTCCAGGTCCGGCACGAGAGCCGGGCCCCTTCCGCGGTCTGCCGGACCCGTACGGCAGGCCTCGAAATTGAGGTGTGTGCGGCCCCGGTGACGCCTATCGTGCCGTTCCATGAACGCGACGCCGGCCTGGCGGCCACTTGTGCTGGACGACGCCCCGGCCCTGGCCGAGTTGTTCGCCGCGGTGGAGGCGGCCGACGGTACCGACGAGCACTACGATGCCGAGGACCTCGCCGAGGAACTGGGTAACCCGCACGTGGAACTGGCCCGCGATTCCGTGGGTGTCTGGTCCGGTGGCGAGCTGATCGGGTACGCCAAGGCGATGGCGTTGCCCGACGCGACCGATGTGCACCGGGTGTACGTCGAGGGGGCGGTGCGACCCGACACGCGCGGCCGAGGCGTGGGCACCGACCTGGTGAAGTGGCTGGTGACCCGGGCGACGGAGCGGCATCGCGAGCGGTTTCCGGACCTCCCGGGCGAGGCGCACATCCAGCTCCACGCACCGAACACCGCCAAACGCGTCCTGTACCAGCAAGCCGGGTTCGAGGCGCGGCGCTGGTTCTTCGACATGCGCCGGCCGCTGGACGGCGAGTCGATCCCGGCGACGACCCCGACGGGCGGGCTGCGCGTCGTGCCCTTCACCGCGGCGTACGACGACGCGACCCGGTCGGCGCACAACGAAGCGTTCCTCGACCACTGGGGTCACACCCCGAGCACCCCGGACCGGTGGCGTCACCAGAGCACCGGCGCCCGGTCGTTCCGGCCCGACGCGTCGTTCCTGGCGCTGGACGGGGGCGAGGTCGCCGGCTACCTCCTCAGCCACGAGTACGACGCCGAGACCGCGATGACCGGTATCCGCGAATGCTGGATCGACAGGCTCGGCACTCGGCCGGCCTGGCGCGGCACCGGCGTGGCCACCGCGCTGCTCACCACCTGTCTGCGGGCCGTTCAGGAGCAGGGCTGTCGCAGGGCCGGCCTCAATGTGGACAGCGCCAACGCCACCGGCGCCCTGGGCCTGTACGAGCGGAGCGGTTTCCGCACCCGGCACACCTGGATCGGGTACGTACGGCCCCTGTAGCGGTGGCTCGGCCACGCAACCCTCCGGATCACGGCAGACGTCGACGGCCGTCCGACCCCGGATGCCGGTGGCAGACTGAGGTCCGTGATGGCTCAGGTACTCACAGGCGTTAGCGTGGTCGGTGCTGAGAGCGAGGACCGTGCCGGTTCGGTGGCGAGTCCAGGGGCGAAGTAGGGGGAAGCATGCGGGTCGGAGCGGCGTCTTGAGAATTCTGCACACTTCCGACTGGCATCTGGGCCGGGCGTTCCACCGGGTGAACATGCTCGGTGCCCAGGCCGAGTTCATCGGCCACCTCGTCACGACCGTGCGCGAGCGCGACGTGGACGCGGTCGTCGTGTCGGGAGACGTGTACGACAGGGCGGTGCCCCCGCTGGCCGCGGTCGAGCTCTTCGACGAGGCCCTGCACCGGCTGGCGGACCTCGGCGTGCCCACGGTGATGATCTCCGGGAACCACGACTCGGCACGTCGCCTCGGGGTCGGCGCCGGGCTCATCGACCGCGCGGGCATCCATCTGCGGACCGACCCCTCGGCGTGCGGCACACCCGTGGTCCTGGAGGACGAGTCCGGTGATGTGGCCTTCTACGGACTGCCGTATCTGGAACCGGCGCTGGTGAAGGACCAGTTCGGCGTGGAGAAGGCGGGCCACGAGGCCGTGCTCGCCGCCGCCATGGACCGGGTCCGCGCCGACCTCGCCACGCGCGCACGTGGCACCCGCTCCGTCGTCCTCGCCCATGCCTTCGTCACCGGCGGCGAGGCCAGCGACAGCGAGCGGGACATCACCGTCGGCGGAGTCGCCGCCGTCCCCGCCGGAGTCTTCGACGGGGTCGACTACGCCGCGCTCGGGCATCTGCACGGCAGCCAGACCATCACCGAGCGCGTGCGCTACTCGGGATCGCCGCTCCCGTACTCCTTCTCGGAGACCGACCACCGCAAGACCATGTGGCTCGTCGACCTGGGAGCCGACGGCTCGGTCGGGGCCGAGCGCCTGGACTGCCCGGTGCCGCGCACCCTCGCCCGTATCCGGGGGTACCTGGAGGACCTGCTCGTCGACCCGGACCTCGCTCCGCACGAGGAGGCGTGGGTCGAGGCCACCCTCACCGACCCGGTGCGCCCCGCCGACCCCATGGCCCGGCTCTCGGAGCGCTTCCCGCACACGCTCAGCCTCGTCTTCGAACCCGAGCGGGCGCCGGACGACCCCGACGTCTCGTACGCCCGGCGGCTGGCCGGCCGCAGCGACCAGGAGATCGCGGAGGACTTCGTGGCCCATGTGCGGGGCGCCGGACCCGACGCGCGCGAACAGGCCGTGCTCCAGGACGTGTTCGACACCGTCCGCGCCGACGACACGGTCCGTGAGGTCGCCCGATGAGGCTGCACCGGCTGCACATCACCGCCTTCGGGCCGTTCGGCGGCGCCCAGGAGGTCGACTTCGACGACCTGTCGGCCGCCGGGGTCTTCCTGCTGCACGGGCCGACGGGCGCGGGCAAGACGTCCGTCCTGGACGCCGTCTGCTTCGCGCTGTACGGGTCCGTGCCGGGCGCCCGCCAGGGCGGTTCCCTGCGCAGCGACCACGCCCTGGCCGCCACCCGCACCGAGGTGACCCTCGAACTCACCGTGGCCGGACGCCGGTTGGAGCTCACCCGGCAGCCGCCCTGGGAGCGCCCCAAGAAGCGCGGCGCCGGTACGACGACCGAGAAGGCACAGAGCTGGCTGCGCGAGTACGACGCGTCGGCGGGTTCCTGGAAGGATCTCAGCCGCTCCCACCAGGAGATCGGCGAGGAGATCACCCAGCTGCTCGGCATGAGCCGCGAGCAGTTCTGCCAGGTCGTGCTGCTGCCCCAGGGCGACTTCGCGCGCTTCCTGCGGGCCGACGCCGAGGCCCGCGGCAAGCTCCTCGGCCGGCTCTTCGACACCCGCCGCTTCGCCGCCGTCGAACAGCGACTGGCCGAGCTCCGACGCGCCGCCGAGACCCAAGTCCGCGCGGGGGACGCGGAGTTGCTGGCCGAAGGCCACCGTATGCAGCAGGCGGCCGGGAACATCGTGGAGCTGCCGCTGCCCGACCTGTCGCCAGGAGACCCGGGGCTCGCCGAGTCCGTACTGGAGTGGGCGGCGATCGCCAGAAGCACGGCCCGCGAGTGGTTCACGGTCGCCCACTGCGCACAGGCGGCCGCCGAGTCGGCCCAGGCCGCCGCGCATCACGTACTGGAGGACGTACGGGAAGTGGCGCGGCTCCAGCGCCGGTTCGCCGAGGCGCGGGAGCGGGCCGTCCGGCTGGAGGAGCGGTCCGGGGCCCACCGGGACGCCCGGGTGCGCATGGAGCGGGCCCGCAAGGCGGAGGCGGTGGCGCCCGCGCTCGGGCTGCGGGACGCGACGGAGACCGAGCACCGGCGGGCGGCCGATACCGAGACGAGCGCGCGTGCCCTTCTGCCGGAGACCTTCGCCGACGCGGGGGCGACGGGCCTCGCGGCCGCGGCGCGAAAGGCCGCCGAGGAGCTCGGCGGGCTGGAGTCGGCCCGCCGCGCCGAGCACCGGATCGCCGAACTCACCGACGAACGCGAAGGGTTGGACCGGCAGGAGCGCGCCGACGAGGACGTGCTGCACGAGGCCGAGACCTGGCTCGCCGTGTGGGACGCGAACCGGGCGGACCTGCAGACGCGCATCGAGTCGGCGCAGGAGGCCGCCACCCGTGCCGAACAGCTCGCCGTCCAGCGCGAGCCGGCGCAGGCGCGCCTCGCGGCCGCCCGGATGCGCGACCAGCTCGCCGGGGACACGGACGAGGCCCACGCGCGCGTGCTCGCCGCCCGCGAGCGCGCCACGGAAGCACGATCCCACTGGCTGGACCTCAAGGAACAGCGCCTGAAGGGCATCGCCGCGGAGCTCGCCGCGGGCCTGGTGGACGGCGAAGCGTGCGCTGTCTGTGGCGCCACCGAACACCCGGCTCCCGCCCGGAAGGTCGACGGACACGTCGACCAGCAGGCCGAGGAGACCGCGCTGGCCGCGTACCAGCGGGCCGATGAACAGCGCACCGAGGAGGAGCGGCGGCTCGGCGTCGTCCGCGAGGCGCTGGCCGCCGCGACGGCCGAGGCGGGGGACCTGCCCACCGGGCAACTCGCCGAACTGGCCGAGGAGTTGGAGCGACGACACGCCGAGGCGCACGGCGCCGCTTCCGGGCTGCACGCGGCCCGTGAAGCCCTGGAACAGGCCGAGCGCGAGCGCGAACGGCGACTCGCCGCCCAGCAGGAGGCCGCTCGCCGGGTCGCGTCCCGTGCCTCGCTTCGGGACGCGCTCGATCGCGAACGAGCCTCCCTGGAAGGGGAGTTGACGCAGGCCCGGGGCTCGGCGGGCAGCGTCGCCGCGCGGTCCGCGCAGTTGGAGCGGCAGGTCGCGCTGCTCACCGAGGCCGCGGACGCCGCACGTGTCGCCGCGGACACCGCCCAGCGACTGAAGGACGCCGACGCGCGACTCGCCGACGCGGCCTTCCGCGCCGGGTTCGACACACCGCAGGCCGCCGCGGCCGCCCTCCTCGACGACGCGGCCCATCGCGACCTCCAGCACCGGCTCGACGCCTGGCAGCAGGAAGAGGCGGCAGTCCGCGCGGTGCTCGCCGAGGCCGAGACGGTGGCCGCCGCCGGGCAGCCGCCCGCCGATCTCCAGGCGGCCGAGCTGGCGGCCTCCACCGCCGGCCGACGGGTGCGCGAGGCTGCCTCCGCCCATGACGCGGCCGGCCGGCGCTGCACGGAACTCGACAGGCTGACCCATCGGGCGGGCGGTTCTGTGCGCCGACTGGGGCCGCTGCGCGAGGAGTACGACCGTGTCGCCCGCCTCGCCACGCTCACGGCCGGCACCTCCGCGGACAACGAACGCAAGATGCGCCTGGAGTCCTACGTCCTCGCCGCCCGGCTGGAGCAGGTCGCGGCCGCCGCGACGATGCGCCTCCAACGCATGTCCTCGGGGCGCTACACCCTCGTCCACTCCGACGACCGGGCCGGTCGGGGCCGCAGCGGCCTCGGCCTGCACGTCGTCGACGCGTGGACCGGCCGCGAGCGCGACACGGCGACCCTCTCAGGCGGCGAGACGTTCTTCGCCTCCCTCGCCCTCGCGCTGGGCCTCGCCGACGTGGTCACCGACGAGGCCGGGGGCGTACGCCTCGACACCCTCTTCATCGACGAGGGCTTCGGCAGCCTCGACGACCAGACCCTCGACGAGGTCCTCGACGTCCTCGACTCACTGCGCGAGCGGGACCGCAGCGTCGGCATCGTCAGCCACGTCGCCGATCTGCGACGCCGGATCCATGCGCAACTCGAGGTGGTGAAGGGGCGGTCGGGGTCTGTTGTCCGGCAGGGGGGCGGCTGACCGCCCGCTCGCGTGGCTGTGGGTTTGCGGGTTGCGTGGTCGTCGCTCTCAGCGGCCGACGGGGCGTCGCGGCAGGGGAGACGAGTACACGACGCTCGTCGTCACCGAGCCGAGTGTGCCGATCTTGCCCGAGACCTCTTCCAGATGGCTCATCGAGCGGGTCGCGACCTTGATGACGAAGCAGTCGTCGCCCGTGACGTGGTGCGCCTCCAGGATCTCGGGGGTCGCGGCGACGAGGTCGTGGAACGGCTTGTAGTTGCCGTTCGGATAGCGTAGCCGCACGAAGGCCAGGATCGGCAGACCCAGGCTCTCCGGGTCCACGACCGCCGCGTAGCCCTGGATGACGCCCGCCTCCTCCAGGCGGCGCACGCGCTCGGTTACCGCGCTCGCGGACATCGAGACGGCGCGGGCCAGCTCGGCGAAACTGGCCCGGCCCTCGCGCTGGAGGACTTCGAGAATGCGCCAGTCGGTGGCGTCCGGGGAATACGCGGTCATGGTCGAGAAATAGCAGGGGAATCCCCGGCGGATCAAGTGTGAGGCCGTGGATCGCTCCTTCAGGAAGCGGACCTCCGGCCGTAGATTTCTGGCCATGGAGTTCCGTGCAGACGGTGCGGAGAAGGCACCTGGCCGTCGTACGACGGCGTCGGCGGGACCGGAAGGGAAGGCCGGACCATGACCGCGACCAGCACCACCACAGGCGGCACCAGCGCCACCGCCGGGAACGCCGCCGCGAACCCCGTTCTGCGAGTCGCCCCCGCGTCGCCCGCCGCGGCTGCCGCCTACTTCGGTGCGAGCCTCGCCTTCCACGCCGACGTGTCCGACGTCGCCGCCGCGCTGGCGGCCGACGGCGACCCCGGCTTCGTCGTACTCGACTCCCGTTCCACGGAGTCCTGGGACCAGGGGCATGTGCCCGGCGCCATCCACCTGCCCACCGCGCTCGTCCCCGAGCAGGCGGAGCAACTCCTCGACAGGGCCGTGCCGGTGGTCACGTACTGCTGGGGTCCGGGCTGCAACGGCGCGACCCGTGCCGCCCTCGCTCTCGCCGAACTCGGCTTCCAGGTCAAGGAGATGCTCGGCGGCTTCGAGTACTGGGTGCGCGAGGGCTTCGAGTTCGAGACCTGGGAGGGCCACGAGCGGCGCACCGCCGACCCGTTGACCGCCCCGGCCGGCGCGGAGGACTGCGGCTGCTGACCGCCCTACCGCCGCTGTCGAGATGTCGTTCGGACTCAGTCGTGTATCACCTCGCCCGGAGTGCAAAGGAATCGTCAATTCTGGGTCGCCGCGCCATGTAACTTCTGGGCATGGCGAGTTACGCGGGTCCCAGTTCGGTCGAGTGGGTGGAGTCGGGCGGTGGACCGCTCATAGCGATACCGGAAGTGGTGCTGCCGTTCTGGACGGGGGCCGACGGCGACGAGCTCGCCTCCGACTACGACAGAGCGTGCGAGGTGGAGGGCTTCGTCGGCCTGCTGCCCGTCGGCAACACCACCGCCCTCGTCCTCGGCGACGATCCGGCCGCGACGGCGTATCTGCCGGAGCACGGCACCTTCGTACGGTGGTGTGCCGGGGAGTCCGAGCGGGAGCTGCTGGCCGGGGTTCCGGCCGCCCTCGCGGGCGCGGCGTGGGAACGGGAGGTGCGGTGGGAGATCCCCGGGCCCGTGGTGCTGTTCGACGCGGCGTGGCCGGGTGAGGAGTCGACGAAGACGGGCCATCTGCGGATCGAGCTCGCGCCGGGGCGGTACGCGGTGCGGGCGGCGCATGCGGAGCCGGGGCCCGAGACGTGGATCGGGCTCGTGCAACTGAGGCCGCTCGGGCAGTGACGCATGGCCTCGCCCAGTGATTGAGGGCGGGCCTGCGACCTGCGCCGGTCGAGGGGCGGGCGAAGGCGGGCGTGGTGTCCGGGCTCCCTGCCTGGCAGCCCGCTCGCAGCCGCTTACGCGAGCCGAATCGTCCAGCCTGCGTGAGCCGGATCGCGCCGCCCGCTGCGAAAAATGACATGCGGCGCGCATCGGCGCCGCCCATCATGGTCCGCCATGCCACCCCAACTCCCTTCTCCCACACCCGAAGCCCTGCGCCGCGACCCTCTCCCGCTGCGTGGGCGCACCGCCCTTGTCACCGGGGCCAGCCGACGCGGCGGGATCGGCCATGCCGTGGCCCGACGGCTGGCCGCGTACGGCGCGAGTGTGTACGCGCATCACCACGTACCGCACGACGCCGACATGCCCTGGGGTGCGGACCGCCCCGAGGACGTGGCCGCCGGGATCCGCGAGGCGCTCGCCGACCCCGAGGCGCGGGTCGTCGAAGGGCCGGGCGATCTCTCCGACCCGGCGGCCCCGGCCGAACTGATCGCCACAGCGGCCGACGCGCTCGGCGGACGGATCGACATCCTCGTCGCCAACCACGCGCTCAGCGGCTCGGACGGCCCGCTCGACACGATCGACGCCCCGATGCTCGACTCGCACTGGGCCGTCGACACCCGTTCCGTGATCCTCCTCGTCCAGGCCTACGCCCGGCTGCGCGCCGCTCTGCCACCGCGTACGGCGGGTGGGCGCGTGGTGATGATGACGTCGGGTCAGGACATCGCGGGCGGCATGCCTGACGAGATCGCCTATGCCCTGCAGAAGGGCGCCCTCGCCTCGGTCACCCGCTCGCTGGCGACCACGCTCGCCGAGCACGCCGTAACCGTGAACACCGTCAACCCCGGCCCCGTCGACACGGACTACATGACGGGAGACGCGTACGAGACCGTGGCCGCGATGTTCCCTGCCGGGCGCTGGGGAAAGCCGGACGACCCCGCGCGGCTCATCGCCTGGCTCTCGACGGACGAGGCCGAGTGGGTCACCGGGCAGGTGATCGACTCGGAGGGCGGGTTCCGGCGCTGAGGGGTTCGTGGAGATGTAGTTCGTCGGCATGCGGTTCGTGGATGTGAGAACCGTCGACATGCGGTCCGGCGGCCGGGCTCTTTGCAACGAGTTCAACTGCGTTGCGCTGAGCCCGGCCGCCGTCCCCGTCAGAGCTGGGACAGCTCGTCCACCAGGTCGTCCAGGCCCAGTGAACCCTGGGACAGGGCAGCCATGTGCCAGGCCTTCGCGTCGAACGCGTCGCCGTGGCGCTTCCGCGCGTTCTCACGGCCCAGCAGCCAGGCGCGCTCGCCGAGCTTGTAGCCGATGGCCTGGCCGGGGATGGAGAGGTAGCGGGTCAGCTCGCTCTCCACGAAGTCCGCCGGACGGCTGCTGTGCGCGCCGAAGAACTCCTGCGCCAGCTCGGGAGTCCAGCGCTCGCCCGGGTGGAAGGGCGATTCCGCCGGGATCTCCAGTTCCAGGTGCATGCCGATGTCGACGATGACGCGGGCCGCACGCATCATCTGGGCGTCCAGGTAGCCGAGGCGTTCCTCCGCGTCCTTGAGGTAGCCGAGTTCGTCCATCAGCCGCTCCGCGTAGAGCGCCCAGCCCTCGGCGTTCGCGCTGACCCCGCCCACGGTGGCCTGGTAGCGGGACAGGTCGCCCGCGACGTGCGCCCACTGCGCGAGCTGGAGGTGATGGCCCGGGACGCCCTCGTGGTACCAGGTCGACACCAGGTCGTACACCGGGAAGCGGGTCTGTCCCATCGTCGGCAGCCACGTACGGCCGGGACGCGAGAAGTCCTCCGACGGTGCCGTGTAGTACGGGGCCGCGGCGCTGCCCGGCGGGGCGATGCGGGACTCCACCTTCCGTACCCGCTCGGCGAGTTCGAAGTGTGTGCCGTCCAGTTCCTCGATCGCCTGGTCCATCAGGCTCTGCAGCCACTCGCGGACCTCGTCGACGCCCTCGATGTGCCTGCCGTGCTCGTCCAGGTGCGCGAGCGCCACCCACGGGGTCGCGGCGCCGGGCAGGACCTTCTCGGCCTCCTTCTTCATCTCGGCGAGGAGCCGGTGGTACTCGGCCCAGCCGTACGCGTACGCCTCGTCCAGATCGAGATCAGTGCCGTTGAAGTAGCGCGACCAGCGCGCGTACCGCTCGCGGCCCACGGTGTTCGGCGCGCCCTCGATCGCGGGCGCGTAGACGTCGCGCATCCAGTCGCGCAGGGCGACGACGGCGGCGGTCGCCGCTCCGGCGGCCGCGTCGAGTTCCGCGCGCAGGGTCTCCGGGCCGGCCGAGGCGAAGTCCTCGAACCAGCCGCGGCCCGAACCGTCGGTGTAAGACCACTCCGTGAGCTGCTCGATGAACGTCGCGGTGGGGCGCGGGCCCGCGTACAGCTTGCGCTCCAGGCCGAGGGAGAGGGACTCGCGGTAGCCGTCGAGGGCGGTCGGCACGGCACGCAGCCGCCGGGCGACGGCGGCCCAGTCCTCGTCCGTGTCCGTGGGCGTCACCGTGAACACCTCGCGCACCGCGTGCGCGGCCGTGCTCATGTTGCCGACGGCCCGCAGGCCCTCCTCGGCCTCGTGCACGCCGAGTTCGGCGGTGAGCCGCTCGCGGAGCAGGCGTGCGCAGCGGCGCTCGATGTCACTGTCCGCGCCGGGCTGCCGCTCCGCCTCGTCGAGCCGCGCCAGTGTGGCCCGCGCGAGTGCCGCGAGCGCGTCCTGGCCGGCGGGCGAGGTGTCGGGCAACGAGCCCGAACTCTCCTTCACGCCGAGATACGTTCCGGTGACCGGGTCTAGGGCGATGAGCTCGTCGACGTAGGCGTCGGCGACCTCGCGGGGCAGCGGGTTCTTCGTCTGTGACATGCGGCCATCCTCATACGGGGACGGCCGGTGCGTCAGCCCGGTTTACCGGGCCTTGTGCCGCGTCGGCCCGATGTCAGCCCGATTTCGCCGTGGGCGTGATCCCCGCAGACTCGGGGGGCAGCAGGGGCCCGCAGTCCCACTGCTGGAAGATCAGCCGGGTCTCGACGCGGGCCACCTCGCGGTGTGCGGTGAAGCCGTCGAGGACCAGCCGCTGCAGATCCGCCATGTCCGCGACGGCGACATGGACGAGATAGTCGTCGGGCCCGGTGAGGTGGAACACGGTCCGGGACTCGGGCAGCGCCCTGATCCGCTCCACGAACGGGCCGACCAACTCCCGCCGGTGCGGCCTGACCTGTACGGACAGCAACGCCTCCAGGCCGCGCCCCAGCTTGGCCGGATCGAGCCGCAGCTGATGCCCCAGGATGATGCCGGCCCGGCGCAGACGGGTCACCCGGTCCAGACACGTCGAGGGCGCGACACCCACCTGTGCGGCGAGGTCGCGGTAGGTGGTCCGGGCGTCGTTCTGCAGCAACCGCAGAAGATGAAGATCCACCGGGTCCAGTACGACGGATTCGGCCATGGCCCGAACGTAACACGGACGACTGCGTCAATCACCCGTCCTGTGTTCAGGCTGCTCTCCATGGACTTCGGCAGCGTTGATGTACGCGACACGTGTGACGACGTAGAGGGAGCGGGCCGGGCGACGGCCGGGGAGAACACGGACAGGAAGGGGCCGGTGGCCAGGGAGGTGGCGTTCGCGGCGAGGCGGAGCGGCGTGAGGGGCCCTGCCACCGAAGGCCTGCGCGCGCTGGCCACCGAGGCCGTGCACGCCGGGCGGGACGATCTCGCCCGGCAGGGGCTGCACGCCGTGCCGATCGATCTGTCCACGACCTATCCCTCGTACGACAGCCGTGGCGAGGCGGCCCGTATCGACGCCTTCGCCACGGACGGGGCCGAGCCGGAGGGCCCGCCGGTCTACGGCCGCCTCGGCAACCCGACCGTCGCCCGCTTCGAGACCGCCCTCGCCCGTCTGGAGGGCACCGAGAGCGCCGTCGCGTTCGCGAGCGGCATGGCCGCGCTGAGCGCCGTGCTGCTCGTACGGAACGCCATGGGCCTGCGCCATGTCGTGGCCGTTCGCCCCCTGTACGGATGCAGCGACCACCTTCTGACGGCCGGGCTGCTCGGGTCCGAGGTGACCTGGGTCGACCCGGCGGGCATCGCGGACGCCCTGCGGCCCGACACCGGTCTCGTACTGGTCGAGTCGCCCGCCAACCCGACGCTCGCCGAACTCGATCTGCGGGCGATCGCCCACGCCTGCGGAAGCGTCCCGCTGCTCGCCGACAACACCTTCGCCACACCGGTGCTGCAACGCCCCGCCGAACAGGGCGCGCGGCTCGTGCTGCATAGCGCCACCAAGTACCTGGGCGGACACGGTGACGTGATGGCGGGGGTGGTGGCCTGCGACGAGGAGTTCGCCGGGCGGCTGCGGCAGGTCCGCTTCGCCACCGGGGGTGTGCTGCATCCGCTCGCCGGCTATCTGCTGCTGCGCGGGCTGTCGACGCTGCCCGTACGGGTGCGCGCCGCCTCCTCGAACGCCGCCGAACTGGCCCGGCGCCTTGCCTCGGACCCGCGTGTCGCCCGGGTCCACTATCCGAGGCTCGGTGGCGCCATGATCGCCTTCGAGATCCACGGCGATCCGCACGAGGTGATAGCCGCCGTCCGCCTCATCACCCCGGCGGTGAGCCTCGGCAGTGTCGACACCCTGATCCAGCATCCGGCCTCGATCAGTCACCGCGTCGTGGACGCGGAGGACCGGCGCCACAGCGGGGTGAGCGACCGGCTGCTGCGGCTTTCGGTGGGGCTGGAGGACGTGGAGGATCTCTGGCGCGATCTGGACGCGGCGTTGGGCCGCGGCTGAGGCTTCCGCTTGGAACGGTGGCAGGCCCGGCGACGTTCGCCGGGCCTGCCACCGTCGCGGGACGAAAGAGATCGGGGGACCGACGAAGAGATCCTTCGCCTCTTCGTCAGTCCCGCACGGAGTGCTCCGGCTGGTGCTGCTGGACCTCGTCGTACGGCAGTCCCGAACTCACCGGCGTCGTGTCGAGGCGGGCAGTGATGACGAGCGTGCCTTCCTCGATCTGGTAGTCGAGGGGGAGGTCGAGGCCGCGCATCGCGGCGACCATGCCGGTGTTGGACGACTGCGTGACTGCGTACACGCTCTCGCAGCCGGCCTCGACGGCCATCGTCACCAGTCGGCCGAGCAGTTCGCTGCCGATACCCCGCCGCTGCCAGTCGTCCTCGACGAGCAGCGCGATCTCCGTCTCGTCGCCGTCCCACAGGAGATGCCCGAGCCCGACGATGCGCCCCGACGCGGTCTGCACGGCGAGGGTGCGCCCGAAACGGGGACTGAGCAGGTGGTTGAGGTACTTGTCGGCGTCGCCGATCGGCCCGTGATAACGCATGCTCAGCGTGCGCGGCGAGCACCGATCGTGCATGGCCTTCGCGGCGTCCACGTCACCGGCGTCGGCGCGGCGCACGGTGATGTCGTTGCCCTGCGGCAGTGTCAGGACGTCCTTGCCGTGGGGGACACGCGGACCGAGCCGGGCGTCCAGCTCGACCAGCGCCCGGGCCCGCGCGAACTCGGTGGGTGTGAACGGCAGATACGGCCGCTCCACAGTGATCACTCCGCCTTCCGGGGCACGCAGCCGCATCACGGTGTCCTCAAGTGCCCCCTCGACGGGCGCCGCTTCGTCCGCGCGATCACCGCGCACCGACCCGGCGGGCAGCGACCGGATCGTGCACCGCCCCAGCAACTGCCGCAGCGCCAATGGTAGTTCGGCCGCGTCCAGGGCCGTGCGCGTGGCCAGGCCCAGTACCCGGGTGGGCGCGTCCACCAGGTCATGGGCGTCGGCCCGCTCGATCCAGGTGCCGGCGCCGCCTGCCTGCGACACCGCCCGGGTGACGTCGGAGGCCGAGACCTGTGCGGGAACACGCAGCAGGAACTCGTCCACGGTGCCTTCGGTCAGCGGATGCGTCTGGAGGCTCAGGATGTCGACCCGCTGCCCCGCCAGCGCCGCGCACAGGGCCGCCAGCGATCCCGGCTCGTCCCGAACGGTGGTCCGCATCCGCCACAGCACGGTCTCCCCGGCGATGGCCTCGGGTGCGGTCGCGTCCGCTTCGGACGCCCCGGCCCGCCGCACGCCGGCGGTCGGCCGGGAGTCGGTATCGCCTGTCGGAGGGGCATGGCCGTGGCGGCGTGACCACCATGTGCGGAATCCGGCCGTGGCGACGAGCACGACCGCCGAGACCAGCAGGAGGGTGGGGGCGTCGGGGCCGTGCCCGATGAGGTTCGCCACGGCGTCGGCGACCGCAACCGCCGTGAACAGCGCGGCCAGTTCGACGAGATCCCGGCGCCAGTGGCGGACCGGCCGGCCGTTTTTCGCACGAGTCACTTGAGACATGTCTTGAGTCATACAGTCACTGTGAAGGATGTGTGTTGCGTGATCACGAACGCTTTGTGACTGATCGGTTAAGTGTGGTTCTGCCCTCTTTGTTGCATTTTTTACGACCCATTGACGGTGAGTCGAGAGCTCAGCCGAACGGCCAGGTCACCCACGCGTAGGCGCCGGCCGACGTCCCAGGCGTCAGCGCCCGCCGACGGTCAGGCTGCCACCCCGTGATCCAGGGTGGCACGCAGCCGACGGGCCTGGGTGACGAGCCGGGACGAACCGCGCCGGTCCGCCGCCTGTGCGAGATGCGCCATGCAGCCGCGCGCTCCCGTCCGTTCGGCGCACTCGGCGGCGACGGCCAGCAACTCCCCGAACCCGCGGGCGGACGCGGCGGCGCCGTCCGTCGCGAGATCCGCGAGCAGCACGGGCAGCGCGGCGCGGAGTATCTCCCAGACGGTGGCGTACGCGCCGGTCGTCGCCGCGGTCCGTACGGACTCGGCGAGCCGCAGCGGCTTCACCGCCCCGCGGCGCATCAGCTGGCCCAGATCCGCGCCGAGTCCCTCGGTGTCCAACTGCCCCCGCGCGGCCAGCACCAGCAGCGCGTCCACCGCGCTGAGCCGGTCCTCCGGGTGACGCGCGCCGAGCCCGTACGCCACACCGAGATGCACGGCCTCGCCCGCCTCGCCCGGCGCCTCGGCGAGCAGCGGCAGTATGGAGGCATCGCCACGGGTGCCCTCCACCGCGACCGAGGAGAGTTCGCGCAGCAGTCGGGCGGCCACCAGCTCCCGCCGCCCCGGCACCACGGCCAGCCAGTGGTGTCGCTCGGTCCGGTCCCAGTAGTGGGCGCAGTACGCGCGCGCCTCGAAGCGACCCACGGGCCGGCCGAGCCGTCGGAACGCCGAAGGGAACTCTCCTGGCAACCCGTCGAGTTCGCCGAGTTCGAGCAGGATGCGGACCCCCGATGTCCGCCGGCTGCTCCGGGGCAGGGACGGGCCGTCGGTGGCGAGCCAAAGCGCCAGCCGGTTGCCCTCCGCCGTGCCGAGCGCCGCTGCCTGTTCGGCGGCGGCAGCGGCCGCCACGCCGTCGTCGCGCCGCACCCTGAGCAGCGCCTGTGTGAAGTCGGCCGCCCCGGGCCGGGCGCCCAGCCGTCGGTACTCGTCGAGGCGGGCCACCAACTCGTCCGGCTCCAGCAGGCCCGACCCCCAGGTGGGTGTGGCCAGCAGGAACGGCGGCGGATCGGTGCGCAACCGGTGGGCCGCCTCCCACAGACGGGCGTTGAAGGCGGCGGCCATGGCGCTGTGCACACAGGGGTCCGCCATCGGCCCGTGCTCGACGGCCCTGTGCAGTGTGGCCGTACTCACCTGGCCCAGCAGGGCCGCGAGCACGACCTCCAGACCGTGCGGGTCCGCGCGGAAGTACTTCTCCACCGAGGTGTACTGCGGGTCGGCGTCGACCCACCAGCGTCTCGCGACCACCGGCCTCAGGGCTTCGGCCAGCGCGTCCCGGTCCCGGTACGCATGCCGCACCAGGCCGTCCAGGGCGCGCTCGAACGCCGCCACGTCACCCCCGGACGCCAGCAGGGCGCCGACCTCCTCCGCCAGCTCGACCGCCGAGTCCGGGGCGGGCGGGACCCGTGTCGGCTCCGGTGCGGGCGGAAGCAGCTCCACATGGGGCTCCGGCATCCGGTCGGCCTCGTCCAGGCCCAGCGTTTCCGTGGCGCGCACTCGCAGCCCCGGGCTCAACTCCCCGGCCGCGTAGGCCACTTCGCCCCGCACCTCCGGGGATGCCGCGGTGAGGTGACGCTCGACCAGCTTCAGCGCGCGCTCCTGCACGTCCGTGTCCTCGTGCCCGAAGGCCTGGGCCACCGCCGGGAGCAGCTCGGCCGCGCTCGACGGGTCGCGCCGGAGGGCCTTCCCGAGCAGTACGAGCTGAGCCCGGACCAGCTTCTTCTCCGTGCGGAAGAGAACACCGCCGGACATCTCCGCGAGCTGCCGGGGCGTCAACTCGCCGTCCAGCGCGAGGGATCCGAGCACCGACTGGGCGTGCGACGCCACCGTGGGCACCGCGTCCGAGGCGAGCGCCAGCCAGTCGGCGGCCCGCTCCCGCTCCTCGTCCCGGGTGAGCTCCAGCGCCGTCAGCAGCCGCAGGAACACCCGGCCGTCGGTCGGCACACCGCCGCGCAGCAGGCGGGCCACGCAGGCGTCGACCGTGGCCTTCCGGTCGAGGGCGCCTTCGTGGGTGAGCTGCGCGAGCGCGTTGAACCAGCTGTCCGGTCCGTCACCGAACAGCCAGTCCAGGCGGCTGCCGATGTCCGGGATCCCGAAGACGGCGGCGACGAGCTCCGCCGTGTACGGGTCCTGGCGAAGCCGCTGAAGGATGGTGTCACCGCGCTGCCACAGGCTGCCGACCTGCTCGATCCAGCCCACCACGTAGGTCTCGGTGGTCGGCACCGGGCAACCGGAGAGCCGTACCAGGCCCGACATCAGCTCGTACGGCACCTGGGCGAGCGGCGGGCGCTCCGCGAGCCGGTGCGCCACGTCGCCCAGCCAGTCGCGCTCCCGGTCGCCCAGCACATGGAGCAGCACACCGGGCGAGGCCTGGGACCAGCGCAGATCGGCGGCTGTGAGCCAGGTCGCCGTCCCAGCCGCTCCGGTGTGGCAGGCGGCCCCGGCCGCGTGCAGCGCGGGATACGCCTTCCGGGACGCGGCGTCCCAGGGCGCGGCCCGCAGCTCCTTGCGGAGGTCCTTCAACGCGGGCAGACAGGCCCGTCTCTCGGTATCCGTCATTCCGTCCAGCAGCCCCGCGGCCTCGCCCATCCGCCCCGCTCGCACAGCCTTCAGCAACGCTGCGCTCGCCGACACCGCACCGCTCATCGCGCACCCCCGTCGATCAGAACCTCTGTCTGTCCGGCCACCGCTCCCCGGCGGGCCATCCGCACGGCCAGGGCGTGCTTGCACGGTCCGCGCCCTCCCCGGTACTTGGCCCACCACAGGCAACTGCAGCTCAGCGCTCCCGCGTCGTCGCGCACCCGGTGTACGTGGCCGTCCTGTGCGGTCACCGTGCCGAGCGTGCCGTCCAGGACCACCGCGCCCTCCGAGACGAGCGCCCGGGCCGCCCGCAGGCGTGGGTTGTGCCGCTCCACGCGCTCGGCGTCGTAGGGCAGTTCGCGGTGGAAGTAGGCCGCTTCCGCCGCGTCGTACCCCACGCGCCCCGAGGTGCCCAGACGGACCAGGGCGGCCCGTACACGCTCGGCCGGCAGGCCCGAGGCGGTGGACAGGTCCCCGATGTCGATCCGGGGCTCCCAGGCGAGGAGCACCGAGATCAGCTCCGCGTCCTCGGCGGCCTCGTCGGTGGCCAGCGCGTCCAGGACGCCGCCCTCACCGGAGAACCCCCGCGAAGCCTCAGGGGACAGCGTCAGCGTAAGCCGCATCCCGGGCAGCACGACCTCCCAGGCACTGGCCGCCACGGTGTCCCCGGCGAGCGAAGGACCGTACACCCGCAGTGCCGTCGCGTGGCGGAGCACCCTCTGGAGGGCGGCCAGCCGCTCCGGACCCGGCAGGCACACGGCTCCGGGCACCGGCCTGGTCGTGGGCCGCAGACCCCGCCCGGCCGGCACGACCCAGCCCGCACTCCGGGAGGCGCCACGCGCCGTGGAACGGGGCAGGGACCGCAGAAACCGCACAGCCTCCGCCGCGGGCAGTTCGGCCCGCAGGTCGAAGCCGGCCGCTATCACCTGGGCCTCGGCGAACCCCCGCAGCCACCGGTCGGGCAGCGGCACCTTCTTCTCCACGACCGGGCCGTCGAGCGTGGTCACGGCCATCTCGTCCGGGCCGACCCGCAGATGCAGCGGATCGTCCGAGCCGATCCTCGACAGGGCTTCCCGCAGTGGGTTGTTGACGTCGACGTTCGTCGTGCCGTGGCCCACCTCCCCGCCGTCCAGGCCCGTGTCCAGCACGTCCAGACGCGCGTACACCCCACCGCACCCGGAGAAGGACTCGAAGCGGAGCCGGTCGCCGTTGCCCGTGACCACCGGGTCCAGCGAAGCCCTCAGCTGCCGCTGGTAGTACCGCGCACCCGCCACGTCGGCCACCGCGAGCAGACCCGCCGAGGCCACCTGAGGCGACGTCAGGAAGCCCGCGAAGAAGCGCGGATGGTCCTCGACACCCCGGGGCGTCGCACCCCGCGAGGTCTCAAGTCCCAGGCGTCGTCCGCCCGGTGCGGATTCCAGCGCGGAGGGTCGGGTGTAGGCCACGGCCTGCAAAGATCGCGTCATGGAAAAACCGTAGAGGCGACCACTGACAATCGGCCCTGACCTGCGAAGACTCAAGAACTGGGCCAACGACCGTGCCGCGCACCGGGGGATGACTCCGGTACGCGGCACGAGGTTCGAGGGTACGGGACCTGACGAGGCCGCGCAGACGCGAACTCGCCGCCCGCTCGCACTCGAACTCGCCGACGTGCTCGTACGCGGGCTCGTCGGCCCGGGCGTGCGAACTACTGGCCCACGCGCCCCGGCTGAAGCACCTTCGTGAACAGCACCGCCCCGCCGGTGGCCCGCAGACGGACCGTCAGTTCGCCGCTGCCGCCGTCGATGTCGACCTCGCCGAAGTACTGGGGCGATTCCATGGGCGAGACGTTCGCCCTGTCGGGTGCCTTGACGAAGACCCGGTCAGGACCGAACGTGCCGTCCAGCGCGTTCGCCTGGAAACCGCCCGCGGCGAGCGGACCGGAGACGAACTCCCAGAACGGCGCGAAGTCCTTGAAGGCCGCACGCGACGGGTCGTAGTGCTGCGCCGAGGTGTAGTGCACGTCCGCCGTCAGCCACACCGTGCCGGTGATCCGGCGGTGCTTGACGAACCGCAGCAGCTCCGCGATCTGGAGCTCGCGGCCGAGCGGGGCGCCCGGGTCGCCCTGCGCGACGGCCTCGATGTCCGTCGTGCCGTCCGGCACGACCAGACCGAGCGGCATGTCCGAGGCGATCACCTTCCACACGGCGCGCGACCGCGCCAGCTCCCGCTTCAGCCAGACCAACTGCTCCGCGCCCAGGATGCCGTTGGTGTCGTCGGTCTGCCGGCCCGGCGAGTTGGCGTTGCGGTACGTACGCATGTCGAGCACGAACACGTCCAGCAGCGGACCGTGACGCACGACGCGGTGCACCCGGCCGTCCTTGCCCGTGGACGGGAGCGTGGAGATCGGGAAGTACTCGCTGAACGCCTTGCGGGCGCGGGACGCCAGTGTGTCGACGTCCTTCACCGTGTAGCGGGCGTCGGTGAGGATCTCGCCCGGGTACCAGTTGTTGACGACCTCGTGGTCGTCCCACTGGGTGATCGTCGGCACCTGAGCGTTGAACCGGCGGACGTTCTCGTCGAGCAGCGAGTAGCGGAAGTTGCCCCGGTACTCGGCCAGGGTCTCCGCGACCTTGGACTTCTCCTCGGTGGTGACGTTGCGCCAGACACGGCCGTCCGGGAGCGTCACCGACGCCGACAGGGGACCGTCCGCGTAGATCGTGTCGCCGCTGCACAGGAAGAAGTCCGGGTTCAGGCGGCGCATCTCCTCGTACGCGTAGAGGCCGCCGATGTCCGGGTTGATGCCCCAGCCCTGGCCCACGATGTCGCCCGACCAGAGGAACCGGACGTCCTGGCGCCGCTTGGCCGGGGCGGTCCGGAAGGTGCCCGGCACGGGCTCACCGGTGCGGCGGTAGTCGTCCGGGTCGGCCAGCGTCACCCGGTAGTGGATCTGCTCGCCCGCCGGCAGACCGCGCAGCGGGACCGTACCCGTGAAGTCCGTGCCGGCGCCCAGGAGAGGGCCGTGCCACCGTTTCGCCCTGCGGAACGACTCGGTCGCGGAGGTCTCCACGATCATGCGCGCGGGACGGTCGGAGCGCACCCATACGAGGCCGGAGTCCGTGGTCACGTCTCCGGCCTGCACACCCCATTGCGCCTTCGGCCGACCGGACAGGGAGAACGCGGGGGCCGTGCCGACGGAAGAGGGCAGGGCGAGTGCCGCCGACGCGGCGAGCGAGCCGCGCAGGACACTGCGGCGGCCGGGGAACGGGTTCGGCGGGCGGTGTGACATGGGACGCCTCCTGGGACGGGTCCGACCAGTGTGCAGGGCCAGACTTACTGGTGTGCCGCAGCGCGCACACAAACCACAAGTGAACAAACGCGATCCGCTCCGCTGGGTTGAGCCGGGTGGTGCGGGGCGGAGGACGACCTGCGGGTTGTGGGGGCTGGTCGCGCAGTTCCCCGCGCCCCTTACGGGGACGGGTTCACCGCCGCCGACATCAGGCGCACGCCCTCTCGGATGCGTGTCGGAGAGACGTGGGCGTATCCGAGTACCAGGCGCACCACGTCGTCCTCCGTCGGGGCGCGTGTGTAGTCCGTGAGGGGGCGGACGGCGACATGGGCCGCGGTCATGGAGTCCAGGAAGCGGTCCTGCGGCCCGTAGCGGCCGGGCAGTGTGGCGATGACATGGAGGCCGGCGGCGATGCCGGAGATCTCCGCGCCGGGAAAGTGGTCCTCCAGGGCCGCGACGAGCGTGTCGCGGCGCTCCTTGTACGCGCGCTGGCAGCGGCGGAGTTGGCGGTCGTAGTCGCCCCGCTCCACGAAGCGGGCGAGCAGGGCCTGGTCGACGACGGGATGGCCGAGGTCCATCGTGCGCTTGCGCTCGACGACCTCATCGGCCAGTGCCGCCGGCACCAGGAGCCAGCCGAGCCGCAGCCCCGGTGCCAGGGACTTGCTGACCGACCCCGTGTACGCGACGTGCTCCGGATCGAGTCCCTGAAGGGCCCCCACCGGTGCCCGGTCGTACCGGAAGTCCCCGTCGTAGTCGTCCTCGACTACGAGCCCGTCCACGTCGCGGGCCCAGTCGAGGAGTTCGGTACGGCGTCGCGCGGAGTACGCGATCCCCGACGGGAACTGGTGCGCGGGCGTCGTCACCACCGCCCGTACGCCGGACGCCCGGAGCGGTGCGGTGGCCAGCCCTTCGTCGTCCAGGGGCAGCGGTACGGTGCCGATGCTCGCCGACGCGTACAGGGTGCCGTGCTCCGGGCTCGCGGGATCCTCCACACCGACGGTGCGCAATCCGCGCGCGTGGAGCACGAATCCGAGCAGTGTCATCGCCTGCGCCACGCCGGAGACGACCATCACCCGCTCCGGATCCGCGACCACACCCCGGCGACGGGCCAGCAGCTCCGCGAGAGCCGTACGCAGCCGGGGCAGCCCGCGCGGGTCCGGGTATCCCAGTGCGTGGTGCGGCAGTTCGGCGAGCACCCCGCGCTGCGCGGCCGACCAGGCGGCGCGCGGGAAGAGCGACAGGTCGGGTGTTCCGGGCAGGAAGTCGGCGCGGGCACCGGGGGAGCGGGGAGCGAGGTCCCGCGCACGGGGGAGGGCGGCTCGGACGGCCCCGCCGACCCATGTCCCGGCACCCCGGTCACTGCGCAGATACCCCTCCGCGGTCAGTTGCTCGTACGCCTCGGTGACCAGGCCCCGGGACACCCGGAGATCGGCGGCGAGTTCACGGCTCGACGGCAGCCGGGTGCCGGGCGTCAGCCGCCCCGAACGGACCGCCTCGCGCAGCGCGGCCTGCAGCGAACGGCCACGCGCGCGTGCCGGTGCCGAAGCGGCCGGCAGGAGCAGCTCCCACGCGGCGGCCCACCCCGCCGCTCCGGGCGTATCCGGATTGGTCCCCGATGACGTCATGGAAGTGGACCTTAAACCGGGCCTCCGCCCTTCGTAGCGTCACCTGCATGAACGCCACCACCACCCGCGGGGCCCTGCTCGCCGCCCTCGCCTGCGTCCTCGTCGGAGGCTCCTTCACCGCCAACAGCGTCCTGGGCCACTACCCGTACGCGGGCGGCCAGTTCGTCCGCTACGGCCTCGCCTGTCTGCTGCTCCTGCCCCTGGTCGGACGGGGCGGCGCGGCACCCCTGCGCACCCTGACGCCGGCCCAGTGGACACGGCTCGCGCTGCTCGCGGCCGTCGGCATGGTCGGGTTCAACCTCGCCGTGATCGCGGCCGAACGCACCGCGGAACCCGCGGTACCGGGTGTCTTCGTAGGCTGCGCTCCGGTGGTTGTGGCCGTTCTCGTGCCTCTCCTGGAGGGCCGCCGGCCCCAACGGATCGTCCTGTACGGAGCGTTGCTCGTGGCCTGCGGTGCCTTCGCCGTCCAGGGGTGGGGACGCGCCGACGGGGCCGGAATCGCCTTCTCCTTGTGCGCGCTCGTCGGAGAGGTCGGCTTCGCGGTGCTCGCCGTACCCGTGCTGCGACCGCTCGGGCCGCGGCTGCTGTCCGCCACCGTGTGCGGACTCGCGGCCGTGGAGTCGGCGGTGGCCGGGGTGATCGTCGACGGCCGCGCCTGGCTGCGGACACCCGACACCACCGAGACCGCCGCCCTGCTGTGGCAGGCGGCGATCGTCACGGTCATCGGCTTCGTCTGCTGGTACATGGGCATGCAGCGCATCGGCGCGGAGCGCGCCACGCTCTTCTCCGGGCTCATCCCCGTCGCGGCGGCCTGCACGGCCCCGCTCGTCGGAACGGGCTCCTACGGGGCGCCCCAGGCCGTCGGCAGCGCCCTGGTCGGTGCCGGAGTCGCCCTGGGATCAGGCGCGTTGAGGCGGCGGACGCGAGGCAGGTCAGCGGCTGCCGTCCAGGACGACCCGGGCGACCAGCGCCGGATCGTCGTTCATCGGGACGTGCCCGCAGCCGGGCAGCCGCACCAGCCGGGCCCGCGGAATGATCTGCTTGGCACGGATCCCCTGGCGGCGCACCAGGATCCGGTCCCGGGTGCCCCACGCGACGGTGACGGGAAGTCCGGGGACGTCGTCGGAGAACTGCACCGAGCCACCGGCCCTGAGCGTCTCGGCGAATCCCTGGGCGCCCGCCAGCGCGAGGGTCTCGGCGACGACCGCCTCGGGTGAACGGCGGCCCGGGCGCGCGTAGATGCTGCTGGTCAGCACGGTGCGTCCGGCTGCGGACCGGGACAGGCGCTCGACCATCGGCAGCGGCATGCTCCGCGCGGCCGCCCGCATCGCTTGCAGCAGACCGAACGCGTACCGCCGCTCGACGGGAGACCAGAACCCGGCGGGCGACAGCGCCGTGACGGACCGTACGAGCTTCTCGCGGCCCAGCTCCAGGGCGAGCAGCCCGCCCAGGGAGTTGCCCGCCACGTGCGGCCGATCGAGCTCCAGCGCCTCGCAGAGCCCGCTGAGCGCGGCGTTCATCGTCGGCAGATCGTGGGCGAGCCCGTCCGGCAGCGCGGGTGACTCGCCGAAGCCGGGCAGATCCACCGCGATCACGTCGCGCTCGGCCGCCAGGATGTCGACGACCGGGTCCCAGGCCTGCCGGTGGTGGCCTATCCCGTGCAGCAGCAGGAGCGGTTCGCCGCTGCCCACGCGTGCGTACGCGAGGGTCACGGTCCGCGGGCCGTGCGGAGAGGGGACGCTGAAGGAGACCGTGGCGGACATGGAGCTGCTCCTCGTCTGATGACCGGCTGACTCCTAGACAGCTTGTCAGCAATTGCTACCCGCGGGTAGCCCCCGGGTGCCGTCAACCGCCCGGGCGTACGGCCCGAGCGCCTTCCGTGCAGCTCCCGATCGGTGTCGCGTGCCGGTCCGCAGTGGTCGGGACCACCTGTTTTCGCCTGGACACGACCCGACGCCTCGGGTTGGGATGGTGCCGTGGCTATCGACACCGTGACCGAGGTCTTCGAAGAACATCGGCCCGTCCTGACGGGCGTCGCCTACCGCATGCTCGGCCGGGTGGCCGACGCCGAGGACGTGGTCCAGGAGGCATGGCTGCGCTGGACGGCCGCCGACCGCTCCGACGTACGGGAACCGCGCGGATACCTGGTGCGCGTCACGACACGGCTCGCAATCGACCGGCTGCGGATCGCCCAGTCCCGCAAAGAGGCCTACGTGGGGCCCTGGTTGCCCGAGCCGTACGTCACCGACTTCGGGGCCACCGTCCCCGACACGGCGGAGCGGGCGGTGCTCGCCGACTCCGTCTCCCTGGCCGTTCTCGTCGTCCTGGAGTCCCTGTCGCCGCTGGAACGCGCGGTGTTCGTGCTCCGGGAGGCCTTCGGCTACCCGTACGCGGACATCGCGGTCACGCTCGACCGCAGCGAGTCCGCGGTGCGGCAGCTCGCCGGGCGGGCCCGCCGGCACGTCGAGGAGAAGCGGCCGCGCTACGAGGTCGACCCCACCGAGCAGCGCGATCTCACCGAACGGTTTCTCGCCGCCGCGACGGAGGGCGATTTCGACGGGTTGATGTCTCTGCTGGCCCCCGACGTACGCCTGGTGGGCGACAGCGGCGGACTGGCCCAGGCACCGCTGCGGGTCCTGGAATCGGCCGACAAGGTGGGCCGTTTCATCGCCGGGGTCACGCGGAAGGGCGTTGCGGACGCATCGTTCCGCTTCCTGGAGGTCAACGGGGGACCGGCGCTCCTGGTGCTGTCCGGCGGCAAGCCCGACAGCGTCTTCCAACTGGACGTCGTGAACGGCCGGATCCAGTGCGTCTACATCATCCGCAACCCTGAGAAGCTGCTGTCGCTCGCCGTCGACTGACACGCTCCGCACGGCCCGAGCCCTCGTCCTCGAGACGGGGGCTTTGCCGTTGTGTCACGAATACGGCGCATCGCGAACGCCGCATGAACGCTCTGTGCAAACACACCTGTGCGAGCTGTAACGGATCGAGGATTGGTCTTGACCAAGGGTGGGGCCCGCCATATGGTCGCAGGGATAGTGCAGGAACCTTTAATAAACAAGGGCGTTAAAAGCCGCCGGGACACGGCGATTGCGGAGGACACGGTGGGGACCACGCAGTTGGATACGGTGCCGGAGCCCAAGTACTGGCACCTCAAGACCGTGCTCAGCGAAGCACTTGACTCCGAGTTCTCGGTGGGCGAGATCCTGCCCAACGAGCGCGATCTCGCAGCCCGGTTCGGCGTCGCGAGGGCCACGCTCCGCCAGGCCCTGGAGCAGCTCGAACTGGAAGGCCGGCTCCAGCGCCGCCGCGGCGTCGGCACGACCGTGGCACCGCCGCGCATGGGCGTGGCCGTCGGATCCGAGCAGCACACGTGGCCGGGCGCGGTCGGCGACGCCTGGCAGCTCGCGGACTGCACGCTGGGGGTCCCGCCCTCGGCGGTGGCCCGGGCCCTGGAGACCGAACCCGACGAGCAGGTGCACGTCGTGCGCCGCTCCCGGATGACGCACGGTCAGCCGGTCGCCGCCGAACTGCTCTACATCCCGGCCTCGTCGGTGCCCGACCTGTCAGGCATCGACGCGCCCTCGGGAGCCGCACGCGCGCGTGCCGTGCTGCGCGAACTCCAGCGCCTCGGCCTGGAGAGCCAGGACCGCTCCGTGGAGCTGGGCTCGGCCCGAGCGGACGACGCCAAGGAACTCGACCGGCTCCCCGGCGCGCCCGTCCTCGTCGTCACGACCCGCTTCGTCGCCGAGGGAGGCACGGCGGCGGTCTCCGTCGCCACGTACCGTGCCGACACCTGCCGGCTGACGTTCGGCGACTCCGGCGGTGTGGAGATCCACCACGACCCGGAGCGCCGCGCCTCCTGACGACCCGTCGCTCGTACGCGTCGCGCCCCGGGACTCCGGGCCGCGACGCGTTTCGGTTTCCGCGCCGGGCAGTCGTTCAGCGGCGTGCCGTCACGGTGCCCTCCACAGCGAAGAGCTGCTCCTCCACATGGTCGAGGGCCAGCCGAAGCGCGCCCGTGGCCACTGCGGCCTCGCCCAGGAGCGACAGCGTCACACGGGGCGGTCGCAGACAGTAGCGGGCCAGCTCCTTGCGCAGCGGCTCCAGTACGCCGTCGATGCCCGCCGCCCAGCCGCCGATCACCACGAGCTCGGGATCGACTGCCAGGACGAGCGCGGCCACGTCGTGGACCAGACGCTGGATGAAGCGGTCGACGGCCGCCAGGGCCCGTTCGTCGCCCTCACGCGCGTGGGTGAACACCTCCGCGACCGCCTGCTCGTCGAGGGGATGCAGCGGCTCGTCCGTCGTGGACAGCAGCGTCTCCGGAGTGACCTCACGGCCCAGCAGGTGGAGCGCGCCGATCTCGCCGGCCGCGCCCCCGTAGCCGCGGTGCAGCCGCCCGCCGATCAGCGATCCGGCGCCCGGGCTGAGTCCGGCCAGCACGAACACCATGTCGTCGGACTCGGTACCCGCGCCCTTCCAGTGCTCGGCGACCGCCGCCGCGTTGGCGTCGTTCTCGACCAGCACCGGACACTTGAAGGAACGGCGCAGCCGCTCGCCCAGGGGAAGCCCCGTCCACTCCGGCAGCGCCGTACCGAGCCGTACGGTGCCGTCGGCCTCCACGATGCCGGGCGTGGCCACGCCGACGGCGCGCAGGGACCCCCGCGCGACCCCGGCACGGCGCAGCAGCTCCGCGACCGCCGTACGCAGCCGTTCGAGCCGCTCGTCCGCCGACGCGGTCTCGTACACGTCCTTGGCGAGCGAGCCGAGGATCCGGCCGTCCAGGTCCGAGAGGAGCGCGGCCACGCGGTGCGGGCCGATCTCCAGGCCCAGCAGATGGCCCGCCTCCGCCCGGAAACGGAACCGGCGCGCGGGACGGCCCTGGCGCCGGGCGGCGCCCTCCTCGGCCGCCGTCTCGACGACGAGCCCGCCCTCGATGAGCCCCTCGACGACACCCTCGACCGTGGGCCGGGACAGCCCGGTCACCCGGGTGATCTCGGTGAGCGTCGCGAACTCCGTGGCGCGCAGCGCGTGCAGCACCACCGCGGAGTTGATCCTCCGCAGCAGAGAGGGATCCCCGCCGGTCAACCGCCCCAACGTCCGTCCTCCCAGCTAGTGCGCGTGTTGGTTGGGCGGATCGTACTCGGCGCGACGGCCTCCGGCGAGTGCCGGGGACCCCCTCCTTGCCCCGGCCTGGTTCAGCCGGGCGCCACGAACCCCGACTCGTACGCCGCGATCACCGCCTGCGTACGGTCCCGCGCCCCCAGCTTCGCCAGTACGGAGCTGACGTGGGACTTCACCGTCTCGGTACCCACGATCAACCGCGTGGCGATCTCCGCGTTCGACAGACCCCGGGTCATCAGCCGGAGAACCTCCGCCTCGCGCTCGGTCAGGGCCGCCCGGTCCAGCGCGGCCCGGGCCGCGGGATTCCCGCCGCCGACCCCGTACTCGGCGGCCAACTGCCGTACCGAAGCCGGGAACAGCAGCGACTCGCCCTCGGCGACCAGCCGCACCGCGTTCACGATCTCGGCCGGCCGCGCCCGCTTGAGCAGGAAACCGTCGGCACCCGCGCGCAGCGCCTCGTACACGTACTCGTCGTTCTCGAAGGTCGTCACCACGAGGATCTTCGGCGGGTTGTCGACCGTCCGCAGCACCGCGCGCGTGGCCTCGATGCCGTCCAGGAGCGGCATACGGACGTCCATCGCGACGACATCGGGCCGCAACTGCCGGACCAGCGGGATGACTGCTGCACCGTCGGCCGCCTCCCCGACGACCTCGATGTCGGGCTGCGCCTCCAGAACGGCGCGTAGACCCGCGCGTACGAGGGGTTCGTCGTCGACAAGCAGAACGGTGACCGGCACCCGGCCAGCGTAGGTCAGCGCAGCGGCAGCTCGGCGTGCACCTGCCAGTCACCTTCGTGCGGGCCGGTCCGCGCGCTGCCGCCCAGCAGCGCGGCCCGCTCCCGTATGCCCCGCAATCCGCTGCCCCGGCCGGGTCCCGGTATGTCCACCGTCAGTGGATTGCGCACCTCCAGGGAGAGTGCCCCGCCGTCGACGGCGATACGGACCCGGACGGGCACGGACCCCGCGTGCCGCAGCACATTGGTGAGCGATTCCTGGAGGATGCGGTAGCCCTCGCGCGAGACCGGGCCGGGCACCGTCTCCACGGGGCCCGTCACCTCGGCGTCGACCTTCGCCCCCGAGGTGCGCGCCGACTCCAGGAGGCGGTCGGCCTCCACCAGCGTCGGCCGGCTGCTCGCGGGACGCTCCGACTCCCGCAGCACGCCGAGCACCCGCTCCAGGTCCTCCAGCGCGGCCCGGCCCGTGTCCTCGATCGCGGCCAGGGCCCGGTCGGTGAAGCCGGGGTCGCCCGCGGCCCGCGCGGCGCCCGCCTGCACCACGGCAACCGTGAGCGCGTGCCCGATCGAGTCGTGCAGTTCGCGGGCGATACGCGTGCGCTCCAGGAGCCGCTCGGTGCGCTCCTCCAGGGCGGCGACCCGCTCGGCCGCCGACGGGCCGAGGAGTCGGCGTGCGACGGCCGTGACCAGCTCGCCGAGACCGACCACCGAGGCGTACATCGCGATGAGGGGGAGCGGCGCCAGGAGGCCGTACGCCCAGTGCGGCCGCGAGATGCTCAGGAACGGGCCGTCCGTCACCGCGTGCCCGAGAGCGGCCGCGGTCAGGTCGTAGGTGAGGATCGGCAACCAGGCGGTGCTGAACAGGGCCGACGCGCCCAGCGCCATGCGTGCTTCGAGCCACAGCACGGTGCGAAACCGGTCCCGCCAGGTGGCCGACGGCTGTACGGAGAAGCCTGACTCCTTCTCACCTGGCGTCAGCAGTACCTGTGCCTGCACGCCCTCGCCCAGACGCACGGCCGGGATCAGCCCCAGCGGGATCAGTGGCAACGCCGCCCCCCACGGCTGTCCTGGGAAGATGTACATCCACAGGCTCACCAGCAGCATCGGTATCCACAGGTGTAGCAAGCGGGTGTACGTCGTCCCGCGGATCAGCGGGCGCAGCAGGCGGGCCATTGAGTCATCGTGACAGCCGCCACTGGCAACGAGCCTCCCCCGAGCGGGGGAGACGCTCTCCCCGGGAGGGGGAGGCCCAAGGCCCCTCCCGGCAGGGAGCCTTGGAGCATGACCAGCATCGACGTCCAAGACCTCACCAAGGAGTACGGCGCCACGCGGGCCGTGGACCGGCTGACCTTCAGCGTCGTGCCGGGCCGCGTCACCGGATTCCTCGGTCCCAACGGCGCCGGGAAGTCCACCACCATGCGGCTCGTGCTCGGCCTGGACCGGCCCACGTCCGGCACCGCCACCCTGGGCGGCCGGGCGTATGCGACGCTCGACGAGCCGCTGCGGCACGTCGGCGCCCTGCTCGACGCGCAGGCCGCGCACGGATCGCGCACCGCACGGGACCATCTGCGCGTGCTCGCCGCGAGCAACCGTCTCCCGGAACGACGCGTGGACGAGGTACTGGAGGAGGCGGGGCTCGCCTCGGTCGCCCGCCGCCGTGTCAGGACGTACTCCCTGGGAATGCGTCAGCGCCTGGGCATCGCTGCCGCGCTGCTCGGCGACCCGCCGGTGGTCCTGCTCGACGAGCCGTCGAACGGACTCGACCCCGAAGGCATCATCTGGATCCGGGAGTTGATGCGGCGACTCGCCCGTGAGGGCCGCACCGTGCTCGTCTCCAGCCACCTGATGAACGAGACCGCCTCCTTCGCCGACCACCTCGTGGTCCTGGGGCGGGGCCGGCTGCTCGCCGACACACCGATGCGGGAGTTCATCCACGCGCGCGTGGAGCCGCGTGTGCGTGTCCGCACCACGGACGGTGCGGCACTCCGGGACCTGCTCGCCCGGCACGGGTACGCCGCTGTGGAGGGGGAGGGGGAGGGGGAACGGTGGATCGTGCGCCACGCGCGCGTGGACGACATCGGCCGCCTCACATCCGCAGCGGGCGTGCCCATTCTCGAACTCGCGGCGGAGGAGGGCACGCTGGAACAGGCCTACCTCGATCTGACGGCCACGGAGGCCGAGTTCGCCGCCCAGTCCCCGACGCAGCCGCTGGAGGCCTGACCGTGCTGTTCGCACCCGTACTCCACTCGGAGTGGCTCAAGATCCGCACCCTGCGGTCGCTCGTCGCGGGACTGGGTGCAGTCGTCCTCGTCACCGCGGCGTTCTCCGCACTCGCCGGCCTCGACAACTCCGCGGACGCGGACTTCGACCCCTTGTTCTCGGCGTTCTTCGGCGTCAGCTTCGGGCAGATCGCCGCGATCACGTTCGGCGCGCAGGCCGTCTCGTCCGAGTTCCAGGGAGGTGCCCTGCGGGTCTCGCTGTCCGCCGTACCCCACCGCGGACGGTGGTTCGCGGCGAAGGCGACGGCCATCGGCGTGCCCGTCCTGGCCGTCGGCCTCCTCACCGGATGTGTGAGCCTGGCCGTGGGCAAGGCCGTCCTCGGCGACCGGGCAAGCGGGATGAGCTGGGGCGAGGGGCTGCGGGGAGTCGTGGGCTGCGGGATCTACCTGGCGCTGATGGCCCTCTTCGCGGCCGGGCTGGCCATGCTGCTGCGCAGCGGCGTCGCCACACTGAGCATCCTCATCCCCTTCCTCCTGATCGTCTCCTTCGTGGTCGGGGACGTGTCGGGGAGCGCCGCCGACTTCCTGCCCGACAAGGCGGGGCAGGTGGCACTGCACGAGACATGGGGCGGCGCGCTCGGGCCGTGGACCGGGCTCGCGGTGACGGCGGTGTGGGCGGGGGTTGCGCTCCTGGCCGGAGCCTGGAGCGTTCGCCGTCGGGACGCGTGAACCCGAGAGCTCGATGTCACCTGACGGGCCGCCAAATGTCAGTGGTGACCGCTTTACTGGACTTCATGACCACTGACCGACACCTCGCCACGATCGACGAGCTGTGCGTCCGCGACTTCCCCGCGGCGCACGGCTGGTCGGACATCGGCGCGGGGGGACCCGGCTACCACCTGGTGGTGCTGGAGACGACGCACGGCTTAGGGACGGGTGACCAGGGGGAGCGGACGGAGATCGCGCACCAGTTCACCGCCTACAGAGAGGGCGTCTCACAGCGGCTGAACGAGCGTTGGGGACAGGCGCACCCCACGAGCCTGGACGGCGTCTTCCTGCGCTCCGAGGACCCGGAAGAGCAGATACCGAAGCCGTGGGCCTACCTCAGCGCCTACGTGAGATACGTGGACCTGTGGGAGGCCGACGGCACCGGGCGCTGGGTCGCCGTGGGGGTTTCGGAGCCGAAGGAGGGGCTGGAGTTCCAACTCTTTGCGCTGGTCACGGAGTTGGCCCCGCCGTGACGGGTCCCCGAGTCGGCCCTGCCGAGACCCGTCACGCTTGCGCGGCCGCCCGCAACCGGCCGAACTCCTCCGCCATCGTCGCCGCCGTCCAGTGCGCGTTCAGACCACTGGGGTTGGGCAGCACCCACACACGAGTCGAGCCGAACGTCCGCTCCTGCGGCCCGATCTTGGCCTTGCGGTCGTCGAAGGCCGCCCGGTAGGCGGTCACGCCCACCACGGCGAGCCACCGCGGCCGCAGCCGCTCCACCCTGGCGGCGAGCAGCCGCCCGCCCTCTCGGTACTCGTCCGCGCTCAGCTCGTCCGCCCGGGCGGAAGCCCGCGCCACCACATTGGTGATGCCGAGCCCGTACGAGAGCAACTCGCCCTGCTCCGACGGCTTCAGCAGCCGGGGCGTGAAGCCGGACAGATGCAGCACCGGCCAGAATCGGTTGCCGGGACGTGCGAAATGGTTGCCCGTCGCAGCCGTCATGAGTCCGGGGTTGATACCGCAGAACAGCACCTGGAGACCGTCCGCGACGACATCCGGCACGAGCCGGTCGCGGGCGGCCTCCAGCTCGGCGGGGGTGAACCGTGTCAGAGGATCGCCCCCGGCGTGTAGCCCGCGGCCTCCGGGTGCTGCTTCACGATCTCCTCGATCCTGGCGACGACGGCGGTCACCTGGTCGGCGGCGGCACCCGTGAAGGACAGCTTGTCGGCCATCAGCGCGTCGAGCCCGGCGCGGTCCAGCGGGATGCGCTCGTCCGCGGCGAGCTTGTCGAGCAGTTCGTTGCGCTCGGCACCCTGCTCACGCATGGCGAGGGCGGAGGCGACGGCGTTCTCCTTGATTGCCTCGTGTGCGACCTCACGGCCGACACCCGCGCGCACCGCGCCCATCAGGACCTTGGTCGTCGCGAGGAAGGGCAGGTAGCGGTCCAGCTCACGCGCGACGACGGCCGGGAACGCGCCGAACTCGTCGAGCACGGTCAGGAACGTCTCCAGCAGACCGTCCAGCGCGAAGAACGCGTCCGGCAGCGCGACCCGGCGCACCACCGAGCAGGACACATCGCCCTCGTTCCACTGGTCGCCCGCCAGCTCGCCCGTCATCGAGGCGTAGCCGCGCAGGATGACCATCAGGCCGTTGACGCGCTCGCAGGAGCGGGTGTTCATCTTGTGCGGCATCGCGGAGGAGCCGACCTGACCGGGCTTGAAGCCCTCGGTGACCAGCTCGTGCCCGGCCATCAGCCGGATCGTCTTCGCGGTGGACGAGGGCGCCGCGGCCAGCTGCACCAGCGCCGTCACGACCTCGTAGTCGAGCGAGCGCGGGTAGACCTGGCCGACGGACGTGAACGCCTGCGAGAAGCCCAGGTGCCGGGCGATCCGCTGCTCCAGGTCCGCGAGCTTGGCCGCGTCCCCTCCCAGCAGGTCGAGCATGTCCTGGGCCGTGCCCACCGGGCCCTTGATGCCGCGCAGCGGGTAGCGGGCGAGCAGCTCCTCGACCCGGCCGTACGCGACGAGCAGCTCGTCGGCTGCGGTCGCGAAACGCTTGCCGAGTGTCGTCGCCTGCGCCGCCACGTTGTGCGAGCGACCCGCCACGACCAGCTCGCCGTACTCGCCCGCGAGCTTGCCCAGGCGCGCCAGGACGGCGACCGTACGGTCGCGCATCAGCTCCAGGGAGAGCCGGATCTGCAGCTGCTCGACGTTCTCGGTGAGGTCCCGGGACGTCATGCCCTTGTGCACGTGCTCGTGCCCGGCGAGGTCGTTGAACTCCTCGATCCGCGCCTTCACGTCGTGCCGCGTGACCTTCTCGCGCTCGGCGATCGAGGCCAGGTCGACCTGGTCGAGAACCCGCTCGTAGTCGGCGAGGGCGGCCTCCGGCACCTCGATCCCGAGGTCCTTCTGGGCCCGCAGCACAGCGAGCCAGAGCTGACGCTCCAGCCTCACCTTCTGCTCGGGGGACCACAGGGTGGCGAGCTCGGCCGAGGCATAGCGGCCGGCGAGGACGTTCGGGATACGGGGCTTTGCGGGCGCAGTCACGTGTACGGATTCTACTGGCGGTTCCTGCAGGCCAGCGCCACGGGCCCGTTTGTCGGAAGCTACGAGAGCGCGGCGCGGGGTCGGGAGACGGCCCCGCGGTGATCCACGGATTCCGCCCCGGCCGTCTACGATCCCGCGTCGGCCAGCTCCGCCAGGATGTCGCCGTGGCACAGCTCCGGCGCACACCAGCAGGCCAGCGTCCTGCCGCGCAGCTCCGGCACGAGGGCGAGCAGATCGGGGCGTTCGAGAAGGTGTGCCCGGTACTTGGCCATCACCTCCGTGCGGGTGCCGTCGCGCTTCTTGGTGGCGGTGTCGTAGGCGAACGGGTTGTACAGCGGGTGCTGGGGAAGGTCCCAGTGCCCCATGGTCCAGCGGCGGCCGACGTACACGAGGTCCGCCGGTGCGTCCTCCAGGCGCGGGCCGAAGTCGTGGATGCGGCCCTTGAGGTTGATGACGGTGGTGGTCACGGCGGACTCCGTTCCCTTGGCGCGGCTCGTGGGGCGGCGAGCCCGATCATGCGCCGCGCGGGCCGCACACGCCACCGGTCGGCGGCCCGCCGAACGCCGCGAAGCGCTCGGTGTCCCCCACACCCTGCGCCCCGGGCCCTTGTCAGGGCTTACGCCCCCGGCGTCTCGTACGGCAGCAGGTCCGGTCGCTTGGCCGGGCGGCCGTCGCCCGACGAGCGGCCGGTGAGACGGCGGCCGATCCACGGCAGCAGGTACTGCCGGGCGAAGCGCGCGTCGGCGGTGCGGCGGGCGCCCCAGCCGGGCGGCGGGGACGGCGGCATGGGCGTGCGCCAGTCGGCGTCCTCCGCGTCGTACCCGAGTGTCTGCCACACCGCCTCGGCGACCCGGCGGTGTCCCTCGCCCGTCAGGTGCAGCCGGTCGACGTCCCACATACGGGGGTCGCCCAACGACGGTGCGCCGTAGAGGTCGACCACGAGCGCGCCGTGCCGGGAAGCGAGGTCGTCCACGCAGGCGAAGAGTTCCTCCATGCGCGGACGGAACCGTGCCAGGACCGGGCCCTGGCGGCCGGGGCTGCGCATCAGCACGAGCTGTTTGCAGGCCGGGGCGAGACGCTCGACGGCCTCCTCCAGGAGTCCGCGGACCTGCCCCATGTCGCACTTGGGCCGCAGGGTGTCGTTGAGCCCGCCCACGAGTGTGATCACGTCGGGCTGCATGGCCGCGGCGACGTCGACCTGCTCGGCGACGATCTGTCCGATGAGCTTGCCTCGTACCGCGAGGTTGGCGTACCGGAATCCGGGAGTCCGAGCGGCCATCCGGGCCGCGAGGAGGTCGGCCCAGCCCCGGTACGAGCCGTCGGGGAGGCGGTCCGACATGCCCTCGGTGAAGGAGTCGCCGAGCGCGACAAAACTGGTGTAAGTGGCATTCGTCTGCATGGCGGAAGAGATGATAACCCGTGCACATACCCGCCGGTCTGCCGCCCGGCGCACGCCCGCAGCGCGATCTCCACCGCGGGGCGCCCCATACCGGCCGCCCGTACACCGTCCGGCGCCACACGAGTCAGCCCCGCGCGTCGCCCGCCCGCATCACACCGGCTGCCCGAACAACTCCCTCAGCACGTCCTCCATCGTCACCAGTCCGGCCAGTCGCCCGTCCGCACCCAGGACCGCGGCCAGGTGCGTACGGCTGCGCCGCATCGCCGTCAGTACGTCGTCGAGCGGTGTGCTCTCCCGGACGCGCGCGATGGGCCGCATGTCCTGGACCCGGAACGGCAGGTCGCGCGGCATCGCCTCCAGCGCGTCCTTGACGTGCAGGTAGCCGACGATGCGGCGCCCCTCGTCCACCACGGGGAAGCGAGAGAAGCCGGACTCGGCGGACAGCGCCTCCAACTGCTCGGCCGTGACACCCACGCGCGCGTACACGACGCTTTCCAGCGGGAGCACCACGTCCCGCACGGGACGGCGCCCCAGTTCCAGGGCGTCGTGCAGCCTCTCCTGCGCGCGGTCGTCGATCAGCCCGGCCTCGCTGGAGTCCTTGACCAGCCGCGCCAGTTCCGTGTCCGAGAACGTCGCGGACACCTCGTCCCGCACCTCGACCCGCATCAGATTCAGCAGCCCGTTCGCGAACGCGTTGATCGTGAAGATCACCGGCCGCAGCGCCCGCGACAGCCCGACCAGCGGCGGACCGAGCAGCAGCGCCGTCCGTACCGGCTCGGCGAGTGCGATGTTCTTCGGCACCATCTCACCGAGGAGCATGTGCAGATACGTGGCCAGGGAGAGCGCGATCACGAACGAGATCGCGTGCCCGGTGCCCTTCGACAACCCCACCGCGTGGAACACCGGCTCCAGCAGATGCGCGATGGCCGGCTCCGCGACCACACCCAGGACCAGCGTGCACAGCGTGATGCCGAGCTGCGCCGCCGCCATCAGCGCGGACACGTGCTCAAGCCCCCACAGCACGCTGCGCGCCCGCCGGTCGCCGTCCGCGCCGCCTTCCATGGACTGCTCGATCTGACTGCGGCGAACGGAGATCAGCGCGAACTCGGCCCCCACGAAGAAGGCGTTCACGACGAGGGTCAACAGACCGATGAGCAGCTGTACGGCGGTCATCGTTCGCCCCCTTCACGAGATTTCCCGGGCCGTTCGGTTGGGACGTCCACGGCGCGCGGCGCGTGCATCAGCACCCGCGCGGCCCGCCGCCCCGACGCGTCCCCCACGTCCAGCCGCCAACCGGCGACCTCGACCGTGTCGCCCTCGGCGGGGATGCGCCCCAGCTCGGTCGCGATCAGGCCCGCGAGCGTCTCGTACGGCCCTTCCGGCGCGCGCAGTCCGACCCGGGCCAGCCGGTCGATGCGTACGGAGCCGTCGGCGGAGTACAGCGTGCGGCCCTCGTCGTCCGTGCCGGCCGGGGCCAGATCGGGCGTCTCGTGGGGGTCGTGCTCGTCCCGCACCTCTCCGACGACCTCCTCGACGATGTCCTCCAGGGTCGCGACCCCGGCCGTGCCGCCGTACTCGTCGATGACGACGGCCATCGTGCGCCTGCCGGACAGCCGGTCCAGGAGCCGGTCGACGGTGAGCGACTCCGGTACGAGCAGGGGCTCGCGCATCAACTGCGACACGCGCGTACGAGCCCGGTGGTCGGCCGGCACGGCGACGCAGTCCTTGATGTGCGCGACACCGACGACCGAGTCGAGGTTGCCGCGGTAGACGGGAAAGCGGGACAGCCCGGTCGCCCGGGTCGCGTTCGCCACGTCCTCGCAGGTCGCCTGGACGTCGAGGGCGATGACCTGGACGCGCGGCGTCATCACGTTCTCCGCGGTGAGGTCCGCGAGGTTCAGCGTGCGCACGAACAGCTCGGCGGTGTCCGGCTCCAGAGCACCCTGCTTCGCGGAGTGCCGGGCCAGCGCGACCAGTTCCTGCGGGCCGCGCGCGGAGGCCAGCTCCTCGGCGGGCTCGATGCCGAAGAGGCGTACGACACGGTTGGCCGTGTTGTTGAGATGGGTGATGAACGGCCGGAACAGCGAGCTGAACCAGCGTTGGGGTGTCGCCACCCGCTTGGCCACGGCGAGCGGCGAGGAGATCGCCCAGTTCTTGGGCACCAGCTCGCCGACCACCATCAGGAAGACCGTCGACAGGGCCGTACCGATGATCAGGGCCACGGACGAGGACGCGGACTCCGGGACACCTGCGGCCTCCAGGGGACCCGCGATGAGCTTGGCGACGGACGGCTCGGCCAGCATGCCGACGACCAGGTTCGTGACCGTGATGCCGAGCTGGGCACCGGAGAGCTGGAAGGTGAGGTTCCGTACGGCCTTGAGGGCGCCCGCCGCGCCGACCTCGCCGCGCTCGACGGCCCGCTCCAGTTCACTGCGCTCGACCGTGGTCAGTGAGAACTCAGCCGCGACGAAGGCGCCGCAGGCGAGCGAGAGCAGCACCGCCACGGCGAGGAGGAGCAGTTCGGTCATCGGGTCACCTCCGTCCCATGATCGGCCACGGGCGGGGGAATCGCGCGATGACGGCAGGAGAGGACGCCGTGCCGTCGGGTACCGGGAGGCTCGCCCATGGGCGGAGGCTCACACCTTTCCTAGGGAGACGACTTTGCTGGGGGAACGACCGGGTCCCCTGCAGACAGAGGATCAAGCACGTCCCGCGCTTCGGTCAGTCGGCCAGCGGCTTGACCCAGCGTCGCCAGTGGTCCTCGCGATGGTAGCCAGTGGCCGCCCAGGTGTGGTGTGCCTGTTCGTTGTCCTCCAGGACCATGGCGTCGACGCGGCGCCCGCCCAGGGCGGCGAAGCGTTGTTCGGCCGCTTCCAGCAGAGCGCTCGCGATGCCCTGCCGGCGGTGGTCCGGGTGTACGGCCAGCCGGTAGGCGGAGCATCGCCATCCGTCGAAGCCGGCTATGACGGTTCCCGCCAGAGCGCCGTCGCGCTCCGCGAGGAGCAGGGCTTCGGGGTCTCGTGTGACGAGGGCGGCCACCCCGGCATGGTCGTCGCTGATGCTGGTTCCTTCCGCGGCCTCGCGCCAGAAACGCAACACGGTGTCGATGTCGGCGAGGGTGGCGAAGCGGATATGAAGATCACTCATGGGGCGAGCCAAGCAGAGCGGCGACCTGTCTGGCGAACGGATTCCGAACCGAGTGATCAAGTCCACGGATCATGAATCGCTGGTGTCGGTGTCGGTGTCGGTGTCGGTACGGGTGCCGGTGCCGGTGCCGGTGCCGCTGTGCTCGTGCCCGGGCCATGTCCCGTGCCTCAGGTCCGCTTCGGCAGCGGCCAGATAGACGGTTGTGGCGAGCCACTGAGTCGCGTACCGGTCCGGGTCGGCTCCGCTGTGGCGTCCGAAGACGTCGAGGGAGCGGTGCCCGGCCACCGTGCCGAGCGCGGTGATCAGGTCCGAGCCGGTGACGAGCCCGCTGCGGCGCAGCACGGCCGCATGGCCGTGGTGATCGTTGCCGCGCGTGGATTCGGCGGCGATACGGCGTCCTCCCGTGACGGCCAGTTCGACCAGACGCCGGACGCGCCAGAGTGGCGAGTCGGCGGACGGGATGGCGCGGGAGGCGTAGGAGGAGGGGGTGGGCGGGGACGGAGGGATGTCCGGCGGGAAGTGATCGCTTTGCAGCAGGTCGTAGCCGAGATCGGCGCGGCCCTGCCAGTCGTCCGGGAGGCGCAGGGTCGCCCCGGTGCCGGGTGCGGGGCCGACTGCGAGCGCACGGAGAGTCGTGACCCGGTCGGGGTCGAGGCGGCCGAGGACCCGGATCCGCAGCCCGGGACGAGCGCCCAGCTGCCGGAAATTGGCGGTGTGGGCGAGAGCGGGATGGCCCTGGGCGGGGGCCAGCCGGACCGGCGGACCGGGGACGGGCCGGCTGCTCGCAAACTCGTCTCCGCCACAGGGCAGTTCACGGACCAGCAGATCCTCGCCGTCGGTCGCGGCGATCTCCACATCACACCCGATCAGGGGACGGGCGTACCCGGCGTCTTCGGGGTCACCGGTCCCTTCGTGGTCACCGGCCCCTTCGGGAGCACCAATGAGCGATGCCGGGAACCGCACGGCGGCTGACTCGGCGAGCGGGCGGGCGAACACCGTCGCCGGCGCGGCCTCGGTCCAGGGCCGTCCGGCGGCGAAGGTGGCACGGACACCTCTTTCCGCAATCAGGCGCCCCTCCGGGGAGACGGTCGCTCCCGAGATGATCAGGCCGCCGCGGGACACCCGGAAGTGGTCGCTCAGGAAGCTCCGGATGGCGACGAGGGCGGTACCGGCCCGTCGTGCCCGCGCCGCGCCGCCGGGCTGGACGTCGCGGAGCGTGTACCAGCGGCCGTCGTCGTCGAGGAGATGTGTGACCACCCCGCCGAGGTCGTCGGCGCCGATCACGGGTTCGCGGCAGACGCCGTAGAGCCGCAGGGACCCGTCGGGGCGGTGGTTGCGGCGGACGGCGCCGATCAACGCGGGCTCGGGATCGCCGGCCTTCAACAGGTGCACGACGAGGAGGAGTTCACGCAGGGCGGTCACCAACTCGGCGAGTCTGCCGGGGCTGTACGGGTCGCGCGCCGTGCGCAGACAGCGCACCACGCTCAGGGCCGCGGCCTCCGCGCGGTGGAGGCCCGTGAGGCGTGCCGTGTGGGCGGCGCGGAGCAACTCGGCCTGAAGGACCGCTCCCGTACCGGCCGTTCCGGCCGAGAGCACGGCTGCGGCCGCCGTCCAGAGGTCGGCGGCGGCACGGATCTGGGCGGCTGCGGGCCCCGTGGGGGCGGCGGTCGGGGCGCGGTCGGGCTCGGGGCCGGGGCCCGCGAGGCGGTTCGGCTCGGCGGGGCGGACGCGCTCTGTGGGGCCGGCCTGCGCGGAAGGGCTTACTCGCTCGGTGGGAATGGGCTGCGCGGTGGGGCGGTTCCCGTCGGTGGGATCGTCCGGGCCGGCGATACAGGCCGGTCCAGTGGTACGGGCCGGTCCAGCGGTACGGTCCGGTCCGGCGAGCGGGCCGACACCGGCGGGTTCAGCGGCTGTGCCGGGCCCGGCGAGTACGGACGGGGCGATGACCACGGGCCGCGCGGGTTCCGTGACCGCGACCGGGCAGGCACCCAGCACTGCCGTCCGATGCAGGCACCGCGGTGCCAACAGGCAGGTGCACCGGGCCTGTTCGGTGTCGGTGACCGCGCCGGACTGGTCCGGCGCCAGGGTCACCAGGGCATCCTCGCCGCAGCGGACGCGGAACGTCCCGCCCTCGACGGTGACGGGCGCGGCCGCCAACGCCTCGACGGCCGCGTCCAGTCTGCCGCGGAGGCGGGTGGTGAGACTCTCCACCGCGACGGCGAACACTTCCGGTGCGACCGGAGGGAGTTGGGTGGTCATGCCGGAACGGGTCATCGAGGTGCTCCATGAAAGCGCTCGTCCACCTGACGAGCGAGCGAGAGAGGACCGAAGGACGGGGTGCGGGGCGGTGAGTACGGCGCGGACCGTCGTCGTGAGCGGCCGGGCAACCGAACGGCGTACGGGTGCACGGTCCTACGGGCGAAGCGACCGGAGCCGTACCCGGCTGGAGACCCGGCAGGGAGCCGTTTCCGGCCGAGCCGTACCCGGCCGACGGAGGCGGTCGTGCGCCGTGCCACGACCGCCCCTGCCCCGCGCTCCCTCGCCCCCGGCCCGTCCCTCGCCTCCGTACCAGGGATCAGCGGCTACGCTTTCGCGGCCGTGGCACCTCGAGTTCCTCCAGGCGGGGCTCGTCCCCGTCCAGCACCCGTCGCCAGGCCGTCCGGTAGAGATCGGCGACGGGGCCGGTGGGCACGACGACGCCCAGGACGGTCTCCTCGCCGTGGAGCAGGTCGTACATCGGCACCTTCCACCGCTCCAGCGGAACGTACGGCTTCGCCAGCTGGGTCCAGCCGCCGGGCAGGAACAGTGAGCGTCCCGCTCGGGTGCGGCTGCCTTCGAGTACGAGGTCGGTGGCGGCGAGTTCGGCGCGGGCGGCACGGAGCCGGGCCGTGCCACCGCGCTGTTTCGTCCAGCCGGTCCAGCGGGCGGTGTGGTGGTCCGTGGGATCCGGCATGGCGAGCAGCATCAGATAGATGACGGCGGCGTCCTCGCCGATGCCGTACCGCTTGGCCACCTCACCGACGAGGTCGGGCACGGACCGGGTGGGATCCTGCGGCCACCACAGACCGTCCGCGTCGCGTTCGCCCGCCACCGGTTCCCCGGGATCGGCGAGCAGCTCCGCGAACCGCCGGTCGTGGACCAGCCGGAGGCTGATGTCCTCGGCGGTCGGCCGTTCACCGGGGACCACCGCCGCCAGGTGGGGGTCGTTCCCGGCGGCGTCCAGCAGCGCGGGGCGGACGGCGGCGACGGGGTCGGGGACCGTGGTGCTCAGCACGACCGCGCCGTGGCGGACGAAGCCGTCACCGGTCTCCATGGGGTTCCCGGCGCCCCGGCGGAAGGCCTCCAGTTCGATCCGCCTGCCGAGGTTGATCAGCAGGCCCGGGTGGGCCAGCCGGGCGCGTACCGCGGTCAGCACCTCCGGGAGGAGAGCGCGGATCGGGTCGCCGGACGGGAGACGGTGGGCGAGCCAGGCGGCCAGGGCCACCGAACCGTTGAGGGTGCCTGTGCCGAAGCCGGGCGTGTTCTCGACGGAGCTCAGGTAGTGGCCTCTGGTCGTCCAGGTCAGGTCGTGGTTCAACTGCGGTTCGGACGCCCCGTCGAGGAACCCGCGCAGGGCGTCGGACGGTTTCCACCACCGCGCGGTCTCCACGGTGCGGACCGCGTCGTGGAGCACCTCCTCGGAGAGGGGCGCCCGCCGGCCAACCCGCCGGTTGAAGACCTCCGCCGCGGCGGCCACGTCCGGGCCGTCCGTCCACAGCCCGGACGGCTCGGCGGGCAGCAGCGCCGCCATGACGGCCTGCCAGACGTCGGCGTCCCGGCATCCCACGGCATCTCTGGCCACGGCGACGTCGGCCGACTTCACCCCGATCGCCTTGAGCGTCTCGGCGGGCACGGGCCTCTTCGCGTCGTCGGTCAGAGGCACGCCGGCGATCGTCAGCCGGGCCATGGTCGGGGAGATTCCGGTGAGCCGGGCGAACTCCTCGGCGGCCGCCGGGTACCAGGGCGCCGGACCGCGCTCGGCGAGCTCGGACCGGAAGGCCGTGAACCAGCCGGGCGCACGGGCCGGCTCCGGGGCGAAGGGCTCGGCGGACAACAGCGTGTACGGAGCGGGCGCCTCGAACCGGCCGGCCGGATCGTGGAAGACCGCCCTGAACACCTGGCCGTCGGCGTCGCTTCGGCTCCATTCGTTGAGGAAGACGAGGAACGCGCCGTCGTCCAACTGCAGCACCGTCGTCACATTGCTGCTCAGGGAGCCGGGCCCCTGGAACAGACTCCGGTCCAGACGCAGCCGGGCAAGGCGCCAGTGGCCGGGGTCCAGCACCGCGAGTTCCTGGGCGTCCAGTTCGGCGAGGAGCGTCTCCAGCACGTGCCTGTGATCCTCGGTGGTGGCCGTCGAGCCTGACCGCAGAGCCAACAGGGACGGCAGCGTGGGCAGGGCCAGCCAGTCCATGTCGCTCAAGGCACTCTGCTCGGGCAGGGCGGGGTGCGGACTGCCCGCCGGGGCCGGTTCGTTGAGGCCCCGCCGCGCCTTCCCGAGCAGCCGCAGCAGCTGGACGATCTTGCTGGACCCCCTGTGGTAGTAGTACGCACTGCCCTGCACCAGGTACCGGCGACCGTTGAGGCCGAGTCCTTGCAGCGCCGCGGTGAGCGCGCCGTCGCTGAGCTCGGGCCGTTGCTCCTTCCGGGCGCCGCCCGTGAGCACCGTGTCGAGCCGGGTGCGTGCCGCGTCCAGGATGTGCTGCTTGTCGGCGGCGTACCGCACCACCGAGGTGATGCCTGCGAGCAGCGCCTCGTGGCCGACCTGCGGCAGCAGGGTGCGGATCAGTCCGGGCAGTGGGTCCCGGCCGTCAGCGCCGGCCTGCTCCCTCACCGGACCGTCCTGGCCCGCGGTGTCCTCGGGCCGCTCCGTCAGGGGGGCCGCCAGAAGTGCTGCCGCGGTGTCCTCGTCGACCTCGCGGAGTGCGGCGGAGCCCTGTGGGTCGCGGGGTTGGAGCAGGTGCCAGAAGCGCAGGGGCGGCAGGAGCCGCGTTCCCGCGGTGAAGGTTCCGGCGGTGTGGTTCCGCGGGATCTCGGCCATCACCGTGCCGTTCCCGTCGACCAGCCTGATCCCGTCGTACTCCTGGATCACCGCCAGCGGCCGGTCGGCGCCGGGGAAGTCCACCACCCATCGCGGGCTGCGGCTGCGGCCTCTGCCGGGCGGTACGACGACCGAGCGCCCGGCCAGGTCCTCGCCCCGCCGCGAGCCGTCGGGCAGTGTCACCACCCGCCAGCCGAGCAGCCCGTCCACCGGGGAACACATCGGACCCGGCGCGACCGAGGGGGCGGGCAGCAGCCAGCCCGCCTCGAAGGTGCTTCCCTCCGGGGCGGTGCGCACGCCCTCGTCGAACCAGTCCGGCTGTTCGGGTTCGCCCTGGGTGTCGCTCACCGGGTCGTACGCGTGCCACGTCCTGTTCTTGTAGTCGGCGCCCAACTGGGCCCACACCCAGTACGACGTGCCGTCGCTGATCACCTGCCGAGCATGTGGAACGACCGTGTCCCCGCGGCGCAGTACCCCGTGACCGGTGGTCCGGCCGCCACCGGGAAGCGGGAGCGAGACGGGGGCCAGGTTTCCGTTCAGCCCGTCGCTCCCGTCCACGTTGGTGGTGCGGGAGTAGCCGGACCCCTCGACCGTCACCCACTGCGAGGGGGCGTGGTGCCAGTAGCCCTGCCTGCCGTTCGCATCGACCGGACGCCACCAGACGAACAACTCGCCGTCCACGTAGTGGTAGTCGACATCTCTGCGGTAGCGCGTCGCCTGGTCGGGGACGCACAGCTCGTGCGCGAGCGCCGTGCCCTCCGCACCGATCACCCGGAGGTGCTTGCCGGCCAGGACGATGAGGTGCGGCCAGGCGTCGGCGACGAGGACCTCCCGCTGCAGATCCCCGGATTCGTGTCCTTCGAGCGCCTCTTCCCAGGCGGGCCAGCCCAGTTCGTCGAGGAGTCCGGACCGCAGGGCGCGGGCGAGCACCGGGGCGACTCCGGTGCTCAACGCCTCTCGAACCGCCGTCTCGGCAACCGCGAGTACTTCTCCCGGCAGCCAGTTCAGCGTCTGGAGAACGCCGCGGTAGCCGTCGAACGCGGGCAGCTCCGCCGTGACGTACCTCCGGCTGACCTCGCCCACCCATTCGGCGAGCATCGGCCGTCCACCGGGGGACCCGGCCAAGGTGACGACGGTCGGCATGCCATCCCGTCCTTCCTCCTGGGGGCAGCCATTGCGGAACGCCGCATGGAAGCGGGCGTCGGCTTCGAGGGCGACGAGATCGCGCCGGTGTTCACAGGCAGCCCACGACACCAGGTTGAGGCGATGACGCTCCTCGGGCTCCGCCACCGGTATGCCCAGGGCCAGCAGCTGGTCGAGGAGGTTCACATCGCCGACAGGGGGCGTCAACAGGCCGCCGGAGGCCTCCAGTTCGGTGCGCAGAGTGCCGGCCATGCGGTCGACGAGCGGATAGAGCTCTGCCGGAGCGAGGTAGTAGTCGGCCCGCCACAGCTCCAGGAATCTGCGGGTCCAGCCTGCCGTGCCGTCGGCGGGACGCACTTCGGCGGGCAGGGTGGTGTCGCAGAGGCCGGCGGTGGCACCGGACTTCTCCAACAGGTCGAGCCACTGGGGCAGTTCTTCCCGTTCCCATCCCGAGGGCATCAGTGCCAGCAGGGTGGCGAGGAAGGCGGGTTCCTGCCGGGTGAGTTCCAGCAGGGCCGGCCGGTGGGTCTTCCACCAGGTGGGCGGTGCCTTGACGGTACCGGGCTGGGTCAGCATCTCGCGCAGATAGGCGATCTCCTGCGCGAGCGCGTTCCTGCCCGCGGCCGCCTTCGCCAGTCTGCGCAGATCACCCGCGCCCGGACTCGACGGAGCCAGCCCGTTGGCGGCCAGGCGTATAAAGAGGTCGCGTACGTGCCGGAACGCCGTGGCGGCCGGTACCCGGGAGGACAGTCCCTTGGCGTAGCTGGAAAGTACCTTCGTCGGCACGGCCTGGGCCAGGGCGAACTCGAGGAAGACGGCGTCCATGCGTGCCTCGTCGAACGGCAGCGCGTGCGCCGTCTCGGCCTTGCGCGCGTTGACGAACATCTGGGACGCGTAGGCCCTCTCGTCGGCGGCCAGGAACACCCGGCCCGCCTGCTCGTAGAAGGCCGGCAGGAAATGCGGCACGGAACCCGCCAGCCGCTCGCCGATCGACTCGTAGGCGGCCCGCGCCTTCTTCGGCCGGGATTTCGCCGTCCGCGCCACCTTGTTCATCTCCTCGACCAGGGACATGGCCAGGTGGCCGTCCGAGGGATGATGAACCAGCACCCACTCCGGGAAGCCCAGCGCCCGCGGCTGCCCCAGACCGACCTCCACCGGCCCGCCCTGGGGTTCCAGGCCGAGGAAACCGGTGCCTAACCCGCCTCCCTGCTCGGCGGCGACCAGCCGTACGACGATCCGGCCGTCCAGGCCCGGATGCCGGTAGGCCTGCGTGAACACGGGCACCGCCCGATCACCGCCCCCGGTCGTTCCCGGGGGCAGTACCGCACCGGCTCGCAGCAGTTCCTCAGCCTCGGCCACCGCCGTCGCATCGCCCCGGGCCACCGCGCCGTTGGCCACCGTGTCGTTCATGATTCCGTGCCTTTCGCGGCCGTGCGGCCGGTCCCCTGGGCCCTGCTCGTCCGTGCGCGCCGGTCGGTCTCTGACCGTCCCGTTGTGCCGTTCACGCGGTGTGGTCCGCGGCCACGGTGCGGCCGGCGTGCAGGGCCGCGGCCATGCGCATACCCTCCGACCAGGCCACCGGGCCGACCTCGGACAGCCGCAACCGGTCCCGCCCATGGCACCAGCTCAGATCGCCGGTCCGGCCCCCTTCGTCGTAGTACGGATTGCCGATGCCGACCGACGCGGTGAAGATCCGCCCGCCGTCCCGGATCCGGCCGGTGACACAGCCGTCGGCGACCTTGTAGCCGAGCGAGGCGGCACGGGCGGAGAGATGGAACCACGAGCCGTACTCGGCACCGGAGAACTCACTGACCCTCTCGGCGTCAGCGTCGATGTCACCCGGCCTGCGCCAGGTGGCACGGTGGATCTGCTCGACACCCTGGACCACACCCAACTCCGCCGCGAACACCCGCAGTTCCTCCAGCTCCGGAAGCAGAACCGGGTGGGGCATGGTCACCGAGCGGGCGCAAAGGCGGACGGTCTCACCGTCCAGGTCCACCACCCGCAGCTCACCCGAATCGTCCGCGTCCCGCAGAAAACCGACCTCACCGGGGCCCTCGCCGACCACGACCACATCACGCAGTGCCGACCGCCACGCCTCATCGGGCCACACCCGCGCCAACAGGCCGGCCGGCACCGGCAGCGAGGACACCATCCAGGTGTCGACCTGCGCCGCACACTCCACCGCGTGCCGCTCCAGCCACTCGGCGAACCGCTGCAACTCGACCACTTCGGGACGGTCACGTAACTCCCCCGGCAGCGCTCTCAACCGCCCTGCCGGGGATGCCTCCGACGCGGACCGGGCCACCACCTGCCCCTCCACCAGAGCGATCTCATAGGTGTCGTCCACCGCAAGCCAGCCCATTGGTCTTCTCTGCCTCTTTCACCGTTCGGAAACCGGCACAGCGCGACCGGCGGCCCGAAACGACCCACCCCGCTGTGACTGTCCGCGAAAGAGTAGAGGCACCCACTGACAGTTTCCGGCGATCGAGCAGTCCTGAACTGTCGGGTCCTGTCGAGTTCTGTCGGTCTATGCCTCGCGCAGCCGCGCGATCACCGGGGCGAACGCCTCCATGTTCGGCTCCAGAACCGTCAGATACGAGAACCCGGACCGGTCCCGCTGCGCCCGCACCCGCTCGACGATGTCGTCCAGGGTCCCCACGAGGACAATCGGCAGTTCCAGGACCTGCTGCTCGGTCAGGTGGGGGATGTGGGACAGCCACGGCTGGATCGCGGCACCGGGGTCGTCGGTGACGGTGACGATCTGGATCAGCAGGTTCAGCTCGGCGGGCTCGGCGCGTCCGGCGGCCAACGTCCGGTACAGGGCGACCCGTTCGTCGAGTTCCTCCGCCGCGATCGGCTCCAGCGCACCGCCGTCCCGGGTGCGCGCTCCGGTGAACGCCGCGATGTCCGCGTGCTCGGCGGTCAGCCGCAGCATCCGGTCGCCGTTGGCGCCGATCAGCAACGGCACGCGCTTCTGCACGGGATGTGGCTGATGGTCCTCCGAGTCGAGAAGCCGCTCCAACTCCTCGACCGTACGCCGGAGATGGTCCACGCGCTCACCCGGTGAACCCCAAGGGAGGCCCGCCGTCTCGTGCTCCGCCTGTACGTAACCGGTGCCGAGCCCCAGTTCCAGGCGGCCGCCCGTCAGCGCGTCCGTCGTGGCCACCTCGCGGGCCAGCAGTGCCGGGTTCCAGAACCCGGCGTTGAGCACGAACGTGCCCACGCGCGGCCGCTCGGTCGCCTCGGCCGCGGCGACCAGAGCCGGAAAGGGGGCGGGCATGCCGAGGTGGTCGGGGGCCAGGATCACGTCGTAGCCGAGTTCCTCGGCCCGACGGCACTTCGAGCGCCATTCGTCGGCGGGTGCAAGGCTCATCAGATTGACGCCGAAACGGAACGGGCGGGCCATGAACTCTCCTCACCGGTAAGGGACTTGAGTACGCCGATCACGTCGCGCCCGGTACGTGGAGCTCACGTTGTACGTGGAGCTCGGCGTGTACGTGGAGCGCGCCCCGCGAGTCAATCACTCGTGCGCGATGGCCGCCAGCACGTTCATGCGCGATGCACGCAACGCCGGCAGCAGCGCCGCGACGATGCCCACGACGGCCGACCCCACCACGACCGCGACGAGAGTCGTCCACGGGATCGCGAGCGCCTTCATCCCCTGCAGAGCGAGAACCTGCTGCACGCACACGCCCCACACGAGTCCGAGCGCGAGCCCGAGGACCGCGCCGAACACGGCGATCACCACCGACTCCAGCCGGATCATCCGCCGCAACTGCCGCCGGGCGAGCCCGATCGCACGAAGCAGCCCGATCTCCCGGGTGCGCTCCACGACCGACAGGGCGAGGGTGTTGACCACACCGAGCACCGCGATGACGATCGCGAGGCCGAGCAGCGCGTACACCAGGTAGAGCAGCACGGCGATCTGATCGTGGATCAGCTTCTTGTAGTCGGCCAGGTCACGCACCTGCACCTGCGGATACGGGTCCAGCGTCTTGTCGAGGTTCGAGCGCAGGGTGTCGGCGGAGGTGCCGGAGGCCGCGTTCACGTACAGCGCGGAGTCCTGCCCGCCGGGCACGTACTTCTCGATCGTCCCGAAGCCGACGAACAGTCCGCCCTGCGTGCCGAAGCCCTCGGCGGCGTCCTGGTCGGTCAGCGCCCCCACCTTCAGTTCGGTCTTCCGACCACCGGGGAACTCGACGGGGATCGTGCTGCCGAGGCGTACGTCGTGGTCCTTGGCGAAGCCCGCGTCCATGCCGATGCTCCCGTCCGCGAGCGCGGCGGCCGTGTCGCCCTCGGCGTACGTGATGCGGGCGACCTCGTCGAGCTGCGACTCGTAGCCCGCCGCGGTCGTCTCGACGCGCTTGCCGTCGGGCAGCCGGACGGCAAGCGGCGTGAACCGCTGCCGTACGACGAGTCCCGCGCCCTCCGTGTCCTCCACCTTCTCGGTGATCTCCTGCGGGAACGGCAGGAAGTTGGCGTTCTGCACCACGAAGTCGGCGCCCAGCGTCTTGTCGATCTGGTCGTCGAAGGACTTGGACATGGACGCGCTCGCCACGGACATTCCGCCGACCAGGGCGAGGCCCACCATCAGGGCGGCCGCGGTGGCGCCTGTGCGGCGCGGGTTGCGCAGCGCGTTGCGCTGGCTCATCCGGCCGATCGAGCCGAACACGGCGGGGAAGAAACCGCCGAGGACGCGGATCACCGGCCGGACGAGCAACGGCCCGGCGATGACCGTCGCGATGAGGGTGAGGACGACACCGAGACCCAGCAGGGAGGCGGCGGACCCGGTCTCCGTGGCCGTCACGCAGCCAACCAGTGCGGCGGCGCCCAGCGCGCCGACGATCAGACCCACCGCGGCACGCACCCGCAACGGCCGTCCCACACCGGCGATTTCGGCGTCCGCCAGCGCGGCCATCGGCGACACACCGGCCGCGCGGCGGGCCGGCAGATACGCCGCGACGAAGGTGACGCCCACTCCGACGACGTACGCCGCGACGGGTGTCGGCCATCCGATGACCATCTCGGCGGTCTTCAGGTTCATGCCGAACAGGCCCATGAGCTCGATCAGCCCGATCGCGAGCCCGATGCCCGCGGCCAGACCGAGCGTCGAGCCGACCAGGCCCAGCAGCGTCGCCTCCAGGAGCACGGACCGGCGCACCTGCCGCCGGTCGGCGCCGAGCGCGCGCAACAGGCCCAGCTCACGCGTGCGTTGGGCGATCAGCATGGAGAAGGTGTTGACGATCAGGAACACCCCGACCAGGACCGCGATGCCGGCGAAGCCGAGCATCACGTACTTGATCACGTCGAGGAATCCGCCCAGTTGGGAGGCGGCCGTCTCCGCCTGCTCGTCGGCGGTCTCCAACTCGTAGGTGCCCGAGCCGATCTCGGCGGCGATGCGCTGCTTGAGCTGCGCGTCGCTCACGCCCTCCGCCGCGTCCACCTGGATGCTGGTGGCGACGCCCGTCCGGCCGAGCAGTTCGGCCGGCGCGACCGCCGGGTCGAGGAAGACCAGCGCGGCACCCGGGTTGGTGGTCTTGAAGGTCGCGATGCCGACGATCTCCACCTTGAACGACCCGGGCTGCGCGATGACGGTGAGGGTGTCACCGATGCCGACGTTCTTCTTGTCGGCGGTGTCCGCGTCGAGGAGCGCCTCGTCGGCGCCGTGCGGGGCGCGCCCCGAGGTCAGCTCCACGGGGCTGCGCTCGGTGACGTACCAGTCGGCCGCGATGGTGGGCGCGCCTGTGGTCGGTCCTACCGACTTGTTGTCGCTGTCGACGACGGTGATGTTCTCGACGGACACGTCCGGACGCGCGAGAGTGACCCCGTCGACCTTGCCGATGCGGTCCACGAGGCTCGTGGGCACGGTCGCGATCGCCCCGGAGGGGATCTGCGAGTTGAGATCCTCCTTCGGTGTCACGGTCACGTCGGCCGATGTGGACGCGAACAGCCGGTCGAAGGTGCGGGTGACCGTGTCCGAGAAGATCAGGCTGCCCGCGACGAACGCCACGGACAGGACGACGGCCAGCGCCGAGAGCAGCAGCCGGCCCTTGTGCGCGAGGAAACTCCGGAGTGTCGCCTTCAGCACGACAGCCTGCCTCAGTCCTTGTCGAGGGCGATGCCCTGGTCGGGAGCGATCCCCTGGTCGGTGGCGCCGTCGCCCTCGATCGTCCCGCGAATCGTGTCGAACCTCTTCATGCGTTCCAGCACCGCCTCCGCCGTGGGCCGTGCCATCTCGTCCACGATCCGTCCGTCCCCGAGGAAGAGCACCAGGTCGGCGTGGGCGGCGGCGCCCGGATCGTGCGTGACCATGACGACGGTCTGGCCCAGCTCGTCGACCGCGTCCCGCAGGAAGCCGAGCACTTCGAGCCCGGCCCGCGAGTCGAGGTTGCCCGTCGGCTCGTCCGCGAAGATCAGCTCGGGGCGCGAGGCGAGGGCGCGGGCGCAGGCGACGCGCTGCTGCTGTCCGCCGGAGAGCTGCGCGGGCCGGTGCTTGAGCCGGTCACGCAGGCCGAGCTGGTCGATGACCTGGTTCAGCCACTTCTCGTCGGCCTTCTTGCCCGCGATGTCCATGGGCAGCGTGATGTTCTCCGCCGCGTTCAGGGTCGGGATCAGGTTGAACGACTGGAACATGAATCCGATCCGGTCGCGGCGCAGCTGGGTCAGCTCGCGCTCCTTCAACCCGGTGATCTCGGTGTCTCCGAGCCACACCTGTCCGGCCGAAACGGTGTCAAGACCCGCCAGGCAGTGCATCAGTGTGGACTTCCCGGAGCCCGAGGGGCCCATGACCGCGGTGAAGCGTCCGCGCGCGATGTCCACGTCGACCGAGTCGAGGGCGAGCACGGTCGTCTCACCCGATCCGTATGCCTTCGTGAGGCCACGGGCGCGGGCCGCGATCCCCTCGGCGTCCGTGCGCCCGAGGGCGTGCTCCGCAGCTGCTGTGGACAAGGCCGCCTCCTAGGTGGGACTCCGGTGTCCGCGGGCGAGCCTAGTGTGATGCGCGGCACACTTGGTATCCCCCCGAGGTGTCGGTCGTTCTCCGCCGCAGGTCGGTGACCCTGGGATCCATGTAAGGGGCACCCTTAGGGGAGGGGGTGATTCGGGCCCTCTTGCCTGTGCTAGCACATCGGCGCTAGCTTCGAGGTATGGCTAAGACCCAGCTGAACGTGCGCGTGGACGAGGGCACCGCCCGCGCCGCGCGCGAACGCGCCCTGGCCCGCGGGATGAGCGTCAACCGCTACATCGAGGAACTGGTCAGACAGGACACCGGAGAAGCCGGCCACACCTTCGTCGAGGCCGCCGCCGATTTCATGAAGCAGTACGAGTCCGTCTTCGTCGAGGAGTTCGGCGCGGAGCGAGAAGGCCGTCGCTGAGCCCTTGAACGAACCCCTGAACATCAGAGTCGACCTCGCCTGGCTCCTCATGGTCGCCGAGCACAAGACGCCTGGCGACCCCCAGGTCACCGACTTCGGCGCCCTCGTGGCCGCCGTCAGCCGCCACGAGGCCGAGATATTCGGCGTCCCTGTCTACGACACCCCGCACACCCGCGCCGCCGCGCTGCTCCAGCTCCTGCTGCACGTCCCGGCACTCGAACGCTCCAACGCGATGTTCGCCATGGCCGTCGCCTACGCCTACCTCGTCGCCAGCGGCCTGAAGGTCGTCACCTCGCCCGAGCAGGTCCGTGAACTGGCCCGCCTGGTCAAGACCGGCGAGGCCACGGTGGACGACATCGCACGCGAACTGCGCCAGTGGAGTCTATGACCGCCTCGGGCTCCTGAGCAGGAACCCGGAATCCCGGTGCGGCCTTCCTGAGGCCGGGCGGTCCCGGCCTCAGGGGCCGGGCATGCTCGCGACCTCAGGAATCGGGCGGGCTCTCGGCCGTGGGCCGGCGCGCGGTCCCCAGCACGCAGTACGAACTCGGCATCCGCGGCCCCTTCTCGGGCACCAGCAGCCGACGGTACGGGCCCAGTTCGTACCCCGCGTCCCTGATCGCGCCGACGGGGTCACGGCTCACATGGCAGCCGCCGAAGAGCAGCGGCCACACCGTGCGGTCCAGGGCGCGCTGACCGGCGTTCATCGCGCGGCCGCCGCCCCTGCCGTGCTCGAAGAACCGCAGCTCACCGCCCGGACGCAGAACGCGGCGGATCTCGGCGAGGGCCCGCGGCAGGTCTCGTACGCTGCACAGGACCAGGGACACCACGGCCGCGTCGAAGGCCTCGCTCTTGACCGGGAGCGCCTCCGCGACTCCCGGGACCACGTCGACGGGCACGTCGGAGCGCAGGGCCGCGGTCACCGCCAATTGCCGCAGACGGCGCTCCGGTTCGATGGCGACGACCTCCGAGACCGTGCTCGGATAGTGGGCGAAGTTCAGTCCGTTGCCCGCGCCGATCTCGATGACCCGGCCGGAGAGCCCGGCGAGCAGTTCATCGCGGTGGACGCCGATGGCCGGTTCCGCCGCCACGCTGCACCTGGCGTAGAAGCGGGCGAACAGCGGGTGGTGAACCTGGGCAGGGGCCGGCTGACCAGTCCTGGCGGTGCTGGAGCGGCGCGGTCGCATGAGGGACCTCCCCTGAAGGTCGGGACCTACCGCGATTGTCCCCCGGGACGGGCTCGCTCACCCGTTCGCGGGTCGTTCTGTTCGCCGGGCACGGCGTCGCCCTGTGGCCCCGGCAGTGCGGGGACAACAGGGCGGGCCGCGAGGGGCGGGTCAGGCGATGAAGTCGCGCACCTGCTCGTAGACGCCGTGGTCGTTGTTCATGTCGGTGTGCGAGACGCACCCGACCTCGACGTTCGTGGCACCGCTGAGGATCGCCGTGGTGTCGGGGGTCAGGGCATCGTCGCAGTTCGACCAGTAACTGGCGTAGGAGACGCTGCCCGGTGTCTCGTCGCCGGAGTTGAGCGAGGTCAGGAACGAACTGCCGGTGTACATCTCCGCGCAGGACGTGTAGATCCAGCTGCACCATCCGGCGGTCGTGGTCCCGTGGTTCGTCCCGGCCGTGGAGACGAAGTCGTCGACGTACGCGGTCCCGCCGAGGTTCTTGAGGTAGTAGCGGGAGTTCAGCGCGCCCATCGAGTGCACGACCAGGTCGACCTTGGACGCGCCGGTCTGGGAGAGCACGCTCTGGATCTTGGTGGACAGCTGCTGGGCGGTCGTGACGTTCGACTTGCCCCAGTCGTAGGACCAGGCGAACAGCTCGGAGCCGGCGTAGCCGTCGGCCTTGAAGTCGGCGGTCCAGTCGTCCCAGCTGCTCGACGAACTGCTCAGACCGTGCACGAAGACGATTGGATTGTGGGGGGTGGCGCGGGCGGCGGCATGTGCGGGGGACGCGGGCAGGGACAGAAGCAGCGACGCGAGGACCGCTGCGAAGACCGTGCCGGCAGTGCGTGTGCGGCGGGTCATGGTGCCTCCTGATGCGGGTGGGTTCGTCAGGAGTGTCAGGTCGGGTCTACGCGCGCCGCATCGGTGAAATCGCCGGTCTTTACGCACCACTTAACTCGCCAGTAACGTGAGAGGTGTGGTGACCTCGGTGAACCCCCCGCCTCTCCCGCAGCATTCGCCACCGCCCCTGATGAACGCCCCGGAACAACCGGGCGGCGCACCGCGAACGCACCCGCGAACCCCGATGTCCGAAGGCGTCCGGGTCCGGGTGCTGCGTGCCGTGCACGGCGATCCGCGCGCGGCCACGGAACTCGCCGCCGTCCTCGGCGAGCACCAACTGGCCGGTCTGGAGCCGCTTCCGGCCGAGCCCGTCGCCGTGGCCCCCGGTCTGCTGCGGTCCCAGCGGCGCGAGATCAGGACCCTCCCACCGGACACCCGGCGGCTCCTGCTGATCGCCGCCGCCGACCAATACCCCCTCGCCACGCACGCCTTCCAGCGCGCGGTGACCGCGGCCCGGCTGGACACCGGGCCCCTCGACGACGCCGAGGCGGTCGGAGTCGCGCATCAGACGTCCGCCGGAGTCGTTTTCCGGGACCCCTGGATCCGTATCGCCGCGTACGAGACCGCGTCGGCACTGGACCGGCGCGAGACCCATCGGCTGCTCGCCCGCGTCCTGCGCGGCGAGGGCGAGGCGCCCCGCCGCTCCTGGCACCGCGCCTCCGCCACGCTCGGGCCCAGCCGACGGCTCGCGGGTGAGCTGCGCGCATCGGCGCACGAGGCCCGTGCCGCGGGCGAACACGCGCTGGCCTGCGCTCTCCTCGAACGGGCCGCCGCGCTGACCCCCGACCCACGGGAACGCCCCCGCCTGCTGGCCCGGGCCGCCGCCGACGCCTGGCGCTCGGGCGACGCCGACCGGGCCCGCCGCCTCGCCACTCACGGCGATGTCGACGGGCTGAGCGGAGTGCTCGCTCTACGCGCGGGGAACGCCACGGAGTCGTTCGACGCACTGCTCGCGGAGGCGGTACGCGGCATGGAGTCGGGGGAGCGGGCGCTAGGCGGTGAGCAGGGCAGAGGCACCGACGGCGACCGCGCGGTCGGCGGTGCGCTGATCGAGGGCGCGGGCGCGGTCCGAGGCGTACGCCCTGCCGCTCCGGCCGCCCCCGACGTTGCAGCGCACCTGGTGGCACGTGCCACCGAAGCCGCCGTCTACACCGGTGACCTGCGCCGATGCCTGGAGGCCGCGGCCGTCGCCGACCGGTACGGGATCGTGTCACCCGGCACGCTCGGGGGACTGGCCGCCGCGTTCGAAGGGCGGTACGAGGACGCCCGCGACCTCCTGAAGGCGGCCGCCGGGCGCTGCGGACCCGGCGGCGACCCCACCTCGCTGATCCACTCCGCCATCGCCGCCCTGCTCCTCGGCGACCACACCCTCGCCGCTTCCGCGGCCGTACGCGCCGCCGCTTCCGCCCGGGCCAGGGGCGAGTCCATGACCGTCCCGCAGGCCATGGAGTTCCGGGCGTACGCCGAGTTCTGGACGGGCCGCCCACGGGCCGCGGGCGCCGCCACCCTGGACGCCCTGCGCCAGGCGTACGCCACCGGGCAGGACAACGGGGCCTGCCATCTCCAGGCCGCGCTCGCAATGTTCGCCGCCGTCACGGGCGACGAGGACGTCTGCCGGGCCCGCGCCGAGGCGGCCCGTACCTACGCCCTGGAACGCGGCCTCGGCCTCGCAGCCGCCCTCGCCCTGTGGGCGCTCGCCTTCCTCGACCTCAGCACCGGCCGCTACGCGGCGTCCGCGTCCCGGCTGCGCGCCCTCGCCGGATTCGGCCCAGGGCACGGGCACCGGGCCGTACGCCATCTCGCCACCCCGCACTACGTGGAAGCCGCCGTCCGAACCGGTGACACCCGGGTCGCGCGGGCCGCCCACGCCGACTACGACCGCTGGGCGAGCGCAGTCCGCAGCCCCGACGACCTTGCCCTCAGCGCCCGCTGCCGGGCCCTGCTGTCCACCGGCCCCGAGGCCGTCGAGCACTACCGGACCGCCCTCGACCTGCACGCCGGCGGCACCCGCGACTTCGAACGCGCCCGTACGGAGCTGCTGTTCGGCGGCGCCCTACGACGCCTGCGCAACCGTACGGAGGCGCGTGACCGGCTGCACAGCGCGCTCGAAGCGTTCGAGCACTTCGGGGCGCCGCACTGTGCAGCGCAGGCCCGGGGGGAACTCCGCGCTCTGGGCGAACCGGCCCAACCACCGGGTAGCCCGCGTGACTTGGCCGGTCTGCTCACCGCTCAGCAGTTGACGGTGGCCCGGATGGCGGCCGAGGGGGCGACCAATCGTGAGATCGCGTCCCGTCTGCTGCTCAGTCCGCGCACCATCGATCATCACCTGCGGGGGGTGTTCAACCGGCTCGGTATTCGGTCGCGGATCGAGTTGGTGAGGTTGTTGGCGTCGGAGGAGTGAGCGCCGCCGGAGTGCTGTTGTGTGTCTGTGGGCCGGTTGTGGCTGGTCGCGCAGTTCCCCGCGCCGCTTACGGGGCGGCCCACGTTCCACCCAGCCGGGGCGCCAGCCAACTGCCCGCCTTGGCACGGAAGTCGGCGACCGGGAGCCCACTGCAGCCCTCGGGGAGCGCGCCCAGCAGAGGCGCCTCGGCCACCACCGGCAGGTCCGCGAGGTTGCAGCGTGATGCGAGGTCCGGCTCGTTCGGCCAGCTGCCCAGCACCACACCCAGCAGGTCGAGCCGCCGAGCGCGTAGTTCGCGGGCCGTCAGCTCCGTCGTGTTGAGCGTGCCGAGTCCGGCGGAGGCGACCACCAGGACGGGCGCCTCCAGCAGTCGCGCCGCGTCCGCGAGCGTGCCGCCCTCGTCGTCGAACCGTACGAGCAGGCCGCCCGCCCCCTCGACCAGCACGAGGTCGTGCCCGGCGGCCAACTTGCCCGCCGCCTCCGCCACTTCGGCCGGCCGCACCGGTGCGAGACCGGAGCGCCGGGCCGCAGTGGCGGGGGCCAACGGCTCGGGATAGCGGGCGAGTTCGAGGGACGTCACCGCGCCCGCGAGCCGGGCCACCTCGTCGGCGTCCCCGCGCTCGCCCGGCAGCACACCGGTCTGCGCTGGCTTGAGCACGGCCACGGACCGCCCGGCCGCGAGAGCCGCCGCCGCGACGGCCGCGGTCGCCACGGTCTTGCCGACCTCCGTGCCCGTCCCAGTGATCACCAGTACCGAAGACATGTCAGCCCTCCCGAGCCGCCGCGCACACCGCGGCCGTGATCCGCGCCAGATCCGCGTCACCGGTGACGTACGGCGGCATCGTGTACACGAGGTCCCGGAACGGGCGCAGCCACACACCTTCGCGGACCGCGGCCCGGGTCGCCGCCGCCATGTCGATCTCGTGGTCGAGCTGCACGACCCCGATGGCACCGAGCACACGTACGTCCCGGACCCCCGGCAGCTCCGCCGCCGGAGCCAGCCCCTCCCGCAGCCCGGTCTCGATGCGCTTGACCTCGGTCTGCCAGTCCTGGCCGAGGAGCAGGTCGATCGAGGCGCAGGCCACGGCGGCGGCGAGCGGGTTGCCCATGAAGGTCGGGCCGTGGGCGAGCACCGGCACCTCGCCCCGCGAGATCCCGTCGGCGACCCGCGCGGTGCAGAGTGTGGCCGCCATCGTCAGATAGCCGCCGGTCAGCGCCTTGCCGACGCACATCACGTCCGGCGTCACCGCCGCGTGTTCCGCCGCGAACATGGCGCCCGTACGTCCGAAGCCCGTCGCGATCTCGTCGAACACGAGCAGCACGTCGTGCGCGTCGCACGCCTCGCGCAGCACGCGCAGATACGCGGGGGAGTGGAACCGCATCCCGCCCGCGCCCTGCACCACCGGCTCCACGATCACCGCGGCCAGCTCGTCCGCGTGCCGCTCGATCAGCTCACGCAGATGGTCCGCGTACGACTCCTCGTACGCGGCCGGCGGCGGGTCCGCGAACACCTGGCGCTGGAGCACGCCCTGCCACAGCTCGTGCATCCCGCCCTCGGGATCGCACACGGACATGGGCTGCCAGGTGTCGCCGTGGTAGCCGCCGCGCCAGGTCAGCAGGCGCTGCTTGCCCGGGCGTCCGAGGGAACGCCAGTGCTGGAGGCACATCTTGACCGCTACCTCGACGGACACCGAGCCGGAATCGGCCAGGAAGACATGCTCAAGCCCTTCGGGCGACATGTCGACAAGACGCTTCGCCAGCCGCACGGCGGGCTCGTGCGTGAGCCCGCCGAACATCACGTGGCTCATCCGCCCGAGCTGGTCGCGGGCCGCCTCGTTGAGCGCGGGGTGGTTGTAACCGTGGATCGCCGACCACCAGGACGACATGCCGTCGATCAGCTCGGTGTCCGTCCCGGCCAGCCGCAACCGCACCCCGCTCGCCGACTCCACGACGAGCGGTTGCTGCCGGCCGGGCATCGGCCCGTACGGATGCCAGACGTGCCGCCGGTCGAGCTCCAGGAGCTCGGGCACGGAGAGGCCGGATCCGGAGAGGTTGGACACGTGCAGGTCAGGCATTGGGCGCGAGGTCCGTTCCGGCGCCGCGGCGGCGTACCGCGACGAGGTCCGTACGGGCCTCGGAGGCCCGGGCCGTCTCGGGGACCCGCGCGGCCGCGGGGGCCTGCTCATCGGCGGCCGAGCCGCAGGGGCCGCAGCCGCCGCCCTCGTGGGAGCCGCATCCGGCGTCCGCGTGCGAGCCGCACCCGGCCTCGGCGTGGGAACCGCAGCCGCCGCCCGCGGTGACCCGGTGCTCCGGAAGTGTCACCTGGCCCGTGCCCTCCACCTCGAACCCGGCGTCCGCGATCATCTCCAGGTCGGCCTTGCCGGCCTGGCCCTCGGTGGTCAGATAGTCGCCGAGGAAGATCGAGTTCGCCAGGTTCAGGGCGAGGGGCTGCATCGTGCGCAGATGGACCTCGCGGCCGCCCGCGATCCGCACCTCGACGTCCGGGCAGACGAACCGGACCATCGCGAGGATCCGCAGACAGCGCTGCGGCGTGAGGTTCCACTCCTTGGCGAGGGGGGTGCCCTCGACCGGGATCAGGAAGTTGACCGGCACCGAGTCCGGGTCGAGCGCGCGCAGCGAGTAGACGACGTCGACGAGGTCCTCGTCGCTCTCGCCCATGCCCGCGATCAGCCCCGAGCAGGCGGACAGGCCCGCGGCGTGCGCCTTCTGGACCGTGTCGACGCGGTCGGCGTACGTGTGGGTGGTGGTGATGTCCCCGTACGTCGACTCGGACGTGTTCAGGTTGTGGTTGTAGGCGTCCGCGCCCGCCTCGCGCAGCCGCTCGGCCTGGCCGTCGGAGAGCAGCCCGAGGCAGGCGCACACCTCGACGCCCTCGTTCTGGTCCTTGATCGCCTTGATGGTGTCCGAGACACGGTCCACGTCACGGTCGGTGGGACCGCGTCCGCTCGCCACCAGGCAGACCCGCTTGGCGCCGCCCGCGAGCCCGGCGGCCGCGGCCTCGGAGGCCTGGTCGGGTTTCAGCCACGTGTACTTCAGGATCCCGGCCTTGGAGCCGAGCCGCTGCGAGCAGTACGAGCAGTCCTCCGGGCACAGGCCCGACTTCAGGTTGACCAGGTAGTTGAGTTTCACCCGTCGGCCGAACCACTGCCGGCGTACCTTGCCGGCCGCGGCCACCACATCGAGGAGTTCGTCGTCGGAGGTCGCCAGTACGGCCAGCGCCTCTTCACGGGTCGGCAGCTCGCGCCGAAGCCCCTTGTCCACCAGCGTGTTCAGCAGGTCCATGAGGTCCGATCCTGGCCTATCCGACCGCGCCGGGCCAAGGAGGGACCGGACAACGGAGGCCGTTCGACGTGTGGGTATTGCCACATCATGGGCGGCTGGTGGTCCGGCTAGGGTCTGTGCGCTGCCTACAAAAGGCAGGTGGGGACGGCCCAGGCGAAATGTCATGTGTCGGCGCCCCATGGAACACCCTCACCTCATGGCCCGGAGGACATATGTCGGGATCGCCTTTCGAGTGGATCGACGAGCAGGCGCGGGCGCGCCGCCGGGCCGGACTCGTCCGCACCCTGCGCCCCCGCCCCGCCGAGTCGCCGCTCCTCGATCTCGCGGGCAACGACTATCTGGGCCTGGCGAGGCACCCCGAGGTCACCGGGGCGGCCGCGAGCGCCGCGCGGGCGTGGGGCGCCGGGGCGACCGGCTCCCGGCTCGTCTCCGGCTCCACGGAACTGCACGCGGAACTCGAACGCGAGCTGGCCGAATTCTGCGGGTTCGAGTCCGCGCTGGTCTTCTCCTCGGGGTACGCGGCCAACCTCGCCGCCGTCACCGCGCTGGCCCCGCACGGCTCTCTCGTCGTCTCCGACGCGGGCAATCACGCCTCGCTGATCGACGGCTGCCGTCTCGCGCGCGGCACCACCCAGGTCGTCGCGCACGCCGACCCCGACGCCGTGCGCAAGGCGCTGGCCACGCATGCCGGAGTTGCCGTCGTCGTCTCCGACACGGTCTTCTCGGTCGACGGCGACGCGGCCCCGCTCACCGGACTCGCAGCCGCCTGCCGGGAGTCAGGCGCCGCGCTGCTCGTGGACGACGCGCACGGTCTCGGCGTACTCGGCGACGGCGGCCGGGGCGCGCCGCACGCGGCCGGTCTTGCGGGCGCGCCGGACGTGGTCACCACCGTCACGCTGTCGAAGTCGCTCGGCAGCCAGGGCGGCGCCGTTCTCGGACCGGCCCACGTCATCGACCATCTGGTCAACGCGGCCCGCACCTTCATCTTCGACACCGGTCTGGCCCCCGCGGCGGCGGGCGCGGCCCTCGCGGCCCTGCGTCTGCTGCGCAGGGAACCGGAACGGGCCACGCGCGCGCGTGCCGTGGCGACCACCCTGCACGAACGGCTGACGGCCGAGGGTCTCGAAGCCGTACGACCGGACGCCGCCGTCGTCTCCGTGCGCGCACCCTCCCCGGAGCGGGCCGTGCGCTGGGCCGCGGACTGCCGCGAGGCCGGTCTCGCCGTCGGCTGCTTCCGTCCCCCGTCGGTGCCCGACGGCATCTCACGGCTGCGGCTCACCGCCCGCGCGGACCTCACCGACGGGCAACTCGACCGTGCCGTACGCCTGATCATCGAAGCGCGGCGATAAATCCCTCCCAGGCGGCGGGGGCGAAGAGCAGGGCGGGTCCCGACGTGTTCTTCGAGTCGCGCACCGCGAGCAGTCCGGCCCATGGTCCGGATCCCGGACGGGCCGTCTCGACGCAGTTGTTCATTCCCGTGCTGCGGCTGCTGCGCTGCCACCGCACACCGTGCAGACGGGTGCTCGAAGGTAGGGACCGAGGCAGGGGGGCGGGCATGGTGCCTCCTTATGCGCCGTGAGCTGCACCGGCGATGAAATCCAACGTTTCCTCGGGCGAAAGGGCGTGGACCTGAAGGGAGTCGAAGGCCTCGCTGTAGGCCTGGAGGTCTTCTTTCCGTTCGAGATAGAGGCTACTCGTCAAGTGGTCTAGAACAACCACATCCAGATCAGATGTGCTCGGAAACGAAAAAATAACAAAGGGCCCTGTGGCGCCGACATGAGCTCCAACTCCGAACGGCAGCACCTGAATCCGCACGTGAGGGAGTTGCGCGGCCTCTCTGAGGTGGTCCAACTGCCGTGCCATGACCTCCGGTCCGCCGACCGTTCGTCGTAGGGCCGCCTCGTCGAGTACCGCACTCAGTCGGAGCGGTGGATTCGAACGCAGTACGTCCTGACGGGCGAGGCGCACCTCCACCAGCGCGTCGACCTCGCCGTCCGGCGCCCCGCCCATGGCCGCCCGGGTCACCTCGCGGGCGTACTCCGGCGTCTGCAGCAGCCCGGGCACGACGGAGTTCTCCAGCGTACGCATCACGCTGGCCTGCGACTCCAGGCTGATGAAGTCGCTGTAGGCGGACGACAGAAGACCCCGGTAGGCGTGCCACCAGTGGTGCCGGCCGTTGTCGTCGGAGCCCGCCAGCACCACGAGCAACTCGCGCAGTTCCGCGTCCCGGACCTCGTAGGCGTCGAGGAGCCGCTCCACGTCCGCGGGCTTGACTCCGCTGCGGCCGGTCTCGATCCGGCTCACCTTCGACTGGTGCCAGCCGACGAGCCGGGCGGCCTCGCCGCTCTTGAGGCCCGCACGGGCACGCAGGGCACGCAGTTCGGCACCGAGTTTCCGGCGGCGCACAGCGGGACCGTACTGCATGGCCGTCTCCTTCCGACCGTCGCGCCGGCGCTATATCGTCCGGCGTCACGCCGACCGTAGAGGACGAACCGGCCGCCCGCCCAAATACGGTCGGCCGTCGCAGAGTTCACCGCTTCGAGCGACAGATATATGCATATCTCGGTGGATCGGCACCGTGAACGCCGAGGTAGTGGCACTCTGGCGCAAGCACCAGTCCGGGACCGTACTCGAAGTCATCCGCTTCGTGTCGGACTCCGGTCCCGTGGGAAAGGGACGACCTCGCCATGGCAGACCACCAGGAAGCATCCGTCACTCTGCCGAGCGATCCCGCCTCGGTCTACGCCGCCCGCACGTACGTCACCGACGTGCTGGCCGAATGGGGACTTCCATCCGACACGGAGGCGGCCGACACGGTCCGGCTCATCGTCTCGGAGCTCGCGACCAACGCCGTACAGCACACGTTCGGGCAGTCGCCCACCTTCACGGTGGACATCGAACTCGACCGCGACGAACAACTGCGCATCGGCGTGACCGACAGCCACCCGCGCTTCCCGAAACGTCTGCCCGCGGCCGTCCAGCAGGACAACGGCCGCGGCATGGTGATCGTCCGCTGGCTGACGGTCGAGTGCGGCGGCAAGCTGACGGTCCGGCCCACCAGAGAGGGCGGCAAGACGGTCTCGATCATGCTGCCCTGGACGGCACCGGTACAGCCCGCGAGAGCCGACTGAGTGCCGTGCCCCACTGGTGGCGTGAAGGCGCCCGCTAGTCCTCGCCGGCGGAGCTCTGCATCAGGTGGGGGAGGAGCGCCCACAGCCCCGCGCAGACGACCAGCGTGGTCGCACCGGCCGCGATACCGCCCGCCCGGTTCGTCGCCACGTCCACGACGAGCAGGACCGAACCGGAGAGGGCGAACGCGAGCACGCCGAGTCCGATCTGGGCCAGGTGCGAGGAGGCGTTCACGACCTGCGGCTTGGCGCCCTGCTGGAAGAGCCGGCGATGGAGCGCGGCCGGGGCCGTGAAGAGCGCGGCGGCCAGCACCGAGAGCAGCAGCGTGACGACGTACGTGGCGCGCTGGAACGAGTCCAGGGAGGGGAAGCGCGGGGTGAACGCGAGGGTGAGCAGGAATGCGAAGAGGATCTGCACCCCGGTCTGCGTGACCCGCAGTTCCTGGAGCAGTTCGTTGAAGTTGCGGTCGGCGCGCTCGAGCCGGGTCTCGTTGCGCTCCTCGTGGTGATGAAGGTCGCCCATAGGTGAAGGAGTAACCACTCAGCCGCGAATATCACGCTCCGGGCCCCGGGAGGGGGCCGCGGCGATCACCGCGGCCACCTCCCGGGCGGGTCACCTGACCCGGCCGTACCAGACGCTCTTCGTCCAGATCTTCTGGAGCTTCACCACTTCCCCGGTCTTCGGGGAGTGCCAGATCCGTCCCTTCCCGGCGTAGATGCCGACGTGGTAGACGTTCCGGCCCGAGTGGAAGAAGACCAGGTCTCCCTGCTTGCGGTTCGAAGCGGAGACATGGTTCGTCTTGTTGTACTGCGCGGCGGCCGTACGCGGCAGGGACTTGCCCGCCTTCTTGAACGAGTAGAGCGTGAGGCCGGAGCAGTCGAAGCGCTTGGGCCCCACGGCTCCGTACTTGTACGGGGAGCCCTTCTTGGAGGCCGCCACCTGGAGTGCCTTCGTCGCGGGTGTGGCCGCTTCAGCGCCGGACGTGAATCCGGGGGCCACGATGCCGCCGCCGACAGCGGCGATGGTGAGAGCCGATGCGGTACCGGCCCTGCTGAACAGCGACGGGACACGATTGAGCGCAGTCATGCGCAACCCTTCGTCAGCCGCCTGTGAAGGATGACCTGTCGGATTCGGGCTGGCGAAGTTGCCCGGCCGCTGACGCGGCTTCACCCCAAGGGCTGCTCGGCCCGGTCATGGCGTGACCGTTCCGGCGACCCGTCGTGCCTGGGTCCTCCACTCCTGCCGATCCACTTCTGTCGACCGGTCATCCGGGCGGCGGCAGGACTCGGCGTCCGCCCGGATCGCCCCGCCGCTTGTGGCGGGGGCTTGTCGTCGGAAGGGATCTTGACGCACGGATGTCCCAAAAGCCGAGCGGAATCGGCGATTTGTGGGCTTACTCACCACTCACCCGTTCGGGTGGACAGCCTTTCCCACGGGAGGGCTCGAGGGGGTCGACGACCCTCGTACCAGCACCGGAACGTCTGATTCCGTACGGAGGCTACGCGGGTTGCGCAACTCCCACGGGCCTGTAAAAGCAGCTCTGACTACGCTGTTCGGTGGTACGCCTTTCGGTCCGTTTGAACCCTGACCCGGACGTCTCGTCAGATGCCTGCGTGACGCCGGGTCCGTGGCGGTACGTCAGCTGTCGGAGCGCGGCGGTAGCGCGATCCGGCCCGCTCGGCGCTCACCGTCGAGTACGCGCAGCGCCCGCGCCAGGGTCGGCGCGTGCACCTCGTGCTCGCCGCGCTGGTGCATCAGGGCCAGCGCGTCACGCAGCGCGGTGGCCCTGCCCACCAGGGCCTGGGCCGCGCGCAGCCCCCGGTAAGTGTCCCCGGAATGGGCCGGGTTGATCCGGCCGAGCAGGTCGACCACTTCGAGGTAACGGTCGATCAGCTCGGCCTCCGCGCGGGTCAGGGCCGGCAGCGGCGGCAACTCGGGTGGGAGCATCGGCCGCTCACCTCGCGCCGCGTGCGCTCTGGGTGGACTTCCGGCTCGAGACGATCCGGTCGATCAGTCCGTACTCCAGCGCCGCCTGCGCGTCCAGGATCTTGTCCCGCTCGATGTCCGCGCCGATCCGCTCCCGGCTCTGACCCGTGTGCCGGGCGAGCATCTCCTCCAGCTGCCCACGGGTACGCATCAACTCGTCGGCCTGAATGGCCAGGTCGGACGCCTGTCCCTGGACGGGCTCGGAGAACGACGGCTGGTGGATCAGCACGCGGGCGCCCGGCAGCGCGTGCCGCTTGCCCGGTGTGCCGGCCGCCAGCAGCACCGCCGCGGCCGACGCCGCCTGCCCCAGGCAGATGGTCTCCACCTCGCAGCTGACGAACTGCATCGTGTCGTAGACGGCCGTCATCGCACTGAACGAGCCGCCGGGGGAGTTGATGTAGAGCGAGATGTCCCTGTCGGGTGCCTGGTACTCGAGGTGCATGAACTGCGCCATCACGTCGTTCGCCGAGACGTCGTCGATCGGCGTCCCGAGGAACACGATCCGCTCTTCCAGCAGCTTCGAGTACGGGTCCATGGTCCGGCTCCCCGAGCTGGTGCGCTCGGTGAACTCGGGCAGGACATAGCGGGCGGACGGTCGGGTCATGACACACGCTCCTCCGGGAGAGGTCCTGTAAAAAATGTACAGGACGTACATGACGTTATGATGGGGAGCATGGCCTACGAGATTCCGGTGACGCAAGCCAGGGCTGAGCTCGCCGACCTGATCAACCGGGTGGTGTACGGCGGTGAGCGCGTCGTCGTGACGCGGCACGGGAAGCCGCTTGTCGCTCTCGTGTCCGCGGCTGACCTGGAGCGACTCGAGAAACTCGACGCGGCGATCGAGGCGGGGGTGGAGGAGCCGGTGATCAGTGCGGTGTCGAGTGTTCGTGAGGTGGGTTCCGCTCCTCGCGAACGCCAGCGGTTCGGGATTGCCGCGGAGCATCGGGGGCCGGGGGCGTCTTAGGCGGCTTGTGGGGTGGGTGGTTGCCCTTGTGTGCCGGGTGCGGGCGGGGTGGGGGCTTGTCGCGCAGTTCCCCGCGCCCCTGGGTGGGTGAGGGTCGGGCGGTACATAGGCATGTGAGCTCCTGAAACGCGTATGACCGTGCACCCCTGTCCGCTACTTCAGGGGTGCACGGTCGGTTCTGTGGGGGTCAGTTCGTCGGTGCGGGCTCGCGTTCTGCGGCTGCCGACCCGGTGTTCTCCTTGCGGCGCTTGAGCGCGCTGCCGAGGAGGACTGCGCCGAGTCCCAGTGCGGCCCACCAGGTCAGGGTGAGGGCCGGGCCGGATGCGGCGGCTCCGTCGAAGAACGAGATCGAGCGGAGCAGGGAGGCGCCGGCGCCAGGTGGGAGCCACTGGCCGATCGTCCCGACCGGGTCGGGCAGCATCTCGGGTGCCGTGGCGGCGCCCGAGAACGGGTTGCCGAGCATCATCACGACGAACGCGCCCAGGCCGATGCCGGGCGTGCCCAGCAGGGCCGCAAGGCCCGCGACCGCTGCGCCGACCGCCAGCGTGGCCAGGCCCAGAGCGCCCGCCTGGGCCCACCAGTTCCCGGTGAGCGCGCCGAGCCAGCTGCCGGCGAGCGCGGCCGCCACCAGGCCGACGAGCGCGGACGCACCGACCAGAGCGGCGATCGCGCGCCGCCCGCGCAGCCCGAGCAGGGTCACGACGGCTCCCGCGGCGATGCCCGCCAGCGTCAGCGGCAGCACGCTCGACGTCAGGGCCGAGCCGCGCGGGTCGTTCTCGGCGGCCGGTACGACGTCGACGGTACGCACCTGGGCGCCGCCCGCCTGCTGGGTCACCGACTGCTGGAGCAACTGGGCCACCAGCGGGCTCGCGGCCGAGGCGGTCAGCAGCTTCGGCCCCTGCGCGGTGACGACGACCGCGCCGTATACGGTCCGGTCCTCGATGGCGTCCCGGGCGGCGGCCTCGTCGGCGTAGTGGTGGATCTCGAAGGCGCCCTCGTGTTCTCCGAGCTGCTTCTCGACCTGGGCGACCGCAGTCGCGGGGCCCGCCACGCCGAGTGGCAGATCGCGCGGCGCGGTGCGGGCCGCGGGCCAGGCGAAGGCCCACAGGGCGAGGGCCACCAGCACGGGCACCAGTACGACGACGGCGACGACATGGCGCCCGTGCGACGACGTGACCGGCTGCTGCGGCGCCTGTGACGACTGGGGCGAGTGTGGTGACGCGGTCCCGGTGTGCGTAGCGGATGTCGCGGACATGGTCTCTTCCCTTGATTCGGATCGGAGGCGGCACGCTAAAAAGAAGGATCGTTCGTTTTACTTGTTCCGTCACTGTCCTGCGAGGGCCCGCACTTGTCAAGAAGGAATGTTCGTTTTAGTTTTCGGTCATGGCCCGCGTATCCCAGGAACACCTCGACGCCCGTCGCCGCCAGATCCTCGACGGCGCGGCCCGCAGCTTCGCCCGCAACGGGTTCCATGCCACGTCGATGCAGGACGTGCTGAAGGAGGTGGACCTCTCGGCGGGCGCGGTCTACCGCTACTTCAGCGGCAAGGACGAGCTGATCGCGGCCATCGTCACCGAGGTCCTCGGAGGTATTCGCGAGGCCTTCGAAGAGGCCGCCCGGCAGACTCCGCCCCCGCCGCCCGACGTACTCGTGGGCCAGGTCATGACCCAGGTGCTCGGCCTCGGGGGCGGCGAGGCGAAGCACGGGCTGGCGTGGGACGGGGATGCCTCCTTCCCCCGGCTGATGATCCAGGTCTGGACGGAGACACTCCGTGACGGCGAGCTGTCGCGGGTGCTGCGCGAGGGCTTCGGCACCGTGCGCGAGGCCTGGGTGAAGGTAGTCGAGGGCTACCAGGAGGCCGGGGTGATGCGGGCGGACATTCCCGCCGACCACGTCGCCAGGACCATGATCGCCACCGCGCAGGGGTTCGCCGCCCAGCAGGCGCTCTTCGGCTCGGCGCCCGTAGAGGTGATCCAGGACGGTCTGCGGGCGCTGATGAGCATGGAGCAGCCACGCTGACGTGGCTCTCGGTCGGGGTGCGGAGCGCAGGCCGACGATCAGGTCGGCCGGTCGGCTCGTCCTTCGTGATCCTCGTGAATCCTCGTGCGAACTCCCGCGCGGCGGTTAACGTCCCTGAAATGCCGCGCAACTAGCCTGCACCACCACGTCACCAGGGGTTTTCGCAGCCCGGGACGCGCAGAGTCGCGCATTCCGGCCGCGTACCGCAGTCGCGTACTGCATCCGAATCCTTCGTGGTGGCTGCGGCAACCGGACCCCGCACGGTCCGGAGCGAGGACTGTGAGGTGGACGCCGTGCAACTGACGCCGCACGAGCAGGAGAGGCTGCTCATTCATGTGGCCGCCGATGTGGCCGAGAAGCGCCGTGCCCGGGGGCTGAAGCTGAACCACCCCGAGGCCGTCGCCCTGATCACCTCGCACATCCTCGAAGGGGCCCGGGACGGCCGTACCGTTGCCGAGCTGATGGCCTCCGGGCGCAAGATCCTCACCCGCGAGGACGTCATGGAGGGCATCCCCGAGATGATCCACGACGTCCAGGTGGAGGCCACCTTCCCGGACGGCACCAAGCTCGTCACCGTCCACGACCCGATCGTCTGACGGGGGAGCGGCCGCCATGATTCCCGGAGAGATCCTGTTCGCCGACGGACCCGTCGCCTTCAACGAAGGCCTTGAGGTCACCCGGCTCACCGTCCTCAACGCCGCCGACCGGCCCGTGCAGGTCGGCTCCCACTACCACTTCGCCGAGGCCAACCCCGGACTGGACTTCGACCGCGCCGCCGCGCGCGGCAAGCGGCTCAACGTCGCCGCCGGCACCGCCGTGCGCTTCGAGCCCGGGATCCCCGTCGACGTCGAACTCGTTCCGCTCACCGGCGCCCGTGTCGTGCCCGGCCTGCGCGGCGAGACCGGAGGTGCCCTCGATGCCTGAGATCTCGCGTGCCGCGTACGCCGACCTGTTCGGCCCCACCACCGGCGACCGCATCCGGCTCGCCGACACCGATCTGCTGATCGAGATCGAGGAGGATCGTTCCGGCGGCCCCGGACGTGCCGGTGACGAGGCCGTGTTCGGCGGTGGCAAGGTCATCCGCGAGTCGATGGGCCAGTCGCGTGCTACGCGCGCAGACGGCACCCCGGACACCGTCATCACGGGTGCGGTGATCATCGACCACTGGGGGATCATCAAGGCCGACGTGGGCATCCGCGACGGCCGGATCACCGGCATCGGCAAGGCGGGCAACCCGGACACCATGGACGGGGTGCACCCGGACCTGGTGATCGGCCCGGAGACCGAGATCATCGCGGGGAACGGGCGGATCCTGACCGCGGGGGCCATCGACGCCCATGTGCATCTGATCTGTCCGCAGATCGCCGACGAGGCGCTCGCCTCCGGGATCACGACTCTCATCGGCGGCGGCACCGGTCCGGCCGAGGGCTCCAAGGCGACCACCGTCACGCCCGGTCCCTGGCACCTGGCCCGGATGCTGGAGGCGATGGAGGAGTACCCGCTCAACTTCGGGCTCCTCGGCAAGGGCAACACCGTCTCCCAGGAGGCGATGCTCTCCCAGCTGCGCGGCGGGGCGCTCGGACTCAAGCTGCACGAGGACTGGGGCTCCACGCCCGCCGTCATCGACGCGGCGCTCACGGTGGCGGACCGGACCGGCGCGCAGATCGCCATCCACACGGACACCCTCAACGAGGCCGGGTTCGTGGCCGACACGCTCGCCGCGATCGCGGGGCGCACCATCCACGCGTACCACACGGAGGGCGCCGGCGGCGGGCACGCGCCGGACATCATGAGCGTGGTCTCCGAGGCGCACGTGCTGCCCAGCTCGACCAACCCGACCCGGCCCTACACCGTCAACACCGCCGAGGAACACCTCGACATGCTGATGGTCTGCCACCACCTCAACGCGGCCGTGCCCGAGGACCTCGCCTTCGCCGAGTCCCGGATCCGGCCCACCACCATCGGGGCCGAGGACATCCTGCACGACCTCGGCGCGATCTCGATCATCTCCTCCGACGCGCAGGCCATGGGACGCGTGGGGGAGGTCATCATGCGGACCTGGCAGACGGCCCACGTCATGAAGCGGCGGCGCGGCGCGCTGCCCGGGGACGGGCGCGCGGACAACCGTCGTGTACGTCGCTATGTCGCCAAGTACACGATCAACCCGGCCCTCGCCCAGGGGCTCGCCCGCGAGGTCGGCTCCGTCGAGACCGGGAAGCTCGCCGACCTCGTGCTGTGGGAGCCCGCGTTCTTCGGCGTCAAGCCGCATCTCGTCGTCAAGGGCGGGCAGATCGCGTACGCGCAGATGGGCGACGCCAACGCGTCCATTCCCACACCGCAGCCGATTCTTCCCCGGCCGATGTTCGGGGCGATCGGGCGGGCGCCCGCCTCCAACTCCTTCAACTTCGTTGCGCCGATCGCGATCGAGGACGGGCTGCCGGAGCGGCTGGGGCTCGGCAAGCGGTTCGTGTCGATCGAGTCGACCCGTGGGGTGACCAAGGCGGACATGCGGGAGAACGACGCGCGGCCGCGGGTGCAGGTCGATCCCGACAGCTTCGCCGTCACGATCGACGGGGAGCTGGTGGAGGCCACACCGGCTGCCGAACTGCCCATGGCTCAGAGGTACTTCCTGTTCTGACCGGTGCTTCCTGTGCTGACTTCTGACTCCGATTCTGTGTTCTGAGGCTCGTCATGTCGCGTGCTGCGTTGCTTGTACTGGCCGACGGTCGGTTTCCCGCCGGAGGGCATGCCCACTCCGGTGGCGCCGAGGCGGCGGTCAAGGCCGGGCGGATCACCGGGGCGGGGAGTCTGGAGGAGTTCTGCCGAGGGCGGCTGCACACGGCGGGGCTGGTGTCGGCCTCGCTCGCCGCGGCCGCCGCCCTCGGGCTCGATCCGGTGGAACTGGACAGTGCCGCGGACGCACGTACGCCGTCCCTCGCCCTGCGGGTCGCCGCCCGGAAGCTCGGGCGGCAGTTGATGCGGGCCGCTCGGGCGACGTGGCCCTCCGCCGAACTCGACGCGCTGGCACGGGAGTTCCCCAAGGGGGCCCATCAGCCGGTCGTTCTCGGGCTGGCTGCCCGGGCCGCGGGGCTCGGCGCGGAGGATGCCGCGTACTGCGCTGTGTACGAGAGTGTCAGTGGGCCGGCGAGTGCGACGGTGCGGTTGCTGAGTCTTGATCCGTTCGATGCGACCGGGGTGTTGGCTCGGTTGGCTCCTGAACTCGATGTGGTTGCGCGGGAGGCGGGTTTGGCGGCGCGGAGTGCGTTGGAGAGTGGGGTCGGGGTGTTGCCTGCGGCTTCCGCGCCAGTGTTGGAGATCAGTGCGGAGGTGCATGCTGCTTGGGCTGTGCGGCTGTTTGCCTCGTAGGGGGTTCTTTCGCCCCCGCCGCCCCTACCCGTTCCCGTCCCCTGGGGGCTGCGCCCCCAGACCCCGCTCATCGGCCTGAACGGCCTCGTCCTCAAACGCCGGACGGGCTGGGTGGGGTCGGGCGGGCTTGGAGAGTTCCGCCAAGAAGAGTTCCGCCAGGCAGAGAAAGGGAGCCGCCACCATGCACCTCGATCACCTTCACACCCATGACGGCCCTCCGGCCGTAAGCGCCGACGCCCACCGGCCCGACGGGCGGCGGCGAGCGTTGCGGATCGGGCTCGGGGGGCCCGTCGGGTCCGGGAAGACCGCGACTGTGGCGGCGCTCTGTCGGGTTCTGCGGGATGAGTTGTCGTTGGCCGTTGTCACCAATGACATCTATACGCGCGAGGACGCCGAGTTCCTGTTGCGGGAGGCCGTGTTGCCGCCCGAGCGGATCACCGCCGTGGAGACCGGGGCCTGTCCGCACACGGCGATCCGTGACGACATCTCCGCGAATCTCGAAGCCGTCGAGGACCTGGAGGATGAGGTCGGGCCCCTGGACCTCGTTCTTGTCGAGTCGGGGGGTGACAACCTCACCGCCACCTTCAGCAAAGGGCTTGTCGACGCTCAGATCTTCGTGATCGATGTCGCGGGTGGGGACGACATTCCGCGTAAGGGTGGGCCCGGGGTCACCACCGCCGACCTGCTCGTCGTCAACAAGACCGATCTCGCTCCGTACGTCGGTTCCGACCTCGGGCGGATGGCCGCCGACGCCAAGGCGCAGCGGGCCGAACTGCCGGTGGTGTTCCAGTCGTTGCGGGCCGAGGACGGGGTGAAGGACGTCGCCGCATGGGTGCGGGGGCAGCTCGCCGCGTGGACGGCATGACGGCCGGAGAGGCCGGGATGTCCGCGGTGTCCGGGGCGTCCGGAGTGCGTGCCCTCGCGCGGATCGGGGCGCGGGCCGACGGGCGGGGCGGTACCGCGCTGCCCACGCTTGAGGGGCAGGGGCCGCTCGCCCTGCGGCGTACGCGGGCCAGTGGTTCCGAGGCGCGGGTCATGCTGGTCGGGGCGATGAGCGGGCCCCTGGGCGGTGACCACTTCACCGTCGAGGCGGAGGTCGGTGACGGTGCGCGGCTGCACGTCGGGTCGGCCGCCGCCACCATCGCGCTGCCGGGGCAGGCCAAGGGCGAGGCACGCTACGACGTACGGCTCACGGTGGCCGAAGGTGGTGAACTGCGCTGGCTGCCCGAGCAGTTGATCTCCGCCGGTGGTAGTGAGCTGTGCGTGGCCACGTGTGTGGACCTTGCCGCCGGTGCGCGGCTGGTGCTGCGCGAGGAGCAGGTGCTCGGGCGGGCCAACGAGGAGCCCGGGCGGCTTGCCAGTCGGCTCACCGTGCGGCTCGACGGGCGTCCGCTCCTCGACCAGGAGCTCTCCTGCGGACCCGGGGCGCCGGGCGGGTGGGACGGTCCCGCCGTGCTCGCCGGGCATCGCGCGCTCGGGCAACTCATCGTCGTACGACCGGAGTTCGGGCAGCGGCCGGTCGAGGTGCGGTTGCTGGGGGAGTACGCCGCAATCACCCCGCTCGCCGGTCCCGGAGCTCTCGTGACCGCGCTCGCGCCCGACGCGCTGCGCCTGCGGCGCATCCTCGACGAGGCGCTCGGCGCACTCGCCTGAAACAAACCGCACCGCTCAACGGGCAGCGATGTTCCGGTTATCGGATTGGCAAAGAAGCCACTTCACCCCTGTTCTCAGGGACCTCACAGCCGGAAGGATCCCCCTACTGACCACAACGACAGTAGACAGTAGGGGGAGGACTCACTTGAGGGGTTTGAGAAGGGCGACGGCGTTCGGCTCGGCCGGAGCGCTCGTCACAGCGACGCTGATAGCCGGCGCCGTCGCGGCCCCGACGGCCAGCGCGGAAAGCCGCCACGGCCAGGACAGCCAGACGCGCGGCGCCGCGATCGCCGCCGCTCGCGCGGCCAAGGCAGGTATCGACTGGACGGACTGTCCGGCCGACTGGGGAATCGCGAAGCCCGTCCAGTGCGGCTGGGTCACGGTGCCGCTCAACTACGCGAAGCCCAACGGCAAGAAGATCAAGCTCGCCGTGGACCGCATCGGCAACACGGGTACGAAGGCGGAGCGCCAGGGCGCACTCGTCTACAACCCGGGCGGCCCCGGCGGCTCCGGACTGCGCTTCCCGCTCCGGGTCACCACCAAGAACCCGCTGTGGGTGAAGGCGTCGAAGGCGTACGACTTCGTGGGCTTCGATCCGCGCGGCGTCGGCCACTCGGCGCCCATCTCCTGCGCCGACCCGCAGGAGTTCGTCAAGGCGCCGAAGATGGACCCGGTGCCGGACTCCGAGGCCGACAAGCGCGCCCAGCGCAAGCTCGCCGCCGAGTACGCGGCCGGCTGCGCCGAGCGCAGCGGCGAGATGCTGCCGCACATGACGACCCCCAACACCGTCCGTGACCTGGATGTCATCCGGGCCGCGCTCGGCGAGAAGAAGCTCAACTTCCTGGGCGTCTCGTACGGCACGTACATCGCCGCCGTGTACGGCACGATGTACCCGACCCACGTCCGCCGCATGATCGCGGACAGTGTCGTCAACCCGTCGCGCGAGAAGATCTGGTACGAGGCCAACCTCGACCAGGACGTCGCCTTCGAGATGCGCTGGAAGGACTGGCAGGACTGGGTCGCCAAGAACGACGCGGCCTTCCACCTCGGCGACACCCGGGCCAAGGTCCAGGAGCAGTGGCTGAAGCTGCGTGCCACAGCCAAGAAGAACCCCATCGGCGGGGTCGTCGGCCCGGCCGAGCTCATCGGCTTCTTCCAGAGCGCCCCGTACTACGACTCGTCGTGGGTGCCGGTCGCGACCGTGTTCAGCAAGTACGTCGCCGGTGACACCCAGGCACTCGTCGACGCCGCGGCCCCCGACCCGTCGGACACCGCGGGCAACATCGCCTCGGAGAACGGCAACGCCGTCTACACGGCCGTCGAGTGCACCGACGCCAAGTGGCCCACCAGCTGGAAGAAGTGGGACCGCGACAACACCGAGCTGCACAAGAACTACCCGTTCATGACGTGGGCCAACGCCTGGCTGAACCTGCCGTGCGCGACCTGGCCCGCCAAGCAGCAGACCCCGGTCAACGTGAAGTCCGGCAAGGGTCTGCCGCCCGTCCTGATCGTGCAGGCCACACGTGACGCCGCCACTCCGTACGAGGGTGGCGTCGAGCTGCACAAGCGGTTCAAGGGCTCCCGCCTGATCACCGAGAAGGACGCGGGCTCGCACGGTGTGACCGGTCTGACCAACCCCTGCATCAACGAGCGGGTGGACACCTACCTCCTCACCGGCAAGGTCGACTCGGCCGACGTGACGTGCACCCCGCACGCCACGCCCAAGCCGTAGCAGCAGGAGTCACGTAGCAGTACGCGGACGAGGGGCGGCCGGGATTCCGGCCGCCCCTCGTTCATGCCCGCAACCAGGCGTCCTCCGCCGCGTAGTCGAAGAGGTCGCCGTAGGCCTGGAACATCTTCGGGTACGCCTCCCGCCAGTCCCGGCCTGCCAGTTGCCGCTCGATCCAGGCGACCGTGTCCGGCAGCGTCTCCGCGTACCGTGCCACGGCCCTGTATCCCAACTCCCGTTCGGCGGCCGCCATGTCGCAGACCACCGGGTGCGGCACGGACCACGGAGTGCCGCCGACGGTCTCGGCGGGCGCGGGCCCGTCGACCAGGACGCTCTCGGTCTCGACACCCATCACCGCGTCGATGGCCACGGCGATCTCCGCCACCGTGGGCGCGTCGGGATCGACGGCGTTCAGTGCCCGGGCGCCGGGCTTCCGCGCGGCCAGGCGGACCAGTTCGGCGATGTTGTGGACGCTCGCCGGATGGAACCGGCTCTCCCCGCCGTACGCGAGTACGCGTCGCCGCCGGCCGTCCAGGTTGCGCTTGACGAAGTACAGCTCGCGCGGGGTACGGCAGTACGGCCCGTGGATCGCGCCCGCGCGCAGCAGCGTGGTCGGCAACTCATCGGCCGCGGCGAGGAGTTCACGCTCCAGACCGGCCTTGCGAGTGCTGTAGGAGGTTTCGGCGGGCGCGATGGTCCGCTGCTCCTCCGACAGGGGCACCGGATACTCCGGGAACCCGTCGGGCTGCTCCTGCGTATCGAAGTTGCGGCCCTTGTCGTCCTCGTAGACCGACAGGCTTGAGACCACCACGGCCGATCCGACGCGGCCGGCCAGATGCGTCAACTGCCGTGCGTGCTCCGGCCCGTAGGCCACCATGTCCACCAGTACGTCGCAGCCGTCGCCGACCGCGGCGGCCAGCGCGGAGTCGTCCGCGCGGTCCGCCCGTGCCGTCCGTACCCCGTCGGGCCAGGACCCGTCCCGTCCGCCGCCCCGCGAGACGGCCGTCACCTCCCAGCCGTCCGTGGCCAGCGCCTTCACGGCCACCCGCCCGATCTGTCCCGTCGCTCCGATCACCACAGCTCGTCCCATGGGGCGACCGTAGGACTCCCGCCGCCGGGATCCCAGTGCATTAGCTGTGGGCAGACCGGTTCCGCTCGGCGGACGTCGGTCCGGGGACGGTCACCTCAGTGGCATACGCGGGAACTTGCGTTTCGCCAGCGCCGCCTTCTCGGCGGCCTCCTCCGCCTTGACGACGGCCGCGTACCGGTCGACGTACTCCTGCTCGGAGAGGGTGAGGATCGCGTACATGATCTCGTCGGTGATGGCGCGCAGGATCGCCTTCTCGTTCTCCATGCCGGCGTAGCGGGAGAATTCGAGGGGTTCGCCGAAGCGGATCGACACGGGGTGGATCTTGGGGATCTTCCGGCCGGGGGGCTGGGCCTCGAAGGTGCCGATCATCGCGCACGGGATGACCGGGACCCCGGCTCTGAGCGCCATCACCGCGACGCCGACCTTGCCCTTGTAGAGGCGGCCGTCGTGCGAGCGGGTGCCCTCCGGGTAGATGCCGAGCAGCTCGTCCTTGCTGAGCACGCCGAGACCCTCGCGGATGGCCGCCTGCCCCGCGTCCTTGCCGGAGCGGTCCACCGGGATCTGCCCGGCGCTGCGGAAGAAGAACGCCGTCAGCCGGCCTCTGACGCCCGGGCCCGTGAAGTACTCGGCCTTGGCGAGGAACGTGATGCGCCGCTTGAGGATCGCGGGCATCAGGAAGTGGTCCGAGAACGACAGGTGATTGCCCGCGACGATGGCCGCACCCGTCGCCGGTACGTGCTCCAGACCTTCGATCCGAGGGCGGAAGACCAGCCGCAACAGCGGTCCCAGAATCACGTACTTGAGAACGTAATAGAACAAGGGGTCGCTCCTCACTTCACAGGATCGGCTCAACCGCCGCGTTCTGGCTGGTCAACAGGTGTGCTGCGGGACGCCAGTGTATGTGCAGGGGCGGATCTCCGTAACCGTCCCCGAACGCACTCATGCTGCCCCGTCGCCCTCTTCCGGACCAGCCGTCAGGGCAGTACCTGGCTCGATCTTGACGTGTCGCCGCTGCCCAACTGGTCGGCCAGGCAGGCGAGATACAGGGCCATGGTGGTCCGGTGCTCCCGCAGGGGCCGGCCGGTGATCTGCTCGATCTTGTTCATGCGGTAGACCACGGTGTTGCGGTGGACGTGCAGGGCCTCGGACGCCTTTACGAGGTTGAAGCCGTTCTCGCACCACGCGGTGATCGTGTCGCGGAGCACCGGCCAGTCCGGCTGGGCGCGCAGGTCCGTGGCGGTCAGGTCGAGCAGGCGGTTGCGCGCGGGCTGGCCGACGGCGGCCAGAACCTGGTGGACCCGCAGATCGGTGATCAGGTGGACGGGGACACGGCCGGCCAGCCGGGCGCCGAGCCGCAGCGCGTCGCACGCGTCCTGGTACGAGTCGTGCAGGGCGCCGACCGAGGCGGCCGGTTCGCCGATTCCCGCGCGGGCCATGAGGCCGCCCTGAGCGGCGATGAGGTCGGTGACGCGCCGGCAGTCGACGGACAGTGCGGCCTCCGGCTGGTCGGGCTGGAGCCGGTGCAGTACGCCGATCCAGCCGGGAGCCGTCGTGGCGATGATGTCCTGCGGGTCGGCGAACACCTCACGGACCGTGCGGAGCAGTTCCGAGCGGACCAGCGCCATGTCCCGGGTCGGTGTGCCGTGCCGACGGCCGCCCGTGTCCGGCACGGTCACCTCGAAGGCCACCGCGACCCGCCGCAGCCGCAGGTCGAAGCCCAGCTCGGCGGCCCGGAAGACGAGGAAGTCGCCCTCCACCACCTGCGGGTCGTACGAGGCGATGTCGGTGAGCAGCTTCTCGGCCGCCCGCTCGGCGAGCAGCCGGGAGCGGAGCATCACCGACTCCCGGAGCAGGATCTCCGTCTGCCGTTTCACCAGCAGGCCGAAGCGGCGCACCTGGGCGGGCGTACCGGTGATCCCGACCGTCCCCACCGCCTGTCCGTCGGTGACCAGCGGCAGCGTGACTCCCGGGCGCACACCCTGGAGCCGATGTGCCTGCGACGCGTTGTGCGTGGCCGGTTCCTGTGTACGGATCACCTCGACGGACGCCTCGTGGAACGTGCCGACCCGGTGGGTGTCACCGCTGCCGATGACCATCCCGTCCGCGTCGGTGATCAGCACGTTGAAGCCGATGACCGCGGAGGTGTCCCCGGCGATCTCCTGGGCGAGCGACGGACTCAGCACGAGCGTTCCTTCCGTCGTGGGGACGGACCGGGGACGGACCAGGGGTGGATCGACGATGGATCCGAGGTGTCGAAGTGGACGCACCGTACAGCAGACCGCGAGATTTCGGCCCCAAGTTCGTACGAAGTGAACGGTGACGCACGACCGGCCTGTCCCTAGCGTATGAGCCCATCACATCCCCGCCGGGGGCACAGCGCGGTGAACGGCGGGCCCCTTCAGTGCCGATACCCGTGCCGTTACGGAAGGCCCAAGCCGATGATCCGTGTGCGCTCACTTGTCGCTGTTTTGTCAGCGATCCTCCTGATACCGGCGGTCGCCGGCTGTGGTTCGGACGGCGACGACGAACCGAAGAACGTGTCCGCGAAGACCGCCGCCCTCGGCACCATCACGCCAGGCGTGATCAAGGTGGCCGTCCAGCCGTACGCGCCCTACACCAGCGTCCAGGGCGACAGGATCGTCGGCCTGGACGGCGACATCCTCGCCCACGCGGCCAAGAAGCTCGGCCTTGAGGTCAAGCCCCAGGTGACGGACTTCGCGGGCATGCTCGCCGGGGTGCAGTCCCGCCGGGTGGACATCACCATCGGCGGTGTCGCCTGGTCCGCCGACCGGCAGAAACAGGGCCTGTTCACCGACCCGCCCTACTACTCGCCGCCGGCGATGGCCGTACGGTCCGGCAAGACGTACAAGACGGTCGACGACCTGAAGGGTCTGCAGCTCGGCACGGTCGAGGGGTACGTCTGGGTCAAGTCCATCCAGGCCGTACCCGACGCCAAGCTGCACGCCTACCCCGACGCCAACGGCGTGTTCGACGACCTCGGCGCGGGCCGTGTGGACGTCGGCTTCCTCGACCCACTGATCATCATCGCGGCACAGAAGGAACGCCCGGACCTGAAGATCGACACCCAGTACATGACGCCGCCGACCGCCGCACAGGTCAAGGCGAAGCCGGCCTACGAGTACTTCCAGCCGTACCAGACCGGCTTCTACCTGCCCAAGAAGGCCACCAAGCTGGAGAAGGCCATCTCCGCGCAGATCGACGCCATGTACGAGAACGGTGAGCTGGAGAGGCTCGTCAAGAAGTACGGCGGCGACCCCGAGCAGTTCCTCAAGCCCTCCGCCGACGTCGCCACCGCGCGCCGGGGAGTGGACCGGCCCCAGGACTGGACGCCCCCGTCCATCGCGCAGTGAGGGGATGAACAGTGACGACCGACATCGCCTCCGGCCTCTTCCAGGTCCCCTGGTCCGAATACCGGCCCGACCTCCTCGACGCGCTCTGGCGCACCGTCTCCTACACGGCGGTGAGCTTCGTCGGGGCGGTGCTCCTCGGCCTGGCCGTGGCACTGCTGCGGCTGAGCAAGGCGTGGCCCGCCCGGGCCGTCGCCGCCGTCTACACCGAGGTCTTCAAGAACGTCCCGCTGCTGGCCATCATCTTCCTGACCTACTTCGGCCTGGCCTCGGCCGGGCTGCGGCTGGACGTGTTCACGGCCGGCTGTGTGAGCCTCGTCGTCTTCTACGCCGCCTACCTGTCCGAGATCTTCCGCTCCGCGATCAGCGGCGTACACGCCGGACAGACCGAGGCGGGCGAGGCGCTCGGCCTCGGCAGGACCGGCATCTTCAGCCACATCGTCCTGCCACAGGCACTGAGGCAGGCGCTGCCCGGCACCAACACCATGCTGGTCGACCTGCTGAAGTCCACCTCGCTGCTCGTCACCGTGTCCGCCGCCGAGCTGATGTCCGAGGGACGGCTCATCACGTCGGCCACCTTCCGGGCACTGGAGGTCTACCTGGTCATCTCGGCCATCTACTTCGCCCTCTGCTACCCGCTCTCCCAGCTCCTCCTGCTGCTGGAGCGGAAGGTACGGGCGGGCGTCCCGCTGTCCCCGTGGCGCCGGCGCCGGATGCGGGCGGCCCGCACCCTGCTCGCGAGCGACCTCGTCGTGGACGCCGACCGGAAGGAGGCGACGGTATGACCGAGCCCGTCACCACCACGAAGACCAACGAGACCACGAAGACCAACGAGACCACGAAGACCACCAAGGCCACCGAGACCGCGTCGGCGTCCCCGCCTCCCGAGGCGGTCGTACGGATCGACGGGCTGAGCAAGTCCTTCGACGGCCGCCTCGTGCTCGACGACGTCCACCTGGAGGTCGGCCGCGGCCGCATCGTGAGCGTCATCGGCCAGAGCGGCGGCGGCAAGACGACCCTGATGCGCTGCGTCAACCTCCTCGAACGGCCGGACAGGGGCACGGTCGAGGTCGCCGGAGAGGTCGTGCACCAGGGCGGCCGTACGGTCTGCCGCGACCTGGCCCGGCTGCGCCGCACCGTCGGCATGGTCTTCCAGCGGTTCCATCTGTTCCCGCACCTCACGGCCGTCGAGAACGTCGTCCTCGCCCAGCGCAAGGCGGGCATCCCCGAACAGGAGGCGCTGGAACGGGCCGTCGCCCTGCTGCGTCGCGTCAAGGTCGCCCACCGTGCCCTCGCCCACCCCGACCAGCTCTCCGGCGGCGAGCAGCAGCGCGTCGCCATCGCCCGGGCCCTCGCGCTCAAGCCCGAGGTGCTCCTCTTCGACGAACCCACGTCCTCCCTGGACCCGGAGGCCACCCGGGAGGTCCTGAGCGTGATGCGCGAACTCGCCGCGGACGGGATGACCATGCTGCTGGTCACCCACGAACTGCCCTTCGCCCGCGAGGTGGCCGACCACGTCGTCTTCGTCGACGGCGGCCGGATCGTGGAGGAGGGCAGGCCCGAGGACGTCCTCGACAGCCCCGCCCAGGCCCGTACCCGGGAGTTCCTCGCCTCGTACGGAACCGCGTCATGACCGGTGCGTCCACCGCGGCCGGTACGACGGGACCGGTCGGCGACCACCCCGTCGTGGTCGTCGGAGGCGGCGTCGTCGGGCTGTGCACGGCGTACTACCTGGCCGTGTCCGGTGTCCCCGTGGAGGTCGTCGAGCGGCGCGGCCTCGGCTCCGGGGTGTCCCGGGGCAACGCCGGATGGGTCTGCCTCAGCCATTCGACGCCGGTGCCCGCCCCGGGGGTCGTGCGCTACGCGTTGCGTTCGCTGGGCCGGCCGGACTCGCCGCTCTATCTGCGGCCGCTGCCGGACCCGGCGTTCGTGCGGTGGCTGTGGCGGTTCTGGCGCAGCAGCACACCGGCCGCCTTCCGGCGCGGCTACGCGGCGATCGCCGAGCTGAACCAGGACACGTTCGACCTCTTCGACGGCCTGCGCGAGGCCGGCGTCGACACGACGCTGACCCGGCCCGGCATGGTCCACGCGTTCCTGTCACCGACCGAGGCACGGCACCATCTCGCGGTCCAGCGGGAGATGGCCGACGGCCGCTATCCGATGCCCGACGACGTGACCACGGGTCGTGAGGCGCGGCTGCTGGACGACGCGCTGTCGTCCCGGGTGCGGGCGGCCTACCTCGTCGAGGGTGAGGGAGTGGTCGACCCGGAGGCGTTCGCCCGTGCGCTGGGGGAGGCGTTGGCGACCCTGGGCGTGAAGGTCCATGAGAACGCGGAGGCGACCGGGTTCCGGTCCTCGGGCGGGCGGGTCACCGCCCTGCGCACCGCACAGGGCGAGATCCCCTGCTCGGCCGTCGTGGTGGCGGCCGGGATGCGTTCGCCGGGTCTGCTGCGTGACCTGGGCAGTCCGCTGCCCCTCCAGGCGGGCAAGGGCTACAGCTTCTCCGTGGACCTGGATCCGGCGCCCCGGCACACGCTGTACTTCGGCGAGCGCAGGGCTGTCGCCTCGCCGATCGGCGGGACCACGCGGATCGGCGGCACGATGGAGTTGAGCGGGAACAACAACCGCCTCGACTGGCGTCGCATTGTGGCTGTCGCCCTCGCGAGCCGCCACTATCTCGGGCGCTGGTTCGACGATCCGGACGATCTGGTCAGCCTGATCCGGGATCCCTGGGTCGGCGGGCGGCCCTTCCTTCCCGACGGGCTTCCGGTGATCGACCGTGTGCCGGGCCACGAGAACGCCTTCGCGGCCACCGGGCACGGGATGCTCGGGGTCACGCTCGGGCCGGTCACGGGGCACCGGCTCGCCGAGTACATCCGCTCGGGGCGGAGGCCCGAAGCCCTCGCGCCGTTCCGGTTCGATCGGCTCCTCCCCTGAGCCGCCGTACCTCGGACCGGGTGGTTGCCTAGGCCGCGGGTCGGCGCGGGGTGCCGTGCCGGCCCGCGGAGCCCCTTTTTGGGCTCCGCCCCACACCGGCCGGTTTGTTGGCCGCGGGCCGGTGGGGGGCCGGTCGCGCAGTTCCCCGCGCCCCTAAAAGGGGCGCCCCCCGCCGAGTACGTGGAGGGGCGCCCCCGAGCCGTCAGGCCCCTTCCGTCAGGACCTTTTCCAGGGAGCCCAGGGCTGTCCGGAGTTCCTCTCCCGTGATGGTCAGTGGGGGAGCGAGGCGGATTGTCGAGCCGTGGGTGTCCTTCACGAGGACTCCCTCTCGCATGAGGCGTTCGCTGATCTCGCGGCCGGTGCCGATGGCGGGGTCGACGTCGACGCCCGCCCACAGGCCGCGTGACCGGAAGCCCTGGACGCCCTTGCCGACGAGGGACGTCAGACCACCGCGCAGTACAACGCCCAACTCCGCGGCCCTGCGCTGGTATTCGCCGGTCTCCAGCAGTTCCACGACGGCCGAGCCGACCGCCGCGGCCAGGGGGTTGCCGCCGAACGTCGATCCGTGTTCGCCGGGGCGCAGCACCTGGAGCACGTCGCGTCGGGCCACCACCGCGGAGACCGGGACGATGCCGCCGCCGAGCGCCTTGCCGAGCAGCAGCATGTCCGGGACGACGTCCTCGTGCTCGACGGCCAGCGTGCGTCCCGTACGGCCGAGGCCCGACTGGATCTCGTCCGCGATGAACAGGCATCCGGTGCGCCGGGTCAGTTCGCGGACGCCGCGGAGATAGCCGTCGTCGGGGATGACGACACCCGCCTCGCCCTGGATCGGCTCGATCAGGACGGCCGCGGTCGTCTCGTCGACCGCCGCTTCGAGCGCGGCGAGGTCGTTGTACGGGACCACGCGGAAGCCCGGCGTGAAGGGACCGAAACCCGCGCGGGCCGTCTCGTCGGTGGAGAAGCTGACGATGGTCGTCGTACGGCCGTGGAAGTTGTCCGCGGCCACGACGATGGTCGCCTGGTCCGGCGCCACACCCTTCACCTCGTACGCCCACTTGCGGGCCACCTTGATGGCGCTCTCCACGGCCTCGGCGCCCGTGTTCATCGGCAGCACCATGTCCAGGCCCGTCAACTCGGCCAGGGACTCGGCGAACCGGGCCAGCCGGTCGTTGTGGAAGGCACGCGAGGTGAGCGTCAGCTGGTCGAGCTGCCGGTGTGCCGCCTCGATCAGCGCCGGGTGGCGGTGCCCGAAGTTGAGGGCCGAGTAGCCGGCCAGCATGTCGAGGTAGCGGCGGCCCTCGACGTCCTCCACCCAGGCGCCCTCGGCGCGCGCGACGACCACGGGCAGCGGGTGGTAGTTGTGCGCGAGGACGGGCTCCTCGGCGCGGATCAGCTCGGCGGACGAACGCACGGAACGGCTGGGAGCGACGGTCATGAGCGGATCTCCTGGGTGCAGCACTTGATGCCGCCGCCGGCCTTCTGGAACTCGGACAGGTCGACGGGGACGGGAACATAGCCGTGGCGGGCGAGCTCGCCCGCGAGCGCCTCGGCGCGCGGCGCGATGAAGACATGACGTCCGTCCGAGACGGAGTTCAGCCCGAACACCATCGCGTCCTCGTGCGTGGCGATCACCGCGTCCGGGAACAGCAGGCGGAGCACCTCACGGCTGCCGGGGGAGAAGGCCTCCGGGTAGTACGCGATGTTCGCCTCGGGGCCGTCGTCGAGCACGAACAGCGCGGTGTCGAGGTGGTAGAAGCGCGGGTCCACCAACGTGAGGCTGACCGTCGGGACGCCGAAGAACTCCTGCACCTCGTGGTGGGCGGCCCGTTCCGTACGGAATCCGGTGCCGGCCAGGAGATGGCGGCCGGTGAAGACCAGGTCGCCCTCGCCCTCGCACACCGTCTCGGGGCGGTAGACGTCGAAGCCCGCGTTCTTGAACCACGTCTCGTACGCGGTCGACTCCGGGCGGCGCTGCGGCGCGTGGAAGAGCGAGCCGAAGACCCGCCCGGCCACGACCAGCGCCGAGTTCGCGGCGAAGACCATGTCCGGCAGACCGGCGACCGGTTCCACACTGTCGACGGTGTGACCGTGGGCGCGGTAGGCGCGGATCAGCTCCGCCCACTGTCCTCGGGCCAGATCGACGTCGACCTGTGTGTCCTCATGCATCCAGGGATTGATGGCGTACTGCACGGCGAAGTGTCTGGGTTCGCAGACAAGGAAGCGCCTCGATCGCGGCACACGGCTCATGGGCACAGAGGGGTTCCTCCGCTTTCCTGCGGTGTTGGGTGGGATACCTCAACGGTAGGAAGCGGAGGCCGGTCTCGACAAGAATCGGGGATTGCGCGCCACCGCAGGGATGCTGCGTGTTCGGGCCGGTCGACGCACGATTGCTGCGTGGGTGGTCCGGAGGGGACTCACTCCCGCTGTCCGGGTCGGGAAACGCTCACGCCCCCGGTTCCGGGGCGGGCTGGCTCGCCCCCGCCTCCGGGCTCTCCGGCAGCAGATGGGACAGCACCATGTAGCTGATCGTCTTGCGGATGAACGGCTCCACCCGGATCCGCTCCAGCACCTCCTCGAAGTGCTCCACGTCCCGGGCCCGCACATGCAGCAGCGCGTCCGCGCCGCCGGTCACCGTCATGGCGGCGGTGATCTCGGGATGGTTGCGCATCACCTCCGCGAGCCGCCGCGGCGGGGCGGCGCCCTCGCAGTACACCTCCACGTACGCCTCCGTACGCCAGCCCAGCGCGGCCGGCTCCACCGTCGCCGAGAACCCGGTGATCACGCCGGTCTCGCGCATCCGGTCGACCCGGCGCTTGACCGCGGTGGCGGAAAGACCGACCGCCGCGCCGATCTCGGCGAAGCTCGTGCGGGCGTTCGCCATCAGAGCCGTCACGATCTTGCGGTCGAGATCGTCGAAGGGGGCGGACGTGGGTGTCATGCGGGCACTGTATCCAGCGGCGACGACCTGGCCCGCCGCATGTGCAGGCGTGCGAATTGCTCCTACACTCCGGGTTCATGCTGCGCGCCCTCGCCGTCGACGACGAACCGCCCTCCCTCGAAGAGCTGCTCTATCTGCTGGACGCCGATCCACGGGTGAGCAGCGTCGAGGGCGCGAGCGATGCCACGGCGGCCCTGCGCCGGATCAACCGCGCCCTGGAGAGCGGCCCCGACGGCGACGAGGGCATCGACGTCGTCTTCCTCGACATCCACATGCCGGGCCTCGACGGGCTCGACATGGCACGGCTGCTCGCCGGGTTCGCCAAACCACCGCTCGTCGTCTTCGTCACCGCGCACGAGGGCTTCGCCGTGCAGGCCTTCGACCTCAAGGCCGTCGACTACGTCCTGAAGCCCGTGCGCAGGGAGCGGCTGGCCGAGGCCGTCCGCCGGGCCGTCGAGCAGATGGACGCGGCCCCGCTGATACCCGTGCACGAACCCGACCCGGACCACATATCCGTCGAGCTCGGGGGAGTCACCCGCTTCGTCGCCGTGGAGGACATCACCCACGTCGAGGCCCAGGGGGACTACGCGCGGCTGCACACCGCCCAGGGCAGCCATCTCGTCCGCATCCCGCTCTCCACCCTCGAGGAACGCTGGCGCTCCCGCGGCTTCGTCCGCATCCACCGCCGCCATCTCGTCTCCCTCGGCCACATCAGCGAACTCCGCCTGGACGCGGGTACCGTGAGCGTCCTGGTCGAATCGGTCGAACTGCAGGTCAGCCGCCGTCACGCACGCGAACTGCGCGACCTGCTGATGCGCCGGACCGCGAGCTGAGGAGACCCAGGTGCCCCAGGAACCCACCGACCGCCGTGTCGTCGTCACCGGCCCGCCGCGCCGTACGCGCCCGCTGAGCCGCTCCCGGCCGCGCACCGAGATCGACGAGCAGACCACGCTCGGGCACACCTACGTCCGCTCGCTGATGCGCTCCCAGCTGCGCGCCGCGCTCACCGTGTTCGCCGTGCTCGTCCTCCTCGTGGGCCCGCTGCCGCTGGTGTTCGCCTCGATGGGCGACAGTTCGAGCCTGGAATGGATCGTGCTCGGCTTCTGCGTCTATCCGCCGCTGGTGCTGCTCGCCCGCTGGTACGTGCGCCGCGCCGACCGCAACGAGAAGGACTTCGTCCGCCTCGTCGAGGACCGCTAGCCCACGACCGAGACCGAGACCGTGACGGAGACCGAGCCCGAGAACCGCTGAGCCCAGGACGAGAGCACCGCGTGAGCGAGAACAGCCCGTGAGCGAGAGCAGCCCGTGAACGAGAACTACGCCGTCCCCGCGGTCGCGCTCGTGGTCGTCGCGACCGTCTTCGTCGGCGCCTTCGGCCTGCGCATCTCCCGCACCACCTCGGACTTCTACGTGGCCTCGCGCACGGTCGGCCCCCGGCTGAACGCGGCCGCCATCAGCGGCGAGTACCTCTCCGCCGCCTCCTTCCTCGGCATCGCGGGCCTCGTCCTCGTCCAGGGCCCCGACATGCTCTGGTACCCGGTCGGCTACACCGCCGGCTATCTCGTCCTGCTGCTCTTCGTCGCGGCCCCGCTGCGCCGCTCCGGGGCCTACACCCTGCCCGACTTCGCCGAGGCACGGCTCGCCTCACAGGCCGTACGGCGACTGGCCGGAGCCTTCGTCGTCGGCGTCGGCTGGCTCTACCTCCTGCCCCAGCTCCAGGGCGCGGGGCTGACGTTGAACGTCCTGACCGGAGCGTCCAAGCCGCTCGGCGGCATCATCGTCGCCGTCGTCGTGGTCGCCACCGTCGCCGCGGGCGGCATGCGCAGCATCACCTTCGTGCAGGCCTTCCAGTACTGGCTCAAGCTCACCGCGCTGCTCGTCCCCGCGCTCTTCCTCGTCCTCGCCTGGCAGGGCGACGGAGCCCCGGACCGGCCCTTCGACGAACCGGCCACGTTCCGCGAGCACCGGGTCGTCCGCATCGACGCCGGACTCGACCTCAAACTCGGCGAACCACTGAGCGTCACCGCGACGGGCACGGTCGACGGCGAGCGCTACGAGGACGAACGGGTCCGGCTCCCGGCCGGCGTCCACCGCATCGAACAGGGCACCCGGCTGACCTTCACCAAGGGCGACCCGGTCCCCGTCGCGGACCGCGGCAGCAACGGCGGCATGTCCACCTCCCTCGCAGCCGGCCGCGAGGAACGCCCTCTGTACGCCACGTACGGACTGATCCTCGCCACCTTCCTCGGCACCATGGGACTGCCGCACGTCGTCGTCCGCTTCTACACCAGCCCCCACGGCGTCGCCGCCCGCCGCACCACCGTCGCCGTGCTCGGCCTGATCGGCGCCTTCTATCTGCTGCCGCCGGTCTACGGAGCGCTGGGACGCCTGTACGCGCCCGAGCTGACCCTCACAGGGGACGCGGACGCCGCCGTACTGCTGCTGCCCGACCGGGTGATCGGCGGGCTCGGCGGGGACCTGCTGGGTGCGCTGGTGGCGGGCGGCGCCTTCGCCGCGTTCCTGTCCACGGCGTCGGGCCTGACCATGGCGGTGGCGGGCGTGCTCACCCAGGACGTGCTGCCCTCGCGCGGCGTACGGCACTTCCGGCTCGGCACGGTCCTCGCGATGATCGTGCCGCTCGCGGCCAGCTCGATCGTCGGCGGACTGCCGGTCGCGGACGCAGTGGGGCTCGCCTTCGCGGTGTCCGCCTCGTCCTTCTGCCCGTTGCTCGTCCTCGGCATCTGGTGGCACCGGCTCACCCCGCCCGGCGCCGCGGCCGGGATGATCGTCGGCGGCGGCTCGGCGCTGCTCGCGGTCGCCGCCACCATGGCGGGCTTCCCGGGCACGGGCTCGCTGCACGCGCTTCTCGCCTGGCCCGCACTCTGGTCGGTGCCCCTGGGCTTCCTCACGATGATGCTGGTGTCCCTCGCGACACCCGGGCGGGTGCCGGTCGGAACGGCCGCGATCCTCGCCCGCTTCCATCTGCCGGAGGAACTCGCCGGGGGACAGGTACGCACGGAGGTCAAGGCATGAACGGTTTCCTGGCCGGGCTGTGCGTGGCCGTACTCCCGCTGCTGGCCGCCGGGTTCTGGCTCGGCCGGCGCACCTCCCGCCCGTCGAGCCTCGGCGGCCTCGGCACCCCCGTCGAGCACGCCACCTTCGAGACCCTGCACACCGCGTCGCTCGCCGCCCCGCCGCTGCGGGCCGGACTGACCGGGGAGACGGCCCGCAAGTCGGCGCGACGGCTGCGCACCCTGCTCGGCACCGACGCGCTCTGCCTCACCGACCAGGACACGGTCCTCGCCTGGGAGGGCGTCGGCGAACACCACCGGGACCAGATCATGGAGCGGCTCGGCGGCCCCCTGGAGACAGGCCGCGGCGAGGCCTTCCGCCTCGACTGCGACGAGCCGTACTGCCCGCTGCGCTGGGCCGTCGTCGCCCCGCTCACCGTCGACGACCGGGTGCACGGGGCGCTGGTCGCCTGCGCGCCCCGCGAGTCGGCCGTGCTCGTCCGGGCCACCGGCGAGGTGGCCCGCTGGGTCTCGGTCCAGCTGGAACTCGCCGACCTCGACCAGTCCCGCACCCGCCTGATCGAGGCCGAGATCAAGGCGTTGCGGGCCCAGATATCCCCGCACTTCATCTTCAACTCGCTCGCGGTGATCGCCTCGTTCGTCCGCACGGACCCCGAGCGGGCCCGCGAACTCCTCCTGGAATTCGCCGACTTCACCCGCTACTCGTTCCGCAGACACGGCGACTTCACCACGCTCGCCGACGAACTGCACGCCATCGACCACTACTTGGCGCTGGTCAGGGCCCGCTTCGGCGAGCGGCTCTCGGTCACCCTGCAGATCGCCCCCGAGGTACTCCCGGTCACCCTGCCCTTCCTCTGCCTCCAGCCGCTCGTCGAGAACGCCGTGAAGCACGGCCTCGAAGGCGGCACCGGGAAGGTCGACAAGAGCCGCATCACCATCACCGCGCAGGACGCGGGCGCCGAGGCACTCGTCGTCATCGAGGACGACGGACCCGGCATGGACCCCGACCGCCTGCGCCGCATCCTGTCCGGCGAGGTCAGTCCCTCGGGCGGCATCGGCCTGTCGAACGTCGACGACCGGCTGCGGCAGGTGTACGGCGACGACTACGGCCTCGTCATCGAGACCGCACTCGGAGCGGGCATGAAAATCACCGCCCGGCTGCCAAAATACCAGCCGGGCGTGCACTCGGCGGGACACCTGCCCCGCGAATGAGTCCCCCGGGCACAGAACTGCCGAAGCTGCCCGGGGGACGAGGCGCAGAGTGCGTCAGGTGGGGCGCGACACCACCATGGCCAGCGTGATCAGACCGAGCACGACCCAGCCGAACCACAGCCAGCCGCTGCTCCCGAGCGCCACCGTGTAGGCCGTGACCACTACCAGTCCGCCTACGGTGAGCACTCCCATGGTCTTCGTAGAACCGGGCATCGCAACACCCTCCTCATGGTTCGTCCCTCTCCATGGTGCCCCGGTCTTGGCGAATTGCAGTGCACACTACGAAACGCGTTCCCGAGTTCCACCCGCTGTTACCCACCCAGGCAGCGGCCTCGTAGACGCTGGGGTCGTAGCCGTAGTCCTGCGGCGGGATCTCTTTCTGGCAGGTTTCGGGCGCTTTGTCGTGTGCGTCGTCGAGCCTGGTACCCGGAGGCATGCGGAAGAAGTCGAGCACCTGCTGCTCATGGGGGCCGTCGCAGGAGACCAGCTTGGCGCGGTTGCCGGAAACCTTGTCGAGGCAGTCCCGTTTCTGCATGGTGGCCGTGTCCTTGAAGAGCGTGCCCGGTTTGCGATGGTCCCCGAGCGGGCCGTACACGGGATAGCCGCGTGCATCCAGCAGCAGACAGGCGACGCGACGGCCGGCGGCATCGAAGCCGTCGGTCGTCGGGACAGCGGCAAAGGAGCGGATGTCCGCCAGCTTCCTACGGGTCTCCCCGGTGCGCTGCTCGCACTGGACGGCCCCTCCCGTACGGGCCTCCTCGGCGGAGCCGGTCTCGAACACCGCCAGGACCTGCCCCTCGGTGTTCCCGCTGTCGCAGCCCACGACCTTGAGCGCGGGCTCGCCCGAGAAGGGCGTGCCGGGCCATTCGGCGTCCACGCAGTCCCCGTCCTTGAGCGGGTCGGCGAGCCCGACGACCTCTCCGTACGGTTTCCCGGCGCCCTTGCCCGGCAGGTACGCCATCGCGTACCAGGTTCCGCCGCCCGCCAGGGCCAGCCCCAGCGCGGTCGCCAGTACGGCCTTCAGGACGCGGTGGCGCGGGCGGCGCCTGCTGGTGGTGGCGGGGGGAGGCCCGAATCCCTGCCCCGTAGGCCACGGGGAGTGCCCCTGGCCGGGCGGCGGCCAGGTGGCGGGGTTCCCCTGCCCGGGCGCCACCGAGGACTCCTGCGCGGCCGACGGCGCGTACCACTGTGAGCCGTTCGCGTGGCTCTGTGACGCCCTGGGCGCCTCCGGGACACGGGGTGCGGCCGTATGGGTGGGCCCCTTCGCCCAGGGCGGCTCCGAGCCGGGGTCGATCTGGGTCCGGGGATGCGACTGCGGCGTCAGGATCGCGGACAGTGCGCCCTCGGCCTCCTCCGCGGTGATCCGGTGGACGGGGTTCTTGGTGAGCATGGCGGCCAGGAGCGATTCCAGCGCGCCCGCGCGCAGCGTCGGACGAGGCTCCTCCAGCACGACGGCGGTGAGCGCCGCGAGCCCCGAGTCGCGGTCGAAGGGGCCGTAGCCCTCGACGGCGTAGTAGAGCGTGCAGCCCAGCGAGAACAGGTCGGCCGCCGCGGTGGGCGGCCCGCCCTGGGCCCGCTCGGGCGCCAGGTAACCGGCGGTGCCCACCAGTACCGAGGTCTGCGTGTACCGCGTCTCGCCGCCGTCGGGCTGCACGGAGATGCCGTAGTCCGTGAGCAGGACCCGGGCGTACGGCGACCCGGCGCGGTCCGGGGCCAGCAGGATGTTGGCGGGCTTCACGTCACGGTGCATGACGCCCCGCTCGTGCCCGGCGGTCAGCGCGTCGAGCACGGCGAGTCCGACGCGGGCGCACTCGGCGGGAGCCAGCGGCCCGCGCTGGGTGACCAGGGCGTGCAGGTCGAGCGCGCCCGGCACGTACTCCATGACGATCCAGGGCAGGCCCTCGTGCTCCAGGACGTCGTGCACGGTCACCACATGCGGGTGGCCGCGCAGCCCCGCGGCGTGCCGGGCCTCGGCACGGGCCCGGGCGACCCTGGCCGAGCGGTCGCCGTCCTCGCCCGGGCTGCGGAACACGATCTCCTTGAGCGCGACCTCGCACGCCAGTCGCTGGTCGTGGGCGAGCCAGACATGTCCCATGCCGCCGCTGCCCAGCCGGTTCAGCAGAAGGTACCGGCCGGCGATGACCCGGCCGACTCCCGACTGCGGTGATCCTGATGCCATCCGGTCACTCCCGGGGTTCGGCTCTGGGGGGCTCACGCCGGACCGACAGCGGGCTCGCCCGGAGCCGGCGCACTGGACGAGCCGGGTTCGCTCGACGCGGGTTCACTGGTCGCCGGCTCGCTCCGCGTGGGTTCGGCGGACGTGGGCCCCGCGGACGTGGGGTCGGTGGAGGTCGGCTCGACGGTGGGCGGCGCGCTCGACGCGGTGGGGGTGGTCGGGACGGCCGTCGTGGGTTCGCTCGACGTGGGTTCGCCGGTGGTGGGCCGGTCGGTGGTGGGTTCGCTCGACGTCGGGCCGCCCGTGTCCGGGTCGTCCGTGGTGGGTTCGCCCGACGTCGGGCCGTCAGTGGTCGGCCCGTCCGTGGTCGGTTCCTCGGTGCTCGGCCCACCCGATGTCGGGTCGTCCGATGTCGGGCCGTCCGTGCTCGGCCCGTCGGACGTGTCCGACTTCGGAGGCGTACCCGGTTCCTCGCCGTCGTCGGCGACGCTCAGGGCCACCGCCTCCCCGAACCGCAACTCGGTCCCCGGCCCCGGATCGGAGCCCGTCACCGCCGCGTCCCCCGAAGGGAGTCCGTCCGAGAACGTCGCCGCCAGCCCGAGCTCGGACAGCCGCTGACTGGCCTGGTCGAAGGTCATCCCCGTCACGCGCGGCACCGCGTGCTGCTTCGTCGCGTCGAACGCCCTGTCCTTCTCGCCCGAGCTGCCGACGGGGCGGTTGATGCCCCGGTCCGGGTCGTCCACGTCGACCAGGGCGATCCGCTCCAGCGGCCGGGGCGCGGGCTTGATGGTCACCACGTCGGACTTCTCGTAGCCGTCCCACTTTTTGTTGCCGTCCTCGAACGTGACCGAGATCTTCTCGGGATCCTTGTCGAAGGACTGCAACGGATTTCCGCACGAGCACTTCACGGCGGGAAGTCCCTGGTCGTTCACCAATACCGCGATCCCCGCCTCCAGCAATGAGTCGAAGGCGACAGCCTTGCCCTTTTTGTAGTCGTGGTTCTTCACGAGAGTGTCGTGACGCAGCAGAACGGGTGTGAGGCCGTCGATGTACCCCTCGATCCGATCAGGCGTAATGCCCACGATGCGGGCCCATTCCCGGGCCTTTTGACGGTTCCTGGGATCGGTGAGGAAATCCTTGAGACGGTCGACGTCACAGACCTTGGACTTCTGCGTACCCCCGTACAGACCAGGGGTGTTGCCCTGCTGCAGGCCGCTGTGCGGTTGCTCCGGCCTGAGCTTCGTCTCGTCGGTGCCGAGCGAGCCGTCCTCTTCGAAAAAAGGTGCGAGTGACGGCACTCCGGCGGCGACGGCCTTCACCGCGAACAGGCGTTGTTCCGTGCATCCGCTGAGGATCACCGCAGCGGCGAGCAGTACGGCAAGCCTTCGGACCACGGTTTTTCCAGTCCTCAGCAAGCATGCGTGAATTGTCATGACCGCTCCCCCCAGCGGATCCCCCGTAACCCTGCAGAGCGGAAGCAGGGCGTCACGCATCATGCTACTGAATGGAAAAGCCTTTCAGTCAAGGGGAATTCTTAGTGTGTACGGAGTGACCGAAAGGGGAAAAGGGGCTCAGTGACCGCGTGCGTTGAGTGAGGCCAGATAGGCGTTGTACGCCTCGAGTTCCTTGTCGCCGTCACGGTCGGCGGCCCGGTCCGCGCGCCGCGCCTGCCGCTCCTCGGAGCGGTGCCACTGGAAGAGCAGCGCGAGGAGCACGAGCACGGACGGGATCTCGCTGAACGCCCAGGCGATACCACCCGCCGCGGTCTGGTCGGCGAGCGCGTCGATGCCGAGCGAGGCGGGCGGGTTCTTGTACGTCTCGACCATCGGCTCGGACGCCATCATCAGCGCGATACCGAAGAACGCGTGGAACGGCATGCCCGCGAACAGCTCCAGCATCCGCATCAGATAGCCGGGCCGGTGCGGGCCGGGGTCGACGCCCATGATCGGCCAGAAGAACACCAGACCGACGGCGAGGAAGTGGCACATCATCGCGACGTGGCCGGTCTTGGAGTCCATCAGGAAGTCGAAGATCGGGGTGAAGTACAGCGCGTACAGGCTCGCGATGAACAGCGGGATCGTGAACGCCGGATGCGTGACGACCTTCATGAACCGGCTGTGCAGAAACATCAGGAGCACTTCGCGCGGCCCCTTGCGGTCGCGGCCGGCCGTCGGCAGCGCGCGCAGGGCGAGCGTGATGGGCGCGCCGAGCAGGATGAGGATCGGCGACAGCATGCTGATCACCATGTGCTGCACCATGTGCACGCTGAACATGACCATGCCGTAGTCGTTGAGCCCGGTGCACAGCACGAGCATGACGCTCAGGACGCCGACGACGAACGACACGGTCCGCCCGACCGGCCAGGCGTCACCACGCCGGACCAGCCGCACCACACCCCACCCGTACAGCGCGAGCCCCAGCAGGCAGGCCACGAGGAAGAACGGGTCCGGTGACCACTGAAGTCCCCGCCCCAGCGTGAACGGCGGCAGATCCATCATCATGCCGGGCCCGCTGTGATCCATCCGCCGGCTCCTGTTTCGTACTGGTTGCACTGTCTGTCCGCACCCAGACTAGAACTGCCCCCGGCCGCGTTGGCGACCGGGGGCACTCCTTCAGGGGCGCGGGGAACTGCGCGACAAGCCACGACGAACCCGCAGCCGCCCAACCACCTACAGAACGCACTCCGCCTCGGCGTACCGCTCGTCCGGGACGGTCTTCAGCGTCTCCACGGCCTCCGCCAGCGACACCATCACGATGTCGGTCCCCCGGAGAGCCGTCATCTTCCCGAACTCCCCCCGGTGCACGGCCTCCACCGCATGCCACCCGAACCGGGTCGCGAGCACCCGGTCGTACGCGGTGGGCGTACCCCCGCGCTGAACGTGCCCGAGGATCACCGGACGGGCCTCCTTGCCGAGGCGCTCCTCCAGCTCGATGGAGAGCTGCCGGGCGATGCCCGCGAAGCGCTCGTGGCCGTAGACGTCCTTGCGGCCCTCGTCGTAACTCATCGTGCCCTCGCGAGGCTTCGCACCCTCCGCGGCCACGACGATCGCGAACCTCTTCCCGGCCGAGAACCGCTCGCCGACCTTCTGGGCCAACTCCTCGATGTCGAAGGGCCGTTCCGGCACGACGATCGCGTGGGCACCCGCGGCCATGCCGGAGTGCAGGGCGATCCAGCCGGTGTGGCGGCCCATGACCTCGACGATCAGGACGCGCTGGTGGGACTCGGCGGTGGTCTTCAGCCGGTCCAGCGCCTCGGTCGCGACACCGACGGCCGTGTCGAAGCCGAAGGTGACGTCCGTGACCGCGATGTCGTTGTCGATGGTCTTCGGCACGCCGACGATCGGCAGGCCGCCGTCCGACAGGAGACGGGCCGCCTTGAGCGTGCCCTCGCCGCCGATCGGGATGATCGCGTCGAGCCCGAGCTCCTCGACATGCCCCCTGGCCCGCTCCACACCGTCACGCAGATGCGCCGGCTGGACACGGGAGGAACCGAGCATGGTGCCGCCGCGAGCCAGGATGCCGCTCACCGCGTCGAGGTCGAGCTTGAGGTAGTCGCACTCCAGGAGGCCTTTCCAGCCGTCACGGAAGCCGATGACCTCGTCGCCGTGGTCGACGACGGCACGGTGTACGACGGACCGGATGACGGCGTTCAGGCCGGGGCAGTCGCCGCCGGACGTGAGGACACCAATGCGCATAGCCCGAAATACCTTCTCAACGTGGGCCGGGAACCGGACCACGCTGTCCGGCGGGACGCCGCCACCCTACCGGCGGCAGGGGGCGGGTCCGCATCGTGCGTCCGCCTGCTGGACGTCCCCGCACAGGTGAGCGGACGTCCTGCCAGACGGGCTGCGGCCGGGAGGTCAGGCGGGCTGCTGAGCAGCCGCGATGCGCTCCGAGCGCAGCGCCTCGTACCAGCGGTCGTCGATCGGCGGCAGCGCGTTGACGTCGAGGGCCAGCTTCAGCAGCAGGTCCGCGATCAGCGGGTTGCGGGCGAGCACGGGCCCGTGCATGTACGTGCCGAAGACCGTGTCGTTGTACGCGCCCTCCGTGCCGTCGCCCGTGCCGTTGCCCTTGCCGAGCCGCACGTTCGCGAACGGGCGGGCCGTGGGGCCGAGGTGCGTGATGCCCTGGTGGTTCTCGAAGCCGGTGAGCGGAGGCAGACCCAGACGCGCGTCGATGTCGCCCAGCACGTCACCGACGCACCGCTCGCCCTCGCCGCGCGTGGAGACCACGTCGAGCAGGCCGAGACCCGACTCGCGCTGACCGAGGTCGTTGATGAACTCGTGGCCGAGGATCTGGTAGCCGGCGCAGACCGAGAAGACGATCGCGCCGTTGCCGACCGCGCGGTGCAGACCGCCGTCGCGGCGCAGCCGCTCGGCCGCGAGCCGCTGCGGCCGGTCCTCGCCGCCGCCGATGAGGTAGATGTCACCGGAGGTGGGGATCGCCTGGTCGCTGCGTACGTCGAGACGGGCCACGTCCAGACCGCGCTGCCGGGCCCGGCGCTCGACGACGAGGGCGTTGCCCTGGTCGCCGTACGTGCTCAGCAGGTCCGGGTAGATCCACACCAGCCGCAGGCTGTTGTCACTCATTCTCTTGGTCCTCCGGGGTTCAGTTGCCGACACGACGCCGCAGGTCCTGGAAGGCGGTGTAGTTCGCGACGACCTCGATGCGTCCGGGCGGTGCCATCTGCACGGCCTGGTCGAGGTTCTCGCAGACCTGGAACTGCTGGCCCGCAACCTCGAGGCGGACGGCCAGGTCCAGCTTCCGGTCGCCGAGCACGAAGATCGGGTGGCCGGTCAGCTGCGTGTAGTCGACGTCCCACAGCCAGGAGGTGTCGGTGCCGTCGGCGCCGCGCGCGTTCACCGAAAGGATCACCGGCGTCGGCGGCGGGTCGATCAGGGAGAACGTCTCCAGCCAGCCCGCCGGGTTCTTGGCGAGCAGCAGGCGAAGGTCGCGCTGCATGAACTGGACGACGTCGTAGCGGCCTGCCACCGCCTGCACCTGGTACATGCGTTCCAGGGCGACCTGCGGAGGCACGCCGAAGACGGCGGCGACGGCGGCCGACGACGCGGCGTTCGCCTTGTTGGCGCGTCCCGGCAGCTGGAGGTGGATCGGCCAGGCGGAACCGTGCGGGTCGAGGACGTGGTCGCCGGAGAGCGCCCAACTCGGCGTGGGACGGCGGAAACCGCAGTCGCCGCAGAACCAGTCGTCACCGGGGCGCTGCATCACACCGCCACAGGACGGGCAGGACCAGGCGTCGTCCTTCCACATCTGACCGGCGGCCACCCACACCACGTTCGGCGAGGAGGACGCGGCCCATACGACCAGCGGGTCGTCCGCGTTGGCCACGACGACGGCCTTCGAGCCCGCCAGGCCCTCACGCCAGTGCTCGGCCATCATGCGGGTCTCGGCCGCGCGGTCGAGCTGGTCGCGGGAGAGGTTGAGCAGGGCGATGCACTTGGGATCCGTGTCCCGCGCCACACCGGAGAGGTACTTCTCGTCCACCTCGATGACCGCGTACCGCGATTCCGAGCCGCCGGCCAGCGCGGACGTGATGCCGGCGGGCATGTTCGCCCCCAGCGCGTTCGAGACGACGGGGCCCGCCGCGCGCAGCGCCTCCGCGATCAGACGCGTCGTGGTGGTCTTCCCGTTGGTGGCCGACACCAGGATGACGTCCAGGTGCTGGGCCAGACTGGCCAGCAGGTCGGGGTCGAGTTTGAGCGCCACCCGGCCGCCGATCACCGATCCGCTGCCACGGCCCGCGGCGCGTGATGCCGCTGCGACCGCCTTGCCCGCCGTCACGGCCAGCTTGGCCCGCGGCGACAGCGGGTCCGAGTTGCCTGCCATCAGTTCCCGATCCTCCTTGCGTACGGCGCCGCGCACTGCTCCCGGCAACGTGTGGCCCTCAGCCTATCGAGATCCACTCACCGGCCCGAATCGCGGCACCACCGCGGCACCCGCGCGACATTGAGGACCGTACCCTTGCCGCCATGCGACACGGCTCGATCCCGGGCGCCCGAGGGCGCGTCCTTCCTCTGTCTTTGCTCGGCGACCCCGTGTTGCACACACGGTGTGAAGAAGTCACGGAGTTCGGGCCCCAACTGGCGCGGCTCGTCGAGAACATGTTCTCGACGATGTACGCGGCGCAGGGTGTCGGTCTTGCCGCGAATCAGGTCGGAGAATCGTTGCGGGTCTTCGTATACGACTGCCCTGATGACGAGGAGCGGCGGCATGTGGGGCATGTGGTGAACCCACGGCTCGTCGAGGCGGACGGGCTGGTGCTGCGGGGGCCCGAGGGGTGTCTGTCTCTGCCGGGGCTGGAGGCGGGGACCGAGCGGTACGACCACGCCGTGGTGGAGGGGGTCACCGTGGATGGTGAACCCGTGCGGATTCATGGCACCGGGTGGTTCGCCCGGTGCCTTCAGCACGAGTGCGATCACCTTGACGGTGGGCTGTATGTGGATCGGGTTCGTGGGTGGCGTCGCCGGAGGGTGATGTGGCAGGCGGGGCGGGCCTCTTGGGGGCGTTGAGGGTCGGCAGGCGACTGCGAGTGCGTCGTGGCTTGTCGCGCAGTTCCCCGCGCCCCTCAAGGGGCGCGGGGAACTGCGCGATCGGCCCCCACCGGCCCGCGGTAAACGAACCGCACATCCAGAACGAACCGCACATTCAGCGGAACGCTAGAACGCCGGGCCGCCCAGCTTGTCGCCCGCCGCTGCCAGGCGGCCCCACAGGAGGTCGGCCAGGGCTCGGACCAACTCCGCGCGGGCGCAGGGGCGTTCGCCGAGCCACCAGTCGCCTGCGGCGTGCATCATGCCGACGATGCCGTGGCCCCAGACGCGGGCGAGCTGCTGGCTGTCCGGGCCGAGGTCGACGCGCTCCTCGATGACCTCGGCGAGCTCCTCGCCCATGCGGCGCAGCAGGGGAGCGGAATGCTGCCCGGCGTCGAAGCCCTGGTCGCTCTGCGGGCCGCCCTCCGACGGATGCATCAGGAAGCGGTACACCTGCGGGCGTGCCTCGATCGCCGCGAGGTACGTGTCGAGCGTGGCCTCCACGCGTTCCCGGCGCTCGGCCGGTGCGTCCAGGGCCGCGCGCAGCGCTCCGAGGAGGGCGTCCGTGTGCCGCTTGGCGAGAGCCGCGTACAGTCCACTCTTGTCGCCGAAGTGGCGGTACAGAATCGGCTTGGTGATGCCCGCCTCCGCCGCGATGGCGTTCATCGACGCACTGGGGCCGTCGCGGAGCACCACCCGGTCGGCGGCCTCCAGCAGCTCGCGCCGTCGGCGGTCGGCGGACCTCTGCTGATCGGTCCGCTGCGTGGTGTCCATGTGCTCTCCCCACCCGTGCTTATTCGGTGACGCCTGCGCAACGTAACACCCGCACAGGATTCTGCCTCGAACGGGCTGCCGAGCGGGAACGGGGAGTTGACATTTCCTACCCGCCGGTAACAAGCTACCGTTACCGCAAGTAACACGTGAGTGCAGCGCTGGAGGGGACATGGCCGAGTTCACCATGGAGCTCAACGACGAACAGAAGGAGGTCCGGGACTGGATCCACGGGTTCGCCGCTGACGTCATCCGCCCCGCGGCCGCCGAGTGGGACGAGCGCGAGGAGACTCCCTGGCCGGTCATCCAGGAGGCCGCGAAGGTCGGCATCTACTCCCTGGACTTCTACGCCCAGCAGTACTTCGACCCCACCGGCCTCGGCATACCCATGGCGATGGAGGAGCTGTTCTGGGGCGACGCGGGCATAGCCCTGTCGATCGTCGGCACCGGCCTCGCCGCCGTGGGTGTCCTCGCCAACGGCACCGAGGAGCAGATCGGTACCTGGATCCCCCAGATGTACGGCGATGCCAACGATGTCAAGGTCGCCGCCTTCTGCTCCTCCGAGCCCGACGCCGGGTCCGATGTCGCCTCGATGCGTACGCGTGCCGTGTACGACGAGGCCAAGGACGAGTGGGTTCTCAACGGTACGAAGACCTGGGCGACCAACGGCGGTATCGCCAACGTCCATGTCGTGGTCGCGGTGATCGACTCCGAGCTGGGCTCCAAGGGCCACGCCTCGTTCATCATTCCGCCGAACACGCCCGGTCTGTCGCAGGGCCAGAAGTTCAAGAAGCACGGCATCCGCGCCTCGCACACCGCCGAGGTCGTCCTGGAGGACGTGCGCGTTCCCGGTTCCTGCCTGCTCGGCGGCAAGGAGAAGCTCGACGAGCGCCTCGCCCGCGCCCGTGAGCGGGCCAAGGCCGGCGGCGGCGAGCGGCTGAAGAACGCGGCGATGGCCACGTTCGAGGCGTCCCGCCCGGCCGTCGGTGCCATGGCGGTCGGCACCGCCCGGGCCGCTTACGAGGTCGCCCTCGACTACGCCAAGACGCGTTCGCAGTTCGGCCGCCCGATCATCGACAACCAGGGTGTGGCCTTCCAGCTGGCCGATATGCGTACGTCCATCGACGCGGCGCGGCTGCTCGTGTGGCGGGCGTCCTGGATGGCCGTGAACGGGAAGCAGTTCACCTCGGCCGAGGGCTCGATGTCGAAGCTGTTCGCCAGCGAGACGGCGAAGAAGGTCACCGGGCAGGCGATCCAGATCCTGGGCGGCAACGGCTACACCCGGGAGTACCCGGTCGAGCGGATGCACCGCGATGCGGCCATTTACACGATCTTCGAGGGCACGAGCGAGATCCAGCGGTTGGTGATTGCTCGGACTCTGTCGGGGATGCCGATTCGGTAGCGGGCGGCTGCGGGCGCGTCGTGGCTGGTCGCGCAGTTCTCCGCGCCTCTGATGGGGCGCCCCTGCTCAGCGGTGTTTCAAAGGTGTGAGCTGCTCGATGTCGTACCTCGAACGCAGCTCCTCGATTGCCTCGTGGTCCGGCGGCCCGCCCGCGTCCAAGATCTTCAGCAGCTCCTCGAAGTACCGCTCGTGATCCGGTGGCGGGGACGCCTGGAAGAACATCTTGGCCGGATTTCCCGTGGGATTGGCGAACGCGTGCGGGCAACCGGGCGGTACGACGATCACCGTGCCCGGTGTCGCCCGTACCACCTGGTTGCCCGAACCCGACTGCCAGCGCTGCCAGTTGTCGGGCGTGCGGACGAGGGGCTCGAAGGCGAGCACGTCCAGCTCGCCCTCGAGCACGTAGAACAGCTCCTCGCTGCGCGAGTGGACGTGCGCGCCGACGTCGAAGCCCGGCGGGACGACCACCTCGAAGCTGGAAGCCGTCCGGGAGTGCGTGCCGGTCACCTTGAAGGTCACGTGCTGGGCCGGGGTACGGACCGTACGACCCTGACCGGGGGGGACCAGCAGGCCTTCGGGCGGCGGCATGAGCGCGGTCACCAGGTGACGGGCAGGGCCTCGGGCCCGCGGATCAGCGCGCCGCGCCGCCACGGCACCTCGTCCTCCGAGACCGACAGACGCAGCGTCGGGATCCGGTCGAGGAGCGTGTTCACGATCAGCTCCTGTTCCATGCGCGCCAGCATGCCGCCCACGCAGTAGTGCGGGCCGTGCCCGAACGCCAGGTGCGGGTTGGAGCCGCGCTCGAAGTCGATCCGGTCGGGGTCCGGGAAGACCTCCGGGTCACGGTTGGCGGCCAGGTACGAGACATAGATCGGGTCGCCCTTGCTGATCCGTACGCCTCTGAGTACCACGTCCTCCGTGGCGATGCGGGACAGGCCGACGGCGTTGCGGTGCGGGATGTACCGCAGCAGTTCGTCGAGGGCCTGCGGGCGCAGCTCCGGTTCGTCGCGCAGCCGGTCGAACAGGGCGGGCCGGGTGAGGAGGACGTAGAGCATCTGGCCCGTGTTGTTCGTCACGGCCTCGCCGCCGATCTGGATCGGGCCCGCGAGCGCCATCGCCTCCTCCTCGGTGATGTCGCCCCGGCCCACCGCCGCGCCCAGCAGCGAGGTCACGTCCTCACCGGTGGCGCCGCGCCGCTCGGCGATCAGCTTGGCGAAGTACGCCTCCATGTCCCGCTTGGCCTGCTCGCTGACCTTCGCCCCCTGGGAGGAGGAGAGGATCGCCTGCGTCCACGTGTGGAGCGTGTGCCGGTCGGTGGCCGGGACGCCCATGAGCTCGCAGATGACGGTGATCGGGAACGGGGCCAGGACACGGTCGATGAGGTCGGCGGGCGGTCCGTCCCGCAGCATCTCGTCCACCATCCCCTCGAGCGTCTTCTGCGCGTTGGCGCGCAGCCGCTCGATGCCGCGCGTGGTGAACGCGGTGTTCACCGCTCTGCGCAGCCGGGAGTGGTCGGGCTTGTCGACGAAGTTCATCGCGCTCGCCTGCGGGATGAAGTGCGGTGCCAGCCGGGTGACTTCGCGGCCGATCACCTCCGCGCGGCTGAACCGGGGGTCGTTCGTGACCAGCCGTACGTCCTCGTAGCGCGTGACCAGCCAGGCCCAGCCCTCGCCGTTGGGCAGCTGGATCCGGTTGATGGGCCCCTCGCGCATCAGCTCGGACAGGACGGGGTCGAAGTCGACCCCCGTCAGGTCCAGGGCCGGCCAGTGCCGTACCGGGGGTGCCGCCGTCGTCTCTTCGCTCATGGTCATGTCATGCCGTTTCTTCGTCTGATCGGTGCCAGCGGCCCAGCGCCATCTCGGCCGTGATCCCCGGCCCGAAGCCGGCGAGCAGTCCGCGTGCCTTGTGGTGGGAGCCGCCCTCGTCGAACAGCCGGCGCAGCGCGTCCAGGACGACGGCGCTGGCGATGTTCCCGTACTCGGTGAGCGTCGCCCGGCTGAACCGGAAGGCCTCCGGCGCCACTTGGAGGAACTTGCTGAGGTCGTCGAGGATCCGCGGACCCCCGGCGTGGATGATGTAGAAGTCCAGGTCGGAGGCGTCCCAGCCGTGCAGGCCCGCCAGGTCCTGCAGAGCGGGGGCGAGCGGCTCCATCGTGGTCGGCACCCGCTTGTCCAGCAGGAAGTGGAAGCCCGTGGCCCGGACGTCGTACATGATCCAGTCCTCGGTCTTGGGGATCAGGTACGAGCCGTTGCGCTCCAGGCGGATGCCCTCGCCGCCGCGTCCGCGGACCACGGCCGCGGCTATCCCGTCCCCGAAGAGGCCGTTGCACAGCAGCGAGCCGACACCCAGGTCGGTCGGCTGGTAGCACAGCGAGCAGAACTCGCAGGCCACGATGAGGGCGTTGGCCTCGGGATAGGCCGTGCAGAAGTCGTGCGCCCGGTTGATCGCCGCGCCCCCGGCGGCACAACCGAGCTGCGCTATCGGCAGCTGGCGCGTGTCGCTGGAGAACTCCATCGAGTTGATCAGCCAGGCCGTCAGCGAGGGCATCATGAAGCCCGTGCACGAGACGTAGACGATCACGTCTATGTCGGCGGCCAGGACCCCCGCCTCGTCGAGCGCCCGCTGTACGACCGCGGGCACCCGGGCCTTCGCCTCGGCCTCGTAGGCCTTGTTGCGCTCCTCGAAGCCCGGGTGCTTCAGGGTCTCCTCGATGGGCCGCACGATGTGCCGGGTGCGTACGCCGGTGTTCTCGATCAGCCGGAGCGCGAGCGGCAACTGGGGGTGATCGGGGTGGCGGGAGCGCGCCAGCTCCAGCGTCTCCTCCATCGTGATCACGTATTCCGGAACGGACACCGCGGGTCTGCACAAAGTCGCCATGTGCCTGCGCCTTCTCTCGCCCGCCGGGAACTCCCTCTCCTCGGCGGAAGGGTGGTTCCACCACGATCACCCGACCGGGCCGGGATATCGCGCCGGACTACTCCAGATCGGGGACCCCCGGGTGGGCGTGGCACCCTGGTCGAAGGGTCAGCGAGTCAGCCGAACCGAAGGAGTGCGTGATGACGCGGACGGCCAGGGAACTGCTGGAGAGCACCACCGGAAAGCTCGCCCCGGACCCTCACGCCAACCGCCTCCTCCCGCTGATCGGCCGGGGCGCGGCTCGCCGCGACACACTCGCGGCCCTGGCCCTCGAACAGCGCCTTGTCATCGCCGCGGACCGCCGCGCGTTCCTCCACCTGGCCGAACGGTCGGCCGCGGAGGGGTCGGCCGCCGGGCCCGAGTGCGCGGCCTTCTTCGGCATGCTCGCCGAGGGCGAGACCCTGGCCCAGGACCGGCTCGGGGCGTACGCGGCGGCCTGCGGCGTGGACGCGGCAGGGGAGGCGGCGTACGAGCCCCTCGCCGACTGCCAGGCCTACCCCGCGTACGTCGCCTGGCTGGCACTCAACGGCTCACCCGCCGAGGTGGTCCTCGCCCTCAGCGCCAACTTCGCGGCCTGGGGCGGCTATTGCGCCACGATCGCCGAGTCCCTGCGCCGCCAGTACGGCTTCGACGACGAGCCCTGCGGCTTCTTCGACTTCTTCGCCGAGCCCGCACCCGAGCTGGAGCAGAGGGCCTCGGCGGCCGTGCAGGCAGGGCTCGACGCGGGAGGACTGGACGAGAACGAGGTCCACCACTACGGCCGACTGCTGCAGACCTACGAGACGAGGTTCTGGCACGCACTCTGGGAACTGGATCAAAGGGTTCACTGAGGAGCGCCCCTCAAGGGGCGCGGGGCTGTATCGATGTGCGGCTCCGCCGCGTGGGCGCGACCAGCCAGAACGAACCCGCAGTGATCAGAGCGCCCCGCGAACTCCTAGCCGGACGCACTCCCACTGCTGTGCGCAATGCATGCCACGTCAATCCGGTCGGCAAGCTTCGCAAGCTCGATGGTGAGCGCGGCGACGGTGTCCTCGTCGAGCCCGTCCTGCCCCGCCTCCACCAGATGCAGCCACCGACCACCCATCGTTCGCAGGAGCTTGCTCACGTCGGCCGCGGAAACCTGCAAGGTACCGCGGTCGTCGACGATCAGAGGCAGGGTCACTTCGCGGTTCACAGAGGGGATCGTAGCTCCGGAACGCTCACGCTCCGTGCCATACGGTGGTGATGTTGCAGAACTCTCGGATTCCGTGTCCCGACAGCTCACGCCCGTAACCCGACCGCTTCACCCCGCCGAACGGGAACGCCGGGTGTGACGCCGTCATCCCGTTGACGTACACGCCGCCCGCCTCCAGATCACGTACGAAACGGTCGACCTCGGCCTCGTCGCGGGTCCAGACATTGGAACTCAACCCGAACGGCGTGTCGTTGGCGATCGCCACGGCCTCGTCGAGATCGGCGGCTCGGTAGAGCGTCGCCACCGGTCCGAAGGCCTCCTCCAGGTGGATGCGCATCTCGGGGGTGATGTCGGCGAGAACGGTCGGCGGGTAGTACCAGCCGGACCCGTCGGGGCGCTCGCCGCCGCACAGGACGCTCGCGCCGCTCTCGACGGCGTCGTCGACCAGTTCCTCCAGGTCGCCGCGGCCCTGTTCGGTGGAGAGCGGGCCGACGTCCGTGTTCTCGTCCAGGGGGTCGCCCACCGTCAGGGCCTTCATGCCCGCCGTGAAGCGCTCGGCGAAGGCGTCGAAGACGTCCGTGTGCACGATGAACCGCTTGGCGGCGATGCACGACTGTCCGTTGTTCTGCACCCGGGCCGTCACGGCGACCTGCGCCGCCCGGTCGATGTCCGCCGACGGCATCACCACGTACGGGTCGCTGCCGCCGAGCTCCAGGACCGTCTTCTTGACCTCGTCCCCGGCGACCGACGCGACCGCGCGGCCCGCCGGTTCGCTGCCGGTCAGGGTGGCCGCCTTGACCCGCGGGTCGCGCAGGATGTCCTCGACCGCGCCCGAGCCGATGAGCAGTGTCTGGAAACAGCCCTCCGGGTAGCCCGCCCGGCGGAACAGGTCCTCCAGGTAGAGGGCGGTCTGCGGGACGTTCGAGGCGTGCTTGAGCAGGCCGACGTTGCCCGCCATCAGCGCGGGCGCGGCGAAGCGGATCACCTGCCAGAGCGGGAAGTTCCACGGCATGACCGCCAGGACGGGGCCGAGCGGGCGGTAGCGCACGAGGACGCGGGAGGCGCCGGAGTCCTGTGCGTCGGACGGGTCGCCCTCCTCGTCGGCGAGGAGTTCCTCGGCGTGGTCGGCGTACCAGCGCATCGCCTTCGCGCATTTGGTGGCCTCCGCGCGGGCCTGCTTGACCGGCTTGCCCATCTCCGTCGTCATCACGCGGGCGATGTCCTGCGCGTCGCCTTCCAGGAGGTCGGCGGCTCGGTGCAGTAGCTGTGCCCGCTCGGCGAATGAGGTTGAGCGGTGGGTGTGGAACGCCGCCTCTGCGGTTGCGAGGCGGTTTTCGATCTCCTCGGCGCTCAGGGCGTCATAGGTCTTGAGCGTTTCGCCGTTCGCCGGGTTCACCGTTGCGATGGGCATGGCTTTGACCTCCTGGTACGGGCTGTGACTTCGACAATCCCGCTCCGCGGGACGGGGCGCAACGCGGACGGGGGCCGCGTACCCGTGCGGGGGCCCGGCATGTGTGGCGTCCCGGGGGCGGTATTCGACGTGGGGGTCCGCCGTGGCTGGTCGCGCAGTTCCCCGCGCCCCCAAAAGAAGGGGCGCGTCTCCTCAGCTCGTCTGTTTTGCGAGGCGGTCCAGGAACGTTGTCTGGGCCTTGACCAGCAGGGTCCGTGCCCGGTCCAGGTCCAGCCATTCCGCTCTGTCCAGTTCAGGGAACTCCTGGACCTGGCCGGAGCCCCGTGGCCACTCCATCGTGAACGTGCCGGGGACTACCGCCGTGACGTCCAGGTCCGCCTCGATCGCCCAGACCGTGACGACCTTGCGGTTGGTCTGGGTGACCTCGCCGAGCGGGATGGGGTCGCCGTCGGGAGGCGGGAGTCCCAGTTCCTCCTGGAACTCTCGGCGTGCCGCGTCCCAGGCCGGTTCGTCCGGCTCGTACTCGCCCTTTGGCACGGTCCAGGCGCCGGCGTCGCGACGGGCGAAGAACGGGCCGCCCATGTGGCCCAGGAGTACCTCGATGCCTTGGTCGGTGTGGCGGAACAGGAGCAGGCCGGCACTGCGTTTGGTGACGGTCACGGGGTGACCTCCGGGTGGGCGGCGAGCAGGGTCTCCACGGTGTCGGCCTGTGCCGGGGTCTTGTCCTCGCGGTAGCGCACGACCCGGGCGAAGCGGAGGGTGACACCCGCCGGATAGCGCGTGGAGCGCTGCAGACCGTCGTACGCGATCTCGACGACGAGTTCGGGACGGACGGTCACGACCCAGCCGTTGTCCTCGACGGCGAGTTCCTGGAGCCGTTCGGTCTGCCAGGCCAGCATCACGTCCGTCAGCCCTTTGAAGGTCTTGCCCAGCATGGCGAAGGAGCCGTCCGGATTGCGGGCGCCCAGATGCAGGTTGGAGAGCTTGCCGGTGCGTCGCCCGTGGCCCCACTCGGCGGCCAGTACGACCAGGTCCAGGGTGTGTACGGGCTTGACCTTCAGCCAGGAGGCTCCGCGGCGGCCCGCGCTGTAGGGGGCGTCGAGGCCCTTGAGTACGACACCCTCGTGGCCGCGCTTCAGCGTGTCGGCGAGGAACTGTTCGGCGTCGGCCCGCGCCCGCGCATCCGCCGGGTCGGCCACGAGGGTGCGGCGTACACGCATGGGCTCGGGGACCAGACGGGCCAGTTCGGCGTGGCGGTCGGCGAACGGCAGGTCGAGCAGGTCGCGGCCGTCGACGGAGAGCGCGTCGAAGAAGACGGGGGAGACGGGGACGGCCTCGGCGGCCGTGGCGACGTCCACGCGGGAGCCCACGCGGCCCGCGATGTCCTGGAACGACCGCGGCCGCCCGCCCTCGTCGAACGCGATGACCTCGCCGTCGAGGATGAAGTGCTCGCCCTTCAGCTCCCGTGCCGCGGAGGTGAGTTCGGGCAGCCGGTCCGTGATGTCGTCCAGGGTGCGGGTGTAGAGGCGTACGTCGTCGCCGTCGCGGTGGACCTGGACGCGGATGCCGTCCAGCTTCTCCTCGACCGCGCAGGCGCCGAGCTTGTCGATCGCCTCGGTGACCGACGGGGCGCTGTGCGCGAGCATCGGCTGGACGGGGCGGCCGACTGTGAGCCGGAACTCGGCGAGCACCTCCGGTCCGTCGGCGAGCAGCCGCTCGGCCACGGTCTGGAGCGAACCCGCCAGCATCACCGCACGCCGTACGTCGGCGGAGGGCGCGCCCGTCGCCTGGGCTAGGCCCTCCACGGCGACGGCGTCCAGGGCTCCCTGGCGCACCTCACCGCCGATCAGCCCGAGCAGGAACCGCTGCTCGGGCTCGGTCGACGCACCCATCAACTCGCCGACCAGCCGCGCCCGTTCCGCCTGGGAGCCGGCGCCGGAGACCTTGCCGAGAGCCGTGAGGCGGGCGTCCACCTCTTGCACGGTCAGCGTGGGCTCCGCGGCGGGCGGGACGGGCGTGCTGAGAATCTTCCAGCCGATGCCGAGCCGCCCCTGGGGGAGTCGGCCCGCCAGATACGGGATGACGATCGGCACGTCGTCCGCCTCGGCGTCCCGGAACAGCTCCGCGAGCAGAGCCGTCTTCCGGGACCGCGCCGAGGTGGCGGCGACCTCCTGGGACACACGGGCGAGCCGGTGCAGCAGCATGCAGCCATGGTGCAACGGAGGCGCCCGATCCACACCCGCACGGCGGAGTCTTCGGCCGGCGCCCGCACGGCTGCTCCTTCGGTTCGCGCCTGCCCGGCCGCGTCTTCGGCCGGCGCCCGCACGGCCCGCGTCCGGGGGGTCGGCTTCGGGGTGCTGCGGTGTACTGCGGCCCGCTTCGGGCTACGTCCGCACGGCCGCGTCGAGGTCCGTGAAGAGCAGTTCGCCGTTGATCGTGGCTCCCGCCCGGTAGCCGCCGCTCGCCGCGTTCACCACCTGCTCGCCGAAACCGATCGCGTTGCCCGCCGCCCAGACGCCGGGCACGCTGGTCAGACCCGTCGCGTCGACCACGGCGTACGTGCCGAACGGTGTCTCCTGCAGCTCGGCGCCGAGCCGCTCCAGGAGGCCGGTGCGCGGGACGGCCCGGGGTGCGACGAACAGGACCGAGCGCTCGTGCGTCGTGCCGTCCGCCAGCCGGATCCCGGTGAGCCGGTCGTCGTCGACGGCCAGCCCGGCGACCTCGCCGGGCACCACGTCGACTCCCGCCGCGGCGAGCCTGCGCAGATCCTCGTCCGCGAGTTCGTCCTCGGCGACCGTGTGCAGGAAGAGGGTCACGTCCTTCGACCACTGGGAGACCATCAGCGCCTGGTGGACGCCCATCGGTGTCGTGGCGAGCACGCCGAAGGCCTGGTCCCGTACCTCCCAGCCGTGGCAGTAGGGGCAGTGCAGTACGTCCCGCCCGAAGCGCTCGGCGACACCCGGCACCTTCGGCAGTTCGTCCGCGAGGCCGGTGGCGACGACCAGCCTGCGCCCGTGCACCGTGCGCCCGCCTTCGAGCGTCACGTCGAACTCCCCGTCCGCGTCCTTGGCCACGTCCACCGCCCGGTCCCGGACGAGTCCGACGCCGTAGCGCGCGATCTCCTCGCGTCCCACGGCGAGGAACTCCGCCGGCGACATGCCGTCCCGCGACAGATAGCCCTGCATGTGCGCGGCGGGCGCGTTGCGCGGCTCGCCCGTGTCGATCACGAGCACACTCCGCCGTGCGCGTCCCAGGACGAGCGCGGCGGACAGTCCGGCCGCGCCGCCTCCGACGACGACCACTTCGTACCTCTCGGTCATGGTGACCACCTCCACTGAGAAGGTCGCGCAGCTCCTGCCGTATTGACAAACATCTTTGCCGAAACTGCAATGAGGGGATGAGTGAGCACGACGAGCACCAGAGCCACGAGGAGACCGGCGCGGACGCCGGCACCGGCACCGACGACGTCCTCGCGGAAGTCGGACCGCGGCTGCGCCGCATTCGCAAGGAGCGGGGCGCCACCCTCGCGGGGCTGTCCTCCGCCACCGGAATCTCCGTGAGCACCCTGTCCCGCCTGGAGTCCGGGCTGCGCAAACCCAGCCTGGAGCTCCTGCTGCCCATCGCCCGTGCCCACCAGGTGCCCCTCGACGAACTGGTCGGGGCCCCGCAGGTCGGTGACCCCCGTATCCGGGCGCCGAAGCCCATCGTCCATTACGGCCGCACCCACTGGCCGCTCACCCGCCAGCCAGGCGGCCTCCAGGCCTACAAGGTGCTCGAACCGCAGCGGAAACTGGAGCCGGAACCGCGGACGCACGAGGGCTACGAGTGGCTGTACGTGCTGTCCGGGCGGCTGCGCCTGGTGCTCGGCGAGCACGACGTCGTACTCGGCGCGGGGGAGGCCGCCGAGTTCGACACGCGTGTGCCCCACTGGTTCGGGTCGACGGGGGAGGGGCCGGTGGAGTTCCTGAGCCTCTTCGGGCGGCAGGGGGAGCGGATGCATGTGCGGGCGCGCCCGAAGAAGCGTGGCGAAGCCGACTGACAACGGCCTACGCGGAGTGTTCCCAGAGGGGCAAGCGACCGCTTAGTATGCAATCGACCCCGGTCAGATGAAGCAGTCCCGTGGAGGCCCGGCATGCAGGCATGGCAAGTGCACGAGATCGGCGAGCCGAGCGAGGTGATGCGGCTTGAGGACGTGGAGCGGCCCACGCCCGGTGACGGCCAGGTCCTGCTCAAGGTGCGCGCCGCGAACATCAACTTCCCGGACGCCCTGATGTGCCGCGGGCAGTACCAGGTCAGGCCGCCCCTGCCGTTCACGCCGGGCGTGGAGATCTGCGGCGAGACCGAGGACGGTCGGCGCGTCATCGCCAACCCGGCGCTGCCGTACGGCGGCTTCGCCGAGTACGCCGTCGCGGACGCCGCCGCTGTCCTGCCCGCCCCCGCCGCGCTGGACGATGCCGAGGCCGCCGCGCTGCACATCGGCTACCAGACCGGCTGGTTCGGGCTGCACCGGCGGGCTCGCCTGGAGGCCGGCGAGACGCTGCTCGTCCACGCTGCCGCCGGAGGGGTCGGCAGCGCGGCCGTGCAGCTCGGGAAGGCCGCGGGCGCCAAGGTCATCGGCGTCGTGGGCGGTGCGGACAAGGCGGCCGTCGCCCGTGAGCTGGGTTGTGACATCGTCGTGGACCGGCGTGCCGAGGACGTCGTCGCCGCGGTGAAGGAGGCCACCGGAGGCCGGGGCGCCGACGTGATCTACGACCCCGTCGGTGGCGACGCCTACACGCAGTCCACCAAGGTCGTGGCCTTCGAGGGCCGCATCGTGGTCGTGGGCTTCGCGAGCGGCAGCATCCCGAGCCCGGGCCTCAACCACGCGCTGGTGAAGAACTACTCGATCCTGGGCCTGCACTGGGGCCTCTACAACACCAAGGACCCGAAGCTGGTCCTGCGCTGCCACGAGGAGCTGACCGAGCTGGCCGCCAGGGGCGGGATCAAGCCGCTCGTCAGCGAGCGGGTGCCGCTGAGCGGGGCCGCCGCCGCGGTGCAGCGGGTCGCCGACGGCGTCACCACCGGCCGTGTCGCCGTGGTGCCCGCTCTTGAGAGCGGAGCGGCCGGATGACCGACGCCGCGAGCACGACACCCGACTCCACCGAACTGCGCCGCCGCACCCAGGAGTTGCTGGCCGCGCAGCCGCCGGCGACGACCGACCGCCTCGACTTCCTCAAGGCGCGGTTCGACGCGGGACTCGCCTGGGTGCACTACCCGAAGGGCCTCGGCGGACTCGGTGCCCCGCGTTCCCTCCAGGGCGTCGTGGACGCCGAGTTGGAGGCCGCGGGCGCGCCCGACAACGACCCGCGGCGCATCGGCATCGGCCTCGGCATGGCCGCGCCGACGATCCTCGGCTTCGGCACCGAGGAGCAGAAGAGCCGCTTCCTCAGGCCCCTCTGGGTCGGCGAGGAGGTCTGGTGCCAGCTGTTCAGCGAGCCGGGCGCGGGCTCCGACCTGGCGGCGCTCGGTACCCGTGCGGTGCGTGACGGCGACGACTGGGTGGTCAACGGGCAGAAGGTGTGGACGTCCAGCGCCCACCTCGCCCGCTGGGCCATCCTCATCGCCCGCACCGACCCGGACGCGCCCAAGCACCGCGGCATCACCTACTTCATCTGCGACATGACCGATCCCGGTGTCGAGGTGCGGCCGCTGCGCCAGATCACCGGCGAGGCCGAGTTCAACGAGGTGTTCCTCACCGACGTCCGCATCCCCGACGCGCACCGCCTCGGCGAGGTCGGCGACGGCTGGCGGGTCGCACAGACCACGCTCATGAACGAGCGCGTCTCCATCGGCGGCATGCGCATCCCGCGCGAGGGCGGCATGATCGGCCCGGTCTCCAAGACCTGGCGCGAGCGCCCCGACCTGCGCACCCACGACCTGCACCAGCGGCTGCTCACTCTGTGGGTCGAGGCCGAGGTCGCGCGGCTCACCGGCGAACGCCTGCGCCAGCAGCTCGTCGCGGGCCAGCCGGGCCCCGAGGGCTCCGGCATGAAGCTCGCGTTCGCCCGCCTCAACCAGGAGATCAGCGGCCTGGAGGTCGAACTCCTCGGCGAGGAGGGCCTGTTGTACGAGGACTGGACGATGCGCCGTCCCGAACTCGTCGACTTCACCGGCCGTGACGCCGGGTACCGCTACCTCCGCTCCAAGGGCAACAGCATCGAGGGCGGGACCAGCGAGGTCCTGCTCAACATCGTCGCCGAACGCGTGCTGGGCCTGCCCTCCGAGCCGCGCACCGACAAGGACGTCGCCTGGAAGGACCTCGCCCGATGAGCGCCCCCGATCTGCTGTACTCGGAAGAGGAAGAGGCGCTGCGCGCCGCCGTCCGCGACCTCCTCACGGATCACTGCGACGCGCCGGGCGTCATCGCCCGCACGGAGTCGGACCGCCCGCACGATCCCGAGTTGTGGAAGGCCCTCTCGGACGGCATGGGCCTCGCGGGCCTCCTCGTCCCCGAGGCGCAGGGCGGCCAGGGTGCCACGCACCGCGAAGTCGCCGTCGTCGTGGAGGAGTTGGGCCGCGCGGTCGCCCCCGTCCCGTATCTGACGAGTGCCGTGGTCGCGACCGAGGCGCTGCTCGCGTGCGGGTCCGACGAGGCCGTCGAGCTGCTCACCGCTCTCGCGTCCGGCCGTACGATCGGCGCGCTCGCGGTGGCGCTGCCCGCCGGGCCAGGGGCGCCCTACAAGTCCGTACGCCACGAAGGCGGCGCTCTGCACGGGGAGTTGACCGGCATCGCGGACGCGGTCGCCGCGGACGTCCTGCTCGTGCCTGCGGAGGACGGCGGTCTGTACGCCGTGGACGCCGGTGCCGACGGCGTCACGGTCACCCCGCAGGTCTCCCTCGACCTGACCCGGCCGGTCGCCACGGTCACCCTCGACGGGGCCCCGGCGCGCCTCCTCACCCCGGACGCCGCACCGGCCGTACGGCGTGCCCTGCGCGCCGGAGCCGGGCTGCTCGTCTCCGAGCAACTCGGCCTCGCGGACTGGTGCTTGACGGAGACGGTCCGCTATCTGAAGGAGCGCAAGCAGTTCAACCGCCCGGTCGGTGGCTTCCAGGCGCTCAAGCACCGGCTCGCCGCACTGTGGCAGGAGGTCGTGGGCACTCGCGCCGCGGCCCGCAACGCAGCCGACGCGCTGGCCGCCGGGAGTCCGGACGCCGATGTGGCGGTCGCCGTCGCCCAGGCCTACGCCTCACCCGTCGCGGTGCACGCCGCCGAGGAGGCGGTCCAGCTGCACGGCGGTATCGGCATGACCTGGGAGCACCCGGTCCACCTGTACCTGAAGCGCGCCAAGGCCGATTCGATCGCGTACGGAACGGCGGGTGCCCACCGCGAGGCGCTGGCGGGTCTGGTGGACCTCCAGGCCCCCTGATCTCCCCTGATTCACGCCCGCCCACGGCACGAAGGCCCGCTCCGACCCCCCCGGACAGGAGCGGGCCTTCGCTTTACCCAACTCCCTCATCATGCATAATTGCGAACTGTTCGCAATAACTGTTGATGTTCATTAGGGGTGGGGGCGGCATGAGGGCCCGATCGATACGAGGCATGGGCACCCTGGCGACGGCCGCCGCTCTGGCGACCGTCGCCTCCGCGTGTTCGGCGCCCGGCGAAGGGGAGAGCGGGGGTGCGGCGACTTCGGCCGTCGTCGGCATCGCCTACGAACCCGAGACCCTCAGCCCGCTCCTCGGCTTCGGCAAGGACGGCAACTCCAAGATCTTCGACGGCCTGCTCACCCACGACGCCGACCTGAAGCTGAAGCCCGCACTCGCCGCCGCGCTGCCCCGGGTGAGCGACGACGGCCGCACGTACACGTACGCGCTGCGCAAGGGCGTGAAGTTCAGCGACGGCGAGCCGTTCACCGCAGACGACGTCGTCTTCACCTACGAGACCATCCTCGACGAGAAGACCAACAACCCCTCCAAGGGCGAACTCGACGCGATCGAGAGCGTCGAGGCGAAGGGCGCCGACACGGTCGTCTTCCGGCTCAAGTACCCCTACGCGCCCTTCGCGGAGCGCACGGTGCTGCCCATCGCACCCGAGCACCTGGCCGGCGGCCAGGACGTCAACACCGGGTCGTTCGGGACGAAGCCCGTCGGCACCGGACCCTACAGGCTGGCCAAGTGGTCCAAGGGCGAGCAGCTCGTCCTGGAGGCCAACTCCGGCTACTGGGGCGGACTTCCGAAGATCGAGCGCTTCACCATGGCGATCATCAAGGACGACGACGTACGCGCCACCCGGCTGCGCTCCGGCGACCTCGACGGCGCGATCCTGCCGCCGAACCTCGCCAAGGCCTTCCAGGGGTCGGGGCAGAAGACGTACGCGGCCAAGAGCTTCGACTACCGCACGGTCACCCTGCCGACCGGCAACAAGGTCACCGGGAACACCGCCGTGCGCCGCGCCCTCGACATCGCCGTGGACCGCAAGGCCATGGTCGACGGCATCCTCGAAGGCGCCGGCAAGGTGGCCCACGGGCCCGTCCCGACCGACAGCGAATGGTTCACCGAGGGCACCGAGCGGACGTACGACCCGAAGAAGGCGCGGACGATCCTCGACGCGGCCGGCTGGAAGCCGGGCAAGGACGGCATCCGCGTCAAGGACGGCGTCCGCGCCAGCTTCCCGCTCTGGTACGTCTCGGGCGACAAGCTCCGTCAGGACCACGCCCTCGCCTACGCCTCCGACGCCAAGAAGATCGGCGTCGAGGTCGAGGTGCAGGCGGGCACCTGGGAGGTCATCGAGCCGCGCATGCCCAAGGACGCGGTGCTCGCGGGCGGCGGCTCACCTGCCGACCCCGACTTCGACCAGTACCCGCTCCTCAGGTCGGACCTCGCGGGCGACGGCTTCAACAACATGGGCCGGTACGACAACGCCACCGTCGACCGCGCGCTGAAGAACGGCCGCGAGAGCGACGACCCGGCCCAGCGCAAGGCCGCCTACGACACCGTGCAGCGCGAGCTGGTGAAGAACCCCGGCTACACCTTCCTGACCCACATCGACCACCTCTACGTGGTCGACGACCGCTTCGGCGAACTGTCCACGCAGGTCGAACCGCACGACCACGGTCTGGCGGCGGGCCCGTGGTGGAACGTCGAGGACTGGCGGCCGTGAGCCGTCCGCCGTGGGGGCCCATGGCGCGGCTGGCGGGACGGCGGGCCCTGTTCGCAGTCCCTGTCCTCGGGATCGTCACGTTCGGGGTCTTCGCGATCGCCGCGGCCTCCCCGTTCGACCCCGTCAAGGCCTACGCGGGCACGGCCGGACTCAGCGCCTCGCAGGAGACCCTGGACCAGTTGCGCGCGAACCTCGGTGCCGACGAGCCGCTCGTCACTCGATGGTGGAACTGGCTGACGTCCGCCGTGCAGGGCGACCTCGGCGACTCCAGCGCCCTGCGCCAGCCGGTCGCCGACGTGATCGCCGAACGCGTCGGCTGGTCCGTGCTGCTCGCCTCCGCAGCCTTCCTCGTGGCCGTCCTGCTGGGCGGCGTTCTCGGCGTCCTCGCCGCGCGCCGGCCGGGCGGCTGGACCGACAGGGCCGTCACCTCGCTCGCGTACACCCTGGAGGCCGCGCCGCCGTTCTGGCTGGGCCTGCTCGTGATGTGGTTCTTCGCCCTGAAACTGGGTGTGCTGCCCGCGGGCGGTCTGACGGACACCGGCAGCACGGTCGTCACGGCCGGGCAGGTCGCACGCCATCTCGTGCTGCCCGCAAGCGTGTTGGCCCTCTCCCAGCTGCCGTGGTTCGTGCTGTACGTCCGACAGGGGGTCGGCGACGCACTCCAGGAGGACCCCGTACGTGGCGCGCGTGCGCGTGGACTCGCCGAGCGCACCGTCCTGTTGGGGCACGCCCTGCGCTCGGGGATGCTGCCGGTGCTCACGCTCGTCGGCTCACGCGTGCCCGAACTCATCACCGGGGCGCTGCTCGTGGAGACCGTCTTCAGCTGGCCCGGCATCGCCGCGGCGACCGTCGAGGCGGCCACCTCCGTCGACTTCCCGCTGCTCGCCGCACTGACCGTGCTCGCCACGATCGCCGTACTGGTGGGGAACCTCCTCGCGGACCTGCTGTACGGGCTCGCGGACCCGAGGGTGGGCTTCGATGGCTGAGACGACGACGAGGGCTACTGGGGTGACCGAGGTCGGCGAGACGGCTGAGGTGTGGCGCACGCGCGCGGTCGTACGGCGTTCCACGCGCGTGTGGCGGGTGCGCGGCTCAGCCGCCGTCGTGGCCGTGATCGTGCTGGCCGTGCTCCTCGTGCCGCCCCTCGTCCAGCTCGACCAGCAGGCCGTGGACCTGGCCGCCAAGCTCCAACCACCCTCCCTGGCCCACCCGTTCGGCACCGACGACGTGGGACGGGACCTGCTGCTGCGCTGTGTCTACGGACTGCGGGTCTCGCTGCTGGTCGGCGTGGTGGCGGCCGTCGTGTCCACCGTGGTCGGCACTGTCGTCGGCGCGGTCGCGGGCGCGTTCGGAGGATGGGCCGACCGGCTGCTGATGCGACTCGTGGACGTGTTCGCGTCCGTGCCGCACCTGCTCCTCGGCATCTTCATCGTCGCCATGTTCCGGCCCGGTGTGTGGCCGGTCGTCGTCTCGGTGGCACTCACCCACTGGCTGTCGACGGCCCGGATCGTCCGCGCGGAGATCCTCTCCCTGCGCTCCCGCCCGTACGTCGACGCCGCGATCTCGGGCGGCGCCTCGCGCTACCGGGTGGCGGTGCGGCACCTGCTGCCCGGTGTGCTGCCCCAGGCCGGACTCGCCGCCGTCCTCATGGTGCCGCACGCCGTCTGGCACGAATCCGCCCTGTCCTTCCTCGGGTTGGGGCTGCCCACCCATCAGGCCAGCCTCGGCACGCTGGTGCAGAGCGCGCGCGGCTCGCTGCTCGCCGGGGACTGGTGGCCCACCCTCTTCCCCGGGCTGTGCGCCGTCGCCGCCACCCTCGCCATCGCGGGGCTCGCGGGCGCCTGGCGCGAACGGCTCAACCCACGAAGCCGATCGGAGCTGATGCTGTGACACCGGAAGCCGATGGCGCGAACGTCCTGTCGGTACAGGGGCTCTCCGTACGATTCCGGATGCGCGACCGGGCCTACGTACGGGCCGTCACGGACGTCTCCTTCGACCTCGCGGCGGGGGAGTGCCTGGCCCTCGTCGGCGAGAGCGGCTGCGGAAAGTCGGTGCTCGCCTCCGCGCTGCTGGGCCTGCTGCCGGGCAACGCCTCGGTGGCGGGTTCGGCCCTGCTCGGCGGCGACGGCCTCGACCTGCTGGCCGCGGACGAGCGGGTGCTCGCCCGAGAGGTCCGCGGGCGGCGCGTCGGACTCGTACCGCAGAGTCCCGCGGCGCACCTCACGCCGGTGCGGACGGTACGGTCCCAACTTGCCGAGGCTGTACGGGAGTTGACGGGGACTCCGGGGGAGGGCGCGGTGGCCGCGGCCGCGGAGCGGGCCGCGTTCCCCGTGGACCATCTCGACCGCTACCCGCACGAGTTGTCCGGCGGGCTCGCCCAACGGGCCGCCACCGCACTCGCCCTCGTCGGTGACGCGCCCCTGCTGCTCGCCGACGAGCCGACCACCGGGCTCGACCGCGACCTCGTCGAGCGCACCGTCGACGAACTCCGCCGTCACACAGGGGACCACCGCGCCCTGCTGCTGATCACCCACGACCTGGCGGCGGCCGAGCGGATCGCCGACCGGGTCGCCGTGATGTACGCGGGGCGCGTGGTGGAGATCGCCGACGCGGCCGAGTTCTTCGGCGCGCCGGGGCCGCGGCATCCGTACGCACGCGGTCTGCTGAACGCCCTCCCCGAGCGGGAGTTCACGCCGATCCCGGGCATGCCGCCGGAACTCGGCGCGCTCCCGGAGGGGTGTGCTTTCGCCGCGCGGTGCGGACGGGTGAGCGAGGCGTGCCGTGTCCTGCCGGAGTTCGAGGCGGGTGTGGCCTGCCACCACGTGGGCCGGCTGGATCACGCGGAGGTGGCGCGTGCTTGAGCTGCGGTCCGTCACGGCCGGGTACGACCGGCGCGCCCCCGTCGTCCGCGAGGTCTCACTGACCGTGAGCGCCGGGGAGGCCGTTGGGCTCCAGGGCCCCAGCGGCTGCGGCAAGTCCACGCTGGCCCGGGTCGCCGCCCTGCTGCACCGGCCCGACTCCGGCGAGGTCGTCATGGACGGCGAGCCCGCCCGCGGCTGGCGTCATCGCGCTCCGCGCGCCCAGCGCACCGCCTTCGGGGTCGTCTTCCAGCAGCCACGCCTCTCGGCGGACCCGCGACTGCGGCTCGCGGACCTGATCGCCGAGCCGTTCCGGGCCACCGGGCAAGCAGCGGACGGCGTACGGGAGTTGGCCGAAACCGTGGGGCTCGGAGCGGACCTGCTGGCCCGCCGGCCGCACGAGGTCAGCGATGGGCAGCTGCAGCGGGCCTGTCTCGCGCGGGCGCTCGCGCTGCGGCCGCGCTGGCTCGTCTGCGACGAGATGACGGCGATGCTCGACGCCTCGACCACGGCCGCGTTGGTCGGCGTCGTGGAGACCTACCGGCGGGAGAGCGGGGCCGGACTGCTGGCCGTCGGGCACGACCGGGTGCTGCTGGAGCGGTGGTGCGACCGGACGGTCGGCTGGGCCGAGCTGACCTCGGTGTGAACGTCCGCCGGAGGCGGTCGGGCGAAGTGAACGCACAGCGGCAGTCCGGCCAACTCCCCGCACGGCCCTGCTCCTTGAACCCCGTGAGGACCGATACTCGCTGAGGCCCATACGGCACTCTCAGGGAGGCAGACATGGCCCTCACCACCCGTCGCAGAGCCCTCACCACCCTCGCCGCCGCAGTGGCGGGCAGCGTCGCCGTGCCCGCGTACGCGCAGGCGACCGAGGGCGGGCACCGTCCGCGCCCGCTCTGGCGCGCCCACGCGCACAACGACTACCTCCACCCCCGTCCCCTCCTCGACGCGCTCGGCCACCGCTTCGGGAGCGTCGAGTCGGACATCTTCCTCGTCGGGAAGCAACTGCTGGTCGCCCACGACCCGGTCGAACTCGACCCGACCCGGACGCTGGAATCCCTCTACCTCGCCCCCCTCGCCGCCCGTGTGAAAGCCAACCGCGGCTCGGTGTACCGGGGGCAGCGCAAGCCGCTCCAGCTGCTCATCGACATCAAGACCGAGGGCGCGTCCACGTACCTGGAGCTCGACCGCCAACTGCGCCGCTACCGGCACCTGTTCACGACGTACGCCCACGGCCGGGTCTTCCCCGGAGCGGTGACGGCCGTGATCTCCGGCGACCGCGCGGCCCGTGTCCCGATGGAGGCCCAGAGCGTGCGGCGGGCCTTCTACGACGGCCGCCTCCTCGACCTGCTGGCCCCCGTCCCGGCCCCGGCCTCCTTCATCCCGCTGATCAGCGACAACTGGACGCTCAACTTCACCTGGCAGGGCGTCGGAGCGTTCCCCGAGGTGGAGCGCCAGAAGCTGCGCGGCATCATCGCGGCGGCGCACTCCCGACGGCAGAAGGTCCGCTTCTGGGCCACCCCGGATCTGGCGGGTCCCGCCCGTGACGCGGTCTGGGGCGAACTCCTCGCCGCCGACGCCGACCACCTCAACACCGACGACCTCGCGGGCCTCGAAGCGTTCCTGGACGCCCACAAGCAGGTCCACGAGCGGGCGTAGTCCATCGATCACCAACCGACGGGCGTAGCCCAGCGCTTTCACACGCAGTCAACACACGTTCGGCGGACACGTCAGCCGCCCGTACGAACCCCCCGCTACGCCACACTTGCGGCCGAAAGCCGCGGTGTGGACGTGGCGGAGGAGGTTGACGATGGCCATTTCCATCTCTGTGGTCCTGTTGCTCTTGATCCTTGCGGTGGTCTTCCTCCGCAACGGCGCGCTGAAGCTCTCGCACGCCGTGGTCTGCGTGCTGCTCGGCTTCTATCTCGCGAGCACGAGCATGGCGCCGACCATCCACAACGGGCTCACGGCGACCGCCGACGTCGTCAGCAGCCTCAGGCCGTGAGCCCGCGGCAGAGGTGCGGCGCCCGGATCAGGACCGTGAGAACACCCCGATCCCGTTGGGCACCGGCCTCTCCGCCCCGCCGCTGGGATGGTTGCGCACGGTCGCCGTCGTCGAGCCCGGCTCCCGGGCGGCCAGTGTGCTGGAGCCGCCGCCGTCGAGGCTGAAGGCGTCCACGGAACCCAACTGCCGCATGGTGCCGGCGACTTCCGCGATGGTGAGTCCGGTGCGGAACTCGGGTGCCCCGTCCAGTGCGAGCAGCAGGAGCCGGCGGCCGCCGTCCGAGATGCCCGCGGCGGTCCGTACGGCAGCGGTCGTGGTGTCGAGACCCGCGAGCGGTCGGCCGCCCCTGAGGACCGGATAGCCGCCGATCACGAACCGGTACGGGATCCTCGACGCGGCCGCCACCAGCCGGTGCCGCACCACGACCCGCTCACCGAGCGACAGCTTCCGCAGCTGCTGGGCGCCCGCCTCCCGGCCGACCAGGACGGTGGTGCCGGAAGCGATGGGTCCGTTGCCGGGTGTGTCGGCCGATGACACGACCCGGCCGTCCTGGACGATCACCTCATAGGTGTCCGTGCTGCAGGGCGCGGCCCGGTCGGTGTCGGTCCCGCAGGTGGCCCGCACCCGAGAGGGGCTGCCCCAGTCCGAGGTGAACGCGCCGACGGAACCGACCGGCAGCGCGTACTGGTTGAGACCGCCGAGCGGAAGCCGTGTCTCGGTGGTGGCGACCGACCCGTCGAGGGCCAGGCTGTCGAGGCGGGCCCGATGGTCCGTGCCCACGCCGAGTACGTCCCGGGTGCTCGTGCCGGGCGGCAGGGCCGGGCCGAAGCGCTGGCCGTCCGGGACCGCCGCCTTGAGTGTGCGCCCGCCCGCGATCGCAGGACCGACGGGCGCGCCGGTCGCCTCGACCCCCGGATGCTGGGTCTCGGTGATGTTGAAGAAGTCGCCGTTGACGCCCGCGACGGCCCCCTGTGCGTCGGTCAGCCGTGACACGGGGGCCCGCGCGGCCACCGCGCCGGGGTGGAGCAGGTCGACACTCACCCGCGGATTGCGGAGATCGACGCTGAGCACATGTGCGTGCGCCACGCCCTTGGCGGCCGGAATGTCGAACTCGGTGTAGCGCACGCCGGGTGCGAGCCGCTGGAAACCCGGCGGGCCGCCGTCCGGTGCGCCACTGGCCGGTGCCGCCCCTGCCAGGGCGGCACCGGCCAGTGCGCTCCATGCCGCTACAACCGTCAGTGCGGTTCTGAGTCGTCCGGTGCGTCGTCTCACGCTGCCCCTGCTCTCTCCGCTGTCTCCTCAAATGGCCCAGGACACAAGGGAGTTCACCACAGAGCAGGTGGCGTGACGACGACTACGTGCCGACGAGGCGCGAACGGGTCAGGAAACGCACCCCTTCGGGTGCCTCCAGCGAGAAACCGCTGCCCCTCCCCTCCACCACGTCGACGATCAGCCGGGTGTGACTCCACACCTCGTACTGGCTCCGCGACATCCAGAACGTCACCGGCTCGTCGACGCCCTCGACGGCCAGCGAGGCGAGCAGCACATCGGAATCACCCGTCCGGAACTCGCCCTCCGGGTAGCACATGGGCGCGCTGCCGTCGCAGCAGCCGCCGGACTGATGGAACATCAGCGGACCGTGGGCGGCCCGCAGTCGGCGCAGCAGCTCGGCGGCGGCGGGCGTCAGCTCCACGCGCGGGGCGGATGGGATCACCGTGCATCACTCCTCATCGCTTCGAGGCGTACCGGACCAGGTCCTGACCGCTGTCGCGGACCCTACCGAGGGCGACGGACGGGCGTCAGGCCCGCGTAAGGAGATCGTTCCGGACCACCGCCCTGCGTGGTGCGGTGGATACGTTGCGTCAACGGGGCTGGTTGATTGATTCACCTTCGGGTTATGTTTTGGTGGCTCACATCATCCGATCCGTCATCCGACCGGAGGACAGTCGACGTGATCCATCCCCTGCCCGCCGCGTTCGACGGTCCCGGGCTGCCCGTCGACCTGGACGAGGCCGCCCACCGCTGCCTCGTCGCCGGTTTCGACGGGACCGCGAGCGTCCCCGCCACGCTGAAACGGCTCGTCGACCGGGGTCTCGGCGGAGTCATCCTCTTCACCCGCAACGTGCGCGACGCCGAACAGGTGCGCCGGCTCACCGACGAACTGCGGGCCATACGCCCCGACCTGATCGTCGGCATCGACAACGAGGGCGGCGGCATCGGCCACCTGGTGGGCGCGGGCGCGCCCGACGTTCCCGGCAACTTCGCGCTCGGTGTCGTCGACGACACGGACCTGACCGCCCGCTGCGCCGACGCGCTGGCCGGACACCTCGCCACCCTCGGCATCACCGCCTCCTACGCGCCGGTCGCCGACCTCCAGCACCACCCGGACAACCCGATCGTGCGCACCCGCTCCTTCGGTGCCGATCCCGAGCTCGTGGGCCGACACCTGCGGGCGTGGATCACCGCCACCGAGGCCCGCGGCGTCGCCTCCTGCGCCAAGCACTTCCCCGGCCACGGCGGCACCGTGACCGACAGCCACCACGACACCGCCGTCGACCCGCGGCCGTACGACGAACTGCTCCCCGACCTCGAAGCGTTCCGCGCGGCCGTCGCCGCGGGCGTTCCGATGCTCATGAGCGCCCATGTCGTGTTCCCGGCGCTCGACCCGAACCGCCCGGCCACGCTGAGCCGCCGCGTCCTGCGCGATCTGCTCCGCGACGAGATCGGCTTCGACGGGGTGCTGGTCAGCGACGCGCTGGAGATGAAGGCGATCGCCGACCGCTACGGAGAGGCCGCCGGGGCCCGGATCGCCCTCGCCGCGGGAGCCGACCAGGTCATCGTCGCCGTACCGGAACTGGAGACCACGCTGGCCTGCCGTGACGCGGTCCTGGACGCGCTGCGCACCGGAGCGCTGCCCGACGAGCGCGTGTGGGAAGCCGCCGGACGGGTCCGCCGCCTCGCCGAGCGGTACGCGACACCGGCCGCTCCGGGCACGGTCGCCGCATGGGACGCGGAGGCCGGAGCGGAGGCGGCCCGCCGGGCCGTACGCGGCCGGCCCGCCCGGCCCCCCGTGTCGGGTGCCCATGTCGTCGACCTGTTCCCGTCGCCGCACCCCGCGCTCAACTGGGGCGGCGAGGACCTGCTGACCGAGCTGCGCGCCGTCGACCCCACGGCCTCGGGAACCGCGGTCACCGGGGAGCCGGCCGACCCGGGCGCCCTCGTCACCGGGATCCTGCGATGGTCCGAGGGCTCCCCGCTGATCGTTGCCACCCACGACGCCGGGCTGCACCCCTGGCAGGCCCGCCTCCGCGACTCCCTGCTGGCCCGACGGCCGGACGCCGTCCGCGTCTCCACCGGGCTCCCCGAGGGCGGGGACTACCTGTGCTCGTACGGACGGGGCCGGGCCAACCTGCGGGCCCTGGCGGAGGCGCTGGCGGGCGAGTAGCCGCTCACCGGCACGCTCCGCCGCCTCGGCCGGCTTCCGTCACCATGGCCTCGACCGGCATCCGTGTCCCGTCACATTCACCACTTCGGCGGCCGGCGCGGTCACGGATTCCGTACGAGATCCGTGATTCCGCGGGCCGCGAGGTACTCGGCGTCGTCCGCGTGTGAGGCCAGGACCACCGTCGGGCGGACGCCCTGGCTCCGCAGCCACATCCACGCCTCGAAGTACGCGCCGCCCGGACCCGAGACGGACCGGGTGGCGGGCGTGCAGTCCAGGACCAGGGCCAGGTCCCGCGGCTGTGCGGGCCGGGGCTTGGCGCGCACCTCGGCGGCGGCGTCGGCGAACGCGGTGGCGATCGGCTTGGCGCGGCCGGAGGAGTCGAAGAGGCCCAGGGTGTACTCCAGCTCCGGGTAGTCGGCCAGGGAGCGGTCCACGTCGTGGGAGCACCACCAGGTCACGCCCCACAGCCCCGAGCACTCCGAGGCGTTCAGCACGGTGGCCCGCGCGAACTCGGGGGCGTCGGCCGCCGGGATGTGCGGCTCGGGCGCGCCGGTCTCCTGCGCCCAGACCGGCCGCGTCACGTCCTCGGCGTAGGCCTTGGCGAGTTCCACGCCGTATTCGGCGAGGTGCAGCACCTGCGGTGAGAGGGGGCCGTAACGGCGTGCGCAGTCGCCCGAGAAGACCCACGGGTGGACGGTGGTCAGATCGCCCTTGCGAGCCGAGGCCTCCGGGGTGAACGGGTGGTCGTCGCCGTACCAGGCCGCGTCGTACGCGGAGTGCGTGACGAGACGGCCGGGCGGAGCCGCGGACAGACCTTCCCTGGCGGCGGCGAGGAGCGTGTCGAGGTAGTGGTCCACCTCCTCGACGGTCACCGGATTGTGCTCGACCAGGTTGTTGAGCTCGTTGCCGAGCTGGAGACCGATGAGGTTGGGCCGGCCGGCGAGCGCGCGGCCGAGGACACGCAGCAGCTCCGCCTGGGCCTCGATGGCCTCGGGGTCCGTGAAGACGTTGCGGTGGTGCCAGCTGCGGGTCCACTCCGGATAGAAGTCGAAGCTCGACAGATGGCCCTGCACTCCGTCCACGAGGACGTCGAGACCGGCCTCGGCCGCCAGGTCGACGAGTTGGACCAGCTGGTCGACGGCCGCGGTTCGGATCAGTGTGCGGTTGGGCTGCAGGAGCGGCCAGAGGTGGAAGACGCGGATGTGGTCCAGGCCGAGCCCGGCTATCTGGGCGAGGTCCTCACGGGCGTGGGCCGGATCGAAGTCGTGCCAGGAGTGGAACCAGCCGCGGCGGGGCGTGTAGTTCACACCGAAGCGGGGCGCGGGCGCGCTGGATACGGGGGGAGTGCTGATGGGGTCCTCCTCGGAAACCTGTGCCGACGCGCGGCCGGGGCTTGTTCTCGGCGAATGTATCAACCACCATGGTCGCCAATGAACAATGATTTGAACCAGGATTCAGGTCGGGTGCGTGATCGGCCGCGGAATCGGGATCTCGTGGTGGGCCTGGACGCCGGCGGCACCCGTACTCGCGCAGTCCTGGCGTCCGCCGTGGACGGCCGCGTGCTCGGGCAGGGCTCCGCAGGCCCCGGGAACGCCCTCACCGTCCCGGTGCCGCTGCTCACCGACCACCTGGCCGAGGCCATTGCCCAGGCGGTGCCGGAGCCGGACCGCGCCCGGGTCGTCGCCGTGGCCGGCGGTTTCGCGGGCGCGGCGGAGACCGCCCCGGACGAGCCCGGCCGCCTCAATGCCCTGGCCGCGCTCACCGCCGCGCTGCGACGCCTGGGCATCGAGGCGGATTCGGTCGGCGTCAGCAGCGACATCGAGGCGGCCTTCGCCTCCGCACGCGGCACCCCGGCCGACGGGCTGGCCCTGGTGGCCGGCACCGGCGTGGTCGCGATGCGCATCAGGGACCGCCGCTGCGAGGTGACCGTCGGCGGTGACGGCTGGCTGCTCGGGGACGACGGCGGCGGCTTCTGGATCGGCCGCAGCGCGGTACGGGCGGCCCTGCGCATGGCGGACGGACGCGGCGGTCCCACGACGCTGGCCGACGCGGTCGGCCGGGCGCTGGGGTTGCCGGCCGAGGCGCTGCCGTACGCCGAGGGGCGGCGGCCCGGGGACACGAACAGCCCGGGCGGCCCGGGCCGCCCGGATGGCGAGGTCGGCCCGGACAGCGCGGGCCATCCGGCCAGTGCAGGCGGATCGGTCGGCGCTGACGCCTCCGCCACCACTCCCACCCCGGCCCGCGAGCGCACCTTCGCCCGCGAGCGGCACCCGGCCGAACCGGAGTGGTCGCGTGAGCGGCGCGCGGCCTACCGCATGCACCTGCTGCCCGCGGTCATGGCCGAGCCCCCGATCCACCTCGCCCGGCTGGCCCCGCTGGTCGCCGAGGCGGCCCGGCACGAGGACGCCGTCGCGCGGGCGATCCTCGACGAGGCGGCGGACCACCTGCTGGAGCCCCTCCGCGCGCTGGAACCCCGCCAGGGGGAGCGGATCGTCGCCACCGGCGGGCTGCTCGGCCCCGAAGGACCCCTGACAGCTCTTCTGAGCGAGCGCCTCAAGGGTCTCGGCCTGACGCTGGACTGGGTGGCGGACGGCTGCCGAGGCGCCGTGGCTCTCGCCCGGCTCGGACACGGCCGCTCGACACCCTCCACTCCGGCCACCTGACCGGTACCCCCCCGAAGCTCCACGCGAGAACAGCACGGAAGGACCGGTCGCATGCCGACTCCGGAACACGCGGCCGCCCGGCCCGAGCAGACACCCGAGGTATCCCGGGGCCACGACATGCAGAGCCCCCTCTATCTGGACCCGGACGCCGCCGTCGACGCCCGGGTCGCCGATCTGCTCGCCCGCATGACCCTGCGGGAGAAGGCCGGCCAGCTCAACCAGCGGATGTACGGCTGGGACGCCTACCGCCGCACACCGGACGGCTTCGAACTCACCGAGGCGCTGTACGCCGAGACCGAGCGCTTCGCCGGCCTCGGCGCCCTCTACGGACTCCTGCGCGCAGACGCCTGGTCGGGCGTGGACCACTCCACCGGCGTGGGCGCGGCCGACGGCGCCACGCTCGCCGACCTGGTGCAGCGCCACGTCATGGAACGCAGCCGCCTCGGCATTCCGGCGCTCCTCGTCGAGGAGGTCCCGCACGGCCTCATGGCCCTGGACGGCACGGTCCTGCCGGTCAACCTCGCCGTCGGAGCCACCTGGGACCCCGAGCTGTACGAGCAGGCCGCCGCCCATGCCGCGGCGGAACTGCGGGCCCGTGGCGGCCATGTCGCCCTCGTATCCGCCCTCGACCTCGCGCGCGACCCCCGCTGGGGCCGTACCGAGGAGTGCTTCGGCGAGGACCCGTATCTGGCCGCCCGCCTCACCGAGGCGCTGGTGCGCGGCATGCAGGGGCAACCCGGTTGCGCGGACGGGCAGTTCGCCGAGGACAAGGCCGCCGTGGTGCTCAAGCACTTCGCCGGACAGGGCGCCACCGTCGGCGGCCGCAACTCCGCGGAGTCCGAACTCGGCCCACGGGAACTCCACGAGATCCACCTCCCCGCCGCCCTGGCCGGGGTCCGGGCGGGGGCCGCCGCCGTCATGGCCGCCTACAACGAGGTCGACGGCGCCCCCTGCGCCGGGAACCGTGCCCTCCTCGACGGGCTGCTGCGCCGCCGCTGGGGCTTCGAGGGGCTGGTCATGGCGGACGGCCTGGCCGTCGACCGGCTGGCCCGGATCACCGGCGACACGGTCTCCGCCGGCGCCCTGGCACTGAACTCGGGCGTCGACCTCAGCCTGTGGGACGACGGCTTCACGCACCTGGAAGAGGCCGTCGAGCGTGGACTCGCCCAGGAGGACGTGCTCGACGCGGCCGTCGCCCGGGTGCTGCGTCTGAAGTTCCGCCTAGGACTCTTCGAACGGCCTTGTGCCGCCGACCGGTTGACCGCTCCCTCCCCGGACCGCGGCCGGGAACTGAGCACCGCCCTGGCCCGAGGCGCGGTCACCCTCCTCCACGACGACGGGGGCGTCCTGCCCGTCCGCCCGACGGTGTCCCGCATCGCGGTCCTCGGCCCGCACGCAGCCACCACCGCGCATCAACTGGGCGACTACACGGCTCCGCAGCTCCCCGGCACCGGAGCCAGTCTCCTCGACGGGCTGCGGCGGCTCGCCCCGCCCGGCGTGGACGTGCGGCACGCCCGCGGCTGCGCGCTCACCGGCGACGACCTCTCGGGCATCCCCGAGGCCATCGCCCAGGCCGGCGTCTCCGACCTTGCCGTGCTCGTGCTGGGCGGCAGCAGCGCACGTACGCCCGAGACCGACTTCGCCGCCAACGGCGCGGCCCTCGGCGCCGTGTCCGAGATGACCTGCGGAGAGGGCGTCGACCTCGCCGGGCTGCGGCTCGGCAGGGCCCAACACGCCCTGCTGGACGCCGTCGTGGCGACCGGTACCCCCACGGTCGTGGTCCTGGTGCAGGGCCGCCCGCATGCCGTCCCGGAGGCGGCGGAGCGCGCGGCCGCGCTGCTCACCGCCTGGTACCCGGGCCCGTGGGGCGGCGACGCGATCGCCGAGGTACTGCTGGGCCTCGCCGAACCTCTCGGCCGCCTCCCCGTCTCCGTCCCCCGGTCGGCCGCCCAACTTCCCGTGTACTACAACCACAAGGACACCGAGTACGGGGCCTACGTCGACGAAAGTGCCGAGCCGCTCTACTCCTTCGGGCACGGGCTGTCGTACACGAGCTTCGACTACGGGCCGCCGCGCCTGTCCGGGCGCACCGTCGCGGTCGACGTCACCAACACGGGGGAACGTGCCGGGCGTACCGTCGTCCAGCTCTACATCCGCCGGCTGGTCACGCCCGTGTGGCCACGCATGCTCGAACTGCGTGCCTTCAGAGGTGTCGAGCTCGCTCCCGGTGAGACGCGCACGGTCGTCATCCCGCTCGGCGCCGACCAACTCGCGCAGGTCGGCGCCGACTTGGAGACGGCCGTACTGCCAGGCACCGTGGAGATCCGCGTCGCGGAGTCGGCGCGGGCCGCACTGAACGCCGTACCGGCAGTGCTGCGTATCGGGGATTGACGACGGCCCGTCAGAGCTTCACTGCCCCCGACGAAACCCCCTTGTAGAACCACCGCTGGGTGATCACGAACAGCACCAGCACCGGGATGACGGAGATCACCGAACCGGCCATCACCACCCGCTGGTCATAGCCGAACGACGAGCTCTGCAGCCGCGAGAGACCCAGCGTCAGCGTCATGTGTTCCTCCGAGCGCAGCACGATCAGCGGCCAGAGGAAGTCGTCCCAGGCGCTGATGAAGGTGTTGATGGTGACCACCAGGATCGCGCCCCACGCGGACGGCAGATACAGATACCGGAAGCGCTGCCACTCGCCGGCGCCGTCGAGCATCGCCGAGTCCTCGATCTCGCGCGGCACCGCCATGAACGCGGCGCGCATCAGCAGGACGTTGATCGCACCGACGAACCCGGGCAGCCACACGCCCACCAGGTTGTCGACCAGGCCCAGGTCGCGGATGCTCAGGAACAGCGACACCATGATCGACTCGAAGGGGAACATCATCGAGGCGATCAGCACGACCCAAACGGCTTTGCGGCCCTTCCAGTTGGGCTTGGAGAGCATGTAGCCGGCCGTGGTGGAGAACAGCAGTTGGCTGCCGACCGACAGGACGACCACGAACATGCTGTTCCTGATGTACGTGGCCACCGGCACCTGGTCGAAGACCGCCCGGTAGGCCCGCAGGGTCGGCTCGTGCGGAAACAGTGAGGCGTTCGCGCCGAAGACGTCCTCGCTGGTGCTCTTCAGCGAGGCCAGCAGCTGCCAGACCAACGGTCCGACGGTGATGCCGAGCACGAAGAACAACAGCAGGTAGCGGACGACCAGTTCGCGGGGACGGCCGTAGTCCCGCCAGCGCGGAAGCAGTCTCCTGCGCGGTGCGGTCTCGGTCGCGGCCGAGGTTTCGGTCGCGGTCGTCATGACTCGTCCTCCCTGGTCAGCCGCTGCGCCAGCAGGGTCAGCCCCAGCGTCAGCAGGAACAGCGCCACACTGACCGCCGAGCCGTAGCCGGCGTTGCCGGTGATCGGGTCGAGGCCGACGTCCTTGATGTAGAAGGGCAGGGTCCGGTCCGCGCCACCGGGGCCACCGGTGGGACCGCCGAGCATGTACAGCTCGGTGAACACCCGCAGTGAGCCGATGCCGGTGAGGGTGCCGACCAGCATCATGGCCTGCCGCACGCCCGGCACGGTGATGTGCCAGAAGCGGCGGGCCGCACCGGCGCCGTCCATGGACGCCGCCTCGTGCAGTTCCTTGGGCACGTTCCCCAGCGCGGCCAGGTAGAAGATCATGTACCAGCCGAGCCCCTTCCACAGGGTCAGGCCCATCGCGGAGAACAGGATCAGCCACGAGTCGGACAGGAACGGGATGGCGTCCCTGATCAGATGGGCCTTCTCCAGCCAGGTGTTGATCAGCCCGTCGTCGGCCAGCAGCCACTGCCAGCTCAGACCCACGACCACGCTGGAGGCGAGCACCGGGGTGTAGAAGGCGGAGCGGAAGAAGCCGATGCCGGGCAGGTTCTTCTCCACCAGGATGGCCAGCAGCAGCGGCAGCAGCACCATCAGCGGTACGACGATCAGCGCGTACAGGATGCTGTTGCGGGTCGCCAGCCAGAAGTCCGAGTCGTCCAGCATCCGGGTGTAGTTGTCCAGCCCGACGAAGCTCGCGGCACCGCCGAGCGGCTTGGCGTCGGTGAACGACAGCAGGAGCGTGTTGAGGAACGGGAACACGCCGAAGACCACCGCGCAGACGATCGCGGGGGCGGTCCACAGCCAGGGCAGCCACCAACGTCGGTACAGCGCAGCGCCGTTGGCGCCGGGAGCGGGGCCGGGCAGCACCGCCCGGCTCAGCCGGCGTATGCGGGACGGGGCCGCGCCCGGCACGGAGGCTGTGTGCTCCGCACCGGGCGCGGACACCGGCTTCGCGGTCTGCGTCGCCACGATCAGCCTGCCTGCTTCAGCAGGTCGTTGGCCTTCTCCTGGGCGTCCTTCACGGCCTGCTCGGGGCTCTTCTTGCCCTGCATGGCCAGCTGCACCTGGGACACGATGGCCTTCTGCACGGCCGGCGAGATGTTGGTCTGGTAGGCGGTGGTGGTCTTGAGCTGCTCGGCGACGAGCTTGCGGGCCTGGGAGAAGGGGTCGCTGCCGGTCGCGTTCTGGAAGAACGGGTCGTCCAGCGAGGTCGTGGTCGTCGGGAAGATCACGACGTTCGGGTCCTTGCACCAGGCCGTCTGGTTCTCGGCGTTGGTGAGGAACTTGGCGAACGCGAGCGCGGTGGGGGCGTGCTTGCTGGTCGCGGCGACCGAGATGTACTGAGGGGCGGCCGTGGTGTGGCCGAGCGCGTCGAAGGGCTGCTGGCCGACGCCGGTCTTGGCGTACACCGACGGGCTGTTCTGCTTCACGAAACGGACGAAGCTCGGGTTCGTCGAACCGTACGCGACCTGGCCCTGGCTGTACGGCGTGGAGGGGTCGTTGCTGGAGGACAGCGAGTCCTTCGGCATGGCGCCTCCCTTGTACAGCTTCGCCATCCAGGCCACCCACTGGGCGGTCCTCGGATCGTCGGCGAAGACGGCGGACTTGCCGTCGGCGGACAGCGTCCTGATGTCCATCTGGTCCCAGTCGGCCGGGATCCGCCAGATCGGGTTGGCCATCGTCGCGAAGTACTTGCCCTTGGCCGACTTGGCGATCTTCTCGTAGTCGGCGAACAGCCCGAACATGGTCTTCGGCGGCTTCGCCGGATCGATCCCGGCCTTCTTCAGCATGTCGGTGTTGTACGTGAGGAGGACGCCGCCGGTGTACCAGGGCAGCACGGTGTGCGCCGCCGTCCCCGAGGCGTCCTTGTAGGTGCTGGACTTCCAGAACGCCGGGACGAAGGGCTTGGCGGCGTCAGGGTCCTTGACGCCCACGTCGAGCAGGTATCCGGCCTTGGTGAGGGCGGTCGCGGTGGGGGCGTCGATGTTGATCACGTCCGGCATCGTGCAGCCCTGGGCGTCGGCGACGGTGCGCTGGGTGAACGTGCTGTCGCCGGGGTCGTCGATCCACTTGACCGAGGTGCCCGGGTTCGCCTTCTCGAAGTCCTTGATCACCCCGTTGAAGAAGCCCCCGAAGTCCTTCTTCAGGTTGGTCGTCTGGAAAGTGATCTTTCCCTTGACGTCACCGGTGAGCTTGCCCGACCCGACGTTTCCCTTGTCGACCTTGCAACCGCCCGCGGTGGCGTCACCGTCGTCGGAGCCGCCGGAGAGGCCGCAGCCTGCGGCCGTCAACGTCAGTACGACGAGACAGGCCAGGGATCCGGTCAGTCTTCTTGCGTGCATTGCTGCCCTCCTGAGACCCAGTCTGCTGCTGGTTCAATTCACCAACTTCGACTCCGATTGATGAAAAGGTGGACCAGAATTCATCGGAGGTCAATGGGTGCTGTGTTGCTTTTAGGTTCCGGACGCGGTCGGTACGCGGTCGGCGTGCGGTCAGTGCCGGTGCTCGTGGTCGGGGTGCGACGGATCGCCGGGGTGCTCGTGCCCGGCGGCGTACACCACCCCGGCGCGAGCCCGGTCGAGCCAGGCGAAGAAGGCCCGTCGGCCGGCGGACCGGCGCAACTCGTGGGCGACGCCCTCACGTACGCCCTCGTACGGCAGGCGGTCCGAGGTTTCCGCCCCGCCGAAGGGGTCGACCCCGCGCCGCAGGGCGTCCGGGGTGAGGAAGCGGTCCGGGTTGCGGTCGTAGTAGTCCCGTACCGCCGGCTCCGGCACGTCCTGCTCGCTCTCCAGCGCGGCGAGCAGGACGCGGGCTGCCGGGGAGTGGGCGAGCACCGCGGCGACGATGCTGCCGAGATCCGCGACGTCCGCCTCGGCCACGGCGAGCACCTGGGCCGGCCGGACCTCTTCGGGAGGCCTCAGTCCGCGCTCGGCGCAGGTCCGGCGGGCCAGTTCGTCCACGACGACCACCTGGGTCGCCCAGCGCCGCCGCTGCCGTTCGGCGCGCGCCGACGCGTCGGGGCGGGTCACGGGATCGCGCGGCGGTACGACCCTCAACAGCGCGTCCACGTGCGCCGCGGCGAGGGCGTCGCCGTGCACGAACGCGGCCACACCGTCGGGCAGGTGGGTGTGCGCGGGGCCGTCGGCCGGACGGGTGTGTGCGTGTCCGCTCATGGCAGCACCTCCAGTGGTACGGCCTCGGTGTAGGCGACGCTGCCGTGCCAGGCGATCTTCGCCATCAGCCAGTACGAACCCGGTGGCACCGCACGGCCGTCCACCTCGATCACGCACTCCAGCCGCTCCCCGGCGGGCACGGTGAAGCCCTGGCAGCCCGGACCCACCCCCGGCCAGGTGCCCCACGACGACACCGCCCAGAGGGTGCCATCGACCGGACCGCGGGTTGTGTTGCGCACGGTCACCGGAACACGGCCGAGCTCGCCCGAGCGCACACTGATCCGCTCAACTCCCAGGCTGGACACGAGAGTCGGGCCCCTGCGGCCGTCCGGCTCGCCCTCCGGGACGGTGCCCGGCACGTCGAGGGCCACGACGTCCTCGTACGTCTGGCCGCCGTACGACAGCCGGGCGCCGAGCCAGTGGCGGCCGGGTGTGGCGTCGGGGGCGGGGGTGACGGTGACCTCGGAGAGGCTGAATCCGCCGGGGCCGAGCGCGTACGGCAGTTCGGCGGGTTCGGCGGACCAGCCGGGCGGTACGCGCAGGGCGACCGTGCCCGACACCGGGGCGTCGGTGAGTTCCGAGCTGACGCGGACCGTCGCGGTCACGGGGCTCCCGGAGACGGTGAGCGCGGTCGGTGATACGTACACCGCGACGGGCATGTTGCCGCGCGGGGCGGGGCCGGAGTTGTGCAGCCAGTACCGGGTGTGGACGGGTTGCGCGGGCTCGTGCGCGGCGATGCCGGGGCCGTGCGGAGTCCGTCCGTCCTCGGGAGCCGCCAGGACCGTCGCGACCTCGAACCCGGTCAGGCCGATGTCCAGCACTCCGTCCTGGTCAGGGGCCAGCGGTGCCCCGGGGTTCTCCAGGACGTCGGCGTGGGTTCCGGCCGTCCACGCCAGCGGGCCGCGCACCTGGGCCCGGACCGGACGGCCGGACACCTCGTGCATCCGTACGACGACTCCGCGGCCCGGGTCCGCCGGGGCCACGCTGCCGCGCGCCAGCGGCGAGCCGACCGGCTTGAGCGCGTCGAGCAGGACCTCGCCCTCGGGCTCCAGTCCCAGCAGCTTCGCTCTCCTCGGCAGGACGGGGGCCTGCGGCGGTGCGTCCGCCGCGTCGCCGTCGCGCAGCCGTGCCGTGAGCGGGTGGTTGTAGTCGTGGCCGGTGCGTGGAAGTCCCAGTTTCCGCCAGTCGCCCTCGCCGCCCACCACGGCGTACTCGAAGGTGTGCGACCACCGCTGGAGCTGGAAGGCCGAGCCGTCGGGGGCGGTTCGGCGGGGCGGGTCGATCCAGATGCCCGAGGGCCAGCCCGTGCAGGAGCGCATCAGCGACATGTAGAGGTCGCCCGAGGAGGTGACCACGCAGCCGGGTGTGCCGCGGTTGAGGACGGCGAAACTGCGGCCGTCCCAGGCGTCGCCCGGTGGCAGGGCTTCACCGCCGCCCGCCGCCGTGGCCCGCAGGACCGCGTCGTCCAGGTCGGCGACCAGTGCGTCGACCGCCTTGGCGTCGTCCTCCGGGCGGGCGCCCGCCACGACGAGCAGCGGCAGCCGTTCGAGGTCGCGCAGGTCGGCTCCGGGGACCCACTCCTCGCGCAGGCTCGCGCGCGGCGCGACCCAGACGGCCGCCACGCCGTGCGCGGCCAGTTGCCGGCGCAGTTCGCGTCCGGCGGCCGGGTCCCAGCCGAGTGCTTCCGCGACGACCGTGTTGCGTTCGGGGCCGCCGACGGCGATGCGGATGTCGGGCAGGTTGGAGTCGATCTCCAGGTCGCCGTAGCGCGGTCCGTCGGCGATTGTGGAGGTCGCGGTGACGCCCGCGCGGACCAGGGCCGCCGCGAGCGGGGTACCGAGTTCGCCTGCCTCGTCCCAGGAGGAGTAGACGAGCTCGGCCACGCCGATGGAGCGGTGGCCGAGGAGCGCGCCCGTGTCGTCGCGGATCTCGGCACGGGCCGTGGAACCGAGGCCGAACCAGGTGTTGGCCGGGTTGTCCAGCGTCCAGGGGAACCGCTCGCTGTCGACCTCCACGAAGCCGAACCCGCGCCCGATGACGGCGTCGGCCACCTCGTGCACTGGCAGCCCGCCCCGCACGTCGGAGGGCCAGCGGACCCGGATCAGCCGGTCGGCGCCGTCGTACCCGTCGACGGTGGTGGTCACGTCGAGGCGCGCGACCCCCTTCCACAGACACAGCCGCTGTGTGTAGCGGAAGAGGCCGAGGTCGGCGGTGACGGTGATGCGGGAACCTGCGGGGGAGTGCTCGACCCGCACGGCGGCGGTCACGTCGCGGCTGCGGGCGGCCGTGGTGCCGGTCGGGGTGAGATGCCAGGGCCCCTCACCGAAGCGGGGGTGCCGCGGATACTCCTCCTGCACGACCAGCTCGTTGCCGATGTCGCCGGCACGCAACAGGTCCCGTCCGCCCTCCACGAGCGCGCGCAGCCGGCTCACCCCGCCGCCGCGTCCCGGGTCCACGGTCAGCTCGTAGAACTCGTTGCGGATCGTGGTGCCTTCCCCCGGCACCCACTCGGAGACGGTGCCCCGTGCGAGCGGAAGTGCCTTGAGCCCCATGCCGGGCACCTCCGGCACGATCACCCGCAGCTCGCCGTTCTCCCGCACGGCGGGCAGCGGGAGACCCGTGTCGTCGAGCGGTACGAGTCCGGGGTCGTCGACGGTCAGTACGTCCTGCCGCAGCCAGGTCGCGGAGTTGAACACCACCAGGTCGGGGCCGCCGCCCGGCAGCGGGGCCACGTGCCGGGCGAGGGCGTCGGTCGCGTCGGCGTGCACGGCCTCGGCGAGGTCCGCCAGTTCCCGCCAGCCGGTGAGCAGGTCGATGTAGACCTGGTCGGACTCCGAGCCGGTGATGGCGTCGTGATGGGCGCCGTAGATCAGCTGCCGCCACGCCTTGTCGAGGGCGGCGTCCGGATAGGGGTGCCCGGTGACGAGCGAGGCGAGTGTCGCCCATGCCTCGGCGTCGGCGAGCAGCGTCTCCCCGTACCGCTGGGCCTGTTTGGTGTCGATGTAGGAGACGTCCTTGCCGGTGTAGACGGGGTTCATGTCCCGGGTCTGCGGTGACGCCGTGCGCCCCTCGGCGTTCAGCTCGGCCCGCACCGCGGCGAAGAAGTCGCGCGGCACGGCGCTGACGAAGCGCGGCCAGACGTACCGGGCGTTCCAGTCCCGGTGGATGTCCATGACCCAGCGGCACGGCGGCGCGTAGTCCCCGCCTACCGGGAGCAGCACGTTGCGGGTGAGCGCGACCTGCTTGAGCCCCTTGAAGAGCTTGAGCGCCGCCGCCTGGGCCTCGGGCAGCGTCGGCGCGTTGTCGATGGCCCAGCCCGCGCCGTAGTGGTTGACCATGTACGCGGTCAGCAGCCCGCGCCCCGACGGAGCGATCCAGGAGAACTCGGCGGGGAACTGCATCCGGTTCGGATCCCGGGGCTCCTCGCCGAAGACGGAGAGGGTGGGACCCCACTGGTGGAAGGGGCCGCGCGCCCACGAGCTGGAGGACAGCCCCGCGTCGGCCATCAGCCCGGGGAACTGCGGATCGTGGCCGAAGGCGTCCAGCTGCCAGGCCGTCTCCGGCGAGGCGCCCATGACGCCACGCTGGAAGCCGTCCCCGTAGACGGCGTTGCGGATGGTGGCCTCGGCGCCGGTGAGGTTGGTGTTGGGCTCGTTGTAGGTGCCGCCCATGATCTCGACCCGGCCTGTCCGCAGCAGCTCCCGCAGGAAGGCGCGCTCCTCCGGAAAGGCGTCCCAGTACGGCTTGAGGTAGTCGACCTCCGCCAGCACGAAGGTGTACGCCGGGTCGCGGCGCGCCAGGTCGCAGTGGGCCCGTACGAGACTCATGCCGGACTGGCCACGGGAGTCGAAGGTGCGGGCCGGCAGGCCGGAGGTGGCCGGGTCGTCGGCGACGTCCCAGGTCTCGGTGTACGCGCCCTGGGTGTTCCACCAGACGGGGTCGTAGTGGAAGTGGCTGACCATGAACATCGTCCAGCCCGGCTCCGCCGCCGTGAACTCGGCGGGGTGCACGGCCACTTGGGCCTCGTCGGTGGCGATCACGTCGGTCGCGGTCACCGAGACGTCGCGGCGCTCGCCCGGAGCTAGGCCGGTGCGCACGGGTATCTCGGCGCGTGCGGTGCCGTCGTCGGCCACCGTGACGAGGGCCTCCCCGGCGATACCGGAGCCCTCGACGGTGAGACGGACGGCCCGGCCGGGGGTGTGGCTCAGCTCGACGGCCACGATCTGGCGCGGCTGCTCGGTGGTTCCGACGAAGAGCTCGGTCGACTCGACAGAGGTGACGCGCATGGGGCTCCTACGAGGATGCTCGGCGGAGCACCATCGTGGCACCGAGAGGATGGTTCAAACAACCATTGGAAGGTATTCTCGGTGGTTCATCCATACACCTTCGGTCGGGGCACCGTCGGTCGGAACACCGCGGGTGGGGATCACCGGGTACGGCGGTTCTTCACCGTGTGCTGCGGGGTGATGTGGTCGGTCAGCGCCAGTGAGGCGCTCGCGCGCTGGTAGGAGAGCTGGGCGACCCGGACGTAGAGGCAGTCGATGAGGACGAGTACGGAGTGCCGGCCGCCGATGCTCCCGGTGCGGAAGCTGGTTTCCGAGGTGGCGGAGATCAGCCGGATGTCGGCGGCCCGGGCCAGCGGCGAGCGCGGGTCGGAGGTGAGCGCCACGGTGGTCGCGCCGCGCTCCTTGGCGAGCTCGAAGGGCTCGATGGTCTCGCGGGTCGCCCCGGAGTGCGAGATGGCGATGGCGACGTCCGCCGGGGTGAGCAGTGCGGCGGAGGTGGCAGCCCCGTGCACCTCGTTCCAGCCCCGCACCGAGCAGCCGATACGGAAGAGGCGGGTCTCGGTCTCCTGGGCGACGGCGCCGCTGCCGCCGACGCCGTAGACGTCGATGCGGCGGGCGCGGGCGACGGCCTGGGCCGCGCGCTCCAGCGCGTCAAGGTCCATCCGGTCGATCGTCTGCTGGACCGCGCGCAGATCGGCGCTGCCGACGACGGTGACAACGCGTTCGAGATCGTCGTCCGGGGAGATCTCGGGGCCGATCTCCGCGCTGCCCCAGTCGGACACCTCGCCGCGACCGCGCTCCTGGGCCAGCTCGATCAGCAGGTGCTGGTACGAGTCGAGGCCGATGGCACGGCAGAACCGGGTCACCGTGGCCTGTGACGTGCCCGTACGGCGGCCCAGCTCGGCGGCGGAGGAGTGGGTGACCGCCGCGGGATCCGCCAGGATCAGCTCGCCCACCTTCCGGAGAGAGCCGGCCAGCCGGGGCAGCTCGGTGCGGATCAGTGAGGTGACGTCCGTCGGGGGCATTCCGTTGCCGGCGCCGGTCCGTTCCATGGGGTACCCGATCTCCTCGGTGGTGCCTGCTGTGCAGCTGAGAATGTATCAGCCACCCACCATCTCGCAGATTGAATCTCAGGACCGGAGGTGCCTCCGGCCCTGGTCCGGCCCGGGTCGCGGTGACGGCGCGGGTGGAGGGGACGTTGCCCGCCGCTCGTGACCTATGGTTTATTCATTCAAGTAAGCTCGTAAGGGATGGTGGTTTCATCCACCGGTGGGGAGTGCCGCGTGTCCGTCGACTCTGTGAACGCCAGCGGGTTTGCGCGTGAAGGCCTGGATGCCCTGAACCGCATCGCAGCGTCCGCCGAGTCCGCCGAGGGTGAAGTGCGGCGCGCCGCCGAGCTGATCGCTCACTGTGTGCGGACCGACGGCGTGATCCACGCGTTCGGCACCGGGCACTCCCAGGCCCTCGTCCTGGAACTCGCCGGACGTGCCGGGGGGCTCGTGCCCACGAACCGGCTGAGCATCGCCGACCTGGTGCTGTACGGCGGCGACGACCCGAGCGTCCTCGACGACCCGCTCCTGGAGCGCAAGCCCGGCGTCGCCGAGCGGATCTACGACCTCGCCGAGGCCCGGCCCGAGGACCTGTTCGTCATCATCTCCAACTCGGGCGTCAACAGCGTGATCGTGGAGATGGCCCTGCGGGCCAAGGAGCGCGGTCACCGCGTCCTGGCCATCACCTCGCTGAGCCACACCCGGGCCGTGCCCGCCTCCCACCCCAGCGGCCGGAAGCTCGCCGACATCGCCGACGTCGTCCTGGACAACGCCGCGCCACGGGGGGACGCCCTCCTCGAACTCCCCGGTGGCGGCTCCGTCTGCGCCCTCTCCACCCTGACCGGCGTGATGCTCGTCCAGATGACCGTCGCCGAAGCGGCCTCGCTGCTGCTCGCCGAGGGCGTGCGACCGCCGGTCTACGTGTCCGCCAACGTGCCCGGCGGATTCGAGGGGAACCTCGACCTGGAGCGGCGGTATGCGGGGCGGATTCGGCGAACGGCGAGCTAGACGCTCCGCTTGGTGGGGCTGTGCACCTGCGGGCGGTGGGGGCTGGTCGCGCAGTTCCCCGCGCCTCCGAGGGGCGCTGCCGCACCGCGCTCCTCGGGGAGAGGCCGACCTCAGGAGGTCCCTGCTGCCGAGGTCGCCACCTCCAGGGGGAAGTGGCAGGCCGCCCTGTGGTGGGCAGCCTCGGGCATCGGTGTGGGGACGGTCTCGGCGCAGATGTCCTCCGCCCGCCAGCAGCGGGTCCTGAACCTGCAGCCGGACGGCGGGTCGGCCGGTGAGGGGATCTCGCCGGTGAGCAGGATGCGCTCCCTCTTCGCCCCGCCACCGGTCGCCAGGGACGGGGCCGCCGACAGAAGTGCCGCCGTATAAGGGTGCCGCGGCTGCTCGAACAACTCCTCCGCCGGCCCCGTCTCCACCATCCTGCCGAGGTACATCACGGCGACCCGGTCGGCGACATGCCGCACCACGGACAGGTCGTGCGAGATGAACACGTACGACAGCCCCAGCTCGTCCCGCAGATCACCCAGCAGGTTGAGCACCTGCGCCTGCACCGACAGGTCGAGCGCGGAGACGGGTTCGTCGCACACGATGACATCGGGCTCGAGCGCCAGGGCACGGGCGATCCCGATCCGCTGCCGCTGGCCCCCGGAGAACTCCTGCGGGTGGCGACGCGCGTCGGACGCGCGCAGCCCGACCATCTCCAGCAGCTCACCCACGCGCGCCGCGCGCTTCGAGGCGGGCACGAGATCGCGGTGGGTGAGCCACGGCTCGCTGATCAGATCCGCCGCGCACAGCCGGGGGTTGAGCGAGCCGAACGGGTCCTGGAAGACCATCTGCACCTTGCGGCGCCACGCGAGCAGCTTCGACCCCGACAACGAGAACGGGTCCACTCCGTCGAACCGTACGGTGCCCGCGTCGGGCCGCTCCAGCATCAGCAGCACCCTGGCCAGCGTGGTCTTGCCGCATCCGGACTCGCCGACCAGGCCGAGCGTCTCCCCGCGCTCCAGGCGGAGATCGACCCCTTCGAGCGCGCGCAGCCTGGTGCTGCCCTTCGCGGTACGCGGAACCGCGAAGCTCTTCGTCAGGCCGGTGGCCTCGAGCAGTGTCGTCCCGGGCTCAGGCATCGGCCAGTTCCTTCCCGAAGTGGCAGGCGGCTGCACGGTCGGCTCCGGTCGCGGCCAGCACCGGCAGTTGCGTGGCGCACACGTCGCGGGCCATCGGACACCGCATACGGAAGGCGCAGCCGGAGGGCACGGAGCGGGGGTCGGGCGGGCTGCCGGGGATGGAGTTCAGCCGGTTGCCCTTGTGCTGCTCGGCCGGTACCGACTCCAACAGGCCCCGCGTGTACGGGTGGTTGGGCTTGCCGAACACCTCGGCCACCGGGCCGGTCTCCACGACCGTACCGGCGTACATGACCGCGACCCGGTCCGCGTGCTCGGCGACCAGGCCGAGGTCGTGGGTGATGAGCACCAGAGCCATCCGCTGCTCGCTCCGCAGTTCGCGCAGCAGGTCCATGATCTGGGCCTGCACGGTGACGTCGAGAGCCGTGGTGGGCTCGTCGGCGAGCAGTACCTTCGGCCGCAGCGCGACCGCCATCGCGATCAGCAGCCGCTGGCGCATGCCTCCGGAGAACTGGTGCGGGTAGGCGCTCGCCCGCGAGCGGGCCTCCGGGATGCCGACGTGTTCCATCAACTCGACGGCCTTCGCCCGCGCCGCGCGCCGGGACATCCTCTCGTGGATACGGAACGGCTCCGCGAGCTGTGCCCCCACCGTCTGGACGGGGTTGAGCGCGCTGAGCGCGTCCTGGAAGACGATGGCGAGGCCCGGTCCGGCAAGCCGACGCCGGGCCCGTGCGCCGAGCCCCATCAGGTCCTCGCCCTCCAACAGGGCCTGCCCGCCGACGACTTCGGCCGCCGGATCGAGCAGCCCGGCGACCGCGTGCGCCGTCATGCTCTTGCCGCACCCGGACTCGCCCAGCAGAGCCAGCGTCTCGCCCGAACGCACGGCGAAACTGACGCCGCGTACGACGGGGACGGGACCTGCGGCGGTACGGATGTCGACGGACAGGTTGTTGACGGCCAGGGTGTCGGCGCTGGTTGAGGCAGGGTCGCCGGGGGTGAGTTTGGCTCCCGGGGTCGCCGGGGTGGGCACGGCTTCTGCGTCGGGTACGGCTGGGCGGTGCGGTGCGGCTTCTGGTTCGGGTGCCGCCGCGGCCGTCTCGGTCCTCTCGGGCGCCGAACCCCGACCGGCCCCCGTCACTCCGGTCCCCGTCACTCCGGTCCCCGTCACTCCGGCCCCCGTCACTCCGGTCCCCGGCCGGCGGAGCCGACCGCGGCCGCCGCGGCGCAGGCCGTGACGCCAGCGCTGGCCCGGGTCGGTCGCGAGGCGGGCCCAGGCGGCGAGGACCGTTGCCGAGACGGTGGTGACGACGATGGCGAGTCCGGGGAAGACCGCGATCCACCACGAGCTCTGCAGCTCCTGGCGCCCCTGAGCCACCATCAGGCCCCAGCTCACGTCCGGCGGTTGGATGCCGATGCCGAGGAAGCTCAGCGACGACTCGGTCAGCATCACGAAGCAGAAGTCGAGCGCGGCGACGGTGAGCAGGGTGGGCAGCACCGTGGGAGCGACATGGCGTCGGATGCTCGCCCAGCTGCTGGTGCCGAAGGTGCGGGCGGCGTCCATGAACAGCCGACTGCGCAGTTCCGCGGACTCGGCCCGCGCGGTGCGCAGGTACACGGGGATCCGGGCGACGGCGAGAACCAGCACGATGCCGGAGGCGCTCGGCGAGAACACGTACAGCACGACCACGGCCAGCAGAAGAGACGGGAAGCTGAGGATCACGTCGGCGATCCGCAGGGACACGTTCTCGCGCCAACCGCCGTGGAAGCCCGCCCACATGCCCCAGACCGAGCCGACGACGAGCGAACACAGCACGGCGGGCACGGCCACGGACAGGGTGGTCCCGGCCGCGGCTATCAGCCGCGCGGCGACCGGCCGGCCCAGCGAGTCGCTCCCGAGGAAGAACGCCCAGCCGTGGTCGAGACTGAAGGGCTCCCTCCCGGGATCACGCAGGTTCTGACGTGTCGCCAGGTCCCCGATGAGCAGCGGACCCAGTACCGCGCACAGCGCGACGCCGAGCAGGATCAGAACCGCCGCGCAGGCGAACCGGTCCTGGAGGAGCAGGGCGAGCCACTTGCGCCGAGCCGTCACCTGGCCGGTTCCAGGACTCGTGCCGCTGCCGTCGTCCGCGTCCTTCGGGACGTCGCCGCTCCCGGCGCCGTCGCTGTGGCCGTTGTTCTTCTGGAGCATGTCACTTCCTTGACTCACGCCGCCGCCCGCTGCCGGACACGCGGGTCGAGAATCGCGTGGCAGATGTCCACGAGGATGTTGAGCGCGAAGATCACCAGGGCGGTGAGCAGGACAGCGGCCTGCAACACCGCGAAGTCGCGCTGAAGAACCGAGTCGATCATGAGCTTGCCGATGCCGGGCCAGCCGAAGATGGTTTCGACGACGACAGCGCCGTTGACCAGGCCGACGGCGAGGTCGCCGGCGACGGTGAGCGCGGGTGCGGCCGCGTTGCGCAGGGCGTGCCCGAAGACCACCCGCACTTCGTTGGCGCCCTTGCTGCGCGCCACTTTGACGTACGGGGCGGAGAGCGCGGAGACCATGGCGCCACGCACCACCTGGACCAGCACGCCGAACGGGCGGATGAGCAGTGTGGCAACGGGCAGGACCCAGGCCGCCGCGCCGCTCGTACCGGAGGTGGGCAGCCAGCCCAGTGTCACCGCGAAGACCAGTACGCCCATGATGGCGAACCAGAAGTCGGGGACGCTCGCGGCCGTCGAGGACAGGAAGCTCGCGATCCGGTCGGTCGCCGAGTTGGGCCGGTAGGCCGCCAGGCTGCCGATCACCACGGCACCCACGATGGCGAGCAGCATCGTCCACCCGGCCAGCTGGAGGGTGGCGGGGAAGGCCCGCAGGACCGCCCCGCTCGCCGACTGGGCGGTGCGCAGCGACTCACCGAAGTCGAGGTGCGCGACCTGGACCAGATAGTCGCCGAACTGGTTGATCAGCGGCTGGTCGAAGCCGTTGCGGGCGGAGAACTCGGCCCTCATCTCCGGGGTCGCGCTGAGCGGGAGGTACAGATTGGCGGGGTCTCCGGTGAGCCGGGCCAGGAAGAACACTCCCAGGACCACGACCAGCAAGGGAATGACACTGGAGACCGCGCGGCGACGCAGCATCGTGAACATCGGTCCGCTCCTTCCTCAGTCCGCGCGGCGCATGTCGGAGAGCCGCATTTCGTCGTTGGTCGCCGAGTCCGGCCGGTAGCGGACGTTCGAGGAGAGGGCGAGGATGCCGGTCATGTTGGCCATCACGGCGTCCCGTACGACCTCGTCGTTCTGGTGGGCGAACGCGTCCGCGAAGGCCTTCTGCCGCTTGTCGCCCGACGCGAGCTGCGCCTGCTTCGTCAGCGCGTCGAGTTCGGGGGTGCCGTAGCTGCTCTGGGCGCCCTTGCTGCCGTAGATCTGTCCCATCGTGAACGCGGCGTCTCCCGCCTGGTTGCCGTGCTGTGCCTGGAGGAGGGTGGGGCCGATTCCCTTGGGGAAGGGGCGCAGCAGGTACTCCAGCCAGGCGTTGACGTCCAGCATTTTGATCTTGACCTTCAGTCCGGCCTTGAGCAGGCCGTCCTGCACGACCTCCATCGCCTCGGCGGCCTTCGGGTAGATGCCGGTGCGGCCGATGATCGTGATGGTGGTGTCGGTCGGCACTCCGTCGGCGCGTGCCTCGGCCACCAGCCGCTTGGCGCGCTTCGGGTCGTACGGCCACGGCTTGACGCGCGGGTTGTATCCGGTGACGCCCTTCGACACGAGCTGGCCGCTCGGCCGCCCCGAGAAGACCGCGGTGACCAGACCTTCCCTGTCGACGGCGTAGTTGATGGCCCGTCGGATCCGGACGTCGTCGAGAGGCGCCTTGGTGGCATCCATCCGCAGGTACGAGACCTCGTTGGTGGTGAACTCGACCGCGCGGTCGCCCGCCCCGTCCTCGGGGGCGAGCCCGATCGCCACATCCGCCTCGTTGTTGGTGACCATGGCCGCCCGTACGCTGCCCTCCGCGCGCCAGACGTACTTGGCAGCGGCGTAGTCGGGGGTCTCGCCCCAGTAGCCGGAGAAGCGCTTCAGGCGGAGGAAGCGGCCCTGGCTCCATTCGTCGATCCGGTACGGACCGGTGCCGACCGGCTCACGCACCCTGGAATCGGGGTCCGTGCTCGGCGGCACGATCTCGACGAAGGACAGGCGCAGCGGGAGGATCGGATCCGGCTCGGCCGTGGTGACCTCAAGTGTGGTGTCGTCGACCGCCTTTGCGGTGATCTTGCTTTCGGTGAAGATGTATCCGTCTACGTTGCAGTCGATGTCCGAGTCGGTGGCACGCTTGATGGAGAACGCGGCGGCCTCGGCCGTGAACGGCGAATCGTCATGGAACCTGACCCCCTCGCGCAGGGTGAAGGTCCATGAAGTGGGCGAGTTTCGTGTCCACTTGGTGGCCAGCGCCTGTTCCAGGCGCCCGGTGGACGGGTCCCGCTCGGTGAGCGCCTCCGTGATGTTGGCGCGCGTCACCCGGCCCGTCGCGGTGAGCGAGGCATCGCAGGGCTCAAGGGTCGGCGGCTCCTCGGGCAGTACGACACGCAGGGTGCCGGGACCTTCCCCGATGGGGTCGCCGCCGGCCACCGAGCATCCCGAGGCGGCGAGCAGTACGACAACGGACGCGAACGCGCCCGCCGTTCGCCCCCGGCGGATCCGGGTGATCGAACGAGTGCGCACTGAGCCTGGGTCAGTCACTGTTCCTCCGCGCTGTTCTACGACCACGAACTTTGTCCACAAGGAAAAACACGGTTTAGATATGTGGACGCTCATTATTGAGTGGGTGGCGCCGAAGGCGTCAAGGGGTGTGCAGCAAGCCCTTGATATCCGCGGGGTGGTTCACGCGGGGTGTCTTCATATGTGAACGACTGTAGGTGGGTGCGGATGAGGGCGAGAATGTGTGCGCCAGGTCACGCGGCAGGGCCGATCAGTTCGGCCGAGGTGTCCAGTCATAACCGGCGACATCACTCGTGTCCCACTGTGAGGAGAGCCGGCCATGGACCGTGAACGGGTTCTTTCGTGGACGAAGGCCGAACGGCTGGGCCTCGCCGACTTTCTCGACGATCTGGAAGGCGCCGACTGGGAAGTGCCATCACTCTGCACCGGCTGGACCGTGCGCGACGTGGTGGCTCACCTGACCCTGTCGACGCGCACGACACTGCCCGGCATGGTCAGAGGGATGGTCCGGGCGCGCGGCGACTGGGAGCGGATGGAGTTCGACGCGGCGCGGAAGCGGGCAGCCGCCTTCGGTCCCGCGGAGCTCATCGCGCAGTTCCGCGAGACGGCGGCCTCGACTCGCCGCGCGCCCCTGTCCGCGCCGTTGGATCCGCTGGTCGACGTGCTGGTCCACGGCCAGGACATCGCGCGTCCTCTGGGGCGCGTACGCCCCACTCCTGAACAGCAGACGATCGCGGCGCTGGAACACGCCGTGTCCAGCCCCTTCTACGGCGCCCGCAAGCGCCTGCGGGGCGTACGGCTCGTGGCCACTGATGTGGACTGGTCGAGGGGAGACGGCCAGGACGAGGCCCGGGGCCCGGCAGGCGACCTCCTCCTCCTGGCAACGGGCCGGGCCGCCGGACTGCCGGGCGTCACCGGACCGGGCGCGGAACGGCTCGGGACCGTGTTGTAGCCGTTGTAGCGGAGAGGGCTGCGCAGTTCGGCGGAGTTGAGGCTGTTTCGGGCGTCCCGGCCGTAGCGTTCGCGCGGCCGGTTACGGCCGTTGCCCTGACCGCCGGATCATCCTTCGGTCACTGGCTCCTGCGGCGGCTCGCTGAGCTGTTCGCGCACGTAGTTCCAGACCACCGAGACGAGTGCGGCGATCGGTACGGCGAGCAGGCTGCCCACGATGCCGGCCAGACTGCCGCCCAGTGTCACCGCCAGCAGGATCACGGCCGCGTGGAGGCCGAGCCCACGGCTTTGGATCATGGGCTGGAACACGTTCCCCTCGAGTTGCTGCACCACGATGATGATGGCCAGCACGATCAGTGCGTCCGTCAGGCCGTTGGAGACCAGTGCGATGAGGACCGCGACGAAACCGGCGAACAGGGCGCCGATGATCGGCACGAACGCGGAGACGAAGGTCAGCACCGCCAACGGGAGCACCAGCGGCACCCCCACGACCCACAGGCCCACGCCGATCAGAACGGCGTCGAGCAGGCCGACGGCGGCCTGGGACCGTACGAAGGCGCCCAGGGTGGTCCAGCCGCGCGAGGCAACGGTGGGGATGTCGGTGGCGAGCCGGCCGGGCAGCTGACGGGCGAGCCACGGCAGGAAGCGCGGGCCGTCCTTGAGGAAGAAGAACATCAGGAAGAGCGCCAGCACGGCGGTGACCACGCCGTTGACGATGGTGCTCACTCCCGTGATCACGGTGGTGACCATGCTGCCGAGGCCGTCCTGGGCGCGGGCGACCGCGCTGTCCATGGCCTTGGTGATCTCGTCGTCGCCGACGTTCAACGGTGGCCCCGAGGCCCACTCGCGCAGCTTCTGGATGCCATCGACGACGCCGTCGGTCAGCTCACCGGACTGGGAGGCCACCGGTACGGCGATCAGTGCCACGACGCCGAGCGCGACGAGGAGGAACAGCACGGTCACGACGGACGCGGCGAGAGCGGGCTTCCATCCGTGACGGCGCAGGAAACGGGCCAGGGGCCAGGTCAGTGTGGTCAGCAGCAGGCCGACGACGAGCGGCCACACCACCGACCACATCCGGCCGAGAAGCCACAGAGTCACTGCGAGCATCGCGAATATCAGCAGCAACTCCGCGGAAAAACGCGCCGATGTGCGGAGCGCGGCGCGGGCCTTGGTGGAACTCAGGGTGGCGGTCACGGTGGAACCCTATTGGCACAGCTGCCGGCCGGAAGACCTGGGCCGTGGAACCCACCGATCGGTGAGGTACCCGTACTTCGCCGCAATGGAGGGCCCCCGCAGGCGAGAGCCTGCGGGGGCCTGTCGACGGACCGTTTGCCGACCTCGGAGGGCCGGGCGTCAGGCGTACGGGTCGAAGGGGATTCCCGCCGGGCTCGTGTAATCGAGCGCCCACTGGAAGTCGCCGTCGTCGATCTTGAAGGTGGCCGAGCCGAAGTCGGCACCGCTGAGCTTGGAGCGGTAACCGGCCGGGTAACCCTCCCAGCCGACGAGCCGCGGATAGAACCAGTTGCCCGTGGCGTTCTCCGCCGGCTCGTCGTTGCTGTTGGCGAAGCGGAAGCAGTGACTCGAGACGCCGTCCTTGTGGTAGACGATCTTCGGGTGGGTGCCGTCGAAGCGGATCTGCGACCGTGCGAGCGTCTGGTAGGTGTTGTGCTGGGACACCGACACGTACTGGACCTCGTTGTTGTTGATCCACACGATGACGTGTTCCCAGTCGTGGGTGTGACCGATGGCCGCCGGGCCCAGGGTCACCTGATCCTTCTCGAAGTAGCTGGCGTACATGACCGCGCACCAGCCGTTGTTGCACTTCTCGCGCGAGTAGGTGTTGGCGTTGTTCAGCTGGGCGGGGTCGTGGCACTTGCCGTTGACGTCGCCGCCCAGTTTCAGGCCGGGGTTGATGGTGCCGTCGGCGCCGATGGCGGCGGTGGCGTAGCAGCCGTCACGGTCGTAGTCGTAGGCGGGGGAGTAGGTCTGCTCCAGGCCGTTCGCGTTCTGCGGCAGCAGGGTCAGGACGTTCGCGTGGGCGGTCGCCGGGATCGCGACGACGAGCGTCATCGCGCCGAGCGTGCCGAGGAGAACCTTGGCGAGGGATCTCAACTTGCGCATGGGGGCTCCTTGTTGAGCAGCCGGCGTCAGCAGTACAGGTTGCTGCCCGGCGAGACGCCGAGGATCGAGGTGAAGCGGTTGTAGGCGTCCACGCGGCTCTGCACCTGCGCAGGGTTCTTGCCGTCGCACTCCAGGGAGCCGTTGATGGAGCGGATCGTCTGGCCGAAGCCGGCCTGGTTGACCATGGCGTTGTGCGGGGTCATGGTGCCGGGGCCGTTCTGGGTGTTCCAGTACCAGAGGCCGGTCTTCCAGGCCACGGCGGCGTCGTTCTGCACGAGCCAGGGGTTGCCCAGGAGGTCGATGCCCAGCGCGTCGCCCGCGGCCTTGTAGTTGAAGTTCCAGCTGAGCTGGATCGGTCCGCGGCCGTAGTACGCGGCCTGGCCGGCCGGGCAGCCGTACGGCTGGCCCCAGTCGCAGTAGTGGGGGTAGTTGGCGGTGTTCTGCTCGACGATGTGGACGAGACCGCCGGTCTCGTGGTTGACGTTGGCGAGGAAGGCCGCGGCCTCCTGCTTCTTCACCGTGTCGCTGCCGGTCTTCGCGAAGCCGGGGTAGGCACTCAGCGCGGCGGTCAGGCCGCTGTACGTGTAGAAGGAGTTCCGGCTCGGGAACATCTGGTTGAACTGGCCCTCGGTGACGACGAATCCGGACGGGGTGCCCCCGCCACCGCTCGCGGGCGCGCTCCACTTCTGGTTCGCGCCGCCCGAGCAGGTCCAGATCTGCAGCCGCGTACCGTTGGCGCTGTTGTTGCCGGTGACGTCCAGGCACTTGTTCGCGGCCGGGTTGACGATGTCGTTCGCGCCGCTGACCACCCACTGCTGGTTGGTGCCGCCGGAGCAGTCCCACAGCTGGACCGCCGCGCCGTCCGCGGTGCCGCGGTCGACGACGTCCAGACACTTGCCGAGCGCACGCAGGGTGCCGTCACCCGGGTTGGACCAGATCTGGGCGCCTGTCCCGTTGCAGTCGTAGAGCTGTACGGCCGTGCCGTTGGCGTTGTTGGCACCCGCGACGTCGACGCACTTGCCGGCGAGCCCGGTGATCGAGCCGTCGGCGGCCTGGGCGGGCGTCACGGTGAGCAGGGCGGTGAGGACCGCGGACAGCGCGGCGAGGACCGCGAACCTGCTGAGGAAACGGGGTCTGTGCATGGTTGAGGACGCTCCTTGGGTGTAGGGGGTGGAACGGCCGTCCCCTGAGCGCGGGGACGGCCGTCGTCGGAGCTGGTGTGCTCAGGGGTAGCTGGTCAGATTGGCCACGTTGGTCGTGGAGTTGGACGGGCCGCCCGTGCCGTTGGCGACGTGCCGGATGGTGCCCACGCCGCCGAGAGAGACGGTCACCATGCTGGTGAAGCGCACATTGGGGTTGTTCGGTGCCTCGATGGCCCGTTCGGCGGCCACGCCCGGGTTCACGTTGAAGTAGCAGTAGCTGCCGAGTCCGTAGGCCTGGTGGCTGGTGACGGAGTCGGCGACCTTGTAGGCGGCGTAGCCCTGCGTGGAGCCGTTCATCCAGGCCGACTGGTTCGGCGGGTCGTACGGCATCTCGTTCTGGTAGAAGTACGTCCGCCCGCCGTTGCCGTTCCAGATGGTCTGGTACTTCTGGTAGTGCTCGACGAACAGGCCGTACGCGGTGACGTTGTCACCGTTGACGATCAGGCCGGTGTCCCCGGTGTTGGTGTTCCAGCCGACGCCGCTGCCGTGGTCGGCGCGCCAGATCCAGGTGTGGTCGGCGATGACGTTGTCGCTGTTGATCACCAGGCTCGTGGTCGCCCTGCCGACGGCGGCGCCGCCGACGCGGAAGTACACGTCGTGCAGGGACGTCGGGTTCGCGGCGTGCGAGGCGGACGAGCCCGTCGGGCCGACCTCCATCAGGGTGGGCGAGTTGGTGGTGCCCGCGTCGAAGAGGACGCCCGCGACCTTCACGCCGTCGACGTCGGCCACCTTCATCGCGGTGATGCCGTTGTCCGGGATGAACGTGGCGAGGCCCAGACCGAGGACGACGGTGTTGGCGCGGTTCACCTGGAGTGTCTGGTTGAGGTGGTAGACACCCGGGGTGACCAGGAGGTTCTTGCCCGCCGCCAGCGCCGCGTTGATGTCCGCGGCGGTCGCACCCGGCTTCACGACGTAGAAGGTGTCAAGAGACAGCGAGCTGCCGGACGGGGATCCGTTCGCCCAGCTGGTGCCGGTGGAGTTGGACCGCACGGACGGTACGAAGACCTGGTAGGCGCCGTTGCCGTCGATGTACAGGGACGGCTTCTCCCGGCTGACCGGGGTCTGCGCGACCGTGGTGTACGGCGGGCTGGGGAAGCTGGTGGCCGGGACGCCCTGGCTGCCGACGAAGACCATGTTCCAGTTGGAGCCGGTCCAGCCGCCGAGCTGGGAGTTGCGGGTGAGCCACTGCTGCTGGCTGCCGGAGTTGACCTGCCCGTCGATCTTGGTGTCGGCGAGCAGACCGCCGCTGGACCAGCCGTTGTCGTCGAGGGCGACGTTGCCGCGCAGGTGCATCCGGCGGTACGAGGCGGCCTGCGAGACCGCCCAACGGTCGGTGCCGCCGGTCGGGTTGACCGACAGGTTCTCGGCGCCGCGCCAGAAGTTCTGCGTCGCGTTGCCCTGGAACCAGTCGGCCTCGGCATGCACCGCGCCGTTGATCGTGACCGCGTCCGGGGTCAGACCCAGACCCGCGACCTGGGTGTAGAAGCCGACGTTGACGTCGGCGTTGTAGGAGCCCGGCTTGAACAGGACGGCGTGGCGCTGGGCGCCGAACTGGTTCGTCTCCTGCTGCTGGAAGATCGAGTTCAGCCTGGTCTGGATCGTCGAGGACGACATCGACGGGTCGAAGACGGCGACGTTCGGGCCGAGGTCCGGATTCGTGCCGGACTGGGTCACGGGGACCACCTGGAAGCGCTGGGCGGCGCTGCCGTTGCAGGTGTACTGCACGAACTGCACGCTGTCCGCGGTCGAGGCGCCGGGGTCGTCCAGGCACTTGCCGCTGTTGCGGTTCACGAAGTGGTAGGCGCCGCCGCCCTCGTCGACCGGCAGCCACTGCTGGTTGGTGCCGCCGCCGTAGGCCCACAGATGGACGGGCGCGTTGTCGGCCGTGGACGTGTCGGCGACGTCAACGACCTGACCGGTGTTGTTGCCGTTGTTGACACGGACGTAGCCGTCGCTCGTGGCGGTGAAGCTCCACCGCTGGGCCGTCGAACTGTTGCACGCGTACTGCTGCACGACGGTGCCGTTGGCGGTGGCGGCGGACCTGGCGTCCAGGCATCTGCCGCTCGCGGCGTTCATGACGGTGGCGAAGCCGGTGGGCAGTGCGGCGGCCGCGCTCGCCGCCGCGCTCGCGGGCGCAGGCGCGGAGGTGAGCAGGGAAGCGACGGCTGCGGTGACCAGCGCGGCGGCAGCGGATCTGAGGCGGCGTTCGAGCGCGGCGGGGAAGTGGGAGGACACGGATTCTCCTTGCCGAGGGGGTCGGCGAATGGTGGGGGGTGGGGTGGGGGGTGAGGCTGGATCAGCCGGTGTACGCGGCGAAGACGCGGGTGCAGTCCCAGTCGGACTGGCCCATACCAGAGCAGGAACAACCGAGGCAGCGTTCACCTCATGAACGGTGGATGCGTCACACGGTGCGATGCTGAGCCGTGAACCTAAAGGTCTGGACCGCTTTCGTCAATACATGAAGTAAGCTGTGAAGGAAGTGAGTTGCAGCTTCCGGCCAGGCTTCGTTCGCCTGCGGGGGGTGCGCATGCCCGCCGTTGGTTCTGCGCCGGTGCTCCCGCAATCCAGTTCTCGCCGTCCCTGGCCAAGTACTGGTGGCTGACGGCGATCCTGGCCCGGCTGTTGTTCCGCCGGTCGACCGACACCGCCGAGATGCCGGCCGGCGAAGTCCGCTCAGCGCTCCGCTCGAAGTGCCGTGATGTGACGTGGATGTGCCGTCGACCGTCTGCGGCGCCATCGTGGCTGGCCGCGCAGTTCCGCGCGCGCCTATGGAGCGCGGTCGGGGACGGTTGCCACGTCGTAGAAGCCGCGGAGTCGTCGGCATTGCCGACAAACGAACGTGTCCCGGACCCGCAGCGCTGTGTCCACCGTAGGGGGTGACGGAACACGGTGCTGCGGGTCCGGGACACGTTCCCGGAGTTCTGCCTACTCGGCGATCTTGGTACGGCCGACCCACCGGAAGGTCATGGGCTCGGATTCTTCACCGCCGCTGGTCCTCGGCGGCGCCGGGCGGACGGTCTCGTAGTGCTCGTATCCGTTGCCGTAACGGATCTTGATCTTCTCCTCGGAGATGTTCACCTCGTCCAGTTCGGCGAGCTCGACCGTCCCGGACAGCTCGTTGGGACCGCCTTCCAGCTGTACGGAGCTCATCGCGATGGCGGAGGAATCGTGGGCGACTCTACGCATGGGCATCCTCTCGTCTCGCAACGATTCTTCGTCGGGCCGCCTCCCTCGGACACCCCTGAAGTTCCCCTATAGATCAGCCTGTTGGGCCAGATCCGCCCGCGGCGCTTGAGGGGGGTCTAGGGGTACGCGCGGGAGAAACCCGATACCTATCGTCGAGGCCATGTGGCAGACGTGAAGGAGGACAGTCGTGCGTGAGTCGGAGTCCGGGCTGCCCATCGAGCCGGTGTACGGGCCGGATGCCCTGGAGGGCTGGGATCCGGGGGAGAGGCTGGGCGAACCGGGTGGGTATCCCTTCACGCGGGGTGTCTATCCGTCGATGTACACCGGTCGGCCGTGGACCATGCGGCAGTACGCCGGGTTCGGTACGGCCGTCGAGTCCAATGCCCGTTACCGGCAGCTGATCGCGCACGGCACGGCGGGTCTGTCGGTGGCTTTCGACCTGCCCACGCAGATGGGCCATGACTCGGATGCCCCGATCGCGTCGGGTGAGGTCGGCAAGGTGGGGGTGGCGGTCGACTCGGTCGAGGACATGCGGGTGCTGTTCGACGGGATTGCGCTGGACCGGGTGTCGACGTCGATGACGATCAACGCGCCCGCCGCGCTGCTTTTGTTGATGTACCAGCTGGTCGGTGAGGAGCAGGGTGTGCCGGCCGGCCGGCTGACCGGCACGGTCCAGAACGATGTGCTGAAGGAGTACATCGCGCGCGGTACGTACATTTTCCCGCCGAAGCCGTCGTTGCGGCTGATCGCGGACATCTTCCGGTACTGCCGGGCCGAGATCCCGCGGTGGAACACCATCTCGATCTCCGGTTACCACATGGCGGAGGCGGGTGCCTCGCCCGTGCAGGAGGTCGCGTTCACTCTGGCCGACGGTATCGAGTACGTGCGTACGGCGGTGGCGGCCGGGATGGACGTGGACGATTTCGCGCCCCGGCTGTCGTTCTTCTTCGTGGCCCGTACGACGCTGCTGGAGGAGGTCGCCAAGTTCCGGGCGGCGCGCCGGATCTGGGCGCGGGTGATGCGTGAGGAGTTCGGGGCGCAGAGTCCCAAGTCGCTGATGCTGCGCTTCCATACGCAGACGGCCGGGGTGCAGCTGACGGCGCAGCAGCCGGAGGTGAACCTGGTGAGGGTGGCGGTGCAGGGTCTGGCCGCGGTTTTGGGCGGTACCCAGTCGCTGCACACGAACTCCTTCGATGAGGCGATCGCGCTGCCGACGGACAAGAGCGCGCGTCTGGCGTTGCGCACTCAGCAGGTCCTCGCCCATGAGACGGACGTGACCGCGACGGTCGATCCGTTCGCGGGCTCGTATGTGATCGAGAGGATGACCGACGACGTCGAGGCGGCCGCGCTCGACCTGATGGGCCGGGTCGAGGAGCTGGGGGGTGCGGTCGAGGCCATCGAGCAGGGTTTCCAGAAGGGGGAGATCGAGCGCAACGCGTATCGGATCGCCCAGGAGACCGATTCGGGTGAGCGGGTCGTGGTCGGTGTCAACCGGTACCAGCTCGACGTCGAGGAGCCGTACGAGCCGTTGCGGGTGGATCCGGCGATCGAGGCCCAGCAGGCCGAACGGCTGGCCAGGCTGCGTGCCGAGCGTGATCAGCCGGCGGTGGACGCGGCCCTGGCCGCCCTGAAGAAGGCCGCCGAGGGCCAGGACAACGTCCTGTATCCGATGAAGGACGCGCTGCGGGCCCGGGCGACGGTCGGCGAGGTGTGCAACGCCCTGCGCGAGGTGTGGGGGACGTACATCCCCGCGGACGCGTCGTGAACCCCCGGACGCCAGTGGCGAGACAAGGAGACTCACCTGTGCCGAACGAACCCCTCCGCGTCGTCGTGGCGAAGCCGGGACTCGACGGCCACGACCGCGGCGCCAAGGTCATCGCGCGTGCCCTGCGCGATGCCGGGGTCGAGGCCATCTACACCGGACTTCACCAGACACCCGCGCAGATCGTGACCACGGCCATCCAGGAGGACGCCGACGGCATCGGACTCTCCGTGTTGTCGGGCGCTCACATGACCCTGTTCACAGAGGTCGTCGACCTGCTCCGTCAGGCGGAGGCGCTGGACATCGTGGTCTTCGGCGGCGGCATCATTCCCGACGTCGACATCAAGGCCCTGCTGGAACGAGGAGTCGCCGCCCTGTTCACACCGGGCACCTCCACGCAGGAGGTCGTGGAGTGGGTGACCACGAAGATGCGCCCGGAGCACGGCGCGCACGCTTGAAGCGCCCCCCGTCGGCAGCCTGTTGAGGCGCCCTGACTTTGTCTCCGCGCTCGCCCGGCCCCGGCCGGACGGTCGCCCTCGTCGGCTCGTCCGGCGCGGGCAAGTCCACCGTCGCGTCACTGCTGTCACCGCTGTCACTGCTGTACGACGCCGACGAGGGCTCCGTACGCATCGGCGGCGTCGACCGAGCCGGCCCGGACCTGACCGCGCAGACCAGAACGTGACCGGGCCGGCCCGGAGGGCACGGTTCGTCAGGGCTCGGGCGGACTGACTGCCGGGAGGCGCGGGTGTCTCGGGGTGAGGCACCCGCGCCCACCTGCTGGCGGCGCGGTTCGCTCGCGAGGTCGAAGAGCGCGGGTCAGCGGGCCTGGGCGGTCGTGCCGGGGAGCTGCTGGAGCGACAGGCCTGCCGGGAGGTCCGAGCGGCCGCTGACGTTGAGCTTTCGGTACACCCGGGTCAGGTGCTGCTCGACCGTACTGACCGTTATGTACAGCTGTCGCCCGATTTCCCGGTTGGTGTGCCCCAGCGCTGCCAACGTTGCCACGCGCCGTTCGGCGTCGCTGAGAGCCGGGGCCGCCGAGCTACCGCCGGCGGATTCGGTCGGCTCACCGTCCGCCGAGCCGGACTGCGCGGGCCGCAGGTACTCCTCCGCGCCGCTCGCCTTCGCCTCCTGCGTCGCCCGGCGGGCCATGATCCGGGCGCGCCGGAACTCTCCCAGGGTGTGGTGGGCCTGGCTGAGGTCTGCGAGGGCGTGGGCGAGTTCCAGCCGGTCGCCCGAGTTCTGCAGGGCGTCCACCGCCCGGCGCAGCAGTGCGGGACGCTGTTTGAGTGGGCTGGCCGAGGCGAGCACCCGCAGTGCGCCCCCACGGGCCCGGGGGCTCTTCCCGCCGGGTAGTTCCTCCTGGTCGAGGAGCAGTTGCCGGGCCGTCTGCTCCCAGCCCATGACGAGGTTGGCCCGGGCAAGCTCGGTGCGCCACGGCACCAGGGAGGGGTGGTCCAGATTCCGCTCGCGCAGCATGGCACCGCACTGCTGGAGGTCGCTGACGGCTGCCAGGACGCGGTCCGCGGTCAGCCCGAACTGCCCGCGGGCCAGGAGGTAGCGTGGGCCGAACACCGTGTCGTACATCTCCGGCGGCACGTTGATCTGGGCGGTCTCCGCCCCCGCGGCCAGGTCGCCCATCGCGGCGTGGGCGGCGAGCCGCACCGACAGCGGCAGTCCCACGACGACACCCCAGCCCTCGGCCGGAACCAGTGTCAGGGCGTGCCCGGCTCGCGCGGCGGCGGCCGAGACGTCGCCCTGCCGGAGCGAGATGTCCGCTCGCAATGCGGTGAACAGCGCCTCCCACGTGCGGGCGTTGGAACGCTGGGTCTCCTGGATCAGGGCGTCGCACCAGCCCGCGGCGCGGTCGAGGCGCCCCGCCATGGTGAGGGTCGCCACCGAGGAGGCGATCACCTCCAGAGTCTCGTCCCCGACCTGGCAGCTGCGCAGCAGTCGTTCGCTCTCGTCCACCACGCGCTCGGCCTCGGACCGCATCGACGCCGACAGTACGGCCGCCGCACGCGACCAGAGACTGCCTCCGGCGGTGCGCAGCTCGTGCAGGGGCGGCACCTCGCGATCCGTCCCGGCGCTGCCCGCCCTCGGATGGCGCAGCCCGTACAACCACTGGTGGGTGAGCTGCAGTTGGGCCAGCGCCGGGGCGTCCGAGGGGGACGTGAGCTGGGCCGATACCTCTTCGAAAGCGCTCTGTGCCTGAGGGCCGCCGGTCCACAGCATGTGCTGTACGACGGACACCGCTTCTTTCCCCTTCAGCCGGCCCTCGCGGACGGCCTGGTAGAGAGGTGGCAGATGCCGGGAGGACGCCGCGGGATTCATACGCCACTCGGTGTGGTTCAGCGCCTGGTGCACCGTGGTGCGCGACTCCTCGTCCGGGCACCCCTTGAGCGCGAGTGCCAGACACTGCATCGCCAGATCCTGGCGGTCCGTGGACAGGGCCTGGCGGGCCGCCTCCAGCAGTGTGTCCATGGCCCAGTCGCCGCCGACCGACTGCGCCTCGACGAGATGGACCGCGACCTGCCAGGCCAAGGCGCCGTCCTCCCTTAACAGTTCGGCGGTCCGCAGGTGCAGCGACGTGCGGGTGCCGGCGTCGAGACTCTCCAGGATGGCCGCGGCAGACGCGGGGTGCCGGAAGCCCTGGTCGACGATCCCCGCCGCGTTCAGGGCCACGAGTGCCTGCGACACGGCGGTGGGGGTCAGGCCGGAGAGCCGGCTCAGCCGGTCCTCGGAGGCCGAGTCGCCGAGTACGGCGAGGGCGTGGGCGACACCGCGCAGCGGAGCCTCGCAGCGGTGCATGCACTCGACGACGGCCTGGCCGAACGCCGTGGTCTCCGTCGCCGTGGGCCCCCGCCCACCCTCCGCGGAGAGCCATGCCGCGCTGTCCTCCAGCAGGGCCCTGACGAGCATCGGGTTGCCGCCGCTGAACTGGTACAGACTGGTGGCCAACTGGTCCGCGTCGGCGGGAGGGAGGTGCCGGTCCGCGAGATCCGCCACGCCCCGCTCGCTGAGCATCCGGAGCCGGAGGCGCTGGTGGGGGTACCGGGTGAACTCGAAGTGCCAGGGGGAGTGGCCGTGACCCTGCCGCTGATGAGTCGTCAGGACGAGCAGGATACGGGCCGATCGTATTCGGCGTTGGAGATAGAGGAGAACCTGCCAGGAGGTGCCGTCCATGTAGTGGGTGTCGTCAACGGTCAGCAGGATCGGCTGTTCCTCGGAGAGTTCCTGGAGCAGCGCACAGATCTGGTGGACGCGATGGGCCTCCGGCTGGCGCAGTGTGCGCGACTCCAGTCCGCTCTCGCCCGGTGGCAGGGCCTCCACGGTGACGAGCTCGGTGGCGCGCGCCGCCATCTCCGGCGGCAGTGAGCCGCTGTGGAACAGCTGGTCCATCACACCCAATTGAAGCGCGCGTTCCGCTTTTGAGCCGGTGGCCGCGAGATGCAGGGCGCCGGAGTGCTGGGCCTGATGTGACAGTGCCTCCAGCAGCGCCGTCTTGCCCGAGGTGATCGCCCCGCTGATCAGGACCGCTCTGCCGTGCCCCGCCGCAGCATCACCCAACAGTCTGTGCAGGGTGTGCAGTTCCTCGTCGCGCTCCACGAACAGCATGGTCGCAACCCTCTCCCCCGTTAGATGTCGCGTACGTACGTATGAATATATCGCATGAGCGTTCACACGTGAGGGTTTTGCTTTACCTCCGTTTTAGACTGGCCCGGCCGACTCGGCGCGCTGTTGATCTCCTTTCGAGATGGCTGTCCGAACGACGATAGGGGCCTGCCGACGGGAGTTAGGGGTTATCCGGTCCAGGGGCTTCGCGTAAAGATTTCGTCGCCGGACCACGGAATATCGAGGCGGCGACGCGACCCTCGACGGGCCCGTCCCGCCCCCCTGCGATGACTCTCCACCGGCTCGGACCTAGGGAGTTGGGTGAAAGCGCTCGTTCTGTCCGGCGGATCCGGTACACGGCTCCGCCCGATCACACACACGTCAGCAAAGCAGTTGGTGCCCGTCGCCAACAAGCCCATCCTGTTCTACGTACTGGAGTCGATCGCCGCGGCGGGCATCACCGATGTCGGCATCGTCGTCGGCCACACCGCCGAGGAGATCCAGGACGCCGTCGGCGACGGCTCGTCCTTCGGGCTCGACGTCACCTACATCGCCCAGGCCCAGCCGCTGGGCCTCGCCCACGCGGTACGTATCTCCCGGGACTACCTGGGCGACGACGACTTCGTCATGTACCTCGGGGACAACTTCATCATCGACGGCATCGAGGACCTCGTCGACCGGTTCCGCGACGAACGACCCGACGCGCAGATCCTGTTGACGCGGGTCCCCGACCCGCGGGCGTTCGGCGTCGCGGTCCTGGACGAACAGGGACGCGTCGTCGGCCTGGAGGAGAAGCCCGAACACCCGCGCAGCGACCTGGCGCTGGCCGGCGTCTACTTCTTCACCCCGCTCGTCCACGAAGCCGTCCAGGCCGTCAAGCCCTCCTGGCGAGGCGAGTTGGAGATCACCGACTCCATCCAGTACCTCATCGACAGCGGAGCCGACGTCCGCTCCCAGATCATCAGCGGCTACTGGAAGGACACCGGGAACGTCACCGACATCCTGGAGGTGAACCGCATCATCCTGGAAAGCATCGAGTCGTCCATCGAAGGTGAGGTCGACGACGCCTCGCAGATCATCGGACGCGTCGTGGTGGAGAGCGGTGCCCGGGTCAGGGGATCGCGCATCGTCGGCCCCGTACGCATCGGAGCCGGCACCGAGATCCACGACTCCTACATCGGCCCCTTCACCTCCGTGGCCGAGAACTGCCGCGTCCTCGACAGCGAACTGGAGTTCTCGATCATGATGCGGGACTCGTCCGTCACCGGCATCCGCCGGATCGAGGCGTCACTCATCGGCCGCCATGTGCACGGCAGTTCCGTGCCCCGCGTCCCCAACGCCCACCGGCTGGTCCTCGGCGACCACAGCACCTTCCAGATCAGCTCATGACCACCAGGCTGCTCGTCACAGGTGCCGCGGGCTTCATCGGCTCCACCTACGTCCGCCGACTGCTCGCCGACCGAACCGACCTGCACATCACCGTCCTGGACCGGCTCACCTACGCGGGCAACCGGGCCAACCTCGACCTCGCCCACCCCGCCCTCGACCTCGTCGAGGGAGACATCTGCGACACCGCACTGGTGGACCGGCTCGTCGCGGACGCCGACCAGATCGTGCACTTCGCCGCCGAGAGCCACGTGGACCGGTCCATCGCCGGCTCGGCGGAGTTCGTCCGCACCAACGTGCTGGGGACACACACCCTGTTGGATGCCGCGCTGCGCCACGACACCGACCGCTTCGTCCACGTGTCGACGGACGAGGTGTACGGATCCATCGACGAAGGATCCTGGCCGGAGTCCGACCCGCTGCGCCCCAACTCCCCCTACTCGGCGTCCAAGGCCTCCAGCGACCTGCTCGCCCTCGCCTGCCACCGCACCCACGGACTCGACGTCAGGGTCACCCGGTGCTCCAACAACTATGGCCCCTACCAGCATCCCGAGAAGGTCATCCCCCTCTTCGTCACCAACCTCCTCGACGGCGGCCGCGTACCCCTCTACGGAGACGGCCGCAACGTCCGCGACTGGCTGCACGTCGAGGACCACTGCGCGGCCATCGAATGCGTCCGCAACCGCGGCAGCGCCGGCGAGGTCTACAACATCGGCGGCGGAACCGAGATGAGCAACCGCGAACTCACCGCGCTGCTCCTGGAAGCCTGCGGCACCGACTGGGACAGCGTCGAGTACGTCACCGACCGCAAGGGCCACGACCTGCGCTACTCCGTCGACTGGTCCAAGATCGCCACCCTCGGGTACGCCCCCTCCCACGACTTCCGCAAGGGACTCGCGGAGACCGTCGACTGGTATCGCGACAACCGCGTGTGGTGGGAACCGACGAAGTACCGCACCCGCACCCCTGCCTGACCGACCCCCCTACATCCGCCCTTCCTGGGCTCCATCCGCACCCCTCTTCGGTGAAGGAACCCCATGCGCGTCCTCATGACGGTGTTCGCCAACAGCTCCCACCTTTTCAACATGGTCCCCCTGGCCTGGGCCCTCACCACGGCCGGACACGAGGTCCGCATCGCCAGCCAGCCCGACAACGCCCAGGCCATCAGCGACTGCGGCCTCACCGCGGTACCGGTGGGCAACGACCTCAACATCATGGAACTGGCCCGGTCCACCCCCCGCGAGGAGATGGCCAACGGCGGCGCCCTCACCCTCAACGAGACCCGCCCCGAGAAGCTCACCTGGGACTACGTCCACGACACCTTCGCCCAACACACCCAGCTCTACGACTACATGGCCGACCGCGCCATGACCGACGAGCTCGTCGAGCACGCCCGCCAGTGGCAGCCCGACCTCGTCATCTGGGACGCCCTCACCTACGCCGGCCCGATCGCCGCCGAAGCAGTCGGTGTCCCGCACGTCCGTATGCTCTTCGGCCTCGACCACTGGGGCCGGATGCGCGGCATCTTCCACCAACTGGCCGCGGAGCAGTCCCCGGAGGACCGGCACGACCCGGTCGCCGACTGGCTCGGAGCCAAAGGGGCCCCCTACGGCGTCGCCTTCGACGAGACACTCAGTACAGGACGGGCGACCCTCGCCGTGGCGCCGCCGTGGATGGGCTTCCCCACCGAGCTGCCCACGATCTCCATGCGGCACATCCCCTTCAACGGGCCCGCCGTCGTTCCCGACTGGCTGCGGAAGCCGGCCGACCGGCCCCGGATCTGCCTCACCCTGGGGCTGACGCTGCGTGAGATCGCCGACGAGAACGTCTCCCTCGGCGACTTCGTCCGCGCCGTCGCCGATATCGATGCGGAGGTCGTGGCCACGTTCAGCGAGGAGCAGCTCGCCGAGATCGGTGAACTCCCCGACAACGTCCGTCCCGTGGACTTCGTCCCGTTGCACGCACTCCTGCCGACCTGCTCGGCCCTCGTCCACCACGGCGGCGGAGGCACTCGCACCAACGCGGTGATGCACGGCGTTCCCCAGCTGATCGTCCCCAACTGGCTCTGGGACGAACGAGACATCGCACAGCGGCTCGCCGAGCGCGGCGCGGCACTCGTCACCGAGGTCCCCGACCTGACTCCGGAGAGGCTCCGCGAGCAACTGCGGAGGCTCCTCTCGGACCCCTCGTTCCAGGCTGCCGCCGACGAGATCCAGAAGGAGTACGCCGCCCTGCCCAGCCCCAACGCGACGGTCGCCGAACTGGAGCGGGTCGCCGAGCGCGACCGGACGCCGTAGACCCGGCCCACCGGCACCGAGAGGTTCGCGCGGCGCCGTTGGGCGGCGTCTAAGGGGGGTTAGGGGTAGGCGGCCCCTACCCCTGCCCCCGTAGCGTGTGGAGCGTTCGGACTGCCCCTCGATATGCCATGACATATTTTGCGATCCGAAAACGAAACCGCAGATTCCGCCGAGGTCCTCCGCCGATATCTGCGGGTTCAGTCTGTCGTGCCCCCACGGCTTATTGAGGCCGGGTTCAGGAAGTGTCCGACAGGTGTTTATCAACCGACCCCTGACCGACCCTGCTTTACGAGGTGATGGTGTGGAGAACGAAAAGAAGCTTCTCGATTACCTCAAGCGGGCTACCACGGACCTACGGGAAGTGCGGCGCCGCCTGCGCGAATTGGAGGAGCGGGACCAGGAGCCCATTGCCATCGTCGGCATCGGCTGCCGCTACCCCCGTGGGATCCGGACGCCGGAGCAGCTGTGGACCCTCGTCGCGAACGGCGAGGAGGCCCTGACCCCCTTCCCCGAGGACCGAGGCTGGGACGTCGACAGCCTCTACCACCCAGACTCCGAGCACCTCGGCACGAGTTACACCAAGGTGGGCGCCTTCCTGCACGACGCGGCGGAGTTCGACCCGGGGTTCTTCGGGATCTCGCCGCGTGAGGCTTTGGCGATGGACCCGCAGCAGCGGTTGCTGTTGGAGACGTCGTGGGAGGCGATCGAGCGGGCGGGCATCGACCCGACCACCCTGCGCGGCACCCAGACCGGCGTCTTCACCGGCCTCATGTACTTCGACTACGGCTCACGGGTGCAGTCCGCCCCGGACGACATCGAGGGCTACCTCGGCAACGGCAGCGCGGGCAGCATTGCCTCGGGCCGTGTCTCTTACACGTTCGGTTTCGAGGGCCCGGCCGTCACGGTCGACACGGCCTGCTCCTCTTCCTTGGTGGCCATTCATCTCGCCGCGCAGTCGCTGCGCAAGGGCGAGTCCACGCTCGCGCTGGCCGGCGGCGCGTCGGTCATGTCGACCCCGGACGTCTTCGTCGACTTCAGCCGCCAGCGCGGCCTGTCCGCCGACGGCCGTTGCAAGGCGTTCTCCGCCGATGCGGATGGCACGGGCTGGGGCGAGGGTGCGGGGGTGCTGCTCTTGGAGCGGTTGTCGGACGCGCGGCGCAACGGTCATCAGGTGCTGGGGGTCGTGCGGGGTTCCGCCGTCAACCAGGACGGTGCGAGCAGCGGTCTGACGGCGCCGAACGGTCCGTCGCAGCAGCGGGTGATCCGTCAGGCGCTGGCGAGCGCGGGTCTGACGGCGGCCGAGGTGGACGCGGTCGAGGGTCATGGTACGGGTACGACGCTGGGTGACCCGATCGAGGCGCAGGCGCTGCTGTCGACGTATGGCCAGGAGCGGGACGGGGACCGGCCGTTGTGGCTGGGGTCGGTCAAGTCGAACGTGGGTCATACGCAGGCGGCTGCGGGTGTGGCGGGTGTGATCAAGATGGTGATGGCGATGCGGGCGGGTGTGCTGCCCAAGACGCTGCATGCTGACGAGCCTTCGCCGCATGTGGACTGGTCTGCGGGTGCGGTGGAGTTGTTGAGTGAGGCGCGGGAGTGGCCGGAGGTGGGTCACCCGCGTCGGGCGGGTGTGTCGTCGTTTGGGATCAGTGGGACGAATGCGCATGTGATCGTCGAGCAGGCGCCGGTGGACGAATCTGCGGCGGACGGCGTTGTCGAGTCTGCTGGTGTGCCTGGTGTCGAGTCGGGTGTGGCTGGGTTGCCGGTGCCGTGGGTGGTGTCGGGTAAGTCGGCGGTGGCTTTGGCGGGTCAGGGGGAGCGGCTGGCGGCGGCGGTCTCCGGTGTTGATCGGTCGGTTGCTGGTGTGGGTTGGTCGTTGGTGAGTGGTCGTTCGGTGTTCGGGCATCGGGCGGTTGTGGTGGGTCAGGATCTGGATGGGTTGTTGGCTGGGGTGCGTGGGCTGGCGGCCGGTCGGTCGGCTGACGGTGACACTGTGTCTGGGCTGGTGTCCGGTGTGGCGGACGTGTCGGGTCGTCGGGTGTTCGTGTTTCCGGGGCAGGGGTCGCAGTGGGTGGGGATGGCGGAGGCTCTTCTTGAGTCGTCGCCGGTGTTCGGGTCGCGGTTGGGGGAGTGTGCGGCGGCGTTGGAGCCGTTCGTGGACTGGTCTCTGCTGGATGTGGTGCGGGGTGTTGAGGGTGCCGCGTCTTTGGAGCGTGTCGATGTGGTGCAGCCGGTGTTGTGGGCGGTGATGGTTTCCCTGGCTGCGGTGTGGCGTTCGGTGGGAATCGAGCCGGACGCCGTCGTGGGTCATTCGCAGGGTGAGATTGCGGCTGCGGTGGTGGGTGGCTGGCTGTCGTTGTCGGATGGTGCGCGGGTGGTGGCGTTGCGGTCGAAGGCGATCGGTGAAGTCCTGGCGGGCGGTGGTGGGATGCTCGCGGTCCAGGCCCCGGCCGACGAGGTGGAGACGTGGCTGGAGGACGTCGAAGGTGTCGGTATTGCCGCAGTGAACGGGCCCCGGTCGGTGGTGCTTTCGGGTACTCGTGAGGGTCTGGAAGCGTGTGTGGAGGTGTGGTCGGCGCGGGGTGTGTGGGTGAAGTGGGTGCCGGTGGACTATGCGTCGCATTCGGAGCAGGTGGAGGAGGTCCGCGGCCGGATTCTGGCGGATCTGGCACCGCTCAGCCCGTTGTCTGGTGGGGTGCCGATGTTGTCGACGATGACCGGTGAGTGGGTCGGGGACGAGGGCGGCGGTTTGGGTGCCGGCTATTGGGTGGAGAACCTGCGCCGGCCGGTGCGGTTCGCGGATGCTACCCGTCGTTTGACGGCGGAGGGTTTCGGTGCGTTCGTGGAGGTGAGTGCGCACCCGGTGCTGGTGATGGGCATTGAGGAGACGATTGACGCGGCCCGCACGGATGGTGGTCCGGAGGATGCTGCTCCGGTGGTCGCGGTGGGGACGTTGCGTCGTGGTGAGGGTGGCTGGGATCAGTTCCTGCGTTCACTGGCGGGTCTGTTCGTCCGCGGTGCTGCCGAGCCGGACTGGAAGGTCCTCCTGGGTGGTCCCCATCCTCGGGTGGAGTTGCCGACTTATGCCTTCCAGCGGGAGCGGTTGTGGCTGGATGCGACGGCGGTGTCGGGGGATGTGGCGGGCCTGGGCCAAGTCAGGGTCGAGCATGAACTGTTGGGCGCCGGTGTGGGTATCGCCGGAGCTGGTGGGGTGTTGTTCACGGGCCGGGTGGGTGTGTCGACGCATCCGTGGCTGGCTGATCATGCGGTGTCGGGTGTGGTGTTGTTGCCGGGTGCAGGGTTCGTCGAGTTGGTGGTGCGGGCCGGTGACGAGGTGGGTTGTGGCCGGGTTGAGGAGTTGATGCTGGCGGCTCCGCTGGTGGTGCCGGCGCGCGGTTCGGTGCAGGTGCAGGTGGTGGTGGGTGCTGTCGAGGACGGCGGACGCCGCACGGTGGGCGTCTACTCGGGCTCGGGTGATGGGGTGGAGGGGGAGTGGGTGTGCCACGCCACCGGCTCCCTGACCCCCGACACCGCCCCGCAGTCGGGTGGCGGGTCTGTCCTGTCGGCGGCATGGCCTCCGCCGGGTGCCGAGCGGATCGATCTGGTGGGCGTGTATGAGGACTTGGCGGTGGAGGGTTATGAGTACGGTCCGGTCTTCCAGGGGTTGAACGGGGTCTGGCGCAACGGTGAGGAGGTGTTCGCCGAGGTTGCTCTCCCGGAGGGCACGGTGGTGGACGGTTTCGGGCTGCACCCGGCGCTGTTGGACGCGGCGCTCCAGGCGGCAAGCTTCGGCTCCTTCATTCCCGAGCCGGACACCGGTGAGGGCGGGGGCGTGCGTCTGCCGTTTGCCTGGTCGGGTGTGTCGTTGTACGCGTCGGGTGCGTCGTCGTTGCGGGTCCGGCTGTGGCCGGTGGGCGAGGACGGTTTCGGCGTGGAGCTGGCCGACGCGGCAGGACTGCCGGTGGCCCGGGTCGACTCACTCGTCACCCGTGAGATCAGTGCCGAGCAGCTCAACACGGCTGCGGGCGGACGCGACGTGACCGATGGCGCGTTGTGGCGGTTGTCCTGGACTCCCGTCGCCTCGGCGCCCTTCGGGGGGCCGCGACCGGAGTGGGTGGTCCTCGGCGAGGGCAGCACCTTGGCCGGGGCCGCCGACACCATGGCGGATCTGGCAGAGATCAAGGTGCTGGCGAACGCCGGTGGTGAGGTCCCGGAGTGGGTGCTGGTGGACGTGGACGCCTGGGCGGCCGCGTCCTCGACGGAGTCCGGTTCCGATGTTCCGGACGTGGTGCGAAGCGTCACCGGACGGGCGCTCGCGCTCGCGCAGGAGTGGCTGTCCGACGACCGGTGGGCCGCGTCCCGCCTGGTGTGGGTGACGCGCGGCGCTGTCGGCGTACATGCCCACGAGCCGGTACCGGGGCTGGCCCTCTCGGGAGTGTGGGGTCTGGTGCGCGCGGCCCAGTCGGAGCATCCCGACCGGTTCGCGCTCCTCGACCTCGACCCGGCCACCGACCTTGTGGGCCCCGGCGGTTCGGCGGATGCTCCGCACACACCGGTGGACGGGATCCTCGCGGTGCTGGCCTCCGGTGAGCCCCAACTCGCCGTACGTGAGGGCGAGTTGCTCGCCGCCCGCCTCGCTCCTGCCCGGAGCGGTGACGCACTGACGGCTCCCGCCGGCGACGCTCCCTGGCGCCTCGCCAAGGACCCCGGCGGCAACCTCGACGCGCTCACCGTCGTTCCGGCCCCTGACGCGGCGGAGGCGCTCGGAGAGGGAGAGGTGCGGATAGCCGTTCACGCGGCCGGAGTGAACTTCCGCGATGTCCTGATGGCACTCGGCATGGTCTCGGCCCGCGGAACCCAACTCGGCGGCGAGGCCGCGGGCGTCGTGACGCACATCGGCCCCGGGGTGACCGGCGTGGCCGTGGGCGACCGCGTCATGGGCGTCTTCGACGGCCCCTTCGGCCCGGTCGCAGTCGCGGACCGGCGCATGGTGGCGCGTATCCCCGACGCCTGGACGTACGCAGAGGCCGCGACCGTCCCGCTGGTGTACCTCACCGCGTACTACGGTTTGGTCGACCTGGCCTCGGTCAAGCCCGGCGACCGTGTCCTGGTGCATGCCGCCACCGGCGGTGTCGGCATGGCCGCGGTCCAGCTCGCCCGGCACCTCGGCGCCGAGGTGTACGGCACGGCAAGCCCGGGCAAGTGGGCCACGCTCCGCGCGATGGGATTCGACGAGCGGCACATGGCGTCCAGCAGGTCGCTGGACTTCGCGGACCACTTCCTGAGCGGCGGGGGCGTCGATGTCGTCCTCAACTCCCTGGCGCACGAATACGTCGATGCCTCACTGCGGCTCCTGACACGCGGCGGTCACTTCCTGGAGATGGGCAAGACCGACATCCGGGAGGCCGAAGAGGTCGCGGCCGCCCACCCCGGTGTCAAGTACCAGGCGTACGACCTGACCGTCTTCACCGGTGTCGGCGATCCCGGGGCCATTCCCGAGCGTATCCAGGAGATCCTCTCCGAACTGCTCGCCCTCTTCGACAAGGGAGTGCTCCAGCCGCTGCCGGTCACCACCTGGGACGTCCGCCGGGCGTCCGCCGCGCTGCGCCACATGTCGCAGGCCCGGCACACCGGCAAGATCGCCCTGACCGTTCCGCAGCGGCTGAATCCGGGCGGCACCGCCCTCGTCACCGGCGGCACCGGCGTCCTGGGCAGCCTCCTGGCCCGCCACCTGGTCACCGAACACGGCGTACGCAATCTGCTGTTGGTCAGTCGACGGGGCGAGGACGCACCGGGCGCCGAGGCACAGCGGGAGGAACTCGCCGCGCTGGGGGCCGACGTACGCATCGTCGCCTGCGACACCTCCGACCGGGCGGCACTGGAGGCGCTGCTCGCGACCGTTCCCGCGGAAGCCCCGCTGACCGGTGTCTTCCACACGGCAGGTGTGCTGGACGACGGTGTGGTCGAGGCCATGACGCCCGAGCGGGTCGACGCCGTCATGCGGCCCAAGGTGGACGCCGCGTGGAATTTGCACGAGCTGACCCGGGATCTCGACCTCGCGGCCTTTGTGCTGTACTCCTCGGCCGCCGGTGTGTCCGGCGACGCGGGCCAGGCCAACTACGCGGCCGCGAACGTCTTCCTCGACGCCCTGGCGCAGCGGCGGAGGGCCGCGGGTCTGCCCGGACAGTCGCTCGCCTGGGGACTTTGGGAGGACCGGAGCGAGATGACCGGCCACCTGGGCGACGCGGACCTCGCACGGCTGGCCGATGCCGGCGTCCGGGGCTTCGCCGCCGCCGAGGGCCTGGCCCTCCTCGATCACGCACACGGCTTCGACGAGGCCCTGCTGATCCCGATGCGCCTGGACACGGCAGCACTCGCCGCGGACGCGTCGCCCGTACCGCACCTGTTCCGCGGGATCGCGCGCACGCCCGTCGCCCGCCGGGTCGCCTCCGACGACACGGTCAGCCAAGGCACGGACCTGGAGACACGGCTCGCGAGCCTCTCGCCGGCCGAACGCAACGAGACCGTCCTGGAACTCGTACGCGAACGGGTCGCAGCCGTCCTCGGACACGCCGGCCCCGACGCCGTCGAACCGGCCCGGGCCTTCAAGGAGATCGGCTTCGACTCGCTCACCGCCGTCGAACTGCGCAACAGGCTCAACACCGCGACCGGGCTGCGGTTGCCCGCCACCCTGGTCTTCGACTACCCGACACCCACGGCGCTCGCCCAGTACCTGCTGACGGAACTCGCACCGGGCCTGCCCACCGAGGAACCGCTCGGCAGCCGACTGTTGGAGCAACTCGCCCACATCGAAACGGTGATGGGGGAGTCCGCCACCACGGCCGACCTGGACGCCGACCTCCACTCGGCCGTCACCGCACGCCTCAACGGCATTCTGACCGCTTGGAACAGCGCCCAGCGCGCACCGGATCACGGCGCGGCCGCGGTGGAACTGGACTCCGCCAGCGACGACGAGATCTTCGACTTCATCGACAGCACCTTCGGGAAGTCCTGATCCCTCCCGCTCCCCGCCGACCCACCGACGCTCCCGCGTTCTCGCATCTCTGGACGCTCGCATACCTGGACGGGTGAACTACTCATGGCCAACGAAGCCAAGCTCCGCGAATACCTGAAGCGCGTCACCACCGATCTGCACGAGACCACCGAGCGCCTGCGCGAGGTCGAGGGCAGGGCGAACGAACCGATCGCGATCGTGGGTATGAGCTGCCGCTTCCCCGGCGGTGTCGAAACCCCCGACCAGCTGTGGGAGTTGTTCCGCTCGGGCCGTGACGCGATAGGCGGGTTCCCCGAGGGGCGCGGCTGGGACATCGAGGGCCTTTACCACCCTGACCCCGACCACGCGGGTACCAGCTATACGCGTGAGGGCGGTTTCATCGACGGCGCCGAGCGGTTCGACGCCGGACTGTTCGGGATTTCGCCGCGCGAGGCGGTCGCCATGGATCCGCAGCAGCGGCTCCTGCTGGAGGCGTCCTGGGAGGCCCTGGAAGGGAGCGGACTCGACCCGCTCCGGCTCAAGGGCAGCAGGACAGGTGTCTTCGTCGGCGTGATGTCCTCCGACTACGGCATCCAGAAGGGTGCCGCGGTCGACGGGGCCGAGGGCCACCTCAGCACCGGCACCCACTCCAGCATCGTGTCCGGGCGCATCTCCTACGTACTCGGTCTGGAGGGCCCCGCGGTTTCGATCGACACCGCCTGCTCCTCCTCCCTGGTCGCGCTCCACTCCGCCGCCCACGCCCTCCGCCAGCAGGAATGCACCCTCGCCCTGGCCGGCGGCGTCACCGTCATGGCGACCCCCGAACGCTTCGTCGAATTCAGCCGCCAGCGCGCTCTCTCCCCGGACGGACGCTGCAAGGCGTTCTCGGCAGACGCGAACGGAACCGGTTGGTCCGAGGGTGTGGGTGTCCTCGTCCTTGAGCGGTTGTCGGACGCGCGGCGTAATGGTCACGAGGTGTTGGCCGTCATTCGTGGTTCGGCGTTGAACCAGGATGGTGCGAGTAATGGTCTGACGGCTCCGAATGGTCCGTCGCAGCAGCGGGTGATTCGTCAGGCGTTGGCGAATGCGGGTCTGACGGCGGCCGAGGTGGATGCGGTCGAGGCGCATGGTACGGGTACGACGCTGGGTGACCCGATCGAGGCGCAGGCGCTGCTCGCCACCTACGGCCAGGGGCGGGACGAGGGCCAGCCGCTGTGGCTCGGCTCGTCCAAGTCGAACCTCGGTCATACGCAGGCGGCCGCGGGTGTGGCCGGTGTGATCAAGATGGTGTTGGCCTTGCGGGCGGGCCTTCTGCCCAAGACGCTGCACGTCGGTGAGCCTTCGCCGCACGTGGACTGGTCCGCCGGGGCGATCGAACTGCTCGGCGAGGCGCGGGAGTGGCCGCAGAACGGTCGGCCGCGCCGGGCCGGCGTCTCCTCCTTCGGATTCAGCGGAACCAACGCCCACGTGATCCTTGAGGAGGCCCCCGCTCCGGAGCCCGAGGCGTCCGAGCCGGAGACGGCGGACGCACCGGTGGGCGTGCTGGTGCCGTGGGTGGTGTCGGGCAGGTCTGTGGAGGCGTTGCGGGCGCAGGCGGGTGTGTTGTTGGCGCAGCAGCGGGGCGCGGATGCGTCGATCGCCGATGTGGCCTTCTCGTTGGGTGTGTCGCGGGCGGGGTTGGAGCATCGGGGTGTGGTGCTGGGTTCCTCGCGCGAGGAACTGCTGCGGTCGCTGGAGGTGTTGGCGGCCGGCGCTGAGGCGCCTGGGGTGGTGTCGGGTCGTGTGGTGGAGGGTCGGCTGGCTTTCCTGTTTACGGGTCAGGGTGCTCAGCGGGTGGGGATGGGCCGGGAGTTGGCTTCTGCGTTTCCGGTGTTTGCGGAGTCGTTGGGGCGGACGTGTGACCTGTTGGACGTCGGCCTGGAGGGTCTGGAGCGTCCGTTGCGGGAGGTGTTGTTCGCGGAGCCGGACAGTGCTGCCGCAGCTTTGTTGACGCGGACGGTGTATGCGCAGGCGGCGTTGTTTGCGGTTGAGGTGGCGTTGTTCCGGTTGGTGGAGTCGTTCGGTGTGCGGCCGGATTTTGTGGCGGGGCATTCGGTGGGGGAGATCGCGGCTGCGCATGTGGCTGGGGTGTTGTCCCTGGAGGATGCGGCGGTGTTGGTGGCGGCTCGTGGCAGGTTGATGGATGGGTTGCCTGCGGGTGGGGTGATGGTGGCGGTGCAGGCCGCCGAGGCAGAGGTGCGTGAACTGCTGGAGGGGGTGCAGGACGCGGGTGTTGCTGCGGTGAACGGGCCGCGTGCGGTGGTTCTGTCCGGCAGTGAGGCCGCGGTGCTGCCGGTGGTGGAGGTGTTGCGGGAGCGTGGGGTGAAGACCAAGCAGCTCCAGGTCAGTCATGCTTTCCATTCGCCGTTGATGGAGCCGATGCTTGATGGTTTTGCTGCGGTGGTGGAGGGGTTGACGTTCCATGCTCCGGTTGTCGGGGTGGTGTCGAACGTGACCGGTGGTATCGCGTCGGCGCGGGAACTCTGCGCGCCGGAGTACTGGGTTCGGCATGTCCGCGAGGCGGTGCGCTTCGGTGCCGGCGTCGAGGCTTTGGTTGCTGCGGGTGTGTCGTCGTTCATGGAGCTGGGTCCCGATGGTGTGCTGAGCGGGATGGCTCGTGAGTCGCTGCCGGAGGACTCGGATGTGGTGTGCGTGCCGGTGATGCGTCGGGACCGGGACGAGGTGCGGGAGTTCCTGACGGGTCTGGCGCGGCTCAATGTCCGTGGCGTTGCGGTGGGTTGGGAGCCGTTGACGTCGGGCGGACGCCGGGTGGAACTGCCCACGTATGCCTTTCAGCGTGAGCGCTACTGGCTGGAGGTTCCCTCGGCAGTCGGTGATGTGACGACTGCTGGACTGGCGCCTTCGCAACACCCGTTGCTCGGCGCGATCATGCGGCGGGCCGATGTCGACGGCGTGGTCTTCACGGGCCGTTGGTCGTTGCGGTCGCACCCGTGGCTGGGCGAACACCGAGTGGGATCGTCGGTGGTGTTCCCGGGGACCGGCTTCGTCGAGTTGCTGGTGCGGGCGGGCGACGAGGTCGGCTGCGGTCGTATCGAGGAGCTGACGCAGGAGACCCCTCTCGTCGTGCCCGAGCACGGTGCCCTCCAACTCCAGGTCGTTGTGGGAGCTCCGGAGGAGTCCGGTCTTCGTGGCGTCGCCGTGTACTCGCGGGTGGAGGATGCGGATGAGGGTGTGCCGTGGACGCGGCATGCCAGTGGTCTGCTGAGTCCTTCTGAAGCGTCCGCCGGCTTCGAGCTGGCGCAGTGGCCGCCCGCCGGAGCGGAGGCACTCGACGTCGACAACCTCTACCAGCGACTGTCGGATGCCGGCCTCGTCTACGGCGAGCGGTTCCAGGGCCTCAAGGCCGGCTGGATCAAGGGCGATGACATCTACGCCGAGATTCGGCTGCCCGAGCACGCCGTTGCCGAGGCGGAGCAGTACGGCCTGCACCCGGCAGCGCTGGATGCCGCGCTTCAGGCGAGCGGCCTCAACGACTCTCCCGAGATGCAGGCCACGGCGTACGTCCCGTTCTCGTGGTCGGGGGTGTCGTTGTTTGCGGTGGGTGCGTCGGTGTTGCGGGTGTGTGTGCGGCATGTGGCGCGGGATCGGGTGTCGTTGTGGGTTGCTGATGGTGTGGGTGTGCCGGTGGCGGTGGTGGAGTCGTTGGTGTTGCGGGCGATTTCGTCGGGTCGGGTGGGGGCTGCTGGTGGGGTGCCGGTGGTGGCGGGTGGTGGGTTGTTCGAGGTGGTGTGGTCGCCGCTTGCCGGTGTTGTGACCGGTGGTGGGGACCCGGTGTCGGACGTGGCGGTGCTGGATTGCGGTGTGGGTGGCTCTGTGCGTTCGGTGGTGGGCCGGGTGCTGGAGGAGCTTCAGGGGTGTGTGTCGGGTGTGGGGGGTGCTGGTTCTCGTGTGGTGGTGACGCGGGGGGCGGTGTCTGTGGGTGTGGGTGGTGTGGTGGATGTGGTGTCGGCTGCGGTGTGGGGGTTGGTGCGGTCGGCGCAGGCGGAGCATCCGGGTCGGTTTGTGTTGGTGGATGTGGGTGTGGAGGGGGATGTTGAGGCGGGTGTGCGGGCTGCTTTGGCGTCGGGGGAGGAGCAGGTTGCTTTCCGTGAGGGGGAGGTCTTCGTTCCTCGTCTGGCGCGGGTGAGTGCGGGTGGTGGGGTGCCGTCGTGGGGCGGTGGTGTGGTGTTGGTGACGGGTGGTACGGGTGGTTTGGGTGCGGTGGTGGCGCGGCATTTGGTGGTGTCGCATGGTGTGGAGCGTCTGGTGTTGTTGTCGCGGCGGGGTGAGGACGCGCCGGGTGCGGTTGAGCTTGTGTCTGAGCTGGCTGGTTTGGGTGCTCGGGTGGATGTGGTGGCGTGTGATGTGAGTGATCGTGCTGGGTTGGCTGCTGTGGTGGGTGGTCTGGGTGCGGAGTTGTCGGCGGTGGTGCATGCGGCCGGTGTGGTGGATGACGGTGTGCTGGGGTCGCTGACGGCGGAGCGGTTGGATGGTGTGCTGGGTCCGAAGGCGGATGCGGCGTGGCATTTGCATGAGCTGACGCGGGAGTTGGATCTTTCCGCCTTTGTGCTGTTCTCGTCGTTGTCGGGGACGGTGGGTGGTGCGGGGCAGGCGAATTACGCGGCGGCGAATGCGTATCTGGATGGGTTGGCGGAGTATCGGCGGGGGTTGGGACTGCCCGCTGCCTCGCTGGCCTGGGGACTCTGGGAAGAGTCGACGGGAATGGGCAGTCGGCTCACCGCCGCCGACCTGGAGAGGATGGACCGTACGGGCATCCGTACCCTCTCCGTCGAGGACGGGCTGGCGCTGTTCGACGCCGCTGTCGCGTCCGGCCGGTCGACGGTCGTCCCCGCCCGGTTCGACATCCCCGCTCTGCGCAAGCAGGGCGACGCCCTCTCACCGCTCTTCCGTGACCTGACCGGCCCGCGCGCCCGTCGCTCGGCGGCGGTCACGTCCCAGGACATCGCCGCTGCCACGGAGAACGCCCTGGCGGATCGGTTGGTGGGGCTGTCGGCGGAGGAGCGTCGGGCGCTGGTGCTCGGTGTGGTGCGGGCGCAGGTGGCGCAGGTGTTGGGGTACGTGTCGGCGGAGCTGGTCGAGCCGGGGCGCGCGTTCCAGGATTTGGGCTTCGATTCGCTGACGGCCGTGGAACTGCGCAACGGTCTCAGTGCCGTGGCCGGGGTGCGGTTGCCGGCGACGCTCGTCTTCGACTATCCGTCCTCCGACATCCTGGCGGACTTCCTCCTCGCCGAAGTCTCGGGCGAGATACCCGCTGCCGCCGCGGCTCTCCCCGCGCTGGGAAGTGCCACCGACGACGACCCGATCGTCATCGTCGGCATGGGCTGCCGCTACCCCGGAGGAGTCGCGTCACCGGAGGACCTCTGGCAGCTCATGGCCGAAGGCCGGGACGCGATCTCGGAGTTCCCGACCGACCGTGGATGGGACCTGGACGCGATCTACCACCCCGACCCGACCAACGCGGGCACGAGCTACACCCGCGAGGGCGGATTCATCCACGACGCGGGTGACTTCGACGCCGCGTTCTTCGGGATCTCGCCCCGCGAGGCCACCGAGACCGATCCCCAGCAGCGGCTGCTGCTGGAGACGGCCTGGGAGGCGTTCGAGCAGGCGGGCATCGTCCCCGCCGACCTCAAGGGCAGCCAGACCGGCGTCTTCGCCGGCGTCATGTACCACGACTACGCGGGCAACATCGGGTCCGGCAGCATCGTCACGGGCCGTGTCGCCTACACCCTCGGTCTCGAAGGCCCCGCGGTCTCGATCGATACCGCCTGCTCCTCTTCTCTCGTGGCCATCCATCTCGCCGCGCAGTCCCTGCGCCAGGGCGAGTGCTCGATGGCCGTCGCCGGCGGTGTGGCCGTCATGGCGACCCCCGAGTCGTTCATCGAGTTCAGCCGCCAGCGTGCCCTGTCCCCGAACGGGCGCTGCAAGGCGTTCTCGGCGGATGCCGACGGCACCGGCTGGGGCGAGGGCGTGGGCGTTCTGGTGCTGGAGCGGTTGTCGGACGCGCGGCGCAACGGTCATCAGGTGCTGGCCGTCATCCGTGGTTCGGCGCTGAACCAGGACGGTGCGAGCAATGGTCTGACGGCTCCGAACGGTCCCTCGCAGCAGCGGGTGATCCGTCAGGCGCTGGCGAATGCGGGTCTGACACCTGCCGAGGTGGACACGGTCGAGGCGCACGGTACGGGTACGACGCTGGGTGACCCGATCGAGGCGCAGGCGCTGCTCGCCACCTACGGCCAGGGGCGGGACGAGGACCAGCCGCTGTGGCTCGGGTCCTCCAAGTCCAACATCGGGCACACCAAGGCGGCTGCGGGTGTGGCGGGTGTGATCAAGATGGTGATGGCGATGCGGGCGGGTGTGCTGCCCAAGACGTTGCATGCTGACGAGCCTTCGCCGCATGTGGACTGGTCTGCGGGTGCGGTGGAGTTGTTGAGTGAGGCGCGGGAGTGGCCGGAGGCCGGTCACCCGCGGCGGGCGGGTGTGTCGTCGTTTGGGATCAGTGGGACGAATGCGCATGTGATCGTCGAGCAGGCGCCGGCCGAGGAGGCCGTCCTGGAGTCCCGTGTTGAGACTGGTGCTGAGCCGGGTGTGGTGTCGACTGTGCCGGTGCCGTGGGTGGTGTCGGGTAAGTCGGCGGTGGCTTTGGCGGGTCAGGGGGAGCGGCTGGCGGCGGCGGTCTCCGGTGTTGATCGGTCGGTTGCTGGTGTGGGTTGGTCGTTGGTGAGTGGTCGTTCGGTGTTCGGGCATCGGGCGGTTGTGGTGGGTCAGGATCTGGATGGGTTGTTGGCTGGGGTGCGTGGGCTGGCGGCCGGTCGGTCGGCTGCCGGTGACACTGTGCCTGGGTTGGTGTCCGGTGTGGCGGATGTGTCGGGTCGTCGGGTGTTCGTCTTCCCGGGGCAGGGGTCGCAGTGGGTGGGGATGGCGGAGGGTCTCCTTGCATCCTCGCCGGTGTTTGCGTCGCGGTTGGGGGAGTGTGCGGCGGCGTTGGAGTCGTTCGTGGACTGGTCTCTGCTGGATGTGGTGCGGGGTGTGGAGGGTGCCGCGTCTTTGGAGCGTGTCGATGTGGTGCAGCCGGTGTTGTGGGCGGTGATGGTTTCCCTGGCTGCGGTGTGGCGTTCGGTGGGAGTCGAGCCGGATGCGGTGGTGGGTCATTCGCAGGGTGAGATTGCGGCTGCGGTGGTGGGTGGCTGGCTGTCTCTGTCGGATGGTGCGCGGGTGGTGGCGTTGCGGTCGAAGGCGATCGGTGAAGTCCTGGCGGGTGGTGGTGGGATGCTCGCGGTCCAGGCCCCGGCCGATGACGTTGCCTCCTGGCTGGAGGACGTTGAGGGTGTCGGTATTGCCGCGGTGAACGGGCCCCGGTCGGTGGTGCTTTCGGGCACTCGTGAAGGTCTCGAAGCGTGTGTGGAGGTGTGGTCGGCGCGGGGTGTGTGGGTGAAGTGGGTGCCGGTGGACTATGCGTCGCATTCGGAGCAGGTGGAGGAGGTCCGCGGCCGGATTCTGGCGGATCTGGCACCGCTCAGCCCGTTGTCTGGTGGGGTGCCGATGTTGTCGACGATGACCGGTGAGTGGGTCGGGGACGAGGGCGGCGGTTTGGGTGCCGGCTATTGGGTGGAGAACCTGCGCCGGCCGGTGCGGTTCGCGGCTGCTACCCGTCGTTTGACGGCGGAGGGTTTTGGTGCGTTTGTCGAGGTGAGTGCGCACCCGGTGCTGGTGATGGGCATCGAGGAGACGATTGACGCGGCCCGCACGGATGGTGGTCCGGAGGATGCTGCTCCGGTGGTCGCGGTGGGGACGTTGCGTCGTGGTGAGGGTGGCTGGGATCAGTTCCTGCGTTCACTGGCGGGTCTGTTCGTGCGTGGTGCTGCCGAGCCGGACTGGAAGGTCCTCCTGGGTGGTCCTCACCCTCGGGTGGAACTGCCCACCTACGCCTTCCAGCGTCGGCGTTTCTGGATCGAGAGTGTGAAGAAGGACCCGGTGGTGCAGGCCACCGATCCGGTGGACGAGGCGTTCTGGGCGGCGGTGGAGAGCGAGGACATGGCCTCGCTCGCCGACAGCCTGCAGGTGGAGACCGATGCTCTCCGGGGCGTACTGCCCGCTCTCACCTCCTGGCGGGCGCGCAGGCGGGAGGAGTCGCTCGTCGACGGGTGGCGCTATCGCGAGGAGTGGAAGCCGGTGCCGGCACCGGCCACGACCGTGGTCACCGGCGTCTGGACGGTCGCAGTCCCCATCACGCACCGCGACACCCCTGCCGTGAACGCGTTGCTGGACGGCCTGCGCCGCAACGGCGCCGACCTGCGCGTCATCGAGGTGTCCGGCGACGACTCCGATGCTCTGACGGAGCAGCTGAGGGGTGACACGCCGGAAGGCGGGCAGCCGATCGGTGTCCTCTCCCTGCTGGCCCTCGACGACCGCCTCCACCCCGGCCATCCGGAGCTGACCGAGGGCATCGCGGCGACCATCGCACTCGTACGGGCGCTGGACGCCTTGGGGGCGAACTCCCGTCTGTGGTGCGTCACTTCGCAGGCCGTCGCCGCCATTGACTCCTCGGAGGTCGGTAACCCGGCGCAGGCGATCGTGTGGGGCGTGGGGGCGTCGTTGGCGCTCGACCACCCCGAGACCTGGGGCGGGCTGCTGGACCTGCCGTCGGAGATCGACACGCGCACCGCGGACCTGCTGTGCGCCGTACTGGCCTCGGACGAGCCGGAGGACCAGATCGCGATCCGTACGGCCGGTCTCTTCGCCCGCCGTATGGTCCGGGCACGCCTCGATGAGACCGCGACGCCTCCGGCGAGGCCGTGGCAGCCCCACGGCACCGTCCTGGTCACCGGCGGCACCGGCGGGATCGGCGCGAATGTGGCGCTCCGGCTCGCTCGCGACGGCGTCGAGCACCTCGTGCTCACCAGCCGCAGCGGAGCCGAGGCCCGCGGCGCGGCCGCCCTGGAAGCCGAACTCGCCCTGCTCGGCGCGAAGGTCACGTTCGCGGCCTGCGACATCGCCGACCGTGAAGCCGTACGCGAACTCATCGCGGCGCTGCCCGAAGCCGGACCGCTCACCGGCGTCTTCCACCTGGCCGGAGCCGTCCCGGACGGGGAGCAGCAACTCTCGGCGATCACGCTCGACGATTTCTCCCGGATGACCCGCGCCAAGATCGGCGGGGCCATGCACCTGGACGAACTGCTCGTGGACCGGGACCTGGAGGTGTTCGTCACCTTCTCCTCCGGCTCGGCCGTCTGGGGCAACGCCAACCAGGCCGCGTACGGCGGAGCCAACGCCTTCCTGGACGCCCTCGCTCACAACAGGCGCTCCCGTGGACTCCCCGGCACGTCCATCGCCTGGGGCCTGTGGGGCGGTGACGGCGCGGACGCCGACACCGACGCGCAGCTGCGCCGCATCGGTGTCCGGGCGATGGAACCGCGCCTGGCCCTCGACGTCCTGCGGCAGGTGCTCGACCACGGAACCGGGCACCTCATCGCCGCGGACATCGACTGGCAGCGCTTCGCTCCGGTCTTCACCATCTCCAGGGCGCGGCCCCTCCTCGACGGTCTCGCGGAGGTGCGCGCCGCACTGTCCGAGGGCACCGAGACGGCCGCACCGGATGAGGACACAACAGGGCAGAAGACCATCGCCGGACTTCTCGCGGGGCTCTCTCCCGCGGAACGCGAACACGCGCTTCTCGACGTCGTACGCACGCAGGTGGCCGCCGTGCTCGGGTACACAGACGGCTACGACGTGGAGCCGGACTTTTCCTTCAAGGACCTCGGCTTCGACTCCGTGACCGCCGTCGAACTGCGCAACCGGCTCAACGCCGCATCCGGGCTGCGACTGCCCGCCACGGCGGTCTTCGACTACGCCACCCCGCTCGCCCTGGCGGCCCATATGAAATCGGAGCTGTTCCAGGACGAGGGAGTGGCCGGCGCGGTGCCGCTGCTGGCCGAACTCGACCGGCTGGAAGCCTCGGTGACGTCGCTCCCGTCGGCGGACATCGAGCGGATGCGTCTCACCTCCCGGCTCCAGGGGCTGGTGACCAAGCTGAACGAGATCGTCGGAGTGGGTGTCCCGGAGACCGAGGACCTCGCGGACAAGCTCGAAGCGGCCACCGCCGACGACATCTTCGACTTCATCGACAAGGACCTCGGGCTGGGCTGACCCAGCGATCAAGAGCCCCACAGGACACCGGGGCGCTCGCAGGCCACGGTGTCCTCGGGTGCCGGCGGCGCCCTCGATCAACGGACCGCCTCGGCCCCTGATGTTCCTGGCCGCCTCGGGGCGCCCGAGGCTCCCCGTGTCCTCGCATCCCTGACCTCCGGACGTTCCTCGTACCGAGATTGGTGTGGCACCAGATGTCGAACGACCAGAAGCTCCTGGACTACCTCAAGCGGGTCACGGCCGATCTGCACGCGACCCGGCAGCGGCTGCGCGAGGCCGAGTCGGAGGAGCATGAGCCGATTGCGGTCGTCGCCATGGGCTGCCGTTATCCCGGTGACGTGCGGACACCCGAGGACCTGTGGCGGCTCGTCGCCGAAGGCGGTGACGCGGTCACCGAGTTCCCGGACGACCGGGGCTGGGACTTCGACACGCTCCTCGGCGGCGACACGGACGCCGTCGGGAGCACCTACGTGGCACGCGGCGGGTTCGTCCACGACGCGGCCGAGTTCGACGCCGACTTCTTCGGGATCTCGCCGCGCGAGGCCCTCGCCATGGACCCGCAGCAGCGGCTCCTGCTGGAGCTGGCCTGGGAGACCAGCGAGCGGGCCGGCATCGATCCGCACAGCCTGCGCGGCGCGTCCGTCGGCGTCTTCGCGGGGACCAACGGCCAGGACTACGCCGACCTCATGGACCGTTCGCCGCAGGACTCGGAGGCGTACCTGTCCACCGGCAGCGTGGCCGCCGTCGTCTCCGGCCGCGTCTCGTACGTACTCGGCCTGGAAGGGCCGTCGGTGTCCGTTGACACCGCGTGCTCCTCCTCGCTCGTGGCCCTGCATCTCGCCTGTCAGGCACTCCGGCAGAAGGAGTGCGCGATGGCCTTCGCGGGCGGGGTGACGATCATGTCGACGCCAGGGCCGTTCATCGCGTTCAGCCGGCAGAGCGGCCTGGCGTCGGACGGTCGGTGCAAGGCCTTCTCCGACGACACCGACGGCACCGGCTGGGGCGAGGGTGCGGGCCTGCTCCTGCTTGAGCGGTTGTCGGACGCGCGGCGTAACGGTCACGAGGTGTTGGCCGTCATTCGTGGTTCGGCGTTGAACCAGGATGGTGCGAGTAATGGTCTGACGGCTCCGAATGGTCCGTCGCAGCAGCGGGTGATTCGTCAGGCGTTGGCGAATGCGGGTCTGACGGCGGCCGAGGTGGATGCGGTCGAGGCGCATGGTACGGGTACGACGCTGGGTGACCCGATCGAGGCGCAGGCGCTGCTCGCCACCTACGGCCAGGACCGCGAGGAGAACCGTCCGCTCTGGCTGGGCTCGATCAAGTCGAACATCGGGCACACCCAGGCGGCTGCCGGCGTCAGCGGCATCATCAAGATGATCATGGCAATCAGGAACGGGGTGCTCCCGAAGACCCTGCACGTCGCGGAGCCGTCGAGTCATGTGGACTGGTCTGCGGGTGCGGTGGAGTTGTTGACGGAGGCGCGGGGGTGGCCGGAGGTGGGTCGTCCGCGGCGGGCGGGTGTGTCGTCGTTCGGTGTGAGCGGTACGAATGCGCATGTGATCGTGGAGCAGGCGCCGGTGGAGGAGTCTGCGGCGGAGGCTGTTGCGGAGCCTCGTGTTGGGTCGGGCGTGGCGGGGCTCCCGGTGCCGTGGGTGGTGTCGGCCAGGTCGGCGGTGGCGCTGCGCGCACAGGCGACACGGTTGCTGGATCAGCAGATGTCATCGGGATCCACTCCCGTGGATGTGGCCTTCTCGTTGGGTGTGTCGCGGGCGGGGTTGGAGCATCGGGGTGTGGTGCTGGGGGCTTCGCGTGAGGAGTTGTTGCGGTTGCTGGAGGTGTTGGCGGCTGGCGCTGAGGTGCCTGGGGTGGTGTCGGGTCGTGTGGTGGAGGGTCGGCTGGCGTTTCTGTTTACGGGTCAGGGTGCTCAGCGGGTGGGGATGGGGCGGGAGTTGGCTTCTGCGTTTCCGGTGTTTGCGGAGTCGTTGGGGCGGACGTGTGACCTGCTGGACGTCGGCCTGGAGGGTCTGGGATGTCCGTTGCGGGAGGTGTTGTTCGCGGAGCCGGAGAGTGCTGCTGCGGCTTTGTTGACGCGGACGGTGTATGCGCAGGCGGCGTTGTTTGCGGTTGAGGTGGCGTTGTTCCGGTTGGTGGAGTCGTTCGGTGTGCGGCCGGATTTTGTGGCGGGGCATTCGGTGGGGGAGATCGCGGCTGCGCATGTGGCTGGGGTGTTGTCCCTGGAGGATGCGGCGGTGTTGGTGGCGGCTCGTGGGCGGTTGATGGATGGGTTGCCTGCGGGTGGGGTGATGGTGGCGGTGCAGGCCGCCGAGGCAGAGGTGCGTGAACTGCTGGAGGGGGTGCAGGACGCGGGTGTTGCTGCGGTGAACGGGCCGCGTGCGGTGGTCGTTTCGGGCAGCGAGGCCGCGATCGCCCCGGTGGTGGAGGTGTTGCAGGAGCGTGGGGTGAAGACCAAGCGGCTCCAGGTCAGTCATGCTTTCCATTCGCCGTTGATGGAGCCGATGCTTGATGGTTTTGCTGCGGTGGTGGAGGGGTTGACGTTCAACGCTCCGGTTGTCGGGGTGGTGTCGAACGTGACCGGTGGTATCGCGTCGGCGCGGGAACTCTGCGCGCCGGAGTACTGGGTTCGGCATGTCCGCGAGGCGGTGCGCTTCGGTGCCGGCGTCGAGGCTTTGGTTGCTGCGGGTGTGTCGTCGTTCATGGAGTTGGGCCCGGACGGTGTGCTCAGTGCGATGGCTCGTGAGTCGCTGCCCGAGGACTCGGACGTGGTGTGCGTGCCGGTGATGCGTCGGGACCGGGACGAGGTGCGGGAGTTCCTGACGGGTCTGGCGCGGCTCAATGTCCGTGGCGTTGCGGTGGGTTGGGAGCCGTTGACGGCGGGTGGGCGTCGGGTGGAGTTGCCCACGTATGCCTTCCAGCGTGAGCGCTACTGGCTGGAGGGTGGCTGGTCGGTGACCGATGCGGCCGGGCTTGGTCAGTCGGCTGCGGATCACCCGCTCGTGGGTGCGGTGGTCGGGCTGGCGGGCGGTGAGGGCGTCGTCCTGACGGGGCGGTTGTCCTTGAAGTCGCATCCGTGGCTGGCCGATCACACCGTCGCCGGCGTGGTGGTGTTCCCGGGGACCGGCTTCGTCGAGTTGCTGGTGCGGGCGGGCGACGAGGTCGGCTGCGGACGTATCGAGGAACTGACCCAGGAAGTCCCGCTCGTGGTGCCCGAGCGTGGCGGTGTACAGGTGCAGGTCGTTGTCGAGGCGGCGAACGGGACCGGGGAACGGCCGGTCGCCGTGTACTCGCGGGTGGAGGATGCGGACGAGGGTGTGCCGTGGACGCGGCATGCCAGTGGTCTGCTGAGTCCTTCGGAAGCGTCCGCCGGCTTCGAGCTGGCGCAGTGGCCGCCCGCCGGAGCGGAGGCACTCGACGTCGAGGGCATGTACGAGCGACCGGACTCTGGCCTGGTCTACGGCCCTCTGTTCCAGGGTTTGACCGCCGCATGGCGCAAGGGCGACGAGGTCTACGCGGAGATCGAACTGCCCGCGAAAGCGGCAGGGGATGCGGCCCGTTTCGGCCTGCATCCCGCACTTCTCGACGCCGCCCTGCACGCCCTCGGCTTCTCGCCCTCATACGAGGACGAGGAACAGGACGGCACCGTGGCCCGACTCCCGTTCTCGTGGTCGGGGGTGTCGTTGTTTGCGGTGGGTGCGTCGGTGTTGCGGGTGTGTGTGCGGCATGTGGCGCGGGATCGGGTGTCGTTGTGGGTTGCTGATGGTGTGGGTGTGCCGGTGGCGGTGGTGGAGTCGTTGGTGTTGCGGGCGATTTCGTCGGGTCGGGTGGGGGCTGCTGGTGGGGTGCCGGTGGTGGCGGGTGGTGGGTTGTTCGAGGTGGTGTGGCCGCCGCTTGCCGGTGCTGTGACCGGTGCCGGTGCCGGTGCTGCGGCCAGCGTGGGTGGTGAGGGAACTGGTGTGAGTGGTGAGGCGCCGGGTGTGCTGGTGCTGGAGGGTGAGCGGTTGGGTTTGGCGGGCGCGGAGCTGGAGCGTGTGCTGGCCTGGTTGCAGGGGTGTGTGTCGGGTGTGGGGGGTGCTGGTTCTCGTGTGGTGGTGACGCGGGGGGCGGTGTCTGTGGGTGTGGGTGGTGTGGTGGATGTGGTGTCGGCTGCGGTGTGGGGGTTGGTGCGGTCGGCGCAGGCGGAGCATCCGGGTCGGTTTGTGTTGGTGGATGTGGGTGTGGAGGGGGATGTTGAGGCGGGTGTGCGGGCTGCTTTGGCGTCGGGGGAGGAGCAGGTTGCTTTCCGTGAGGGGGAGGTCTTCGTTCCTCGTCTGGCGCGGGTGAGTGCGGGTGGTGGGGTGCCGTCGTGGGGCGGTGGTGTGGTGTTGGTGACGGGTGGTACGGGTGGTCTGGGTGCGGTGGTGGCGCGGCATTTGGTGGTGTCGCATGGTGTGGAGCGTCTGGTGTTGTTGTCGCGGCGGGGTGAGGGTGCGCCGGGTGCGGTTGAGCTGGTTGCCGAGTTGGCTGGTTTGGGTGCTCGGGTGGATGTGGTGGCGTGTGATGTGAGTGATCGTGCTGGGTTGGCTGCTGTGGTGGACGGTCTGGGTGCGGAGTTGTCGGCGGTGGTGCATGCGGCGGGTGTGGTGGATGACGGTGTGCTGGGGTCGCTGACGGCGGAGCGGTTGGATGGTGTGCTGGGTCCGAAGGCGGATGCGGCCTGGTATCTGCATGAGCTGACGCGGGAGTTGGATCTCTCGGCGTTCGTGATGTTCTCGTCGTTGTCGGGGACGGTGGGTGGTGCGGGGCAGGCGAATTACGCGGCGGCGAATGCGTATCTGGATGGGTTGGCGGAGTATCGGCGGGGGTTGGGACTGCCCGCTGCCTCGCTGGCCTGGGGACTCTGGGAAGAGACCGGGCGCGGGGGGATGACGGAGTCTCTCGGCGACACGGACCGCAACCGTATGGCCCGCGGTGGAGTGCTTCCTCTGTCGGTGGAGAACGGACTGGCGCTGTTCGACGCCGCGTTGGCGACGGACAAGGCGGCTCTCGCTCCCGTCCACCTGGACATCGCGGCTCTGGGCGCGCACACCGACGAACTGCCCCCGGTCTTCCGCGACTTGGTCCGCACACCTCGACGCCGTACGGCGGAGGGGCGGACGACCGGATCCGGCGGCGGCCTTGCCGATCGGTTGGTGGGACTGGCGGGGGACGAGCGTCGGGCGCTGATGCTCGGTGTGGTGCGGGCGCAGGTGGCGCAGGTGCTGGGGTACGCGTCGGCGGAACTGGTCGACCCGGGGCGCGCGTTCCAGGATCTGGGCTTCGATTCGCTGACGGCCGTGGAACTGCGCAACAGCCTAAGTGCGGAGGCGGGGGTGCGGTTGCCGGCGACGCTCGTCTTCGACTATCCGTCCACCGACGCCCTGGCGGACTTCCTCCTCGCCGAGGTCTCGGGCCGAGCCGTCGAAACGGAACCCACGCGGCCGGTGTTCGCACCCGACCGCTTGGACGACGACCCGATCGTCATCGTCGGCATGGGCTGCCGCTACCCCGGTGGAGTCCGTTCCCCGGAGGACTTGTGGCGGCTGGTCGCCGAGGGCCGGGACGCGATCTCGGAGTTCCCGACCGACCGTGGATGGGACCTGGACGCGATCTACCACCCGGATCCCGGCCACACGGGCACGAGCTACACCCGCGAGGGCGGATTCCTCCACGACGCGGGTGACTTCGACGCGGAGTTCTTCGGGATCTCGCCCCGCGAGGCCATCGTCATGGATCCGCAGCAGCGGCTGCTGCTGGAGACGGCCTGGGAGGCGTTCGAGCAGGCGGGCATCGTCCCCGCCGACCTCAAGGGCAGCCAGACCGGCGTCTTCGCCGGCGTCATGTACCACGACTACGGCACCCGCATCGTCGACATCCCCGAAGGCGCCGAGGGCTACCTGGGCACCGGCATCTCCGGCAGTGTCGTCTCCGGCCGTGTCGCCTACACGCTCGGTCTGGAGGGCCCGGCCGTCACGATCGACACCGCCTGCTCCTCCTCCCTCGTCGCCCTCCACTCCGCCGCCCACGCGCTGCGCCAGGGCGAGTGCTCGATGGCCATCGCCGGTGGCGTGACCGTCATGGCCGGTCCGGACACCTTCATCGACTTCAGTCGTCAGCGCGGTCTGGCCGTGGACGGGCGCTGCAAGGCGTTCTCCGCCGACGCGGACGGCACGGGCTGGTCCGAGGGTGTGGGTGTCCTCGTCCTTGAGCGGTTGTCGGACGCGCGGCGCAACGGTCACCAGGTGCTGGCCGTGGTGCGTGGTTCGGCGTTGAACCAGGACGGTGCGAGTAATGGTCTGACGGCTCCGAACGGTCCCTCGCAGCAGCGGGTGATCCGTCAGGCGCTGGCCAGCGCCGGACTCTCCGCCTCGGAGGTCGACGCCGTCGAGGCGCACGGTACGGGTACGACGCTGGGTGACCCGATCGAGGCGCAGGCGGTGCTCGCGACCTACGGACAGGGGCGGGAGGAGGACCAGCCGCTGTGGCTCGGGTCCTCGAAGTCCAACTTCGGTCACACGCAGGCGGCCGCGGGTGTGGCCGGTGTGATCAAGATGGTGATGGCGATGAGGGCGGGCGTCCTGCCCAAGACTCTGCATGTCAGTGCGCCTTCGCCGCACGTGGACTGGTCCGCCGGGGCGGTCGAGCTGCTGAGCGAGGCGCGGGAGTGGCCGCAGACCGGTCGGCCGCGCCGGGCCGGTGTCTCCTCCTTCGGTGTGAGCGGGACGAACGCCCACGTCATCGTGGAGCAGGCACCGCAGGACGAATCGCCCGTCGGCGCGGCGGGCACGCCCGAGTCGCCGGAGACGGTCCGGACGATGGACGTCCCCGTGCCGTGGATCGTGTCGGGGCGCACCGAGGACGCCGTACGGGACCAGGCCCGACGCCTCCTCGCCCACGTCGGCCAGGCCGACGATCCCGCTCCCCGCGACATCGCACGGGCTCTCCTGACCACCCGCACCCTGTTCAACCACCGGGCTGCCGTCGTCGCCTCCGAACGCCAGGACCTTCTCGCCGCACTCGAAGCACTCGCCGAAGGCCGTCTCACAGCCGGCCTGGTGCAGGGAACTGCCTCTGCGTCGGGCAAGTTGGCCTTCTTGTTTACGGGTCAGGGTGCTCAGCGGGTGGGGATGGGGCGGGAGTTGGCGGCTTCGTTTCCGGTGTTTGCGGAGTCGTTGGGGCGGACGTGTGACTTGTTGGATGTCGGGCTGGAGGGTCTGGGATGTCCGTTGCGGGAGGTGTTGTTCGCGGAGCCGGAGAGTGCTGCTGCGGCTTTGTTGACGCGGACGGTGTATGCGCAGGCGGCGTTGTTTGCGGTTGAGGTGGCGTTGTTCCGGTTGGTGGAGTCGTTCGGTGTGCGGCCGGATTTTGTGGCGGGGCATTCGGTGGGGGAGATCGCGGCTGCGCATGTGGCTGGGGTGTTGTCCCTGGAGGATGCGGCGGTGTTGGTGGCGGCTCGTGGGCGGTTGATGGATGGGTTGCCTGCGGGTGGGGTGATGGTGGCGGTCCAGGCCACCGAGGCGGACGTGCGCGAGCTGCTGGAGGGTGTTGAGGGGGCGGGTGTCGCGGCGGTGAATGGGCCGCGTGCGGTGGTCGTTTCGGGCACGGAAACCGCGGTGCTGCCGGTGGTGGAGGTGTTGCGGGAGCGTGGGGTGAAGACCAAGCGACTGGATGTCAGTCATGCTTTCCATTCGCCGTTGATGGAGCCGATGCTTGATGGTTTTGCTGCGGTGGTGGAGGGGTTGACGTTCCATGCTCCGGTTGTCGGGGTGGTGTCGAACGTGACCGGTGGTATCGCGTCGGCGCGGGAACTCTGCAGGCCGGAGTACTGGGTTAGGCATGTCCGGGAGGCGGTGCGCTTCGGTGCCGGCGTCGAGGCTTTGGTTGCTGCGGGTGTGTCGTCGTTCATGGAGCTGGGTCCCGATGGTGTGCTGAGCGGGATGGCTCGTGAGTCGCTGCCGGAGGACTCGGATGTGGTGTGCGTGCCGGTGATGCGTCGGGACCGGGACGAGGTGCGGGAGTTCCTGACGGGTCTGGCGCGGCTCAATGTCCGTGGCGTTGCGGTGGGTTGGGAGCCGTTGACGGCGGGTGGACGCCGGGTGGAGCTGCCCACGTACGCCTTCCAGCGGCGTCGGTTCTGGCTTGAGGGCGGCCAGAAGGTGACTGATGCGGCGGGGCTTGGGCAGTCGGCCGCCGACCATCCGTTGGTGGGTGCGGTGGTCGGGCTGGCCGGGGGCGACGGGTCGGTGCTGACCGGGCGGCTGTCCCTGAGGTCGCATCCGTGGCTGGCCGATCACACTGTCGCCGGTGTGGTGGTGTTGCCGGGCACGGCGTTCGTCGAGTTGGCGGTGCGTGCTGGTGATGAGGTGGGTTGCGGGCGGTTGGAGGAGTTGACGCTGGAGGCGCCGTTGGTGGTGCCTGAGCGTGGTGGTGTTCAGGTGCAGGTTGTGGTGGAGGCGGCGAACGGGGCGGGGGAGCGTCTGGTCGCCGTGTACTCGCGGCTCGAGGACACCGACGAGACGCCCTGGACCCGACACGCCACCGGTGCACTGGCGGCCGACGCGCTGCCGCCCGAGTTCGAACTCACGGCATGGCCCCCCACCGCCGACCCGGTCGAGATCGGGGACTTCTACTCCGAACTCGCCGCGCAGCCGGGCGGGTTGGTCTACGGACCGGTCTTCCAGGGGCTCAAGGCCGCCTGGCGTACCGAGGACGGGGTCGATGCCGAGGTGGAGCTGCCCGAGGACACGGCGAAGGACGCCGGCCGCTTCGGTCTGCACCCGGCGCTCCTCGACGCGGCCCTGCACGCCGTCGGTCTCGCGACCGCGCACGAGGGCCGCGACGAGGACGGGACCGTGGCCCGACTGCCGTTCGCCTGGGCGGGAGTCACGCTGTACCGGTCGGGAGCCACCAAACTGCGGCTCTCCCTGGCCCGTACAGGCGGCGACACGTACCGTCTGCGGATCGCCGACGCGGTGGGCGCGCCCGTTGCGACCGTACGTGAGCTGGTGCTCCGCGGGATCACCGCCGAACAGCTCGCGCAGGCGCGCACGGACCGTCCCGCATCGATGTTCCGCCTGGACTGGGTGGCTCATCAGCCCGCCGTTCAGCAGAGCACGGGGGAGTGGGCCCTGGTCGGGCCGGACCCGTACGGCCCGACAGCGCTGTCGTCCGTCGGCCTTCCTACGGGGGGATCGCTTCCCCTCGCCCGGTACGACGACCTCGACGCGCTCACCGCGGCGCTGGCCGCATCCGGAGACGACACCGAGTCCGGAACCGACACTCCGGACGTCGTGCTCCTGTCACTCACCGATGCCGCCATCGCCGGCGCTGTTGATAGCGGCAGCGCCACCCCTCGCTCCGCCGCTCACCAAGCGCTGCACGCCGTGCAGACCTGGCTGGGTGACGAGCGCTGCGCCGAAGCCACCCTCGTGCTGATGACACGCGGTGCGACCGCCGTCTCCGTCGATGACGCGATCGACGTGGACGCGGCCGCCGCCTGGGGACTCGTACGGTCTGCTCAGTCGGAGCACCCGGGCCGCTTCGTCCTCCTGGACTCGGACGGTTCCGCGGCATCCGCCCAGGTCCTCCCCGGAGCCCTGGCGAGTGAGGAGCCGCAGATCGCCCTGCGGGAGGGCATCGTCCACGCCGCGCGTCTCGTGCGGGTGCTCGACACAAGCCCCGAGCCAAGTCCCACGGCTGGATTCGATGCCGATCCCGGAGCCGATCCCGGAGCCGGTTCCGAAGCCGGTCCCGATGCCGGTCCTGACGCCGAACGGCAGTCGGCCGCCGCCGTCTTCCACCCGGAGAGGACCGTTCTCGTCACCGGCGGTACCGGTGCGCTGGGTTCCCGTCTCGCCCGGCACCTGGTCCGCGAGTACGGCGTACGGCAGCTGCTGCTGGTGGGACGCCAGGGGACTCGTGCCCCGCACACCGCCGAGCTGGTGACCGAACTCGCCTCCCTCGGCGCCCGGGCGGAGGTGGCCGCCTGCGACGTGGCCGACAGGGACGACCTGGCGGCTCTCCTCGCGGCGATCCCGGCGGACCGTCCCCTCGGCGCGGTCGTCCACGCCGCTGGCGTGCTCGACGACGGGCTGATCGACGCACTCACACCGGAACGGCTCGACGCCGTACTGCGGCCGAAGGCGGACGCGGCCCGGCACCTCGACGAGCTGACGAGGGACGCGGACCTCTCCGCCTTCGTACTGTTCTCCTCCGCGGCCGGCACGCTCGGCAGCCCCGGGCAGGCCAACTACGCGGCGGCCAACGCCTACCTCGACGCGATGGCCGCCCGGCGCCGGAGCCAGGGGCTGCCCGGCCTGTCCCTCGGCTGGGGCCTGTGGGAGGCGGACGGCACCACGACCGAGGCGACGGGCAGTGGTACAGCGCGGAACACGGGCGGCGGCGCCGCGGAGAACACGGAGGGTACTGGCAGCGGCGACACGACCCGCGGTATGGGCGGCCGCCTGAGCGGCAGCGACCGCGCACGTATCGCACGCGGCGGTGTCGGCACGTTCACCACCGAACAGGGACTGGCCCTCTTCGACGACGCCTGCGCCGGTACGCATTCCGCCGTGCTGCCGGTCCTGCTGGATCTGCGGCCCCAGGACGACGTACCGCACATCCTGAGGTCCCTGGTGGCCGCGCGCCGCAAGGGAGCGGCCACGGCGGCCCGGCACGAGGGCCCCGCCGAACTCCGGCGGCGGCTCGGCGCGGCGCGGCCGGAGGAGCGGTACGAGCACCTCGTCCAGCTGGTGCGGTCCAGCACGGCCGTGGTGCTGGGACACCGAGGTCCGCAGGACGTCGACCCCGGTCTCGGCTTCCTGGAGTCCGGCTTCGACTCGCTCACCGCGATGGAACTGCGCAACCAACTGCACGAGGCCACCGGTCTGCGGCTCGCGGCCACCGCGGTGTTCGACCACGCCACGCCCGCGGACCTCGCCCGGCATCTGGCCGACGAACTCGCCGGCGCGCTCGCCGCGACGGACACCGCGGCCACCACGGCCGACGCCGATGACGGTGGGGCGGTCCGACGGCCGGCGGAGGACGACACGGCGGACACCCTCAGTGCGTTGTTCCGGAGTGCGGTGAGGGCCGGACAGGTGACGAAGGGCGTCGGGCTGCTGCGTGCCGTGGCCGAACTACGCCCCGGCTTCCGCAGCGCCGCGGAATTCGGCGACGACCTGCCCGTGCCGGTACGGCTGGCCCAAGGACCACGCCTGCCGCGGCTGTTCTGCTTCGCCTCGCCGATGGCGATGGGCGGGGTGCACCAGTACGCCCGGCTGGCGTCGCACTTCCGCGGAGTACGGGAGGTGTCCGCGCTGCCCATGCCCGGGTTCGCGGCACAGGAAGGGCTCCCGGAGACAGCGGACGCCGTCGTGGAGGTCTTCGGCCGCAGTGTCCAGGAGGCGGCGGGCGACGACCCGTTCGTCCTGCTCGGCTACTCGGCAGGCGGCATCTTCGCCCACGGCGTCGCGTCCTGGCTGGAGTCCGCCGGCCGCCCGCCGGCCGCCGTGGTGCTCCTCGACAGCTACCGCGCCGACGGCGGGGCGGACCTCGACGGCGACTTCTGGATCAGCATGGTGGAGGGGCTGTTCGCACGCGAAGAGGTCTTCGGCCGCTTCAACAGTGCGCGGCTGTCGGCCATGGGCCGCTATGCCCGGCTCGTCGGAGAGGTCAAGCCGGTGGACATCGCGGCGCCGGTGCTGTTCGTCCGGCCCGAGAAGTCACTGACCGCGGGTGACGCGGACGGGGGCGCGGGCCCGGACGACTGGCGTGCCTCCTGGGACACGGCGGACACCGTCCTCGAAGTGCCCGGTGACCACTTCGGGATCGTCGAGAGCCGGGCGGACCTGACGGCCGCGGCTGTGGAGGAATGGCTCACGGACCGGCTGTGACGCCTGGGCCCGGCCGCCCGCGCGACTGAGCGCAGCCACGGGCCTGAGCGGCTGAGGGCCGCCCCCCGCCCCGGGGGCGGCCCTCAGCCGCGCGTCCGATCGCCACAGAGCGGGCCGTACCACCTCACCGCACCTCGCCGTTTCCGTCGGTCCCTCACACGCGTCCGGGGCGGTGCGGCGGGAGACCGGCCCGGAGCCGTCCTCCCGCCGCACCGCCCCGGACGGGACGGCACCGGCGTCGTACACCCGCCACAGGCGGTCCGCTAGGCCTGCCGCACCCCGACGAAGATCCCGCGGTCCGCGTAGCCGTCGGGCCGGTACTCCACCGCACACCCCGCCGACCGGAACGCCGACTCGTACTCCTCGCGGGAGAACAGCGACAGCTCCTGCTCGTCCACGAAGTGCCGTACCGGATCGGATCCCGTGGCGACGAGATAGTGCATCTCGACGTGGCTGCGTCCGTCCCTGGTGGTCCAGCGCCCCATCCGGACGACCTTGCCGCCCTCGTTCTCGAAGCCGGCCTCCACGAGGTCGCCGCCGTTCCAGTCCTCCCGCAGGATCCAGGGTTCGACGATCAGCACACCGCCCGGACGCAGATGGTGCGCCATGTTCTTGACGGCGGTGAACAGATCGTCCGCCGACGCCAGATAGCCCACCGAGCTGTACATCGAACAGACCACGTCGAAGGTCCGGTCGAGGCCGAAGGTGCGCATGTCGTCCTGGAGCAGGGGCACTCCGGGAAGCTTGGCGGAGGCGATGCGGATCATGGACGAGGCGAGATCCACGCCGGCCACGTCGAAGTGCCTCCGCAGATGGGCCAGATGCTCGCCCGTGCCGCAGCCGACGTCCAGCAGGCTGGATGCCTCCGGACGGTATTCGAGGGCCAGTTCGCGGATGCGGTCGGCCTCACCGGCGTAGTTCTTGTGCCGTCGGTAGATGTCGTCGTAGACGTGGGCGAAGTCCTCTTCGTACATGGGTCACCTGGCCGGGGTTCGGGCGCTGACACAGCGCCGGACGATGTCGCAGACCTTGTCGATCTCCGACGGCCCGACGGCGCTGCCCGTCGGGAGGGCGAGTACCCGCTCGGCCAGTGCCTCCGCGCGCGGCAGGGGCCGCGGGGCGTGCCGGGCGGGATCACTCCGATAGGGCTCCACCTGATGGCAGCTGGGGTGGAAGTAGCGGCGGGACAGTACGTTCTGGGCGCCGAGCGCCGTGTGCACCTCGTCGCGGTGGATGCCGGCGGCCGCGGCGTCGATCTCGATCACCAGATACTGGTGGTTGGCACGCTCGCCCTCGGCCTGGCCCCGCACCCATACGCCCGCCAGCCCTTCGAGCCCCTTCTCGTAGCGGCGGTGGTTGAGGGTGTTGATGTCCATCAGCTCGTCCATGACCTCCAGGGAGGTCAGCCCCATCGCGGCCGCCGCCTCGTTCATCTTGGCGTTCGTGCCGCCGGACCTGATCTCACCGCCCGCGGTGATGCCGAAGTTGCGCAACTCGCGGCAGCGTTCGGCGAACTCGGCGTCCCGGGTGACGATGGCGCCGCCCTCGAAGCTGTTGACGAACTTCGTGGCGTGGAAGCTGAACACCTCAGCCGCACCGAAACTACCGACGGGCCGGCCCTTGTAGGTGCAGCCGATCGCGTGGGCCGCGTCGAACAGCAGCGGCAGACCGTGCCGGTCGGCGATATCGGTGAGTTCGTCCATCGCACACGGATAACCGAAGACATGGACTCCCATGATTCCGCGGGTGCGTGGACCGATCAGCGCCTCGACCTCGGACGGGTCGAGGTTTCCCGTCTTTTCGTCGGCATCACAGAAAACAGGAACAATTCCTGTCCAGTCCAGCGCCGCCGCCGTCGCCACCCAGGTGAAAGCGGGCACGATGATCTCGTCGCCGCCCCGGATTCCCGCGGCCCTGGCCGCCACCTGAAGACCGACCGTGGCATTGCACACGGCGACACAGTGATCGACTCCTGCGATCTCGGCGAGTCTCTCCTCGAATTCACGGACCAGTGGGCCATTGGTGAGATAGAGCCGGTCGAGCGCTCCGTCCAGTCTCTCCGTCAGGCGCGCGCGACTGCCCATATTGGGGCGACCGACGTGCAGGGGCTCGCGGAACACAGGGGAATCATTCACCTGTTCATCGTTCCTTCAACCGGCCCCTAGCCTCAACCCCTGCGGCCGTTCACCCGCGGCGACGGCCGACCCCGCAAGCCCCTAACCACCCCCCTAAGGGGCCCCAGTCCTGCTGGTCTGGCCGCCTCGCCGGAGCTAGCGTCGGATGCAGCCTGCCGGTGAGAGTGACACAGCGCCAAGGCAGCACCAGTGAGCGCGAAGATCCAGTCGAACTCGATCGAAGTCTTCTCCGGCGAGCTCCGTGGAAATCCCCGACGAGTTCCACGGACCGCCCGACGAGTTCCGACGAGATCGATGAACCCTCGATGAGTTCCGCATGGCCGCCGCCCATAAGGAGACCTCCGTGGCCGAGACATTGTCGACGCCCCTGCCCACCCGCTCCGGCGGCGTGCCGCTCGCGGTCCGTATCGCCAAATCGGTGAGTATCGTCGACAAGGGTGCGCTCCACAGCCTTGCCGAATTCCACGCCTGGTTCGCCGAGCGCGGCAGAAAAGTGGCCCGTGTCCACAAGATGCCCCTCGATGAGCTGGCCGGCTGGAGCACCGACCCCGACACCCAGGACATCAGGCACCACAGCGGGAAGTTCTTCAGTGTGCAGGGGCTTTCCGTCGAACTGCCGGGGGCGCCGATCCCCGCGTGGTCGCAGCCCATCATCAACCAGCCGGAGATCGGAATTCTCGGAATTCTGGTCAAGGAATTCAACGGAGTCCTGCACTGTCTGATGCAGGCCAAGATGGAGCCGGGCAACCGCAACGGCCTTCAGCTCTCCCCGACGGTCCAGGCCACCCGGAGCAACTACACGCGGGTGCACCAGGGCAACGCCGTGCCGTATCTGTCGTACTTCCAGGACACCTCGCAGCACAGCGTGATGACGGACGCGCTGCAGTCCGAGCAGGGCTCGTGGTTCTTCCAGAAGCGCAACCGGAACATGGTCGTGGAGACCGACGAGGACACCGCGCCGCACGAGGCGTTCATGTGGCTCACCATCGGTCAGCTGCACCGGCTGCTCGCGATCGACGACCTGATCAACATGGACACCCGGACCGTGCTGTCCTGTCTGCCGTTCTCCGGGTCCCAGCTCGCGGAGCAACTGCCCGGACCGGGCAGCGAACTGCGGCTGCCCATCCTGCGGTCGTGCAGCGAGGACCAGGGCAGTCTGCACAGCACCGGCGACATCCTCAGCTGGATCACCGACGCGCGGACCCGGCACGAGGTGCGCACCCGGCTCGTCCCGCTGCGCGAGGTGGGGAACTGGAAGCGCGGCCAGTACGCGATCTCCCACGACACCGGCCGGTTCTTCGACGTCATGGGCGTGCACATCGAGACCGACGGCGACCGGGAGGTGCGCGAGTGGACCCAGCCGATGATCGCGCCCGCCGGAGTCGGCATCGTGGCCTTCCTCGTCAAGCGGATCGAGGGTGTCCTGCACGTCCTGGCGCATGCCCGCGTCGAGCCCGGCTATCTGGACGTCGTGGAGCTCTCGCCCACCGTCATGTGCACCCCGACTAACTACGAGGGCCTGCCCCCGGCGGCCCGGCCGGCCTTCCTGAACCACGTGCTGTCCGCCCGCCCCGAGCAGGTGCTCTTCGAGACGATCCTGTCCGAGGAGGGCGGCCGCTTCTACCACGCCCAGAACCGCTATCTCGTGGTCGAGTCCGACATCGAGGTCACCCCCGAACTGGCCCCGGACTTCCGCTGGATGGCGCTCCACCAGATGGTCGGCCTGCTCCGGCACAGCCACTACGTCAACGTCCAGGCCCGCAGCCTCATCGCCTGTCTGCACAGTCTCTCCGGCGCACCGCGGGACCTCTGACCCGCCGTGATCTCCGCCGTGGCGCCTCCCCGCCGCACCACCTCCCTCCTCCCTCTCCCTGGTCCCTGAAAGGGTGACGATGCTCTACCGGAAGCTCGGACGTACGGCACTGAACGTGAGCCCGCTGTGCCTGGGCACGCTCAACCTCGGCGTCCGCACCACGCGCGACGAGGCGTTCGCCCTCATGGACGAGGCTCTGGAGCAGGGCATCAACTTCTTCGACACCGCCAACCAGTACGGCTGGCAGGTCCACAAGGGGCTGACCGAGGAGATCATCGGCGAGTGGTTCGCGCAGGGCGGCGGGCGGCGCGAGCGCGTGGTCCTCGGCACCAAGGTCTGCAACCCGATGAGCGACCTGCCCAACGACCGGGGGCTGTCGGCGCGTCACATCATCGCCTCCTGCGAGGACTCGCTGCGGCGGCTGCGTACCGACTGGATCGACGTCTACCAGATGCACAACGTCGACCCGTCGACCTCCTGGGAGGAGGTGTGGCAGGCCATGGAGACCCTCGTGCACCAGGGCAAGATCCGCTACGTCGGATCGTCCAACTTCGCCGGCTGGCACCTCGCCGACGCCCAGGCCGCGGCGGCCCGCCGCAACTTCCTCGGCATCGTCTCCGAGCAGTGCGTCTACAACCTCGCGACCCGTTTCGTGGAGACCGAGGTCGTGCCCGCCGCCCAGGCCCACGGCATCGGAGTCCTCGCCTGGTCGCCGCTGCACGGCGGACTGCTCGGGGGCGCCCTGCGCAAACTGGACGACGGGACGGCGGTGAAGACCGCGCAGGGCCGCGCCGCCCTCGCCCTGGAGACCCGGCGCGACGCCATCTCGCACTACGAGAAGCTGTGCGCGGAGATCGTCCTCGACCCGGCCCAGGTCGCGCTGGCCTGGCTGCTGTCCCGCCCCGGGCTCACGGCGGCGGTCATCGGCCCGCGCACCACCGCCCACCTGGCCGGTGCGCTGGACACCCTGGACCTGCGGCTTCCCGATGAAGTCCTCGACCGGCTCGACGAGTTGTTCCCGCCGATCGGCAACGGCCGCCCGGCACCCGCGGCCTGGCTCGACTGACTCACGACGGCACCGGTCGCCCCGCCCGGCAGTGGGCAGCGGCCGTCTCCGGGGCCGCCCGCCGGCGGCCGGTCCCGACCGCCCCCGAACCGCGATCACCCGCACCCTTGCCCGCCCCCGCCGCGAGCCGTCCCGCACCGCCGCGGACCGGCCACGACGCCCACCGCAGTGCCCCCCACCCTCCCGTCCCCCTTCACACGGAGCACGCCCCACATGTATCCCTCACACGTCCGCCAGATGTCCACCGCCGCTCCCACCCACCGGCCGCGGGACCCCCTGCCGCACCTCCCGAGCGGTGGCGCACGGCCCGTGCTGATCAGCAGCGTCGCGTCCGACTCGCACACCTGGAACCTGGTCTTCCTGCAGCTTCTGATCGAGGAGCTGGGCCACGAGGTCGTCAACCTCGGGCCGTGCGTGCCCGACGACCTGCTCGTCGCGGAGTGCCGCGACCGGCGCCCCGGGCTCGTCGTCATCAGTACCGTCAACGGCCACGGCTATCAGGACGGGATGCGCGTCATCCGCGAACTGCGCGCCTGCGAGGAACTCGACGGCATCCCCGTCGTCATCGGCGGCAAGCTCGGCGTCGCCGGATCGGGCCAGTCGCAGCAGGCGGCGGAACTGGCCTGGGCAGGCTTCGACGCGGTGTTCCCCGACGACGCGGAGGCGGTGTCCTCCTTCGCGCACTACATAAAGGCGCTTCCTCAACGGGTCGCGTCTTGACGGGATTCGGCGCCTTCGTACGTTCCGCCCACGAGCGGGGCGAACTGGTCGTGCAGCCCCGTATGGGCATGGGCGCCCCCGACGCGATGCGCGCGGGACTGGCCGCCACCCGGGCGGCGGACGCCACCACGGTAGGCACGCTCACCCTGGACAGTTATACGCGCGTAGGCGACCTCGACGCCGCCGCGAAGGCGCTGCAGTCCGGCATCGCCCTCAACGGCTATCCCATCGTCACCCACGAGGAGTCGACGACGCGTCAGGTCCTGGCCGGGATCGTCGGTGACGACTTCCCCGTCCAGGTACGCCACGGATCGGCGACGCCCCTGCACATCTTCGGCGCGCTGACCCGGGTGGGCCTGGACGCCACCGAGGGCGGGCCGGTCTCCTACTGCCTGCCGTACGGGCGCATCCCGCTCGACCAGTCGGTGAGCAACTGGGCCCGCTGCTGCGACCAGTTCGCCGGGCTGCGGGAACTGGGACGCGAACCACACCTCGAGACCTTCGGCGGCTGCATGCTCGGGCAGCTGTGCCCGCCCAGCCAGCTCGTCGCGATCAGCGTGCTCGAGGCGCTCTTCTTCCGGCAGCACGGCATCCGCAGCATCTCCCTCAGCTACGCCCAGCAGACCCACCCCGAACAGGACCGGGAAGCGGTACGTGCCCTGCGCCGCCTGCACACCGAGCTGCTGCCCGACGCCGACTGCCACATCGTCATCTACGCGTACATGGGCGTGTACCCGACCACTCCGGAGGGCGCCCACGCGCTGCTCGGGCGTGCCGCCGAACTGGCCGTCGCCACCGGGGCCGAGCGGCTGATCGTCAAGACGGCGGCCGAGGCGCACCACATCCCCACCGTCGCCGACAACGTGGCCGCCCTCGAACACGCGGCCGCCGTCGCCCGGGTGGCGCCCCGCCCGGCCGCCGAACTACTCGCGGCCGGCGCGCTGCCCACCGACCCCGAGGACCACTTCGCCGACTCCGTCACGCACGCGGAGGCCCGTGCCCTCGTCGAGGCGGTCATGAACTGCGGGCCGGACGTCGGCAGCGCCCTGTTCCGTGCCTTCAAGCGGGGATACCTCGACATTCCCTATTGCCTCCATCCCGACAACATGGGGCGCAGCCGGAGTTACATAGACGACACCGGTCGCCTGCAGTGGGCGGACACCGGAATGCTGCCGCTGGGAAACACCGTGAAAACGGGCGCCGTTCGCGCGGTTTCCTCCTCCGAACTTCTCACCGCACTTTCCTACGTACAGCGGACGTACGACGCCCTCGCATTTCCCGAATCCGCAGGCCCGGCCCCGCTGTCCGGGCCTAGGGGTGCCTAGGGGCCGGATAGGGGTCTGCTCCGCTGTGCCGCTCATCTAGCGTGACCGACGAGTCGAACTGTGAGGTGGTGTGAATGTCCAAACCCCCGAGTGCCAAGGGGACCGTGCCATTCGGTCAGTACCGGACCTGGTATCGCGTGACGGGTGACCTGCATTCAGGCAAACCACCGGTGGTGCTGCTCCACGGCGGTCCCGGCAGCACGCACGACTACCTGCTGGCCATGACGTCCCTCACCGACGCCGGCTGGCCCGTCGTCCACTACGACCAGATCGGCAACGGCGGCTCCACCCATCTGCCCGACCGCGGCGCGGACTTCTGGACCGTCAAGCTGTTCGAGGACGAGTTGGACAACCTCCTCGACAAGCTCGGCATCGCCGACGACTACATCCTCTACGGCCAGTCCTGGGGCGGCATGCTCGGCTCGGTGCACGCCGCCCGCCGACCCGCCGGACTGCGCGGTCTGGTCGTCGCCAACGCGCCCGCCTCCATGAAGATCTGGCTCCAGGAGATGAAGCGCCTGCGCGAACTGCTCCCGGCCGACGTCCAGAAGGTGCTGGTCGAGCACGAAGAGGCGGGCACCACCGACAGCGAGCCGTACTTCCACGCCATGCGCGCCTTCTACGACCGGCACGTCTGCCGGATCGTGCCATGGCCGCGGGACTTCGGCGCCACCTTCATGGAGATCTACAACGACCCCACCGTCTACTTCACGATGAACGGCCCCAACGAGTTCCACGTGATCGGGACACTGCGCGACTGGTCCGTGGAGTTCTGCCTGCCCGACATCGCCGTGCCCACGCTCGTCCTGACCGGCCGGCACGACGAGGCGACCCAGGCCACCGTGCAGCCGTTCCTCGACCTCGTGCCGGACGTGCGGCAGGAGGTGCTGGAGAACTCCAGCCACGTACCGCACCTGGAGGAGCCAGAGCGGTTCCAGCAGGTCATGCTCTCCTATCTCGAAAGTCTGGTGTGAGACCACCATGGACACGACACAGCATGAACCGGGCGCGGACGGCGGCGCGACGGCCATGGTCTTCCCCGGGATGGGGCCCGCGTCGTTCGCCGAGGTGGGCAGGTTCCTGGTGACCAACCGACAGGTCCGCGAACTGCTTGCGGAGGCGGACGACACACTCGGCTACTCGCTCGTGGACCGCTTCCGCGAAACCGAGGGCGACTACTCCGAGTACGCCCAGATCGCCTTCCTGGTGAACTGCGTGGCCCTCGCCCGCTGGGCCGAGCAGAGCCTCGGCGTCAGCCCCCGGATCTGCACCGGGGCCAGCTTCGGCGAGAAGTCCGTCGCCGCCTACAGCGGCGCGCTCGCCTTCGCCGACGCGGTGCGCATGACGGCCGGGCTCGCCCGCTGCATGGACGAGTACTTCCGCACCGAGCACACCGGTGTCGTGACCCACTCGTTCGTCCGCGCGCCCCGGGAGCGGCTCGACGAGATCCTCGCCGAACTCGACGAGCGCGGCGAATGGCACGAGATCTCCTGCCACATCGACCACGACTTCTTCATGCTCACCCTCCACGAGCGCAACAGCGCCTGGCTGGAGGGCCGCCTACGGTCGGCCGGCGCCATGCCGCTCTACGCCATGCGGCCGCCCATGCACGCCGCCGCCTTCGGCGGCCTGCGCCGCAAGGCGGAGGAGGAGGTCGTCGGCGGCCTCACCTTCCACGACCCGGCACTCCCCGTCGTCGCCGACCAGGACGGGGCGCTGCTGACCACCGGCGAAGAGGTGCGCACGATGCTCCTGGAGAGCTTCGTACGCCCCCTGCGCTGGCCCGACGTCATCGCCTCCCTCCAGGGCCAGGGCGTCACCCGCGTCTGCGTCGCGGGACCCGACAGCCTCTTCGGACGCGTCGGGACCACGACCCGTGCCTTCGAGGTCGTCGCCGCGACACCGCGCCTCGCCCTCCAGCCCCGCCCGCGCAGCACTACCGCCGCGTAGGCACCCCAAGACCGCGTGCCCCGTCGACCGGGGCCGAAAGGAGCTCCCATGTGGGACGACCGTTTCGAGAGCCTGCTCCGCCGCTATCTGCCGTTCCTCTCCGCCGACCAGCCGCTGGAGCACGACGTCAGCCTGCGCGACGTCGGCCTGGACTCCCTCGGCACCGTCGAACTCCTCGCCGAACTGGAGAACACCTACGGCGTCCACTTCCAGGACGAGGCCCTGACCAAGGAGACCTTCGAAACCCCCGGCGTGCTGTGGAAGACGCTGTCGGCCCTGGCCGAACCGCGCCCCTGACCATCCGCCACGGCCGAGCCCCCAGGACGCCCCGCCCGGTCCCGGAGCGAAGACCCCGGCCCGTAGGCACGACCGCCGCCCGGCCCCACGGAGGAACCATGGACGCCGCCGACCACGCACTGTATGCACGCTTCCTGCGCGGACTCGCCCGCGCACCCGAACGGCCCGCCGTGCGGTCCGGCGGGCAGGCGGTGACCTACGCCGAGGCCCACCGCACCGCCCTGCGCCAGGCCGGATCCCTGCTGCACACCACGGCCGGAGCGCCCACGGCGATCGGAGTGCTGGCAGCCAAGGGGATCCCCGTCTACCAGGGCATCCTGACCGCCCTGTGCGCGGGCGCGGCCGTGGTGCCGCTGCGGCCCGACTTCCCCGTCGCCCGCACCGCCGAGATGATGCGGGCCGCCGAGGTCACCGCCGTCATCGCGGACGCCCAAGGCCGGCGTCTGCTCCCCGAACTGCTCGCCGACCGGCCGGACACCGTCGTCCTGGCCGCCGACGACAACCCGGCACAGGAGCACACGCCGGGCCGCCCCGTGGTGGTGGACGAGCGCCACGCCCTGTCGGCGCCCAGGCCCGTGGCCCCCGACGACACGGCCTATGTGCTGTTCACCTCCGGCTCCACCGGGCGGCCCAAGGGCGTGCCGCTCAGCCACGGGAACTTCGCCCACTACTTCCAAGTGCTCGACACCCGTTACGACTTCACCGCCGAGGACGTCTTCACCCAGACCTTCGACCTCAACTTCGACTGCTCCCTGTTCGACATGTTCTGTGCCTGGGGCGCGGGCGCGAGCATCGCCCACATCCCGCCGCAGGCCTACCGGGACCTGCCGGCCCACCTCACCGAACAGGGCATCACCGTCTGGTTCTCCACCCCCAGCAGCATCGCGCTCGTCCGCCGTCTGGGCGGCCTGCGCCCCGGCTCCCTGCCCACCCTGCGCTGGAGCCTGTTCGCGGGCGAGGCACTCAAGTGCGCGGACACCGACGACTGGCAGCGCGCGGCCCCCGCGTCCTTCGTGGAGAACCTCTACGGACCCACCGAACTGACCGTGACCGTCACCGCCCACCGGTGGTCACCGGAGGTCTCCCCGGTCGTCGGCGCCAACGGCGTCGTCCCGATCGGCCCCCTCCACAAGGGCCTCGACCACGTCCTCCTCGACACGGACGGCCGGCCTCATCCCGACACCGGCGAACTGTGCATCACCGGGCCCCAGATGGCCGGCCGTTACCTCGACCCCTCCGACGACCACGGCAGATTCCTCGACCACGACGGACGCCGCTGGTACCGCACCGGGGACCGGGTCCGGCTGGCACCCGGCGGCGACCTGGTCTACCTCGGCCGGATGGACGCCCAGGTCCAGGTCCAGGGCTGGCGCGTCGAACTGGCCGAGGTCGACCACGCGCTCCAGGCGTGCGAAGGCGTCGACGAGGCAGTCACCGTCGGCGCGACCACCGGAGCGGGCACGGAACTCGTCGTCTTCTACACCGCCGCCGCACCCGTACCGCCGGCCCGCTTCGCCACGCTGCTCCGCGCCACCCTGCCGGACGGCGTCGTACCACGGCATTACCACCACATCGCGGAACTGCCGCTGAATTCCAACCGCAAGACCGACCGGCGGGCCCTTACCGCACGGGCCGACGAAATCCTCGCCGGAACGTGAAAGAACGCCTGCCGGACCACCAAACCCGATAGGGGCCCTTAGGGGCCGCTAGGGGTATGTCGTCCGGCCCGCACCGGGCTAGCCTCGCCATCAAAGACGTATTCGGGGGAGTTCGCCGTGTGCCTTGATCAGACCCTCACGTGCATTTACCGGACAGGAGACCGGCATTGAGCAGCATGACCCATGTGATGTCCGACAATGCCGAACTCGATCTCCGTCACGGCGGGCTCGTACATCAATTTCTGGAAGACTCCGGAAAAGCGTGGCCGAATTCCCAGGCCGTGGAGGACGCGTTCGGTTCGTGGACCTACGAGGAACTGCTGGCCCACAGCCAGGCGTTCAGCGCATGGCTCGACGAAAAGGGCATCGCCCGCGGTGAGCGCATCGTCGTCCAGCTGCCGAACGTCCGGCAGACGGTCGCCGTGTTCTTCGGGGCCTGCCGACGCGGCGTCGTCTTCGTGCCGCTCAACCCGGGCATGAAGCCCTTCCACCTCAGATCCGTCATCGCCGACGCCGACCCCCGGCTCGTCATCGCCGAGGACGAGACCGCCGCCGCCCGGCTGCACGACCTCACCGACCTGCCCGTGTTCGCGCTCGACACCCTGTGGCCCGACGTGGAGCGGCTGCGCGCCGAGAAGGCCGGCACCGAGCCCGTCGAGGTCTCGCCCGAGGACCTGGCCGTCCTCATCTACACCTCCGGCAGCACAGCTGCCCCCAAGGCCGTCGCCTGCCCCCACCAGCAGATCGCCTTCGCGGCGTCCTCCATCAACGCCGTCCTCGGCTACCACCGCGACGACGTGGTGTTCTGCCGTATGTCCGTCTCCTGGGACTTCGGCCTCTACAAGGTCCTCATCTCCACCCTCACCGGCGCCAAGCTCGTCCTCGCCGGGAGCGAACCGGACATCGCCCTGCTCAAGTCGATGCGTGAGACCGGCGCCACGATGATGCCGATCGTGCCGTCCCTCGCGAGCATGCTGACCACCCTGGCGCGACGCGACCCCGAAGGCGCTCCCACCGTGCGCATGTTCACCAACAGCGCCGCCGCCCTGCCCCAGGCCACCATCGACAAACTTCGCGAGGCGTTCCCCGGCGTCCAGGTAGTCCGCATGTACGGCCAGACCGAGTGCAAGCGCATCTCGATCATGCCGCCGGACCTGGAACACGAACGGCCCGACTCCGTCGGCCTGCCCCTGCCGGGCACCACCGTGGAGATCCTCGACGAGGACGGCCTGCCCCTGCCGCCCGGCGAACCCGGCGAGATCACCGTCACCGGACCCCACGTCATGGCCGGCTACTGGCGCGCCCCCGAACTCACCGCCCGCGCCTACCGACGAGACGAACGCACCGGCGTCATGCGGCTGCACACCGGAGACTACGGACACCTCGACGAGGACGGCTTCCTCTACTTCGCCGGCCGGCGCGACGACATGTTCAAGCGCAAGGGCACCCGCATGAGCACCGTCGAGATCGAAGCGGCGGCCCTCGACATCCCCGGCGTGACCGCCGCTGTCGCCCTGCCGCCCACCGACACCCGCGACCTGGTCCTCGTCGTCGCGTCCGACCTCGCACCGCACGACGTGCTGCGCAGGCTCGCCGAACGCCTCGAAGCCGCGAAGGTCCCCGCGATCTGCCGCATCGTCAACGACTTCCCGCTCACCCTGAACGGCAAGTCCGAACGCAAACAACTGGCACGACTCATCGACGGGGGCGACCGGTGACCCGCCACGAGGAACTCGCCGAACAGTACGGCACCCCGCTCTACGTCTACGACCTGGACCGCGTCACCGAGGCCCGCCGCGACCTGCGTACCGCCCTGCCCGACGAGGTCGAGGTCTACTACGCCCTCAAGGCGAACCCGCACCCCCAGGTCGCCGGCGCCCTGCGCGACGACAACGGCCCGGAGTGCCGCGCCGAGATCAGCTCCGTCGGCGAACTCGCCGCCGCCCTCACCGCGGGCTACCGCGCCGCCGACTGTCTCTACACCGGCCCCGGCAAGACGGACACCGAACTCGACGAGGCGATAGGCAAGGGCGTACGCACCTTCTCCGTCGAGTCCTTCACCGACCTCCAGCACATCGGTGCCGCCGCCCTGCGCCACGACACCGTCGCCCGGTGCCTGCTGCGCATCAACAGCGCCACCGCCAGCGCCACCACCAGCATCCGGATGACCGGCACCCCCTCCCAGTTCGGCATCGACAGCGAAACCCTCGCCGACGCCGCCCCGGACCTCCTGGCCGTACCCGGCACCCGAGTCGTCGGCATGCACTTCTTCCCCCTCAGCAACGCCCGCGACGAGGACAGCCTGATCGGGGAGTTCCAGCACACCATCGAGACCGCGGCTCGCCTGGCCGCGGACCACGGCATCCCGCTGGAACTCCTCGACATAGGGGGAGGGTTCGCCCACCCCTACGGGGCCCCCGGCGACCGCCCCGTCTACCGGCAGCTGCGCGCGGCACTCACGGCCGCTCTCGACGCCCACCTCCCGCGCTGGCGGGAAGGAGCTCCGCAGATCGCCGTCGAGACCGGCCGCTACCAGGTCAGCGGCAGCGGAGCGCTGCTGAGCCGGGTCGTCAACACCAAGGTCAGCCGCGGCCGGAAGTTCGTCGTCCTCGACGCCGGGATCAACACCTTCGGCGGGATGTCCGGCCTCGGCCGGCTGCTGCCGGTGGCCGTGGAGCCCGAGAGCACCGGCGCCGCCGACGCCGTCGAACTCGACGATGTCGCCAGCCTCGCAGGACCCCTGTGCACCCCCGGCGACCTCCTCGGCCGGGAGATCCCCCTCCCACGGCTCGAACCCGGCGACCTCGTCACCGTTCCGAACGCCGGCGCCTACGGAGTCACCGCGAGCCTCCTGATGTTCCTCGGCAGACCCGCACCGGTCGAAGTGGTCGTCCAGGACGGCCGGGTCGTCTCCGCGTCCCGCCTGGAGCACCACCGCACACCCGCCACCCCCGCGTAGCCGCACTGCCTCGCGGCACCACCCGCACCACCCCGGGAACGCCCGATGCGGGCGTTCCCGCACTTTTCCCTGCGCCCCTTCTTCACCTGTGTCGTCGCCCGCCCTAGCGAGGAGTAAGCGAATGAGCGAGTCCGAGTACATCGTTCCTGAAACCGCCCCTGTTTCGGATGAGTCCGCGGACCCGCGATCGGCGCTGGCGCGGCAGCTGGAGGACCTGTCGCCCGCCGAACAGCAGCAGGCCGTCCTCGACCTCGTGCACCGGCACACCGTGGCCGCCCTCCGGGCCGTCGCACCGCTCACCCCCGACACGATCGACGTGCAACGGCCCTTCCTGGAACTCGGTTTCGACTCCCTCGCCGCCGTGGACCTGCACGCCCGGCTGGCCGACGAGAGCGGCCTGGAACTCCCGGTGACGATCGCCTTCGACTTCCCCACCCCGGCTCTCGTCGCCGAGCAGATCCGGCGCATCGCCTTCGGCCTCGGCCAGGAGACCCACATGCCCGTCGCCGCCGGCACGGCCGCGGACGACGAGCCGATCGCCATCGTCGGCATCGGCTGCCGCTTCCCCGGCGACATCAACTCCGCCGAGGACCTCTGGCAGCTCGTCATGGACGAGGGCGAGGTGCTCACGGAGTTCCCCGCCAACCGCGGCTGGGACGTCGAGGGCATCTACGACCCCGACCCGGGCAAGCCGGGCAAGAGCTACGTCCGCGAGGGCGGCTTCCTCGCGGAAGCCGGCGGTTTCGATGCGGACTTCTTCGGGATCTCGCCGCGCGAGGCCCTCGCCATGGACCCGCAGCAGCGCCTCGTCCTGGAGACCGCGTGGGAGGCCTTCGAACGCGCCGGCATCGACCCCGGCTCCCTCCAGGGCAGCAAGGCAGGCGTCTTCATCGGCGCCGAGGTCCACGAGTACGGCACCCGCGTCCACGAGGCCCCCGAAGGCCTGGACGGCTACCTCATGACCGGCAACGCCCCCAGCGTCGCCTCCGGCCGCGTCGCCTACAGCCTCGGCCTGGAAGGCCCCGCGGTCACCATCGACACGGCCTGCTCCGGCTCGCTCGTCGCCCTGCACCTGGCCGCCCACTCCCTGCGCCAGGGCGAGTGCTCCCTCGCGCTGGCCGGCGGTGTGACCGTCATGGGCAACCCCGGCATGTTCGCCGCCTTCAGCCGTCAGCGCGGCCTCGCCGCCGACGGCCGCTGCAAGCCCTTCGCCGCCGCCGCGGACGGCACCGGCTTCTCCGAGGGCGTCGGCATCTTCGTCGTCGAGCGCCTCTCCGACGCCCGCCGCAACGGCCACCCCGTCCTCGGCATCGTCAAGGGCTCCTCCATCAACCAGGACGGCGCGAGCAACGGCCTCACCGCCCCCAACGGCCCGTCCCAGCAGCGCCTCATCCTCCAGGCCCTCGCCAACGCCGGCCTCACCCCCGCGGACGTCGACGCCATGGAGGCCCACGGCACAGGCACGAAGCTCGGCGACCCCATCGAGGCACAGGCCATCCTCGCCACCTACGGCCAGGACCGCGAGGAGGACCGCCCCCTCTGGCTCGGCTCCATCAAGTCCAACCTCGGCCACACCCAGGCCGCCGGCGGAGCCGCCAGCCTCATCAAGATGCTCATGGGCATGCGGTACGGAAAGCTGCCCCGCAGCCTCCACATCGACGCCCCCACGCCGCACGTCGACTGGTCCACGGGTGGGGTCGAACTCCTCACCGAGACCCGCGACTGGGACAGCCCCGACCGCCCGCGCCGGGCCGGCATCTCCGCCTTCGGCATCAGCGGAACCAACGCCCACGTCATCATCGAAGAGCCGCCCGCCCCCACCCCCGTCCCGGAACCGGCGACGGCCCCCGCGGGGCTCCCGGTGCCGTGGGTGGTGTCGGCCAGGTCGGAGGAGGCGCTGCGAGCCCAGGCGGAGCGGCTGTCGGCGCAGCAGCGGGACGCGGATGCGTCGATCGCCGATGTGGCCTTCTCGCTGAGTGCGTCGAGGGCCGGGCTGGACCATCGGGGTGTGGTGCTGGGTTCCTCGCGCGAGGAACTGCTGCGGTCGCTGGAGGTGTTGGCGGCCGGCGCTGAGGCGCCTGGGGTGGTGTCGGGTCGTGTGGTGGAGGGTCGGCTGGCGTTTCTGTTTACGGGTCAGGGTGCTCAGCGGGTGGGGATGGGCCGGGAGTTGGCTTCTGCGTTTCCGGTGTTTGCGGAGTCGTTGGGGCGGACGTGTGACCTGTTGGACGTCGGCCTGGAGGGTCTGGGACGTCCGTTGCGGGAGGTGTTGTTCGCGGAGCCGGACAGTGCTGCCGCAGGTTTGTTGACGCGGACGGTGTATGCGCAGGCGGCGTTGTTTGCGGTTGAGGTGGCGTTGTTCCGGTTGGTGGAGTCGTTCGGTGTGCGGCCGGACTTCGTGGCGGGGCATTCGGTGGGGGAGATCGCGGCTGCGCATGTGGCTGGGGTGTTGTCCCTGGAGGATGCGGCGGTGTTGGTGGCGGCTCGTGGCAGGTTGATGGATGGGTTGCCTGCGGGTGGGGTGATGGTGGCGGTGCAGGCCGCCGAGGCAGAGGTGCGTGAACTGCTGGAGGGGGTGCAGGACGCGGGTGTTGCTGCGGTGAACGGGCCGCGTGCGGTGGTCGTTTCGGGCAGTGAGGCCGCGGTGCTGCCGGTGGTGGAGGTGTTGCGGGCGCGTGGGGTGAAGACCAAGCAGCTCCAGGTCAGCCACGCCTTCCACTCGCCCCTGATGGAGCCCATGCTCACGGAGTTCCGTCGGGTCGCCGAGGTCCTGGACTACGAGGCGCCGCGGATCGCCGTGGTCTCGAACGTGACGGGCGCGGTGGCTTCGGCGCAGGAACTCTGCACGCCGGAGTACTGGGTGCGGCATGTCCGCGAGGCGGTGCGCTTCGGTTCCGGTGTGGAGGCCTTGGTTGCCGCGGGTGTGTCGTCGTTCGTCGAGTTGGGCCCCGATGGTGTGCTCAGCGGAATGGCTCGTGAGTCGCTGCCCGAGGACTCGGATGTGGCGTGCGTACCGGTGATGCGGCGGGACCGCGACGAGGTACGAGAGTTCCTGACCGGACTCGCCCGGCTCACCGTCCGCGGGATCGGTGTGAGTTGGGAGCCGTTGACGGCGGGTGGACGCCAGGTGGAGCTGCCCACGTACGCCTTCCAGCGACGCTGGTTCTGGCTTGAGGCCGGCCAGAAGGTGACTGATGCGGCGGGTCTCGGGCAGTCGGCCGCCGACCATCCCCTGGTGGGTGCGGTGGTCGGGCTGGCCGGCGGCGACGGGTCGGTGCTGACCGGGCGGCTGTCCCTGAAGTCGCACCCGTGGCTGGCCGACCACGCCGTCGCCGGTGTGGTGCTGCTGCCGGGCACGGCCTTCGTCGAGCTGGCGGTACGCGCCGGTGACCAGGTCGGCTGCGGACGGCTGGAGGAGTTGACGCTGGAGGCGCCGCTGGTGGTGCCCGAGCGCGGAGCCATACAGGTACAGATCGTGGTCGGGGCACTTGAGGAGTCAGGTGTTCGCCCGGTGAGCGTGTACTCCCGTGCCGAGGACGAGGGCGTGGAGGAGGCCTGGACCCGGCACGCCACCGGCTTCGTCGCGGGCGGGGTCGGCACCGACGGCGTGAGCCTGGAGTCATGGCCGCCCGCCGGCGCCGTGGCCGTCGACGTGAGCGACGTGTACGAAACCATGGCTGGTCAGGGATACGGCTACGGGCCGGCGTTCCAGGGGCTGCGCTCCGTGTGGCGCCGCGCGGACGAGGTGTTCGCGGAGGTCACCATCCCCGAGGGCGCGCAGGCGGACGCGCAGCGGTTCGGGCTGCACCCGGCGCTGCTGGACGCCGCACTGCACGCGACCGACTACCTGGACCCGCAAGGTCCCGACGCCGCCGCGGAGACACGCCTGCCGTTCGCGTGGACCGGAGTGACGCTCCACGCCACCGGTGCGTCCGCGCTGCGGGTGCGGATCACGGCGGCCGGGCACGACGGCTACGCGCTGGACCTCGCCGACACCGCAGGGCAGCCCGTCGCGACCGTGCGGTCCCTCGTCCTGCGCCCGGTCACCGCGGAACAACTGCGTGGCGCCCAGAGCGGTCCCGACTCGATGTTCCGGGTGGACTGGACCCCGGTCACGGCCGAGCCGACCCCGTCCGACGGCGTCTGGACCCTCATCGGCCCCGACGAGCCCGGTCTGGCGGCCGCACTCGTCGGCGTCGGCATACGCTGCGCCGCTCACGACGACCTGGACGAACTCGGTGCCGCCCTCGACGCAGGGGCCGCCGCCCCCGACTTCGTCGCCGCCAACCTGCCGTCGCCGGCCGACCTGGACACCGACGTGCCCACGGCCGTCCGTGCCGCGGCCGACGCCGCGCTGCGGCTCGTCCAGACCTGGCTCGCCGACGAACGCCTCACCGCCACCCGGCTCGTCGTCGTCACACGCGGGGCCGTGTCCGTCGACCCGGACTCGGGCGGTCCCGACCTGGCCCTGGCTCCCGTCTGGGGCCTGCTCCGCTCCGCACAGGCCGAGAACCCCGACCGCATCCGCCTCGTCGACATCGACGACACCGAGCCGTCGCGCACAGCCCTGGCCCTCGTGACCTCCGTGGACGAGCCCGAACTCGCCCTGCGCAAGGGCAACCTGTACGCCCCCCGCCTGGTCCGGGCTGCCACGGACACCGGGCTCGTACCGCCCTCGGACGCCGCGAGCTGGCGCCTGGACGTGCTGACCCAGGGAACCCTGGACAACCTCGCCCTCATCCCCAGCGACGCCGACCGGCGGCCGCTGGCCGAGGGACAGGTACGTATCTCCGTCCGAGCCGCGGGTGTCAACTTCCGTGACGTCCTCGTCGCCCTCGGCATGTACCCGACCAAGGCGGACATCGGCGGCGAAGCGGCCGGCATCGTGGAGGAGGTCGGCCCCGGAGTCACCGGATTCGCGCCCGGCGACCGCGTCATGGGCCTCTTCGACACGGCCTTCGGCCCGCACGCCGTCACCGACCACCGCACGCTCGTCCCGATGCCGCGCGGCTGGTCCTACGCGCAGGCCGCCACCGTCCCGCTCGTCTTCTCCACCGCGTACTACGGCCTGGTGGACCTCGCGGACGTGCGCTCCGGAGAGTCGGTCCTCGTCCACGCCGCGGCCGGCGGCGTAGGCATGGCGGCCGTGCAACTCGCCCGCCACCTCGGGGCAGAGGTGTACGGCACGGCCAGCCCGGCCAAGTGGGACGCACTGCGTTCCGCCGGACTGGACGACGACAACATCGCGTCCTCCCGGGACACCGGGTTCGAGCGGAAGTTCCTCGACAGCACCGGCGGCCGTGGCGTCGACGTGGTCCTGGACTCCCTCACCGGCGAGTTCATCGACGCGTCCCTCCGCCTCATGCCGCACGGCGGACGCTTCGCCGAGATGGGCAAGACCGATGTCCGCGACCCCGAGCAGGTGGCCGAGCAGTACCCCGGCGTGCGCTACCGCGCCTTCGACCTCTTCGAGGCGGACCTCGACCGACTCCAGGCGATTCTGCGGGAGTTGCTCGCCCTCTTCGACAGCGGAGCGCTGAAGCCCCTGCCCGTACGCACGTGGGACGTCACGCAGGCTCCCGACGCCTTCCGCCACATGGCACAGGCCCGCCACATCGGCAAGGTCGCCCTCACCATGCCCGCCCCGCTGTGGCGTGCGCAGGAGGGTGTCGGTGGTGTGGTGTTGGTGACGGGTGGTACGGGTGGTCTGGGTGCGGTGGTGGCGCGGCATTTGGTGGTGTCGCATGGTGTGGAGCGTCTGGTGTTGTTGTCGCGGCGGGGTGAGGGTGCGCCGGGTGCGGTTGAGCTGGTTGCCGAGTTGGCTGGTTTGGGTGCTCGGGTGGATGTGGTGGCGTGTGATGTGAGTGATCGTGCTGGGTTGGCTGCTGTGGTGGACGGTCTGGGTGCGGAGTTGTCGGCGGTGGTGCATGCGGCCGGTGTGGTGGATGACGGTGTGCTGGGGTCGCTGACGGCGGAGCGGTTGGACGGTGTGCTGGGTCCGAAGGCGGATGCTGCCTGGTATCTGCATGAGCTGACACGGGAGTTGGACCTTTCCGCCTTCGTGATGTTCTCGTCCGTCGCCGGTGTCGTGGACGGTGCGGGACAGGGCAATTACGCCGCGGCGAACGTGTTCCTCGATGCTCTCGCCGTGCATCGGAGGGCCGTCGGTCTGCCCGCTTCCTCTTTGGTGTGGGGGTTGTGGGAGGGCGCTGGTATGGGTGCGGTGCTGGGGGAGGGTGATGTTGCGCGGATGAGTCGGTCGGGGGTGCTGGGTCTGTCGGTGGGGCAGGGTCTGGCGTTGTTCGATGCGGCGTTGGGTGTGGATGTGCCGGTGGTGGTGCCGGTGCGTTTGGATGTGGGGGTGTTGCGGTCGCGGGTGGATGGTGTGCCTGCGGTGTTCCGTTCGGTGGTGGGTGGGCCGGTGCGGCGTGCGGTGGGTGCTGCTGTGGCGGGTGGTGGTGTGGTGCCGTTGGCGGGGCGGCTGGCGGTGTTGGGTGTTGATGAGCGTGAGCGGGTGTTGTTGGAGTTGGTGCGGTCGCATGTGGCGGCGGTGCTGGGACATGAGGGTGCGGGTGCGATCGAGCCGGGGCGGGCGTTCAGTGATATCGGCTTCGACTCGTTGTCGGCGGTGGAGCTGCGGAATCGGTTGAACGGGGAGACGGGGCTGCGGTTGCCGGCCACGTTGATCTTCGACTACCCCACCCCCCAAGCCCTCGCCGAATACGTGATCGTCTCCCTGCTCGGCGAGGAAGCCACCACGGACGTCGCGCCGCCGCTGGCCGAGGCGCCCGCCGTTGCCGGGACCGACGACGACCCCGTGGTGATCGTCGGCATGGGCTGCCGCTACCCCGGCGACGTCCGCAGCCCCGACGACCTGTGGCGGCTCGTGTCCGAGGGCACCGATGCCATCACGCCCTTCCCCGACAACCGGGCGTGGGACATCGACGACATCTACGACCCGCTGCCTGGTGTCTCCGGCAGGACGTACACACGTGAGGGTGGCTTCCTGCACGACGCGGCGGAGTTCGACCCGGGGTTCTTCGGGATCTCGCCGCGTGAGGCTTTGGCGATGGACCCGCAGCAGCGGTTGCTGCTGGAGACGTCGTGGGAGGCGATCGAGCGGGCGGGCATCGACCCGACCACCCTGCGCGGCACCCAGACCGGCGTCTTCGCGGGTGTCATGCAGACCGACTACGGCACAGGAAGCGCCCGCCTCTCCGAGGACGTCGAGGGCTACATCGCCAACGGCACCCTCGGCAGCGTGGTCTCCGGCCGAGTCGCGTACACCATGGGTCTGGAGGGCCCGGCCGTCACGATCGACACCGCCTGCTCCTCCTCGCTGGTCGCCCTCCACTGGGCCGCCCATGCCTTGCGCCAGGGGGAGTGCTCACTCGCGCTCGCCAGTGGTGTGACCGTCATGTCCACCCCCGAGACGTTCATCGACTTCAGCCTCCAGCGCGGCCTCGCGGCAAACGGGCGCTGCAAGGCGTTCTCCGCCGACGCGGACGGCACGGCCTGGGGCGAGGGTGTGGGTGTCCTCGTCCTTGAGCGGCTGTCGGACGCGCGGCGCAACGGTCACCAGGTGCTGGCCGTCATCCGTGGTTCGGCGCTGAACCAGGACGGTGCGAGCAATGGTCTGACGGCTCCGAACGGTCCCTCGCAGCAGCGGGTGATCCGTCAGGCGCTGGCCAGTGCCGGACTCTCGGCCTCGGAGGTCGACGCCGTCGAGGCCCACGGTACGGGCACGACCCTTGGCGACCCGATCGAGGCCCACGCACTGTTGTCGACGTACGGCCAGGAGCGCGAGGAGGACCGTCCGCTCTGGCTGGGCTCGGTCAAGTCGAACGTGGGCCACACGCAGGCCGCCTCCGGTGTCGCGGGCGTGATCAAGATGGTCATGGCGATGCGGGCCGGCATCCTGCCCCGGACCCTGCATGTTGCGGAGCCGTCGAGTCATGTGGACTGGTCTGCGGGTGCGGTGGAGTTGTTGACGGAGGCGCGGGAGTGGCCGGAGGTGGGTCGTCCGCGGCGGGCGGGTGTGTCGTCGTTCGGTGTGAGCGGTACGAATGCGCATGTGATCGTGGAGCAGGCGCCGGTGGAGGAGTCTGCGGCGGAGGCTGTTGCGGAGCCTCGTGTTGGGTCGGGCGTGGCTGGGCTCCCGGTGCCGTGGGTGGTGTCGGGCAAGTCTGTGGAGGCGTTGCGGGCGCAGGCGGGTGTGTTGTTGGCGCAGCAGCGGGGCGCGGATGCGTCGATCGCCGATGTGGCCTTCTCGTTGGGTGTGTCGCGGGCGGGGTTGGAGCATCGGGGTGTGGTGCTGGGTTCCTCGCGTGAGGAGTTGTTGCGGTCGCTGGAGGTGTTGGCGGCCGGCGCTGAGGTGCCTGGGGTGGTGTCGGGTCGTGTGGTGGAGGGTCGGCTGGCGTTTCTGTTTACGGGTCAGGGTGCTCAGCGGGTGGGGATGGGGCGGGAGTTGGCTTCTGCGTTTCCGGTGTTTGCGGAGTCGTTGGGGCGGACGTGTGACCTGCTGGATGTCGGGCTGGAGGGTCTGGGACGTCCGTTGCGGGAGGTGTTGTTCGCGGAGCCGGAGAGCGCTGCGGCAGCTTTGTTGACGCGGACGGTGTATGCGCAGGCGGCGTTGTTTGCGGTTGAGGTGGCGTTGTTCCGGTTGGTGGAGTCGTTCGGTGTGCGGCCGGATTTTGTGGCGGGGCATTCGGTGGGGGAGATCGCGGCTGCGCATGTGGCTGGGGTGTTGTCCCTGGAGGATGCGGCGGTGTTGGTGGCGGCTCGTGGGCGGTTGATGGATGGGTTGCCTGCGGGTGGGGTGATGGTGGCGGTCCAGGCCGCCGAGGCAGAGGTGCGTGAACTGCTGGAGGGGGTGCAGGACGCGGGTGTTGCTGCGGTGAACGGGCCGCGTGCGGTGGTCGTTTCGGGCAGTGAGGCCGCGGTGCTGCCGGTGGTGGAGGTGTTGCGGGCGCGTGGGGTGAAGACCAAGCGACTGGATGTCAGTCATGCTTTCCATTCGCCGTTGATGGAGCCGATGCTTGATGGTTTTGCTGCGGTGGTGGAGGGGTTGACGTTCAACGCTCCGGTTCTCGGGGTGGTGTCGAACGTGACCGGTGGCATCGCGTCGGCGCAGGAACTCTGCGCGCCGGAGTACTGGGTTCGGCATGTCCGCGAGGCGGTGCGCTTCGGCTCCGGCGTCGAGGCGCTGGTTGCTGCGGGTGTGTCGTCGTTCGTCGAGTTGGGCCCGGACGGTGTGCTCAGTGCGATGGCTCGTGAGTCGCTGCCGGAGGACTCGGATGTGGTGTGCGTGCCGGTGATGCGTCGGGACCGGGACGAGGTGCGGGAGTTCCTGACGGGTCTGGCGCGGCTCAATGTCCGTGGCGTTGAGGTGGGTTGGGAGCCGTTGACGTCGGGTGGACGCCGGGTGGAGTTGCCCACGTATGCGTTCCAGCGGCGTCGGTTCTGGCTTGAGGGCGGCCAGAAGGTGACTGATGCGGTGGGGCTTGGCCAGTGGGCTGCTGATCATCCCCTGGTGGGTGCGGTGGTCGGGCTGGCGGGCGGCGACGGGTCGGTGCTGACGGGGCGGTTGTCTTTGAGGTCGCATCCGTGGCTGGCCGATCACACTGTCGCCGGTGTGGTGGTGTTGCCGGGCACGGCGTTCGTCGAGTTGGCGGTGCGTGCTGGTGATGAGGTGGGTTGCGGACGGCTGGAGGAGTTGACGCTGGAGGCGCCGCTGGTGGTGCCTGAGCGTGGTGGTGTTCAGGTGCAGGTTGTGGTGGAGGCGGCGAACGGGGCGGGGGAGCGTCTGGTGGAGGTGTACTCGCGGCTCGAGGACACCGACGAGACGCCCTGGACCCGACACGCCACCGGCTTCGTCACTGCTGGTGGCGCTACGGACGGCGTCGGACTTGAGGTCTGGCCGCCTGCCGGTGCACAGGTTGTAGACGTGAGCAATGTGTACGACGTGCTGGCTGGCCAGGGATACGGCTACGGGCCGGTGTTCCAGGGGCTGCGCTCCGTGTGGCGCCGTGCCGACGAGGTGTTCGCGGAGGTCGCCCTGCCGGAAAGCGAGGCCGACGCGCAGCGGTTCGGGCTGCACCCGGCGCTTCTGGACGCCGCACTGCACGCGACCGACTATCTGGACGACCACGATCCGGATGGCACGGACAGTGGGACACAACTGCCGTTCGCGTGGACAGGCGTGTCGTTGTACGCCTCCGGTGCGACGGCTCTTCGGGTACGCATCTCCCGTACAGGGAAGGACGAGTACGCACTCGACATGGCCGACGGCGTCGGCCGGCCCGTCGCCACCGTCCAGTCGATCAGCACCCGGCCGGTCTCGGCGGACCAGCTGAACAGTGCCGCGTCCTCTCGCCACCAGTCCCTCTTCCAGCTGGAGTGGACGTCCGTGAAACCGGCGCCCCACACCACCGCGGAGAACGTCGGATGGGCCCTGCTCGGTGAGCCGACTCCGGAGACGGCGGACCTCGCGGGCTTTGCGGGAACGCCGACCTACGCCACGTTCGCCGATCTCGGCGCTGCCGTGGACGCTGGGGCCGGAGTCCCGGACATGGTCGTCCTCCCGTGCCGCAGCAGGCTCGACGGGAGCAGCGTGCCGGAGGCGGTGCGGGGCACCCTCCACGAGGCTCTGGCGACCGTGCAGGCCTGGAACGAGGACCCCAGGTTCGATGGCGCACGGCTCGTCGTGCTGACCCGCGGCGCCGTGTCCGTGTCCGATACCGAGGTGCTCACGGCCCTCGACCTGGCGCCCGTACGGGGCCTGCTCCGTTCCGCGCAGGCCGAGGCTCCCGGCCGCTTCCTGCTGGTCGACACCGACGGATCCGTCCTGTCGGCAGAAGCCTTGCGTCATCTGCCCGAGCTGCAGGAGGCCGAGATCGCCCTGCGCGAGGGCGAGATCTTCGTTCCTCGTCTGGCGCGGGTGAGTGCGGGTGGTGGGGTGCCGTCGTGGGGCGGTGGTGTGGTGTTGGTGACGGGTGGTACGGGTGGTCTGGGTGCGGTGGTGGCGCGGCATTTGGTGGTGTCGCATGGCGTGGAGCGTCTGGTGCTGTTGTCCCGGCGGGGTGAGGACGCGCCGGGTGCGGTTGAGCTGGTTGCCGAGTTGGCTGGTTTGGGTGCTCGGGTGGATGTGGTGGCGTGTGATGTGAGTGATCGTGCTGGGTTGGCTGCTGTGGTGGACGGTCTGGGTGCGGAGTTGTCGGCGGTGGTGCATGCGGCCGGTGTGGTGGATGACGGTGTGCTGGGGTCGCTGACGGCGGAGCGGTTGGATGGTGTGCTGGGTCCGAAGGCGGATGCTGCCTGGTATCTGCATGAGCTGACACGGGAGTTGGACCTTTCCGCCTTCGTGATGTTCTCGTCCGTCGCCGGTGTCGTGGACGGTGCGGGACAGGGCAATTACGCCGCGGCGAACGTGTTCCTCGATGCTCTCGCCGTGCATCGGAGGGCCGTCGGTCTGCCCGCTTCCTCTTTGGTGTGGGGGTTGTGGGAGGGCGCTGGTATGGGTGCGGTGCTGGGGGAGGGTGATGTTGCGCGGATGAGTCGGTCGGGGGTGCTGGGTCTGTCGGTGGGGCAGGGTCTGGCGTTGTTCGATGCGGCGTTGGGTGTGGATGTGCCGGTGGTGGTGCCGGTGCGTTTGGATGTGGGGGTGTTGCGGTCGCGGGTGGATGGTGTGCCTGCGGTGTTCCGTTCGGTGGTGGGTGGGCCGGTGCGGCGTGCGGTGGGTGCTGCTGTGGCGGGTGGTGGTGTGGTGCCGTTGGCGGGGCGGCTGGCGGTGTTGGGTGTTGATGAGCGTGAGCGGGTGTTGTTGGAGTTGGTGCGGTCGCATGTGGCGGCGGTGCTGGGGCATGAGGGTGCGGGTGCGATCGAGCCGGGGCGGGCGTTCAGTGATATCGGCTTCGACTCGTTGTCGGCGGTGGAGTTGCGGAATCGGTTGAACGGGGAGACGGGGCTGCGGTTGCCGGCCACGTTGATCTTCGACTACCCCACCCCCCAAGCCCTCGCGGATCTCATCCGGGAAAAGACACTCGGAGAGGTCGACGCGGCCGCGACGCCGATGGCGACCACCGCGACCGACGACGAGCCCATCGCCATCGTCGGCATGGGCTGCCGTTACCCCGGCGACGTCACCACGCCCGAGGACCTGTGGCGGCTCGTGTCCAACGGTACGGACGCGGTCAGCCTCTTCCCTGAGGACCGCGGCTGGAACGTCGACGACATCTACGACCCGCTGCCTGGTGTCTCCGGCAGGACGTACACACGTGAGGGTGGCTTCCTGCACGACGCGGCGGAGTTCGATCCCGGATTCTTCGGGATCTCGCCGCGTGAGGCTTTGGCGATGGACCCGCAGCAGCGGTTGCTGCTGGAGACGTCGTGGGAGGCGATCGAGCGGGCGGGCATCGACCCGACCACCCTGCGCGGCACCCAGACCGGCGTCTTCGCCGGGATCATGTACCACGACTACGGGTCCCGCGTGACTCAGCCGTCGGAGGAGGTCGAGGGCTACCTCGGCAACGGCAGCGCGGGCAGCATTGCCTCGGGCCGTGTCTCTTACACGTTCGGTTTCGAGGGCCCGGCCGTCACGGTCGACACGGCCTGCTCCTCCTCGCTCGTCGCTCTCCACTGGGCGATCCAGGCCCTGCGTCAGGGTGAGTGCACGATGGCACTCGCGGGTGGTGTGACCGTCATGTCCACTCCCGAGACGTTCATCGACTTCAGCCTCCAGCGCGGCCTCGCGGCAAACGGCCGCTGCAAGGCGTTCTCCGCCGACGCGGATGGCACGGGCTGGGGCGAGGGTGCGGGGGTGCTGCTCTTGGAGCGGTTGTCGGACGCGCGGCGCAACGGTCACCGCGTGTTGGCCGTGGTGCGGGGCTCCGCCGTCAACCAGGACGGTGCGAGCAATGGTCTGACGGCGCCGAACGGTCCCTCGCAGCAGCGGGTGATCCGTCAGGCACTGGCGAGCGCCGGACTCTCGGCCTCGGAGGTCGACGCCGTCGAGGCGCACGGTACGGGTACGACGTTGGGTGACCCGATCGAGGCGCAGGCGCTGCTGTCGACGTATGGCCAGGAGCGGGACGGCGATCGGCCGTTGTGGCTCGGTTCGATCAAGTCGAACGTGGGTCATACGCAGGCGGCTGCGGGTGTGGCGGGTGTGATCAAGATGGTGATGGCGATGCGGGCGGGTGTGCTGCCCAAGACGCTGCACGTCGGTGAGCCTTCGCCGCATGTGGACTGGTCCGAAGGTGCGGTGGAGTTGTTGAGCGAGGCGCGGGAGTGGCCGGAGGCCGGTCACCCGCGGCGGGCGGGTGTGTCGTCGTTTGGGATCAGTGGGACGAATGCGCATGTGATCGTGGAGCAGGCGCCGGCCGAGGAGGCCGTCCTGGAGTCCCGTGTTGAGACTGGTGCTGAGCCGGGTGTGGTGTCGACTGTGCCGGTGCCGTGGGTGGTGTCGGGTAAGTCGGGTGTGGCTTTGGCGGGTCAGGCGGGGCGGCTGGTCGAGGCTGTGTCGGGTGCTGGTGAGGTTTCGGTTGCTGGTGTGGGTTGGTCGTTGGTGAGTGGTCGTTCGGTGTTCGGGCATCGGGCGGTTGTGGTGGGTCAGGATCTGGATGGGTTGTTGGCTGGGGTGCGTGGGCTGGCGGCCGGTCAGTCGGCTGACGGTGGGGCCGTGCCTGGGTTGGTGTCCGGTGTGGCGGATGTGTCGGGTCGTCGGGTGTTCGTGTTTCCGGGGCAGGGGTCGCAGTGGGTGGGGATGGCGGAGGCTCTTCTTGAGTCGTCGCCGGTGTTCGGGTCGCGGTTGGGGGAGTGTGCGGCGGCGTTGGAGTCGTTCGTTGACTGGTCTCTGCTGGATGTGGTGCGGGGTGTGGAGGGTGCCGCGTCGCTGGAGCGTGTCGATGTGGTGCAGCCGGTGTTGTGGGCGGTGATGGTCTCCCTGGCTGCGGTGTGGCGTTCGGTCGGTGTCGAGCCGGATGCGGTGGTGGGTCATTCGCAGGGTGAGATCGCGGCTGCGGTGGTGGGTGGCTGGCTGTCGTTGTCGGACGGTGCGCGGGTGGTGGCGTTGCGGTCGAGGGCGATCGGCGAGGTGTTGGCGGGTGGTGGCGGGATGCTCGCGGTCCAGGCCCCGGCCGATGACGTCGCTTCCTGGCTGCAGGACGTCGAAGGTGTCGGTATCGCCGCAGTGAACGGCCCGCGCTCTGTTGTCCTTTCGGGCACTCGTGAAGGTCTCGAAGCCTGTGTGGAGGTGTGGTCGGCGCGGGGTGTGTGGGTGAAGTGGGTGCCGGTGGACTATGCGTCGCATTCGGAGCAGGTGGAGGAGGTCCGCGGCCGGATTCTGGCGGATCTGGCACCGCTCAGCCCGTTGTCTGGTGGGGTGCCGATGTTGTCGACGATGACCGGTGAGTGGGTCGGGGACGAGGGCGGCGGTTTGGGTGCCGGCTATTGGGTGGAGAACCTGCGCCGGCCGGTGCGGTTCGCCGATGCTACCCGCCGCCTTGCTCAAGAAGGTTTTGGTGCGTTTGTCGAGGTGAGTGCGCACCCGGTGCTGGTGATGGGCATCGAAGAGACGATGGAGGCGACGGGCATGGAGCCCGGCGGCGACACCGGGAACGGTGCTGTTGTCGCGGTGGGGACGTTGCGTCGTGGTGAGGGTGGCTGGGATCAGTTCCTGCGTTCACTGGCGGGTCTGTTCGTCCGCGGTGCTGCCGACCCGGACTGGAAGATCCTCCTGGGTGGTCCCCATCCTCGGGTGGAACTGCCCACCTACGCCTTCCAGCGGGAGCGGTTGTGGCTGGATGCGACGGCGGTGGCGGGGGATGTGGCGGGCCTGGGTCAGGTGGCGGTGGAGCATGCGCTGCTGGGTGCCGGTGTAGGTGTGGCCGGCGGTGGTGGGGTGTTGTTCACGGGCCGGGTGGGTGTGTCGACGCATCCGTGGCTGGCTGATCATGCGGTGTCGGGTGTGGTGTTGTTGCCGGGTGCAGGGTTCGTCGAGTTGGTGGTGCGGGCCGGTGACGAGGTGGGTTGTGGCCGGGTTGAGGAGTTGATGCTGGCGGCTCCGCTGGTGGTGCCGGCGCGCGGTTCGGTGCAGGTGCAGGTGGTGGTGGGTGCTGTCGAGGACGGCGGACGCCGCACGGTGGGCGTCTACTCGGGCTCGGGTGATGGGGTGGAGGGGGAGTGGGTGTGCCACGCCACCGGCTCCCTCATCCCTGACACCGGATCCCAGCAACAACTGCAGCAGAGCGGTGGGTCCGTCCTGTCGGCGGCATGGCCCCCGCCGGGTGCCGAGCGGATCGATCTGGTGGGCGTGTATGAGGACTTGGCGGTGGAGGGTTATGAGTACGGTCCGGTCTTCCAGGGGTTGAACGGGGTCTGGCGCAACGGTGAGGAGGTGTTCGCCGAGGTTGCTCTCCCGGAGGGCACGGTGGTGGACGGTTTCGGGCTGCACCCGGCGTTGCTGGACGCGGCGCTCCAGGCGGCAGGCTTCGGCTCCTTCACCTCTGACCCCGACACCGCGATCGACTCCGAAGCCGGTTCCGTCGGCGGCGTGCGTCTGCCGTTTGCCTGGTCGGGTGTGTCGTTGTACGCGTCGGGTGCGTCGTCGTTGCGGGTCCGGCTGTGGCCGGTGGGCGAGGACGGTTTCGGCGTGGAGCTGGCCGACGCGGCAGGACTGCCGGTGGCCCGGGTCGACTCACTCGTCACCCGCGACATCAGCCCGGAACAGCTCAACGCCGCCGGAGGCACCAGTACACGGACGGAGTCGTTGTTCAGGGTCGACTGGACCCCCACGGCGTTCTCCCCGCTGTCGGAGCTGCCGAGTTGTGCGGTACTCGGCACAGGCTCCGACCTGCATGCGGTGTTCGGTACGGACACCCCGGTGCTGTCGGACCTGGCGGCGATCGACACGGACGCCACCGGCCGGGTGCCGGAGTGGGTGTTCGTGGACGTGGACGCATGGGCGACCGCCCTCTCACTGGGCGCGGACGCGGATGCGGATGCAGATGCAGACGGAGACGCAGATGCAGACGCGACGGCGAAGGCAGCCATGCCGACCACCGTGCGGAGTGTCACTGCCCAGGCCCTCGCGCTCGTACAGCAGTGGTTGTCCGACGACCGGTGGGCCGCGTCCCGCCTGGTGTGGGTGACCCGGGGCGCTCTCGGCGTCCAGGCCGGGGACGCGGTGCCCGGTCTGGCGTCCTCGGCGCTGTGGGGTCTGGTGCGTGCCGCGCAGTCGGAGCATCCCGACCGGTTCGCGCTCCTCGACCTCGACCCGGCCACCGACCCTATGGGTTCCGCCGACGCCACGTCCGAGCCGATGGACCGGGTCCTCGCCGCACTCGCCTCCGGTGAGTCGCAACTTGCCCTCCGGGCAGCAGAGTTGCTCAGCCCTCGTCTCGTCCCCGCCCACGCCCCGACGGCCGAGGCGTCCGACGAGACCGGCGGCCAGGAGTTCGGCAAGGCGGTGACCGGCACCGTACTCGTCACCGGTGGTACCGGAGGCCTCGGTGCCGTCTTCGCCCGGCACCTGGTCACCGAGCACGGCGCTCGGCGCCTGCTGCTGACCAGCCGACGGGGCCTCGACACACCGGGTGCCGCCGAACTGGTCGCGGAACTGGGGGAGTTGGGTGCCAGGGTCGATGTCGTCGCGTGCGACGTGTCCGACCGGTCGGCACTGCGGGACCTACTCGCGGGTGTGGCTGAAGACGCGCCGCTCACCGCGGTCGTGCACGCCGCCGGTGTGCTCGACGACGGCGTGGTCGAGACGATGAGCCCCGACCGTCTGGACGCGGTCATGCGACCCAAGACCGATGCGGCCTGGTACCTGCACCAGCTCACGGCGGAACGGGAACTGGACGCCTTCGTCCTCTTCTCATCCGCGGCGGGCACACTGGACGGAGCAGGACAGGCCAACTACGCGGCGGCCAACGTCTTCCTGGACGCACTGGCCCAGCACCGGCGAGGGCAGAACCTGCCGGCACTGTCACTGGCGTGGGGCCTGTGGAGCGAACGCACCGGCATGGTCGGCTCGTTGGACGGCACGGACCTGGACCGGATCGGGCGCTCCGGTGTCCGGCCGCTCGCCACGGCGGAGGGGCTCGCGCTCTTCGACACGGCGGCCGCGCAGGACGAGCCTGTCGTGCTGCCCGTGCACCTGGATCTCGCCGCGCTGCGGTCGAGGCCCCAGGACCAGGTGCCGGCCATCGTCCGCAAGCTGGTCGGGGCCACCGCTCGGCGGACCGCCGCCGCGGGAAGCGCCGAGAACGACCGGACGGTGCTCACGCGGCGCCTCGCGGAGCTTGCTCCCGCCGACCGGGACCGCTTCCTGCTGGACCTGGTGCGCGGGCAGGTCGCCGCGGTGCTGGGATACGCCAGTCCTGATGCGATCGAACCGGAGCGCGGGTTCCAGGAGTTGGGCGTGGACTCGCTGGGTGCGGTGCAGATACGCAACCGGCTGGGCGCCGCGACGGGCCTGCGGCCGCCGACGACGCTCGTGTTCGACTATCCGACGCCCGCGGCGGTGGCGGGTTACTTCAAGGAGCACCTCTCCATCACGGACGAGGACGCTACGGCCGACCTCATGCGTGAGATCGGCCGACTGGAAGCCGCTGTCGCGGCGGCGGTCTCGTCCGGGGACGCCGGACTGGCGCCTGCGGCGGATCGGTTGAGGGCGCTGGCGGCGAAGCTGGTGGAGGTCGGTGCGGGCCGGCCAGATCAGGAGGACGAAGCCGACCTCGAGGCCGTTACGGCCGACGAGCTGTTCGACATCCTCGACGGCGAACTGTCAGCGGACTGACCGATCCGACCGTGCATGAGAGTTGTGGTGGGCCCACCGGCAGTGGGCCCACCACAACCTTGCGCCACCGTGTCGCAGGTCCGTCACCGACGGGCCTGTCACCGACATGTCCCGCACCGACAGATCTCTCGCCGACCGACCGGTCCTCAACTGACCGGTCCTCAACTGACCCGCCCCCAACTGACCCGGCCGGTCCGGTCATGGCGTGGTCGACCACTTGTTCGTCGGGCTCTGGCGCTTTGGTGCCGCGGTTCTCTAAACTGGTTCTGCGACCGGTTCTTGTACTTTCGTACGGCGTCTCTCCGGGTTCTATATGCGTGCGGTTCTTCAAGCTGTTTCTGCGTCCCGCTCTCGTACGCTCGTGTGGCGGCTATGGCTGGTCATGCGGTTGGCTCTCACTCCACGACGCTGACGAGATCGGCGTCTCTCAACTCGCCGATGAAGGTGTCGAAATCGGCTCTGAGCCATCGGGGGTTGCGGTTCCATCGCACGGCAAGTACCTCGACCGCCGGCTCGACGTGCCCCGCATGCTGCTGCAGGGCGATCCATATGGCGGTGCCCATCGGCCCGCAGAGGTAGGTACTGCCCGTGCGTGGGGACTCCAGTTGCAGGGTCCCGTCCTCGCGCACCAGCGCCACGGTTTCCGGTTCGACTAACACTCGCAGACGTTCCTCCCTCAGCGGGCGCACCTGCCCGCTCATCGTGATGGAGATCGTCCCCACAGCCCCTACGTCCTGGCGGCGGTCACCTCAAGGCACCGCTCGTCCACTCCCCCGCGCAGGCCGACCGTGATCGGCCTGCGCGGAGGAGTGGGTGCACGAGCGGCACCGGGCGGTCGAACGGCCGTCAGCGCTCCGCTCAGCGGGTGTAGAGCTGGGCGTCGTTGTCCTTCGAGTTCGGGGCGGCTGCGTGCGGGTCCCCGGCCGAGGGGCTGATCCGCAGGTGGCGCAGCATCAGACCGGCCAGCACCGCAGCGACGAACATCACGGCGGCCGCTGTGTAGGAGGCGAGCTGCATGCCTTCGGTGAACGCCTCCCGGCTCGACGTCAGCAGGAGCTCGGCGAGATCTTCCGGCAACTGTCCGGCGACCTGTACGGCACCGCCCAGCGTCTCGTGCGCGACCTCACTCGCGGCCCCGGGGATCCCTGAGGGCATGTCGGTGTCCATGGACTGGCGGTACACGGCGGCACCGATACTGCCGAGGATCGCGATACCGAGAGCGCCGCCGAACTCGGCACAGGTCTCGGACAGTCCGGAGGCCGAGCCGGCCCGTTCCGGTGGCGCGGCGGCGATGATCAGGTCGGCGGCAAGGGTCAGTACGACACCCACACCGGCCGCCATCATTGTGGCGCCCGTGATGACCAGAGCGAGTTCGGAATCGGCCTGGACCTGGGCCATGACCCCGAACCCGGCCGCTGCGAGCAGCAGGCCCGCGGAGATGACGTACGCCGGTCGGATGCTCTGCACGAGAACGGCCGCGAGGGTCGCGCTGACCATCGTCGCGCCGGCCGCCGGCAGGGTCCACAGACCGGCGGTCCACGGTCGTAGGCCGTATACCAACTGCAGGTACTGGGAGGTGAACAGGCCGAAGCCGACCATGGCGAACATCGCCAGGACGTTGGTGCCCACCGAGGTGCTGAAGGCGCGGTTGCGGAACAGCGACACGTCGAGCAGGGGGTGGGTCAGCTTGCGTTGGCGCAGTACGAACACGATGCCCACCAGCAGGCCGACGCCGATCGTCGCCAGCGGGATGACCGCCACACCGTCCTCGGCGATCTTCTTCATGCCGTAGATGACGGGCAGTACGGCGGCGAGGCTGAGTCCGGTGCTCATCAGGTCGAACTTACCGGGGTTGGGGTCGCGGAACTCCGGCAGCATCACCGGACCGAGGATGAGCAGCAGGACCATGACGGGCACGTTGACCAGGAACGCGGAGCCCCACCAGAAGTTTTCGAGCAGCGCGCCGCCGAGCAGGGGGCCGAGGGCCGCGCCGCCGGCCAGGGCGGCGGTCCACACGGAGATGGCGGTACGGCGCTGGTGGTCGTCGCGGAACATGTTGCGGATCAGGGAGAGGGTCGAGGGCATCAGGGTTGCGCCTCCGATGCCCAGTAACGCCCGTGCCAGGATCAGCATTTCGGCGCTGTTGGCCATCGCCGCGGCGGCCGAGGCGGCGCCGAACGCGGCGGCACCCAGCATGAGCAGCTTCCGGCGACCGATGCGGTCACCGAGCGTGCCCATCGTGATGAGCAGGCCGGCCAGCAGGAACGAGTAGATGTCCATGATCCAGAGCAGTTGGGTACTGCTCGGTTCCAAGTCGGCGCTCAGGAAGGGCAGAGCGAAGTAGAGGACGGTCATGTCCATGGAGATGAGAAGTACCGGAAGGGTCAGCACGGCAAGGCTGGCCCACTCCCGTCCGGTCGCCTTCAGTGACGGATTGGTAGCCATGAGCGGTACTATACGGATGTGTAGGACGGATGTATAGCTGGCTCGCCGATTTTGGTTTCCAGGGGCGCACGAACATGCCAATGTCTCGTAGGATTGCCCGCATGGGACACCGCGAGCAGTTGTTGGCAGGCGCCAAGCGCTGCCTCTATGAGCGCGGTTATGCGCGCACCACGGCCCGCGACATCGTCGCCGCGTCGGGAACGAACCTTGCCTCGATCGGCTATCACTTCGGGTCGAAGGAGGCGCTGCTGAATGCTGCAGTGATGGAGGCGTTCGAGGAGTGGGGCGAGGAACTTGAACGGGCGATGCCCGGGCAGGGTGGCTCCGGTGAGAGTGGTGAGGAGCAACTCGTGGCCATGTGGACACGGGTGACGAAATCTTTCCAGTTGCACCGCCCGTTGCTCGTCGCCAGTATCGAGGCATTTGCCCAGGCCGAGCATGCTCCGGAATTGCGGAAGCAGCTGGCTGACGACTACGAGCGCGCCCGTGGTGCGATGGCCGAGTTCATCGCGCCTGGCGACGCCCGTGAGGACAATCGTGTCGCCCGTGCCGTCGGCTCCTTGCATCTCGCGATGCTCGCGGGGCTGAGTCTTCAGTGGCTTCTCGATAGTGAACGCGCCCCGACGGGCCAGGACATGGTGGACGCCCTGCGTGCCGTATCGCAGGGGCTGGGTGATTTCACCCCCGACGTTACGGGTGTGACGGTTGCAGGAGACGACGATCCGGGGTCGGGCGATCCGGTTGTGAACGAGGCCTAGGGGCTGAATAGGGGTACTGGTCGACCGGGCGTCTGTCTTATCGTTGTCCTGGGCGTTCTGATTCCCCGTCACCACCACACTGCCGCGGGGATTCCGAATGGCGTGGGACTGTTTTCCCCCGAAACGGTTCGGCGTCTGCCCTGTCGGTCCGGAGAGCCGATAACACCACGCCCGTGTTCTCCGGACCGGCCGCACAAATTCCGTCCCGTTTTTCTTGCCATTTTCGCCGTAATGTGCGATCTGGCCGGATCGGCTGTCGCGGAGCCGCCGCAGGGCAGTTGGTCGGCCGTATCAAAATTCCGGTGATGATCGCCGTCCGTACCGCAATGCCGTTTGTTCAAGAGATTACATAGAGATTGACAAGAAACGGCAAGGGTAATGGTGGGAAGGCTTTTCCCAACATGCCATTGGGTAGTGTCCTTTGGGCATGTAGTGACGAGCGGCGGTCTTCAGCGGAAGCGCCGGCGGGGTAACTCAACGAGACGGAGGCCTACCGTGCGCGTGCGGGCTCGGCCAGGGGTGGACGTTGCCGTTCTGGAGGACGGACGGCTTGAACTCACGTGCCCTGCGTCCGGTTCGCGCTTCTTGTGCAGTGCCATCAGCACCGCCATGTGGATCGCCCTGCTTCAACAGGGAGGCCGGCCCGACGCCGCAGCCGCGCTGCTGGCGAAACACTGGGACCTCAACCCCGAGTACATGCAGTCCGATTTCAGCCTCTGGATCGAAGAGCTGCGCGCCGCGGGGCTGTTGCAGATCATCGCCTGACCGAGCCGGTCACCGACCGGTTCGGTCAGGGCCGCCGCATCTCCGGCATGACGCGGCGCGGCAGGTTCTCGGGAAGACCGTGACGCCGCCACTCCCTGGGGACAGCCCACCGACACTTCCTCGAACCGGACCCCGTGGTGCCAGGCTCGTACGCCGGCGCCGCCTCCTTGCCGGCGGCGTCCGGCGTGCGGAACGAGTCCGAACGGGGAGGCAGACCGTCCCCGATCTTCCGGTCCTCCGGATGCGCGACGTGCAGGTCGCCTACGGCCGGCAGGCTTCCTCGGGTCACTTCGCGGCCATGGCGCCGCGCTCCGCGACGAACTGCCGGATCTCCCGAAGTACCTGCGAGGCATGCGAGTTGAGGTAGAAGTGGCCGCCGTCGAAGAAGCGGAAGGTGGTGTCCTCAGTCGTGTGTTCGGCCCATGAGCGGGCCTCGTCCTCGTTGACCTTCGGGTCGTCGTTCCCGGTCAGGACGACCACGGGGCAGCCCACCCGTGGGCCCGTCTGCGGGCGGTAGGTCTCGGCGGCGCGGTAGTCGCTGCGCACCGCGGGGAGGATCATCCGCAGCACCTCCTCGTCCCCGAGGACCGCCGGGTCCGTGCCGCTGAGGCTGCGCAGTTCCGTGAGCAGCCCCTCGTCGTCGGACTGGTGCACACGCTCGTCCCGCCACCGTGACGGCGCCCGGCGCCCGGAGGCGAAGAGACCGAGCAGCGTCGTGCCCCTGGCCTCCAGCCGCAGGGCCACCTCGTAGGCCAGCGACGCGCCCATGCTGTGCCCGAAGAAGGTCAACGGTCGGTCGAGCCAGGGTTCGAGCTCCGGGACGATGAGGTCGGCCAGCTTCTCGACACTGTCCACCAAGGGCTCCGTACGGCGTTCCTGACGGCCCGGATACTGCACCGCCACCACGTCGATCTCGGGCGACAGGGCGCGTGAGACGGGGTGGTAGAAGGTCGCGGAGCCACCGGCGTGCGGGAAGCAGACCAGGCGCGTCGAGGCGTCCGGCGCGGGGTGGTAACGCCTGATCCACCTCTCGGAGTTCGTCGCCATGCTGAGGTGTGTCCTTTCGGTTCCAGACGGTTGTGGGGCCGTTCGGCCGGCCGGGCGGGTTGGTGCGACCGCCACGGCGTCCCGGCGCGGGTCGGCTCCCACCGTCCTCGCCCCGGGACGTCGGCGCGGGATCCCGCGGAGCCCTCCCGCGAGACCGCGGACTCCCGCTTGCCTGCCGCGCCGTTGAGGCAGCGCGAGCGGCGAGTCGGCCTTGCCCACCCATTGGACGCCGCGACGCCCCTGGCCCGCCAGCACGTACACCCCCTACGTTTGCTCCCTGTCACCCCTAACCTCCGGGGCGGGGACGGCCGGTGTGTCCGACGGCAGACCCGCGGAGGCGTCGACTGCCGAGCCGCCATCGTGCTGGGCTCCACCGCTGCCGGCTCCGCGTACAAGAACGACTTCTCGCTTGTCGTCCTTGTGCTGCTGTTCGCTTCACTTCACTGCTCAACTGTTCGTCACGAAGGGCGCCCGACAGGAACCTTCCCTGGTCAGGCGCCCTTTTTCCTGTGCCTAGAAGAAGCCCAGCTTCTTCGCCGAGTACGACACGAGGAGGTTCTTCGTCTGCTGGTAGTGCTCCAGCATCATCTTGTGGTTCTCACGGCCGATACCGGACTGCTTGTAGCCGCCGAACGCCGCGTGCGCCGGATACGCGTGGTAGCAGTTGGTCCACACCCGGCCCGCCTGGATCGAACGGCCCGCGCGGTACGCCGTGTTGATGTCCCGTGTCCACACACCGGCCCCGAGCCCGTACAGCGTGTCGTTGGCGATCTTGATGGCGTCGTCGAAGTCCGCGAACGACGTGACCGACACGACCGGGCCGAAGATCTCCTCCTGGAAGATCCGCATCCGGTTGTCGCCCTGGAAGATCGTCGGCTGGACGTAGTAGCCGCCCGCCAACTCCCCGTCGTAGTCGATACGGTGACCGCCCGTCAGAACCTTGGCACCTTCCTGCTGGCCGATGTCCAGATAGGAAAGGATCTTCTCCAGCTGGTCGTTGGAGGCCTGGGCGCCGATCATCGTCTCGGTGTCGAGCGGATGGCCGGGCTTGATCAGCTCGGTACGGGCGACCGCCGCGTCGAGGAACTCGCTGTAGTGGCCCTGCTGGATGAGCGCCCGGGACGGGCAGGTGCACACTTCGCCCTGGTTCAGCGCGAACATCGTGAAGCCTTCGAGGGCCTTGTCCCGGAAGTCGTCGTCCCGCGCCCACACGTCGTCGAAGAAGATGTTCGGCGACTTGCCGCCGAGTTCGAGAGTGACCGGCTTGATGTTCTCGGAGGCGTACTGCATGATCAGCCGCCCCGTCGTGGTCTCGCCGGTGAAGGCGACCTTCGCCACGCGCGGGCTGGACGCGAGGGGCTTGCCCGCCTCGACCCCGAAGCCGTTGACGATGTTCACCACGCCCGGCGGCAGCAGATCCGAGACCAGGCTCATCCAGTAGTGGATCGATGCCGGGGTCTGCTCGGCGGGCTTGATGACGACCGCGTTGCCGGCGGCGAGCGCCGGGGCCAGCTTCCACACCGCCATCAGGATCGGGAAGTTCCACGGGATGATCTGCGCCACGACGCCCAGCGGCTCGTGGAAGTGGTACGCCACGGTGTCGTCGTCGACCTCGCCGAGCGAACCCTCCTGCGCGCGGATCGCCCCCGCGAAGTACCGGAAGTGGTCGATGGCGAGGGGTATGTCGGCGGCCAGGGTCTCGCGGATCGGCTTGCCGTTCTCCCAGCTCTCCGCGACCGCGAGCTTCTCCAGGTTCGCCTCCATCCGGTCGGCGACCTTGAGGAGGATGTCGGCACGTGCGGTCACCGACATCCGGCCCCAGGCGGGAGCGGCCGCGTGCGCCGCGTCGAGCGCACGGTCCACGTCCTCCGCCGTGCCCCGCGCGATCTCCGTGAACGGCTGCCCGTTCACCGGACTCGGGTTCTCGAAGTACTGCCCGCGGGCCGGCGGCACGTACTCGCCGCCGATGAAGTGGTCGTACCGCGCCTGGTAGGAGACGATCGCGCCCTCGGTGCCGGGCGCCGCGTAACGGGTCATGTGCTCTGCCTCCCGTGAAAGGACCGCCCGCCGTTGGACGGCTCTCGGCGCGAGGGTAGGTGCGGAGGGGTTGCAGGTACGTTGCGCCGCCGCCCTGGCAGCGAGGTCGGGGAGCGGGCTGCGGGGTGCGGGGTGCGGAGCGCGGTGACGGCGTGGGCGTACGGACATGGGGGTGGGGCTAGGCGGCGGCGAGCGCCTTACTGTTGCCGTCGGCGTGAGCGCGCCTCGCGACTGTGAGCGCGTGGCCCTCAGCGCGGAGCCCGGTCACGGCTCGCGGACGCGGACTGCTCGGCCTCCAGCTCCTCCAGGCGTGCCCGTACCGGAGGCGTCGGCCGTATCGCGGCGAGCGCCCGCCATGCGTCGAGGTCGTCCTCGCCCCACGGCGCGTGCGCCCAGTCCGCCAGCAGATCGGGGTCGCGGCCGGAGACGAGCGCCGCACGCAGCCCGTCGGCGAGCCGGCGCCGCAGTCGCACCACCGCCGGAGCCTGCGAACCGGGCAGCAAGGGCCCGGTGTACGCCGCCACCGCCGCCATGACCGCGCCGACGCCGAGCTTGCGCTCCACCACCTCGACATCGGACTCGACCGGAACCGTGAGCCGATACGGCCGCGAACCCAGCGCCCCCGCCCCGAGGAGACGGCGCAGGCGTGCCAGCTCCGCGCGCAACGTCACCGGCGTCACCGACTCGTCCTCGTACAGCGCACACAGCAACTCGTCGCCGGTCAGTCCCTCGGGGTGCCGGGACAGCAGCACCAGGATCTCGCTGTGCCTGCGGCTCAGACGCACCTTGCTGCCACCCGCGACGAGCAGTGCCTCGTCCCGGCCCAGAGCGGTCAGTTCGAGCACGTCGGCCGTGGCCGGGGCCGGAGTGAGCAGCGCCAGTTGGGACTCCGCGGCGCGGGCCACGGCTTGCACGAAACCCAGACTGTGCGGATGCGCCAGCCCGTCCCCGCCGGTGATGTCCACGGCTCCGAGCAGCCGCCCGGTACGCGGATCGTGCACCGGAGCCGCCGCGCACGTCCACGGCTGGACGCTCCGGATGAAGTGCTCGGCCGCGAACACCTGCACCGGCCGGTCCAGCGCGACCGCTGTACCCGGAGCGTTCGTGCCCACCGCAGACTCCGCCCACCGCGCACCCGGCACGAAGTTCATCCCGTCCGCCTTCTGCCGTGTCCCGGGATGGCCCTCGACCCACAGCAGCCTGCCCTGCGCGTCGCACACCGCGAGGAGGTGTTCGCCGTCCGCAGCGAACGTCCCCATGAGTTCACGGAACAGTGGCATCACCCGCGCCAGTGGGTGCTCCGCCCGATACGACCCGAGGTCACCGTCGGTGAGCTCCACACACGCGGAGCCGTCCGGCCCCACCCCGGCCCGTGCCGAACGCCGCCACGAGTCGGCCACCACGGACCGCACCGGCCGCGGGACCGTGCCGGCCTCCGTGAACGTCTCGTGGGCGCGTCGCAGTACGCGCACCCGATCGACGGGATCGGCACCCGGTTCCAGGGCCACCCATGGATCGGTCAACTCGGCCTCCCCGGAAGGCTGTGCGGCTGGGGACATCGTCACTCCGGTGGCGGATGCGGACAAGTGCCGCGACCACTCCGGGCCCCGCCCCCACCACAACTCGTGGTGGCTACCGATGCTCCCCACTTTCAACCTTCCTTCGGCTCTCTTTCGCCTTTCCCTCGACGTTCTTCCGACGGGCCGCTGGTCAGGCGAAGTTGACCAGTCTCATGTAGCGCGTCCAGTCCCAGTGCGGGCCGGGATCGGTGTGATCGCTGCCGGGCACCTCGTAGTGCGCGAGAATGTGCGAACGGTCCTTGGGGATCCGGTACTTGGTGCAGATCGCCGCCGTGAGTTTCGCCGACTCCTCGTACATCGCGTTGGTGAAGTACGCGGGCTTGTCCACCCAGCCCTCGTGCTCGATGCCGATGCTGCGGGTGTTGTAGTCCCAGTTGCCCGCGTGCCAGGCGACGTCGCGCTCGCGCACCATCTGTGCGACGTGACCGTCGGACGACCGGACGACGTAGTGCGCGGACACCTTCTTCTTCGGGTTCTGGAAGATGGCCAGAGTGTTCGTGTAGGTCGCCTGCGTCACGTGGATGATCACGAAGTCGACCGGATGGGTCGTCGGGCGGTTGGCGACCGTGTAGTTGGACGCGCTCGCCGGCGACCACTCGGAGGGCGGGTAGTCGATCCCCTGGGGCTTCGCACCTGCCCGGGTGGTGGGCAGTAACGCCGTGGAGAGCGTGGCGAGGGCCGCACTCTGCAGCAGGCGCCGCCGACTGGGAAGGGCCGTGGGCAGGAATTTGGCTCGGTCCATGGGGTGCCTCTCGGTGAGAACGGAAGTGGTGGGGGAGCGGTGCGGGTGCTGGGAATCATGCGGGCGCCTGTGCCAAGTCGCGGTGGTGGCAGTGGAAACGGTGGCGGCGGTACGGGGTGGCGGCGGCGGTGGGACGAATCAACGTGCCAGCGCGACGGCAGCTTCGCGCAGCCGGGCGTGCAGGCCCCGGTGGGTCTCCCGCTCGGGCAGCCATTCCTTGCGGAGCTTGGCGACGCATGTGTAGTTGGTGTCGCAGACATTGGCCAGCGGCGACTCGACGGTCTGGGTCGCGAACTGGTAGGCGTCCAGCTCGCTGAAGCCGTAGTCCCGCACCAGCCACTGCACCAGGTCGAGCTGCGATATGCGGAACGCGTCCTCCAAGGGGCGTGCCGAACCGGTCGAGATGATGTGGGTGTCCGACTCGATGCGGGGCCACGGGGTGGCGACCCCCTTGAGCAACTCGACGATCACCACGGTGTTCATCGCGCACTCGACGGCCACCCCACAGGTCTCGCCCTCACCCTGCCGCGCATGCCCGTCACCGAGGCTGAGCAGCGCCCCTTCGACGTTCACTCCGAGATAGCAGGTGACACCGGCCCGCATTTCGGGTGTGTCCATGTTTCCGCCGTGCGCGTCCGGAACCAAGGCGGAGCGCACCTCAAGGTTGGCGGGCGCCACACCGACGGTGCCGTGCATCGGGTCCATGGGCAGCTCGATCCGGATGTCGCTGTCGCGGGCGCTGAACAGTGCGGTGCGGCGCGCCCGGTCGAGCTGCCAGATCCACACGGTCTCGGGCAGGGGCGGCTGCAGAGTCGCCGTGGTGTGCGTGGACGTGAGCGCCCCGAACAGCGGGACCGTCGTCGAGGCGGCCCAGTCCCGCGCCGGCTCGATCGACACGAAGTGCACGGCGACCGTGTCGCCCGGCTCCGCGCCCTCCACATGGAACGGACCCGTCTGCGGATTGAGGAACGGGAATTCGCACACCTCGGACACCAGATCCTTCTCCGACCGAACCCGACCGGCGAAGCAGTCCTCCGTATAGAGGTCGAGGACGGTGCCCGGCGCGATACGCGCCACGGGCGGCGCACCGCCGAACGTCCAGGCGTACTCGCCGGGTTCGGGACGCACGGTCAGGATCCGCGGGTCGCTCATGGTGCACAGCTCCGTTCTGCCGAAGGGTGGCGGACGACGTCGCAGCGGCACCACGAGCACCACCACTGCGGCCATCATCCAGGCAGCGGCTACCGAATCCACGTACGACACCGGCGCCGTCAGCCCGGACACGCCTCCGCCCGGTTCGTCCGACGGTGGCGTCTCGCGTGAATCACGGTACGGCTCTCGTCGGTTGAGGAGGAAGAACGCTCTCAGGTCCGTGGACAACGCTGTGACTGTGGATAACTCCGCCACCCACAAGGGGGATTGAGGCGCCGGGACGCTGCGAAGAGAGCGCTGTGACGGAGCTGAGGACCAGACCGAGAACCTCATGAGCCCGGGTCGTCCAGGAGGCCCAGGAGATCCAGGACGTCTTCAGCGTGCCCTACGCCCCGCTGCCACTCAGCGCCGCTCCGCCGCCACCCACCGCCGCCGGATCGTCCATCACGGCGCGCACGACGGAGTGCGCGGCACCCAACAGCGGGCCCTCGGGGCCGAGCCGGGAGACGGACACCGCGCAGGCGGGACCGGCAGTCCTGCGGGCCAACTCCCGCTCCAGCGACGGCAGCAGCCAGGGCGCGAGCCCGGACAGCGCCCCGCCCAGCACGACGGCTTCGGGGTCGAGCAGATTGACGGCGCCGGTCAGCGCGATGCCCAGCGCGGTCCCGGCGTCGCGCAAGGCTCTGCGCACGTTCTTGTCGCCCTGCGCCGCACGCTCGGCCAGCAGACCGACACGGTCCTCGCCCGGTTCCAGGCCGGCGGCGCGCAGGACGGCCTCCTCGCCGGCGTACTGCTCCAGACAGCCGCGCCCGCCGCACGCACACGCGGGCCCCTCGGGACGTACCGGGACATGCCCCAACTCGCCCGCGAAGCCATGTTTCCCGCGCAGCAGCCGCCCGTCCACGACGACCGCCCCGCCGATGCCGATCTCGGCGGAGACGTGCACGAAGTCGCGCGGCGCGGTCTCGTTGAGCCAGAGTTCGGCCAGTCCGCCGAAGTTCGCCTCGTTGTCCACGGTCAGCGGGACGTCGTCCGGGAGCAGAGCGCCGAGGTCCGTGTCGTGCCAGTCGAGGTTGGGGGCGCGCACCACGGTCCGGGCGTCGCGTGCCACCAGGCCGGGCACGGCGACGGCGAGTCCAGCGGGCCGCAGGCCTTCCTTGGCCGCCTCGGTGACGACCTGCCGTATCAGCCGGGTCAGTTCCCGCAGCACCGGTTCGGGCGACCTGCCGCGGTTGGTGCCGTGCCGTACCGCCCGGGCCCGGACCTCACCGCGCAGATCGACAGCGCACACGGCGAGATGGTCGACGCCCACCTCCGCACCGATACCCGCCGGACCGCGCCCGCTGAGTGCGAGCGCGGAGCCGGGTCGCCCCACCCGCCCGGGCCGCTCGGGACCCAGCTCATCGAGGAGCCCTGAGCGGATCAGCTCGTCCACGAGCGTGGAGACGGCAGCGCGAGTGAGCCCGATGCGTGAGGCGACGGCGGCACGGGACAGCGGCCCCTCGGCGTTCACGGTGTGCAGCACCCGCGAGAGGTTGCGGCGCCGCATGCCCTGTTGCGTATCGGGCAGCCGACGGCCGGGACTGCTGGGATGGGCCTCGTGCAGCGGTGCGGTCATGCTTCCGTCAGTCCTCGTCCGGCCGGTCGCTTCATGGCTGTTCTGTCCGTGCCTGCCCATCTGCCCGTGCCTGTCGATCTGTCCGTGCGTGCCGACGCCCCCGGAAGGGGAGCCGTCGGCGTCGATCGGTCCCGCCTCCCAGGCGCGGCATCAGCGCTGATCAGCCTCCCGCTCCAGCAGTGGGGCCGCGTCGGAGAGTACCCCGGCGATCCGTGCCAGCGCCGCCTCGTCGCGCTCCACGGCGTCCAGCACCGGCCCGCGAGCCGTGTCCCAGCGCCGGGCGACCGCCGCCGGATCCTCGCCGGTCAGCAGGCCCGCTGCCTGTGCGGCGGCACCGAGCGCCACCAGCTCCTTGGCCTCGGGCACCTGGACGGGCCGCCCCGACAGCCGTCGTACGGTCTCCTGCCATGCCGTGCCACGCGCGCCTCCGCCGATGAGCAGCAGCGGCGCCGAACGGTCCGCGTCCTCGTCGAGCACCAGGTCGAGCGCGCCGAGCAGCGAGTGGACCGCCCCGTCGTACGCGGCCTGGAGCAGCTGTCCGCGTGTCGTGTCGTGCCGCAGCCCGTGCAGCAGGCCCGAGGCGTGCGGCAGGTCAGGAGTGCGCTCGCCGTCCAGGTAGGGGAGCAGCGTCACGCTCGTGCCAGGCTCGACGGCCTCGCGGTCGATGCCCAGCAGAGCGGCGACGCGGTCCACGGCGAGCGTGCAGTTGAGGGTGCAGGCCAGCGGCAGCCAGTCGCCGCGCGCGTCGGCGAAACCCGCCACGGTGCCGGTCGGGTCTGCGGGGCGGCGTGTGGAGACCGCGTACACGGTGCCGGACGTGCCGAGGCTGAGCACCGCAGTACCCGGTCGCAGTCCGAGCCCGAGTGCCGCGGCGGCGTTGTCACCGGTGCCGGGCGCGACCAGCGTGCCCTTGGAGAACGGCAGGTCACCGCTGGCGCGCACGGTTCCGGCGACCTCCCCGGGCCGGACCACGCGGGGCAGCATGGCGGGGTCGAGCCCCACATGGCGGAGGACCTCATCGTCGTACGCCTCAGTGCCTGACGCCCACCAGCCCGTACCGGAGGCGTCGCCGCGGTCGGTGGTGCCCAGCCCCGTGAGGCGCTCGGTGAGGTAGTCGTGGGGGAGTCGCACGGCGGCGGTGGCGCGTACGGAGTCGGGCTCGTGCTCGGCGAGCCACGCCCACTTGGTGACCGTGAAGGACGGGCCCGGCACACTGCCGGTGCGCTCGGCCCAGGCCTTCGGGCCGCCCAGCTCCTCCACGAGCCGGCGCGCCTGCGGCGCCGAGCGCACGTCGTTCCACAGCAGGGCCGGACGCACCGGGTCGCCCTGGGTGTCGAGCGTGACGAGACCGTGCTGCTGGCCTCCCACGGACACCGCGGCGGCCTCGCGTGCCGCGTCCCCGCACTGGTGCAGTGCCTCGCACAGCGCGTCCCACCACTGCCGTGGATCGCTCTCGCGACCCGCTCCGGAGGAGACGGTGTGCGGCGCCTGGCCGCTCGCCACGACCTCGCCGGTGGCCGCGTCCACGACCAGGGCCTTGGTGGACTGGGTGGACGTGTCCACGCCGACGACGAGCGGACCCTCGGCTGCTGACATCGAGCTCTCCCTCTTCCGCGGCTCCGCGGGATCTGACCTGGTGTTTTCGGGGTGTAGCCGGGCCCACGCGGCACGGATTCCACTCCTCGTCCCCGTTCGAGGACATCTTGTCTCTTCCCAGAGATGCCTCCGCATACTAATTTGTTAAGTGCCATGACGAAATAGTCGGAGCAAGCAAGGAGCCGCGGCATGAACTACCAGCCCACCCCCGAGGACAGGTTCACCTTCGGCTTGTGGACCGTCGGCTGGCAGGGAAGGGACCCGTTCGGCGACGCCACCCGGGCCGCCCTGGACCCGGTCGAGTCGGTGCAGCGCCTGGCGGAGCTCGGCGCCTACGGAGTGACCTTCCACGACGACGACCTGATTCCCTTCGGGTCCTCGGACACTGAGCGCGAGTCGCACATCAAGCGCTTCCGGCAGGCTCTCGACACGACCGGTATGACCGTGCCGATGGCCACCACGAACCTGTTCACGCACCCCGTCTTCAAGGACGGCGCCTTCACTGCCAACGACCGGGACGTACGCCGCTACGCCCTGCGCAAGACGATCCGTAACATCGACCTGGCAGTGGAGCTGGGAGCGCAGATCTACGTCGCCTGGGGCGGCCGTGAGGGCGCAGAGTCCGGCGCCGCCAAGGATGTGCGGGTCGCGCTCGACCGCATGAAGGAGGCCTTCGACCTCCTCGGCGAGTACGTGATCTCCCAGGGCTACGACCTGCGCTTCGCGATCGAGCCGAAGCCGAACGAGCCCCGCGGCGACATCCTCCTGCCGACTGTCGGCCACGCCCTGGCGTTCATCGAGCGCCTGGAGCGGCCCGAGATGTACGGCGTCAACCCGGAGGTGGGCCACGAGCAGATGGCCGGGCTGAACTTCACGCACGGCATCGCGCAGGCCCTGTGGGCGGGCAAGCTCTTCCACATCGACCTGAACGGCCAGTCCGGCATCAAGTACGACCAGGACCTGCGCTTCGGAGCGGGCGACCTGCGGTCCGCGTTCTGGCTCGTCGACCTCCTGGAGTCGGCCGGTTACGCGGGTCCGAGGCACTTCGACTTCAAGCCGCCGAGGACCGAGGACTTCGACGGCGTGTGGGCGTCGGCCGCCGGCTGCATGCGCAACTACCTGATCCTGCAAGAGCGGACGGCCGCCTTCCGGGCCGATCCCGAGGTCCAGGAGGCCCTGCGCGCCTCGCGTCTGGACGAACTGGCGCAGCCCACCGCCGCCGACGGCCTCCAGGCGCTGCTCGCGGACCGCGCGGCCTTCGAGGACTTCGACGCAGAGACGGCCGCCGCGCGCGGGATGGCGTTCGAGCACCTGGACCAGCTGGCCATGGACCACCTGCTGGGCGCCCGGGGCTGATTCCGTACGGCTTCCGTACGGTTCGATTCGGCTTCCGTTCGGCTCCGATCGGTCGGAACCCAGCCGGGGCACGGCCCGAGGACTCCTGCGTGGAATCCTCCGGAATCATGCGATCCACGCCATGAGTCCGTATCAAGTTCCGCGCAGGGGTCGCGTCGTGACCGGTTCGAGGCGACTCTTGACGGTATGGCCACGCCGCCCTTACCGCCCCAGCCTCCTCGGCCGCCGGACAACACGCCTCCTCCGGGCGGCGGTGGATTCGGCCCGCTGCCCGAAGGCTTCGGACCTCCTCCAGAGGGTTACGGCCCTCCGCCCGGAGGCAACGATCCGCCGTGGGAGGGGGGCGGCGGAGGCTGGCAGCCGCCACCGCCGTCGCCGCCTCCCGGGCCACCGGGCGGCCCTGGACGACGCCGCCGGGTGCTGTTCCTCGTGCTGGCCGTGATCGTGGTCCTCGGTGCCGGCTCCGCGGTCGCTCTGGTGGCCACCAGCGGTGACGGTTCGTCCGACAAGAAGTCACCCTCGGAGAGCGACTCCACCGCCGGGGGACTGCCGACGCCTTCGCTGAGCATCCCTTCGGAGCTGCCCACCGAACTGCCCTCCCTGCCAACCGATGTGCCGTCCGGTCTGCCCAGCGGCGTCCCGACCGACCTGGACTCGCTGCTCCCGTCCCTCGGGGGCGACGACGTGCCGTACTACATGCTGCGGACCGGTGACTGCTTCAACATCGACGACACCAAGCCCGGCCAGGCCGCGAAGCGTTCGTGCAGCGCGGCGCACGACGCCGAGGTCGTGAAGGTGGCCGAACTGGAAGGCACGTACACGACCGATGCCGCCCTCAAGAAGGCGGCATCGGCTCTCTGCGCGAAACCCCTGGACACCAAGGCGGCCAAGCAGCCCGCCGGCACCGTGCGGGGCACCCTGGTGCAGTATCCCGACCCCACCGGGTTCAAGCTCGGCATAGACAAGGTCGCCTGCAGCCTGGCCGCGGACGTCGGCGCCGGAAAACGCAAGCTCACCAAACCGCTGACATGAGCCACGCGCGCGTGAGAGGTGTGAAAACGCCCGGCTGAGGCGGGAACTCAGATCCCGCGCGGCAGCCGTACGTACGTCACGGTGGTCTCGATGCCGCTGTCCACCAGCCGTCCCCGGGCGTCGAAAGCCTCCGGCCCGTCCGTCATTCCGAAGTCGTTGTCATTGATCAGTGCCAGCGTGTCGTGATCCACGCGCGCGACGCCCTCGATCTTCCCGGGCACCCCCTTCACCGAGGCGAGGTCGACGACAAGACGCTTGCGCAGCACCGGAACGCCGGAGGCCGCGGGGTCGTCGAGCTGCTCCAGGGAGGGTGCCGTCGTGCCGTCGTCCCACTTGTCCCCGAGGATGTCCGCACCCCGGGTCAGTTTCACGACCTGCAGCCGGGCGGCCTTGTCGGTGCGTTCCTCGACGAGCAACCGGTCGCGGCCGACGGCCACCACGGAGGAGATCTTCAGCTCGGAGGTGTCGTCCTCGCTCGGGTCGACCACGTTCACCGGGTCGAACCGGTACGCGTACTCGGCGGTGACAGCCCGCTTCTTCGGCGAGAAGCGCAGCAGACGTGTCGTCAGCGACGCCTCGCCCGCATCCGTGTCCGGCAGCGACAGCGGACTCTGCACGGCCATCACCAGGTCCCCGCCCGGCAGTTGGGCGAGCCCTTCGAAGCCGCGGTTGACCTTCCGGTGCAGCAGGACGGCGGGCAGCGCCTCAACCACCCGATAGTCCGCACCGGTCAGGCCCAGCCCCTTGGGCACGTACCGGGTGAGCACCTTCCCGCGCGCGGAGACGTGGATCAGCGAGGGCCCGTACTCGTCCACGAGCCAGAAGCTGCCGTCCTCGGCCCGCACGATCCCCTCGGTGTCCAGCCCGTTCGGGTTGTACGAGAGCGGTGCCTTCGCGTCGTAGGAGTACGGCGCCTCGTCGCGTCCCTTCTGGTTGGACAGGCCCGTGACGGGCTTCCCCGAGGAGGTGGTGACCGGGATCGCGTCCAGCACCTTCACGGTGTCACCGGACACCCGGATCCGCACGATCGCCGGATCGAAGCCGGGCACGGGGAAGGTGCGGCGCTTCTCGCCGGCCACCTTTATCTGGCCGTTGGGGCCGCGGTCGGTGACCGTCCAGAACTCGCCCTTGCGGCCCGCGGGGTAGATGTCGCTGCCGATGCCGCCGAGATCCACGCCCCGGTCGTCGCCCACCGTGCCCGGCAACAGCGTGTTGCTGAACGTGCCGAGCGGAATGTCGCCGAGTGTCGCGGAGCCCGTGACACGCGCCTCCCCGGAGGGCGCACCGACCGCGGTGCCCGCCACCGCGAGAGCGGCCAGCAGGGCGAGCGGCACGCCCGCGGCGACGGAACGGTGGACGCTGCGCCGGCCTGCGGCGTACGGGGACATGGGGCCTCCTGGGGCACGAATTCGGTGACAGCGGCCAGAGTTCGCCCCCGCCCCGAACGCCGTACGGCTGGAGGGTGAACACCGGGCGTCCACCACTCATCCGGTGGACGGTGCCGGTGCCTGCGTGCGCCAAGTGCCCTGGGTGCTCTTCAGACAGGCGTCACTCCTGCCCCTCCGCCAGAGCGAGCGCGGTCGCCGGATCCTGAGTGGCGGGGCCGGCGGGAGCCCAGCGCCCCCGTTCCTTGCGATAGGGCCACCAGCGGCCGTCCGTCCCCAGACGCAACTGTGTCCGACCGCCGACGACGGTCCAGCGGTTGCGGGACGCGCGCAGAGGCGGCCGCTGGTCCTCCTCCCAGGCCGACTCCAGGGCGGCACGCGCGCGTGCGAGGGTTTCCGCCTCCACTGGTCGGTCTTCCTCCAGGACTTCGAGCGCGGCCGTGCGCCCGTGTTCCCAGGCGCGGACGGCCAGGGCCAGCCCCTCGCGGTTTCGGCCCGACCCCTCCGCGAGCCGGTCGGTCACCGAAGTCCCGGGAACACCCGAGGCCAGCCGCACGGCGTCCTGCGCGAGCGTCAACCCGGCGTGTATGGAGCGCTGTTCGTGGCCGGCCATGAGGGCTTCGCCGAGCAGACGGTGCGCCTCGCGGGCGGCCTGCGCAGCCAGGAACTCCAGCGCGGCCGGATCGACTCCGGACGGTGGGCCGGTCTCCGTGTCCAGGGAGGGCGGCAGCCCCGGCTCAACGGGCACGGGAGGCGTGTCGGGCAGCGGGGGCAGGATGTCCCCGTCCGCGTACGCCTCGGCGGCGTCCACGCCCTCGTACGCCTGCTCCTGTCCGGGAGCCTCGGTCTCGGTCCGGGGGACGCTGCGAACCTGCAGCTCGTCCAGCAGTTCGCGCTCTCCGCGACCGCGCAGGAGAAGCAGCACGAACGGGTCCTGATCCAGCAGCCGCGCCACCTGGTAGCACAGCGCCGCCGTGTGACCGCAGTGGTCCCACGCGCCGCAGTCGCACTGCGCCTCGAGATCGCCCAGCCCCGGAAGGAGTTCGACGCCGGCGGCCGCCGCGTCCTCGACGAGATGCGGCGGCATCTCGCGGTCCAGCAGTGCCGCGATGTGCCCGGCCCGCTCGACGGCCATGTCCAGGAAGCGGTCCCACTGCTCCTCGGACAGTTCCTGCAACAGGACGTCGGCGCGGTGGGAGGTGCGGTCGCGGTCCATGACCACCGCGGTGATGCGCCCCGGGCGGACCGACACGGCGCCCACGGTCCCCGCCCGGGCCAGCCGGCGGCCCGTCTTCACCTGCTCGGAGTCCAGCGCCGCGTCCTCCAGGGCCTTCAGCCAGGCCTGCCCCCACCAGGTCTGCGCGAAGCCCCGCCCGCCCGCGGGCGGCAGGGCGGCGAAGGTGCGCTCCGGGATGCTGCCGTACGGGTCACTCATCGGGTGCCTCCTCGCAGTTCCACCAGGTCGGCCAGTTCGGAGTCGGTCAGCTCGGTGAGGGCCGACTCCCCGGACCCGAGCACCGAGTCCGCCAACTCCCGCTTGCGCACCAGCATGTCCGCGATGCGGTCCTCGATCGTCCCCTCGGCGATCAGCCGGTGCACCTGCACCGGCCGGGTCTGTCCGATGCGGTACGCCCGGTCGGTGGCCTGGGCTTCGACGGCCGGGTTCCACCAGCGGTCGTAGTGCACGACATGTTCTGCCTGTGTCAGGTTCAGGCCCGTGCCCGCAGCCTTCAACGACAACAGGAAGACGGGCACTTCACCGTCCTGGAATCGCTGCACCATGGCCTCGCGCTCGGGCACCGACGTACCCCCGTGCAGGAACTGCGAGGTGACGCCGCGTGCGCTCAGGTGCCGCTCGATGAGGCGCGCCATCCGCACGTACTGCGTGAAGACCAGAACGCATGCCCCCTCGGAGAGGATCGTGTCGAGCAACTCGTCCAGCAGCTCCAGCTTTCCGGAGCGCCCGGGGATCTTCGGCCTGTCCTCCTTGAGGAACTGCGCCGGGTGGTTGCAGATCTGCTTCAGGCCGGTGAGCAGCTTCACGATCAGTCCGCGTCGCGCCATGCTGTCGGCGCCCGAGATCTCGGCGAGGGTCTCGCGGACCACTGCCTCGTACAGACCCGCCTGCTCCTTGGTGAGCGACACGGCCCGGTCGGTCTCGGTCTTCGGCGGCAGTTCGGGCGCGATGCCCGGGTCGGACTTGCGGCGGCGCAGGAGGAACGGCCGCACGAGCTGGGCGAGCCGGTCCGCCGCTCCTGGATCCTGCCCGCCCTCGACCGCCTTGGCGTACCGGTTGCGGAAGGTGCCGAGCCTGCCCAGCAGGCCCGGTGTCGTCCAGTCGAGAATCGCCCACAGCTCGGAGAGGTTGTTCTCCACGGGAGTTCCGGTGAGCGCCACGCGCGCGCGTGCACCGATCGTCCGTAGCCGCTTGGCCGTGTCCGAGTACGGGTTCTTCACGTGCTGCGCCTCGTCGGCGACGACCATGCCCCAGGAAGCCTCGGCCAGCCGTGGCGCGTCGAGCCGCATCGTGCCGTACGTGGTGAGTACGAACTCGCCGGCGGCCAGCCCTTCGAGGCTCCGTCGCCCACCGTGGAAGCGGCGCACCGGAGTGCCCGGGGCGAACCGCTCGATCTCGCGCTGCCAGTTGCCCATCAGGGACGTCGGACAGACGACGAGCGTGGGCCCCGCGGCGGACTCGTCGGTCTGCCGGTGCAGATGGAGGGCGATCAGCGTGATCGTCTTGCCCAGGCCCATGTCGTCCGCGAGACAGCCGCCAAGACCCAACGAGGTCATGCGCGCCAGCCAGTTGAGCCCCCGCAGCTGGTAGTCGCGCAGGGTCGCGGCCAGTGCGGCGGGCTGCCCGACCGACTCCTGTCCCTCCGGGTCCGCCAGACGGTCCCGCAGCGTCGTCAGCCACCCCGTGGGCTGTACGTCGACTCTCCGGCCGCCAACCTCCGTGGAACCCGTCAGAACGGCGCTCAGCGCGTCGATGGGCGTCACCTTGTGATCCTGCTGGGCGCGGGCGCGACGGACCTCCTGGGGGTCGACGAGCACCCACTGGTCACGCAGCCGCACCATGGGGCGGTTCGCCTCGGCGAGTTGGTCCAGCTCCTGACGTGTCAGGTGCTGGTCGCCCAGGGCGAACGACCAGTCGAAGGCCAGCAGCGCGTCGGCCGACAGGAACGACGGCGTGTCCGACGACAGTCTGTCGGGGCCCTGTTCCTCGTTCGGTGGACCGATGACCGCGCGGGCCGTCAGTTTGTGCGCCAGTTCCCTGGGCCAGTGCACCTCCACACCCGCGGCCGCGAGCGATCGGGCACCCTCACCGAGGAGCTCCGTGACTTCCTCGTCGGCGAGTTCGATCGAGTCCGGCACGGTCGCCGACAGCAGAGGAGCGAGCGGGGGCCAGGCCCGTGCGGCGCGACGCAAGGCGAGCAGGGCATCCATCCGCGCGCGCGGACCGAAGGCCGGGCTCGTGCCGCCCCAGACCTCGGACGCGTCCGCCAGCAGGGCCGGATCGCTCACGCTGTGCAACTGCGGCACCGCACGGAACGGCAGCCGGGTCTCGTCGGACACGGCCGACGCGAGGCCCGGCACCTCGACGCGCAGCGAGATCCGTACGCCGGCGTCGTGTCCCGCGGCCACGTCGGCGGCCCACGCACGCTGCTCGGGCACGTGCTGCGGTTCGGGAGCGGCGAAGGCGGGGCCGCCCGCCGCGAGCGTCGCGGCGGGGGAGCGGGGCAGCGTGTCGGCGACCGCGTCGAGGAAGGCACGCAGCAGCAATTCGGGATCGGGGAGCCGTAGCGGCTCCGCCTCGTCGACCGGTACCGCGTGTGCGTGCGGCGGCATCGCGGCGGCCAGTTCGCGGATCCGCCCCAGGTCCGCAGCGCCCAAGGGGCCGGCACGCCATGCGTCGTGGTCGCCTGTGCTCAGACCGGGCAGCAGCAGCCCGCGCGCGGCGAGTTGGAGCGCGAGCACGGCCGCGGCACCCCAGAAGGTGGTCGCCCTGTGGGCGTGCGCCACGGCACGCGCGCGCGTGAGCACCGGCAGAGCGGCCCGCACCGGCAGCACGACGGCCGGCACGGTCACCAGCTCGACACCCTCCTCGCCGGGCAGAGCGACCGTCAGCTCCTCGACAGCGCCGGAATCGACCGCGGGAGGGTCTTCGCCGTCGGGCATCCAGAAGGCGACGGTGCCGGTACGGGCCGGATCGGCAGGCATGAACACGGCACAGCAGCGGGCCAGTTCGGAGATCTCGGAGGGAGTTGCCGCAGGAATCCTCTGCACAGCGATGACGCGTTCCTCAAATTTGACTACCTGTGGTCAAGGTCGCCGAGGATACAGCACGAGTAACGCTCGGTGGTCATCGATTGGTGTGACACGGGCCACTCTCTCCTGGGGGTGTTGCCAGGTCCACCCGGCGGCCGAGGCTGTCCCCGCCCGGACACGGGGGGTGGCGCCATGGTCGCCCAGGGTCGCCGATCCGTAGGTTTCCTGAGGTCGGCGTTCCCCGCGGCCGGCCTGCCGCAGCCCGCTTCTTCCAGCCTCCAGAGACCGGAGTCCCGCCATGCCCGAAAACGTCACAGCCGTTGCGGAACGCCCTCCCAGGGTCCCCGCCGGAAGCGAGTTCACACCGCTCTTGCGCACCGTCAAGGGCCAGGGCCTTCTCGACCGCAGGCAGGGCTGGTACGCACTGGCCATCGCCGTCAACGCGCTGGCCCTGACCGGCGTCGTCGCGGGCGTCGTCCTGATCGGCCACTCCTGGTGGGTGCTGCTCCTTGCCCCGCTGCTCGCGGTGATGTCCGCCCGCACGGCCTTCATAGGCCACGACGCGGGGCACTCCCAGATCGCGGCCAGCCGCTCGATGAACCGTCTCATCGGGCTCGTCCACGGCAATCTGCTGCTCGGGATGAGCTACGGATGGTGGAACGACAAGCACAACCGTCACCACGCCAACCCCAACCACATCCACAAGGATCCAGACGTCGTGGCCGACGTCCTGGTCTTCACCAGCGGACAAGCCGCCGACCGCAGCGGCTTCCGGCGCTGGCTCACCCGCAACCAGGCCTGGCTCTTCTTCCCGCTCACCCTCCTCGAAGGCATCGCCCTGAAGATCCACGGCTTCCAGGACCTGCGTCGACAGCCTCCGCGGGAACGCCTGGCCGAGGGCTTCCTGCTGGTGGCGCACGTCGCCGGGTACGTGATGCTGCTGCTCGGCTCGATGTCCCTCGGCACGGCTCTCGCCTTCGCCGCGCTTCACCAGGCGCTCTTCGGGCTGCACCTGGGCCTGGCCTTCGCGCCGAACCACAAGGGCATGGAGATGCCCGACCCCGATGGCGAGGGATGGGGGCATCTGCGTCGTCAGGTGCTCACGTCGCGCAACATCCGAAGGGGCGCCGTGACCGACTGGTTCCTGGGCGGCCTCAACTATCAGATCGAACATCACCTGTTTCCCAGCATGCCCCGCCCTCATCTGAAGCTCGTCCAGCCCCTGGTGCGCGCACACTGCCGAGAGTTGGGTATCCCTTACGCGGAGACGGGACTCGTGGACTCCTACCGGCAGGCCCTGCGGCACATGTACGAGGTCGGCGAGCCGCTCAGGGTCGAGTAGGGGACGCGACTCAGGGTTGTATCAGGGTCGCGGCCTGGAACTGCAGGGAACACGGGCCCGTTCTCAAGACAGAGAGCGGCAGTGGCCGCGAAGGAGGCTACGCACATGTCGAAGAACGCGAAGATCGCCGTAGGGGGTGTGGCGGTCGGGCTTCTCCTGCTCATCTGGCTGCCCTGGTGGGCTGCCCTCCTGATCGTCCTGGGAGTTCCGACGGCAGCGTATCTGACGCTGGACCCCTCGCAGCGGCGCAGGTTGCGCCGTGTGTCCCGCAAGGAGCTGGGCCGCTGAGGCGGGGCCGATCCGGTCGATTCCCTTCCAGAGCGCAGGAGTTGACCATGTCGCCGCTCACGGGCCTGCCGACGGTACGGCCCGCGGGCGGCGCGCGCCCCGCTCCACCCACGCCGTGAGCGCGTCGAGCACCGACCGCTAGCGCGACAGGACCGACCACGGCCGCTCCGGACCGATCCACCGGGCTCAGCTGGGACGTACGGCGATCTTGTCCAGTGCTTCCAGCAGCCCGGGCAGTTCAGGCCCGCGGCCGACCGGCAGAACCTCTCCGGGCTTCTCGTCGAGGAGCACGAAGGCGATGTCGTCGGTCCTCGCCACCATCGACCAGCCCGGCCCGTCGGCCCGAAGCATCCTCGCGTCACCCGAGGCGAAGGACGACCGCACTCGGCCGAGGGGAGGTGCCGAGTCCACATACGAGCGAGCCTCCGCGAGGACGCGCTGGACGCCGGTGAGGGGTGTGCTCCCGCTGTCGCCGGCCTCTCCGCCCTTGCCGGACTCGTCGTCCTGCGGGTCCTGCTCCGGCGGCGCCTCGCCGTTCTGACCGGCGAACTCCTCGTCGTCGATCTGCTCACGCCACGCCGCCCACTGGAGGGCGATCTCGTCGGCGCCCAGGCGTCGCTGCGCCGGGCCCCACGTGGATGTGTCCGGCGGGGACAGGGGTGCCTGTTCCGCGATGTCGGGCGGCGGATCGTGCGGGGCGGGCACGCCGGGCGCCGCCACGGCAACGGCGAGCGGCCACCCGGGCAGCGCCGCGACCATCGAGCGTTCGTCCGGCGACAGGTCGTACTCCATGCCGCAGTCCCAGGACGCGATGGCGACAGCCACCAATGAGACGTCGTCGATGACAACCGTCCACCGCGACCCGTCCCCGTCCTGGCCGAGCACCAGGCCGTACCCGTCGGCGAGCGGTGCGAGAGCGAGCGCCGCGCACGCTTCCGGGTAGTCGTCGCCCAGCACGCTGGGGAACTGCGCAGGCGTCAAGAGCACCGCCGTCAGCACATACAGTGCGTCGTCGTCCCCGGAGGCGACGGCCTCATCGTCCGTCCCGGCCATCCCTGCCTCCCCATCGCTATGTCCGTCGGCGCACCCTAATGCGCCCCCGCGGCGCTTGTCACGGGTCCCGAATGCGTACGGAGCTGCGCTTGTCCCCCTGGACGGGGGCGAAACGACCACTGATCGCCGCCCCGCCCGTCCCGCGTCCGCCCCTGCACGGACCCGCCTTGGTATCGACCTGCTGCTCGCCGGCGTCAGGCGGCAGGAAGGCCGAGCAGCGTCCGGGCCACCGCCGTGGGCGACTCGTCGCGCTCCCGTGCGAGCGCGATGACAGCCCGGCACGCCAGCTCATTGACCCCGAACGAGAGCGCCTCCGGCGACACCCAGGTCGCGGCCTCGTCGATCCCGTCCTGGTCGTCCTCGGCGCACGCCGACACATACGCCGCGGCGGCCTCGAACAGGTTGTGGGTGCGCTTTTCCGGCCGGCGCTTCGCCCCGGGCGGATGCTCCGAGGACTCGATCGGTCGCGGGCGTGAAACGAACTTCCAGAGTCTGGCCAGTGTGCCGGACATGCGGGCCACCTTCCCCCTGTGCGGTTGCCGTAGCCGATCGCTCATGTGCTGCTACTCAACGTAGAGTTGAAGCTTCGACTTCAGAAGAGGGACAGGGTTGTGGAGCGGTCACCGTCCACCCGGGTCGAGTGAGTCGATCATGGACCGCAGCCATGCCAGTTCGGCCCGGCTCGTGGCGCGCGCGATGGTGAGGATCCCGCGCCGGAAGGGATCGTCCAACTCCTCGGCCCGCAGCGGTCGATCACCTTCGTAGAAGAAGCTCGCCGGTTCATCGAGGAAGGCGAGCCGTCGTCGTAGAACGGCGGCCTGGGCCGTGGCGTCGTCGAGGTGCCGGAGGAAGGCGAGCACCGTGAACCAGCGGTTCTCGTCGGTGATGTCGCGCTGCACGGGTTCCGCCAGTCTGCGGCGCAGTTCGCGTCTGCCGTCCTCGGTGAGTGTCAGGACGTGACGCGGGGCGGCCACCGCGCCCGGCTCCGTCGCGCGAGCCAGCAGACCGGCCGTCTCCAGTCTTTTGATCGCCGGATACAGAGTGCTCTCGGCCACGGGCCGCACATGGCCCGCGAGCGCGGTGATGCGCTTGCGCAGCTCATAACCGTGCAGCGGGGTGTCGTACAGGAAGCCGAGGATGGCGAGTTCCAGCATGCCCGTATTCTGCCTCACCCTCGTGGTACATCGGATCAGTGATACATCGGGTCCGATGTATCCTCCCGGAGAAGCACGCGACAGAGCAGGGGAGTGGCGATGAAGCAGGCCGAGTTCGACGGCAAGGGGAACTGCGTCCGCTGGACGGAGGTCGCGGGTGACGATCCCGCGCGGGTGTACGTGCACGGCCTGGGGGCCGCATCGACCGTCTACCACGCGCACATCGCGGCGCGGCCCGAACTGGCCGGTCGCCACTCCCTGTTCGTCGACCTGCCAGGACACGGCATCAGCGACAGGCCCGAGCACTTCGGCTACACCCTGGACGACCACGCGAACGCGCTGGCGGCGGCGCTGGACGCGGCAGGCGCCACCGGCGCGGAACTGATCGCGCACAGCATGGGCGGCTCCGTCGCCATCGTGCTCGCCCATCGGCGGCCCGATCTCGTCTCACGACTGGTCCTCACCGAGGCCAACCTCGATCCGAGCCCTCCCGTCACCGCGGGCAGCACCGGAATCGCCTCCTACGAAGAGGACGAGTACGTGAGCAGCGGACACGCGCGCGTGCTGGAGAAGGTCGGCCCGCAGTGGGCGGCGACCATGCGGCTCGCGGACCCGCGTGCCCTCCACCGCACCGCGACCGGACTCTTCCGCGGATCGAACCCGACGATGCGCAGCATGCTCGAAGGCCTGGCGATCGAGCGGGTCTATCTGCAGGGCGCCCTCAGCGGCGAACTCAAGGGCAGGGAAGCCCTGGAGGAGGCCGGGGTGCGGGTGGTGACGGTGCCCGGCGCGGGGCACAACATCATGTTCGACGAACCGGCCGCCTTCGCCGCCGAGATTGCCGGGACGGCCTGAGGCCGACGGGACGCCCCAAGCTGCAGTAACGTCCTCATACGCAGCCTCAGGGGAGGCGTACGGCCAGCGCGAGGAACCGGGAGTCCTCGTCCACGTACGAGGTCAGACGCCAGCCGGAGCCGGACAGGAGCAGGCGGAGGTTGGACTCCGCCCGCAGGTCGTCCTGTGTGATCTGTCGGCCCTGGCGCGCCGCGAGGGCCGCCCGGCCGATCGGGTGGAAGAGCGCCAGCGTTCCGGCGGGCCTGACGACCCGCGCCAACTCCCGCAGATTCTCCGAGGGGTTCGGAAGGTGGGCGACGAGGCCGGCCGCGAACACGGCGTCGAGCGACTCCGAGCGCAGCGGCAGCCCCGCCACGTCGGCGAGTAGCAACTGCCCGTCCCGGTCACGGCCCGCCCGTACCGCGGCCTCCAGCATGGCCGGGGTGACGTCCGCGCCGAGGACCGTTCCTGAGGGCCCCACGGCGTCCCTCAGGGGCGGCAGGGCACGACCCGTACCGCAGCCCGCGTCGAGCACCCGGTCGCCCTCCCGCAGCCCGAGTTCGGTGACGGCCGCCGCGTACACCGGACCGTCGTCGGGGAACCGGGTGTCCCAGTCGGCCGCGCGGGCCCCGAAGAACTCCTGGACATGCGTGTGGTCGTCGCTCATGCACCGCATGATCCCGCACCGACGGGTGAGCGATGCGATCGAACGCCGACACGGACCACAGCGCGGCGCGCATGTTCGAGCGTGACGCGATCGTTCCGGTGCACTGCTGCGCCATATTCCACCACCTTTCGAAACGCGCCCCCTTCGTGCGCTCCGAGCGGGACTAGCGTCCCGGAGCCATGGGACACCTGGACCACGCCACCTTCGGCTGGCTGACCCCCGTGCTGTCGTACGTGATGGCCTGCATAGGCGCCGCCCTCGGACTGCGCTGCACGGTCCGCGCGCTCGGTGCCTCGGGGCGGTCGCGCCGCAACTGGCTGCTCACCGCGGCCTCCGCCATCGGCACGGGCATCTGGACGATGCACTTCGTCGCGATGCTCGGCTTCAGCGTCAGCGGCACCGACATCCGCTACGACGTGCCACTGACCATGCTCAGCCTGCTCGTCGCCGTGGTCGTCGTCGGCGCGGGCGTGTTCGCCGTCGGATACGGCCGCGACCGCGGCCGTGCGCTGGTGCTCGGCGGGCTCACCACCGGGCTCGGTGTGGCGAGCATGCACTACCTGGGCATGGCCGCACTGCGGCTGCACGGCGACGTCACCTACGACCCGGTGCTCGTCGGGATCTCGGTCCTGATCGCCGTCGTCGCGGCGACCGCGGCCCTGTGGGCGGCGCTGAACATCAAGTCGCCGATCGCCGTCGCCGTCGCCTCCCTCGTCATGGGCGGGGCGGTGAGCAGCATGCACTACACCGGGATGATCGCCGTCGGCGTGCGGGTCTCGCCCTCCGGCGACGTCCTGCCCGGGGCCACGGCGATGCAGTTCATCTTCCCCCTCGCCGTCGGCCTCGGGTCCTATCTCTTCCTGACATCGGCGTTCGTCGCGCTCTCCCCGACGGCGGGGGAGCGCGAGGCCTCCGCCTCGGCCCAGCGGCCCGTCGAGAGCGCCGCCCGCTAGCGGAGGGCCCGGACCGGCGACCCGGCGGGCGCGTCCCCCCGAACCACTCCGAGCGAGGAGGCCATGCGTACACCCCGTAGGACCCCGACAGACGGCTCCCAGACACCACCGAACCCGGTGCGGGGCCGCCGCGCGCACGCCGGACCGCCGGCCGACGAGGGCTCCGGCCCGGAGGAATCCGCCGACATGGAGCCCAGTGACGCACCCACGCGCGAGGGAGGCTGGAGCCTGCGTCCCCGGACCGTGCGGGCGAAGATCGTCTGCCTGCTGATGGTGCCCGTCGTCTCCCTGCTCGCCCTCTGGGCGTACGCCACCGTCACGACCGCGCAGGACGTCTCCAGGCTGCGGCAGTTGCAGCGCGTGGACGCCCAGGTGCGTGCGCCGGTCGCCGCGGCCGTCGCCGCGCTCCAGGAAGAACGCGCGGCGGCCGTCGGCTACGCGACCAAACCCGCCGCCGACCGGGCGGGCGACCTCAAGAAGCTGACGGCACGCACCGACCGGGCCGTGGCGAAACTCCGGCTCGGGGACGACAGCACTGTCGCCGACAGCGAGGAACTGCCCTCCGGAGTGGCCGGACGCCTCGAAACCTTCGTCACCGGAGCCGAACAGCTCCGCTCCCTGCGGACCGCCGTGCTCGACCGGAGGGCCGGCTGGCACGAGACGCACGAGCGGTACACCAAGACCATTGCGACGGCCTTCTCGGTGGGCGGCGCGCTCACCGGCATCCAGGACGCGGAAATCGGCTCCGACGCGCGCGTGCTGCTCGAATTCTCACGGGCCGGTGAGGCCCTCGCGCAAGAGGACGCGGTCCTCGTGGGTGCCCGGCTCGCCGGAACCCTCGACGGGCAGCGACTCCGGATGTTCACCGGCGCGGTCGACACACGCAGGCTGCTCACAGAGTCGGCCGTCCCCGATTTCCGCGGCTCCGAACGAGTCGCCTGGCAGGGACTGGTGGAGGGCAGCGCGTACGCCGACGTACACGCCGTCGAGAACGACGTGCTCGCGGCCGGTCCGGGCGGCAGGGCGCTCGGCGCCGCACCCGAGGAGACCTGGAACGCGGCGCACGCGCGCGTGCGGGACGACATGCGAACGATCGAGGCGGACGCCGGCAGTGGTGTCGCGGACCGGGCCGACCCGCTCCGGCGCGGTCTGCTCGCCCCGGCCGGTGCCGCGGTTCTGCTGGGACTCGTCGCCGTGGCCGCGTCCCTCGTCATCTCCGTACGCATCGGACGCGGCCTCGTCATCGAGTTGGTGAGCCTGCGCAACACCGCCCTGGAGATCGCCCGGCGCAAACTTCCGCACGCCATGCGGAAACTGCGCGCGGGCGAGGAGATCGACGTCCGTGCCGAGGCCCCGCCGGGACCGCCCGCGGAGGACGAAGCGGGACAGGTCGCGGAAGCCCTGACCACCGTGCACCGTGCCGCCCTGCATGCCGCGGTCGAGCGTGCCGAGCTCGCCAGCGGCATCTCCGGAGTCTTCGTCAACCTCGCCCGCCGCAGCCAGGTTCTCGTCCACCGCCAACTGAGCCTGCTGGACACCATGGAGCGTCGCTCCGACGACCCGAACGAACTGAGCGACCTCTTCCGGCTCGACCACCTCACCACCCGCATGCGCCGCCACGCGGAGAGCCTGATCATCCTCTCCGGCGCCGCTCCCGGCCGTGCCTGGCGCATGCCGGTCTCCCTGACGAACGTGGTCCGTGCCGCCGTCTCCGAAGTCGAGGACTACGCGCGCGTGGAGGTACGACAACTCCCGGAGACCGCGGTCGTCGGAGCCGCGGTGGCGGACCTCACGCACCTGCTGGCCGAAATCGTCGAGAACGCCGCCCAGTTCTCACCACCCCACACCCGGGTGCGCGTCACCGGAGAGCCGGTCGGCAACGGCTACGCCGTGGAGGTCGAGGACCGAGGGCTCGGCATGGGCAAGGAGACACTCGCCGAGGCCAACCGCCGCATCGAGCAGTCAGAGGCACTCGACCTCTTCGACAGCGACCGGCTCGGCCTCTTCGTGGTCAGCAGGCTCGCGGCCCGTCATGGCATCAAGGTTCACCTGCGGACCTCGCCCTACGGAGGCACCACCGCGGTCGTCCTGCTGCCCACGCCACTGCTGCAGGCCGCCGCGGAGGAACGTTCCGGTGGCCGCCGGGCGGACCCGGAGAAGGCCGCGGAGCGCGCGTACGCGCGTGTGCCCGGCCCCGACCCGAAACGCGACTCCGTAGAGGCTCTCTCCGTAGAGGCACTGAACGAGCGGCCCGCGCTCGTGCCTCCCATACCGATCGGGGCGGAAGCCTCGTCCGAAGGCAAGCGCGAAGGTCATCCGCCGCCCGGCGTCACCACCCTGCGCCTGCACCGACCCGAGGACGACACCGTGGAATCCGACGAACTCCCACGGCGCGTACGACAAGCCAGCCTCGCCCCGCAACTGCGCAAGGGACGACCCGACGAGCCGGCGGAAGCCGCGCCTCGGAAGGACGACGAGCGCACCCCCGAGGCGGTACGGGACCGCATGGCGGCCTACCGCGCGGGGTGGACCCGCGGCGGCGGCCGTGCACCCGGTCTCGGCGTCACCCCCGACCCCGTAGCGGGCAGCGACAGCAGCGAAGGAGACCCCGCATGATCCAGGAACCGGGCATGGGGACCGCCCAACGGTCCGGCGAACTCGACTGGCTGCTGGACGACTTGGCGCTGCGCGTCGCCGAAGTGCGGCATTCCGTCGTGCTGTCCAACGACGGACTCGCGGTCGGCGCGTCCAGCGACCTCAGGCGCGACGACGCGGAGCATCTCGCCGCGATCGCATCCGGCTTCCACAGCCTGGCCAAGGGGGCCGGCCGTCACTTCGGCGCCGGTGGCGTACGCCAGACCATGGTGGAGATGGACGACGGCTTCCTGTTCGTGGTGGCCGCCGGAGAAGGCTCCTGCCTGGCCGTCCTCAGTGCCGTGACGGCCGACATCGGCCTGGTCGCCTATGAGATGGCGCTCCTGGTCAAACGGGTGGGGGAGCACCTCTACTCGGCACCCCGCGCCGCCGCTCAGCCGCCCGCGGCCGGGTGACCGACGATGCCGGCGCACATGGCCGAGGACCGGACAGATCCTCCTGAACAACCGGGCAGCCAGTGGTACGACAACGAGGCCGGGCCGCTCGTCCGCCCCTACGCGATGACGGGCGGACGCACCAAGTCCGGCCCGACCGGGGTGCGCTTCGACCTGATCGCGCTCGTCTCGCTCGACTCGGGGGCACCCGACCTCCGCGACGACACCGGACTCGGGCCGGAACACAGAGCCCTCATCGAACTCTGCCGGATCGAGACCCAGTCGGTCGCCGAACTGGCCGCGGACGCCGACCTCCCCGTGGGCGTGGTGCGCGTGTTCCTCGGCGACCTCCTGGAACTCGGCTGCGTCAAGGTCTGCCGCCCGGTGCCGCCCGCGCAACTGCCGGACGAGCGCATCCTGCGCGAGGTCATCGAAGGACTGAGGGCCCTGTAGATGACGGATCACACCCCCTGTCGAACCGTCCCGCACCTCGTTCCGCGCTCATCGCGGTACCGAAGGAGCACGAGACCGCCAGAACGGTCAATTTGCTGTCAAACGCCGCGAAGCGGAGTCGTAGTTGCCATGATGCCGAATCCGCACACACGTACTGATGTCGGCCGTGGTCGGCACTCCCGAGAGAAGTGATCGATGGTCTCCGAACACTCCGACGCCACGAGCGGTGAGACAGCCCTGGCGTTGAAGGTTCTTGTCGCCGGCGGATTCGGCGTGGGCAAGACCACCCTGGTGGGCGCGGTCAGTGAGATCAGGCCGCTGCGTACCGAGGAACTGCTGAGCGAGGCGGGCCAGTCGGTGGACGACACCGACGGGGTGGACCAGAAGGTCACGACGACCGTCGCCATGGACTTCGGCCGCATCACCATCAGGTCGGGCCTGTCGCTCTACCTCTTCGGCACGCCGGGCCAGGACCGGTTCTGGTTCCTGTGGGACGAACTGTCGCAAGGGGCCCTCGGAGCCGTCGTCCTCGCCGACACCCGGCGGCTGGAGGACTGCTTCCCCGCGGTGGACTACTTCGAGCACCGGCACATCCCCTTCGTGGTCGCCGTCAACTGCTTCACGGGCTCGCGGACGTACGGCGCGCACGAAGTGTCACGCGCCCTCGACCTCGACAAGGGAACGCCCGTGGTGCTCTGCGACGCCCGTGACCGCGACTCGGGGAAGGAGGTGCTGATACGTCTCGTCGAGTACGCCGGGCGGATGCACACCGCCCGGCTGCTCGACTCGGTCGGCTGACGCGAGGAACTTCGCCCGGCCGACACGAAGGGCTTCAGTGGGCTGACATGGGTCCCTCGCTCACCCGCCGCGCAGGCCCGCTCAGTTCGCGAGGCCGCCTTCCGCGAGGACCTTCTCGATCCTCACGCGTACGAGGAGTTCGCCGGGCACGCCGTTGCGGGCGCCGAACTCCTCGGCCCGCTCCTCGCCCATGTAACGGCCTCCGATCCTCCCCGCCCACAGTCGGAGTTCGTCGAGGTCCTCCGAGATCCGGGCGCGCCCCTGCAGGATGACGTACGCGTACGGCGGCCGGTCGTCGTCCACACACAGGGCGACGCGGCCGTCGCGGGCCAGATTCCGTCCCTTGACAGTGGTCTTCGACGTGTTGAATACCAGGTCGTCCCCGTCGAGCAGGAACCAGATCGGTGCCACATGAGGGCTCCCATCGGCCCGGACGGTCGACAACTTGCCCGTGCGGGTGCCGTTCGAGACGAAGGCCCGCCATTCCTCATCGGTCATCTTGTGTGCCATGCCCCTATCCTCCTTGCCCGGACGGCGGTGGTGGGGAAGGCTGGTTGATCAGATCCTCCGGCCAGGGGGAGCCACATATCCACGGGGAGACGGATCATGGCGGAAAACCAAGGACTTGGCTGGCTGCTGGACGACCTGACCCAGCGTGTGGAGCACGTACGACACGCGCTGGTGCTGTCGAACGACGGCCTGGTGACCGGGGCGAGCACGGGGCTCAGGCGGGAGGACGCCGAGCATCTCGCCGCCGTCTCCTCGGGCCTGCACAGCCTGGCCAAGGGGTCGGGCCGGCACTTCGGCGCGGGCCGGGTACGCCAGACGATGATCGAGTTCGACGACGCCGTGCTCTTCGTCACGGCGGCCGGCACAGGCAGCTGTCTGTGCGTGCTCAGCGCGGCGGAGGCCGACATCGGCCAGGTCGCGTACGAGATGACGCTGCTCGTCAACCGCGTCGGCGAACACCTCCACGTCGATGCCCGCCAGCCGGAACACTCGTCCTCGATAGACCTCTGACCTGCACAGACTCTCTGTCGCCGGAGTTATCCACAGGCTCGGCGGGAGGCGCGGCGAACCGGCTACGGTTTTTCTCGAAGCAACCGCACGCAAGTGCACACCGCTGCTACGGGGGAGAACCATCATGTCCGGCAACACCATCACGCAGTCCGTCACGCCCAGCGCGAACACCGCTGCCGCTCTTCTGAACGCCACTGCCGTCGGCGCGAATCCGGCCGTCGCCACGTCGGCCCGGCAGACCCTCGCACAGAGCCGCGCGGCACGAGAGCTGGGGCTCAAACGAGGCGAGTTCGACCTCGCCGTACGACTCGGTCGCATCCGAACCGTCCCGGACGAAGGCGGCGGAGGCCGTCGCGTCGCCCGCGCGGAGATCGACCGGGTGATGTCCGAGGACGGGTTCCCGGACGGGTTGAAGGAACGCGTCAAGGCGGTCGGTACGTCGGAGGGCGCGGCTCTCATGGACGTGACGGCAGCCCGGTTCACGAGGTTCGCGCGCCTGGGCTTCGTGGTGCCCGTCAAGTTCTATCTGAACCGCTACAGGGCCGTCGTCTGGCTGTATCTGGCGGAGGAACTGCGGCAGTTCGCCGAGGCCGAGGAGAACGCTCCGCTGTTGAACGGGCGTACTCCCGAAGGGCTGCGCGACCAACTGGACGCGGGCCTGGACCTCAGGGCCCGGAACTGGCGAGGGCGCCATGTGGGCTTTCTGCTGCGGCAGACCGAGGACCCGTGGGCCCGTGCCGCGGCTGTGGCCTCACTGCTCGATCCCGCGCAGGTCGCGGAGATCGTCGCCGATCCGTACGAACGCGCCTACATGAGCCGCTTCGATCCGGAACGGACCACACACGGCGCTCCCGACTCGCCCGCCGCCCACGTCGCCGCACGGATCATGACGGCAGAGGACCCGGACGAGATCAGCTGGCTCCGGTCCGACTTGGCCAACACCCTGCAGGAGGCGCGGGCACACCGTCGGGCGCCACGACCGACACCGACCCCCCGGACCGCTCCGGCTGTGAGTCGGGAACGAACACAGCTGATCGAGGAGCAGCGGCAGTCGATCGAGGAGAGGCGGCATTCCGGCGACGCGCAGCAGGCGTCCGTGGCGCTCTGGGCGAGCGATGGGCTCCGGCCGCGCGACGCGCTCCGGTCGGCCGACGGACGGCAGTCGACAGGAGTGCGGCAACAGGCCGAGGCACGACGGACGATCGACGAACCGGAATGCCCTCGACGCCTCTTCGGCTGGCTGCGCCGCAGAAACCCCTGACCCGTCGGCGTCAGCCCTCCAGCTTGCGGAACAGTCCCTCCTGGACGACAGAGACGAGCAGACGTCCCTCCAGGTCGTAGATCCGGCCCCGGGCCAGCCCTCGGCCACCCGTCGCGATCGGCGACTCCTGGTCGTACAGGAACCACTCGTCGGCACGGAACGGCCGATGGAACCACATCGCGTGATCCAGGGACGCCATGTCGAAACCGCGCTGGCCCCAGAGGGGTTCCACCGGGATACGGACGGCGTCCAGAAGCGTCATGTCGCTCGCGTAGGTGAGCGCGCAGGTGTGGACCAGAGGGTCGTCGCCCAGAGGACCGACGGCACGCATCCACACGGCACTGCGCGGTTCGGCGTGCTCGATCTCCTCGGGCGTCCAGCGCAGCCGGTCCGCGTAGCGGATGTCGAAGGGCTGGCGCCTGGCCATGCGCTCCAACGTCTCGGGGAGCGCACCCAGATGCTCCTTGATCTCCTGAGTGACGGTCGGGAGCGACTCGGGATCCGGGACCTCACGCGCCGGCGGCAGCTGGTGCTCGAAGCTCCCTTCCTCAGGCTTGTGAAAGGAGGCGGTCAGATTGAAGATCGTGCGGCCCTGCTGCACGGCGGTGACGCGACGCGTGGTGAACGACCGGCCGTCGCGGACCCGTTCGACCTGGTACACGATCGGCACGCCCGGCCGGCCCGGGCGCAGGAAGTACGCGTGCAGCGAGTGCACGGGGCGTTCGCCGTCCGTGGTGCGGCCGGCGGCGACCAGGGCCTGGCCCGCCACCTGCCCGCCGAAGACCCGCTGCAGGGACTCCTGCGGGCTGCGCCCACGGAAGATGTTGACCTCGATCTGCTCCAGGTCGAGCAGGTCGACGAGTCGCTCCGCTGGATTCGTCATGTGTCGCGTTCTCCTGTGCTCACAACTGGCCGACGTCGGTGACCTTGACGATGGCACGGCCCTCGGCGTCCGAGGCCGCGAGGTCGATCTCCGCGCTGATGCCCCAGTCGTGATCGCCGTTCGGGTCGGCGAAGGCCTGGCGAACGCGCCACAGTCCGTTCTGCGGCTCCTCCTCGATGAGCAGCAACTTGGGCCCGCGCGCGTCGGGGCCGGTACCGAGGTCGTCGTACTCGTCCCAGTACTTGTCCATCGCCTCGCCCCAGGCGTCGGCGTCCCAGCCGGACTCGCCGTCCATCTCGCCGAGTTCCCCGACATGGTCGAGGGCGGCGAGCTCGACGCGGCGGAACATGGCGTTGCGGACGAGCACCCGGAAGGCGCGAGCATTGGCGGTGACCGGTTTGACCTGGTCGGCCCTCTCCTGGGCCTCCTCGGCCGTCATCACCTCCGGGTTGGCGAGTTGCTCCCACTCGTCGAGGAGACTGGAGTCGACCTGACGCACCATCTCGCCGAGCCAGGCGATCAGGTCCTCCAGGTCGTCCGACTTCAGGTCGTCGGGGACGGTGTGGTCGAGGGCCTTGTAGGCACTTGCCAGGTAACGGAGGACGATGCCCTCGGTGCGGGCAAGCTCGTAGTAGGACACGAACTCCGTGAAGGACATGGCCCGTTCGTACATGTCACGGATGACGGACTTCGGGGAGAGGGGATGGTCGCCCACCCACGGATGGCTCTTGCGGTAGGTGTCGTACGCGTGGAAGAGCAGCTCTTCCAGCGGCTTGGGGTACGACACGTCCTGGAGCCGCTCCATGCGGTCCTCGTACTCGACGCCGTCCGCCTTCATCGCCGCGACGGCCTCGCCGCGGGCCTTGTTCTGCTGGGCGGCGAGGATCTGCCGAGGATCGTCCAGCGTGGACTCCACGACGGACACCATGTCCAGGGCGTACGAAGGCGACTCGGGATCCAGGAGCTCGAACGAGGCCAGCGCGAAGGTCGACAGCGGCTGGTTGAGGGCGAAGTCCTGCTGCAGGTCGACGGTGAGCCGCACGATGCGCCCCTCGGCGTCCGGCTCGTCGAGCTTCTCCACGACGCCGCCGTCGAGGAGCGAGCGGTAGATGGCGATCGCCCGCCGGATGTGCCGCAGTTGCTGCTTGCGCGGCTCGTGGTTGTCCTCCAGCAGATGCCGCATCGCGGCGAAGGCGTTGCCGGGCCGGGCGATCACCGAGAGAAGCATCGTGTGCGTGACCCGGAAGCGGGAGGTCAGCGGCTCCGGGTCGGACGAGATCAGTTTCGCGAACGTGTTCTCCGTCCAGGCGACGAAGCCTTCAGGCGCCTTCTTGCGCACCACCTTGCGACGCTTCTTCGGGTCGTCGCCCGCCTTGGCGAGGGCCTTCTCGTTCTCCACGACATGCTCGGGAGCCTGCGCCACGACGAAGCCCGCCGTGTCGAAGCCCGCCCGTCCGGCACGGCCCGCGATCTGGTGGAACTCCCGTGCGCGCAGCGTCCGCACCCGGGTGCCGTCGTACTTCGTCAGAGCCGTGAACAGCACGGTGCGGATGGGGACGTTGACGCCGACACCGAGGGTGTCCGTGCCGCAGATGACCTTCAGCAGACCGGCCTGCGCCAGCTTCTCCACCAGACGCCGGTACTTGGGCAGCATGCCGGCGTGGTGCACACCGATGCCGTGCCGTACGTAGCGGGAGAGATTGCGGCCGAACTTGGTGGTGAAGCGGAAGTTGCCGATCAGCTCGGCGATCTGGTCCTTCTCCTCACGCGTGCACATGTTGATGCTCATCAGCGCCTGCGCCCGCTCCACGGCCTGGGCCTGCGTGAAGTGCACGATGTAGACGGGCGCCTGCTTGGTCTCCAGAAGCTCGGTGAGCGTCTCCGTGAGCGGCGTCAGTTTGTACTCGTAGGAGAGGGGCACGGGCCGGGTCGCCGAGCGGACGACCGCGGTGGGACGCCCGGTGCGCCGGGTCAGGTCCTCCTCGAACATCGAGACGTCGCCGAGCGTCGCCGACATCAGGATGAACTGGGCCTGCGGCAGTTCGAGGATCGGGATCTGCCAGGCCCAGCCGCGGTCGCCCTCGGCGTAGAAGTGGAACTCGTCCATCACGACCTGGCCGACATCGGCCCGCTTGCCGTCGCGCAGCGCGATGGATGCCAGGACCTCGGCGGTGCAGCAGATGACCGGCGCGTCGGAGTTCACGGACGCGTCGCCGGTCAGCATGCCGACGTTCTCGGTGCCGAACATCTTGCACAGTTCGAAGAACTTCTCCGAGACGAGAGCCTTGATCGGCGCCGTGTAGAAGGTGACCTCGTCCCGGGCGAGCGCCGCGAAATGCGCACCCGCGGCGATCATGCTCTTGCCGGAACCGGTGGGCGTCGAAACGATCACGTTCGCGCCCGAAACCACCTCGATCAGCGCCTCCTCCTGGTGGGGGTAGAGCGTGAGACCGCGTTCCCCGGCCCACGACTCGAAGGCTTCGTAGAGGGCGTCGGGATCTGCGGTCTTCGGCAGCTGATCGATAAGGGTCACGCCCCCATCTTGCCTGTGAACGCCCTTGAGGGGGGAATCGGCTGTGGGGCGGAAGATCACGAACGCTACGCTGTGGCGCCGACGGAGCGTCAGCGCGCCTGGGCAACTGGCTGTCAGTACAAGTGGAATGGGGCGGGGTACGGCGATGATGGGACCAGCACACTCACTGTCGGGAGCGGCGGCCTGGCTGGGCGTCGGAGCCGCGGCGGCCGCCACGGGACACACGATGCCCTGGCCGGTCCTCCTGGTCGGCGCGCTGATCTGCGCGGGCGCGGCACTCGCCCCGGATCTGGACCACAAGGCGGCGACCATCTCGCGGGCCTTCGGACCCGTCTCGCGAGGGCTGTGCGAGATCGTCGACAAGCTTTCCTACGCCGTCTACAAGGGGACGAAGAAGGCGGGCGACCCGCGTCGCTCCGGCGGGCACCGCACTCTGACGCACACCTGGCTGTGGGCGGTGCTGATCGGTGCGGGAGCCTCGGCCATCGCGATCACGGGAGGCCGCTGGGGGGTCCTGGCGCTCCTCTTCGTGCACATAGTGCTCGCGATCGAGGGGCTGCTCTGGCGGGCGACGCGCGGCTCCAGCGCCGACATCCTCGTGTGGCTGCTGGCCGCGACGAGTGCCTGGATCCTCGCGGGAGTACTGGACAAGCCCGGCAACGGCGCCGACTGGCTGTTCACGGCGCCGGGCCAGGAGTACCTGTGGCTCGGACTGCCGATCCTGCTCGGCGCGCTGGTGCACGACATCGGGGACGCGTTGACGGTGTCGGGCTGCCCGATCCTGTGGCCGATCCCGGTCGGCCGCAAGCGCTGGTACCCGATCGGACCGCCCAAGGCGCTGCGGTTCCGGGCGGGCAGCTGGGTCGAGCTGAAGGTCCTGATGCCGGCGTTCATGTTGCTCGGCGGAGTGGGCTGCGCGGCCGCTCTCAACTTCATCTGAACGACCGCGACCGCTGGGCGAGCGCCGTCCCCCGACGGCCTGACACCAGCCCCCGGGCACGATCAGGCCGCGTCGCCCCCGCTCGGCGCCTGCCCCTGGTTTCCGCTCCCGTACCGCTTCTCGAATTGGGCGACCCGGCCCTCCGTGTCCACGGTCCGGGCCTTGCCCGTGTAGAAGGGGTGGCTCTCGGAGGAGATCTCCACGTCCACGACGGGGTACGTCTCGCCGTCGTCCCAGTCGATCGTCCGGTCGCTGGTCGCGGTGGACCGGGTGAGGAAGGCGTATCCGGCGGCGCGGTCACGGAAGACCACGGGGTGGTAGTCGGGCTGCTTGTCCTGCTGCATGACTGCTCCTTGCCTGGGGAGGGGGTGCGCGGACAGGTCGGCGGAGACGACGGGAGCAGCCCCGTCAGCCGTACGGGGAGTCCTCGTCGACGATGTGCATGGCGGCCTCTTCCGCCGAGGCAGCGGCGCCGTCGATGCCCACGTCGGTGGCGATCAGACCGCTCTCGCCATCCTCGTGCGCTCCTTCGTTCGGCGCCACGAGACGGCCGGAGCGGAGGTCGCCCACCTCGTTGTCCAAGGGCTCCCCGTCCGAGTCCGGGCAGTCTCCGATGCCGTCACCGTCCGGTGCCGCGAGCTCCGGGACCTCTTCCAGGAGGCGCTCGTCCAGGGTCTCGCCGCGATGGCGCTCGGCAGCGGTCACGTCGTTGCGCTCCACCGCCCACGGTCGCTCCGGCGGTGACCAGCCCCGGTCCAGAGGATCGTTCACGCCGTCGGATTCCAGGGTGTCCTCGGCGTCGAGCAGCCCCGCGTCGTCCTGAACCTCGGATCCGTCGGGCTGGTAGACGTCGTCTCCCCAACCGTCGGCGCTGTCCACGGGTACCTCCAGGTGGTGCGGGCCGGCCTGCTGTCACCGTGTTCGGTGGCGGGTGCGCGGGCCGCTCGGCCCAGGCCTCGCCTGTACGGAACGCACGGAACCAGGCGGTTCCCGGGCGTTCCCCGAGCCGGTGCCGACATCCACCCTTCCACCCCTCTTCGACACCGCGCAACGGCACGGGGCCCGGCGGCTGTCACCAGCGGTGGGAACGGGCCGGGGCGGGGAGCACGCCGCTGCGTGACCCCGCCCCGCTCATGAGTGGACCCCGGACCGGCCCCGGTCGGCCCGCACAGAGGCCGACCGGGGGCATTGCCCGCTCACCCGTGCCAGGACCGCCACAGTGCCGCGTACGCGCCGTCTGCGGCGACCAGTTGATCATGACTGCCCAGCTCGCTGATGCGGCCGTTCTCGACGACCGCGATGACGTCCGCGTCGTGGGCGGTGTGCAGCCGATGCGCGATGGCGACCACGGTGCGGCCGTCCAGGACCCGGGCCAGGGAGCGCTCCAGATGCCGGGCCGCGCGCGGGTCGAGGAGCGAGGTGGCCTCGTCCAGGACCAGCGTGTGCGGATCGGCGAGCACCAGCCGGGCGAGCGCGATCTGCTGCGCCTGGGCCGGAGTGAGGGCCAGCCCGCCCGAGCCGACCTCGGTGTCCAGACCGTCGTCCAGCGCCCGCGCCCAGCCGTCGGCGTCGACCGCGCCGAGGGCGGCCCACAGCTCGGCGTCGTCGGCTTCCGTGCGGGCGAGGAGCAGGTTGTCGCGCAGGGCGCCCACGAACACGTGGTGTTCCTGGTTGACCAGCGCCACATGGGAGCGGACCCGTTCGGCGGACATCCGGGACAGCTCGGCGCCGCCCAGCGTGATCCGGCCGGTACGGGGTGCGTAGATTCCGGCGAGCAGCCTGCCCAGCGTGGACTTGCCCGCGCCGGACGGACCGACCAGGGCCAGCCGGGTGCCGGGCGCGACCTCCAGGGTGACCTTGCGCAGCACGTCGACGCCCTCGCGGTAGCCGAAGTGCACCCGGTCGGCGTGCACGTCCCGTCCGTCGGGGGCCAGGGACGCGTCACCGGCGTCCGGCTCGATGTCGCGGACGCCGACCAGCCGGGCCAGCGAGACCTGGGCCACCTGGAGCTCGTCGTACCAGCGCAGGATCAGGCCCACCGGATCGACGAGCATCTGCGCGATCAGGGCGCCCGTCGTCAGCTGCCCCACCCCGATCCAGCCCTGGAGGACGAAGTACCCGCCGATCATCAGGACCGAGCCGAGGACCGTGACGTGGGTGAGGTTGATGACCGGGAAGAGCACCGAGCGCAGCCACAGGGTGTACCGCTCCCAGGCGGTCCACTCCTGGACCCGCCGGTCCGACAGTCCGATGCGGCGCTCGCTCAGGCGATGCGCCTCGATGGTGCGGCCCGCGTCCACGGTCTCCGAGAGCACGGCGGCCACGGCGGCGTAACCGGCGGCCTCGGAGCGGTAGCCGGACGGAGCGCGCTTGAAGTACCAGCGGCAGCCGACCACCAGGATCGGGACGGCGACCAGCACGGCGGGCGCGAGCGGCGGCGCGGTCACGGCGAGCCCGCCGAGCAGCAGCGCCACCCACACCACACCGATGGCCAGCTGCGGCACGGCCTCGCGCATGGCGTTGGCCAGCCGGTCGATGTCCGTGGTGATCCGGGACAGCAGATCCCCCGTTCCGGCCCGCTCCAGGACACCCGGCGGCAGCCTCACCGACCGTACGAGGAAGTCCTCGCGCAGGTCGGCCAGCATCCGCTCGCCGAGCATCGCGCCCCGCAGCCGCACCTGACGTACGAACACGGCCTGGACGACGAGGGCGAGGACGAACAGCGCGGCGGTGCGCTCCATGTGCAGTTCGCGTGCCGCGGCGGTTCCGTCGGCGACGCGCTGGACGAGCGAACCCAGCAGGTAGGGGCCCACCATCGAGGCGATGACGGCGACCGTGTTGACGGTGATGAGCAGCAGGAAGGCACGGCGGTGCCGTTGGAACAGTTCGGTCACGTAGGCGCGTACGGTCGCGGGGGCGCCGACGGGCAGGGTCTCTGCGGTCGTCGGGGCGGCCGGGTCGTAGGCCGGTGGCGCCACGCCGATCATGCGGTCTCCTCGATTTCTTCCAGTTCTTGCAGGCGGCTGCCCAGTTCGTGTGCGGTGGCCTCGTCGTCGGTCTCACGGGTCACCACGGCCCGGTACCGGGGCTCGCTGTGCAGCAACTCGCGGTGCACGCCGACCGCCGCGACCTCGCCCTCGTGGACGAGCACGACCCGGTCCGCGTGGTCGAGGAGCAGCGGCGACGAGGTGAACACCACCGTCGTACGGCCCTGGCGCAGGGACCGGACGCCGTCGGCGATGCGCGCCTCGGTGTGCGAGTCGACCGCGGACGTCGGTTCGTCCAGGACGAGCACCTCCGGGTCCGTGATCAGCGACCGGGCCAGCGCGAGACGCTGGCGCTGGCCGCCCGACAGGGAGCGGCCGCGTTCGGTGATCCGGGCGTCCATCGGATCGGCGGCGTCCAGAGACCCCTGGGCGAGCGCGTCCAGGACGTCGCCGCACTGCGCGGCGGCCAGTGCCTCCTCGGAACTGACGTCCCCGGAGGCGGGCACGTCGAGCAGTTCGCGCAGCGTGCCGGAGAGCAGCACCGGGTCCTTGTCCTGGACGAGGACGGCGCTGCGGGCGGAGTCGAGCGGCAGCTCGTCCAGCGGTACGCCGCCGACCAGCGCCGACGGCAGCTCCGAGGAGTCCGCCGCGTGACCACCGAGCCGCTCGGCCAGCACGCCCGCGGCGTCCGGGTCACCGCACACCACGGCGGTGAGCCGTCCGGCGGGTGCGAGCAGCCCGGTCGCCGGGTCGTACAGATCACCGGCAGGTACGACGGCCTCGCGCGAGCCCTCGCCGTCCGTCGCCCGCTCCAGCGACAGCACCCGGGCGGCGCGTTTCGCGGACGGCCGGGAGAAGGAGTAGGCCATCGCGATCTCCTCGAAGTGACGGAGCGGATAGGTGAGGAGCATGACGGCGCTGTACACGGTGACCAGTTCGCCGACGGTGATCCGGCCGTCGCGGGCCAGGTTCACGCCGTGCCAGACGACGACGATCAGCAGCAGCCCGGGCAGCAGTACCTGGATCGCGGAGATCAGTGCCCACATACGGGCGCTGCGCACGGCCGCGTGCCGGACCTCCTGCGAGGCGCGGCGGTAGCGGTCGAGGAACAGCTCCTCGCCGCCGATGCCGCGCAGCACGCGCAGTCCCGCGACGGTGTCCGAGGCGAGCTCGGTGGCGTGTCCCGCCTTCTCGCGCTGGAAGTCGGCACGCCGGGTCGCCCGGGGCAGCAGGGGCAGCACCGCGAGCGCCAGGACGGGCACACCCACGGCGACCACGACGCCGAGCGCCGGCTGGTAGACGACCAGGGCGACACAGACGAGCACGATCGTGACCGCGGCCGCGGTGAACCGCGACACGGCCTCCACGAACCAGCCGATCTTCTCCACGTCACCGGTCGAGACCGCGACGATCTCGCCGGCCGCCACGCGCCGCGTCAAGGCGGAGCCCAGCAGGGCGGTCCTGCGCGCCAGGAGCTGCTGGACGCGTGCGGCCGCGGTGATCCAGTTGGTGACCGCGGCCCGGTGGAGCATGGTGTCGCCCAGCGCGATTCCGACCCCGCACAGCGCGATCAGCCCGCCCGCCATGCCGAGCCGCGCACCGGAGCGGTCCACGACGGCCTGCACGGCGAAGCCCACACAGAAGGGCAGTCCGGACACGGACAGGAAGTGCAGCAGACCCCAGGCCAGTGCCTTCGCCTGTCCGCCGAGCTGATTCCGGCCGAGCCACACCAGGAACCGGGGCCCCGAGCGTGCGTCCGGCACACCCGGGTCGGGATACGGAAGGTCTTGAATCTGCATGACGTCCCAGGGGGCTCGTAGAACGGAGTGGGGGGAGGCAACAAACCGTGAAAGGTTCGCGTCACAGAGTGTCCGCAGGCAAACGGTTTTCCGCCGCGAGGCAAAGATTCGGCCCGGACCGCCCGCATATCGCCCGGAAGCCGAGGGGCCGGACGCAATCGTCCGGATCGTGGTGCGACGATGGACCGATGCGAATAGGCGGTGCGATGCGCACGACGGCCGCGGCCGCGGTGTCCGGTGCCCTTCTGATGTCCCTGGCGGCCTGCGGCGGTTCGGACGGCGGGAGCGGAAAGAAGAGCGACGGGCAGGCTGACAACGGGACCGGGTCCGAGCGGGCGCGCACCGTCGATCTCAAGACCATCCCTGACGTCGGCGACAAGCTGCAGAAGCAGATTCCCGAGGGCTCCCGCCAGGTCGTGGCCGTCTACGGAGAGGGCGAGAACTCGGCGGACTCCACGATCGTCCTCTACACCAAGTCCGGCTCCACCTGGGACAAGACCCGGAGCTGGAAGGGCCACAACGGCAAGAAGGGCTGGACGACCGACCACCGGGAGAACGACAAGCGCAGCCCCGTCGGGGTCTTCACGCTCAGCGACGCGGGCGGAGTGCTCGCCGATCCCGGAGCCAAGCTCCCGTACACCGAGTCGGCGGGTTTCCAGGCCCCGCACTACTGGGCCAAGTCGCACTGGAACGACTTCGACTACGTCATCGCCATCGACTACAACCGCGTCAAGGGCACCTCGCCGAACGATCCGACCCGCCCCCAGGGCCAGTCCAAAGGCGGCAGCATCTGGCTCCACATGGACCACGGCAGCGGTACGTCGGCCTGCGTGAGTCTGCCCAAGTCCGGCATGGAGTACCTGTTGCGCACCCTCGACCCGGACCGGAAACCGGTCGTGGTGATGGGCGACAAGGCCAACCTCAAGGCCGCCTGACCGCCTGTCACCGGCCACTGCGTGCCCTCAGTTGCCACTGCGTGCCCTCAGTGGCAACTGAGTGCCTCAGTAGTAGTGGCGAAGGGACGGCCACAGCCGCGACCACGGCTGAGTCGTCCCCGCGCACAGCACCACGGCCGCGCCCTGCTCCTCGTTCTCCACCCCGTGCCCGTTGTCCACGCGCGCCACTCGACGGCAGTCGGTGAAGTACCGCTCGATGCCTTCCGCGTCCTCCTGCCGCACGACGAGCACCGGTCCGTCGGCCGAGTCCGGCGGAGGGCCCCAGTCGGCGTAGCTCATATGGCCGGAGTAGGACCTGGGCAGCCCGCGCTCGGGGCCGTAGCGGTCCAGGGCGCCCGCCTCGCCGTAGTTCTGCGTGAAGAGCACGGCACGCGCCCGCTCGCCGGCCGGAATCACGGACCAGCCCTTCGCGGTCGCGTCGGCGAGTGCGGGCCAGCCCACCTGTTCCCCCTGCTCCTTGTTGAGTGCCATCGGCACGGCGAGCGAACTCGGCGGCAGCACGGGCAGGGTGACCATCGCGTTGACCGCGACGGTCACGAGCACGGCCGCCACGGGCCACGTACGGCCATGCCGCCGCGTCCAGGCCAGAGCCGGTTCGCAGCCCGCCACGAGGAGCACGATCAGCAGGGGAACGACGTAGTAGCCCTTGCCGCCCAGTGCCATGACCAGCACGCACAGCAGGGGGTACGCGACCGCCGTCGGACGAGCCCACCGCATGGGCGGATCGTGCAGGAGCCGCAGCCAGCCCGCGATCCACACCGGCACGAACAGCGGGGACAGATAGATGAGTTGCTCGGGCACGAACAGGATCCGGTTCTCGGTCCCGTCGTCCGTGCCGATCCCCTCCGCGACCGTCAGCTGAGGCCAGTTGCGATCCGCCTGCCACCACAGATTGGGCGCCGCCACCGCTAGGGCCGCGGCCGCGCCGGCGAGCAGCCACGGGCTGCGCAGCACCCGCCGCGGCCCCACGGCGAGTACACCCGCGAGCAGCGCGACGACCAGCAGCGCCACGAGGTACTTGTTCAGCAGACCGACTCCGACGCACAGGCCGATCGCAAGCCACCAGCGCCCGTCGCCGGTGCGCAGCAGGCGCAGTACCAGCCAGCAGATCAGCAGCCAGGCCAGCAGGTCGAAACCGGCGGTCGACACCATGTGCCCGACGGCCAACGGTTGCGCGGACACGCCCGCGAGCCCCGCCGCGACCACCTGTGTCCTGCGGTCACCGCCCAACTCCCGTGCGACGAGGGCGACCACGAAGACGGCGGCCACGAAGGCGAGAGTCGCCGGGACCCGCAACGCGACGGTTGAGTCCCCGAACAGCGCGGTGGCCGCCCGCGCCAGGAACGGCGTAAGCGGCGGCTGGTCGACGTACCCCCAGGCCGGACGATCGCCCGCCGCGAGGAAGTACAACTCGTCGCGGTGATACCCGTATCGGCCGGACAGCGCGGTCAGTACGGCGGCGAGGACGGCCGCCAGACCCGCCACGGGGCCGAGGGCGAAACGGGACAACTCGCGCGGCGCGTTGTCCCGTTCCCGATCCATTGCGTCCCCCCGCCAACCGGTCGCACCACCGTACTGAGGAGGGCAGATCCGGTCGAGGGGGCCCGTCATGGCCCGAGGACGCATTGCGGCCCGGGCCAACTCCCCGTAGAACACCGCCCATGAGAAGACGGATCATCATGTCCATGCTCGCCGGGGTGACCCTCGTGGCGAGCACCCTCCTCGGGGCGGTCCCCGCGCAATCGGCCGACGCGCCTGCCGAGTTCGGCACCGACTGGCACGACCCGGTCACCGCCGCGCCGCCGGTCACCCGACCGGACACCAAGTCCTGCGACGTCACCGTAGCCGAGGCCCAGTTCAAGGACTTCACGCCCTACAAGGGCGCATACGTGCCCCCGCGCGGCTGCGGCGACCGCTGGAGCAAGGTCGTCCTGCGCCTCGAAGGGAAGGTCAAGGGGCGGCAGTTCGACCGGCTCGGCCATCTGCACATCGGCGGAGTGGAGGTCTTCCGTACGTCCACTCCGCAGCCCTCGCCCGACGGTATCGAGTGGTCGGTGGAGAAGGACGTCACGCGCTACAGCGACACGTTCCGGCAGAACCAGAACGTCGAGATGCTCATCGGGAACGTCGTGGACGACACCTACACGGGCATCATCGACGTCAAGGTCACGCTCACCTTCTACGCGGGCGAGCCGGCCGCCGCTCTCCACGAGGGCGAGCCCGCCGCGAAGAAGGCCCCCGACCGCGTACTCACCCTCCAGGACGGCGCCCTCACCACGCCCCGCAACAGTGAACGCATCGTCGCCGAGGTATACGCCACAGGGTCGGGCGGCGGCTGCGAGGAGTACTGGTATCTGACGGTGCCCGACGCCGCGCCGTACTCCTGCAAGGCGGGCGACGGCCCCTACCGAGAGGTGCAGATCAAGGTCGACGGCCGACTCGCGGGCATCGCGGCGCCGTTCCCGACCGTATGGACCGGAGGCTGGTCCAACCCGTTCCTCTGGTACGTGATTCCCGGCCCGCGCGCCTTCGACATCAAGCCCGTCGAGTACGACCTGACGCCGTTCGCCGGGCTGCTCAACGACGGCCGTCCGCACCGGATCGACGTCTCCGTAGTGGGCGTTCCCGAAGGCCAGAGCGGCTGGAGCGCCCCGGTGAACGTCCTCGTCTGGCAGGACGCGAAGAGCAAGCACGTCACCGGAAAACTCACCGCGCACAGGGCGGGAGACCTCGACAACTCCTCGACGTACACGCCGGGTTCGGAGCACCGTCTCGACACCGAGGCCGGGCACCGGCTGACCGTGGCCGGGTACGTCGACACCTCGCACGGCCGCGTGAGAACCACCGTCGACCGCCGACTGGCCAACACCTCCGTGCACCGCTGGACCGACGGCGAGAACACCGACGCGCTGAAGGGAACCTGGACCGACGACGAGACGGTCACCGTGGACGGGCGCGGGGCCGCCAAGTCGACCCGGACGCACCGGATCTACACCATGGACGGCACCACCACGCTCGGCGCGGGCGACCGGCTGCGGACCGTGCTCTCGCTGGGGGACCATGCCGCGGTCGAGGAGACACGCGGCGGTCGGCGTACGGCGTGGTCCCGGCTCGACGACAGCTACGTGGGCGACGCCACGTATACGGCGAACGTGCCGCGCGATCAACGGCACGCGGTCGGCACGACCCGTGAGCGCTTCCGGCTGTACGGGTCGGGCGGTTGTCACGACCGGACGCTGGTGACCGTGCAGGGGACGCTCACCGAGGACCGCGCGGACTGCTGAACGGGCCGGTGTGGGACGTGCCACATCCTCGATGATTTACATGCCTGTCACATCGAGGTCTCCGGCGGTAGCAAACTCCCCCGATAGTGATCACCGCGGAATCCGCTTTCCGCATCCCAGAAGTCCCCCTGGAGGAGTGCCCGTGCCGCCGTCTGTACCGTCCCCGCGACGCGTCGCACGCATACTGCGTACCTCACTGTTCGCGCAGGTAGCCTGCGCGCTCGTACTCGGAATCGTCGTCGGAAGGTTGTGGCCGGACACGGCCACGACCTTCCAGCCGCTCGGCGACGGTTTCGTGCGTCTCATCAAGACGGTGATCTCGCCGCTCGTGTTCTGTGTGGTCGTCGTCGGCATCGCCAAGGCCGGCAACCTGAAGGCCTTCGGGCGGATCGGGCTCAAGGCCCTGATCTGGTTCGAGATCGCCTCCACCGCCGCGCTGCTCATCGGCCTGATCGCCGCCAACGTCTTCGCCCCCGGCTCGGGCATGAACGTCGACCCGTCGAAGCTCGACGCCTCGGCGGTCGACGACAAGACCGCCGGCGGTGCGTTGCCGACGACCACGGAGTTCATCCTGGACGCGTTGCCGCAGAGCGCGGTCGGCGCCTTCGCCGAGAACTCACTGCTGCAGGTCCTTGTGCTGGCCTGCCTGACGGGCGCCGCGCTGCTCCACCTCGGCAACACCAAGGTGCCCGCGATCCTGCCCGCCATCGAGCAGGTCCAGGAGATCATCTTCGCGATCGTCGGCTTCGTCATGAAGCTCGCCCCCCTCGCCGTCTTCGGCGCCATGGTCCACCTGGTGGGGGAGTACGGCCTCGGGGTCATGGAGACGTACGGCAAGCTCATCGTTCTCTGCTACGCCGTGGCGGTGCTCTTCCTCGTGCTGCTCGCCGTCGCGTTGAAGCTGGTCACCGGGCTGAGCCTGTGGAAGTTCGTCCGTTACACGCGTGCGGAGTTGCTGCTCGCGCTCGGCACCGCGTCCAGCGAGACGGTCATGCCCCGCATGATGCAGAAGCTGCGCCAGGCGGGAGCCCGTGACGACGCGGTGGGTCTGGTGCTGCCGACGGGGTACTCCTTCAACCTCGACGGAGCCTCGATCTACCTCTCCATCGGCACCCTGTTCATCGCGCAGGCCGTGGGCGTCGATCTCAGCCTGGGCCAGCAGGTCACCGTGATCCTGGTGCTCATGCTGACCAGCAAGGGCATGGCCGGCATCCCGGGCTCGGCCTTCCTCGCCCTGTCGGCGACCGCCTCCTCGCTCGGCGCCATCCCCGCCGGGGCCGTGGCCCTGCTGCTCGGCGTCGACCGCATCATGGACTCGATGCGCGTCGTCACCAACCTGCTCGGCAACTGTGTCGCCGTCTTCGCTGTCTCCCGCTGGGAGGGAGCCCTGGACACGGACCGGGCGAAGAAGATGCTCGACGGCGAGATCGCGTTCGTGGAGGAGGACGTGACGCCCGGCGGCAGCGACCCGAAGGCGGAAGCGCCCGCGCAGACCGCTCGGACCACGCCGGCGGACACTCCGGACAAGGGCGAGGCGCCCACTGACTCGGCGGAGGAACCCGCCGAGGTCAAGGCCTCCTTGGCCAAGGAGCCCGCGGGCGAAGCGAGTTGAGAGCCGGGGCCCGGCGCATCCGCTCGACGCCGGGCCCCACGCCTCCCACCATCCGAAGGCTCCACCCCCGAAGGACGCGCCCCCGGGGGTCACTTCCGCCCGGTCACCCCTGCGGCTTCTGCGAGTCCACCCCCGACCGCTCCTTCTTCCACAGCCCGCGCGTGAAGTCGGGGATCGCCTGCGGTGCCCCGTGCGCCTTGATCGAGGCATGGCTCAGCGGCACCGGCGCGGTCCAGGTGGCGGCGTCGTACACGTCGAAGTCCGGTACGAGCCCGAGCCGCATGCACTGCATCAGCCGGAACAGCATGATGTAGTCCATCCCGCCGTGTCCGCCGGGCGGGTTGGAGTGCTCCTTCCACAGCCAGTGATCCCAGTCGGCGTACTCCCCGAAGTCACCCCAGGCGTCATCTGTGTGGTCCGGCTCTATGTAGATCCGCTCCGGGTAGTCCTCGAAGACACCCTTCGTGCCGCCGAGACTGTTGATCCGCGAGTAGGGGTGTGGCGTCGACACATCGTGTTCGAGCCGGATCACCCGTCCCTTGGCGGTCTGTACGAGGCTGATGGTCCGGTCGCTCTCGATGTACGTCTCCTTCCAGCTCGGGTCGCCCGGCGGCATGTTCGCCGCGCGGTACTCGGCGAGTCCGAGCGAGGGCGTGCCGAAGCTGGAGACGTGGGTGACGCGGTCACCGCGGTTGACGTCCATGTAGTTGGCGACGGGCCCGAAACCGTGGTTCGGGTAGAGGTCGCCGCGCAGCCGGGTGTGCCAGAGTCGCCGCCACGGGCCCTCGTAGTAGTCCGGGTCGAACATCAGGCCGCGCAGATCGTGGTTGTAGGCGCCCGCGCCGTGCAGCAGCCGGCCGAACTTCCCGGCGTGTGCCATGCGCAGGACCCGCATCTCGTTCCTGCCGTAGCAGCAGTTCTCCAGCTGCATGCAGTGTCTGCGGGTGCGCTCGGAGAGGTCGACCAGTTCCCAGAGCTGGTCGAGCCGCATGGCGACCGGACACTCCACGCCGACGTGCTTGCCGCTGAGCATCGCCGTCTTCGCCATCTCGAAGTGCCAGTCCCAGGGCGTCGCCACGTACACGAAGTCGAGGTCGCCGCGCTCGCACAGACCGACGAAGTCGTGATCGCCCTTCGTGTACGTCGCCGGGGCGGGCTGGCCCGCGGCCACCACCTTGGAAGCGGCGCTCGCGATCTTGTCCTTGACCGGGTCGCACAGTGCGACGACGCGGACTCCGTCGAGGGCGAGGAACAGGTCGATCATGCCGTTGCCGCGGTTGCCGAGCCCGATGATCCCCACCCGTACCGTGCCGCGCCCGTCGAAGGGCACGCCGATCATGGTTCTGCCCTTCGCGGCGGGAACGGCGGGTTCGGCTTCCGCCGCTGCCCCGGGTGCGGTCTCCGCCGCCGTCCCGGGCTCGGCCGCGTGAGCCGTGCCCCCACCCGCGAGCGCGCCGATCCCCAGACCCGCTCCGGCGGCTCCGGCCGTGCGCAGGACCGAGCGTCGGGAGTGGCCCTCGGGGTTCTCGTCGGGTTCCGGTGTCGCGTGCTCGTCGTGCATCGGACCTCCTCGGTGGATGAGCGCGGGTTTCGGCGCGCTGTCACCCTCCTAGGGGGCCGACCGGGTCGCAAGGGGCCGAAGTGGCCAGGGAGTTGGACTTCCGGGCTCGGTCTTTGGACTTCCGTGCGCGTGGGTGAGTGGGCGGCGCGAGCCCCTCACTCCTGTCGGCCGCCCCCCATCGGCGCCGCCCCCGTCAGCAGTCGCGCTTCGGCGCCTCCACCGCGCCCATTCCGTCCACCAGCGTGTCCAGCAGCCCCCCGAGCACCTTGCGCTGGTCGTCCGACAGCGGCGCCAGGATGTCCTCCGCCGCGGTCCGCCGCGCGGCGCGCAGCTCGCGCAGAGCCCCGCGGCCGTCGTCCGTCAGCTCGATGCGGATCACCCGGCGGTTGGTGGGGTCCGGTACGCGACGCACCTTGCCGCTCGCCTCCAGACCGTCGACCAGCGTCGTCACGGCCCGGGGCACCACCTCCAGCCGCTCGGCCAGGTCGGCCATGCGCGGCGGTGAGCCGTAGTGCGCGAGGGTGCGCAGGAGCCGGGACTGGGCAGGGGTGATACCGAGCCCGCGCTTCTCCAACTGACGCTTCTGGATGCGGTGCACACGGCGGGTCAACCGCAGCAGCTGCTCGGCGAGCAGGCCGTCGGCGTCGGGGGTGTCCATGACGGGAACAATATCAGGACCTTGTTCATTGTGAGTATAGGTAACAATGAGCTATGCTCCGTCAGTCATCGTTCTCTCACCCTCCGTAGGAGCCCATGCCCCGCGACGACATCAACTGGACACCGCCACCTGTCGAGGACGGACAGCCCCGGCAGGTGCGCCGCATTCTCAAGCTCTTCCGTCCCTACCGCGGCCGACTGGCCGTCGTAGGCCTCCTCGTGGGCGCCGCGTCCCTGGTCTCGGTCGCCACGCCCTTCCTGCTCAAGGAGATCCTCGACACCGCGATTCCGCAGGGCCGCACAGGCCTGCTGAGCCTGCTCGCGCTCGGCATGATCCTCAGTGCCGTCCTCGGCGGTGTCTTCGGAGTCCTGCAGACCCTCATCTCCACGACGGTCGGCCAGCGCGTCATGCACGACCTGCGCACCGCCGTCTACGGCCGGCTGCAGCGCATGTCGCTCGCCTTCTTCACCAGGACCCGCACCGGCGAGGTCCAGTCGCGCATCGCGAACGACATCGGCGGCATGCAGGCCACGGTCACCTCGACCGCCACCTCGCTCGTCTCCAACCTCACCAGCGTCATCGCCACGATCGTCGCGATGGTCGCCCTGGACTGGCGGCTGACCGTCGTCTCGCTGCTCCTGCTGCCGGTGTTCGTGTGGATCAGCCGCCGAGTCGGCAACGAACGCAAGAAGATCACCACCGAGCGCCAGAAGCAGATGGCCGCCATGGCCGCGACCGTCACCGAGTCGCTCTCCGTCAGCGGCATCCTGCTCGGCCGCACGATGGGCCGCTCGGACTCGCTCACCCGCTCCTTCGCCGACGAGTCCGAGGGCCTCGTCGACCTGGAGGTCCGGTCGAACATGGCGGGCCGCTGGCGGATGGCCGTCATCGGGATCGTCATGGCCGCGATGCCGGCCGTCATCTACTGGACCGCGGGGATAGCCCTCCAGTTCGGCGGGCCCGCCATCTCCATCGGCACGCTCGTCGCCTTCGTCTCGCTGCAGCAGGGCCTCTTCCGGCCGACCGTGAGCCTGCTCTCCACCGGCGTCCAGATCCAGACCTCGCTCGCCCTGTTCCAGCGCATCTTCGAGTACCTCGACCTGCCCATCGACATCACCGAGCCCGAGGACCCGATCCACCTCGACCAGGTCAAGGGAGAGGTGCGCTTCGAGGACGTGGAGTTCCGCTACGACGACAAGAGCGGCCCCATCCTCGACGGCATCGACATCACCGTGCCCGCCGGCGGCAGCCTCGCCGTCGTCGGCGCGACCGGTGCGGGCAAGTCCACGCTCAGCTATCTGGTGCCGCGTCTGTACGACGTCACGGGCGGCCGCGTCACGCTCGACGGGGTGGACGTGCGCGACCTGGACTTCGACACCCTCGCCCGCGGGATCGGCGTCGTCTCCCAGGAGACGTACCTCTTCCACGCCACGGTCGCCGAGAACCTGCGGTTCGCCAAGCCGGACGCCACCGACGAGCAGCTGTACGCGGCCGCGAAGGCCGCGCAGATCCACGACCACATCGCCTCGCTGCCCGACGGGTACGACACGGTGGTGGGGGAGCGCGGACACCGGTTCTCCGGCGGTGAGAAGCAGCGCCTGGCCATCGCCCGCACCATCCTGCGGGACCCGCCGGTCCTGATCCTCGACGAGGCGACCAGCGCCCTGGACACCCGCACCGAGCTCGCCGTGCAGGAGGCCATCGACGCCCTGTCGGCCAACCGGACCACCCTCACCATCGCGCACCGGCTGTCCACCATTCGGGGCGCCGACCAGATCGTGGTTCTCGACGGTGGGCGTCCGGCGGAACGGGGCACGCACGAGGAGCTGTTGGAGCGCGAGGGCCGCTACGCCGCACTGGTCCGCAGAGACGCCCAACTGGAGCCAACAAGATGAATATATGTCGAGTTTATGGCGATATGCGGGTTACCGTGCCCGCATGCAGATCTACTCGCCGCCCAGTCGGCCACGGAGAACGATTCGACTGACGAGCCGGGGCCGGACCGCCCTCATCGTGACCGGCGCCGTCGTGGCGGCCACCGCCGTGGCGGTGCCGCTGCTGAGCACGGACGAGAAGAAGGAGCCCCTCGCCCTGGTGGTCCCGGAGGGCTGGCGCTCCGGCCAGGTCTACGAGGCCGTCGACAAGGTCCTCGCCCTGCCCGGGGGCACCACGAAGAAGTCCCTGGAGAAGGCGAACCTCAAGCTTCCGAACGACGCGAGCGGCAACCCCGAGGGGTATCTGTTCCCGGCCACGTATCCCATCGACAAGAAGTCGACTCCGGTGTCCCTGCTGTCGTACATGGTCGACACGGCGAACAAGAGGTTCGGCGGAGGTACGGTCACGGCCGGGGCCGAGCGGAACGCGATGAACGTCTACCAGACCGTCACCGTCGCGAGCATCGTCCAGGCCGAGGCGGCCACCAAGAAGGACATGGGCAAGGTGGCCCGCGTGGTCTACAACCGGCTCGACCGGGGCATGCCCCTGCAGATGGACTCCACCATCAACTACGCGCTGAACCGCAACACCCTCCGCACCAGCGAGAACGACACGCGGCTCGACAGCCCGTACAACACGTACGTGCGGATGGGGCTGCCGCCGTCGCCCATCGCCAACCCCGGCGAGGAGGCGATGCGCGCCGCGGTCGCTCCGCCACAGGGCGACTGGCTCTACTTCGTCACCGTCAAGCCCGGCGACACACGTTTCACCGCCGACTACGAGGAGCACCGGAGGAACGTCGCGGAGTTCAACCGCACCAGCAAGCGCGCGGCGCCGAAGTCCGGCTGAGCTCATCCAACCGGCATACCCTTCGGCGCACTCATCGGGGCGGCGTTCGGGGCGACCGCCAGCAGCCGCCTGATGTCCCGTACCGCCGAGCGCCCGGCGCGGTTGGCTCCGATCGTGCTGGCCGACGGCCCGTACCCGACCAGATGGATCCGCGGATCGGCGACCGCGCGGGTCCCCTCGACACGGATGCCGCCGCCGGACTCGCGCAGCCGCAGCGGCGTCAGATGGTCGATCGCGGCACGGAAACCGGTCGCCCACAGAATGACGTCGGCGGCCACGCGACGCCCGTCGTCCCACTCCACGCCGTCCGGAGTGATCCGGTCGAACATCGGCTGCCGGTCCAGGACGCCGTCCTCGATGCCCTGCCGGATCGCGTCGTTGAGCGGCAGCCCGGTCACCGACACGACACTCTTCGGCGGCAGCCCCTGGCGGACGCGTTCCTCCACGAGCGCGACCGCTTCCCGGCCCACGTCCTCGGTGAACGGACCCTCACGGAACACCGGCGGCCGCCGTGTCACCCAGGTGGTTCCGGCCGCGTACGGCGCGATCTCCAGCAGATGCTGCGTACCGGACGCGCCCCCGCCCACCACGACGACCCGCTGTCCGGCGAACTCCTCGGGCCCCGGGTACTGGGCCGTGTGCAACTGCCGCCCCCGGAAGGTCTCCTGCCCCGGGTAGCGCGGCCAGAACGGGCGGTCCCAGGTGCCCGTCGCATTGATCAGGGCCCGCGTCGACCACGTACCGTCGGAGGTCTCGACGAGCAGCCGGCCCGCCTCACCCTCGCGCACGGCCTTCACGTCGACCGGCCGCCGCACCCGCAGATCGAAGGTGCGCTCGTAGGTGTCGAAGTACTCCGCGACGACCTGGGAGGACGGCCGCGCCGGGTCCGCGTCCGTCAGCTCCATGCCCGGCAGCGCGTGCATTCCGTGCACCTTGCCGTACGTGAGGGACGGCCACCGGAACTGCCACGCCCCGCCCGCCCGCGGCGCGTGGTCCAGGACCACGAAGTCCCGCTCCGGCTCGAAGCCCGTGCGCCGCAGGTGATAGGCGCTGGACAGTCCGGCCTGTCCAGCGCCGATCACGACGACATCGACTTCCCGCACTGCCCCCGCCTGCGCTCCGGTGTTGTTCACGCTTCTACTAACTCCACGGGTGGCGCGGATCTTCCCCGAGCCCAGTAAGGGGCGTGGGGAACTGCGTGACCGGCCATCTGCGGCCCGCAGACAAAAGACGGCCCGCAGATCGAACGGCACTCCCGGCGGAGCGCTTCGGCGGCGCACTCAGCGACCACTGGCGACCAGGATCGGCGCCCCCGACGCCGGAACACGCGACAGCAGCCCCCGCACGGCCAGCTCGGGAATCACCCCCTCCCCGAACCAGTACGCCTCCTCCAGATGCGGATACCCGGACAGCACGAAGTGCTCGATGCCCAGCGCGTGGTACTCCTCGATCCGGTCGGCGACCTCGGCATGGCTGCCGACCAGCGCGGTGCCGGCGCCTCCCCTCACGAGACCCACGCCCGCCCACAGATTCGGGGAGATCTCCAGCCGGTCGGAGGAACCGCCGTGCAGCGCGAGCATGCGCTGCTGGCCGACGGACTCGCTGCGGCCGAGCGCCGCCTGCGCGGCCGCGATGGACTCCGGATCGAGGTCGTCGAGCAGGCGACCCGCCGTCCTCCACGCCTCGGCCGACGAGTCCCGCGAGATGGTGTGCAGCCGGATGCCGAAGCGGACCGTACGCCCCTCGCGCTCGGCGAGCGAGCGGATCCAGTCGATCTTCTCCTTGACCTGCTCCGGGGGTTCGCCCCAGGTCAGATACACATCAGCGTGCCGCGCCGCGACCGGCCCCGCGGCCGCCGAGGAACCGCCGAAGAAGATCTCCGGCAGCGGGTCCGGCGGCAGCGCGGTCAGCCCGCCCTCGACCTGGTAGTGGGCCCCGTCGAAGTCGTACGGCTGCCCGCGCCACACCCCTCGTACGACGGACAGGAACTCGTCCGTACGCGCGTACCGCTGGTCGTGGCCGAGTTGGTCGCCGAAGCGGCGCTGCTCGGTGGAGTCGCCGCCGGTGACGACGTTCAGCAGAAGCCGGCCACGGGTGATGCGCTGGTACGTGGCCGCCATCTGGGCGGCGAGCGTCGGCGAGATGACGCCGGGCCGGAAAGCGACCAGGAACTTCAGCCGCTCGGTGTGCTGGGCCAGCGCCACCGTCGTCAGCCAGGCGTCCTCGCACCACGTACCGGTCGGCGTGAGCACCGCCTCGAAGCCCAACTGCTCGGCCGCCTTGGCGATCTGGGCCAGATACTCGATGTCGGGCGCACGCACCCCACTGACCGGCCGGGCGCGGTCGACGGGGTTGGCCGCGTAGGCGTGCCGGTCCACCAAGGTGCGGCCGTCGCCGCCCGTCGGCAGGAACCAGTGCAGATGTACGGTCATGACGTCACGACTCCTTCGAGGGGCGGGGAGTGGTGGTGGACGGCGGCAGGTCGCCGTTGAAGCGGGTGTCCACGAAGTCTCCGAAGTCGACCTTGCGGGGGATGAGCTTCAGGCCGGTGAACGTGTCCGCGATCTCCTGCTCGGAGGCGATGAGCGGCTTGTCGATGGCCACCGGGACCCTGGTCGCGTTGGTCCGCTTCACCGAGGCCAGCGCCACCTCGTAGGGCAGCCCGGTGTCCTTCGCCCAGACCTCGGCCCAGTCCTCCGGGTGCTCGTAGACCCAGTCCTGCGCGCGCCGCAGCCGCTCCAGATAGTCGGAGATCGCCGCGGCCTTCTTCTTGTCCTTGAGCGCTCCGGGCGCCGCCACCTGGAAGGTGAGCCCGTTGACCACGTCGTCGCCGTCCGTCAGGACCTTGCCCTGCTTGGCCTGCAGCACCTGGGAGGTGTACGGGTCCCAGACCGCCCAAGCGTCGACCTTGCCGGAGGTGAACGCGGCCAGTGCGTCGGCGGGCTGGAGGTACTTCACCTTGACGTCGCCCAGCGTCAGCCCGGCCGCCTTGAGCGAGGCGACCAGTTGGTAGTGCGCGGACGAACCCTGAGCCACCGCGACCGACTTGCCCTTCAGCTCCTCGGTCTTCTTCAGCTTCGAGTCCTTGGGCACGAGGATCGTGTCCCCCTTGGACCTGCCCCGGTAGGCCGCGACGGCGGTGATCTTGGAGTTGGCGCCGGCCGCGAAGACCGGTGGGGTGTTGCCGACGCCGCCGATGTCGACGGCCTTGGCGTTCACCGCCTCCAGGAGGGGCGGGCCGGATGTGAACGTCGACCACTTGATCTTGTAGTTGAGGTTCTTGAGTTCTCCGGCGGCCCGCAGCACCGCCTCCGAACCACCCTTCTGGTCACCGACGTTGAGGGTGAGCGAGCCCTTTCCGTCGGTTCCGTCGCCCGTCGAGGTGCTGGCCGACGAGTTCCCGCCGCAGGCCGCGGCCAGCAGGGCCAGGGGGAGGAGCAGAGCGGCGGGGACGAGGTGTCGTCGCATGAGGATTCCGTTCGGTTGGTTCAGGTGAAGGTGAAGGTGAAGGTGAAGGTGAAGGTGAAGGTGAAGGTGAAGGGGTGAAGGCGATGGGTTCGGGTGTGCGTGGCCGGGCAGACGGGCGGTTGGGGTGCGGGTGGTTGCTCGACCGGGCGGTTCGGACGCGCGTGGTGGCGTAACCGAGCTGTCTTCAGAGGGAGTTCAGGCGGCCTCGGCGGCGGTGTCGACACCCAGCCGTTCCAGCAGCCCGGCGCGCAGCTCGGCGAACCGCGGGTCGGTGATGTCCCGCGGACGGTCCAGTTCGACCTTGGTCTCGTACGCGATCACGCCGTCGTCCATCACGAGGACGCGGTCGGCCAGCAGCACCGCCTCCTCGACGTCGTGCGTGACCAGGAGCACGGCGCAGCCCCGGCGTTGCCACAGCTCGCCGACGAGCCGCTGCGCCTTGATCCGGGTCAGCGCGTCCAGCGCGCCGAACGGCTCGTCGAGCAGCAGCAGATCGGGTTCGCGCACCAACGCGCGGGCCAGCGAGGCGCGTTGGGCCTCTCCGCCGGACAGCGTCTTGGGCCAGGCGTCGGCGCGGTCGGTGAGGCCCACCTCGGTCAACGCCTGCTCGGCGACGGCGCGTTCGGGCTTGCCGGGCAGCCCGAGCAGGACGTTGCGCCACACCTTCTTCCATGGCATCAGCCGGGGTGCCTGGAAGGCGACGGCCTTGCGGCGCGGTACGAGGACGGTGCCCTCGATGTCGCGGTCGAGCCCGGCGAGGATGCGCAGGAGGGTGGACTTGCCGCAGCCGCTGCGACCGAGGAGGGCCACGAACTCGCCCGGCTTCACGTCGAGTTGGAGGTTGTCGATGACGGCGCGGCCGTCGAAGGAGCGGGTCAGGCCGTCGACGCGTACCACCGAGGAGGGGGCGGGAGCGGTCGTGACCTTCTCGGTGGTCACCGGCCGGTGAACGTCGGTCGCCATTGCAGCAGCAGCCTTTCGAGGGAGCGGACGATGAAGTCGGCGAGCAGGCCGAGGAAGGCGTAGACGATCAGGCAGACCACGATCACGTCGGTACGCAGGAAGTCGCGCGCCTGGACCATCAGGAAGCCGATGCCGGAGTCCGCGTTGATCTGCTCGGCGAAGACGAGTGCAAGCCAGGCGATGCCCAGCGAGTAGCGCAGACCGGTCATGGCGCCGGGGAGGGCGCCCGGCAGCACGACATGCCGTACAAGTCCCCAGCGGGACAGGCCGAGGGACTCACCGGCCTCGATCAGCTGGGAGTCGACGCCGCGGATACCCGCGTACACGTTGAGGTAGAGCGGGAAGGACACGCCCAGCGTGATGATCGCGACCTTGGGGGCCTCGCCGATCCCGAACCAGATGATGAACAGCGGGATCAGACCGACGAACGGCACGGTCCGCAGCATCTGGACGCTCGCGTCGACGAGGTCCTCGCCGATCCTGAACAGGCCCGAGACCAGGGCGAGTCCGGTGCCGACGACGGTGCCGAGCAGGAGCCCCACGGCGACGCGCTGGAGCGAGACACCCATCGCGTTCGTCAGCGATCCGTCGGAGACCAGATCGCCGGCCACCTGGGCGATGGTGCCGGGCGAGGCCAGGACGTCCGCCGTCAACACGCCCGTACCGCTGAGGACTTGCCACAGGGCGAGCAGCAGTACGGGGCCGGAGGTGCGGCGCAGCCAGCGGGGGACGCGGGTGCGGCGGGTAGAGGCGGGGACGATGGGTTCGAGTTCGGGCAGGGCGTGCTCGGCGGACTTGATGTCAGCGGACTCGGCGTCGGTGGACTTGGGGTCGGCGAACTCTGATATTCCCGAAATATCTGGTCCATGAGAGTCCGGCGGGGCATGGCTGATGCTCATGAGGGCTCCACGGCAGGAGAGCGACGGTGGGCGCGCGCAGGAGAGATGCGGGGTGCGCGGAGGGCGGGCGCGCGTCAGCGTCCCGGCATCGGCATCCGGCTCAGATCAGACGGATGTGCGGACGCAGGGGTGCGCTGAGGCGCAGAAGAGGTGAAGCAGGTGAAAGGGCGTCAGTGTCCGCGGCGACACGCGGCGGAGGCCACCCGCAGCAGGTCGATGTGACCGCGCGTGGTGAGCATGACTGAACGCAACATGCGGCTGAAAGTAGCCAGCTGGGCCGCGTACGGTCAATGGCGTCTCGCGGAGTGGACCTCGGGTATCACGGGTCGAGCGGGTGAGGTCCTGGTGGGGGCGGGGGAGCGTCCGCGACTGCTGGGCGGGATATTGCCTGGACCGCTGGGAGGCAGGGGGAGCGATCGGCCTGTCGGGGTACGACCGGGCCCGCGGAACCCGCGATGGGCGTGAATCCGACAGCTGGTGCGAAATCCGGGGGATCGGCGAGGATTGGTCCATGTCCGATGCCTTCACCAGCCGTGTACTGAACATCGCCTCCGGATCCAGTGAGAGGGTCGTCGACCTCACCGGTGAATGCGAGGCCTTTCTCCGCGAGGTCGCGGGCGATCGCGACGGCCTGCTCAACGTTTTCGTGCCTCACGCAACAGCCGGCGTCGCCCTCATCGAAACGGGTGCCGGCAGCGACGACGACCTGCTCGCCGCGCTCCACGCCCTCCTCCCCGCGGACGACCGCTGGCAGCACCGCCACGGCAGCCCCGGCCACGGCCGCGACCACGTCCTCCCGGCGATCGTGCCCCCACATGCCACGCTGCCGGTCCTGGGGGGCAGGCTGGAACTGGGGACGTGGCAGTCGGTGTGCCTGGTCGACACGAACCGGGACAATCCAGATCGGCGGGTCCGACTGTCGTTCCTCGGTTGAGGGGCGACGCGTGAGGACGGTGGGTGTGATGTCCGGCCGCGCCAAACGGGCAGGCAGTAGAGACACTTGGCAGCGCTGGACAGCGACGTTCACAGTCGATGACATTCAGTCGAGCCAGCGGGCCTTGTCCCCGATACGGACCTGGCCGGGTTTCTCGACCGCCGCGTACACGCCGAGGGTGTTGCCGAGCTCGCGGGCGACCCAGCGCAGCACGGCGCGGTCGTGCGGGACAGTCGGCGTCTCCTTGGTGATCATCACGCAGCGGTCGCACCCCTCGGTGAAGCGCAACCGCAGCGTGCCGATGGCCATCCGGCGGCCGATCCAATCGTGCTCGGGATACCCGGTCGCGTGGTCGCCGGGCACATCGTCGAGCACCAGGTTGGGCCGGAACCGGCTGGCGTCCATCACACTGTCCGGCAGCGTCGAGCCGAGGCTGCGCAGCGCCGTCGTTGTCAGTACATGGAGCGCGGCGTCGGGCCGGTGCGGCTGGTGCTCGACCAGCGCGACCTTGGCCTGTACAGCCGCACTGAGCCGACTGGCAGCGTCAGGCGCATCGGAGCGAAACCGCCGGCCGTCCGGCAGGACCAGCTCGGCCACACCCGGCCCGAGGGTGACCGCCCGCAATCGCATGAGCGCCGGAACAGCACCGGCCCAGGTGACCTCTTCCCGCTCGTCGCGGATGGCGATGCCCCGGTCACCCTCGATCCCGAGCACACTGACCGTGGCCGCGGTCAGTCGCTCACCACCCACCGACTTCACTGGATACCGCCACAGTTGGTCGACCCGCATCCATCGCCCCCTTCATCCCAGCGGTCCGGCGACCGTGGTCGACGGCTGCCCAGGCGAGCACAGTGACGATCACCGTACTGAAGGTCATGCCGTCCTTCCACCGTCGCGTGGCTGTGACGTCCACCAGCGGCCCCATCGCGGCGACTTGCTGTGGTACCTCACGAACTCGGGGCGACTGAAGCCAACATGGTGGGGCCGCTGAACAACATCAGGACCACAGCAGCTCGCCGACCATGTTGGAACCGTCCTTGGTGCCGGCCCGTTTCTACCGCCCGGAGGCTGGACGCGTATGGGCGTGGGGCGCGTGCCCGAGACGCAGATCGAATCGTCGTCGAAGCGGGGCGGCCGGCGTTCGCACACCGGTGCGGAAGGCCCCACATGCGACCACCACATGAGACCAGTTGTACGGAGAGGCCAAGCGCCGCAACATCAAGTGCCGCTCCTCCATGAAGAAGGCGGAACTGCAGCAGAAGCTGGGGTGCTGAACGGGTACGCCGGCCCATCCGCGCACGTGGCCACAGCTCTACCGATCTCCGGAGCCGCACGCAGAAGTCCGACTCGGCTGCAAGCGCCAGTGTTTGAACGGAGACCGCAGGGAGACTCGGGGTGTGGCTGAGCGGCCGTGGGACGAAGGCCGCGGACCCGGTGGGACCCTGGTCCGTGGCCTTCCCCGCCCCCGGGAGTTGCCGGCCTGACCGTCGTCGAGCCGGAACTCGGCGGGCCGCCTCAACCCACGTTTCGCCAAGGCCGGTTGGGTACTCGGGGGGACAGGAGCGGAAGACGTAGGAGGTGCCTCACCATGGAGCCCGGCACCAGCACAGACTTCGAGTTGACGCACGAGGACACTGGGACCGGGGACGGCGCGGTCACGCTTCCCTGTGCTCGGCTTCCCCAAGGCGACAGTGGCGGTGTTCCGGAGACCACCGACCCGGAGAGCCACATCATCCGGGGTGAGGACTGAATCCGCCGGTCACACACGAGGTTCGGCTCGCACTGCGCGAGTGGTCCGGGACGACACACGGACAGCGCCCGGGCAACGACATCCGTCGCCCGTGACGTGATCCTTGTTTCGCGCCGGTCGGCGTTCCCGGCGGCTGCCCATTCGGTAGGCCGTTTCAGGCGCCTCGCCTCAGAGGTCTCCTAACGGCCGCGGCGGCGAAGAAGAAACGCAGGCCCGACCTCCTCCTCGGATGGCCCCTGCCAACCTGAGCTGCGCGAGCAGGTCGTCACGGGTCTTGGCCTGCCGTCACCCGAGGCCACCGCGCCCCTGGCTGCGGCCGGCCCAAGGTCCGCCTCCTCCAACTCCTCCAGGTCGGCGACAGTTGGCCCCTGGACGGTCCCGTCATCGGCCTCCTCGCTGACGACCGGGGCGAACTTCGACGGCGTATGAACCGGGCGGGGCGCAGGGAGTGCACGCCGAAAAGGAGGCGGCCACGGTGACGCGCCTCGGTGTCCGTCAGACGTACTGCCAACTGATCCCGGGCCTCGCCCTTCGACACCTCGCGCTGTGGGCCGGGGCCGTCCGGTCGGATCAGTAGCTCGTCGATCCGGTGCTCCGACTCGCCGGGTGTCCCAAGGTGCTAGGCGCCGGACGAGTCGATGCGTATCCAGAGGCAGAAGGGGTGGCCGGCCGGGTCGTACAGGACGCGCACGTCGTCCTGAGGCTGGAAGTCCGCCAGCGTCGCCCCCAGGCCAAGGGCGGTTTCGACGGCCGATGGCAGATCGTCAACTTCGATGTCCAGATGCATCATCATCTGCTGCTCGGACGGGGTCGACGGCCACTGCGGGCGCGTGAAGTGCGGCTCTGTCTGGAACGACAGCCCGGCACTTCCGTCGGGCGGTGCGATCTCCACCCAGTCCGGTTCCTCCTTCCTTGTCGGCCACCCGAGCAGGCCCTGGTAGAACCGCGCGAGCTCATGGGCGTTCGGTGCGTCAACAGTGGTCGCGGACAACGTGAAACGCGATTGGGGCTTCATGTGATGCTGTTGCCCTGGTTCGTTGCTGAGAGACCTTCCACCCAGATGTCGGCCTCCCCCGATGGTGCGGCGACGTGCAGGGCCATGCTCCTCGGGTACCCGGGGCCATCCGGCGGTGGCAGGCATCGCCGGGCTCAAGGAAGAGAACTCCTCATGGCCCAGCAAGTACGCGACATCATGACCAGCGCACCGGTGACGGTCGAACCCCAGAGTTCGGTGACGGCGGTCGCCCGGCTGATGCGCGACCAGAACATCGGGGACGTTCTGGTGATGGACGGTGGTCAGCTGCGCGGACTGGTCACTGACCGTGACCTGGTCGTACGAGCGATCGCGGAGGGCGGCGACCCGGAGCAGACGACCGTGTCGGGCGTGTGCAGCAGCGACTTGGTCACGGTGGGTTCCGAGGAGGACCTGGACCGTGCGGTGGAGCTGATGCGCGAGCACTCCGTACGCCGGATTCCTGTCGTCGACGGTGGACGGCCCGTGGGGGTCGTCGCCCTCGGCGACCTGGCCATGGAAAGGGATCCGGAATCGGCGCTCGGAGACATCAGTGTGGCGAAGTCCAACCAGTAGCCGGCCGTGCGCGAACCGGCCTCGGTGCCGCTCTCCCTCGAAACGGCCTGTCCGCGCACGGGCTACAGCGCGTCCCTGGGGACCGACTCGTTCCAGGTGCGCGATGCGATGCGTTGACCGTGCTCGTAGGCGTCCAGCGTGGCGTTGACGTGGAACGCCTCGGCGTCACAGGTCAACGTCGTGCTCGTGCGGACCCGTACGTCCCAGTCCTTGCGCCGGAAACTCATGGTCCACGTCACGTCACCGGCCGGTGAGGTGAAGTCGTCGGCGACCGAGGTGTACCGCTCGTGGACACGGCAGCCGACGTCCAGGTCCATCGCGTCGAAGTGGACCGTGCCGCGGTCCTTGACGATGTTCAACGCCGCGCCGTAGTCGACCAGGTCGCGGCTGACCTCCCAGCGCTGCTCGGGCGGCGTCACCCGGGTCGTCGTGATGGGGGCCGTGCCCTCGGGTGCGTCGAAGGGGGCCGACGTGTCCGGTTCGTCGGCCGGGCGGACCGGCAGGACGAGTCGACACGGCTGCTCGTGCACCGTGAGGAGCGTGGGCCGTGGCGGTGGCCAGGCCAACGGCCAGTACGACGTGGAGAGGGAAAGCCGTACCCGGTGGCCGGGCGGGAATGCCTGCGCCACGCCGTTCAGGTGGAGTGTGGCCCGGTGGCGTCGGCCCGGTTCCAGGGGGGCCGGTTCGTCCATGCTGTCCCGGCGGGTGAGGTTGAGGACGCCGTAGGTGACCCGGGTGGCGCTGCCGTCCGGGGCCACGTCCGACAGCCGGGCGGCCACCATGGCCACAGGCTGGTCCGCGCTCACCTCGAGTTCGACGCGCGGCGCCCCGAGGATCTCCAGCCTGTCCGTCAAAGGCTCGGTCTCGTAGACCAGGGAGCCACCGTCCTCCTCGCGCTGGTCGTAGGGCAGGTCCGGCGGGGCGTTGTAGGAGGCCCATTTTCCGGCGAACTGGCCCACGGACAGCGGGGACCGCAGCGTCTGGCTCCCCCCGTCGTCGGGGGCCTCGTCCTCGGCGGTGAGGTGGCGGGAGCGCAGCGCGTACGCGGTGTCGTGAACGTGCCGCGAGGGCCAGGTGGGTTCGCCGACCCACCGGCCGGGGCGATCCTCGTACGAGGTGGACGGCGGAACACTGTCCTGCATCCACGCCCGGAGCATGGGACCGTCCATCGCCCCGTTGTCCGCCTCCTTCAGCCAGTGGTCCCACCAGCGCACCACTTCCTGGAGGTAGCCGATGGCGGGTCCGGGCTCGCCCAGGTGCGGGTACTTGTGGGACCAGGGGCCGATCAGTCCCTTGCGCGGCACGTCCAGGTGGGCGAGCAGACGGGTCACCGCGTTGGAGTATCCGTCGGCCCAGCCGCTGGAGGCGAGGACGGGGCAGCGTACGGCGGCGTAGTCCTCGCACACCGACGCGTGCCGCCAGTAGCTGTCGCGGCGCTGGTGCCGCAGCCAGTTCAGGACCCACGGCTGTGCGGCATCCAGACGCTCGTGCCACATCTCGCGCCAGCGCCCGCCGACTGCGGACGGGTCCGGCGGGCACGTCGCGTAGGCGAACATGGTGCCCGCTTCGGCGAGGTTGTCGGACAGCATCGCGCCGCCCATGTAGTGCATGTCGTCGGAGTAGCGGTCGTCGGTGAACGAGGAGATGACGATGGCCCGCAGACTCGCTGGGCGCCGAGCGGCCACCTGCAGCGCCGCGAACGCGCCCCAGGAAATGCCCATCATCCCGGTCGTGCCGTCACACCAGGGCTGCGTGGCCAGCCAGTCGAGCACCGCCTCCGCGTCGCTCTGCTCGACTTCCAGGTACTCGTCGGTGAGTACGCCCTCGGAGTCACCGGTACCGCGCAGGTCGACGCGGACACACGCGTAGCCGTGCCCGGCGATGTAGGGGTGGTGGATCGAGTCCCGGACCGAACTCAGATCACCCTTGCGGTACGGGATGTACTCCAGGATCGCCGGTACGGGGGAGTCGTCCGAGGACACCGGGCGCCAGACGCGTGCCGAGAGGTGGACGCCGTCCGGCATCGGGATCCTGACGTGGTCCTCTTGCCTGGTGGTGTGCGGGAGGTTCTCGATGTATCGCATACGTCTCTCAGGTCGTGCGGTCGGTCTTGTGGTCACTCGTGTAGCCGAAGGCGAGTTGGAGTGCGGCGACACAGCGGTCGTACTTCTCGCGCAGCTCGCGCTCGTGGGCACCGCCGGTGAAGATGTGCGCCACCTCGTAGCTGTAGCTGTCCTGCTGGTCGACGTCCGACAGTCGTTGCCCCTGGTCGGGCACGATGTCGATGCGGACGCCGGGTATCTCCTTCTCGATGCGTGCCAGTTCTTCGGGCGGCGGCACCTCGCGTACGACCCCGTCGGCGAACCAGCGGTAGTACCACTTGGCGGCCAGGGCGTACGGACCCTGCCGGAACGGCATGGCCGGATCCGCGCCCAGGGCGAGGGCGAGCATGCAGTGATGGTTGGGCACGCCGTCGACGTAGGCGAAGAGTTCCGCGTGCGCCTGGGAGTGGCGGGGGTTGATCTCCAGTATCGAGATCCCGTCCGTGGCCGGATCGTAGAAGAACTCGATGCTGAAGGTTGCCTGCCGCCAGCCGATGCGTCGCATGACCCGTTTCGACACCTCGTGCAGGCGCTGCTGCACCGGATCGGGCAGGGCCGAGGGGTACTGGTGGCGCAGGAAGCTGGTGGAATCCGGGTAGTTGATCGAGTCGAGTACGCCGTACACGGTGATCTCGCCGTCGTGCTCGTACCCCTCGACCGCGACCTGGACGCCGTTGAGCGTCTCCTCCGCGAGGCAGACCCGGCCGCCGACCCCGGCCATCTCCTTCGGCAGGTCGAGCTGGTCCAGGATGTACTCGAAGGGGCGGCCGACGCGATGGATGCCCTGGGCGATGTGTTCCACGGCCGTGCGGAATTCCTCCATGTCGCCCACCCCGTAGGCGAGTTCGGAGGAGTACGACAGTGCCGGCTTGAGCCACATCGGGAACCGCACACCCTGCGGCGGCCGCGGGTCGGCCGTGTCGAGATCCACCCTGCCGAAGCGCGGATGCTCCTTGGCGACCTCCTGCTGCACGAGACGGCTCCAGTACTTGTGTTCGCACTTGACCACCGCTTCCAGACTGGTGGCGCGTGTCCCGTATTCCTTGCCGAGCAGCGCGACGAGCGTGCTCACCGGGAAATCCCAGTAGCCGACGATCGCGTCGACCGGTCCGTCGAAGCCGTCCAGCACGCTCCGGGCCCGGTCGAGCAGGTCCGGTACGGCCACCTCACCGTGCTGGAGCTCCTGGATGGTCAGGAGGCGGTGGAAGCACAGCTCTTCGGCGCGGGGAACGGCCCGCAGGGTCCGCAGATTGGCCTCGTCGAGACCGACGACGAATACGTTGCGGGGGCGTGGACTCACTGACGGCTCCAGGGGTCGGGTGTACGGAACCGGCGGGTACCCGCGAGACGATCCGGCATACGGAGACAGCCCCAACGGCGTCATCAGTCCGCGCAGGAGGCAGAACGTGAGGGCAGCGGTCCCGGGGCGGAGGTGCGCGCAGGCAGTACCCGAGTGACGCCGGACACCGGGGGCGCGGCCCGTGCGGAGGAGACCGCTGTCCCGCGCCGTTGACCGAGACGCGGTGTTCGGTCGTACGGGGCGTCTCCGCGCCCGGCTACCGTGCGAAGTCGATCTCCTTCGCCGTGGTGATCCGGGCGCCCATATTGCGCTGCATCATTTCCAGGGCGGCGGACTCCAGGTGGGGGTGGATGGAGGCGACGGCGTCCCTGGGCACCGTGACGTCCAGGTGGCGGATGTGCGCGTCGAGAGCGGAGTAGAGGACGCACTGCTCGGTGACCTGGCCGCTCAGCACCACATGTCCGACGCCCAGGCGCCACAGCAGGTAGGACAGGGGCGTCTCGTAGAAGGCGGAATGGCGGGCCTTCACCACGAAGAGCGACTCGCCGTCGGGCTTGATCGGCTCGATCAGGTCCGCGTGCGGTCGGGTCAGCGCGTCGTTCACGAGTTCTCCGTGGTGGGAGCGCCACAGTCCGAAGTTGTCGTTCGCGTAGATCACCGGCACGTCCGCTTCGCGGGCTCGGTCGATCAGCTCCGCCAGGATGGGCACCATATGACGGACGGACGGCACGAGCAGCTCCGCGTCCTCGTGGTCGTATGTGTTGATCATGTCGATCACGACGAGAGCGATTCCCGCCGTGCCTGCGGGCTGGTCCACGGCTTCCACCGCCTGTTCAGTGCTGTCGGCAGTGCTCTCAGGCGCGGCTGTCAGGGTCCTCGCCGATCTGGTTCGGTCGGTGCCCCACCACACCTTGAAGCCGCCGTACACCGGCTCGGTTCCTCCGCCACCGCGGATCTCCGAGCGCCTTGTCGAGTACCCCGTGTGCCGAGGTGCCTAACAGGGGCGTGAGGGGCGTGAGGGGCGTGAGGGGTGTCTGGGGAGTGGGATGGGTACTGGGAAGCGGATCGTGCGGAGTGCGTTGTCCCGGACAGGACGTCCTCGTGCGTCTGTCCCGACCAGGACCGATCGACCCTGCACGGCGGGGCGGAACCTCAGGACTGGCGTCTGCTGCCTGCCCAGAGGGAATCGTCGGAGGCCGACGCGTACGGCACTGTGCGGCTCCGGGTGCGGGGTGCGTGTCAGTCCTCGACGACCCGTACGGTCTTCAGCCGCTGGTCGGCCGCGTCCGGCAGGAACATTCCGGCCTCGACTCCTGTGACCAGGTACCTCAGTACGGGCTCGGTGAGGCGTTCGCCGGGCAGGGCCACGGGGATGCCCGGCGGGTAGGGGGTGATCATCTCGGCGGCGATCCTGCCGACCGCTTCGGCCGTGGGGACCTTCGTGTGTCGCGCGAAGTAGGCGTCCCGGGGCGGGCGGGCCTGGTCCATCCGTAGACCGGTGGGGGACGGGACGGCGACCTGGGGGGCGTCCCGTAGTTCGGTGGTGTGGTCGGCCAGGTCTCGCAGGGCCGCGAGGAGACGCGCGGTGGTCTGCTCGTCGTCGGCGTGGGTGAGCTGTGTACTGATACGGCGGTGGTCGAAGAGGTGGGCGTCGACGTGATGGTGGGTTCGCAGCCAGTCGGCGGCGCGGTAGCCGCCGGTGCCCAGTTCGCCGATGTCCATGACGACGGGGAGCGGGTCGAAGTCGTGGGCGAGCCCAGGGCCGCAGAAGTCCTTCGCGTCGTTGACATGGAAGCCACCGATCGCTTCGATGGCCGTGCGGGTGCGTGCCGCCAACTCCAGTGCCTGGCCGAGGAGTTCGTGACCGTGCTGGACCATCTGCCGCCGCCAGGCGTCGATGCCGGCGTAGAGCAGGACGTTCGGACTGGTCGTACCGAGGAGGTCGGCCCGCGAGGCGAGTTCGGCGGGATCGATGAGGTCGCCCTGGAGGTGGAACACCGAGCCCTGTTCCAGGCCGCTGCCCATTTTGTGGATGCTGGTCACACAGATGTCGGCACCCGCGTCCATGGCCCACGACGGCAGGTCGTCGTGGAAGGGGAGATGGGCTCCCCACGCCTCGTCCACGACGAGCGGCTTACCGAGCCGGTGACAGACGTCGGCGATGCTTTCGAGGTCGGCGGCGGCGCCGTACGGGGTGGGGCTGGTGACCAGGGCACCGTCGGCGTCCGGATGCTCCGCGAACGCCTGGGCGTAGGCCGCCGCCGAGGGGGGATGGGCGAGGTGACGGGAGGTGTCCCACTGGGGCTCCACCCAGACGGGCTCGACACCGGACAGGATGAGCCCGGCCACCACCGATTTGTGGGCGTCGCGTCCGACGAGGAGCCGGTGGCCGGGGGAGGTGACCGCCAGCATGGCGGCCTTCACCGACAGGGAACTGCCGCACGTCGAGAAGAACGTGTGGTCCGCGTGCACCGCCTCGGCCATGAGGTTCTCGGCCCGCCCCAGGACATCGCCCCTGGTGAGCCGGTCGTCGAGACCGCCGTTGGCCAGGACGTCGCCGTAGAAGACGGCGTCACCCAGGACCTCGCGGGCACGGGGGTCCGCGCCCCGTGCCTGTTTATGGCCCGGGGGAGTGAACCCCAGTTCGTCCGCGTCCGCGTATCGGGCGAGCGCTTCGAGAATCGGGGCCTCGGCCTGGTTCACACCCATGGCGGCCGAGTCCCCCGCAGCGTGGTGATCATGCAGGCCAGGGACGCCGGCACCGCCACGACCGGTCGCCGGTCAGTCTTCGCCCCGGGCGACGTTCCACTCCGTGCCAACGTGCGCCGTAACCGGGAGACCGCTGCTGACGGCGCGGACGCGGATACGTACGCCCTTGCCACGGCGGTGACGGGCCTTCGACCAACCGGTCCCGGCCACCTTCAGGACTTGCTGTTCAGATGTCGCGCTTCTCCAACGGCCTTACGGCAGGCCCCTGGAGGATCTGGCCGTCCGGGGCGAAGCGGGAGCCGTGACACGGGCATTCCCATGCCTGCTCCGCACGGTTGAAGGCCACGATGCAACCCAGGTGGGTGCACCGGGCCGAGACCGCGTGGACCTGGCCGGTCTCGTCGCGGTGGACGGCGCACTGCCGGCCGCCCGTCCGTACCACGGCTCCATCGCCGCGAGGGATGTCCTCCGGTGCCGGGCCCGACAGCTTTGGCAACCGGTCACCGACGAAGTGCTGGGCCGCGTGCGCCTGTTGCTTCAGGAAGGATCCGCCCTCGCGGATCACGGAGGACAGGCGGCGCGGATCGTAGAGGCCGCTCCACTCGCACTCGCGTCCGCGGACGAGGTCCCCGATCAGGCCGCCCGCCATGATGCCGCCGCTCAGCCCCCAGCCGCCGAACCCGGTCGCCACGTAGGTGTGACGGCTGCCGGTGTGGAGCGGTCCGACGAGAGGCACGGAGTCGGTGGAGTCATTGTCCTGCGTGGCCCAGCGGTGCGTGAGCGTGAGACCCGGGAAGTGGTCCTGGGCCCAGGCGGACAGCCGGGCGAAGCGCTCCTCGACGTCGGCGGCACCGGGGGCACCGGGCGTGAAGTGCTCCCCGGTGACGATCAGCAGGCGCTTGCCGTCGCCGTACGGTGCGCTGCGGACCGACCGCGTGGCCTGCTCGGGCGTGATGTACATGCCGTGAGGGGCCAGAGCCGCGTCGACGGTACCGGCCACCACCAGTTCCCGCCTCGGGGACAGCCTGGTGAAGAGCAGGGCCCGGTCGAACACCGGGTAGTGCGTGGCGATCACGACCTCGGCGGCGCGGATCGACACCCCGGCCTCGGTCGACAGCACGCAGGGTTCGCCCTCGCTGAGGCCCACGACCCGTGTGTCCTCGTACACGGCACCGCCGCGCCGGCGCAGGTCGTCCGCGAGCGCCAGCAGGTACTTCCGGGGATGGAACTGAGCCTGCCCCGTCACCCGCACCGCGCCGGCCACCGGGAAGGGCAGATCGGTCTCCGTGACGAAGTCGGCCGGCAGCCCCGCCTCACATGCCGCCTCCGCCTCCGCCCGCAGCTCCGCCACGCCCCGGGGGTCCTCGGCATAGGTGAAGGCCGAGGCCTCCTCCCACTCGCAGTCGATGTCCAGCTCCTCGACGATCTCAGCGGCGTGGCTGATCGCGGCGGACTGCGAGCGCGCGTACAGCCGTGCGCCCTCGGGGCCACGGGTGCGGCGGAGACGGTCGTAGACCAGCGTGTGCAGGGCGGTCAGCTTGGCCGTCGTGTGACCGGTGACCCCGGCAGCGAGTCGTCCGGCCTCCAGTACGGCCACCTCGCGTCCCTGCCCGGCCAGCTCCCAGGCCGCACTGAGTCCCGCGATGCCGCCGCCGACCACCGCGACATCGACGGCGAGGTCATGGGCCGGCGGGGGAGCGGGCTCGCCGGGCGGTGCCGTCTCCAGCCAGTACGATCCCCTGATTCCTGCCTCGGTGTTCATGGCCGCCGAGTTCCCCCGCGGCCGTGGAATACGCGAAGCGACGCCGGCAACCGCAGCACCGCTTCCTCGCGGTTCAGGAGGCGCAGTGGATCGGCCCGAGCTCCGTGGCGACGGCGGTGAGAGCTTCCTTCGCGGGGAGGCTGCCTCTCTACTTCGCGCGTGCGGCAGCGGCCGAAGCGGTGCACGGCTCCAGCTCGCGGTCTGCTGCCGGGAGATGCTTCTCCGCCCAGGCGGCGAGTTCCTTCAACGCGGGTTCGAGTGCCGCACCGGCCTCCGTGAGCCGGTACGAGACCCGCAGTGGAGGCCCCTCGTCCACCTCGCGCACGACGAGTGCCGCCGCGCCCAGCTCGGTCAGGCGGTCCGAGAGCATGCGCTCGCTGATGCCGGGGATGGCGCGGCGCAGGTCGGCGAACCCCACGGGGCGCTCCATCAGCACGGACACGATCGGGCCGGTCCAGCGCTTGCCGAGCAGCCCGAAGACGCGCGTGATGGTGCCGTCGACCGTCTTGCAGGGCTCTGAGACCGATTCCCTCATGCCGCCAGCCTACTGCAGGCAACCTTGTGGGTGAAGAAAAGTAAGTACCTGTGCTATCAATAGGTACGTACGGAATCGCGGCACACTTTTAGGTGTCGCTCGCTTCGCATTCGTCCCTTGGAGACCCCTCATGGCAACGCTGCTGCACCTGGACTCGTCCCTGTGGTCCGGCTCTGCTTCCTCCTCCCGTTCGGTCACGGCCGACTTCCGCAAGGCGTGGGAGGAGCAGCACCCCGACGGCATCGTGATCTACCGGGACCTCGACGCCGACCCGGTGCCGCACCTGGACGCCCTCGCCACCTCCGCCGGCTACGCCGCCCCCGCCGACCGCACACCGGAGCAGGCGGCGGCCTTCGCGGAGCGGCTCAAGCTGATCGAGGAACTGGAGAACGCGGACGCCGTTCTGATCGGCGCCCCGATGTACAACTTCGCGGTCCCCTCCACGCTGAAGGCGTGGCTCGACCAGGTGATCCTCGTGGGCCGCAACGCGGCCGTCGAGAACTCCCCGACCAAGGGCATCCCCGCGTACGTCGTGGCCAGCCGCGGCGGCTCCTACGCTCCCGGGACCCCGCGCGAGGGCTACGAGTACGTGCAGAACTACCTGCAGGCGATCCTCGGAGACATGCTCGGCCTGGAGGTCGACTTCATCGTCCCCGAGCTCACCCTGGCGCACTCCACCCCGGCCATGGCCGAGCTGATCCCGCTCGCCGAGGCTTCCAAGGCCAAGGCCCACGAGGACGCGGTCAGCAAGGGCAAGTCCGCCGCGCGGAACGCCGCCGCCTGATGTCCATGGCGCCCGGCCCGGCCGTCCGCGGGACCGGGCGCATCCCGCGAGGCGCGCGGAAGGCCCTGGCCGGGGCGTGAGATCAACGTCGAAATCACCGCCGCGGAGCAGCCCGCCGGGGCGGCCTGCGGTGCAGACGACGCGCACGTGTGCCGGCCGTGGGCGGTGACGCACCGTGATGCAACGATTGGAATGATCATGTCTGACTTCTCTCTCCACGCCGGCACGGCACCGACCGTGGAGCCTGCCCCGACCGGACCGGACATGATGGTCGAGGACCGTCCGGGGGCGGACGCCGCCCCCCTCCTCGCCGACCTCGGCTCGGACAGCGCGCCCGTCTGCACGGACGGGGTGTGTGTCCTGTGAGCCCGCTGCGCATCGACATCTGGTCCGACGTCGTGTGCCCGTGGTGCTACATCGGCAAGCGACGCCTGGAGACGGCGCTGAGCCGGTTCGAGCACGCCGATGAGGTCGAGGTGCACTGGCACAGCTTCCAGCTCGACCCCTCCCACGCCGAGGGCCACCGCCAACCGGTCTTCGAGGCGCTGGCGAAGAAGGTGGGAGTCCCTCTCGCCCAGGTGCGCGCGATGACCGGGCAGGTCACCGAACTCGCCGCCGCCGAGGGCCTGAAATACGACCTGGAGCGGGCCGTCTCGGTCAACACGCTCGACGCCCACCGCCTGAGCCACCTGGCCGCCGCCCACGGGCTGGGCGACCAGATGCACGACCGGCTGCTGCGCGCCCACCTGGGCGAGGGCGAGATCGTCGACGACCCCGACACACTGGTGCGGCTCGGCGCCGAGGTGGGTGTTCCCGAGGACGAGATCCGGCGGATGCTGAACGGCGACGCGTACGCGGACGCGGTGCAGGAGGACATCCGCGAGGCGCGGCGCATCGGCGCCTCCGGCGTGCCGTTCTTCGTCATCAACCGGGCCTACGGTCTCTCCGGTGCCCAGCCGGTCGACACCTTCCTCTCCGCCCTGCGCACCGCTCACGCGGACCCCGCTCCCGCAGGCCGCTGAGCCGTACCACCCACAACGCGCGCCGCACGAGCGCTGTGTTGCAGACCCTCCAGAACCGCGAAACCGTCCTGGAGCGCTTCGGCGGCAGTGCCGAGGGCGCGCCTTCGACCTTCACGCGGTGCCCACCGGCCAGAGATCCTCTGCAGGCCAGGGCCGAACCGGTCACCACCTGGGTGGGCGACGCCCACAGCTTGAGTGTGGGTGATCAGGTGCGGTCGTCCGGCTGGGTGGGCGAGGCGTGTCAGTCTCTCTGCGCGTGTTCGTGGTGGGTGCGGCCGGCCTGGCCTGTCGCGGGCCGGGTGAGGTGTCGGGTCAGGACCTCGGCCGCGGTGTCGGCGTCGCGGGCCAGCGCCGCCTCCTCCAGCCGACGGTGTTCACCGGCGCCGTCGCGGTCGGGGTTGCGCTGCGCCGACCAGCGGCGTGCCAGCTCGCCCGCGGTCCACATCCGGTCGAAGGTCTCCAGCAGGACGGGGTTGCCGCAGCCTTCCAGCAGGGTGCGGTGGAAGACCCGGTGAGCTTCCGCCCATGCGGCGCTGTAGTACTCGCCCTCCTCGGGAACGTACGCGGGGGTGCGGGTCAGACGGTGGTGGGCGGCTCGTACGCGGGATTCCCAGTCGACGTCGCCGCGCTCGACGGACATGCGCAGCACGACCGGTTCGATGGTCCGGCGGGCCTCCGTGAGCTCCTGCCAGCGCCGGTCGGAGAAGGCCGGGACGGCAAAGCCGCGGTTGGGCAGCCGGTCGGCGAGACCCTCGCCGACCACCCGCACGAGCGCCTCCCGCACGACGGCCAGGCTCACTCCCTGCTCCCTGGCGAGGTCCTGCGGTTTGAGGGCATCACCAGGGGCGTAGTCCCCGCGCATGATCGCATCCCGCAGCTGCGCGTAGACCCGCTCGGAGAGCATCTGCTTGCCCGGCGAGGCCGAGGCGTGGGCCGTCTCAGTCATGCCCTCACCATAGACGATCTGGTAAATAATCGATTGTTTGCCTGGTGATCCAGCGGTCGATGAGTGGTGGCAGCGGCGTGCCCGTGCTCGGCCACTCCCCGGAATGTCAGACGACGAGCCACTGCTGGTTCGTGCCGGCGTTGCAGCCCGACTGGTTCAGGGACGCTCCGTTGGCGGTGGACCCTCCGGCGACCTGAAGGCACAGCCCGCTGTTGACGTTGGTGAAGGTGACATAGCCGCCGATCACTGCCGTCTTCCGCCAGAGCTGATGCGTGCCACCGTCACAGGTCCACTGATCCGCCGTCGCGCCGTCGGATGTGGAGCCACCGGGGATTTCCAGGCACTTGCCGCTGTTGACGTTGACCAGCCGGTAGTTGGACCCGACGGGGGATGTCTCCCACTGCTGGTTGGTTCCGGAGTTGCAGTTGCCGGAGTTCACGCTTGCGCCGTTGGTGGTGCTCGCGTTCCAGACGTCCGCGCACTTGGAGCTGTTGCGGTTCAGGAGGTGGTTGTTCGCGGAACCCAGAGGGGCGGCGATGACGGGCCATCCGTTGGAGAAGCCGATCTGGCGGATGTCGAGGCTCTCACGCCCGGAGTTGTTCCCGTCGTAGTAGTGGTAGGCCAGGAACTTGGACGTGCCGTCGTCGTAGGCGTCCGCTCCGCCGGCAGCCACCTTCGGGTAGGCGCCGGCAAGCACGGTGGTCCCCCCGCCGGAGGCCATGTCCACGCCGTTCTGGTCGAGGTAGGGGCCGGTGATGCCGGTGGAGCGCCCGACCACCGTGTAGTAGGTGCTGTTGACCCCGCTGCAGCAGGTTCCCTTCGACCCGAAGAGGTAGTAGTAGCCGCCGTTGAGGACGATCGTCGGGTTCTCGATGTCGATGGCGATGTGCCAGAGGTTGTTGTCGGTGGTGGACAGCTTGCCCGTGGACTGGTTCACGACGTGCATGTAGGTGCCGGAGCCGGTCCAGGAGCCCCAGGAGATGTACAGCCGGCCGTCGGGTCCCCAGTCGATGTTCGGGTCGATCGGGTAGTTGACGTCCGTGACCATGCCCTGGTCGGTCCAGGGACCCTCGATGTTCGTGGCGGTGGCGAGGCCCATGACGGCGTAGGCGGTGCCCCAGCGCGAACCGGCGTAGTACAGGTGGTACTTGCCGTTGAAGTACTTGATGTCGGGGGCCCAGATGTTCGGCGGGGTCGAGCCGAGCTTGTCGGTGATCCAGGACGGGGTGGACTCCCAGACGTTGCCGAGCTTGGTCCAGCCCGTCGCCGCGGTGCTGTCGCACGTCTTGCGTTCGGTGATGGAACCGCTCGGATTGAGTGGGTCGTTCTCGAAGCCGGTGGAGAACCCGTAGTAACAGCTGCCCACTTTGATGACAGACGGGTCGTGCATACGGATGTCGCCACTGAGTGCCTGCGCCGGGCCGGCGGTGACCATGCCGAGAACGGTCAGGAACGCGACCAGGAGCGCGCCGAGGGCGGGGCGACTGCGACCCTGCCGTCTTTGCGTCGCGTCGAGTGGGGCTTGGATGCGAGGGCTGGTCACGCGAAACTCCTTTGTGTCGGTTGTGTCGGTGAGATGCGGGTGTCGGCGGCCTGGGCGGCCTCTCTTCGGCTGTGGGCGTGCGATGGTGCGCCACCGGGCGCGGCCCCTTGTCCGCATGCGGGTTGTCCGCATGCGGGCTCAGCGGTGGGTTCAGCGGGAAGGCAGCCGTTTTCGGACGGGGCGTCGGCTGTCTCCTCGACGCACCCTGCTCCGGCGATGAGCGCGGTCGGCGGATGTCCTGGACGTCGTTCGGCTTCGGGCCACCTTGTCTCGGGGCCACGGCCCCGACTCACCCCTTGACCGCTCCCGCGGTCATGCCTGCGACGATCTGCCGGTTGAAGAAGAGGTACATGATCAGCGGCGGCACGGTGATGAGGAGGATGTCCATGAAGAGCAGGTTGTAGCTGGTGTTGTACTGGCTCTGGAAGTTGAAAAGCGTCAGCTGGACGGTGGCGTTCTGCTCGCCCGGGAGGAAGTAGAGCGGATTCGTGAAGTCGTTGAAGACCGCCACCGACTGCACGACGATCACCGTCACGATCACCGAGCGGAGCATCGGGAAGATCACTCGGAAGAAGAGCCGCAACGGTGACGCACCATCGATGATCGCGGCCTCGTCGAGTTCGCGCGGGATGGTGGCGATGAACGCGCGGAACAGCAGGACGGAGAAGGAGAGTCCGAAGGCGATCTCCACGAGGATCAGCCCGGAGAGCGTGCCGAACAGGCCGGCCTTCTGCAGTACCCAGATCGTCGGCACGACCGCCGGCGGGATGATCAGCCCGGACAGGACCAAGAAGTTGATCAGCCCCGTCCAGCGGGTGCCCCGCCGCTGCAGCACGAAGGCGACCATCGCACCGAGGACGACCATGACCGTCACGCTGGCGACGGTCAGGACGGCGCTGTTGATGAACGCGATGACGAGGATGTAGTCGCGTGCCTCGAGCACCTGGACGAAATTGTCCACGAGTCGGAAGTGGCGCGGCCAGGAGAAGTCGAGCTGCGAGGCCTGCTGCGGATCCTTCACCGCCGTGAGCACGATGAAGGTGAACGGGACCACGAAGACGACGATGCTGACGGCGACCGACAGGACGCCGAGCCAGGTACGACTGGAGTTCTTCATCGCTCGACCTCCTTGCGGGCGAGGAACCGGGCCAACGGGACGACGACCGCCGTCACGACCAGGAACAGGATCACGTTTCCGGCGGTCGACAGGCCGTAGAAGCCCGCCTGGTACTGCTTGTAGATGACGGAGGCGACCACGTCGGAGCTGAAGCCCGGTCCACCGCGCGTCATCGCCCAGATGAGGTCGAAGGACCGCAGACCCCCGATGAGCGACAGGACGATGACCGTCGACGTCGCCGGCCAGCTCAGCGGCAGGATGACGTTGCGGAAGAGCTGGAACGGACCGGCACCGTCGATCCTCGCCGCCTCGTAGTACTCCTGCGGGATGGACACGATGCCGGCGATGTAGATGACGGTCGCCAGACCGACGCCCTTCCAGACGTCGACGAGGGCCACCGAGAACAGTGCGAGCGACGGATCCGTGAGCCAGCCCGGACCGGCGACGCCGACTGTCGAGAGGGCCTTGTTGATCACGCCGTCGGATGGGTCCATGAAGGCGGTGAACGTGATCCCGATGCCCACTGTGCTGACCAGCACCGGGAAGAACACGACAGAACGCAGATAGCCGCGAGCACGGACCTGACTGGTCAGCAGGATCCCGAGGAGGAGCCCGAGGACGACCTTGAGCCCCGAGGTGACGACCGCGTAGAGGAACGTGTTGACGAAGCCCTTGACGAGGGCGGGCTCCTGGAAGAACTCGGTGTAGTTCTCCGGACCGATGAAGGTCGACTTGAAGATCGTCCACCGGGTCAGGCTGAAATAGAACGACGCGAAGGTCGGGACGAGGAACAGCGTCCCGTAGATCACCGCGGCGGGCAGGTAGAACCACGTGGGATAGGCGCTGCGCATCTTGGGGGACCTGCGCGGCCTGACCACCGGGGGCGGCGACTTGGCCGCCGGTGGCGTGGGTGGTGCAACGGTGGTCATCGATCGACCTCTCTCGGAATTCTCCCGAGACCCCTCCCGGGGTCGGGAAGCGCTGCGTTCGGTGTCCTACCAGCCCGACAGCCCGAGCTGCTGCGCCTGCTTCTTGACGTCCTTGTCGTACTGCTGTGCTCCGGTCCTCGCGCCGGTGATGCCCGAGCCGACCTGGACGGAGATCTGCTCGAGGCTCGGGCCCTTCACCGGAGACAGGAACTCCAGGGCCGGGCTCTGGGCGTTGTCCGTGAAGTACGCCGCGACGTCCTTGGTGATCGTCGGGACGTCGTCCGGCAGGGCGCAGCCCTTGACCAGGTACGGGCCGGTCGGAGTCGACGCCTTCCCCTGGGAGACGCAGCCCGCCGGGCTCGCGGCGAACGCGAGGAACTTCTTGACCGCGGCCAGTTTGTCCCCGGTGGTGCTCTTGGGGACGTACAGGGCGTTCGGGAACCACGCGGTGAGTCCGTTGGCGGAGGCGTCGTCTCCGGGCAGGGCGAAGAAACCGATGTCGTTCAGTTGGTCCGGGTTGCTCGTCCTGATCGCCCCGATGACGGTGGAGAGCATCGGGTACTGGGCGCCTTTCCCGGTGGCCAGCATCTTCAGGCCCTCGACGAGGGTCGAGGACGCGAAGTCGGAGTTCTGCAGTTTCAGGTCGTGGATCTGTTCCAGGTGCGTGAAGCCCTTCACCGCGTTGGCGTCGGTGGCGAACTTGGCCTTGTTCCTGGTGAAGTTCTCCGCGAAGTCCGGTTCTGCCGCGGCCACGTTGTGGAAGTCGCCCAGGACGAGCAGCTGAGAGGTCCAGGTGTCCTGGTAGGTCTGGATGACCGGGGCGATGCCGGCGGCCTTGATCTTCTTGCTGTTGTCGACGAAGTCCGCCCACGTCTTCGGCACCGTGAGGCCGAGCTTCGCGTAGACCTTCTTGTTGTAGAGGACGCCACCGCCCAGAGCCGAACCGAACGGGACCCCGTAGGTCTCGTTGCCGGCCGTGACCTGGGGCACGAACGACTTGTCGAGGTTCTCGACGTACGAGTCCCCGGTGAGCGGCGCGAGGTTCTTCGCCGGGTCGATCTGCTGGAACAGCGAACCCGAGTTGTAGACGAAGACATCGTTCATGCTGCCGGTCTGCAGCCGCGTCTTGATGAGGTTGTCGCCCTCAGTTCCGGCGGGACGCGTCTCGACGCTGATGTTGATCTTCGGGTTCTTGGCCTCGAAGTCCTTGACCAACTGCTTTGCGGGCTCGAGGTTGTCGGGCGCGTTGTCGACGAGAAGCTTGATCGTCGTCGAACCTCCGTCCCCGCTGGACGAGCCGAGAGAGCCCGCGCTGCAGGCGCTGAGCACGAGCGGCAGAACGGCGGCCGCGGCGATGGCAGCCTTTCTCTTGGCGAGAGTGCTTGAGCTCATGGGAAGTTCCTTCGTACGAGCAGGGTGTGAATCGTTTCAATCGGTGCTTCGCTGCCGACTTCGGCCGACGTGAGGGGTGTCTGGTGGAGCGGGGCGGGGTGGCGGGGTGGTCGGGTCCGATCCGTTTCGGAACGGCCGATCGGTGAGGGCCTGGCGGCCCGCTGTGATGCGGCCCAGCCGATGGGTCAGCCGTGCACGTCTTCGTGTAACGTTCTACAAAGGGATGTCCCAAAGATTGAAGCGAACGGGCCGGAGCCGTCAAGCCATCTGCGAGTAACGTTCCGGAAACGCGCCGGGGCAAGCGGCGCATGACAACGGAGGTGCGGACCCCCAATGCGATCGGCAGGCGGCTCGAAGAGAGTCACGATCACCGACGTCGCGCACAGCGCGGGCGTGTCCACTTCCGCCGTGTCGAAGGTGCTGCGCAACGCGTACGGGGTGAGCCCCGCGATGCGCGAGCGGGTGCAGAGCGCCATGGCCGAGCTGGGCTATCGCCCGCACGCGGCCGCCCGCGGCATGAGGGGCCGCACCTACACGATCGGCGTCCTGCTCGCGGGTATCCGCAACGCCTTCTACGCCGACCTCCTGGACGGGGTGAACGCCAGGCTGCGGAACACCGAGTACGCGCTGTTCATCGGCTCCGGCGGTGACTCGGAAAAGGAGGACCAGACGAAGCTGATCCACGCCATGGTCGATCGGCAGATGGACGGCCTGATCCTCGTCGCACCCGCCGTTCCCCGGGCCGAGGTGGTGCGCATCGCGGCCGACGTGCCGACGGTGGTGCTCGGTCATCACGACCCCTCGCCGGTGTACGACTGCGTGGTCAACCAGGACGGGGTCGGCGTCGATCTGGCCGTGGACCACCTGGTCGGCCTCGGGCACCGGGACATCGCCCATATCTCGCACCCGACGGTCCGTGGCAGCCAGTGGCAGCAGCGGCCCGAACACCACGTCCGCGCCGCCTACCGCGAGGCGATGGCCCGGCACGGACTGGCCGATCTGGCCCGGGTGATGAACTCCGGGTACTCGGACGAGGGCGGCTACCGCGGTGCCATGGAACTGCTCACGTCCCAGCGGCCGCCCAGCGCGATCTTCGCCGGCGCGGACGTCGCCGCGACCGGAGTCTTCCGTGCCGCCGCCGAACTCGGCCTGCGTATCCCCGAGGACCTGTCGCTCGCCGGATACAACAACACCTCCGTGGCCGCCCTTGTCCCGGTGAGCCTGACCAGTGTCGACCAGGCGGGTGCCCTGATGGGTGAGACCGCGGCGCGGCTGCTGGTGGAGCGGATCGAGAGCCGCCGTGATCGTGCCGTGGTCATGGCCTCGACGCCACATCTCGTGGTGCGTGGCAGCACCGCGCCGCCGCGCGCCTGATCGGCGCGCACCCCGGAGAGACCGCGCCCCGGCCGGGCGGAAGCGCACCCGCTCCTTCTTCCGCTATCGCGCCTCTTGACGTGCCGACGTCGACGACTCACTGTTGAGTCGTTTCAGAACGTAGAACGTTGCACGGAACTTTGAGGAGCCGGTATGAGCCTGGAGCGCCCGGAATCCGACACCACCGTCGTCGCGATTCGCTTTGAGCACCGGGACGAGGCGCTCGGTGTCGGAACCTCGGCACCCCGCCTCTCGTGGCAGGTGCGCACGGAGGACCCGGCGTGGCAGCAGACGGCATACGAGGTGGAGCTGGACGGAGCCATCGCCGTTCGGGTCGAGGCGGCCGAACAGGTCCTGGTGCCCTGGCCGTTCGAGCCGCTGCCCTCCCGGGCCCGGGCGACCGTCCGGATACGGGTGGCGAACGGAGAGCGGTGGAGTGACTGGAGCGTGCCGGCCACCGTGGAGACCGGGCTCCTTCACCCGGACGACTGGATCGCGCGGTTCATCACCCCCCGCGACCATGGCGCCCTGGACTCGCCCGCCCCGGAGCTCCTCCGGACGGTCGCGCTGCGCCCCGGCGTGGTCCGTGCCCGCCTCTACGCGACCGCCCACGGTGTCTACACCGCCTCCCTGAACGGCGCCCGGATCGGCGACGAAGTCCTCGCCCCCGGCTGGACCAGCTACCGCCACCGGCTGCGCTACCAGACCCACGACGTCACCGCGCTGCTGCGCGAGGGCGAGAACACCCTCTCGGTCCAGCTCGGCAACGGCTGGTACCGCGGCCACCTCGGCTGGTGGGGCGCCCGCGCTCTGTACGGCGACCGGCTGGCCCTGCTCGCACAGCTCGAAGTCAGCTACGCCGACGGGTCGGTGGAGGTCTTCGGCACCCACGAAGGGTGGCGGGCCCGGGACACCGGGATCGTCGCGGACGACCTCTACCAGGGCCAGCGCACCGATCTGCGGTTCACGCCCGGCGAAGCGGCCGGCGCGGTGGAGATACTGTCCGACGAGGAGGCGGACCTGGCACGACTCGTCGCCCCGGACGGCCCGCCCGTGCGCGTCATCGAAGTGCTGCCCGCCCTGAAGGTCTGGCAGTCGCCGTCCGGCCGTACGCTCGTCGACTTCGGGCAGAACGTCGTCGGCTGGGTACGGCTGAGAGCGCGAGACACCGCGGCGGGTCGAGAGGTGATGGTCCGGCACGCGGAGGTCCTGGAGGACGAGGAGCTGTGCACACGGCCGCTGCGCACGGCCGACGCCACCGACACCTACCTGCTGGCGGACGCCACCGAGACCGTCCTGGAACCCTCCCTCACCTTCCACGGGTTCCGTTACGCCGAGATCACCGGCCTGTCCGACCTGACCGCGGAGGACCTGCACGCCGTCGTCGTCGGCAGCGACCTGCGCCGCACCGGCTGGTTCTCCTGCTCCGACCCGGATCTCGAGCAGTTCCACGAGAACGTCGTGCGCGGCACGCTGGGCAACTTCCTGGACGTCCCCACGGACTGCCCGCAGCGCGACGAACGGCTCGGCTGGACCGGCGACATCCAGGTCTTCTCGCCAACCGCCTCCTTCCTGTTCGACACTGCGGGCTTCCTCGCTTCGTGGCTCGCCGACCTCGCGGCCGACCAGCATTCCGACGGCGCGGTGCCGTGGGTCGTCCCGGATGTCCTGGACACCGAGACGCCCACCGCTGCGACCTGGGGCGATGCGGCCCCGGTGGTGCCCTGGGTGCTGTACGAGCGGTACGGCGACCTCGGTGTCCTGCGGCGGCAGTTCGCCAGTGCGCGGGCATGGGTCGACAAGGCCGCCTCGCTCACCACGGACGGCGTGTGGGCGGGAGGCTTCCAGTTCGGTGACTGGCTCGACCCGGCCGCGCCGCCGGACGACCCCTTCGCCGCCCGCACTCCCGCGGACGTCGTCGCCACCGCGTGTCTGGCCCGGTGCGCTGACGTCGTCGCCCGTACCGCCGATGCATTGGGCCGCTCCGAGGAGGCCGAGGACTACCGTGCACTCGCCGACCGGACCCGGGACGCGTTCGTCCGCGCGTTCGTCACCCAGGCAGGCCGGGTTCTGGGCGATTCGCCGACCGCCTACGCCATGGCCCTCCAATGGAACCTGCTGCCCACCCCGCGGCAGCGCGAGGCCGCCGGACGCAGGCTCGCCGACGTCGTCCGTACGGGAGGCTTCCGGATCGCCACCGGATTCGTCGGCACCCCGCTGATGACCGACGCCCTCACCTCCGCGGGCCGGCCCGACCTCGCTCACCGGCTGCTGCTGGAGAAGGGCTGCCCCTCCTGGCTGTATCCCGTGACGATGGGTGCCACCACCGTCTGGGAACGCTGGGACAGCATGCTGCCCGACGGCACGGTCAACCCCGGCCAGATGACGTCCTTCAACCACTACGCGCTCGGCGCGGTCGCCGACTGGATGCACCGTACGGTGGCGGGACTGGCTCCCGCGGCCCCCGGCTACCGGGAGATCACCGTCCGTCCGCTGCCGGACCGGGCGCTCACCCATGCCTCCGCCCGGCATCTGACTCCCTATGGCGAGGCGTCGGTGAGCTGGCGGCGCGACGACGGGCGTTTCCACCTGGAAGTGACCGTGCCCGTGGGGACACGCGCCACGGTTCACCTGCCCGTGGAGGGGCGTCCACCACTGGTCGTGGCCCACGGCAGGCACACCTGGACGACCGACGACCCGTGCCTGGCCGCGTCGGCGGAGGTGGTCACCGTGAGGGATCTGATGGACGACCCCGACCTCTGGGGCCGCACGGTCGGTGTCCTGGCCCGGCACGGTCTGGGCAGGGACCCCGCGCAGCTGGCCCGGCGACTGGAGCCGTTCCTGAACGAACCGGCCGACAGGCTGCCCTCGCTCCTGAACAAGGTCCTCTTCGAAGACGGTGGCGCCGGCGCGGCCGCCGATCTGGAGGCACTGCTGGGCGGTAGCGCACAGGCCTGACGCTCACGATGTCTGATGCCTGAACAGCCCGATACCGTCGCGGTACTGCAGCGCTTGGTGAATGCTTTCTGCCGACGGTCGGGTCGCCCTCCAGGGGCGGCTGGGGCAACCAGACGCTGGCCGTTCGTCCGTAGCGCGCCTGCGCCGAGCCGAGCAGACGGTATGCGAGCGAGGCCAGCCGGTCGGCTGGCCTCGAACCGATCGATGGCTGCACTGTCCAAGTGGAACAACTTGTGCGGCGTCCCTTGTACAGGCCCGGTCGGGCGCGGTGGCCAGGCGGCGCCTGCGCTTGGGCATGCCGAAGGTCGTGTGGGCGATGCCCCACCCGGCTTCCTTGAACGCGTTCGCCTTGAGACGCGCGGCGGCCTTGCCGCCCAGATACCAGGACTTTCGACCGGACGTCCCTGTCCACCATCTGGAAGATCGCGTCCCGCCGCCCGAGGCTGACGTGGTTGCCGTAGTACTTCGGCCCGGTGGTCGGAACCTCGCTGCCCGTCAGGCGCGCGATGATCGTGGCGGTCGCCTGCATGTTGGTGAAGCCGGCCGAGGCCCAGGACATTGGCAGTGGCCCTACGGCCTTGACCACTTCGTCGGGAGCCTCCTCCGCCATGAAGTGTCCGTCGGAGACAGTCGTGTGACGCGGGTCGGGTGCCCACGCGGACTACAGCTCGACGGCTCGAAACCGAGGGCGGCGCCCCAGTCCTGCCGAAGGGATCGGCACCGGCATCCGCCGATGGCAGTCGGCCTCGCGGGTCGGCCCGGTCGTGCGTGCCTCCGGCAGACGCTTGGGCCTGTCGCAGGAGGTCGAAATGGGGCAATTGCCAACTACGGGTCGAGATGACCAACCGTCGGTAGGCGTCACAACAGCCGACGGGGTCTACCTGATCAGCCGGGGGCGGAGGCGGTGCTGACCAATGTGGTCCGGTACTCCGACCCCGCCCAGCACCGGCTCGCCGACGTCCTCAATGCGGCGCGACTGGTGCAGCCGATCGACCGCCGGCACCTGGACGCTGGCGAGCGCTGGCTGAAGGCCCCGGCTGCCATGGAGGCAGCCGCGGAGCGGATGGCCCGCCGCCTCACCGGTGAATCCACCTTGAACTGGCGCGGAACCTGAGCCGGGATCAAAGACCAATCAGCAGATCCAATGCTCAGTCGGAGGGCGTCTGTCCCGACAACTCACTCACTCTCTTTCGCTTTGGAGGTTCCCTACGAGCTGGCGACCTGTCAGGGCGCTTGGAGCCTTGGGGGAGGACCACCAGACACGAGGGATGCGAGTCAAACGGGGGTTGCCTTAACGGAGTTTGGCGGACACCAACCGGGACAATACTGACCGCCGGGTTCGGTTGTCGTTCGTCGGCTGAGGGGCGGGGCGACTGCAGGTGTGATGTCCGGCCGCGCCAAGCAGCGCGGTGTTGGGGATGCGAAGCAAGGAAGATGGAGTTCCGGCGGTGCCCTCCGACAGGGCTGCAAGCAACATGCGCATCGGTACGTCCGGAGCGGCAGCCAGTCGAGGTTTGGCTGTAAGTGATCCTCCGTCTGTACGTGTTGCCGCCAGATCGACTGGTCGACAGAGTAGCGATCTTCGCACTCCTAGGCGCAGAATCGATCGATGATGCAATCTCCCGACAATCTCGGGCCCGAGGGGCGATACTCATCGCGTGCAGGTTTAGAGGTCGAGAGTCAGATCGCGTTGGCCGAATACTCCGCACTACGTGCGGAGGTGGAACGGCGAGCAAATGTTCAATGGAACGTTTTCGCACTACAGGTCACGTCCGCGGGAGCGATCTCAGGTCTGGCTATCTCCAGGGCA